>CAWDGP010000014.1:0-138692 GCA_963801905.1 uncultured Actinomycetota bacterium | reverse complement strand
CACATTTTACCCTCTCGCCTCCGACCTTACGAGCGTGTCTTTACCGAGCGATCGCCACCCCGGCAGGCGCCGTTCGCGACAGCGCGCCGATGGCTACGCCAGTCCTGTGCGCCTCTTTCGCGATCGCCGGCTCTCAATCCGGCGTTTCCGGCAGACTTGACCCCATGGTGGGAACAACGAAACGTCTCAAGACGCGCGTCCTCCTCGCCGATGACCACCGGCTCATCCTCGATAGCGTCCGAAACTCGCTCGAGGCGATCGGAGAGTTCGAAATCGTCGGCGAGGCGATGAACGGCAGCCAGGCAGTCTCGCTCGTCGGCCGCACGCACCCTGATGTCGTCCTCCTCGACATTCGCATGCCGGGAATGGACGGCCTCGTCTGCCTCGACCAGATCAAGAAGCGCAACCCGGAGGTCAAGGTCGTCGTGCTCTCGGCTTCAACCGACCAGAAGCTGATCGAGAACGTGCTCAAACGCGGGGCCAGCGCCTACATCGTCAAGAGCGTCAACCCGATCGACCTGCCGGCCGCGATCAGGCAGGCGCTCGATGAGACCGTCTACACCGCGATCGGCCTCTCGAGCGACACGCACTCGAGCGCCGCCAAGGCGGCGGGGCTGACCGGGCGCGAGCTCGCGATCCTCACGGCGCTCGCCCACGGAAAGTCCAATGCGGCGATCGCCCAGGAGCTGTGGGTCGCACCGCAGACGGTGAAGTTCCACCTCACGAACATCTACCGGAAGCTCAACGTCGCGAACCGCACCGAGGCGGCGCGCTACGCCTATCAGCAGGGCCTCGTCGAGAGCCCCATCTACGAGGACGGCGGCTGACTGGTGCGTCATACGTTCAGCACCTTGTTGATCTGGAGAAGCGCCGGAGCGAGGATGATCACGAACATCGCCGGGAAGATCAGCAAGACGAGCGGGAAGAGGATCTTGATCGGCGCCTTCTGGGCGCGCTCCTCCACCGTCGCGCGTTGCCGGGCACGCACCTCGATCGCCTGATTGCGCAGGATCTGGCCGATCGAGACCCCCAGCTTGTCACCCTGAACCATCGCGCGGACGAAGCCGCGAACCGATGCGGTGTCGCACCGCAGGAGCCAGTTCTCCAGCGACTCGAGCGTCGAGAGCCCGAGCGCCTGTTCCTGGATCGTCAACCTGAGCTTCGTCCCCGAGTGGCTCCTCGATCCGTTCCGAGGCAAGCCTGAGGGCCTGCGGGAACGCAACCCCCGCCTCCAACGTCACGACGAGCAAGTCGATCATCAACGGGAGCGACTCGTCGATGCGCTGCAACCGCTGGCCGGCCAGGCGGTGCACGACGAAGCTCGGCCCGACCCAGCCGCCGATGAACCCGACGATCGCGACGAGCACGATGAACGCCGGCTGAGTCCCGGCCAGCGCGAAGAGCCAGACGAGCACGATCGGAATAGCGATCGCCAGGAGCGCTCGATAGCCGATGAACTTCCGCGCAGAGATGCGATAGAAGCCGGCGGAGATGAGCTCTCGCTGGACCTCGTCCTCCTTGATGTTCAAGACGCTGCCGTTGACGAGGTTGCCCATCCAGTTCGCGAGATCATCGAACGTGGCGCGTTGGCGCTTGTGGGGCTTGTCAGCCCCGGCAACGCTCGTGTATCCGTAGGCCTCGATCTGCGAGAGGTTCTCACTGCGCCGGATCCGTGGCTCCAGAACCGCGGAGGTCACGAGCGCAACAGCCAGGCCGATCAGGGCGAGCGCGACGATGAGGACGACGATCACGGTTTCACGCGATCCTGATGTCGACGATCTTCCCGATGACCCAGGACCCCAGCGCGACCATGATCGCGGCGATCACGAGCAGGATCTGCCCGAGGCTCGTATGGAACAGCGGATGCATGTAGCTGCCCGAGAGCAGCGTGAGGACCACCGCGAGGGCAATCGGGAGCAACGTCAGAACCCACCGCGAAAGACGCCCCTGTGCGGTGAGCGAGTTGATCAGCCTGCGCAGGTCCATCCGCGAGCGGACAGCATCCACCACGCGGTCGAGCACCTCAGCCGAGTTCGAGCCCATCTCACGTTGAAGCCTCGCGACCAATGCGACCTGGTCGAGATCCTTGTTCTCCATCCTCTCGACCGTCACCTTGAGCGCATCCTCGAGCTGGACTCCGAACTGCTCGTCGGCGAGAACTCGCTGGAACTCGGACTTCGAAGGCTCGACTGCGTCGCCGGCTACGACTTTGAGTGCACTCACGAGACTGTGGCCGGCACGAAGCGCGGAGGCGAGGACCTCGAGATTGTCGGGCAGTTGCTCGGCAAAGGCTTTTCGCTTCCTGGACACGCGATGGAGCACGATCGCACGTGCGAGGAAGGGCGTGAAGGCCGCGATGACGACCCCGACGATCCCAACTGCAAGGCCGAGAATGAGGACGAGGAGGATCGTGATGAACCCGGTGAACACGACGAACTGAAGCGGGGTCGCCTTGATGTCGGCGAGCTCGAGCGTCTCCTCCAGCCTGTCCCACCAGCCCGACTGCGAGGCGCGCGCGGTCACCCGCGAGATGAGGTTCGGGCGCTTCTCGGCGGCCGGCTCGGGTGAGGGCGCCTGCGGTACGGAAACGAACCCGCCGATGCGCGCGACGAGCGGCTCGGGTTTGGTCGACGTCGCGATGATGATCGCGAGCCCGATCAGCAGCGCGAACAGGATCGCGACCACGAACAGGACGTACTGGGACTCGATCACGTTGTTGACCGCAGACGGCTTGTACGGTGCCGCGGGAACGATGTGGAGGGCGGGCGTCTTGTAGGCGGTGCGGACGGCGCCCGGGAAGCCCTTGACCGACACGGCGACGACGACCTTCGTGCTGGGATTCTGATACGACGTGTAGTTGACGAGGTACTCGCTCGAAAGCCGGTTTCCGAGTTTCACGAGCAGGGGACGCAGATCCGCGGGCGAGCTCGCCTCGACGTAGCTGCCGCCAGTCGTGGAGGCCATGTTCTGGAGCGCGGCGGCGTGATAAGCCGGAGAGCGGAGGCCTACTGCGAACGCCCGCACATGCGCTTTCTTCAGGTCCCCGAGCGCGGCGGACGCCGAGGTCTCGCTCCCGACGTTCTGGCCGTCGGTGAGCACGATCACGGATGCCGCCGGGGCTCCGGCGCTCTTGATCAGCCCCAGGGACTGCTCGAGCGCGTCGTACACCTTCGTGCCGTACTTGAAATTCGGCTGCTTCGCGAGCGCCGAGTTGATGTCCGCTGCGGTGGTCGTGAAGGGCTGCAGGACCTTGACGTCGCCGTTGAAGGTGACGACCGCGATCGACTCGTTCGGGTTGGCGGCCGCCGCGAACGCTCGGGCGGCCGCGAACGCCGCCGCACTGGGCTTGCCTTCCATCGTCAACGACTCGTCGATCGCGAGGACGACCGCTGAGGCGCCCTTGGCCGTGCCCTGGCGGACGACGGAGACCCCGGGGACCCGCGTGCCGTTCTCGACAACTGTCACGTCCGAGTTGGACAGCGCCCTCGGCGCCGGGAGGGTGAGGATGTACGACTTGGCGGGGAACGTCGACCCCCCCGCCTCGGCCAGACGAAGCCCCGACGGCGCTGCTCCCGAGGCGGCTCCGGTGAACGCGGCCGCCGCGAGCGCGACGAGCCCGAGCCGGCTCGCGACGCTCATTTCTTGCTCGGGACGTTGTCCCCGAGCGGGAGGCCGGTCTCGTGGAAGAGGCCGGCGGGCAACGACACGCCCCGCTTCGCGAACTTGTTCAGGAACGTCGGGCGAAGACCGGTCGAGACGAGCGTGCCGACCGTGACGTGGTCGTCGGTGACCCGCTCGACCTTGTACGTGAAGAGCTCCTGGAGCGTGATCACGTCCGACTCCATCCGCTGCACCTCCGTGATCGAGGTGACACGGCGGTTGCCATCCTCGAGGCGCTCGATCTGGACGATCAGGTCGAGCGCCGACGAGATCTGCTGGCGGATCGCGCGATGGGGGATCTCGAATCCGGCCATCAGCACCATCGTCTCGATCCGGGACAGCGCGTCGCGCGGCGAGTTGGCGTGCACAGTCGTAAGTGAGCCGTCGTGGCCGGTGTTCATAGCCTGGAGCATGTCGAGCGCCTCGGCGCCGCGGACCTCTCCGACGATGATGCGGTCCGGGCGCATGCGGAGGCTGTTGCGGACGAGGTCCCGAATCGCCACCTCTCCCTCGCCCTCGATGTTGGGTGGCCTGGACTCGAGGCGAAGAAGGTGCCGCTGGTTGAGCTTGAGCTCGGCGGAGTCCTCGATCGTGACGATCCGGTCGTCGTCGGGAATGGCCTCGGAGAGGACGTTCAGCAGCGTCGTCTTTCCGGTGCCGGTACCTCCGGAGATGAGGATGTTGAGTCGCGCCTGCACGCAGCGCTCGAGGAACTCGATCGTCTCGGTCGTGAGCGTCCCGAACCTGATCATGTCGTTGAACCCGAGGCGGTTCCGAGCAAACTTGCGGATGGTGACGAGCGGCCCCGTCAGCGACAGCGGCGGGATGATCGCGTTGATGCGGCTGCCGTCGGGGAGCCGGGCGTCGACCATCGCGGACGACTCGTCGATCCGGCGGCCGACCTGGGCCACGATCTTGTTGAGGATCCGTCGCAGGTGCGAGTCGTCGTGGAACTTGACGCTCGTCTGGTAGAGCCTGCCCTGACGCTCGATCCAGATGTCGAACGGGCCGTTGATCATGATCTCGCTGATGGTGTCGTCGGCGAGGAGCCGCTCGATCGGGCCGTGACCGAGGATGTCGTCGGCGATGTCGGCGGTGAGCTGGTCGCGCTCCGACCGGGACAGCCCGCTTTCCTGCGTGAGATGCCGGCGGATGTCGGCGACCACGCGCTCGCGCAGTGTCGACGGGTCGATCGCGACGTTGAAGAGCTGCGGCCCGAGATCTCCGATCACGAGCAGGTGAACGTTGTTCTTCAGCTCGGCGAACGGATCGGCTTCGCCGGCCTGCTCGAGCTGGGCTTGGGTCTCACGCGTTGAGAGCCGCTCGTGGAGATCCATCTAGGCCTTCTTCCCGAACAGGCGCCGCAGCCCCGTCTCGCCGGCCACCGCCGCAGCCGTCTCTTCGTGGACGAACATCGCCCCCAGCTGGCGGAACGCGTTCGACGCCTCCGACTGGGGGCTGGTGGCGAGGATCGACTTGCCCTCGTTGACGGCGCGCGGGATGTCGCGATCGCTCGGCACGAGAACGTCGGGCGTTCGGCCCATGATGGCGGCGACCTCGTCGTCGGAGATCCCAACACGGCTGCGGGCGCGGTTGAGTACGAGCTTGACGTGATCGGCCGGAAAGCCCATGAGCTCGAGCGTCTCGAGACCGAGCTTCGTGTTCTTGAGCGAGAGCGCATCGAGCATCCCGACCATCACGACCGTCGTCGCGTTGTCGATCGTCGCGATTACCTCGGGCGTGAAGCCGGGCGGCGTGTCGACAACCACGAAGTCCACCATGCCACGGAGCGTCGAGTATACCTCGCGGAGGAACTCGACCGAAACGACCGCCGCGTGGTCGGGCCGGCTCGGGGCGATGAGTACCTTGACTCCGGAGGAGTGAGGCATCATGAACCCGTCGAGCTTCTCTTCGTCGAGCGACCCGCCGGTGCGGACGAGGTCGAAGATGGTCTGGCGCGGCGCGAGGCCCATTGAGAGACCCACGTCTCCGAACTGAAGGTCGAGGTCGATCAGCGCCACCGTCTTCCCGCTCTCGGCGAGGACGACCGACAGGGAGGTGGCCGTCAGCGTCTTCCCGGTGCCGCCCTTCGGGCCGAGCACGCAGATGAGCGGCGCGCGAACGAACGAGCCGGCGCCCTCCGCACCTTGCTTTCGGGCAAGTGCCTTCTGGATGGCGAATAGCAGCTCGTCGGGGGTGGCCGGCACCATCACGACGTCGTCGGCGCCTGCTGCGAAGACGCGCCGCGTGAAGCCGTTCGGCGAGCCGTACGAGAGGACTACGACGGGACGGCGCGGCCTCTCGGCGACCGCGTTGTCGATCAGGTTGAGAACAGGCTCGGACTGGCCGGCGCAGGCGATCAGCAGAAGATCGTTCGAGGTCTCGTGGATCCCGACCCACGCCTCGTCGATGCCGGTGAGCAGGCCGACGATCTCAACCTCGTCGGAGCCCGGTAGCACCTTCTCGACCTCGGCCTGGCTTACCCCTGCGTCGAGGACTACGAACGTCCGTATTTGCTCAGACATGTGGCGGTCCCCTACTTCACGCCGGCCAACAGAGCGGACAGCCTAGCCGTCGCACGCGGAGTGCGAGAGGCCCCGATCTGGGGCCGCAACACGAGCCATATCTTGGTGTTGTCCGAAGCGAATGCGAACCTCGCCGCCTCGGCGGTCGGGACGCGGAGAATGAAGTTGCCGGCGCCGCCCGCGGGTGCGGTAATCACGTATACGTCCGAGGCCAGAAGCGTGACGAGCCCGCCCTTGGCGTCGGAAACTCCCATGTAGACGTCAACAAAGTTGCCGCTGGCGACCACTCCGCCGACACCGTGCGCGGTATCGGTCGGAATCGCAATCGCGCGCTGGCGGCCTACGAGCTGATACGCCACGCCGGTCTGCGACTCGGTCGTGAAGTCGTCCTGCGTCAGCTGCTGGCCCGGGAAGATGTCGGCCACGGCTATACGTTCTGCCAGCGCGGCGGGATCGGAGATTGCATTGAGTTTGAGCTGGTCCTTCTGGACCGCCGTCACCTGGTACAGGCCCGTCTTCGCGATGATCTCGCCGGAGGTGCCTGCCTTGATCACCTTCGTCGCGACGAGCACTCTCTCGGGCGCCTTGTCCGAGTTGACGCTCGAGCGGTAAGAGTTCAGGTAGACGATGAGCAGGATGACGGCGATCGCAGCCGCGACACCGCCGGCGATTAGAGCGCCGCCGCGATTCCTGAAGAGCCGTGAGATGCGTTCCTGCACTCAGTCCACCTTTTCGAGTCCTTTCATCTTGGAGGAAGTTTAAGGATGCTTCCCCAACTCCTGTTATCGGTCGAGCGAGAGGTATTCGCGAACCTCTCCAGAGCGGTTGTCCGGATCGCGAACGACCCGGACAACCGCCTCAGACTGCTGAACCCGTCCGAGAGGCTAGATCTGCGACCCGACGGAGCTGAAGATCCCCTTGATCGCACCGCTGAGGAAGAGCACCGCACCGACGACGAGCACGGCAATCAGCGCGAGGATCAGGGCGTACTCAGCGAGCGTCTGACCCTCTTCGCGCTCGATGCTCGGGACCTCGAGTCCCTGCATCACGAGGGCAAGCCGCAGACCAATCGTGTTCCGAATATGTCTCATGTCGTTACGTCCCTTGTCGACGATGGTTTGCTCCCCGGATGCTGGGATCCGGGCTTCTCTAGATCTGTGAGCCGATCGAGCTGAAGAGACCCTGCAACTGACCACTCAGCAACAACACGCCACCAACCACGAGCACGGCGATCAGCGTGAGGATCAGGGCGTACTCAGCAAGCGTCTGCCCCTCCTCTCGCTCGAGAGTCACCGAAGCGAGACCAAGACCCCCGGCCCCGAGCCACCGCTCGACGAACAACGAACGAAGCTTGCTCATTTGGGCTTCTCCTGGTTGATAACGAGTGTTGGGTTTCGGTCCCGAGCAGTTGGCGCGGTACCTGCGGGACGGCCTACGACCGTTCCCTCGCTCCATAGCTAACTACGACCATAGCTAACTACGACCGCTCCGTCGCTCATGTTAAACACCGCTCGCCCGAACCGACTTCGTCCGAAGGGCTAGGTCCCGCCACCTCGCGGGCCTGGTCTGCGGTCCTCCCCTTTTCGCGGAATTTCTACCGGCTTTTCGTGGGTTGACACCAGGCCGGATCCCGCCTTACATGGGCGCGTGCAAGGAGCCGCGACCCAGCCGGTCGGAGAAGGCGTGCCTGCGCCTCTCGGGGCCTCGGGAATCGCCGTGCGCGTCGTCGCGGCGCTGGAACGCAACGCCTTCGTGCTAACCGCTCTTACCGTGTGCGCTGGAGCCCAGGTCGCATTTCTCGGCTCCGCCGTTCAGTCCGACACCTGGTACACCCTCGTCTCCGGGCGCCTGATCTGGCGGTCCGGCATACCCCACCACGATACGTTGACCTCACTCACGGCCGGGCGGCCGTGGGTCGACGAGCAGTGGCTGGCTCACCTCGCGTTCTACGGTCTATGGGCGGCCGGCGGGATGGCCCTGGCGATCTTCGCACTCGTCGTCTTCTACACCGGATCGTTCGCCATCCTGGCCGTTGCCGCGCGCCTCCGCCACGCCTCGGCGCGGAGCGTCGCTCTCGTGACAGGCATCTGCTTCGTGGTCGGCCTTCCCAACACGATCCTGCGAGCTCAGGTACCTGCGTACGTGCTGTTCGCCTTCGTGCTCGTGCTGCTACTCGCCGACGAGGCCCTCGCATCGCCGCGGGTCTACCTCACATTGCCTCTGCTCGTTCTGTGGGCGAACATCCACGGCTCCGTCTTGACCGGGGCGGCGCTGGTCTCCGTCTACGGCGCGACGAGAGTCGTTCGGGCAGTTCGTCACCGCGCAGAGGCGTGGCCGGGAATCGCGCGAGGTGGCGCCCTCTTGATCGCCCCGTGGGCCTGCGTGCTCGCATCGCCCTACGGCTTCGACCTGCCCGGCTACTACCGCAGCGTTCTCGACAACCCGGCTCTCGCGCACAGCGTCAGCGAGTGGGGCCCGAGCACGCTGCGCGGGCAACCGTTCTTCTTCGCCCTCCTGCTCGCTGGAATCGTCCTGATCGCTCTGGCGCCCCGCCGGCTGACCCCGTTCTCGATGCTCGCTTTCGCGGGCACCGGCGTGTTCGGCCTCCTCGCCATCCGGAACATCGTCTGGTTCGCCCTCGTCGCGGCCGCGATCCTTCCCGCTGTGGTCGACGCCGCCTGGCATCCGGCAGACAGCCGGCGCCGCTCGGGGGTGAACCTTGCGCTCGCGGCCATCGGAGTCGCCTTCTTTTGCGCGATGGCCGGCGCGGTGCTCGCGCGCGGGGACCGGTGGCTCGAGAGCGGCTTTCCGACGCGGGCGGCATCGGTCGTCTCGTCCGCCGCGCGAGCTGAGCCGCGGGCTCGGATCTTCGCCGACGAGCGGTACGCAGATTGGCTGCTCCTCGAGGACCCGGCGCTCGCCGGCCGGATCGCCTACGACGTCCGCTTCGAGCTGTTGACCCACAGCCAGCTCAACCGGATCGTCGCCTTCCGCCTCGAGCACGGGCCCAACTGGCTGCAGGCCACGCACGGCTACCGGCTGCTCGTGCTCGACCCGAAGGCGGACGACGGAGCGGTGCGCCTGCTCGAGGCAAAACCTGGGACATCGGTGCTGTACCACGACGGCGAGGTCGTGGTGCTGCGGACGAGCTCCCGGTGAGCGGCACAGGCGCCGCGGTCTCCGTCGGCACCCCGGGGCTCCGAGCAGCCGGGTGTCGCCTCGTGCCGATTGTGGTCTTCGGGATCGTTCCGATAGCGGCGGTCTGCCTGCTGCTCGCCGAGTCGGTGGGGGTAGGGTCGCGGCTGTCCTTCTGGGACTTCCATGCCCTCTGGAACGCAGGCCGGGACGTCCTGCACGGCGCGTCTCCGTACCCGCCGGCGACCCGTGCAGCACTCGGCGGCCAGCAGGCGTTCGTCTATCCAGCGCCGGCTGCGATCGCGGCGGTGCCGTTCGCACTCCTGCCATTCACGGCGGCGAGCGTCACCTTCGAGCTCGTGTCGATCGCGGCCGTGCTTCTTGCCCTGTGGGTCGTGGGCGTCCGCGACTGGCGTTGCTACGGACTTGCGTTCCTGTCGCGGCCGGTCCTGCATGGACTCTCCCTCGGCGCCGTCACCCCCTTGCTCACGCTCGGGCTGGCGATCACATGGCGTTGGCGCGACCGCAGGTGGATCGCCGGCGGCGCGGTCGCCGCGTTGATCGTGCTCAAGGTCTTCCTCTGGCCAATGCTCCTCTGGCTGGCGTTTACGCGTCGCAAAGCCGCGGGGGTCATCGCCCTCGTGGTCACGTTCGCGATGACGATCATCGGTTGGGGCGTGACCGGCTTCGACGGCCTGCGCACCTACCCCCACCTGCTCAACCTTCTCTCCCGGGTGCTCGAGGGAAGAAGCTATTCGGTCACAGCGCTTGGCCTCGCACTCGGTGCGGGAGCAACCACGGCGCTGGCACTCGCCGCGGTTACGGGCGTCACCTGCCTGGTCGTGCTCGCGCTGCGCGGCGGCGGAGAGCGGTCGGACGCTTGGACGTTCATAGTGGCGGTCGGCGCGGCCCTGGCCCTTTCGCCGATCGTTTGGCTCCATTACTTCATCCTGCTCTACGTGCCGCTCGCGATCGTGAGCCCCCGGCTAGGGTGGCTATGGATCACTCCACTCGCTTTCTGGGCCGTGGGTGGCCAGAGCACCGACCCTTCTGTTTGGGAGCGAGGCCGGACGTCGGCCAGAGGCCTTGATACGGCTTCTATCGGAAGCCCGGCGATCATCGGTTATGCCGTGCTGGTGGCGACCGTCTTGCTCGCCGTTCTCACCTCCCGAGCCGGCCGGATCGACAACTGACCGGCGGCCCGGGGGAAACCCCGAGCCCGCCGGTCGGACTGGCCGCTGCGATCAATGAGACGGGGTCGTTACGCAATGTCTCGCGTAGTCGCCACCGTGGCTCCGCAGGTGAGGTCATCACGTCATCAATTGCTTCGGACTGGTCGCATGATGGCCCTGACGCGAAGCGGAAGCTGGCTGTCGCGTGGCGCCCACTCCACGAGTGCGGTCACGACGGCAAGAACACCAAGAGCGACAAGGATGTGCCACATGCGTACTTCGTAGTGCGTCCCAGGACAGACGACCATGACGAACGGGACGAACCACGCGAGGGCGAGTCTCGGCCATCGGATGGCAAGTGGAACTGCGAGCAGCACGAAATAGTGCGTCCAGACGATGGGCGCGAGAATCAGACTCGCCACGATGGCAAGCGACAGCGACTTCCGTACGTAGGCCAGCATGAGGACGCCAAGCCCGACGCAGTACGAGAGGAGGACGGCAGCACTCCGCGAAGCTAGGTGACCCTGGGCGAACAGGCCGACGAGGTTGTAACTGTCACGGCCAAAGGTGGTCCCGAGGTTGTTCAGCAGTCGCACGTACGCCGGGAGGGTTGTGAAGGGCAACACGGCCAGGAAACCCCCCGCCACACCGATTCCGGCGCCTGCGACGGAACCTTTATAGCGCCGCATCGCCAGCAGCCACACGAGCAACGGCCAGAGGAACAACTTGAGCGCGATCGCGACGCCGACCGCGATTCCCGGGACCCACACGCGTTCTCGGTAGCGCCAGGCGAGGGCGACAAGAAGACCGAGGAGGATCGTGATGTTCCCGGTCTGGACAGCGGCGAGGGCTGGCGGCCACATGTACACAACCCCGTACACTCGCCAATCGCGGACCTCCATCACCCACAGCGTCCCTGCGAGCATTGCGAGAAGGACGACCGCCTCGACGGCCGCCGCCCACATCGGCGACAGGAGCGTCAGTGGTGTGACGAGGAGCACGGCCGGGATCGGGAAGATCCGGTTCTGCCCGCCCGAGAGATCAGCGTGTGGCGCTGGGTACGGATTCGCGCCGTGGAGGACAAGCTTCGCCGCCGGATAGAGCTCGAACCTGAAGTCGTTGCCGAGGTTGCCGAGCTCATGGGCGTCGTAGGCGAGGATGGCCACCACGAATACCGGAAGAACGCCTAGAAAGACGATCGGAGCGACTCGCCTGAACGCGAGGGTCATTTCCTCGTCATCGCGATCTCTTCCGCCACGACCGAACGCTAGCCCGGCTTTGGTTGACGCGCACGACCCAATCGGTTGGTTCTGGGCTCAACCTGGTTGCTGATTGAGCTTGTAAAGAACGAGGTGCGCACGACGGTCGCGTGCGACGATCCTCCCGTCCAGCGCGAGCTGGGAGCCAGCGATGAGGTATCGAACTGCCGAACCACCCGGAAGTGCGACCTCCCGATTGTGAATCGTCGCCCGTTTCTCGGGCAGGTCGTAGTGCATCGGCGTGCCGAGGTAGTAGTAACGCTGCACCGAGGGATTGAAGAACTCCGCCCGCCAGAGCGCATGCTCGCGCCCGAGGGCGACTGCTTCCGACCAGCGCGCATCCCGCCTCCAGAGGACTGCGACCCTTGCTCCAGCCGGAACCGCCGCGTCGATCCAGCCCGGCGCGTTGCTGTGGCTTGTCGGAAGCTGCGTCGAGGCCTTCATCACCTCGTCCGCAGCTATCAGGCCGACCACCACGAGCGCGGCTGCGACGAAAGCAGCCTGCGCAACGAGGATGGACTTGCGACGGAGGAGCAGGGTGGGAAGCAGGATCGCAGCAGTCACCGCGAGCGCTATTGGCACATTCCTCGGAGCGATCAAGGTGTTGTTCCAGGGGAGAAGCGCAAGGGCCTCGAAGTCGGCGTTCGTCAGTACGTGCTGATAAGGAAGCGCGAGCGGGAGCAGTACCGCCGGAACGAGTACCGCCAAGAGGATCTGGTTCGAGAACTCACGCCGCCGGTGGAGCCAGTAGAGGAAGAAGATCAGGAAGAGCGGGACGAGATAGACGAGGTACCGCTCATGCAACACCTGTCCGATCTTCGGATAGCTCGCGGTCTTGGACGCTTGCTCGCCGGGTCCGGCCGAGAACACTGCAACCAGAAGGATCACACAGACGATGGCGGCCGCCGATGTAGCGGCTAAAGCCCGTTCCGAACGGCCGGTGCTCCGCCGACCTAGCAGCGACGCGATCACGATGGCTGCAGGCACGAAGGCGAGGAAGCCCAGGTACAGCTCGAGATCGGCGAGATTGGCCGCAATCCAGCGCAGAACGTGCCCGAGCGGATAGCTGCGCACCGTAGAGGCGTACGTACCGAGCAAAGCGGACGGGCTGCCCCCTCGAAGTGTCTCGGCCAATAGCAGTGCTCCGAGCCCCCCGACGAGTGCACCGAGGGCCGGGCGATAACGCCGTAGCTCACCGACCCGATCGGGCTCGCCGATCGCCAGCAAGATAACCGCGACTGTGAAGACCGGCACCAGAACGATGCCCTCGGCTTTCGTCAGATAAGCGAACGCACAAACGGCAAGCGCCCCAAGTTGCCGGGCGACAGACGGCCGTTCGATAGCGCGAACGATGGCGAGAATCGCGAGGAGGAAAACCGGATAGAACGCGTTCTCCGTCATGAGCAAGCTTGTGTAGACGAGTGACGGGACAAGCAACGCAAAGACAGCTGCCACCAGCGCAAGCGCGCGGGGTAGTACCCGTCGAGCAAGCAAGTACACAGGTATCGCAGCGAGAGACATCAATAGTGCATTCACCCATTTGGCCGTGGCGTAGGCGGACACTGGGTCGGCACGGGAGAATGGGGCAGCCAGGAGGAGCGGATAGACGACGCTGTACGCGGTGGTAGAGACGCCACGGATCGCCAGATGCCCGCTCGATGCGACGCTCTTTGCGAGGCTCGAATAGATCAGCTCATCCGGCATGATCCACGGGCTCTTGACGCGGGCGGACGCGATCCCGCGCCAGAGCGTCGAGCCCGCGACGACGACGACGAGAAGAGCGGTCGCTGCGCGGGGCGGGATGTCGTCCCGTCGAGTCCGATTGCTCATCAACCCCCCGGCGTCGCCACTCGCCGAACGCGTCCTTCGAGCCGCCGGGGCGGCCACTCAACGAGGACGGTCACCGTCACGAGGACGGCGAGTCCTATGAGCACATGCCGCAACCTGACCTCGAAGCCGGTGCCCGGACACGCCCACATCACGAGCGGGACGAACCACGCGGGAGCGAGGCGAGGCCAGCGTATGGCAAGCGGCACTACAAGCAGGACGAAGTAGTGCGTCCACACGATCGGCGAAAGGAGAAACGCAGAAGCAAGGGCGAGCGGCAGCGATCGACGCATGGCTGAGAAGGCAAGCACCGCGAACCCAATGGCATCGGCAATCAGCACAGCGTGCTCGTATGAGGCGCCATGAAACTGAGACAGGAGACCGACGATGTTGTAGCTCTCGGGCCCGAAGACCCTCCCGAGATCGTCTAGTAGCTTCAAATACTCGCTGATGCTCGTGAACGGAAGCACGGCGAGGAACCCACCTACAACCCCAACTGCCGCGCCGGTCGCCGCGGCTCGATAGCGGTGAAGCGCAAGCAGCCACACGAGCAACGGCCAAAGGAAGAGCTTGAGCGCGATCGCCGCTCCGATGAAGAGACCGGGCGCCCAGGTCCGGTCACGGTTTCGCCAGGCGAGCGCCACCAGCAAGGTAAGCGGAATGCTCAAGTTCCCGGTTTGCACCGCGGCGATAACCCCTGGCCAAAGACCCATGAGTCCATAGATGCGCCAGTCCCGCACGTCGAGCAGCCAGAGAGCAGCGGCCAGGAGGACGAGAAGACTCACACTGGCGATGATCGAAGCCGTCGAGGTGCTCACCAGAGTCAGCGGAGCCACCAGGAGTGCAGCAGGGATGGGGAAGATAAGGTTCTGTCCGCCCGAGAGGTCGGAGCCTGGCGGCGGGAATGGGTTCGTTCCATGAAGGACGAGCTTGGCTTCCGGGTAGAGCTCGAACCGGAAATCGTTCGCGAGGTTGTGCGCCCTGTGGATGTCGACAGCCCCGATCGTGAGCGTGAGCAGGGGAAGGGCTAAGAAGAACAGCCAGGGAGTCAATCGCTTGAACGCAGCCACCATTTAGCCCATCGTCGCAAGCGATCCAGGCGGCGCGCGTTTAGAAGGGGCGCCGACTCCGGTCGAGACTAAGGACAAGCCTGCTCCGCGCCAGATCACGGGCCCCGACGCGCAGTTCGCAAGGACGTATGGGTGTTGCTAGCCAGACGAGGAGTGAGACGTAAGCCGACCCGTCGAGATCCGTCGAAGAGGAAGTTCCGTCACTGCCCTCCCAGCGCCGGCGGGGCAGACGACTCACTCCGCAGACTCGGCCTCCGAGGCGCCGCGAATGGCTTCGGCGACGACGCTCTCCGGGTCGACGCCGTTCACGATGAACCGGTGCCCAAGCGTGAACGGGGCCATGTCGATCACGTCCTGCCTCGTCACCGCCGGCCGCGCAGCCAGCCGCGCATGAGCCTTCGACGCCGCGAGCAGGTGGACCGCGGCGCGAGGGCTGGCGCCTAGCTCGACCCCAGGCGCCACGCGCGTGCGGCGGACGACGTCGACGATGAATGCGATGACGTCGTCGGGCGCAGGCGTCTGGTCGAGGTCCTCCTGCGCCGCCTGAAGGCGCGCGACGTCGAGCAGCGGCGAGACGTCGCCGAGGACGTCAGGGGCGAGGCCACGGTGAGGCAGCCGCAGCACGGCGCGCTCGACCGCGGCCGAGCCGTAGTCGAGGTGGATCTTGAACAGGAAGCGATCGAGCTGCGACTCGGGCAGCGGGAAGATCCCCTCGTGCTCATATGGGTTCTGCGTCGCGATCACCATGAACGGGCTCGGCAGCCAGTGTGTGCGGCCCTCGACGGTCACATGCCGGTCCTGCATGGCCTCGAGCAGCGCGGCCTGCGTCCGGGGCGGCGTCCGGTTGATCTCGTCGGCGAGCAGGACGTTCGTAAAGGCGGCGCCATGCATGAACTTCGTCTCCCCGGCCCGGGTCACGTTGTAGCCCGTGATCTCCTCGGGCGAGGTGTCCGGAGTGAACTGAACCCGCCGGAGCGCGACACCGAGGACGCGGGCCACGGAGCCGGCCATGAGCGTCTTGGCGATACCGGGCGGCCCCTCGACGAGTACGTGACCGCCCGCGACGGCGGCCACGACCATCAGGTCGAGCGGCTCGTCATAGCCGATGACCACGCCGTCGAGCTCGCGCCGAACCTGCTCGCGCAGGTCGTGCAGCGTGTTGCGCGCATCGAGAACCGACCGCGGGACGCCGGAGGACATCTCCCCCGGGCCGAAGGACTTCTCGTCACCCGACATGAGTCTCACTATCCCACGAAAGTTGCATTCCTTTGACGATTTTCGTCCGATCGGCCTCCCCGGCCGCCAGCTCGATGACGCTCTTGGCACGACGGCACCAGGCGAATCTCCACGGCCGCACGGCCGGAACGACCTTCCGCACGCGAAGTCCCTTGTCGAGGAACACGGCGTCCATCGGGAAGCGCATGAAGAACGTGTGGACGGAGCCGGTTCTCGCGATCCACAGCCCCTCCCCCGGCTCGAGCCCGTCCCGTCCGAGAAGACCGCGCATGCGCGCACCCATCCGCTCGGCGCGCTCGCACCGTTCGACCACGACGCGACCCGTCTCGTCGACGAGGGGCCGCGCGTTAAACAAGCGCGGGCGGGTTCGAGAAGAGGATCGCTACCGCGCCGCCCAGGGCGAGGAATGGCCCGTAGGCGATCGACGAGCGCATGCCTACCCGCCTCGTCAGGAGCAGGAGCGCCGACCAGATGCCTCCTGCCACGACGCCCAGCACGAGAGCAGGGAGGACCGCCTTCCCGAGCAGGAATCCCAGCATCGCGGCCAACTTCACGTCGCCCATGCCGAAGCCGCCGCGGACGACCAGCGCGACGACGTAAAACGCCGCGAAGGCGGCGATGCCCGCCACGACGACCTCGAGCAGGGCCGAGCGCTCGTCGGCCACGCGCAGGAGCACGGCGGCGGCCGAGACGGGCAGCGTGATCCGGTTCGGGAGCAGTCGAGTGGCCACGTCGATCGCGGCGAGGGCGACGAGGACGACCTGGACGAGCGCCCAGACCGCGGCATTCGCGTCCGACCCGAGGTGGACGAACGTCGCCACGGCGAGAACAACCGCGAGCGGCCCCGCCCACCACGTCGACCGGTCCCGCCCCAGGCGCCTGGGGAGCGCGGCTCCCATCACCCGGACAGTACTGATGGGCCCCGCCTCGCCGGCTCAGGCGGGATCGGTCGGACGCCACGCCTGCAGCGTGGCGGTGATGTTCGTCGGGCCGCCGCGGCGGCTCTTCACGCGGAACTCGCCGCCGAGCATCTCGATCCGGTTTCGCATGCCGTCCAGGCCGATGTGGCCTTTCTTCGACTTGGTTCCGACGCGGAAGCCACGCCCGTCGTCCTCGATCTCGAGAGACACGGCATCCTCTGTCCCGCTCAGCGTGATCCAGACGTTGTGGGCCGCAGCGTGCTTGGCGACGTTCGCGAGCGCCTCGCGAGTCACCGACTGAAGCGCGATCCTCTGCGAGTCGGTCTCGACGCGAACCTCGCCGATGGCGTGAAACTCGACCTTCGCGGCCGACCGGCGTTCGAACTCGACGATCTCGTGGTCGATCGCGTCGACCAGCGGCAGGGACGTGACTCCCCCATCCTCCAGCGCCGTGATCAGCGCCCTTAGGTCGCTCTCGACCCGGCCGAGGTCGGCGCCGAGCTGCTCCATGCCCGCGTCGATCTGCGCGTGGTCACCCTCCTCGAGAGTCAACTGGAGCCGTCGCCGCAGGTCACCCAGGCTGAACCCGATCACCGCCAGGTTCTGCATCGGGCCGTCGTGAACGTCGAGCGCCAGACGCACGAGCCGACGCTTCAATGACTCGGCGAGGTCCGGCGCGGGCGCTTCCTGCTTCTGTGTCCTCGCGGGCTCGACGACGTCGGGGGTCGCCGGCGCGGCGGCGACCTCTCTCCGCTCGCCATCGCCCGGCCTGCGTGCTGTCTCGCTCATGCCCCGAACCCCTTCGCGAACGTTCTCTCGCGGTCGTCCCGATCCTCTGCAAGAGAACGGGGATCTTGTGCGCCTAAGCGTATGTGCAAGTTGGCGGCCCGACAAGCCCGGAGAGCCGGGGTCCTAGCGAGTTCGTAGAGTAGCCCCTGCAGGAGCGGACGCTTAGCGACAATGCCGAAGGCCCGCGCCACCGCCACAACCGACGTCCGCGATGACGGCCGGGAGAGCCTTGGCACGAAGGAGCGGTGGAAGCTCACCCCTGACGAAGTTCGGATGCCCTCGGGCGTAATCCTCAATGTTCGGCAGCGAGCCCGGGCCGTTGAGGGTTTGGGCGTCGACGCCACCCCGATCACCGTCTTCAGCGCCGCTGCCGGCTCGACTCCGCAAGCTCATCAGCGGTCTCTACTCATGCGTCGTGGTCATGCCACGCGAGGCGGCTTCCTCCCGGCCCAGTGCTCGGGGCGGCAGAGGCCGCGCCGCGAGAAACGCTCGTTACTCGCCGGCAGGGGGCCGCCACGTCTCGAGCGTGGCCGTGATCTTCGTCGGGCCGCCCGGACGGCTCTGGACGTCGAAGGTGCCGCCGAGCATCGTGACGCGCTCGCGCATCCCGTTGAGGCCGAAGTGCCCCTTCTTCGGAGGGCGGGATGGATCGAACCCGCGTCCGTCGTCCTCGATCTCGAGGGTGATCGCCTCGGGAGCGCCCACGAGCCGGATCTTCACCGTCTTCGCGGCAGCGTGCTTCGCAACGTTGGCGAGGGCGGCGCGCGTGACCGACTGCAGGGCGATCCGCTGGGAGTCCGTCTCGGTGCGGGGCTCGCCCACCACGATCAGCTCCGGGACGACTGCCGAGCGACGGCCGAACTCCGCCACCTCCATCTGGATCGCGTCGACGACGGGGACGCTGGTGACGACGCCATGCTCGAGTGCGCCGATCAGCGCACGAAGCTCGTCCTCGACGCGGCCGAGCTCGGCCCCGATCTGCTCCATCCCGGCGTCGATCCCGGCGTGATGGTCAGACGGGACGAGCGCGTGCATCTTGCGCCGCAGGTCGCCGAGGCTGAAGCCGATGACAGCGAGGTTCTGCATCGGGCCGTCGTGGACGTCAAGGGCGAGGCGGTTCAGGCGCCGCTTGACGGCCTCGACGCCGCCTTCGCTCGGAGCCGCATTGGGAGCTGCCTTCGGGACCATGGGCACAGCTGGGAGATCCCAGTGGTTGCCACCCCCCCTCTCCGAGCAGTCGTGCTCATTGCCGCAGTCTCTTTCGCGTTGTCTCCCAAGCCAAGAGCAGGGATTTTCGGTCGTGCAAGCGTACGTGGTCCGTCTCGAACAGGCAACCCGGATGTTCGTCGGGTCGGTTCATTCCCGTACCTCCGGCAAGGCGCACGCTCTGGTTAGACGTCATTCAGAGCTATTCGAAAGTGTGCCCGCAACGGTTGTCCCTCGAGTGAGGGATCCCTAAGGATTCGGCGCCCCGCGGAAACATGGGTAAGCCTCCGCCGAAACGTGGGTGGCACTGCCGATGCGGGTGTGCCGCGGGCGCCCTACCGTCGAGGGAACCTATCTCAACGAAGACGGAGGGAATCGATGAGAACTACGAAGAAGGCCAAGGCCATCACGGTGGGCCTCGTCGCCGTCGCGTCCGGGCTATCGGTCTGGGCCGTGTCCGGCGCGATGGCGACGAGCCACCAGGGGCTGTCGCCCCAGGCGCAGGCGAGGCTCGACAAGTCGCTCGCGGTGGCACGGGCCGCGACGGCGAAGTACGTGACGGACCTGACGCTGGCGAAGCGCAACGGCTACGGAATCATCACGAAGATGATCCCGACGATGGGCTACCACTTCATGAACCCCGGGGTGAAGGGGTTCGACATCCGGAAGCCGCCGATCCTCGTGTACGAGCACGGCGCACAGGGTTGGCAGCTCGGCGCGATCGAATGGGTGTTCCCGTCGAAGCCGGCTGCGGCACCGTTGCCCGGTGCGCGCTATGGGTCGTTCGGTGCAGGCTGCCATTACACGGACGGGACGTTCGTGCCGTCGGGGTCGCAGGCCGGGTGCCCGGCGAAGGCCCCGGGGTCGGGCGCGAAGTTCACGTTCTGGCACCCGCGGCTCGTGACGATGCACGTCTGGCTCTGGTACCCGAATCCGAACGGGCTCTTCGCGAGTATCAACCCGCGAGTCGCAGCGCCGTTCAACGGGGGCTAGCGACTGGGGCACCGGTTCGGACGGCCGCGCCTGGGGAGTCCTGGCCCCGGGCGGCGGTCGCTCCGAAAGGGGGGGTCAAGCCGAGGAGGATCCGGGCACGGGGGGCGTCCGGATCCTCCTCTGTGGCAGCCGTGGCGAGGAGGCGTGCTGCCAGGATCGGGTCGAGCGCCGGGGCCTTCGGCGGTCGCCAGTCGGAGACGAACCGCAGGTACTTCGCGCGCGCCCGCTCGGGGTTTGGGGCGAAGTAGGTGAGGAACTCGGCGTTGTCGAGGAAGCGGGGCGGCACGTCGAGGCCGGCGTGGGCGCGGTAGCTGCTCCACGGCCAGTCCTGGGGTCGGCGGACGGCGTCGGCCGCGACCGGGTTCATGTCGATGTACCGGGCGGCGCACCAGAAGTGGGCGTCGGTCTTCACGTGGACGGCGAACGTGCGGTTCTTCAAGGTGTGTCCCTCGTGGCCGTGGCGGCGGTTCCAGCGGCGCGAGTGACCGCCGAGCACGTCGCGCAGGAACGCGGAGAGGCCTTCCTCGCCCGACTGGATCAGCCAGTGGACGTGGTTCTTCATGAGGCAGTAGCCGACGATCATGGCCCCGTGAGCTTCCGCGGCCTCGTGGAGCGGGACGAGGAAGTCGACCCGGTCGCGGTCGTCGAGGAAGATCCGTCGGCCGTCGTTCCCCTTCGGGACGACGTGATAGACAGCCCCCTCCTCCCAGACTCGTGGGGCGCGGCCCATGGCTCTACTGTAGCCAGTTTTGCCAACCACCGCATCGGCCATTCGGGACGATTCTGGTGTCAGACACCATCCGTCCCTCCGCTCCGGTCCCAGCGTTCATGCGCCTTGCAGGGGCCCGGTGGTGTCAGACACCGTATGCTTTTGAGGCAACGGGGCTTGGGCCAGGAGCCAGTATCCGGCAAGGGGGCGGATCGTCCAGCCGGCGGCTTTCAGTTCGTTGGCGGCTGGGCGTTCCTCGGGTTGATCGGCTACCACGACGTAGCGGGCGCCGGCTCTCGCGGCGGCTTGGGGCGCGCCTCGGCGCGGGAGGTAGACGACTCGACGGGAGAAGTTCTTCCCGCCGAGGACGTAGGACGGGTCGCCGTCGGCGAGAACCGCGCCGACGGTTGCGTGGGGCGGGACGGCGGCGTCGAAGAGGGCGAGCGCGGCCGAGGCGGGCTTCGGGCCGGACTCGGCGAGCGCCTCCACCTGCGTGAGGTTCCACGGGCGCCCGTAGGAGCTGAACAGCCGCTTGTGCTCCTGGCGCGTGACTCCGAGACCGATCACGAGCAGCGCGACCGCGGCGTAAGCGACCGCGGTCGCCCGCCTCCTGAAGAGATGAGCGAGGAGCGGGGCGGTGAGCACGGCGGGCACGACCAGGAAGCGCGGGAGGTTCGGATTGAACTTCGCGGACAGCGCGAGCAGGATCACGTAGGTCGGGATCGCCGCGGCGAGGACGAGCTGCCGACGATCGACTCGCCGGACCGGGGCGAGCGCGGCGAGGACGACGGGGACACCCAGGAGCGCCAGGCCGCCGACCGGCCCGAATGCCGAGCTGTCCTCATCCGCCGTGTTGTTCAAGCCGCCGAAGAACCCGAGCTGGTTGTAGCTCCCGCCCGGCCCACGCACCGGGCTGCCGAGCGCCCGCGTCGCGGCGGCCAGCACGGCGGCTGCCACGATCATCAGCGCCGGCGCGAGGAACGGGAGCGCGACGCCGATCCCCTCCCGCCGATCCCGCGAGCGCCGGTACACGACCACGCCCGCCACGAGCCCGAGGGCGGTGAGGATCGCGATCGGCGCCGGCCAGAGCACCGAGAGGTCGAGCATCGTGTAGAGGATCGAGAGCACGTTGACGAGCGAGCCCGGCCAGGACGGCGTCGTCATGTTCTCCGCCCTGTTGCCGCCGTGCCCCAGGAGGTGCCCGGTGTTGTGCAGGTTCAGCACGAAGGTCCAGCACGCGATCGCGGCGAACGCAGCCGTCGCGCCCGCAGCCGCCCGCCAGAACGTCCTCCGCCCCGCCAGCACCGCCAGCGCGATCAGCACCGGCCAGGCGAGGATCGTCGTCAGCTTCACGCCGAGCCCGAGCCCGGCCGCGAAGCCGGCCACCACCGCCTCGGTTCGCCCGCCGTCGAGCAGGAAGCAGCCTGCGACCGCGACCAGCGACGCGGCGACGAGATCGTTCTGGGCCGTGCTCGCCTCGTAGGCGAAGATCCCGAACGTCGCGGTCAGGCACGCGGCGCCCGCCGACGGCGATGCTGCGAAACCGAGCCGCCGCGCCGCGCCGAAGATCGCCCCGAGGATCGCGAGCTGCGCAAGGAACTGCGGAAGCGCGTAGAGAAGCCCGGTCCCTGTCGCGACGAACAGGAAGGCGATCTCCTGCTCGGCGCCCGGCTGGAACTCGTTGATCCGGTCGGTCGGCGCATTCGGCACCCAGTACACCCCGCCGTGGTGGATCCACGCCGCCACCCGGGGAAGGTGGTAGGAGACCGAGTCCCAGTTGTTCGCCGGCACCGTGAGCGCGAGCACGAGCTCGTAGGCGAGCAGCACGCCGATCGCGAGCAGGAAGGCGACCGCAACCCCGTCGAGCGCCGGAGCGCGGAGCTCCGGCCGCGGCCGTCCGAGACGCCACCACACGACGGCGACCGAGACGAGCAGCACGCCTTCGACCACGGCGAGGCCGCCGCGAGTCATCTCCCGGAACGGCGAGACAACGAGCGTCGCCAGCACAAGGTTCGCGACGAAGGCGACGTACGCGGCAAGCAGCGTCGTGAGCGGCGAGCGGAGCCGCAGGCACGCTGCGGCGAGCACCGAGGTCAAGCCCGCCGCGACGATCAGCGCGAGCCCGGCCACCCCGGGGCTCAGGCGTCGAAGCCGAGCTCGTCGAGGCTCTGATGCAGATCTGCCGCCTCGGCGTAGACGCGGTACGCGCCGGCCTGGAGGAGCTCGTCCGAGCCATAGCCGCCGCTCAGGAGCCCGATGCTCAGCATTCCCGCCCGGCGGGCGGCGAGGATGTCCCAGACCGCGTCGCCGACGACGTAGCAATCCCGCGGGTCGACGCCGAGGGCGACGGCGCAGGCAAGGAAGAGATCCGGCGCCGGCTTCGCCCGCGCGACGTCGCCGCGGTTGATCACGACCATGTCCTCGGGAACCTCGAGCGCCTCGAGCGAGGAGTCGATATCGGGCCGGCCGCCCGACGTGGCAATCCCGTGCACGATGCCGCGCGCCCGCAGATCGGCGAGCATCGCCACCGCCCCCGGCAGCGGCCGCCGCTCGGGCAGCAGCTCACGGAAGATCACTCCGTGGCGCCTCTGGATCCCGTCGATCTCCTCTTGCGACAGATCCCGGCCGACCTCGCGCGCCACGGCGCGGGTGAAGAGACCGCCCGACATCCCGATGCGCCGGTGGATCCTCCACCCGTCGATCGGCATCCCCTCCGCAGCGAGGGCCCGCTGCCACGCGAACACGTGCGCGTAGACGGTGTCGACGAGCGTGCCGTCGAGGTCGAAGATCAGCGCCGGCACGTCAGCCGAGCTTCGCCATCACGTGCTTGATCTGGGTGTAGTCCTCGAGCGAGTACATCGAGAGGTCCTTGCCGTAGCCGGAGCCCTTGTAGCCGCCGTGCGGCATCTCCGAGACGAGCGGGATGTGGTCGTTGATCCACACCGTCCCGAACTGGAGCGCCCGCGCCGCCGACAGCGCGCGCCCGACGTCGCGCGTCCACACCGACGCCGCGAGCCCGTACGGCACGTCGTTCGCCCAGGCGATCGCCTCGGCGTCGTCGGCGAACCGCTGCACCGTGACCACCGGCCCGAAGACCTCGCGCTGCACGATCTCGTCGCGCTGCCCGACGTCGGTGACCACCGTCGGCGGCACGAAGAACCCGCGCCCGTTCGCCGACCCGCCTCCGGTCAGCACCGTCGCGCCCGAGGCCCGCTCGAGGAACCCGAAGACGCGCTCCTGCTGGTCGCGGGAGATGACGGGCCCCATGTCGATCTCGGCCCCGCCTGCCGGATCGCCGACGACGAGCGACTCGACGGCCGGTACGAGCTCCTCGATCAGCCTGTCGTAGATCCCAGATCCGGCCACCACCCGCGAAGCCGCGGTGCAGTCCTGGCCCGAGTTCCAGTAGCCGGCGATCTTGACCGCCTCGGCGACCGCGGCCGGGTCGGCGTCGTCGAAGACGATCACCGGCGCCTTGCCGCCCAGCTCGAGATGGACGCGCTTCAGCGTGTCCGCGGCCGTCCGCGCGATGGTCTTTCCGGTCTCGACGTCGCCCGTCAGCGAGACGAGACGCACGTCGGGATGGGTGACGATCCGCTCCCCGACAGGGACGCCGTCGCCGGTCACGACGTTGAGGACGCCCGGCGGCAGGACGCCCTCGGCCAGCTCGGCGAACCGCAAGAGGGAGAGGGGCGTCTGCTCGGAGGGCTTCAGCACCTGCGTGTTGCCCGCCGCGAGGGCGGGCGCGAGCTTCCACACCGCCATCATCAGCGGGTAGTTCCACGGCGCGATCCCGCCGACCACCCCGAGCGGCTCGCGCCGGATCATCGAGGTGTAGCCGCGCATGTACTCGCCGGCGCTCTTGCCCTCGAGCAGCCGCGCCGCCCCGGCGAAGAACCGGACGTTGTCGACGCACACCGGGATCTCGTCGCGCGCGTAGGCAAGCGGCTTTCCCACGTTCGCCGACTCGATCTCGGCCAGCTCCTCGGCGCCTGCCTCCAGCACCCCCGCCAGCGCGAGCAGCGCCTCCGCGCGCTCGCCCGGCGTGGTCTCGAGCCACTCCGGGAGCGCGGCCTGCGCCGCCTCGACCGCCTCGTCGACGTCCTCGGCCGCCGCACCGCGGCACGACCGCCAGCACCTCCTCGGTCGCCGGATTCAGCACCTCCATGGTCTCGCCGGAGGCAGCCTGGACCCAGCTGCCTCCGACGAGGATTCCCCTGGCCGCGGGCATACCCGCGACTCTAACCCACGATTACCGTTCCCTTCATGTGGTCGTGGACGGTGCAGATGTAGTGGTACGTCCCCGCCTTCGTGAACTTGAGCTTGTAGCCCTCGATCACCGGCGGCCCGAACGAGTTCATGAACACGCCCGAGTTGTGGAACCCCTTGCCGTCCCAGCTCTGCGAGGCGACCACCTTGAAGTTGATGCCCTTCGTCGGGCCTCCCTTCGCGGGTGGCGGCTCGCCGGGCCCGCCCGCGGGAGCGACCGCGTTTGGGTTGATGTGAACGGTCCCGTCGGGCGCCTGCTGCCGGATGTCGTCGTTCGTCTTGTCCGAGTGGAACGTGATCGAGTGTGGGCCGATGACCCACCAGGTCACGGTCCCGCCTACGGGGATCTTGATCGTGCTCTTCCCGAACTCGTCGACGCTACCCGAGCTGTTCGGCACACCCGAGCCGGCCAGCACTGCGTTCGGGCTGTCCGGCAGGGTGACGTTCGGCACCGGCGGCTTGCCCTGCCGGATCGTCGCGATCGCCGGCGCGAGCGGCTTCAGGTCATTCGCGAACTGCTTCTGTCCGAGGGCGAACTGCGCCGAGGGAGTCATGATCGTCTTGCTCGCCGGGACGACGGTGATCTTCCCCTGCATCTCCTCGCGGTGCAGCGCACACATGAACCGGTACGTGCCGGGCGAGGTGCCGCCCGAGAGATGCATGGTCCACTTCTGGCCCGAGTCGAGCCAGCCGCTGTTGTAGTAGGCGAATCTCCCGTCGAAGGCCGGCTGCTCGTGCTGCGAGTTCGGGCAGACATCGGACCCGACCGGCCCGGTCAGCTGGAAGCACGGATTCGACACCGACTGTGTCGCATCGCCCGGCCCCTCCGGGAACAGGTTCGGAACCGTCGCGTCGATCGCGGCGAACCCCGGCGGAGGCGTGTTCGCCTGCTTCTGCGCCGGCGTGAGCCGGTTGAAGGCCGCGACGGCGCTGTCGGCGAGTGAGCCGAGCGTCACCGTGTGCGGCTCCCCATTCCCGGCCCAGTCGAACACGACGGAGTCACCCGGATGCACCGTGATCGAGTGCGGAAAGTAGGCGAGGAAGTCCACGTTCGCCTTCGGGCTCGTCTGGTCGACGTTCACCCTGAACGTCTGGGCGCCGCTCGCCCGACCGACCTTCGCAGACGCCGATCCCGTCGCCAGCAGGATCAGTGCAAGAAGGACGGCGGGTACCGCCCATCTGAAAGCTCTCATCATCCAACCCCTCCTCCGAACTGCGCGTTACGCCTGCGCCGCCGGCGATCATCCCACGAGGACTACTCCGTGCGCAAGATCCCACTCTCGCGGGTGAGGCGCTGGGCGGCGACCACGGGGAGTACCGTCGCGGCGAGCACGAGCAGCACCACCACGTTCGTCTCGGGGAGCGTCTGGCCGAGGCGGATGTTCCCGAAGATCCAGAGCGGCAGCGTGTTCTGGGCGCCCGCGGTGAACGTGGTGACGATCACCTCGTCGAACGAGAGCGCGAAGGCGAGCAGCGCGCCGGAGATCAGCGCCGTGGAGATCGTCGGGAGCGTTACCCGCCACCACGTCGTCCAAGGCCCCGCGCCGAGGTCCATCGACGCCTCCTTGAGCGACCCCGGCGTACGCCGCAGCCGCGCGAGCACGTTGTTGTAGACGACGACCACGCAGAAGGTCGCGTGCCCGATCACGATCGTCCAGAGCCCGAACTGCACCTGCCAGAAGACGAAGAACGAGTTGAGCGCCATTCCGGTGATGATCCCCGGGAGTGCGATCGGCAGGACGAAGATGAACGACACCATCTCCTTGCCGAAGAAGTGGAGCCGGTCGAGCGCCAACCCCGCGGTCAGCCCGAGCACGAGCGCGACCGCCGTCGCGATCCCGGCCGCCTTCGAGCGACAGCTCGAGCGCCGCCTGCATCGCCGGGTCGTGGATCGCGGGCGAGAACCACTTCGTCGAGAGCCCCGGGATCGGCCAGCTCTGCACGTTCGAGCTGTTGAACGCGTAGAGGACGATGATCACGATCGGCGTCCACAGGAACGCGATCACGAGCACCGTGAACGCGCGCAGCCCCGCCCTCGTCCACCGCCCCTCCACTACAGAGCCTCGAACGCGCCGAGTCGCTTCGCGATCAGCAGGTAGCCCGCCATGACGGCGAGCGGCACCGTCGCGTAGGCCGCGGCGAACGGGACGTTGTTCGACACCCCGACGCTCGCGTAGACGACGTTCCCGATGAACTGCGACCCGGCCCCGCCGACGAGCGTCGGGGTCACGTAGTCGCCGAGCGTCAGGGCGAAGGTGAAGATCGAGCCCGCGACGAGCCCGGGCAGGGCGAGCGGCAGGGTGACGGAGCGGAACGTGCGGGGCCCTCTGGCCCCGAGGTCGGCCGACGCCTCGAGCGTCGAGCGCGGGATCCGCTCGAGCGCGGCGTAGACCGGGATGATCATGAACGGCAGCCAGATGTAGGTGAACACGAGCCAGACCGCAACGTTCGTGTACGCGATGTTCGCCGCCGGCAGGCCGACCTTGCCGAGCGTCCAGTTGAGGAGCCCGTCGTGGTCGAGGATCAGCCGCCACGCGTAGACGCGGAGCAGGTAGCTCGACCAGAGCGGCAGCAGCACGAGCACGAAGAGCGTCGCCCGCGCGCCCCGCGACGCGACGCGCGCCATGTAGTAGGCGACCGGGAATGCGAGCACCGCGTCGGCGACGGTCACCGCGGCCGCGATCCCGATCGTCCGCAGCGCGATCGTGTGGTAGGCCTGCCCGTTCCAGAGCGTCTGGAAGTTCGAGAACGTCCACGAATGGATCAGCTCCCCGGTGAACTCGTCGACGGTCCAGAACGCCGAGATGAACAGAACGACGAGCGCTGCCAGGTAGACGAAGACGAACGCCGCGAGCGCAGGCGTCAGCTGGCCAAACGCCGCCGCCTGACGGTGCCGGTATCCCCAGGCGCCGAGGCGGCGACGTTTGGCTAGTAGAGGCTCTCTAGCCATTTGCGCAGCAAATGGCAGTTCCTACGCGGCGACTCACCCTTTCATTTCGGTCCAAGCCTGTTGCCACGCCGTGTAGGGCATGCAGCTCGAGGTGCCGTCGTCGCAGGTCGAGATCGGCGTCTTCCAGAAGTAGATCTTCTTGAAGTAGGCGAGCGGCGCGTTCGCGTGGTACTTGGCGCACGAGCCCTTCGACAGCTTGTTCATCCAGGCGCACGCGAGCTTGTTGACCGGTGTCTCCCCGAAGTAGATCGCCTGCTCAGCCTGCACCTTCGGGGTCGAGATCCAGGCAAGCCACTTGTACGCGCAGTCGAGGTTCTTCGTGTGCGCGGACACCATCCAGGTGTCGAGCCAGCCGGTTGCGCCCTCCTTCGGCACGAGGTCCTTGACAGGCGCCTTCGCGTCCTGGAGCGTGTTCGTCTGGTACGGCCACGACGCGCCGATCACGGCGTCGCCGTTCTTGAACAGGTCGATCTCGTCCGAGGCGAGCGCCCAGTACTTCTTGACCAGCGGGCGCTGCTGCTTCAGCAGGTCGACCGCAGCGTTGAACTGCACCTGGTTCAGCTCGTAGGGGTCGACGATCCCGAGCCCCGGCTTCGTCTTCATCAGGAAGAGCGCCGCGTCGGCGATCTGGATCGGGTTGTCCGGAACGGTGACCTTGCCCTTGTACTTCGGGCTGTAGATCGCGGCCCACGAGGTGGGAGCCGGCGTCACCTTCTGGGTGTTGTAGAGCAGCGTGTTCGGCCCCCACTGCAGCGAGATCCCGTAGTGCTTCCCGTCGACCGTGTTGTTCGGCGGCGACTGGAACGCCTTCACGAAGTTCTTGAAGTCGGGGATCTTCGACGGGTCGACGGGCTGGACGTCCTTGCCGTAGATGAGGCGAAGGCTCGCGTCGCCCGAGGCGGAGACCATGTCGTACTGGCTGCCACCGCCGGAGCGCATGAGCGCCACCATCTCGTCGGACGAGCCCGCGTACTTGGCGTTCACCTTGCAGCCGGTCGCCTTCTGGAACGGGTTCACCCACTGCGGCTGCGTGTAGCCCTCCCACGCGATCATGTTCAACGTTCCGCCGGTGCTCTTGGCTGTGTCTCTGGAAACTCCCGCGGCCGGGTATGCCAGGACGGCCGCAACTGCCGCGGCCACCGCCCACAGGCGCTTGTTCATCGTCTTCCTCCCATCATCGGTTGTCCTGCCGGTAGCACGAATGCATCCTCGTCCCTCCAGGTCAGATGGACGCTGGTTCCACGCTCGAGCGGCTCCGGCCCCGCCTGACGGACGACGGACAGCCGCTCCCCCTCGTCTGTCACGACGAGGTAGCGGGTGAACGCGCCCACGAATACGACGTCGTCGATCGTCGCCGGTTGTCCCTCCTCGCCAAAGCTGATCCGCTCCGGACGGATGCAGAGCCGCCGCCCGTCGCGCTCCACGATGTTCGACGTGCCGACGAACCCGGCGACGAACTCCGACGCCGGGTGCTCGTAGACCTCGTCAGGCGCGCCGAGCTGCTCGATCCGGCCGTGATTGAACACGGCGATCTGGTCGCTCATCGTCAGCGCCTCCTCCTGGTCGTGCGTGACGTACACGAAGGTCATCCCGAGGTCTCTCTGGAGCGCCTTCAGGAACACCTGCATCTCCTGGCGGAGCTTCAGGTCGAGCGCCCCGAGCGGCTCGTCGAGGAGCAGCACGCGAGGGCCGTTGACGATCGCGCGGGCGAGCGCGACACGCTGACGCTGGCCGCCCGAGAGCTGGATCGGCTTGCGGTCGCCGTGCTCGCCGAGCCGCACGGTCTGGAGCACCTCCGAGACCCGGCGGTCGCGCTCGGCCCGCCTCACCTTGCGGACGCGCAGGCCGTAACCGATGTTCTCGGCCACCGTCATGTGCGGGAAGAGGGCGTAGTCCTGGAAGACGGTGTTCACGTCGCGGGCGTAGGGCGGAAGGCCGGTGATCTCGGTGCCCGCTAGCCGGACCTGACCGCCGTCGGGGCGCTCGAAGCCGGCGATCAGCCGCAGCGTCGTCGTCTTGCCCGACCCGGAGGGGCCGAGGAGCGTGAAGAAGCTCCCAGTCGGGACCTCGAAGTCGACTCCCGCGACCGCCTCGACCGTGCCGTAGGCCTTGCGAAGGCTCACAACCTCGACGTCAGCCGCGGGGCTCACTGCGTTCCTCCAAGGCCACGAAGCGCGCAGCCTATACCGAGGAGAGGTGAGAGGGCGGGCCCGCCACGGGCCCGCCCTCTGGGGGTCTAGAGCACGATGACGTTGCGTGCCTGGGGGCCCTTGGGGCCGTCCTCGATCTCGTACTCCACGCTCGCGCCCTCTGCGAGGGACTTGAAACCCTCGGACTGGATCGCGCTGAAATGGACGAACACATCCTTGCCGCCGTCGGCCGGGGTGATGAACCCGTAGCCCTTGGCGTCGTTGAACCACTTCACGCTGCCGGTTGCCATGCAGAAACACCTCCTTCTGCCTAACTCAAGAACGGGCAGAGGTGGCGCACCCGGCGCAACCTGCGACTCGCTCGTTGTACGTGGGCGAAGATACCACCCTAGAAACGGCTGACGCGCACCATCAGAGGGAGATGACGACGGAGCGCGCGCCACGCTCAACGACGCGGGGAACGAGGTCCAGAACGCTCTCGCGCGCGCACCAGGGGATGTCGTCGTCGAGGCCCGCGGTGCGGATGTTCGCCGCACTCACCCCGCCGCCGATGCCGGATTCCGCGTTCGGGAACGCGAAGGCGAGCCGGGTCGCCGCGATGGCGCTGTCGTCGGGGATGCCGCCGAGGGCGGCGGCGATCAGCCCCGCGACGTAGGCGTCATCGATCGCGAAGGCGCCCTCGACCCCTGCACACAGCACCGCGACGTCTCTGCCGTCCGCCTGCGCCGCATCGGTCACGGCGTCGAGGTTGAGGAGCGAGGCGACGAGCACCGACTCGCAGCGCTCGGCGGCCGCGAGCAGCGCACGCGTGCCGTTCGTCGTCGTGAGGACGAGGGTCTCCTCCGGCTCGGCGTCGGCGAGCTCGCGCGGCGAGTTGCCGAAGTCGAAGCCGTCGATGCGGACGTTGTGCCGCTCGCCGGCGAGCGCGACGCCCGGCCCCGCGAGCGCGCGAGCATCCTCGATCTCACCGACGCAGACGACGCGGCCCCACCCCGCGTCGAGCGCCTGGCAGATCGTCGAGGTCGCCCGCAGGACGTCGATCACGATGCCGACCGGGGCCGCGACCTGCTCGGCCGGGGTGAAACCGACGGAGACGCGCACTACGACCGGGCGAGGTCCGCGACGAGCTCCTGCACACGGTCGGCGACGGCCTTCAGTGCTAATCCCGAAGTGGGCGAGCACCTTGTCGCCCTTGCCGGAGGCGCCGAACGTGTCGATGCCGATCGACGCGTCGACCCACCGCGACCAGCCGAACGTCGTCGCCGCCTCGACCGAGATCTTCGTCACGCCGCTCGGGAGAACCTCGTCGCGGTAGTCGGCATCCTCCGCCTCGAAGAGCTCCCAGCACGGCATCGAGACGACGCGGGCCTGGACGCCCTTCTCGGCCAGGAGGTCGCGGGCGCCGAGCGCCGTCGCGACCTCCGCGCCCGTGGCAACGAGCACCACATCGGGCGAGTCGGCCTCGGCGAGCACGTAGGCCCCGCGCCGCAGGCCCGAGGCGGGCGCGAGCACGCTGCGGTCGAAGGTCGCGATGTTCTGGCGGGAGAGAACGAAGCAGAACGGGCCGTGCGTCTCGAGCATCAACCCCCACGCCTCGGAGGCCTCGTTCGCGTCGGCCGGGCGGATCACCTTCAGGTTCGGGATCGCGCGCATCGCTGCGAGGTGCTCGACCGGCTGGTGGGTCGGGCCGTCCTCGCCGACGGCGACCGAGTCGTGGGTGAAGATCCAGACGAGATCGAGCCCCATCAGCGCCGACAACCTGATCGCGGGCCGCATGAAGTCGGTGAACACGAAGAACGTCGAGCCGAACGGCTTCACGATCCCGCCGTGAAGGGCCAGTCCGTTCACCGCGGCTCCCATCCCGTGCTCGCGGACGCCCCACGCGACGTTGCGGCCGGAATGCTCGGGCGTGAACCACGCGTCTCCCTCGAACTCCGTGAACGTCGAGTGCACGAGATCGCCGGCGCCGCCGACCATGGTCGGGACGAACGGGGCGAACGCCTGCATCACCTGGCTCGCGCTCTTGCGGGTCGCGAGCGAGACACCCGTCTCGAAGACGGGGAGCGCCTCGGCGAATCCCTTCTTCGGCCGCCCGGCCCAGGCGTCGGCCCAGTCGGACGCGAGCTCGGCGTTCGCGGCCGCCCAGCCGTCGAAGCGCGCCTGCCACTCGGCCTGCTCGGCCGCGCCACGCTCGCGCACGGGCTCGCGCCAGTGCTCGTAGACCCCGTCGGGGATCAGGAACAGGGCGTCCGGATCCCAGCCGAGCGCCTCCTTCGTGGCGCGCACCATCTCCTCGGGCATCGGATCGGAGTGCGCGTTCCGGGTTCCGGCGCGCGGCGAGCCGAAGCCGATCACCGTGCGCATGCGGATCAGCGTCGGCCGGTCGATCTCGGCCATCCCGGCGCGGATCGCCTTGTCGATCGCATCGAGGTCGTTCCCGTCGTCGACCTCGATCACCTGCCAGCCGTACGCCTCGAAGCGGCGGCCGGCGTCCTCGGTGCTGAACGCCAAGTCCGTGGGGCCGTCGATCGTGATCTTGTTGTCGTCGTAGACGTAGACGAGTTTCCCGAGCCGGAGATGCCCGGCGAGAGAGGCCGCCTCGGAGGCGACTCCCTCCATCAGGTCGCCGTCCGAGCAGATGCCGAAGATGTGGTGGTCGCAGACGTCCGCGCCGAACTTCTCGCGCAGGAACTTCTCGGCCATCGCCATCCCGACGCCGTTCGCGAATCCCTGGCCGAGCGGGCCGGTCGTCGTCTCGACGCCGGGCGTGTCGCCGTGCTCCGGGTGGCCCGGCGTCTCGGACCCGAGCTGGCGGAACTGCTTTATCTGGTCGAGCGAGAGGTCGTAGCCCGAGAGGTGCAGGCTCGCGTAGAGGAGCATCGACGCGTGGCCGGCCGAGAGGACGAACCGGTCGCGATCCGGCCAGGCCGGATCGGCGGGGTTGTGCTTCATGATCCGCGAGTAGAGGAGGTAGGCGGTCGGAGCGAGCGCGAGCGGTGCGCCCGGGTGCCCGGACTGCGCCGCCTGGACGGCGTCGACCGTCAGGGTGCGGATCGTGTTGATCGCCAGCTGGTCCCAGTCCTGCCCAATATCCCTGCCCTGATCAGGCACCGACCGGGCTCCCGGCATAGACGTTGGCCATCTCGTCGAGAGAAAGCACGGTGTAGTCGCCTGCATGGCCGGCGGAGCCGAAGTCGCGCATGCGCTGGGCGACGACCTCCTTCATCGCGGCGCGTGCGGGCTTGAAGAAGGCGCGCGGGTCGAACTCCGCCGGGTTCGCGTTCACGGACTCGCGGAGCGCAGCGGTGATCGCGAGACGGCCGTCGGTGTCGACGTTCACCTTGCGGACGCCGTGGCGGATGCCCTGCTGGATCTCCTCGACCGGCACGCCGTAGGTCGACTCGAGCTTGCCGCCGGCGGCGTTGATCCGGTCGACGAGCTCCTGCGGGACGCTCGATGACCCGTGCATGACCATGTGCGTTTCCGGCAGCTTCGCGTGGATCTCCTCGATCAGGTGCATAGCAAGTACTTCCCCGGTTGGCTTAGCAGTGAACTTGTAGGCGCCGTGGCTCGTGCCGATCGCGACGGCGAGCGCGTCGACGCCGGTCTGCTCGACGAAGTCGACCGCCTGGTCCGGGTCGGTCAAATGCACCTCGCCCGAGCCGTGGCCGTCCTCGATGCCGCCGAGCGTGCCGAGCTCGCCCTCGACCGAGACGCCCTTCGCGTGGGCCGCCTCGGCGACCTCCTTGGTGACGGCGACGTTGTACTCGTAGTCCGAGGGGGTCTTGCCGTCGGCGAGGAGCGAGCCGTCCATCATCACGCTCGTGAAGCCGAGCCCGATCGCCATGAAGCACGTCTCCGGCTTGTCGCCGTGGTCCAGGTGGAGGACGATCGGGATCTCGGGAGCGGTCTCGACCGCGGCGATGATCAGATGGCGCAGGAAATTCGGGCCCGCGTAGGCGATGGCGCCGCGCGAGGCCTGCATGATCACCGGCGAGCTCGTCTCGACCGCCGCGTCGACGATTCCCTGAACCTGCTCCAGGTTGTTCACGTTGAACGCGCCGACGCCGTAGCCGCCCTTGGCGGCCTCGTCGAGCACCTGCCGCAATGTCGCTAGAGGCATTGCCCTCTCCCCTCGAACGTGGTCTATCGGACTCGCGCATTCTCACCCAAGGAGGCGAACCTTCGCGAGGGGAGCGAGCGCGGGGCAAGGCTACCCGACGAATCTGCATCATGGCCAATCGAAAAGTCGTTGATGTTCTATAGTCTCTGCACTATGGCCGTGACCCTCAATCAGCTGCAGAGCTTCCTGGCCGTCGCTCGCGAAGGGTCGGTGTCGGCGGCGGCCGACAAGCTGTACGTCACACAGCCCTCGATCTCGGCTGCCGTGTCGGCGCTCTCTCGTGAGCTCGGGGTCGACCTGACCGAGCGGGTCGGGCGAGGAGTCGGGCTGACGGCGGCCGGCGACGCGTTCCGGCCGTACGCGGCGGACGTGCTCGGGCTGATCGACCAGGGCAAGAAAGCTGCGCGCGAAGCGGCCGACATCTCGATGCGCTCGCTGCGGATCGTGGCTGTCGCGACCGCCGCCGAGTTCGTCGTCCCCTCGCTCCTCCGCGCCTTCGCCGGGCAGCACCCGGAGGTCAACCTGACGCTCGAGGTGGCCAACCGCGCCGAGCTGTTCGACCGTGTGCTCGAGCATGAGGTCGACGTCGCGATCGCCGGCCGGCCGCCCGATGACGAGCGGATCGCCGGCAAGGCGTTCCTCTCGAACGAGATCGCCCTCATCACCGCGCCCGGCGACGAGCTGGCCCGCGACCGACCGGTGCGACCCGAGGAGCTCGCGGGGCGTAGGTGGCTGATGCGCGAGACCGGCTCGGGCACTCGGCTCCTCGTGTCGCAGTTCCTCGCCGACCACGACCTGCGGCCGCAGACGCTGACGCTGGGGTCGAACGGCGCGATCCGCGAGGCGGTCCGGCTCGGGCTCGGGGTCTCGCTTGCTTCGCGGGTGTCGGTCGAGCACGAGCTGAAGGCGGGGACTCTCGCCGAGATCCGCGTGCGCGGGGGGCTGCCGCAACGGGAGTGGTTCGCGCTGCACTCGGCGACCGTGCCACCGCGGCCTGCCGTCGAGCAGTTCCTGGCCTTCGCGTTCGGGCCCGAGGCGCGGGCGGCGTTCGAGGGCAGGGAGTGACTTCGCCTCGTCCGATTCCAAGGGGCGAGGTGGCGCCATCGCTACTCTCCTGCGACTTCTCTCGCCTGGCCGAGCAGGTCGAGCTCGTGATGGACGCGGGCGCGAAGGTGATCCACTTCGACACGATGGACGGGCAGTTCGTCCCGCCGATCACGATCGGCCCGCTGATCGCCGAGTCGATCTCGGGGCTGATCCACGAGCGCGGCGGGATCCTCGACTGCCACCTCATGGTCGAGCGCCCCGAGCGGCAGGTCGAGATGTTCGCGAAGGCCGGCGCCGACGTGATCACCGTCCACCCGGAGGCGACCCAGCACGTCCACTACACGCTCCAGATGATCCGCTCGCTCGGCTGCGCCGCCGGGGTCGTGATCAACCCCGGGACACCTGTCGAGGCGGTCGACCCTGTCGCGGAGATCATCGACCTCTGCCTGGTGATGAGCGTGAACCCCGGATGGGGTGGGCAACGCTACATCCCGACCTCGACCGGACGCCTGGCGCGGCTTCGCGAGTCGCTGCCACCCGAGGTCGTGCTCGAGGTCGACGGCGGCATCTCGCTCGAGACGATCGACGCCGCTCGCGACGCGGGGACGGACCTGTTCGTCGCCGGGTCGAGCGTGTTCGGCGCGGACGACCCTGCGGCCGCGTTCAAGGCGCTACAGGCGCGGCTCGGCTGACCCCGGTCGGCAATCGCTCTCGCGCGCCAGGAGGTCACAGAAGTCGTCGAGGGCGCTCGCGATCCGGCGCGGGAGGGCCGTGACCGGGAGGTCGAGCTCCTCGGCGATGGTGCGGTAGCTCTCGTTCGAGACAAAGAAGCGGTACAGAAGCTCGCCGCCGGGATCGTCCAGCAAGCCGACCGCGCCGTGAACGTCCATCGCAGCCTCGATCCGGAGCAAGACGACCGCCGACGCCGGCTCGAGGGTGGCGTCGCTGCGGCGTTCGAGACAGAGGCTCCGCGTGACAGTCCCGACCGGCCCGCTGAGCTCACCGCGGATCGCACCGAGCTCCGCATACAGGCGGCGGAACACGTCTTGCAAGACCTCGTCGGCGTCGCAGTCCTGCAGGCCGAAAGCCCGCACCGCGATCGCGTGGACATAGGGCGAGTAGCGATCGACGAGCGCGCCCCATGCCTCGATGTCGCCGGCGCGAGCAAGCTCGACGAGCTGCGCGTCGGTGCGGTCGGCGGTCTGCGAGACGACCGTCATACGGCCTCCAGCGCGCGGCGGGCCGCTGACAACGCGTCGTCCTCTGCGCGGCCGACGTAGTCGCTCGCGCCCTGGGCGGGAAGCACCGTGAGGTTGGCGCGGACGAGGGCGGCGGCGGTTGCGACGGCGGCCTCCGCCATCAGCGCCGCCGACACGGCGTCCGGGCGCACCTGCCAGTCCGCCCGCTCCGCCGCCTGCGCCGCGAGCTCACCAACGTCCCCGGCCGCATCGGCAATCGCGACCAGCACCTCGACGGTGCGCCGTAGCGGGGCCTCGATCCGCTCGTTCCGCTCGAGCGCCTCGACCGCCTCGGACAGGGCTTCGGCGGTGGTGCCGGCGAGCTCGGTCAACCGGGCGCGGCGGGCCGCCGCCTGGGCGGCGATCCCCTTCGCGTCGGGCCAGTCGGCCGACCGACCGGCGGCCATCTCGACGAGTGCGGCGGCCATCGCACCGGTGATCGCCGCAGCGGTGCTCGCGGCAGGGCTGGGCTCTTCGAGCGCGAGCACCTCGAGGAGCTCTCGCACCGTCATCGATTCGATCTCGGGCACCAACGACCTGAATCATCGCACGGTGGTGACCTGCGCCACAAGCCGAGGCGCGGAGGGCGCCTCGCCGACGAGGTGGCAGGCCACGGGCCGCCGCGGCTCGCTCTATCGACTTTGCTCTATGAAAACAGCTCGAAGAAACACTTGATCTCTACGCGCCGCGCCCGTACTCTTTCCGGCCCATGCGAGGTGTCCACTGATGCCGCGCCCGGTGATGCTCGGCATCGTCGGCGACTCCGGGTCCGGAAAGACCACGATCACCCGCGGGCTCGTTCGGGTGCTCGGCGAGAACCAGGTCACCCACTTCTGCACCGACGACTACCACCGCTACGACCGGCGGCAGCGAGCCGAGCGGGACATCACACCGCTCGACCCGGAGTGCAATCACCTCGACATCCTCGAACAGCACCTGCAGCACCTGCGGAGCAACGACCCGATCATGAAGCCGGTCTACCAGCACTCCGACGGGACGTTCGGGGCGCCGGACTACTTCGCGCCCGGGCGGTTCGTCGTGTGCGAGGGGCTGCTCGGCTTCCACAACCGCGAGCTCTCCGACAGCTTCGACGTGCGGGTCTACCTCGACCCGCCGGAGGAGCTTCGCCGGCACTGGAAGGTGCAGCGCGACTGCTCGCGGCGCGGGTACACGACCGACCAGGTGCTCTCCGAGCTCGACCGGCGCGAGCCCGACTCCGAGCGATGGATCAGGCCGCAACGGCATGCCGCCGACATCGTCGTCTCGTTCCAGCCGGGAGACACAGAGGACCAGGAGCACCTCGACTGCAAGCTGTCGCTCTGCGACTCGCTCCCCCACCCCGATCTCACGGGAGTCGTGTCCGAGGACGGCGAAGGCGGGATCGTCCTGTCGGAGCGCTCCGGTGGCGGCGCGGTCGAGCTGTACGTCCCGGGCCGGCTGCCACACGAACGGGCCTCGGCGATCGAGGAGGCGATCTGGGAGAAGCTGCACTTTGCCCGCCACCTGCGGGAGGAGCGCCTCGGCGAGTTCACGATCGGCACCGACCTCCACCGCTCCGACTCCCTGGCGGTCGTGCAGCTCCTGATCCTCTACCACATGGTCACGGCCAGAGCCGTCGTCTCGCTCGGCGGGTCCTCGACCCGCGAGTTCGATCTCTCGACGCTCGACACGCTGATCGCCGAGGGCGGGCACTCGCCCTTCTAAGCTTCCTTCTAAGCTTCCTTCGTGCTCGCGCTCACCGGTGCGGAATGGGCGCTCCTCGTCGTCGCGATCGGGCCCGCCGTGCTGGCGGTCGTCGTCGTGGTGCTGGTCTGGCGCTGGGCGAAGCGGTCCGAGGAGGACTCAGGCCAGGGCAGCTGAGCGGGCCGCGAGGTCGCGGTCCATGTCGGTGATCTCGTTCCCGCTGTGCGTCCACCAGCGGAGGGTGACGTCGCGGTAGGAGATGCGGATGTCGGGATGATGGTTCTCGGCCTCCGCGAGCTCGGCGACGCGGTTCACGAAAGCGACCGCGTCAGGAAACGTGTCGAACCGGAACTCGCGCTGCAGGGCGCCGTCGATCTCTTCCCAGCCCTCGGGGGTCCCCATGCCCAGCATCCTATGGATGATCACGTGGTTCGCGATCTCGACGTCGAGCGCGTGCTTGTCGCGGAACCGCTCGAAGCTCGCACGACGCGCAGGAGCGTCGTAGTCGGTCGATGCGTTCGTTGTGTGGACGGAGTACGCGATACTCAGTCCCGCTATCCGGTGAGGGAGGATGCCCGCGTCGCACATGCGGAGCATGAAGTCCCAGTCGCAGTAGCCTCCGAGCGTCCGGTCGAGCGGGCCGAGCTCGTCGTGAAGCCGGCGAGGGTAGGCGATGCTGCTCGTGAGGATCGTGTTGTTGTGCCGGAGGGACTCGACGGTGGCGTCGAGGTCGTAGGTCTCGCGGGCGCCGCTCTCGTCGACGATCCAGCCGCCCCTGAAGAAGAAGCCGGCCGGGTAGGCGAGGGCGGCTTCCCGGAGCAGCGCGAGATGGCCGGGGTCGTCCCACCAGTCGTCGTCGTCGAGCCAGCAGACCAGGTCGCCGGTTGCGCCCCCGATCGCGGTGATGCGAGCGTCGGCCTGGCCCTCTCCAGAGTTCGGGCGTGCGGTGATCCGGGGATCGCCGATCCGCGCGACGAGGTCGATCCCCTCCCCCTCGCCGTCGTCCACCACGACCGCCTCCCAGTCCGGGTCGCGCTGCGCTCGCACGCTTGCCAGCGCGCGCTCGAGCTCGTCGGGACGGCCGCGGGTGGGCGTTATCACCGATGCGAAGGGCACGCCAGAAGATACTCTGGCTGCGATGAGCGAGGGGGACAGGGACAACGTCATCGAGCTGGCAACGGCGACCGGGCATGCGCTTCCGGACGCCAACGCCGGCTGGTTCGACATCGCACCGCGGGAGATCTCTCCGGTCGACTGGGCGCGATATCGCGCGTCGGTGGCGGAGATCTTCTCGGCGTTCGGGATGGACCTCGACACGCCGGGCACGCGCGAGACGCCCGAGCGGTTCCTGCGCGCCCTGTACGAGGCGACTGCCGGCTACGACGGCGAGCCCAAGCTCGCGACCTCGTTCCCGGCCGAGTCGACAGGCGCGGCCGACGCACTCATGAGCCAGATCATCGAGGGGCCGATCGAGTTCCACTGCCTCTGCGAGCACCACGCGCTGCCCTTCTTCGGGACGGCGTACATCGGCTACGTCGCGGACGAGAAGATCCTCGGGATCTCGAAGCTGACGCGGCTCGTGCGGTTGTTCGCACGGCGGTTCACGGTGCAGGAGCGGCTCGGCGAGGAGATCGCCGACGGCCTCGCGACGCTGATCGCCCCGCGCGGGGTGGCGGTGCATCTCGACGCGTCGCACCTCTGCACGCAGATGCGCGGCGTCGAGGAGCAGTCCAGAACGGTGACCTCCTTCTGGCGCGGCGCCTACGAGGACATCGAGCTGCGCCGCGAGTTCCTGCACGAAGCGCGCTCCTCCCGGCGAGGCTAGCTCCTCCGTGACCGACGTCGCGCTCGTGTGCGGGGGCGGTGGCGCGCTCGGCGGGGCGATCGTGAGAGCACTTGCCGCTCGCGGCGACCGGGTGGTCTCGGTCGACCGGATGGCCGACGATCCCGGTGACGGCGTGCGGCGCGAGACGGTCGACCTGACCTCGGCCGAGGAGGTCTCGTCCCTGTGGGATCGGCTCGCAGCCGACGGGTGGTCGCCGCGGTGGGTCGTGAACGCCGTCGGGGGCTTCCGGGGCGGGCGGGTCGGCCAGTCGGATCCCGAGTCGGTCAAGTTCGTCACCGACCTGAACCTCGGGACCGCGTGGTGGTCCTGCCGCGAGGCCGCGAGGCGGCTCGAGCCGGGGTCGGCAGTCGTGAACGTCGGATCCCGCTCCGGGGTCGAAGGCGGCATCGGGTCCGCCGCGTACTCGGTGGCGAAGGCCGGTGTGATCCGCCTGACCGAGGTGCTCTCCGCGGATCTCTCCGAGCGGCGGGTGCGCGTGAACGCCGTCCTCCCGGCGACGATCGACACGCCGGCGAACCGTGAGTCGCTCTCGCCGGAGGCGCTCCGGAAGGCCGTGGCCCCTGAGGACATCGCCTCGGTGATCGCCTTCCTCCTGAGCGACGCCGCCGCCGCGATCACAGGCGCGGTCGTTCCCGTCTACGGCGTGGGCTGAACGGGACCTCGCCGTCCCTTCCGGCCCTGGCCGTACTTCTGACGACTTCGAAACCTGGTACAGGCCATGGCCCGAACGAACCCCTCGAAATTGCAGGCATTTCAGCGGAATGACATGTCCGGATCGCCTGGTTGCGACACACTTTCGTAGGGGAGACGTCACGTAACCTGGTACGAGACTGGTCTCGAGCAGCCATGGCTAACGGGGACGTGATGGAACCACTCGACCTGCTCTATGAAACGCCAGGGCTGCCGGCATTCCCGCTGCCGGACGAGCTGGCGCGGCTCTACGGCGGGACGCTCGGGTTCGAGGAGCCGCGGGTGTTCGCGAACTTCGTGCAGACCATCGACGGGGTGACCGCGATCCCGTCGGTCGCCGGCTCGAACAAGTTGATCGCCGGGGGGAGTGCCGCAGACAGGTTCGTGATGGGCCTCTTGCGTGCCGTCGCCGACGTCGTCGTGGTCGGGTCGGGGACGCTCGAGGCCTCGCCACGCGGGGCGTGGACCGCAGCCCGTGCCTTTCCGGACGCCGGCGAGGAGCTCGCGGAGCTGCGCAGGCGGATCGGCCGCGACGGCGACCCGGAACTGGTCGTGCTGAGCCGAAGCGGCCGCGTGGACACGAGTCACCCGGCCTTTGCCTCGGGCGCGGTCGTCTTCACGACCGACGAGGGAGCCGGCCGGCTCGCCCTCCCGCCGGAGCGGATCGTCGTCGCCGAAGACGTCCTTAACGGAAGCACAATCCTCGCCCTCGTCCACGAACGCGGCCATGCCCTCGTGCTCTCCGAGGGCGGCCCCAGCGCGTGGGGCCCGCTGCTCGCCGAGCGCCTGGTCGACGAGCTCTTCCTCACCGTCTCCCCGCTGCTGACAGGCCGGATCGACGACGATCCCCGCCTCGCGCTCGTCGAGGGCGCCGACCTCCTCGACGGAGGCGAGCCGCTCGCCGCCGAGATCCTCGGGATCAGGCGCGACGGCGACCACCTCTTCCTGCGTTACCTCCTCGACACCACTCCGAGGTCAACCCTGACGCCGAGGTAGAGCCCGAAACGTAGGATTGCGGTCGGGCGGCCCAGGGCAAGCCGTCTCGGAGAACGCATTGTCTTTGACGACCCTCCGAGCCAGCGAGACGCTCAAGAATGCGACCCTTGCGGGCTCGCTCGCCGTCCCTGATCGTCTGGTTCGCGCCGCCCGGCACGGACTTCGCCGCGCACGTCTTCCAGCTCCACCTCTACCTTCAGCACGGCTTCGCGCTGTGGACGAACTACTGGTACGCCGGGCGGTACACGTTCGTCGGCTACAGCCTCGTCTACTACCCGCTCGCCGCGCTCGTCGGGATCCGCCTCCTCGCGGTGATCAGCGTCGCGGCGTCGGCGGCCGCCTTCAGCCTCGTCGTCCGGCGTACCTGGGGCGAGACCGGCCCGTGGGTGTCTCGGTTCTTCGCCGTGGTCGCCGCCGCCTCGATCGTGACCGCCGCGTTCCCGTACGGGCTCGGGCTTGCCTTCGCGCTCGCCGCGCTCGTTGCGATCGCGAACCGGCGCATCGTCTGGTTCTCGCTCCTCGCGATGCTCACGTTCGCCGCCAGCCCCCTCGCGTTCGTGTTCCTCCTCGTGGTGCTCGGCGCCGTCGCGGTTGCCCGCTCGCCACGCGATATCGGCATTCCGGCGGCCGTCCTCGCCGCCATCTGCGTGGTCGCCCTCGGGCTCTGGCGCCTGTTCCCCGACCCGGGTCACTACCCGTTCCCGACGACCGAGCTCCTCGCGGCCCTCGCCTTCTGCGCCGTCGGTGCGGGCCTCACATGGCGCGTCGAGCGAGCCCGCGTGCTGCACATCCTGTTCCTCGGCTACGGGGTCGCCTGCGCCGTCTCCTACCTCGTCCCGACGAACCTCGGCGGGAACATCGTGCGGCTGCGGCTGGTCGCGGTGCCGATCGCCGTGCTGGTGCTCTCGCTCCGGAAGTGGCGCCCGCTGCCGATCGCCGTGATCGCGCTCGGGCTCGCGATCAGCTGGAACTTCTCCCCGCTCGCATACAGCTTCTTCCAGACCCGCCACGATGCGGCGGCGCAGCAGTCCTACTGGCAGCCCGTCGTCCGCTACCTCCATCAGAACCTCACCCCGGACTACCGGGTCGAGGCCGTCGGCACCTCCGACCACTGGGAGGCCGTGTACTTGCCCCAGGCGGGCATCCCGATCGTGCGCGGCTGGTTCCGGCAGAACGACTTCCCGCTGAACGAGCTCCTCTACGACAAGCTGACGCCTCGCACCTACGGCGCGTGGCTCCGCCGGCTGAGCGTGCGCTACGTCGTCCTGACGGACGCGACGCCCGACTACAGCGCCCGGCGCGAGGCGGACCTGCTCGCGAGCGGGCGGTCGGGGTTGCCGGTCGTGTTACGCACGGCGCACGCGACCGTGTACTCCGTGCCCTCGCCGCGGCCGATCCTCACCGGCCCCGGCCACCCGCGGGTCGAGGCGCTCACCGAGAGCACCGTCACGCTCCACCTCACGCGACCGGGGACCTATCAGCTCGGGATCCGCTACACGCCGTACCTCCACGCGCATGCGAGCTGCGTCACCGAGTCGAAGAACGGCATGACCGTCCTCACCGCGCCGCACGCCGGGACGGTGCGGCTCGCGTTCAGCGTCTCCACCAGCGGGGCGCTCGCGGCGCTCACCGGCAGCCGCACCACCTGCCCGGCACCCTAAACCAGTAGATCCGGGGTGAGACCGGCGACCGAGCTGCAGCCGGCGAGCCCCATCGTCAGGTCGAGCTCGGCGGTGAAGTTCCGGATGACGGCGCGGACGCCCCGCTCGCCCGCGATCGCGAGGCCGTAGGCGTAGGGACGGCCGATCAGGACAGCCCGGGCGCCGAGCGCGAGCGCCTTGAACGCGTCGGCGCCGCCGCGGATCCCGCTGTCCAGCAGGACGGGGACGTCAGGCCCGACCGCATCGACAACGGCGGGAAGCGCGTCGAGCGAGGCGACCTCGCCGTCGATCTGGCGGCCCCCGTGGTTCGACACGATGATCCCGTCGGCTCCGAGCTCGACCGCGCGGCGCGCGTCGTCGGGGTGGAGCACGCCCTTGACGAGGACGGGAAGCCTGGTGAGACCGCGAAGGGCCTCGAGCTGCTCCCACGACAGGTCGGGCCGCCCGAAGACGTCGAGGAACACGCGCACCCCTGCGCGGGGCCGCCCGGAGCGGAGGTTCCCGAGGGTCGACCCGGGGTAGCGGCGCGACAGCGCGATGAGGGTCTTCACTGCCTTCCACGTCACCCGGCCGCTCGGCCCGGGGTCGGGGTCGGCGTCGAGGAGCGCGTTGAAGACAGGGTCGCTCGTGTACTGCGCGATCCCCTTCCCGTACACGAACGGCAGGAACCCGAGGTCGAGATCGCGGGTGCGCCAGCCCAGCATCGTCGTGTCGACGGTGAGGACGATCGCCTCGGCTCCGCAGGCCTCGGCGCGGCGGACGAAGCTCGCGGCGACCTCGTCGGAGGCGCCCCAGTACAGCTGGAACCAGCGGGGTGAGTCGCCCATCTCGGCGGCGCACGGCTCCATCGGCACCGAGGCCTGGCTGGAGAAGACCATCGGGACGCGCTCGCCCGCGGCAGCCCGCGCAACGGCGAGGTCGGCGTCGGGGTGGGCCATCTCGAGCACGCCGATCGGCGCGAGCAGGAACGGGCTCTCGAGCCGGCGGCCGAAGAGCTCGACCGAGAGGTCGCGCGCGGCGGCGCCGGCGAGGGCGCGCGGCACGATGCCGCGGCGCGTGAACGCCCGCCTGTTGGCCGCCATCGTCGTCTCGACGCCCGCGCCGCCGGCGATGTAGGCGAACCCCTCCGGCGTCATCAGCTCCTGCGCGGCCTGCTCGAGGCGGCGGACGTCGGTGGGAACGGTCGGCTTCCGGCCGCGGGCACCCGCCAGGTAGATCTCCGCCTGGCGTTCGCGCCCGGGTCCCACCAGACAGAGATTAAGGGATCACGGTCGCGCGACGAGCCGCGTGCCGGTCGCCTTGAACGAGGCGACGGCGGGCAGGCCGACGACGAGCCCGAGATTGGCGACCGACGCATCGGACACCTCGGCAACCACCGGGCCAACGCGCACCCGGACCCGGTTGCCGACGTGCATGACCGAGCGTATCTCCGCCTTGATGACGTTCTGCGCCGAGTCGTCGCCCTGCGTGCGGCCGACGACGATCTCCCAGGGATAGACGACGGCGTCGACAGGCCCCTGTGCGGGGTCGGTCGAATAGATCGTCTCGCCGCTGTCGAGCACGATCTCGGTGAGCCCGTCGCGGCCCGAACGGGCGATCCCCTGCAACAGGTTGGCGCCTGTGAACGCCGCGACGAAGCCGTCGGCGGGGCGCTCGACCAGCGTTTGCGGCGGCGCGAGCTGGCGCAGCTCGCCTTCGACGATCACCCCGACCTCGTCGGCGAGCGCTGCAGCATCTTCGTAGTCGTGGGTAACGAGGACCGTGGGGAGCCCGAACTCCCGCAGGAGCTCCTGGAGCTCGACACGCACCTCCGTCCGGGTGTGCGCGTCGAGCGCCGAGAGCGGCTCGTCGAGCAGCAGGACGCCCGGATCGCGTGCGAGCGCACGTGCGAGCGCGACCCGCTGCCGCTCGCCGCCCGAGAGCTGCGTCGGGTGCGCGTTCGCGAGGTGCGAGATGCCGAAACGCTCGAGGTACTCGTCGACCCGCTCGCGTCCACCGTAGGCGACGTTCTGCCGCACGGTCATGTGCGGGAAGAGCGCGTACTCCTGGAAGACGAGCCCCACGCGGCGCTCGTCGGGCTTGCGGAAGATGCCTGCCGACGAGTCGAACCAGGCGTCGTCGCCGAGCGCGATGCGTCCGCTCGCGGGCTTGAGCAGACCCGCGATCGCGCGAAGCACCGAGGTCTTGCCGGCGCCCGAGGGGCCCACCAGCGCCAACGTCCGCGTCACCTCGAGGTCGACGGACAGCACGAACGTGCGCAGGGGCAAGGTGAAGGAGGTGGTGAGGGACGCCACGGATCAACGAGCCGGCTCGTCGGGGGGACGCGCGGTGAACATCGCGCCGAGCCCGCGGGCGCCCTTGGCCGTGAACACCTTGACCGTCATCAGGATCGCGACGCTGAAGATGACGAGGAGAGCACTGATCGCGAGCGAGATGTCGAGCCCGTTCGGGAGCTCGAAGGCGTAGTAGATCGCGAGCGGAAGCGTCTGCGTCTTGCCTTGCAGGCTCCCGGCGAACATGATCGTCGCACCGAACTCGCCGAGACCGCGGGCGAGGGCGATCGCCTGGCCCGCGGCGAGGCCCGGTCCCGCGAGCGGCATCGTCACGCGGAAGAACGTCCGCATCGGCCCCGCGCCGAGCGTCCTCGAGGCCGCGACCAGGTTCGTGTCGACGGCCTCGAACGCGGCGATGGCCTGCCGGATGTAGAACGGGCCGGCGGTGAGCACCACCGCCAGGATCACCGCGGCCTGGTTGAAGGCCAGGTTGATGCCGAGGAAGTCGAAGGTCGAGCCGAGGAGCCCGACCCGGCCGAACGCGACGAGCAAGCCGACGCCGGCAACCGCCGGCGGGAGCACGATCGGGAGCTCGACGAGCGTGATCGCGAAGTTGCGCCCGACGAACTGCCGCGTCGCGAGGAAGTACGCCGTCGGCGTCCCGAACGCCAGCACGATCACCTGCGCGACGATGGTCGTCTTGACCGTCACGATGATCGCGTCGGTGACCACCGGGTTCGAAAGCTGGTGGATCAGGTCGCTCGGGCTCACGTGCGTGAAGATCGCGATGATCGGCAGCGCGATGAACACGAACGTCACGACCACAGCGCCGAAGAATGCGACGGCAAGCAGCGGCCGCACGAGCCTCTGCCACTCGAAGCTACGGGCGCCGGTGGCGACCGCCTGCGCCAAGATCAGTGCTGAACCATCACCGACGTCGACTTTACGATCGCCGTCGCAGGCATCCCCTTGCGGAGATCGAGCTCCTCGACTGCATCGCGAGTGACGACGGCGACGAGGCGGACAGGGTCGGACACGACCATCTCCACCTGGGCCATCAGGCCTTCGACCTTCACGTCGGTGACGATCGCGTTGAAGCGGTTGCGCGCGCTCAGATGCGCCGAGCCGGCGTCGCCGCGGAGCCGCTCGATCTCGCTCGCCGGTACGACGCGGCGATTGCTCTTGTCGCGATCGGCCTTGATCCGGCCCTGGCGATCCCAGCGCCGCAGCGTGTCGACGCTGATCCCGAGCGTCTTCGCGGCTTCGCTGACGCTGTAGTACTCCCTCGGCATGCCTACCAGCTTACCTAGGCAAGTCCTAGACCGCAACAGTACTCGCCCGTCTCCGCTGCGCCGGCAGCCTGGTGCGGCGGTACCCGGCTGCCGGCGCGCGTGGCGCACGAGAACGGATCGTGCGCCGGGAGGATCTGGCGTGGCTCAGATATTAGTCACCGGGTGACTACTACGTCAAGTCCCGCGGGGCTCTGCAGGCCCGACGGTCTAGGCTTCGACACGTGGCGACGGAACGAGAGCTGGCGCCGGGCGAGTGGTCCGTGCTCGCGCTGCTCGCCGACGAGCCGGCTCACGGGTGGGCGCTCGCCGAGTCGATGGCGCGCGAGGGCGAGGTCGGTCGCGTCTGGGCGCTCGGGCGGCCGCTCGTGTACCGCGCCCTCGAGGTGCTCCAGACTCGCGGCCTGATCGAGCCCGTCGGGACCGAGCGTGGCTCCCGGGGGCCGAACCGCGCGCTGTTCAAGGCGACGCCCGAGGGGCGGGAGGAGCTGAAGCGCTGGCTCGCCGAGCCCGTCGATCACGTGCGCGACATCCGGTCGCTGCTCCTTTTGAAGCTCGTGCTGCTCGAACGGGCGGGGCTCGACAACGAGCCGCTCCTCGTGGCCCAGCGCGAGCTCACGGTTCCCGCCGTCGCTGCTCTGGAGGTGAGGCTCCGTCAAAGCGTGGGCACGGAGCACGTGTTCGTTCGGTTCAGGCTCGAGACGACGCGGTCGGTAGTTCACTTCATCGACGGCCTGCTCGCAGATCGCCGGCCCGCACGCACCAGCGGGGCGAGCGGTAGCGCCTAGCTACCGGCTCGCCCCGCAGGCTGCCTTTCACGGGGAGCGGGTGTCGAGCGCTCCCAGTTCCGGTCAGGCCCTGATGACGACGGCCTTCCAGGTTGCGGTGCCGTTCGGGGTGGTCACCGTGAGGCTTCCGGTCTTCGCCTTGGTCGGGACGGTGACCGTGAGCTTCACGGTCGAGCTCACCTTGAACTTGGCCGGGACGCCCTGGAACGTCACCGAGGTCGCTCCGGTGAAGTTCTTGCCGAGGACCGTGAGCGTCGCCCCTGTCTTTGCGGCGGCGGGCGAGACCTTGACGATCGACGGCACCGGCGCCGTGATCGTGAGGAAGCCGTACTTCAGCATCCACGCCTGACCGGCAGGGCTCATCACCTCGTTGACGAACGCCTGGGCCGCTGCCTGGTTCGGGCTCTTCGTCACGACGGCACATCGCATACGCGACCTTCGGCTGCGCCCACGCCGGCACCGGGATCACGGTGACGTCGCCCGGGACGGTCTGGGCGTCCGTCGAGTAGACGAAGCCGGCGTCCGCCTGGCCGAGCTGCACCTTCTGGAGCACGATGCGCACGTCGGTCTCCTGGCTGACCACGTTCGCCGTCATCGGCGCCGTGAGCCCCATCTGCTTCCAGACCTGGAGCGTGTAGGCACCGACCGGCACCGCCGAGTTGGCGATGTCGATCTTGACACCCGGCTTCGCGATGTCGTAGACGCTCTTGATGTTCAAGGGGTTCGCCTTCGGCACGATCGCCACGAGCGTGTTGCGTGTGAACGTGACCGGCTTCTCGACCGTGCCTGCCGCGTAGAGCTGCGCGGGGAGCGTCGTGTTGGCCGAGGCGAACACGTCGGCCGGCGCCCCGTTCGTGATCTGTGTCGCGAGGGCGTTCGAGCCTGCGAAGTTGTACGACGCGGTCGGGTCGATCTTCGGGAACACATCGGTGAGTGACGCTGCCGCATACACCGTGATTCCCGCGGTCGAACGGCTCGACTTGGCAGAGGCGCCGCTCGCGCTCACGCCGACGCAGAGCGCGACGGCGAAGAGGAGCGCTAGAGCGCGCCCACGAGTGCGTTGGAGATGCAAGGGAGCTCCTTTCCTTTGTGCTGACTCCGGGGACACTTCGTTCCCGTCAGGTGGTGTACGCGTTCATCGCGTCCGACGCCTGCTGGATCGTGGAGGACGGCGGGAACGAGAGCCAGAACGGGGTCCGCCCGTCTTGGTCTGGAAGTACGACGAGTGCTGCGCCTCACAGGCGGCGATCTGGGCGATGCCGGTCTTGAACTGGTTCGTCACGATCCCGCCCATCGCACCTGCGTACGCCGAGACCACAGCAGACTCGAGGGTCGCCGCAGCCTTGAGGATGGACGTCTCGTCGTCGAACGTGCCTGGGGCATAGGAGAAGTTGACGTCCGACGAGACGGTCGGGACGTTCCCCGACCCGCTGATGATCCCAGCGACCGACTGGTAGTGCTCCTGCTCGTTCAGGTACGCGCGCTTGAGGTACTTCGTGACCTCACCGCTCGTGACAGACGCGGCAATCGCCTGGGTGTAGAAGTTCGATTGGAGCAGTTCCGCCGTGACGAGGAGCCGCACGTAGGCGAGGTCCTGGTCCGAGATCGGGTCGGCGGCCGCCGTGTCGGCGAGGACGCCGACTGCCCCTCCGGCAACGGCCAGCGCGGCGCCCTTTCTGAAGAGATCCGCTCTGGAGATGGAAACAGTCACGTCGATCGAGCTCCTGTCCGGGTAGCTGTTCGGTTCCCGGCCGTACCGTGGTAAATCCTATGTACGACCGGCCTGCGGCAACACCGTAGCAGGTGGGCCAGCGAGTGAAAAGGAGCGGATAAGACCCTTTGCAAAAACCGAACACCAACCTTCCCACGTAGTGTGAATCGGTGAGCGAACGCAATCTCGCCCCTGGCGAATGGGCCGTTCTTGCGCTGCTCTGTGAGCGGCCCGCCCACGGCTGGGCATTGGCTAGACAGCTGTCGCCGGCGGGTGAGCTCGGCTCGATCTGGTCGCTGACGCGTCCCCTCGTCTACCGCTCGCTCGAGATTCTCGAGGAGCGCGAGCTGATCGTTCCCGCGGGAAGCGAGCCCGGCGCACGCGGGCCCAACCGCACGATCTTCCGCGCGACGAGTGCCGGCCACGAGGCCGTGGGGCTCTGGCTGGCCGAGCCGGTCGAGCACGTGCGCGAAGGGCGCTCGCTGCTGCTTCTGAAGCTCGTGTTCGCGCAGCGGAACTGCATCGACCCGACGCCCATGCTGCTCGTGCAGCGCGAGGCGATCGAGGAGGCGATCGCCTCCCTCGAGGAGCGCATTCGCTCGAGCGCCGGGAGCGATGCGATCCTCCTGCGCTTCCGGCTCGAGTCGTCGCGCGCGGTCGAGCGCTTCATCGACGGCGTCCTCTCCGAGCTCGAGCCGCAGGCGCGCGCAGTGTAGACCGTTTCTGTCCCGAAGCACGAGTGGGCCCTCACGCGGAAGGGATGGGAACTGCGTGAGGGCCCACTGTCGGAGCATGGATTGCCTGTCCCGAGGCGAACCCACGATCGCTGTGCAGGACGGACTCTATTCGTCAGACACTGACTAGTCAACCCGGACGTTTCAGCGTCCGGTCCGTGCGGACCTGTCTCGGACTATTCCGGTTGCGAGCCGTTAGAAGAGGTCGCGGACGCGTCGAGCTTCCGGTCGACGAAGCGGAGGATTGCGGTCGCCGTCTCTAGGCGGAAGGCGGCAACCGTGGCCTCGCCCGGGAGCTCCGGGCCGCGCTCGTCGGCCTGGGCCTCGAGCCAGGCGACGAACGGGATCAGCACCGAGCGCTGGGCGACGAGGAGAGGCTCGGGGTCGACGCCGCCCCGCTCGCAGAGGACGACCTTGAGCAGGAAGACCGAGCGGACGTCGCGGACGTGCTCGACCGGGCTCGCGAGCCAGGCCGCGAGGGCCGTCCGGCCGTCGGGCATCGCGGCGTAGATCACGCGATGCGGGCCGCGGCCGCCGCGCTCGAGCCCGACTGCCTCGACGAGACCCGCGCGCTCGAGTCGGTCGAGGGAGTGGTAGACGATCGGGCGGCTGACCGACCAGATCTGACCGACCTCGCCGCCGCGCGCGAGCTTCGCGGCGAGAGCCCAGCCGTGAGCCTGGCGCTCGGCGACGAGCGCGAGCACGGTCAGGTCGTTGGTGGTGAGGCGGTCGTCCAACGCCGAGCGCCAGCCTATAGGCTTAGCCGCGACTAGTAAAGGTCTTTACTAGCTCGGGAAGAGGAAGGGCACGAACGGCGAGAGGTCGGTCGCCTCGGTCGCCGGTACCTGGTCGTTCAAGCAGGACGCGGTCGAGAGGAGCTCCTTCTCCTGCGTCCGGAGCCAGGTGCGGTACTCGGCGTCGCGGGCCTGCCGACTGAGCGCCTCGCGTGCAGCGTCGCTCGCCTGGCCCTTCGGGAGCAGTCCGAGCGGGAGCGCGGGCCCGGCCGGAGTGGCCTCGAAGCTGCCGTCGGCGGTGTCGATCTTGCCCGGGCCGGTGAGGGTGAAGAGCTCGCTCGGGGCGAGCGTCTCGATCACCCAGCCGTGCGTCGAGCCGCCGAGCCAGGGCGCCGGCGTCGCCGTGGTGACCGCGCGGGCCTGGAGATCGCGGTAGGTCCTGAGGAAGTCGGTGACGGAGGCCGGGCTCGGGACGGGAGCCCGCATCCCGTCCTCCACCTGGTCGCGGGCGAGGCGGGCGGTGATGATCGCGCGGGCGTCGCCGAGCGTGAGTCTCGCGGCTCGGAGGGCATCCCAGTACTTCGTGCGGTCGCCGCCGAACCCGGCCGCGACGACCGCGCGCTCGGCCGAGAGGATGTCGGCGTAGGCCGGCTTCACCTGGCCCGCGAGGGTGAGCTGCTCGAGGAGAACGCTCGCGGCGTAGCCCGGGTCGCCGGTGAGCGTCGTGAACCTCGAGACGGCGTTCCGGGAGATGGTGCCGGCGCTCGTCAGGCAGCGCGCTCCGGTCGGGACGTCGAGCTGCCCCTCGGTGAGCGAGTCGTCGAAGCCGGTCCCGGCGGCGGCCGGGCCGTCGCACAATGTCTGGTCCCTCGCCCACTGCCAGACGCACGCGGCGGCGGGCGTGTCGGGATCCTGTGTGACGCTCGGGTTGAACGAGGCCCAGCCCCACGACCAGACGCCCTCGAGCTTGAACTGGGTGGAGACGAACTTCGCGGCGAGCGCCTCGAGCTTCACGATCTCGAGCCAGGCCTGCGTCGGCTGCAGGCCGGCACGCTGGCCGAGCCCCGGTGAGGTCGTGAGCTGCATCTCGAGTGCGATCCGGCCGGAGGGGATCCCGATCTGGGTCAGGTGGTTGACGAGGCTCCGGAGGCTCTGCCGCATCGAGACGCTCGCCGCCGAGGGGCCGAGCCCGAAGAGGCCGACCGCGTTCGGCTTCGTGAAGTAGACCTGGCGGAGGAGGATCGCGACCTTCGAGACCTGCTGCCACCAGAGGCGCGCGTCGCCGCCGGTGTAGGGCGGGTTCGCGATCGAGAGGAGCGGCTGGGCGCCGAGAGCCCTGGAGCGCGGTCAGGAAGTCGAGGACGTTCTGGCGGTACTGCGCGTTGTTCGTCGTCCACGGGGTCGGCGTCTGCGCGCCCGCGAGCTCGTTCTCGGCGATCGTCGGCGTCGAGCAGCCGGTGACCGAGACGGCGTAGTCGTAGAGCGACTTCGCCCGTGCCTGCATCAGCGACGGGTCGGCCGGGTTGGTCGAGGTGCCGACCCGCTTGTTGAAGTTGAGGTCGAAGAGGACGGTCGCGGCGCCTGCGGCACGGTACTGCGCCGGGACGTCGGTACCCGAGGCGACGGCGAGCGTGAGCCCCGGCTTCGGCGTGATCGGCGCGTTGTGGCCGGCGAAGTCGACCCAGACCGGGGTCGTCGAGGGGACGCCGCAGGTGTCGGCGGCGGCAGTGGGCGTTGCGCCGGCTCCGGGCGCGAAGGACACGAGCGCCGCCGCCGCGAGAAGCAGGAACCACTTCACAGGCCCGACCAGGGTAGCCAGCGCACCCAACAGACATGTCGAGCGGAGACACGTCGGGGGACAGTCCCGAGACATGGCCCCGCGAGACACGACCGGGGACAGTCCCCAGACATGGCTCCGCGAGACACGACCGGGGACAGTCCCCAGACACGGCCCCTCGGGTCAGGTTCGAGCCGCGTGCGGCGCGACGTGGGCCCGCGTCACCTCGGCGGGCGAGCGGCAGCCGACGAGCTGCAGGGCGAGCTGCGTCTCGGCCCGGAGAAGCTCGAGGACGTCCGCGACGCCCTGCTCGCCGGCGACGGCGAGGCCCCAGAGCGGCGCGCGGCCGACGAGCACGGCCCGGGCGCCGAGGGCGAGGGCCTTCACCACGTCGGAGCCCCGACGGATGCCGCCGTCGACGAGCACCTCGATCCTGCCGTCGACGGCCTCGACGACCTCGGGCAGCGCGTCGATCGTCGCGGAGACGCCGTCGAGTTGCCGCCCGCCGTGATTCGAGACCACGACCCCGGCGGCGCCGCTGCTCGCACGCGAGCCTCGCGTCCTCGGCGGTCACGATCCCTTTCAGCACCACGGGCAGCCCCGAGAGCGACGCGAACCGATCGACGTCGGCCCAGGTGACCGCCGAGGAGATCGAGTGGAACGCACTCCGCGGCGTGAGCTCGGACTCGCGGATCCAGTCGAGCCCGAGCAGATGGTCGATCGAGAAGCCCGTGACGTGGTCCCGCTCCCGTCGGCCGAGCACCGGCGTGTCGACCGTCAGCACGAGCGCCGAGAACCCGGCCTCCGCGGCGCCGGACGCTAACCTCCGCCGCCACTTTCGGATCCCGCGGCACGTACATCTGGAACCAGCGCGGCGCCCCGGTCTCGCCGATCTCGTCCCAGGTCGACGTCGCCATCGTCGACACGCACATCACCGTTCCCGCCGCAGCAACCGCGCGGGCCACCGCGACCTCACCGTCGGGATGCGCCACCCGCTGGAACGCGACCGGAGCGACGAGAAGCGGCATCGAGAGCTCCTGCCCGAGCACCGTCGTCGCCGTCGAGGTCTCCGACACGTCGACGAGCACCCGCGGCCGCAACACCCAGCGCCGGTAGGCCGCGACGTTGTCGGCGAGCGTCAGCTCGTCGTTCGCGCCGCCGGCGAAGTAGCCGAAAGCGCCCGGCCCGAGCTGTTCCTGCGCCGCGCGCTCGTAGTCCCAGACGTTGAGAAGCTCGCCCACCTCGCGAGCATACGCACGTCAAACCGAGACGACGGCACGGAGAGCAGCGAGCAGGCTCGGCCCGGTCGGCTCGCCTGCGTCGTCGAGAACGATGCCCTCGAGCGGCCGCGACGCCGGCGGGCCCGACTCCGGGCGCGCGAGGTCGAAGAGTCGTCGCGTCCCGTCGTCGAGCCGCACCCCGACGCTCGCGTGCTCGAACCTCAGGCCGGCGAAGCGGAGGATCTCGGGAAGCGCCGCCTCGTCGCCGCCCAGGTGGCGCTCGATCAGCGCCGTCTGGAGGCCGGACCCGCGCGCCGAGACGTCCAGCTCGACCCGCGCCGCCTCGCCGGTGACCCAGCGGCTCGTGTCGGCGATCGCCCGCCCGCCGACCAGGCGCAGCCTCTCGACCCGTCCCGCGCCCACGGCGGCCCGAAGCGCCTCCGGCTGGCCGAGCCGTTCGATCACAAGCGCGAGCCCCGGCCGGAGCTCCCGGAACCGGGCCGCGAGGCCCAGCCCGAAGAGCTCCTTCACCCCTCGCCCGTTTGCGACATGCGTCGCAAGCCGGCCCTGGGTCTCGGCAGGCGGCAGCCGGAAGAGGCAGCCCGTCCGCAGAAGCTGGACGTCGCCCGGGACCTGCCGCAGGCGAAGGCCGCCCGAGGCGTCGACGATATCGGCCGCGATCCCACGGGCGCCGTGCTGAACGACGCAGAAGAGCTCGTCGCCGTCCCGCTCGACCTCGACCACCCGGACGACGCGGGCTCCGCTGGTCTCCGAGAACCCGTCGAGGATCCCGGCGAGCGCGTCGCCAAGATCGCCCAACGGGAGCGGCGTGCCCCGCCGCGTCACGGCAACCGTGTAAAGCGCCGCTCGATCGCTCATGCGGCGCCCCCGGTCACGAGCGCGAGGTCGTGCTGCAGCGCGGCGAGATCGAAGCCCTGCGGCGAGCGACCCGCCGTCATGAAGTCGGGCGACAGCACACACCACGCCTCGTCGCAGTAGCGTCCCCAGAACGCCCACGTCATCAGCTTGAGCGCACCCCAGGTCACGACCGTCAGGCCGGCCTCGCCGTACCCGACGACGTCGACAGCGTGCCCGCCCCACGATCCCGGGGCGTCGGGGCCGTCGAGGCGCCCCGTCCAGTCCCACGTCTCCTGGTCGATCGCGCGCAGCGGCAGCTGCAGCCCGATGTAGAGGCCGCCGAACAGCCAGGCACCGGTCGAGACGAGATCGCGATCGTCAGGCGCGACGCGGGCGAACGCGCCGATCCGGTGGCCGCCGATCCCTCCGGTGCGCCACAACTTGAGGACGTCGAGCTCGACCGCACCTTCCTCGCCGCTTGCCGGGTCGACGACCTTCACCTCGTCGAACGCGGCCAGGACCGCGGCCTCCGGGACCTCGACGGCTGCGCCGGCCGCCGCGGCCGTCCAGGCCTCGATCATGTGACCCGCCGCCGCGGTCGTGCAGTCGCCGACACGGTCGTTCGCATACATCGGCCACTCGCCGACCCGCTCGGACAGATCGAGCACCGGCGGCGGGGCCGGAAGGACCTCGCGATCGACATAGCGACCGAGCGAGAGCGTGCGTGGATCGACGCGGGCGGGGAGCTTCCCGAGCTTCACCTGCGTCACCGACGTTGTCACCATCTTGCGCCTCCTTCTCGTGGGGCGCCGCAGACGACCCGCGCAGCCTAACCAGAGACGCTGTCTTTTGTCAAGGACGCTCTCGGGATGCTACAGTTCATGTAGTTAATGGTTCATGTTGCGAACAATAATGCGCTCGAGCTCGCGAACGAGCTGCGGCCGGTGTTGCTGCGCCTCGCGCGTCACCTGCGCCGGGAGACTGCCGAGCTCGGGGTCACCCCCGGCCAGTCGACACTGCTCGCTCTGATCGGCGACCACCCCGGCATCACCGCCAGCGAGCTCGCCGATCGCGAGCGCATCTCCGCGCCGGGCATGTCGGCGCATCTCGATCGACTCGAAGCGGCGCAGCTGATCGTCCGCACGCGCGGCACCGACAGGCGCCGCGTCGGCCTCACGCTCTCGCCCGAGGGCAAGCGCGTGCTGAAGTCCGTCCGCGCCAAGCGGAGCGCATGGCTGGCCGAGCGCCTCGACGGGCTGAACGACGGCGAGCGCGCCGCGATCGAGGCCGCGATCGAGCCCCTCGCGCGGCTGCTCGAGCTGCACGGCGCATGACGCTCGCCCGCATGGCCTTCGGCCGCACCTTCGCAAGCCTCCGCCGCCACCGCAACTACCGCCTCTACTTCTCCGGCCAGCTGGCCTCGGTCTGCGGGACGTGGATGCAGAACGTCGGCCTCTACTGGCTGATCATCTCGCTCACCCACTCGCCGATCGCGGTCGGGATGCTCTCGCTCGCCCGCTTCGGCCCCTTCACGCTGCTCGGGCTCTTCGCGGGAGTGGTGGCCGACCGCTTCGACAACCGCCGCACGGTGATCGTGACCCAGTCGGTGCAGATGGTGTTCTCGGGCGTGCTCGCCGCGATCACGATCCTCGGCCACGTCCAGACCTGGCAGGTCTACGCGATCGCGTCGTTGACCGGGATCGCCGTCGTGTTCGACCTCCCGGCGCGACAGAACTTGACGATGCAGCTCGTCGGCCGTGACGAGCTCCCGAACGCGATCGCCCTCAACTCGAGCCTCTTCAACGTCGCGCGGATCCTGGGCCCGGCGCTCGCCGGCGTCGTGATCGCGGCCGTCGGCTCCGGCTGGTGCTTCGCCGTCAACAGCGCCAGCTTCCTCGCCGTCCTCGCGGGCCTGCTCGCGATGCGCCCGGGCGAGCTCTTCCGGCTCCAGGGTCGCGTCCGACCGACCCTCATCAAGGGAGTCGGCGAGGCGCTCGGATACGTCCGCCGGACCCGGCCCGTCCTCCTGCTCACGGTCATGGCCATCGTCGTGATGTCGCTGTCGTTCAACGTGAACGTCCTGCTGCCGGTGCTGGCGAAGCAGACGCTCGACGCCGGCCCGGAGACGTTCGGGATCGTGACCGCGTGCTTCGGCGCCGGGGCGCTCGTCGGCGCGCTCGTCGCGGCCGGCGCCGGGAGGCCCCGCTGGCGGTTCATCCTCGGCTCGGTCGCCGTCTTCGGCCTCGCCGAGCTCGCTCTCGCGCCGATGCGCCAGGTCATCCCGGTGGGCGTGCTCCTCTTCGTCTGCGGGATCTGCTTCACGACCTTCACCGCGGCCGCCAACTCCTCCGTCCAGCTCGGCACCCCGGACCACCTGCGGGGCCGGGTGCTGGCAGTGTTCTTCTACGCGTGGACGGCGCCGCTCCCTCTCGCCAGCCCGCTGATCGGATGGCTCTGTGCGGCCGGCGGGACCGAGCTCGCATTCGCCTTCGGCGGCACGCTCGCGCTCGCCGCGAGCGCAGCCGGCGCGCTTGCGGTCAAGCGCTCGCCGCCCGGGACGCTCCGCCGGCCGGCCGCAGCCACCGAAGCGCTCGCAACCTAGAAGGAGACGAGGATCTTCGCCCCGGGGCTCCCGGACGCCTGGCGCCGCCAGGCCTCGGCGATCCCGGCGAGCGGATAGGTCTCGGTGTCGACCGCGATCTTGCCGTCGCGCAGATGCGCGGCGAGCACGCCGTAGCCGTCGGCAGCGACGTCTTCGGGGACATGCGAGACGAGCGAATGCCCGAGGATCGTCGCCCCCTTCCCGCGTACCCAGCCCGACTCGAGCGTCGACGCCGGCCCGGCCGACTGCCCGACGTGGACGACCCGGACGCCCTGCGCCGCAGCGGCGAGCGCGCGCTCGATCGGCTCACCCCAGAGCGCGTCGACGATCAGGGTCGCAGCGGGAGGCGTGCCCTCGCCGCTCAGGTCGAAGACCTCGTCTGCGGCGTCCGGCACCAGGTCGGTTCGGCGCGCGGCGCCGATCACACGGGCGGCGCCGAGCAGCTTCGCCGCCTGGACGGCCACGGCGCCGAGGGCCCCGCTCGCGCCGAGCACGAGCACCGTGTCGTCGGGCTGCACGGGCGCGCGCCACGCGACGGCGAGCCACGCAGTCAGGCCTGCGATCCCTGCCGCCAGCGCGTCCTCGTCGGAGACGCCGTCGGGGACCTCGAACACCCAGCGCCCCTCGGGGTCCGCGAGCTCGGAGAAGAGCTCGCGCCCACGTACCCAGACGCGGCGTCCGTCCGGCGCGACCCCGACGACCTCCGAGCCGACGATGTAGGGCATCGGCGGAGTGCCGCCGTAGAAGCGGCCGTTTCCGATCGAGATGTCGATCGGGTTCAGCGCGCCGACCGAGACCCGCACGGCCTCGCCCGCCGGCGGGTCGATCTCGTCGATCTCCGGGACACCGCCGAGCTCGTGGAGGCGCGCCGCGCGCATCAGCCGGCGCCCACGGCGATCCCGCCAGAGCCCGTGTCACCCAGGAAGGTCGAGCCGAGCACGCCGCTCCCGTCGAACACCGAGACCTGCGCACCGCCTCCCGGCCCCTGTCCCGCAACGATCGGCGCCGACGCCGCCGACGCCAGGGTCACCCCGCCCTGGAACGCGCCGAACGGCGTGAACGAGAGCAGGGGTTTCGCCGTCGCACCGGAGAACACCCGGATCACGGCGGTCGTGCCGGCGCCCGTCCCGGCGATCACGTCGGCCTTGCCGTCGCCGTTCACGTCGCCGGCCGCCAGCATCACACCGCGCTTGTAACCGGCCGAGAACGGGCGGAGGGTCTCGAGCCTCGTGGCCGTCGCGCCGCTGAACACAGCGACGCTCCCGCCCGAGGCCTGGCCCGCGACCACGTCTGCCTTGCCGTCGGCGTTCAGGTCGCCGGCGGCCACGGTCACACCGCCGGAGTACGCCGCGAAGGGCGACAGCGTCTCGAGCAGCGCGTGCGTCTTCGCGTCGAAGACCTTCACCTGGCTCTTCGTCCCGACGACGAGATCCGCCCGCCTGTCGCCGTTCACGTCGGCGAGCGCGACGGACACCGCCGCGACCGAGTACGTCGCGAGTACGCCGCCCGACTTGCCGTTGAGGATCTTCACCGCACCGCTTCCGCGCGGCCGCGTAATCGGCGACGCCGTCGCGGTTGACGTCTCCGACCGCGATCGGCATCGCACCCGTGAAGGCCGAGCCGAACGGCGCGATCACGCGACGAAGCACGTGCGTCACGGCATCGAAGACACGAACACGCCCGCCCGACGTGACGACGGTTCGGCCGGCGGATGGCGGCGTCGCCGGGGCCGGCGTTGTCGGCTTCGCAGGGACGCCGGGGGGCGTCCACGGGCGCACGGCCCCGACGCACACCCCGCCGGTGGAGGCGATCCAGTCGTGAACCGCGGCGGCGCTCTGCTTCGCAGTCCGGTCGACGTAGTAGAGGCCGCTCTGCCAGCCCGCGAGCGATGCCTCGTCGATCAGGTGGTAGATGTTGACGAGCTTCACGTTCGGGTCGCACGCCACGAGCTGGAGCATCTGGAGGTACCACGAGGCCTGGTAGGCCTCCGTCGCGGTCGCGCCGAGCACGCCGCCGGCCGCGTTCGCCGCGGTCTCGGTGCCGACGTAGCCGGGCTTCCCGGTCGAGTCGGTCTGGATCCCCACCTCGTTGAGGGAGAGCGGCAGGCCGCCGCCCGCCTGCTGGCCGATCGTCGGCTGCGCGGAGCCGTTGAACCCGTCGTAGAAGGCCTGGTAGATACGCGGAAGGTTCGAGACGCTGGCGTCGACCACCTGCGGATATCCGCTTGCGAACGGGAGGGACTGGGGGATCGGGTACGGGTGGAAGTCGAGCCCGTCCATGATCGGCTTCGAACGTCCCGAGGCCTTGAACCATGCGCCGAGCGCCTGGAGGAACTTGACGGGCGAGGTGGAGACGTTGCTCGCAGCATTCGGGAGGTCGTTTCCGCGCGGCGAGAGGCCGACGCCCCAGACGAAGTTCCGGGTGCTGACCGCCTTGAGCGCGTCGTAGCCGGCGGCCAGCGCCCGGCCGCAGATCGCCGCCGACTGGTTCGCGCCAGACGTGTCGAACTGCGGGTTGACGAAGAGCGGCTGGTTGCACTCGTTCATCACCACGAACTGGTGGACCGTCGGAAACGCGCGGGCGACCTGGCCCACCCACGAGGCGTACGCCTGGATCTGGGGCGTCGAGCCGCAGCCGTTCGGGTCGGTCGACGGCGTGCACTTCGCGCCGCCGGTGAAGGCCATCGAGTGAAGCGGATACAGGTCGAGCTCGACCGACTGGCCGTTCGCCGCCGCGGCGGCGATCGCGCGAGTGACCGCGTCCTCGTCCGGGATCGCGGTCGGCGAGGCCTCGTCCCAGCGCAGCGTGAGCGTGCTCGCCTGGAGGCCCTCGGCGCCCATCGTGGGGTAGAACCAGCCGACCACGCCGGAGTCCTTCGCGGCGTCGTCGTTGACGCCCACGACGAGACCCGCGCCGGCGGCAACGGGGAGGACGAGTGCGGCCAGGGCCGCGACGAGGGGAAGCCACGCGCGCGTCCGCCAACCGTACCGGCCTCACCCGTGCTCGTGCTTCAACGCGGACTCCTGCCGCTGCGCCTCGGCCAGGGCGAGCTCGCCCGAGCAGACCTTGTCGTTCAGCTCGTTCTCGATCTTGTCGACGTCGGCTGCCCGCGGGTAGGGCTCGGGCCAGAGGTTGGACGGGTCGGTCGGGCTCCCGCCGAGCTCGAGGCTGATCAGGTGGTCCTCCTGGAAGCCCGACGGCGCGCCCGTCTCACCGTACTCCGGCATCTGCTCGAGCTTGAGCGCGTTCGTGTACTCGGTCGGCGGGCGGACGGTCGCCGTCCAGCCGCGCACGCAGATCGTCGATCCGATCGTCGCCTGGGTGACGTCGGGGTTCAGCGAGCCCGGAGTCAGCGTCGGGCTGGCGAGCACGGCCGGCGCCTCGGAGCCGCTCGAGTGAACGACCGAGAGGGCGACGAGGCCGAGCACGAGGATGGCGACGGCGACGTCCAGGAGCGTGATCCGCACCCGGTCCAGCGTAGGCACGAATCACGGCGGCGCAAGACGCTCTTTCGGCCAAGTGTCGGGGTGGGACATACGCCAGCCGGCCAGTGGCCAGATCACGTACACCACCCAGGGGACGCCGATGATGTCCGTCTGCAGGGCGAGCGCGAGCATCGCCACCAGAACCGCGGCGAGCCAGGCGTCACGGCAGCGAACGAGGCCGCCAGAGGACGGCGAGCGACCAGGCGACGAAGAGAAGACCGCCGACGAGGCCGGCGTCGACGCCGAGCTCGGTGTACGTGGACTCGCCTGCCTTGATCTGCACCCCGGTGCGGGCGGCGGTCGAGCCGGCGTTGCCGGGCCCGTACCCCTGCGGGTGGCGGAGCACGGTCTCGATACCGTCGCGCAGGCTCCGGAGATGACTCGAGGTGCTCGCATCCTCGAAGCCGCCCGCGCTCACGGCCGGCCCGCCGGCCTGCGAGTGCGCGTGCTGCCGCTGCTGGATGAGCTCCTTGGGCGTGAAGCTCGTCACCGGGGCGATGTGCGGGTAGGCCTTCACGAAGACGAGCCCGACGACGACCACCGCCGCAGCACTCCCGAGGAGGCCCCAGCGCCACTGCGGCCGGAGCGCCGCGTACACGACGAGGCCGAGGGCCAGCGCGATGTACGAGGAGCGGGAGTGCGTCCAGAGGAGACCGGCGAAGAGGAGCGCCGTCACCGGGATCCACGCGGCGAGGCGGGCGTGGGCACGCAGGAGCCACGCTGCGCAGAGCAGGAGCGCGGTCACGAGCATGTACGACGTCGCGAGCGGTGAGAGGAACGTCGAGACGAGGCGCCGCAGCGGATGCTCGTTCCCCGTGTTGTAGACGAAGTTCTCCGGGAGCCCGGAGAGGCCGGTGTAGCCGAACCCGAGCTGATTCGAGAACCAGCCCGGTGCGCCCGAGCTGCGCCACCAGGAGAGCGGGATCGTATAGATGTCGACCAGGCCGAAGGCGGCGACCGCCGAAGCCGACGCGAGGAGCGTCGCTCCCAGACGGCGCACGTCGCGCACGCTGAGATCGAGCCCGCGCCCGAAGAAGTACGCCGCGACCGGGAGCAGCGTCGTGGCGAACGCCGAGGAGGACGCCGTGATGGGTCGCTCCGCCGCCGAGGACGTGCTGCGGGATCAGCGCGTAGACGATGACGACGGCGGCGAAGGCCAGCGCGAGCCAGTCGACGAGTGCCGGGCGGAACCCGAGGCCGTGGCGGTAGACGAGCACGAGCCCGACCGCCAGCAGCACCTCCTTCCACGCGGAGACGACGTCGAGCGCCGTGCCGCGGACGCCGGCGCCGTAGAGCTCCGCCGCGACGAGGTTGTGGAGCGCGAGCCCCACGATGAACACGTGGAGAATCCAGACAGGAGAGCGCTTCATGCAGGGCCGGCCGCGACGAGGGTCATCCCCCGGCCGACGATCCGAACCGGGTACGGGAAGAGCGAAGCGAGCTCGCGCGGCCCGAGCGGTTCGAGGACGTCGTCGAAGCCGCGGGCGCGGAGGGCGCGGCGGCGCAGGTCTCCGTCGGGAAGCCAGTGGACGAACGGCAGCAGCGAGTGCGGGTCGATCGGGAACAGCCGGTTCGGGGTCGTGACGAAGACGCGCTCCGCGACCCGGCAGAGCTCCGCGACGAAGCGGCGCTGGCCGTCCCGGCCGCCCGCGACGTGCTCGACGACCGCGTTCGAGAAGCCGAGGTCGAACTGGCCGTCGACGAACGGAAGCTCGCGGCCGTCGGCGCGGACCGTCGTCACTCGCGGGAACGCCGCGGAGAAGCGGTCGAGCTCGGTGGGGCCGACGGCGGTGATCTGCCCCGGCCACGGGTAGAGCGCCTCGAAGAAGTTGTCACTCGACCCCGCACCGAAGGGCGCGTCGGTGACGCCGAGGTCGACGACCGTCGTCTCCGGGCCGGGCTGGAAGAGGTCGATGAAGAGGCGGAGCTTCCGCTCCCGGCTCCGCAGGGAGACGCGAGCCGCGGCGCCGTTCAGCATCGATCGAGACTAACGGCGCGGGCGGAGGCGCGGCTGCCTCCGCCCGCGTACGCCGGCCGGGGCTACGGGCCCCAGGGGCAACCGCCGAGCAGCGCGGCGGCGATCACGGCGCCGACCGCCACCACCGCAAGCTGGATGCGGGGAGAGACGAGTCTCATTCGGAAGCACCTCCTTCCTCGACGAGAGCAAGAGCCCACCCCGGGAGAAGACACGAGAATTCTTTTGTTGTCAATCCTGTCACCTGAAGACATGGACTGATTGACGTTGGCGAACAAGGCGGGCAAGATCCACGGATGGCGGGCGGGTCGGAGCCGAGCGGGGAGACGATCGGAGGACGGCTGCGCCGCCTCCGGCTCGAGCGCGGGGCGTCCCAGCGGGACCTGTCGGCGCCGGGGGTCACGTACGCCTACATCTCGCGAATCGAGGCCGGAGCACGGACGCCGTCGATGAAGGCGCTTCGGATGCTCGCGAGCAAGCTCGGCGTCACGCCCGAGTATCTGGAGACAGGGTCGGAGCTCGACGCCTCGGAGCTCCGCGAGCTGCGCCTCGCCGAGCAGGAGCTCCGGCTGAGGCTCGACGGGGAGGCCGATGCCGAGGCGGTGAGCGAGCTTCTGGCCGACGCCGAAGCGGCCGCCGACGTCGCGGCGGCGACCCGCGCCCGGATCGTCCTCGGGCTCGAGGCCGCAGCGCGGGGCGATCACGCGGGGACGATCGCCGAGCTCTCGGAGGTCGTCGGCTCCGAGCTCGTCACGGCCCCGTCACGACCCGACGTCTTCTCGACACTCGGCCGCGCGTACGCAGCGGCGGGCTCGCCGCGCGAGGCGGTGACGCTGTTCGAGCGGGCGCTCGACGAGGTCGCCCGGGTGGAGCCCGAGAACATGCACGCCCGCGTCCGCTACAGCACCTACCTGAGCTACGCGCTCACCGACCTCGGGGAGCTCCAGCGGGCGAAGGCCGTGGTCGGCGAGCTCTTCGCGGGCGGGGGTGACGGCGCCGACCGGTACACCCGCGTGCGGCTGTACTGGTCGCTCGGACGGCTGTCGCTCGAGCAGGCGAAGCCGCTCGCGGCGCTGGACAGCTTCCGCCGGGCGGTCGCGCTCCTCGAAGCGACCGAGGACACCGTGCATCTGGCGCGGGCACACGTGGCATGCGCCGACGCGACGATCAGCGCCGACGACGACCTCGGTGGGGCGCTTCACCACCTCGACGAGGCCGAACGGCTGCTCGGCCCCGCGCCGGCGGCCGAGGACCTCGCGACGATCCGGCGGCTGCAGGCGATGTGCGCAGCGGTCTCGGGTGACTGGATCGGGGCCGAGCACCTCGCCTCGGCCGCTCTGCAACTGGCCGAGGACCTGCCGAACGAGCGCGGCGCCGCCTGGCTCGTCGTCGCCGAGGCCCGCGCCGGGAGCGGGGACGCGGACGGCGCAGACGAGGCATTCCGCGAGGCGCTCCAGCTTCTTGCCGACCACGGCACCGTACGCCAGCACGCCGCCGCCTTGCGGTCGTACGGCCGCTTCCTGCGGGACTCCGGGCGCGAGCGCGAGGCGCTCGACGTCTTCGAACGGGCCGCCGAGGTCGCATCGAACCTGCAGGCCGGGTCGGCCAGCGGCGTCTGACACAGCACCCGCCCTGCGCGCTCCACGAGAGCACGCCGCTCCGGCGGCTAGAGTCGCGGCCCGTGGTCGAGGACGTCGTCAGGCCCGCAGGGCCCTACTCGCTCAGGCTCTCGGCCCGGCACGGGAGCGACGCCACCCGCTCGGTTCGCGACGGAGTGCTCACGGCGACCATCCCCTGCGCCGGCGGCCTCGAGCAGGCGCGGGCGTGGCAGCGGCCCGACGGCGCGGTATGCGTCCAGGCCGCGAGCGAGGAGGGTCTGTCACGGATGCGATTCGTCCTCGCGGTCGACGACGACCACTCCGAGTTCCTGCGCCGGTTCGCCGACGATCCGCTGGTGGGGCGTGCGACCCGTCACCTGCGCGGGATGCGCCCGCTGCGGACGGCCACGGTCGCCCACGCGCTGCTGCGGGCGGTGGCGGGCCAGCTGATCACCTCGCGCGAGGCTCGGGCGATCGAGCGGCGCGTCGTCCGGGCCTCGACCCGGCAGCTCGGCGAGCTCCACGGCGCGCCGACCTCCGCCGACCTCGCGCGGTACGCACCCGCCGAGCTCTGCCGCTTCGGGCTCGGAGCCCGGCGCGGCGCGACGCTCGTCCGGCTCTGCCGCGGTACCGACCTCGAGCTGTTGAAGGGGGTCCCGACCGAGGTCGCCGCGGCGCGGCTCGAGCGCGAGCGCGGCCTCGGCCCCTGGTCGGCCGGCGTGATCTGCCTGCAGGGCCTCGGCCGCTACGAGCGAGGCCTGGCGCGCGACCTCGGCCTGGTCAAGCTCGCGTCAGAGCTCTGGGGACGGCGCGTCGAGGCTGAGGAGACCGATGCCCTCCTCGAGCCCTACGGCGAGTGGGCCGGGATCGCGAGCGTGTACCTCCTGGCGGGATACGGCTCCGGACTCGTAGGCTTGCGTCATGAGAATCGCGATCCTCGGAACCGGCAAGATCGGCGAGTCGCTCCTCGCCGGGCTGCGTAGCTCGGACTGGGCCGACATCGTCGCGACCTCGCGGCGGCAGGAGCGAGCCGACGAGCTCCACGAGCGACACGGCGTCGAGACCACGACTTCCAACACCGACGCCATTCGCGGCGCCGACGTCGTCGTGCTCGCGGTGAAGCCGCAAGACATCGAGACCCTGCTCGGCGAGATCGGGCATCTGCTCTCGCCGGAGCAGACGGTGCTCTCGATCGCCGCGGCGATCACGACCGCGAGGATCGAGCGTCACGTCGCCGCGGACGTCCCGGTCGTACGGGCGATGCCGAACACGCCGTCGACCGTCCACGAGGGGATCGCCGGCATGTGCTCGGGGCGGCACGCCGGGCGGGAGCATCTCGACCGCGCCGGCACGGTGCTGCGCGCGGTCGGCGACGTCGTCGAGGTGCCGGAGGACCAGATGGACGCGATCACGGCCGTCTCCGGATCCGGGCCCGCGTACTACGCCCTCCTCGCCGAGGCGATGATCGAGGCCGGGATCCTCCTCGGCCTCTCGCGGGAGATCTCCACGAAGCTCGTCGTGCAGACGATGCTCGGCACGGCGAAGCTCCTGCGCGACGAGAAGGTGCATCCCGTGGAGCTGCGGGAGAGCGTCACGTCGCCGGGCGGGACGACGATCCGGGCGATCCGGGAGCTCGAGCAAGCCGGCGTCCGCGCCGCCTTCCTGAACGCGATCAGCGCCGCGATGGAGCGAAGCAAGGAGCTTGCGCGCGGCGATGAGTGAGCCGCGGCTCCACGTCTCCGACGATCCCGCCGCAGCCGTTGCCGACCTGCTCGCCGCCGAGGCACGGCGCGGCGGGGCGATCGTGCTCACCGGCGGCTCGGCGCCGGAGCGGGCGTACGAGCTCGCGGCCGTTCTCGAGCCCGACTGGAGCGCCGCCACCGTCTACTGGGGCGACGAGCGATGCGTGCCGCCCGACGACGAGCGCTCGAACTACGGCCTCGCCCGGCGGACGCTCCTCGACCGGCTGGCGAAGCTGCCGACCGTCCACCGGATGCGCGGGGAGCTGCCGCCGCTCGAGGCGGCCGCAGAATACGACCGCGAGCTCCAGGGGGTGACGCTCGACCTGCTCCTGCTCGGCCTCGGGCCTGACGCGCACATGGCCTCGCTCTTCCCGGGATCGCCTCAGCTCGCCGAGCGAGAGCGGTTGGTCGTCTCCGGGCCATCCGGGCTCGAGCCGTTCGTCGACCGCGTGACTCTGACGCTTCCAGCCCTACTCGCCGCCAGGCGGACGGTCGTCCTCACGCCGGGCGCCTCGAAGGCCGAGGCGGTCGACCGCGCCTTCAGGGGACCGATCGACGAGGCGGCGCCGGCGAGCCTCCTGCGGACCGGACACTCACCGCTCGACGTCTACGTCGACCAGGCCGCGTCAGGGTAGGAGCGCCGAACGCCGGAGGCTCGTCCCGAGACCGCGGCGTTGCGCAAGCCGGTCGAGCACGATCACCGTGTCCGCGACCGGGACGTCCTCGAGGAACTCGTCCCGGGTCTCGAACGAGACGAGGACCAACTCGACGGCCGCGTTACACGCGGCCAGGTCGCCCCCCGCGATCGCAGCAAGCGCGGCCGCCACGTCCGGTGGGAAGCCGACGAGGGTGGCGGCAAGCTCCGCCGCGTCGCCCCACCGCTCGAGTGTGAGCAGCGCGAGCGTCGCGGCGTAGCGCCCGATCGGCGACTCGGCCTCGACCGTTCCGAGCTCGAGCGCCCAGCCCGCGTATCCGGCCGCCGCTTCGTCGCGGCCCGCGATCAGCTCGGCCTTGATCGCGCCGATCGGCCGGCCCCACGACGTCTCGGTCGCGTGCTCCCAGCTCTCGCGCCAGCGCCTCGCCGCGCGGTCGAGCCACTCGGCTGCCTCCGCGTCTCGCCCGAGCATGAGCAGCGAGAGCCCGGCTCCCCACGCCGCGTTGCCCGTCCGCACGAGCTGCTCCGGATCGAGACGCGCGATCCCGTCCTCGTATCGCCTCCGCTCGCGGTCGAAGAGCTCCTCGAAGTCCACCGGACGCGTTCTACACGTACCGTGTCGGCATGCGACTTCGAGCGCTCGTGGCGCTGCTCCTCGTAGGCCTTCTCGCGGGCTGCGGGGGCCACCGAGCCGCGACGACGACCACGACGACGGCCGGCGCCGCGAGCAAGACGAAGTGGCTCTGCTTCCCCGGCCGCAACGCCGACCCGTGTAGCACGAGCCTCGCGACCACCGTCATCCGCGCGAACGGGTCGAAGACGATCGTCCGCCCGGCCCGGACGGCGAGCCCGCCGATCGACTGCTTCTACGTCTATCCGACGGTCAGCGACGAACCGACCGGCAACGCCGACCTCAGCGTCGGCTTCCCTCAGATCCTGGTGGCCGAGACCCAGGCGGCGCAGTTCTCGCAGGTCTGCAAGGTCTACGCACCGGTCTACCGGCAGATCACGAACCGCGGCCTCGTCACCCCGTCGCTCCACGCGAAGCCCGAGCTCGCCTACGGCGACGTCCTCCATGCCTGGCGCGACTACCTCGCGCACTGGAATCACGGTCGGGGCGTCGTGCTGATCGGCCACTCGCAGGGCGCGTACCTCCTCAAGCATCTCGTCGCGACCGTCATCGACCGGTCGACCGCAGAGCGTCGGCTGCTCGTGTCGGCGATCCTCCTCGGTGGGCAGGTGCATGAGGGGAGTCGTGGCGGCGACATCGGCCACGTGCCGCCGTGCGCCTCTCCCAGGGCGACCGGATGCGTCATCGCCTACTCGAGCTTCGACCGGACGCCGCCCGTCGGCGCGATGTTCGGACGCTCGCGCATCCCGGGGACGCACATCGTCTGCGTCAACCCGGCCGTCCCGGGATCGCGCGCGACCGAGCCCGTGACCCCCCTCTTCCCGGCAACGGTCCTCCGGTTCAACGGCGAGTCTGTCGACGCGACGACGCCGTGGGTCGCGTACCCGGGCCTCTACACCGCCCGCTGCGAGAGCTCCGGCAACGCGAGCTGGCTGCAGATCACGCGCATCCACGTCCCCGGCGACACGCGGCCGGTGGTGCGGCCCACGCTCGGCCCGGGCTGGGGACTTCACCTCTTCGACGTCAACATCGCACTGACCGAGCTGGTCTCGGTGGTGCGCGCGCAATCGCAGGTGTTTGCAAACAAGGGCTAGTAGGCAGACACACTCCTCCCACGCCGACGCACTCTTGCTACGCATACGAGCCGCCTCATGAGCTATTCTTAACGAAGCAGCTCGCGAGGAGGTACCCGCGAGTTTGACCTGTGAAGGCGGTACCGAGGGTGTACCGCATCCATGCACGAAATGCTCACGCAATCTCCGGCGCTATGGGAGACGCCCGACGGCATCAGAGCCGCGGCTCTCCGGGCCGAAGCCTGGGCTGGTGAGCCCTTCCTCGAGCCAGACGACGATCCGCTCGAGGTTGTCCGGCCCGGGTCGGCGATGCGGAAGGCGCTCGAGGACGCGCTCGTCGAGATCGACGCCGGGCTGACCGGGCCGTCGCCCGCCTGGAAGACGCGCTACGCGCTGATGCTCGGGCTGGAGCGGGTGCTGTCGGAGAAACCGCCGCGCCTCGCGTCGGGCACGGAGCTCCGCCGCCACCAGATCGACGCCCTCGCCGGGATGCTCACGGAGCTGATCGCGGCGATCGAGAAATCGAGCGCGGACATGAACGGCAACGGCAACGGCGCCGTGGCCGACGAGGTGATCGAGAGCGAGTACGAGGAGGAGGACGAGACCTCGCTCGAGTTCACCGCCGAGTTCGAGGACGACGGCCACGACGACCTTCCGCCGCCTCCCGCCCACGACCCGGGCGCCGAGCGCCGTTACCGCTTCCGTCATCCGACCGCGTCCGGGAAGACGATCGCAGCGGCCGGGTTCGTCGAGGCGGCACGAACCGAGGGCGTCCTGATCCTCACCCACCGCCGGCTGCTCGTGACCCAGTTCACGCGCGAGCTCACCGATCACGGCTACGGCGACCGGCTGACCGACGTGATCCTCGAGGGAAGCCGCCACCACCGCTCGAACGCGATCACGATCCAGACCTACGCCTGGTTCGCCCGGCACGTCGGCGAGGTGTCGCGTGACGCCTACCAGCTCGTCATCTGCGACGAGGCGCACACCGCGCTCGGTGAAAAGACCTCCGCCGCGATCCGCAGCCTCAGCAACCCGATCTACATCGGCATGACCGCGACGGAAGAGCTGATCGCGAAGCAGGTCTCGGACGTCTTCCCGGCCTCGGTCGACGACCTCCCGCTCGCCGACGCCGCTCGCCGCGGGCTCATCGCGCCGCTGCGCTGCCTGCGCGTCCCGCCCGTCGCCGCGATCAACTCCGTCCCGATCGTCGGCGGAGACTTCGAGGAGCGCGCCCTGGCCGCAGCCCTCGACCACGAGGCTTTGAACATGGCGGCGGCGACGCTGTATCGCGAGCGCTTCGACGACACGCCCGGGATCGTCTACGCGGCCGGCGTCGACCACGCCTACAACCTCGCAACCGCGTTCAGGGCCGCCGGGGTGAAGGCCGAGGCGGTGTCGGGCCGCACGCCGCCGGTCAAGCTCGCCGCGATCCTGGCGGCGTACGAGCGCGGCGAGATCGACGTCCTGATCAACGCGATGCTGCTCGCCGAGGGCTGGAACTCACCGCGCGCGACCGTCGTGATGCACCTCGCACCGACCGCTTCGAAGCGCGTCTACCAGCAGCGGATCGGGCGCATCATGCGCATCCACCCGCGCAAGGAGGCGGGCATCGTCGTCGACTTCGTCCCGAAGGCGGCGACGCACAGCGATCGCGTCGTCTCCCTCCACTCGCTGCTCGGCGCCGACTTCTACCGCGAGGGCGCGCGGGTCACGCCTGCGCCGCGGCGGCGGACCCAGCGGCGCGCGCGGCGGAAGCTGACGCCGGCGAACTGGCTCGTCCCGGTCACCCCGGACGTCGCGAGACGGCTCGCGGTGATCCAGCGCGAGTGGCAGCGGATCGACCCGAAGTACCTCGACGACGACGAGCAGCGGTTCTGGGCGACGATCGCCGGCCGTCAGATGCGGTTCGACGAGCGGCAGGCCTTCGTGCAGAAGTTCACCGAGCGCGGCGCCTCGAAGGGCGCGCTCGAGACGTTCCTGTCGACCTGCGCGGCGCAGAACCCGAACCGCCGGCTGCGGCTGATCGCGCTCGCGGACCGGGTGTCGATGCGGGTCGACCGTGCCGACTTCGACGACCTGGTGACGCTCGTCTCGCAGGCGCCGCCGTGGGAGAAGGATCGCGCGGCAGGCGTACGGATCCTGCTTCGCGCCGTCGCCGAGGGCAAGCCCGACGCCCCGGAGCAGATCCTGGCGCGCTGGACGTGGCGGCTCGCGCGGGCGGTGCGCAAGACGCTCGACCGGAAGGCGTCGCAGGAGTACCCCGACGCGAAGCGGCTCCTCGGGGCGCTCGCGAACTCGCGCGGGAGTCGGCACGAGGAGAACACCGCGCGGCTCGTGAAGGCGGCGCTCGAGATGCCGCCGGAGGTCGGCGCGGCGCTGCTCGCGACGGCCGAGGGCTACACGCCGCGCGCGACGAACATGCTCGACGAGGCCCGCGAGCAACTCGGGTCGATCGAGGAGATCGCCGCGGCTCTCGCCGACGACCTGCCGGCGCCGAAGACGGGGCCCTCGCGCTCGCGCCGGCGGCGACGGCGCAAGAAGAAGCCGGGTGAGAGCGGCGCCGCGGCCCCGGAGGGCGTGGCCGAAGGAACCGGCGAGCAGTCGACGAACGGCGACGCTCCGGCAACCGAGCCGCGCCCTCGCAGGCGCCGCCGCCGCAAGCCGGCCCCGGTGTCCGACACTGCCTCCGGGCCTCAGCCCGAAGACGCAGGGCAGACGGTTTCCGACACCGCTCTCGACGTCTGAGTTAAGCGTCCGGACAGAACCTCGGCGCTACCCTGGCCCACGTGCTCGTGCTGCTCGGGATCGGGTTCCTCGCCGGTCTGATCACAGCGATCTCCCCGTGCGTGCTGCCGGTGCTCCCGGTGTTGCTCGCGGGCGGCGCGTCGGGACGCAAACCGCTGAGGATCATCGCCGGGCTCGTCACGAGCTTCGTCGTGTTCACGCTGTTTGCGACCTGGCTGCTGAACAAGCTCGGCCTGCCCGACGACCTGCTGCGCAACATCGCGATCGCGCTGCTCTTCGTCGTCGCGGCGACGCTGCTCTTCCCGCCGCTCGCGACCTGGCTCGAACGGCCCTTCGCTCGGCTTACGCGCTACCGCGCGGGAGGCGGGGGCTTCCTGCTCGGCGCCTCGCTCGGGCTCGTCTTCGTCCCGTGCGCAGGGCCGGTGCTGGCCGCGATCGCCACCGTCGCCGCGACGAACAACGTCACGTTCCGCGCGGTCGCGGTCACCCTGGCCTACGCGCTCGGTGCCGCGGTGCCGATGCTGCTCGTCGCCTACGGCGGGCAGTCGATGGCGAAACGGATCCGAGTCGACGCACCGAAGCTCAGGTTCGCGTCCGGGCTCCTCATCGGCGCCGTCGCCCTCGCGATTGCCTTCAACGCCGACACTCGGTTCCAGACCGCGCTCCCCGGCTACACCCAGGCGCTCCAGAAGCACGTCGAGGAGACCGGCACGGCGCAGCGTGCGCTCGCGAAGGTGACCGGGGCGAAGGAGCGCGCCGCGCCGGTGACCAGGAAGGGCTCCTCGCTCCCGTTCTACGGCGAGGCCCCGCCGCTCGCGCCGGACGGCCGCTGGTTCAACACGGCGCCGCTCACGCTGAAGGCCCTCCGCGGCAAGGTCGTCCTGATCGACTTCTGGACGTATTCCTGCATCAACTGCCTGCGCACGCTTCCCCACCTCGAGGCCTGGTATCGCAGCTACCACCGCGACGGGCTCGTCATCGTCGGCGTTCACACCCCCGAGTTCGCCTTCGAGCACGTCGCGTCGAACGTCGGCGCGGCCGTCAAGCGCCTCGGGATCCGCTACCCGGTCGTCCAGGACAACGCGTACGGCACCTGGAACAACTACTCCAACTCCTACTGGCCGGCCGAGTACCTCATCGACCGCTCCGGCCACATCCGCGCCTACCACTTCGGCGAGGGCGACTACGGCACGAGCGAGCAGAACATCCGCACCCTCCTCGGCCTCGGCCCGAACCCGCGGACGGTTTCGGACACCCTTCCGGCCCAGCCGATCACTCCCGAGTCGTACCTCGGCTTCGAGCGGATCGACCCCTCGCGCTATGTCGGCACGCCGGTGACCGGCGACAAGCTGAAGACCTACGCCGCCGCCGCAACCGTGCCGCGCAACAGCCTCACCTACTCCGGCTCCTGGCGGGTCGAGGGTGAGCGGGCCGTCGCCGGCTCGGGCGCGGCACTGACCCTCCACTACCACGCCCGGGACGTCTACCTCGTGCTGGGCGGGAACGGGACGGTGAGCACCGCCGTCGCCGGCCGGCCCGCGACGGACGTGAAGGTCGACGCGTACAGGCTCTACACCCTCAGGAGCTCGGACGCGATCTCCGACGGCCTCCTGAAGCTGCGCTTCACGCCCGGCGTGCAGGCGTACGCCTTCACCTTCGGGTAGCCGCTACTGCTCGCCCGGAGGCGGCGGCCCCTCGCCGCCCTGCTCGCGCTCGCGCAGGTAGCGCGTAAGCTCGGCTGCGAGCGAGTCGCCCGAGGGCAGGTCGTCGTCGAGCTCCTCCGACCGCGACTCGAGCTCCTCGACGTAGGCGGCTGTCTCCTCGTCGGAGGCGACAGCCTCGCTCACCTGCTGGATATACGCCTCGCTGGCCTCGTCGAGCTCGGTCGTGTCGATAGGGAGATCGAGCAGCGACGCGAGCCGGTCGCAGAGCGCCTTGGCCGCGCGCGGCGAGGGGGTGAGCTGGACGTAGTGGGGCACGGCGGCCCAGAGCGACACGGACGGGATCGCCGCCTCCCGGCAGGCATCGAGCAGGACGCCGATGACTCCGGTGGGGCCCTCGTAACGGGACGGCGAGAGCCCGAGCCGCTCGAGCAGTTCCGGGTCGGTCGCGCTGGCCGTCACCGGCGCGGGACGCGTATGCGGAACGTCGGCGAGCAGCGAGCCGAGTGTGACCAGCATCGAAGCATCGAGATCGGTCGCAAGCTCGACGACGAGACGGGTGAAGGCCTTCCAGCGCAGGCTCGGCTCGGTGCCGATGAGCAGCACGGCGTCGCGGGAGCCCACGCGCGCATGTTGGAACGAGTTCTCCGGCCACTCGATGCGACGCTCGCCGGAGACCCGCGCGACCGTCGGCCGCGTCATCTGGAAGTCGAAGAACTCCTCGGGGTCGATGGCGGCGAACGGCTCGGCGTGCCACGTGCGCGCCAGGTAGGTGCAGGCGAGCGAGGCGCCCTGGCCTCCGTCGTTCCAGCCTCGGAACGCGCACACCACCACCGGGCGATCGAGCTCGGGCCTGCGCTCGATTCGTAGCTCCTCCGCCCCCATCAATCCATCCTACTGAGCGCCCTCCCGGCTGGGGCGCCACATTGTGGCGACGACCACGACGGTTGCAGCCCAGACAACAGACGAGAGCGTGACGTGGAGGATGACGAGCCCGAGCGGTAGGTGGGTGCGGTACTGGATCTCGCCGACGATCATCTGCGCGATCAGGAGGCCGAGCACGACGAGGGCCCCTCGCAGGTGCTTGCTTCCACGCCAGCCGAGCAGGGTGACGAGGAGCGCGAAGGTGATCGCGAACACCGCGGTGGCGCGGACGTGAACGTAGACGGCGGGCTGGAACGACCACACCCGGGGGACCTTCACCCCACCGGAGTGAGGCCCGGCGGCGGTGGCGGTGATGCCCGACACGAGCAGGGCGGCGCAGGCGACGCCGGCGGCGAGGGCGAGGCCGCGAAGCCCCGCCGACACGCGCTCTCCGCGGATGTCCCACGCCTCGAGCGCCACCAGCACGCCGAGGGTGAGCACCACGATCGAGAGCAGGAAGTGCGTGCCCACGAGCCAGGGGTTCAGCTTGTAGTAGACGGTGATCGCGCCGAGCGGCGCCTGCAGGAACGTCCCGAGGAACGCGAGCCCTGCGACCCAGCGGGTCCAGCGCTTCACTCCGGTCACGAGGAGCGAGGAGACGAACGTCGCGAGCGTGGCGATGATCGCGAAGCTCGCGATGATCCGGTTCGAGAACTCGACGTAGGAGTGGTACCCGGTCTTCGGGAACGGATCGCCGGCCTGGCAGCCCGGCCAGTGCTCGCACCCGAGCCCCGAACCGGACACCCTCACCGTCGCGCCGGAGGCGACGATCACGACGAGCATCACCGCGCTCGCAAGGGCGAATCGCCTGAACGTCCCCCTCGAGACCGCGAACCGGCGCACGCGCGGCAGCGGCACATCCATCGATCCAACTGTACCCACGGGGGTTAAACGGGGGCGGCGGCCTTGGGGAAGGCCGCCGCCCGAGGGGAGAGGTACTTGTTGAGTGACGCCGTGTTCGCTCCGCGGTCACCGATTCCTTCTGGCACGGAAAAGACGGCGAACCCAAGGCATGGCTGCCGCAGGCCCGCCGTCTGTGGGGGGTATGGCTCTGAGTTGTAGGTGGACGCTTGGCGCCCTAGACGCGGCCGTGGGAGCCGAGCTCCGCAGATCAGGCCATGTCAGGTGTTGCTTGCCACAGTTGGGCGGCTCGCCTGCGTCAGTGCCCGCCGTCGAAGAAGCCGTAGCCCCTCGCGTTGAGCACTGCGCCGATGGCGGCAATAGCCATCACCAGCGCACGCTTGCCGGTCAGATGAATGAAAAGCTTTGCCACAGTAGGTTGTCACCCCCTTCCCGTTAGAACCTGAAGTCCTGCAGTGCCTCAGCCGCACGCCGATAGAGCACGGCGGCCTGGCGGTCATCGCCACGTCGACGAGCAAGATCGCCTTGCGCAACCCACGCCGCAGCCCGATGCGGGCCCGAGGAGAGCTGAGAGAGGGCGTCTTCCGCCTCGCCCAGCGCCACCTCGGCTTCGTCGAGCCGCTCCTGCTCGAGAAGCGCACGGCCCAGCACGAGCCGCGCGTTCCCGATCTCGTCCATGCGATCCTCCCGTCCTTCGAGCCGCCGCAAGGCGTCACGCGCCTGGCTCTCGGCCCCAGCCGGATCGCCGGTCTTCAAGTACACCTGTGCGAGCGACGAGACCACCGTCGCCACGTCGTCCTCCGTGCCGTGGTCGAGGGCGACCGCGAACGCCTCTTTCAGGCGCGCGATCGCCTTCTCCGGCCGGCCGAGCAGGAACTCGAGGCCTCCGAGGTTGTTGAGCAGCCGCCCGACGTTGGCGACTTCGGACGCCTCCTCGTACTGCGCCTTGGCGCGCTCCGCGTAGGTGCGCGCGAGAACCCAGTGGCCGTCGCGCTCGGCGACGAGCGAGGCCTGGAGATACGCCTCGCCGAGGGTGTGCGGATCCTCGATCGCCTTCGGCCAGCTCGAGGGCGCCCTCGATGTCCTCCCGGGCTGCCTCGTAGTCGCGCTGGCGGCGGTAGCAGCGCGCGCGCCACGTGAGGATGCTCGCGCGCAGGAGGTCGGAAGGGAGCGGGGAGCGATCGATCAGCGCGAGCGCCTCGCCGAAAAGCGCGACGGCGGTGGCGATGCTCGAGATCAGGTAGCGGCCGACGCCGAGGCGGAAGACGACCTCTGCGCGGTCCGTGTCGGAGAACGCGGGGCCCTCGACGAGAGCGCGGGCGCGGCCGAGCAGCTCGATGCCGGCGCGAACGTCGCCGTTGTGCATCCGGGCCCACGCCTCGCCGGACAAGTGCCGGACCTGGAGCTCGACCGATCCGCTCGAGGCGACCGGCGAGAGCGCGCGGCCGTACTCGTCGACGGCCTCGCCGAACTCGAGCTTCTCGACGAGCGCCTCGGCGCGGGCAAGGACGGCCTCTGCGCGGGCGCGGTCGTCGGTGGAGACGCCCGAGGCGAGGAAGGTGGCATCGACGCCCAGCCTGGCCGCGAGCCACTCGACCGTCCCGGAGGTCGGGCGCGTCTTGCCGCGCTCGATCTGCGAGATGTACTCCTTCGAGAACCGGTCGGCGGCGAGATCGGTCTGTGTCATGCCCGCGGCGATGCGAAGCTGGCGCACGCGGTCGCCGAGCCGTGGTGCTCTCGCGGTCGCCTGCTGTGTCCGGGTTGCCTCCATAGCCAGCGGTTCCATGAGTCTGCAATACCACCTTTCGGCGCGCAATCCCCCAAAGGGGACAGGACCAGAAGTTACGAGCGATATCGGCCGCACGGGGCGAGACTCGAGTCCCGAGCGACAGATTTGCGGTGAAGTAGAGTTGCACAATCCGCTTGACCTGTCCACTTGACAGAACGAGCTCGTGCTTCTACAGTGGCGCCTACAACTGCACCGGCCGAAAAGGCTAGTGCGGGGAGCGCGAGCCGACCGAGCCGCAGGGTCGGCGACGAAGCTCCACCTCAAGAAAGAGCCCCGGGTGCCGCAGCCGGGGCTCTTTCATTTTCCTGGATGCAAACGGTGACACGGCTACGACCGCGAGCTCGGCCTCGGCGTCGACGTGCCCGACGGCGCGATGGCCTCGCTCCCCGCGAACCTTCCCGTGGCGCCGAGCGACCTCTCGATTCGCAGCAGCTGGTTGTACTTCGCGAGGCGCTCGGACTGCGCCAGCGATCCGATCTTGATCTGGCCGGCTGACACGGCGACGGCAAGGTCGGCGATGAAGTCGTCCTCGGTCTCGCCGGAGCGCGCCGAGACGACCGTCGCGTAGCCGGCCGCCCGCGCCTGGCCGACGATGGCGATCGTCTCGGTCACCGTCCCGATCTGATTCATCTTCACGAGCACGGCATTCGCGACCCCGCTCTCGATGCCGCGCGAGAGCCGCTCGGCCCGTGTGGTGAAGAGGTCGTCGCCGACGAGCTGAACCCGGGAGGCCAGACGCTCCGTCAGCCTGGCCCACCCACCCCAGTCGTCCTCGGCCAGGCCGTCCTCGATCGACCCGATCGGATACGCCTCGACAAGCTGGGCGAGCAGCTCGATCATCGCATCCGAGTCGACGTTCCCGGTCGAACCTGGAAGCCTGTACGCGGTTCCGTCGTAGAAATGGGTTGCGGCGACATCGATCGCGATCGAGACGTCGACGCCGGGGGTGAGCCCGGCGCGTTCGATGGCCTCGACGAGGATCTCGAGGGCGCTCGCGGGACTCGCGAGTGCCGGCCCGAATCCTCCTTCGGCCGCCTTCAACGTCGACAGGCCGCGCTCGGCGAGCAGGCGGCCGGTGGCGGTGCGGACGGCGGCGACCGTCTCGAGCGCCTCACGGAAGGTCGATCCTCGGAGCGGCATCACCATGAAATCCTGGAACGGCAGCTCTCCCTCGGCATGAAGGCCGCCGCTGATGATGTTGACCATCGGCGTCGGGAGCAACGTCCCGCCCCCCAGGTGGCGCCACAGCGGAATGTGGCTCGCTGCGGCTGCAGCGCGGGCGACGGCGGTGGAGACTGCGAGCATGGCGTTCGCGCCGAGACGTGAGCGGCTCTCGGTGCCGTCGAGCTCGATGAGCGTGGCGTCGAGACCGGCTTGATCGAGCGGATCGAGACCCAGGACGGCCGGGCGAATCGTCTCCTCGACGGCTGCCACCGCCCGAAGGACACCCTGCCCGTCGTAGCGGCTCCTGTCCCCATCGCGGAGCTCATGCGCCTCGTGCTGACCGGTCGACGTCCCGGCCGGCACGCTCGCGCGGGCGGTCGTCCCGTCGGCGAGCTCTACCTCCGCCTCGATCGTGGGACGGCCTCCCGAGTCGAGGATCTCGTGTGCCCGCAGGTCGCGGATCGAGAGCGTCATGTGAGGCTCGCACCGACGAGACGGAGGACGGCATCGATCGAGTCGGGCGGATCCCTGAGGAGCGATGAGCCGAGCTCGGCGACTGTGACCCGCTCGCGATCGGAGAGATACTCGACCGGGGACTTCCCGTCGATGCGGGCGACCATGAGGCATCCGAGCTGCCCGAAGAGGTATCGCCGGTCGGGACGAAGGGCCTCCGGCACAGCTCCCTCATATCCAGCCCAGAACGCTCGGACGCTCTGCTCGACGTTGCGAATCCCGGGCATGTGTACTCGTTTCAGCAGCAAGTGAGTCAGCATGAACGCGACGTCGAACAAGGGGTCGCCGACGTGCGCGACCTCGAAGTCGATCACCCAGATGCCATCGCCGACGAGCACGTTCTTCGGCGAGAAGTCGCCGTGCACGAGGCAGAGACGGATGCGCTGCATTCGCTCGACGTACCCCTCGATGTGACGCGCGAGGTCGGGCCGGCGCGCTGCGGTCGCACGGTAATAGGGGTCGACTCTCAGCTGGTCGAACAAGACCGTATCCGGGAAGAGGGCGCGGACCTGCTCGTCGAGGAGGGTGGTCGCGTGCCAGCGGGCGAGGATCTCGCCGAGACTCCGGGCGATCCGAGGATCCGCATCGCCGTCCAACAACCTGCTCTTCCAGCTCGTCGATCCCACCGGTGCGGCACTCGTGACGAGCGCACACCGCTCGCGGTCGAGATCGACGAGCACAGGGACACGATCCGGGGTGATCCCGCCGACGAGACGCAGCGCCTCGGCCTCGTTGATCGCTCGCTCGCGGTTGGCAAGCCACTCGTCGGCGACGCGAAGGCGTGGGAGCGCCTGCTTGAGGACGACAGCTCGGGCCGGGCTCTCAGCGCGCAGGACGATGTTCGAGACACCTCCGCCGAGCTCTGCGATCCTCAACTCATCTGCAGGCGAGAAGACGCCACGGTCGACGAGGTAGGGACCGACCGTCTCGGTCGTGAGGAACTCCTCGTCACTGTCCGTCCGTCCTGTCGTCAAGATCGGTGCTCGCTTGCGCTCCCCGACTCGGCATCGTATGGTAGGGAACGTTCCCACGAGCGGTGGACCGTGCGGTGACGAGGTCGGACGAGAGGCGTGACGATGAGCGCGACACGTGCGCGCGGCGACAGGGACTCAACCATTCTCGACGTGGCGCGGGAGGCGCACGTCTCGAAGTCCACGGTCTCGCGTGTCCTGAACGGCTCCCCTCACGTCGCCGGCGTGACCCGGGAGCGGGTTCTCGAGGCTGTCGCGCGCCTCGATTTCCGCGCCAACAACGCAGCTCGCGGCCTCCGCACGACGCGCAGCCGGCTCGTCGGGCTTCTCGTCCCCGCAATCAGCAACGACGTCTTCAGCAAGATCGCGGAGGTGATCGAGGAAGACCTCCGCCGGTCGGGCATCGGCCTCGTGATCGCGAGCTCCGGCTGGGACGTCGCGGGGGAGCAGTTGTCGCTCGAGTCCCTTCGCGAGCGAAGCGTCGATGGGCTGCTCGTGTCGTTGATCAACGAGCACGAGCCGGGGCTGTCCGCCCGCCTGGCGTCGTTCTCGCGGCCGCTCGTCCTCCTCGATCGCGAGATTCCGGGCGTCGTCGCGGACGTGGTGCTGACGGATCAGCGCGCCGGGATCGAGCGTGCCCTCGAGCACCTCGCTGCGCTCGGGCACCGCATGGTGGGTATCGCCACGATCAGCCAGGACGTGCGACCGGGGCGCGAGGCGATCTCCGCGTTCAGCGACTCTGTCGAGCGCCTCGGGCTCATGCCGGCGATCGAGGTCGTCGTCCCGTATCACCGGATCGACCGAGGATCGGGATGGGAGATCGCCGAGCAGATGCTGGACAGGCGCGCGACGGCGATACTCTGCTGTGTCCCGAACTCGATCACCGCGGGAGTCCTCGAATACCTCGACAACAAGGGCCTGCGCGTCCCCGAAGATGTCTCGCTCGTCGCCTTCGACGAGAGCGAGCTCGCATCGGTCAAGCGGCCCCAGCTCACGGTCATCTCGCGACCCATCGACGAGCTCGCACTCAGGGCCGCTCGCATGATCACATCCCGTCTCGAGACGCCCGGCCGCCCCCCGCGCACGGAGGTGGTGCGCATGACCCTGAAGGTAGAAGGATCCACAGCCGCCCCGGCCGGTGTGCTCAGTCTGTCGTGAGGCCCGAGGGCATCGAAGCACCGCGCGTCCTCGACCCGGACCCGATCCGGGAGGTCGCGTGCTTCGACTGCAGTGTCCCGCTTCCGCGGCCGCTGCTCGTCGGCGACGCGGTGGTGGACCGCCGCTCATACGCGGTCGTACGCATCCGGACGGAGACAGGGCTCGACGGAGCCGCGTACGCATTCGCACGGGGCCTCCCCGTCGCCGCGATCGTCGAGGGCTCACTCGCACCACTCCTGGTGGGCGCCGACGCGACGGAGCCCGAATCGATTCGCGCGCGGCTCGCGGGAGCCTACTGGCCCTACGCCGAGCGCGGCCTGTTCACAGTCGCGGCCAGCGCGATCGACCTCGCCCTCTGGGACATCCTCGGACAGCGGGCGGGGCTCCCGCTCGCCGATCTCCTCGGGAGGTCGCGCAGCGAGGTTCCGGTCTGCGCCGTGGGAGGCTACGTACGCCAGGGAATCTCTCCGCTCGAGGGGCTTCAGGAGGAGATGGGCGCCTTCATGCAGCTCGGGTGCACCGCCGTCAAGGTGACAGTGGGTGCCGGCTCACCCCAGCTGGACGCCTCGAGGCTCGAAGCCGTCCGCGAGGTGGTCGGCGACGACACCCTGCTCGTCGTCGACGCCTTCCGAACGTTCCGCGGCCTGGAGGACGCGCTCCACAGGTTGCGCCTCCTCGAGCCTTACGACCTGTCGTACGTCGAGGATCCGTTCTCGGAGACGGCGGCGCCGCTCGTTCGCGACCTGCGGCGCCGGTCGGGCATGTCCATCGGGCTCGGCGAGAACCTCACCGGCCACCGGGCCTTTCGCGACCTTCTGGACTCTGACGCAGTCGACGTCGTCAGGTGCGACGCAACGGTGGCCGGCGGCGTGCGAGAGCTCATGGCTGCAACCGCTCTGGCTTCGGCTCGCGCGCTTCCTGTGTCCATGCACGTTCACGCGAACGTGCACGTCCACTTCGGAGCCGCCCTCTCGAACCTGCACCCCGCCGGGCTCGAGTACATGCCCCCGGACTCGGGGCTCGATGCCCTGGAAACGCTGCTCGACGAGCCCCTGGAGATTCGCGACGGCCGGGCCGTGCTGCCCGATCGGCCCGGGCTCGGGCTCGTCTGGAACTGGGACACCGTCGCCAGGTTCGCCAATGGATAGCCCCTGGCGCGGGGCACCCTTCGCGGGCGAGCCCCTCGTCGACGCGGGCACCGGTTCCGGGCCCTTCTCCTTCCCGTGGGACGCGCCGCTCGTCCCGCCGTTCCCGTTGGCCTTTCGAGACGTTTCCATCCTGACGGTGGCGTGGCGCACGGACCGAGCCGCAGTCGAGCGGCTGCTCCCACCTCCGCTGGAGCCCCTGGGGGACGTCGTTCTGGCCCACATCTACCGGATGCCCGACACGGACTTCGTCGGTCAGGCTCTCGAGTGCAATGTGATGGTCGGGGCCCGCTTCAGCCGCGACGGCCTCGTCGTCGACGGCGGCTACTCGACCGCGCTCTACCTCGATTCCGACGTCGGGGTGGCCCATGGGCGCGAGGTGCACGGGCAGCCGAAGAAGCTCGCCGCGCTCGAGCTCGAAGCGCGCGGCGACCTGATCGTCGGCGAGGTCGAGCGGAACGGCATCACGATCCTCAGGGCAACCTTTCCGTACAAACAGCGGGCGGCCGACCCCGCCGACATGAAGCGCCACTTCGACTTCACCGAGAACCTGAACTACAAGCTCATCCCGCAGATCGACGGGACGCCGGGGATTCGCCAGCTGACGGCGCGGCGCTTGACCGACGTGGTCGTCCACGAGTGCTGGACCGGACCGTGCAGCGTCGAGCTGCGGCCGAACGTCCAGGCGCCGGTCTGGCGGCTGCCCGTCGTCGAGCCGCTGGAGGGGTTCTTCTGGCGGGCAGACTTCACGCTCGTCGCCGGCCGCATACTGCACGACTACCTGGCGGAGGACGTGCGTTGAGCGGGCGCCTCGTCGTGTTGGACGCGCCTTTTGCCGACATCACGATCGAATCGGAAGCGGCGGCGGCACACGGTGTCATGGTCGAGGACGCCGGAGGCGTGTCGGGCGACGCGATCGTAGGTGCTGCCGGGGATGCCGACGGCGTGCTCGTCCAGTACGGTCGCATCGACGAGAGCGTGATCGAGCGATGCCCGGGATGGCGAGTGATCGGCCGATACGGCGTCGGTGTCGACAACGTCGACGTTGCAGCCGCGAGCCGCCGCGGGATCGCCGTCATCAACGTCCCCGACTACTGCATCGAGGAAGTCGCCACCCACACCGCAGCCGTGGCGCTCGCCCTGGTGCGCCGGGTCCTCCGCTCCCGTGAGCTCATCGACGACGGCCGCTGGGGCGCGTGGAGCGACCTTCGTCCGGTCGAGCGGCTCTCCACCTGCACGCTCGGGCTCGTCGGCGTCGGAAGGATCGGGGCCGAGGTCGCCCGCCTGCTCGGGCCCTTCTTCGACCGGGTGATCGCCCACGACGTGGCTTCCTCCCCGACCGGGGTCCAGATGGTCTCGCTCGAAGAGTTGTTCTCGGAAGCCGACGTGGTGTCCCTTCACTGCCCACTCACCGCCGAGACCGCCAACCTGGTCGATCGGAACCGTCTGGGCTCGATGAAACGGACGGCATATCTCATCAACGTCTCTCGCGGCGGCCTCGTCGACACTGCGGCCCTCGCCACGGCGCTCCACGGGGGAGTGATCGCAGGCGCCGCGCTCGACGTGCTCCCGGTCGAGCCGCCCGACCCTTCCGATCCGATTCTCTCCGCACCCAACCTCGTGCTGACGAACCACGATGCGTGGTACTCCGAGACGGCCCTCGTCATGGTCAGACGGCTCCTCGCGGAGAGATGCAGCGCCTACCTGAACGGCGACCCCGTCCCGACGATCGTGAACGCCGGCGAGCTCTCGGAAGGCGCGTGATGAACGACCTCTTCGACCTCACCGGGCGGGTCGCCGTCGTGACGGGGGCCGGCGGTGGGCTGGGTACGCCGATCTGCACCGGGCTTGCCGCGTTCGGCGCGGACGTCGCGCTGCTGGACATCGACGAGGAGACGCTGAACGCCTCGTCGGCGGGGGTCGAGGCCGAGGGACGGGCGGCGCTCGTGCTCCCCGCCGATGCATCGGACGAGCGAGCCGTCACCGAGGCCTTCGCAGCGGTGGACGAGCGCTTCGGCCGGGTGGACATCCTCGTCAACCTCGCCTATACCCCGACGTTCGGGGCCCCGGAGGAGCTCACGCTCGACGATTGGGAGAAGGCATTCCGCATCAACACCACGAGCTATTTCCTCTGCTGTCGCGAGGCGGGGCGGCGCATGATCGCGAGCGGGCGCGGCGGCTCGATCATGAACATGTGCTCGATCGCCGGGACCTCCGGAGTGGGCCGAGGGTCATTTCCCTACAGCGCGTCCAAGGGCGCCATCGCAACGATGACGAAGGAGCTCGCCGTCGAGTGGGCCGGCCACGGGATACGAGTGAACGCCATCCAGCCCTGCCAGTTCCTCACGCCGGGCCTTCGCCACCGGCTCGACGACCCGTCGCTCGGTGCGATCCGCGAGAAGTTCCTCTCGGGCATCCCGCTGAACCGGCTCGGTGAGCCGCGCGAGATGGTAGGGCCCGTGATCTTCCTCGTCTCCGACGCGGCGTCGATGGTCACCGGCGTGCTCCTGCCCGTCGACGGGGGGAACCTGGCGATGAATGCAGGCGGGACGAAGGGCCGGCCACCAGCCGTCAGCGAGCTCACGAGACCCGAGGGAGAGCGCGAATGAAGGTACTGATTCTCGGCGGCACGCGCTTCGTCGGCCGCCTCGTCGCGCGCCGTCTGCTCGACGCGGACGCCGCGGTCACCCTCCTTCACCGGGGCATCACCGGGGAGGGCGTGGCCGGAGCACGATCCGTCACGGGCGACCGCTCCGAGCCCGACGGGCTCGCGGGCCTCGGCCAGGAGCGCTTCGACGCCGTGATCGACATGTCGGCTTACTTCTCGGACTGGACTGCTGCCACCGCGCAGGCACTCGCCGGACGGGTCGGCCAGTACGTCTTCATCTCGAGCGGCGCCGTGTACCGGCCCGCTCCCGAGCTCCCGTGGAGCGAGTCCACGCCGCTCGGGCCGAATCCGATCTGGGGTGGGTACGGCAGAGAGAAGGTCGCCTCGGAGGATCTGCTCTGGGAGGCCCATGCCGCAGGAAGCTTCGCCGTCACGACAGTTCGCCTGCCCTTCATCCTCGGCCCGGGGAATTTCGCCGACCGGGAGTCGTTCGTGTTCGGCCGGCTCGCACAGGATCGGCCGATCCTGCTCCCCGGTGGCGGGACGGCGGTCAACCAGTTCGTCTACGCCGACGACGTCGCGCGAGCCCTGGTCGCCACCCTCGAGCGCCCGACCGCCGCGGCGGGACAGGTCTACAACTGCACGCACCAGCCGGTGATCACGAATCGGGGCTGGGTCGAGCTGTGCGCCGACGTCCTCGGCGTCGAGGCCCGGATCGTGCCGGTCGACGAGGCCGAGCTCGGCGTCGCGTCCGACGTGGTCGATCTGACGAACATCGTGTTCCCCTATCCCGCAGAGCACTACGCGATCGACGGAGCGAAGCTGAGCAGGGAGCTCGGCGTGGAGATGACCACCGGCAACCGCCGCATGATCGAGGAATACGCCGGTTGGTGGGAGCTCCTCGACCCGAAGCCGGAGCTGCGGAGCTATGAACGCGAGAACACTGCGCTCGCTGCGCTCGGGTTGCCGCAGGTCTGACCCCGGAGCGTCACGGCTCTGACGGCGGCCAGCGGCCGATCGAGCCACGGACGGCGTCGACGATGTGATCGACCTGAGGGATCAGCGCCTCCATCAGGTTGGGGGCATGTGGGATCGGCGCATGCGCCGCGGTGATCCTCGCAACCGGGGCGTCGAGGTACTCGAACGCCTCCTCCTGGATCGTGGCTGCGATCTCCGAGGCGACACTCGCGTACGGAGGCTCCTCCGTGACGACGACCGCACGGCCGGTCTTGCGCACCGACGTGATGATGGTCTCGAAGTCCAGCGGGAAGATCGTGCGGAGATCGATGACGTCGACGTCGATGCCCTCCGCCAGCAGGGCGTCGGCGGCCTTGAGCGCCTTGCCGAGCACGATCCCGCCGGTGATCACGGTCGCCTTCCGCCCGGAGCGCACGACGTTCGCGCTTCCGATCGGGATGAGCTCCTCGGGGCCTCCGATCTCCCCGCGTGCGCCGGTCAGGCGCTTGTGCATGAAGAAGATGACCGGGTCGTCGCTCCGGAGGGCCGACTTCAGGATTCCCTTCGTGTCCCGGGCATTCGACGGCATCACGACCACCAGCCCCGGCATGTGCATGAACCATGCCTCGAGGCTGTTGTTGTGCTGCGCGGCGTAGAGCGCAACGCCCGAGGAGGCACGGATCAGCAGCGGAACCGGCTTGCCCCACAGGTAGCGGGCCTTCGCCGCCTGATTCGCGATCTCGTCCATGGCACCGAACGAGAAGTCGATGAAGTTGAGGTCGATCAGCGGGCGCATCCCGTTCATCGCGGCGCCCACGCCGGCGGCGATCATCGCCGCCTCGGAGATCGGTGCGTCGATCACCCGATCGTGGCCGAACTCCGGCCCGATCCCCTTGACCTGCGCGAAATGGCCGCCGCGTTCGAAGAGGTCTGTTCCCAGGACGAAGATCTTGTCGTCGCGGGCCATCTCCTCGCGCAGGCCCTGCTGGAAGGCCTGCCCCACGGTCACCATGGCGGTCATGCTGGTCCTCTCGGGTCGAAGGGAATCCCGACCACCCCTGCGGTGGCGGTCTGCGGGTCGGGGAGAGGCGAGCTCTCGGAGAAAGCGATCGCGTCGGCGACGGTCTGGCGGGCTCGGTCGGCGAGCTCGGCGAACCCGGTGCCGGTGAGACGACCTCCGGACTCGAGCGCCCGCCTGAGACCCTCGATCGGGTCCCGTGTCCTGCGCCACTCCTCGATCTCGTCCTGAGTGCGATACGCAGCGATCTCGCCGGTGTTGTGGCCGTTGTAGCGGTAGGTGATCGCCTCGATGAAGGTCGGCCCCTCTCCGCTCGCCGCTCGGTCACGAGCCTCACGTGTCGCGCGGTAGACGGCGCAGACGTCCTGACCGTCGACTTGCACGCTGGGCAGCCCGAACCCTGACGCCCGGTCGGCGATCGAGCCTCCCGTCATCGCCCGGCCGATGAAGGTCTCGACCGCGTACTGGTTGTTCTCGCAGAACACGATCAGCGGGAGCGCGTGCGTGGCCGCGAAGTTCACGAACTCCCACGTTCTCCCCGTGTTCGCCCCGCCCTCACCGAAGAACCCGACGCACACCTGGCCGGTGACGCGGAGCTTGGCCGCGAGGGCCGCGCCCATGGCGATCCCGAGCGATGCGCCGACGATGCCGTTGGAGCCGTAGTAGCCGAGGTCGAAGTCGTTCAGGTGCATCGTTCCGCCGCGGCCGCCTGCGCAACCGTCTCGCCGTCCCCAGAGCTCTGCCATGGCGGCGTTCGGCGTCATGCCCTTGGCGAGAGCGTGATGGTGGGGACGGTGAGGACTGGCGACGATGTCACCGTCGAGCAGAGCGCGCATCGCCCCGACGGCGACCGCCTCCTGGCCCGAGGCCTGGTGGACGGAGCCGGGGATCTTTCCGCTCGCGGTCAGCGACTCGAGGGACTCCTCGAACTCGCGGATCACCAGCATCGTCCCGAGCCACTCCACCAGCTCGTCCTGCGGGACGCCGTCGAGTCGCACCTCGAACGCCGACTCGGACAGCGCAGTGGTCGTTCCGGGTTCGTCCATGGTCGTCGACTCTCCTGTCTAGGTGGGTGAGGTGGTTCGCTCGACCGCGGCGGCGAAGGAGGAGAGCAGCCGCGCCGCGTCTGCACCGTCCAGTGCCCGGTGATCCGAGTTGACGGTGGCGTCGAACGTGAGACGCACGCTGATGGCCCGGCGATCGTCGGCGACGACCCGCGGCCGCGCCCGGCCCACGGTGAGCAGCGTCGTCTGCCCGAGCGCAACGATCCCGGTGAAGCGGTCGACGCCGAACGACCCGAGGTTCGAGAGCGTCGACATCGGCGTGACGTTCAGGTCTTCCGACGCGAGCCGTCCGGTTCGCGCCCGCGTGACCGCTGCCTGCCGGGCGGCTGCAAGCTCCGCGAGGCTGTGGCCGAGGACATCCTGGACCACCGGGACGACGACCCCGTCGGGAGTCGCGACAGCGAGCCCGAGGTCGACCGCACCGTCCGCGCCGTTCTCCTGCAGCGCCTCGGCGAGTGCACGCAAGAGCATGTCCGTGAAGGACGGGAGGGGCTCGATTCCACGTGCCCGTTCCTGCTCGAGCGCGACGGACATCTCCTCCGCGTCGATCTCCCTCGAGACCGTGAAGTGCGGGATCTCTCGCCACGACTCGGCGACCTTCGTCGCGATCAGGCCGCGAAAGCGTCCCCGGGACGGAGCGGCCTGCGGCGGGTGGTCCGTCCGCTCCCGCTCGAGCCGGCGCGCTCTCGGGCTGAGCGCATGAGGCGCGCGGGCGAGAGCGTCGCTCCCGCCGCCGGTCGAGGCACGCTCCGGCTCGGGCTCGTCGAACGACGGTGAGCTCGCACCGGTCGAGGAAGCCAACTCGTCGGGCTCGGGTGCGCGGGCCGGCTCGGGCACCGCCTCTTCGGTCAGAACACGCACGATCGCCGCGCCTACGGCCACCACATCGCCGGGCTCGGCGAGATGAGGGCCCAGCCGGCCGGCGACCGGACTGACGACGTCCATCGTCGCCTTGTCCGTCTCGATCTCGACGACCGGCTCGTCGGCCGCGACGGTGTCGCCGGGCGCCTTGTGCCATTTGACCACCATGGCTTCCTCCATCGCGATGCCCGCCGAGGGAATCACGATGTCCGTCATGAGAGCGACCTCGCATCGGCGACGGGAAGAGACCGGGCGAACGCATCGATCTCGCTCCCGCCCGCGAGAACCCCGAATTCGAGCGCGTACACGCGCTCCTCGCCCGGCTCCAGCATCACGGGATAGCCCTCCTCGACCAGTTCCGGGATCGCCTTGAAGGGGTTTGTCGAAGGTTCCATCCCCACCGCGTACAACCCCTCTCCCATCATCCGCCACTCGAGATAGACGGGCAGCGTCGACGGGTCGTAGCGGACGTAGACGCCGAGGCCGCCGTCGAGACCGCCGAAGCCGCGGTTCACGACCGCCGCTCCGACGAGGCCGTCCGTGCCCGTGAGCATCGGGATCTCGAACCCTTCCGCGAAGAACCCTTGCTCGGGCCCGGTGAACTGCCGGTACCGGTCCGGCGCCTTCTGCTCCTCCTCGAAGATCGAGCCTCCGACCGTACCTGCGGCCGCGGCGAGCAGCTCCGCCCCGTCGTCCACGACCGGATAGCCGATATTGAAGTGGTAGAGGAGCTGATGCGGCGCCGGGTAGAAGCCGTCGTTGCGGACGACGTCCCGGAGCGAGAACGAGCTCGCGCCGAGCTCCGTCTCGTAGCGCCTCGTCAACAGAAGGTTCTCTCCGTAGGTGATCTCCTGCCGGACGGTGCCCTCGGCCCAGAGGAAGCAGCGATCCCCCTCCCAGCGCTCCCCGAAGTTGAAGTGGCTCGCCGGGAGGATGGCGACGCGATCGTGGGTCCCGTAACGATCGTCGTTCCTCGAGTGGAACTTGAAGTGCGAGACATCCACCGTCTGCGGGTTGCCGATCGTGACGAGCCCCGCGGTGTTGCAGAGGCCGCCGAGGACGAAGCGGACCCAGGCGTGGTCGTCGTTCTCCCAGAAGGACGGCGCCGGGAAGATCTTCGGAGGCAGCCACGCGAGCGAGGCGCCGTTGAACTCCGCGTACCCGGGATCCATGCCCCGATCGACGTTGACGGTGAACCGGAATCCGCTCCCCGTACGGAAGTCGAGGAACCTGGCTCCGCGGGCGTAGCCCTGCTCATGGGAGAGGAGCTCCACGCTCCCGACCTGGGCCAGGTTCCCGACCCGCCGGAGCAGCTCCGATCTGGCGATCTCGCTGCCGAACACCTTCATGCTCTCACGCCCCTTCTTCGCATTCGTTCACTGGTCGCTGGGTCTCCCTCCGGGCCCGATGTACGCGACGACCCCGCCGTCGGCGAGGATCGTGGTGCCCGTCACGAAGCTGCTGGCGTCGCTCGCCAGGAAGACGGCGACGGAGGCAACCTCCTCCGGCTCGCCGAACCGTCCGAGTGGGACGCGCTCCCGGAGGGCGTCGAAGTCGAGGACGCCCGGAAAGGCAGCGTTGTAGCCCCGGAGCGCGTCGGTGAGGATCCAGGCGGGCGCGATCGCGTTCACGCGGATCGCGTGCGGAGCCCACTCCACCGCCAGCGTCTTCGTGAGATTGACGATCGCCGCAGCGCTTGCCGTGTACGCGGCGCGCCGCGGGAGGCCGCCGTGCCCGCCGATCGAGCTCATGTTGATGATCGAGCCGCCTCGACCGTCCGAGATCATCCGGCGCGCCGCGGCCTGCGCCCCGGCGAACTGGCCGACCACGGTTGCGCGGAAGACCTTCTCGAACTCGGCGAGTGGGAGCTCGGTCGACGCAACCAGGACGGTGGTGCTCGTCAGGTTGTGCATGACGTCGACGCGGCCGTGCCGGTGAACGACGTCGTCGAGGAGCGCGTCGAGCGCGCCTTCCTCGAGCGCATCGACTCGGGTGCTCCAGGCCTCGGTTCCAAGGTCACCGACCCTCGCGCTGACCGACTCCGCGAGGTCCGGCTGAATGTCCGCAACGATGACGGCCGCAGCGCCGGCACGGGCATAGGCGACAGCGGTCGCCTCGCCGATGCCGCCGCCCCCGCCGACCAGGACGCACACCTTTCCGTCCAGCGCTCCCACGTCATCTCCTCCCGAGCTGGATCGTCGCCAGGTACACGGCTGCGAGCAGGATCAGGCCGTACGAGATCTGGATCGCCGACTGGCCGAGTGAAAGCAGGTTGAGGTTGGCGGCGATCAGAGTCAGGACGATGGCGCCGGCGACTGTCCCCAGGTAGTGGCCCTTGCCGCCCAGGATCGAGGCGCCCCCCACGGCAACGGCCACGGCCGAGGCGAAGAGGTACTCGTCGCCCATGTTGACGAACGCCTGCCCGAGGAAGCCGAGGAGCAGGACACCGGTCAGTGCCGCCCCGAGACCCGAGACGACGTACGGCACGACCGTGACGCGCTTGACGCGAACGCCCGCGAGGAGCGCTGCCGTCGGGTTCGTCCCGACGGCGTAGAGCCTCCGGCCGAAGGTGCTCAGGCTGAGGAGCACGGTCGCGACGACCGTGACACCGACCCAGATCAGGAGCATCGTCGACATGCCGAAGGTGTCGCCGTTGACGAAGTCGACGAGTCCGGGCGGCGCCGCGGACGCGAACCCGCCGTTCGTGTAGATGAGGAGGATGCCCTGGATGACGCTGTTCATTCCGAGCGTCATGATGATCGGCGGAACGCCTGCGTAGGCAACGCCGACCCCGTTCACCAGCCCCACGACCACTCCGAATCCGAGGACCATCGGAACGATCCAGTAGAGGTGGTTCGAGACCCCGTTCGCCAGGAACGCCGTGAGAACGGCTGCTCCGGCGACGTTCGCCGGGATCGAGAGGTCGATGCCGCCGGTGAGCATGCAGAGCGTCTGCCCGAAGCCGACGAGGCCGACGAATGCCGCCGTGATCAGGACCGTCCGCGTGTGCGCGTAGCTCGCGAACCCGGTCGCCTGGGCGGTTCCGACCACGAAGAGGATCAGGGCGACGACGTAGGCGAGGAGGATCGACATGTTGCGCCGGGCGATGCCGATGGCCGAGTCGATCATCCGCGGGCCCTCGTCTGGATGATCGAGTTGAACGTGACGGCCACGATCAGGATCAGGCCCTGGAAGAAGATGCTCCAGAACGAGGTGAGGTTGAGAGCGAAGACGAGAATCGGGATCAGCAGGAACGCGATCGCGCCCATGATCGAGCTCGCCGCAGAGCCCTTGCCTCCGAAGATGCTCGTGCCGCCGATCACAACCGCTGCGATCGAGCTGAGGATGAACTGGTCGCCGCCGTTCGGCGACCCGGCCTGAGTCTGGCCCGTCACCCAGATGGAGGCGAGCGCCGCGAGAAGCCCGGAGATGGCGTAGACCTGGAGCTTTCGCCTCCCGGTCCTGACGCCCAGCAGGCGGGCGCGATTCTCGTCGCTCCCGATCGCGACGAGGTCGTCCACGAGCCGTGTCGCGCGAAGCCAGCGCCAGAGCAGGAGGAGTGCGATGACGATCCACACCGACTTCGGCACGCCGAACAGGCTCCCGGACACGGCCGAGATGAGCGTCGGCGAGACAGTCCCGCCTTCGACCGGCAGGATCGCGAACGCGACGCCATCCCAGATCGACCAGGTCGCGAGCGTCACGATGAAGGGCTGGATCGGAGTGAAGGCGATGATCGCGCCGTTGAGGAAGCCGATCGCAACGCCGAGCGCAACGACAAGGAGGAGCTCCGGGAGGAGGAGCCAGCCCGTCGCAGCGAGATGGGTCGCAAGGAGCGCCGAGCTCACGCTGATCACGCCGCCGATCGAGAGGTCGATACCGCGGGTGAGCATCACGAGGGTCTGTCCGAAGCTGACGAGCGCGAGCGGCACCACGAGCGCGAAGTTCGCGGTGAGCGCGCCCGGGCCGTCGATGAGCGAGGGCTCGAGGATCAGCACGGCCGCGGTGAGCACCGCGACATAGACGTACGGCATCAGCAACGGCAGCTTCGCCGGGTTGATCTTCAGCCGATCGACCCACTCCGGCCGGCCGGTGTCCGTGAAGGCTTCGGGCGAGCCGGTCATCGGGCCTGGCTCCTGGCGCCGCCCCCGACCGACTCGGCGACGATGCGGCTCTCCGTGATCTCGACCCCCTCGAGATGCGCACGAATGCGGCCGTCGTGGAGAACGACGACGCGGTCGGCCATGTTGACGAGCTCCTGGGCGTCGGTCGAGTAGAAGAGGATCGAGTTGCCCGCGTCGCACTGCTCGCGCATCAGTCGGTAGATCTCGGCCTTCGTGCCGACGTCGACGCCGCGCGTGGCGTCGTACATCAAGAGGAGCGAAGGCTTCTGCGCGAGCACCCGTGCCAGAATCACCTTCTGCTGGTTCCCGCCGGACAGCGCCGCGACCTCCTGGCGGACGTCCTTGAGCGCGATCCGAAGCTTCGAGACCGCCGAGTCGAGCACGCGCCGCTCCCGCGTCGGATTCACGAGCCCGCCCGACGAGAGCTCGGTGAGGCTGCCGAGCGAGATGTTGTCGCGGATGCTGAGCGTCATGCACAGCCCCTCGGTCGCCCGGTCCTCGGGAATGAGTGCGATCCCCGCGTCGAGGGCTGCTCTCGGGTGGCGCAGGCGGACGGTGCGGCCGTCGACGACGACCTTTCCGCTCGACGGGATGACGCCGAAGAGCGCGAGGAACATCGGCAGCTGACCCTGGCCCTGGAGCCCACCCACCCCGACGATCTCGCCTTTGCGAATCGAGAGCGAGACATCCTTGAGGCGAGGGGGCGATGCGAGGTTGCTGATCTCACAGACGACCTCATCCGACTTGGCATCCTGGGAGGCTGCGGGGAAGACCCTGTCCACCGAGCGGCCGAGCATGAGCTCGACCAGCCGCGCCTCGGACATCTCGGCGATCGGGCCCGAGCCGACATCGACGCCTCCGCGCAGCACCGTCACGTGATCGCTGAGGCTCTCTATCTCCTCGAGTCGGTGCGAGATGAAGAGCGCGATGCCGCCGCCCGCGGCGAACTCGCGCACCTTTGCGAACAGCCACTCCACCTGCTCGGGAAGGAGCGCTGACGTCGGCTCGTCGAGGATCAGGACCGACGGCTCGCGCAGCAAGGCCTTGCAGACCTCGAGGATCTGCCGCTCCCCCAGCGCGAGCTCACGGACGTTGGCGTCGGTCTTGATCTGGACGACGCCGAACCGGTCGAGCGCGGCCGCGGCTGCGCGCCGTAGCGCGCGACGATCGATCCGTCCGGCTCTGACCTTGGGCTCGATCGCGTAGAAGAGGTTGCTCGCTACCGAGAGGTCCGGAATGAGGCTGAGCTCCTGGAAGACGGTCCCGATTCCGGCTGCGCGCGCCTCGCGCGGCGACTCCGGTCGCACGGGCCTCCCGTCGAGGACGATCTCGCCGCTGTCCGCACGCAGGGCGCCGGAGAGCACCTTGACGAGTGTGCTCTTGCCGGCGCCGTTCTCACCGATGAGCGCGTGAACCTCGGACGGCTTGCACGTGAGGCTCGCTCCCCTCAGCGCCTGAACACCGCCGAACGACTTCTGTAGGCCGGTGATGACGAGCGGGCCCGGGTTGCTCATGGTGACCCGCCCGCGAACGCTGACGAGCGGTAGCACGCCCTGCCGGCGTGCCCCCGCGGTTGGGGGCCCGCCGGCAGCGCTGCATGAGTCACGACTCCTGGCTCTCTACCTGGTCTGGCTACTTTCCTGCTGCCTGCTGCGGAGTGATCTGCTTCGCGTACTGCGGCAACGTGTACGGAAGGGACAGGCCCGCGGCGAGCTTCGGGAAGTAGTTCACGTTCTGCTTGAGCACCTGCGCCGGCACCGTGCTGTTGAGCTTCACGTGCGGCGAGGCCGTGACGTACAGGTACATCGGGTACGGGATGATCGTGTTGCCGTGCTTCGGGGCGGCTTTCCCGTTGAGGATGTCCAGCGCCATCTTCATCGCGAGCTGGACCTCGCCCGGGGTGTTGGTGAGGATGGCGCACTGATGGCCCTGCGCGCAGGCGGTCATCTCACCGTTGTAGCCGTAGCAAACCGCGGGAACCGCGGACTTGCCGGCCGCCTTGAGTGCGTTGAACACGGGAGTGCAGTAGCCCTGCGTCATCACGCCGTTCACGTCAGGATGCGAGGCGAGGAGGCTGCTGATGCCCGACTGCTCGGGGCCGGCTGCGTACTGGCCCGTGTACTTCCCGACAACCTTGATGTTCGGTCCGTACTTCTTCAGGCCGGCCAGGAAGCCGTTCTCGATCTGCTTCGAGATCGCGAGCCCGGCGATCCCCTGGTCGAGGAAGATGCTGCCCTTCCCGCCGAGAGCCTTCGCCATCCACTCGCCCATCGCGTAGTTCCCGTTGTAGAAGCTCTCGTTCAGGTTGTAGACGCACGGAACGTTCACCGGCGCCGACAGCGTGAACACGAGGATCCCGGCGTCACACGCGCGCTGGATCGTCGGGTTCAACGCGGTCGTCGAGCCGGGGATGAGGAAGATCGCGTCCGGCTTCGTCTGAATGATGTTGTTGAGGTCGGAGATCTGCGCCTGGTTGGTGTTCTGGGAGTTCACGATCTTCATCGTGACCTTGCCCTTGAACGGCGCGACACCGGAAGTCAACGTGGCGAGGCGCTCGACCTGGGGCCGCCAGTCGTTCCCGAGGAAGTTGTTGCTCAGCACGAACGTGTACGGCCCGCTGTGTGCAGCGGTCCTCGACGACTTCGTCGCGCCTGCGCCTGACGCGAGCATCGCGATCACTGCCGCCCCGAGCACAACTATGAGGCTGAGGCTGACAAACGTGCGAGCCCTGAGAGGGCTGCGCTGTCCTTCGCTCATTTCATCTCCTCTGCACTATTAGGCCGAAGCCTGTTGGAATCGTTCCCATGGGGCAAGGAGCAGGACCATAATTCACCCTTTGCGGCAGTGTCAAGCCGCCTCCATCAGGATCACGCTCGGGCGCAGTCGCAGCGGCGGTCGCCGTTGCTCGCGCAGGCGCGGGTCTTACATTTGTGGCCCGCTCTAGTCCGGGGTCATCCAGGTGCGGCGCGAGGCTCGAACGCGGTCGAGATCGCCGCCGAGGAGGCCGCCGAGACGGTGGTCCATCGTCGCGAGCAGGCCGCCGGCGATGAAGATCCACGCCTCGGCGACCGGGTCGCGGTCCGGGTTCACGACGCCGCCCGCCTGCCCGCGCCGGATCACGTCGGCGAAGAACTCGTGGATATCGCGGACCTGAGCGCGCACGGCCTTCGCGATCACCTCGTCCTCGGAGGCCTCCGTGAGCGCCTGGATCCACAGGTCGACCAGGCGGAGCCGAGAGCGCTTGGCCATGTAGGCGTCGGCGATCGCGCCCAGGCAGCCGTGCGGATCCTTCTCGATCGCCTCCTCCGAGAACTCGCGGAACTGGCGCTGGGCCTCCTCGAGGCAGGCGAGATAGAGATCGCGCTTGGAGCCGAAGTGCCGGTAGAGGATGGGCTCGGTGATACCTGCCTCGCGGGCGATCTCGGCTGTCGTGGCGCCACGGTAACTCTTGCGGAAGAACACCGCGCAGGCCGTGTCCAGCACCGCCGCGCGGCGGAGCTCCGCGGAGAGACGGGGCCTGACGGCGCCGACCGGCTCGACGCTCATAGGCCAACCTGCGGTTGGACGCTCATGCCGCCTCGACGGCTGCGGCCGAGGCCCTGGCGGGCTCCGGCGCGTGCTGCACCTTGCGGAGCGTGAGCGCCGCGATCAGCGCGCCGCTGAGGGCGATCAGCGTCGCGACCTCGAGGGCATGGTGGTAGCCGGTCACGAAGTCCGACGGAGACGGCCGGCCCGTCGAGGGAACCGACTGCGCGACGATCGCACCGAGCAGCGCGAGCCCGATGGAGCCGCCGACCTGGCGCATGCTGTTCAGGACCGCCGAGCCGACGCCCGCCTTGTCACGCGGGACGGAGCCCATCGCCGTCGCCGTCACCGGAGCCATCACCGCCGCCATGCCGACCCCGCCGAGGAGCATCCCGGGGAGCAAGTCCCAGAATGTCGCGCCCGTGCCGAACCGGGAGAAAACGAAGAGCGAGGACGGCGATGACGAGCATCCCACCCGTGACGAGCCATCGCGGGCCGGTGCGGTCGTTCAGCTGCCCCGCCCGCGGCGCGAGCAGGACGATCAGGAGCGTCCACGGCAGGAACGAGGCGCCCGCCTGGATCGGCGAGTAGCCCAGGACGTCCTGGAGGTAGAGCGAGACGAAGAAGAACACGCCGAACATCGCGAGGCCGACGAGAAGCATCACCGTGTTCGCGCCCGCGAAGACACGGTTCTTGAAGAGCGAGAGGTCGAGCATCGGCAGACGCTGGTGCAGCTCGAGGAAGACGAAGGACCCCAGCGACGCTGCCGCGACCGCGAACGACAGCAGGATCCGGGTCGACGTCCAGCCGTAGTTGTTGGCCTCGATCAGGGCGTAGGTCAGCGCAAACAGCCCGAGCGTCGAGGTGACGAGGCCCGGAATGTCGGGCCGCTGCTCACGGGAGTTGTCGCGCGACTCGGTGATGAACATGTAGGCAGCGACGACCGCGAGGACGCCGATCGGGACGTTGATGAAGAAGATCCAGTTCCAGTTCACGCGCTCCGTGAGGATGCCGCCGACGAGGGGGCCGATCGCAAGCGCAAGGGCAGAGACTCCCGCCCAGATCCCGATCGCCCTGCCGCGCTGGTGCGGCGGGAACGTGACGGTGATGATCGAGAGCGTCGCCGGGTTCATCATCGCCGCGCCGAGGCCCTGAACGACCCGGGCGCCGATCAGCACGGTCGCGCCGCCCGCGAGCCCACAGGCCAGCGAGGCCGCCGTGAACACGATGAGGCCGGCGACGAAGATGCGGCGCCGACCGAACAGGTCGGCGAGCTTGCCTCCCATCAGCATGAACGCGCCGAACGTCAGCGCGTAGCCTGTCACGACCCACTCGAGCTCGGACACCTTGAGCCCGAGCGAGCGCTGGATCGACGGCAGCGCGACGTTCACGATCGTGTTGTCGAGCATGATCATGAAGAGGCCGAACGAGACCGCGACCAGCGTCCACCACTTCTTGTTCTCCTCTGCGAAGAGCCTTGCCCTCATTCCCACACCCTCTTCTCTTGTTAGCTTCCACTAAGTTAGTTCGCGCTAGCTTAGCCGCCACTAACCGAGGCGTCAACCCCCTATGCTCGGGGGGATGCGCGCCCTCGCGATCGTCGCCTTCGCGGGCGCAGCCGTCCTCGTCGGCGTCGGCCGCTCGAGTGGCAACCGGTTGCTCGTGGGCCTCGGCGCGGGACTGTTCCTCCTCGGCGTCTCGGCCTTCTTCCGCTGGCGAGCAGCGAAGCGCGACTAGTTTTCGACTGATAGGATAAAACCTGGGATGAGACTCGCGCTCGCACAGATGAACAGCGTCGTCGGCGACCTCGACGGCAACCGAAACCGCATCCTCGAGCTGCTTCGCCGAGGCACGCGGCGCCGGCGCCGACCTCGTCCTCTTCCCCGAGCTCGCCGTGACCGGCTACCCGCCCGAGGACCTGCTGCTGCGCCCGGCGTTCGTCCGTGCTGCGCGCAAGACCGTCGAGGAGATCGCGGCGGCGGTCGAGGGGACGGTCGCACTCGTCGGCACCCCGCACCTCGACACGGATCTCTACAACGCCTGCTACGTACTCTCCGACGGCGAGGTCCAGGCCGTCTACCGCAAGCGCTTCCTGCCGAACTACGGCGTCTTCGACGAGAACCGCTACTTCGCCTCGGGGTCCGACCTGCTGCTCCTGCGCTTCGGCGACGTGGTCGCCGGCCCGACGATCTGCGAGGACATCTGGCAGCCCGGCCCGCCGACGACCGACCTGGCGCTCGCGGGCGCGCAGATCGTCCTCAACATCTCGGCCTCGCCCTTCCACGTCGGCAAGGACCGCGAGCGCGAGGAGATGCTGCGAGTGCGGGCCCGAGACAACTCCTGCTTCATCGCCTACTGCAACATGGTCGGCGGCCAGGACGAGCTGATCTTCGACGGCGCGTCGCTCATTCTCGACGACGAGGGCGAGGTCGTGGCGCGGGCAGAGAGCTTCGTGGAAGAGCTCCTCGTCGTCGACCTCGACCCGGCGGCGGCCGTCGGCCGGCGGCTTCGCGACGTGCGGCGCCGCGCGCTGGCGCGCGAACGAGGGGCGAGCGAACCGCCGGCGGAGGTGAGCTTCGCGGCACCTGCGCAGCACGCTGGGCTCCTGCGCCCCGTCCCGGCCGAGCCGCTCGACGACCTCGAGCAGATGCAACTCGCGCTCGAGCTCGGCCTGCGTGACTACGTCCTGAAGAACGGCTTCGGGAATGTCGTGATCGGCCTCTCCGGCGGGATCGACTCGGCACTCACCGCCGCGATCGCCGTCGGGGCGCTCGGCGCCGACCGCGTCCACGGTGTCTCGATGCCGTCCCGCTTCTCCTCCGAGGGAACGCAGACCGACGCGCGGCGGCTCGCCGAGTCGCTCGGGATCGACTTCCGCGAGATTCCGATCGAGCCGATGGTCGAGGCGTTCGGCACCGGCCTCGCGCCTTCGTTCGCGGAGCGCTCGCCCGACCTGACCGAGGAGAACGTCCAGGCGCGGGTGCGGGGGACGCTCCTGATGGCGCTCTCGAACAAGTTCGGATGGCTCGTGATCGCCACCGGCAACAAGTCCGAGCTCTCGGTCGGCTACTCGACGCTCTACGGCGACCTCGCCGGCGGATTCGCGCTGCTGAAGGACGTCTACAAGACCGACGTGTTCCGCCTGGCGCGCCGCCTCAACGAGCGCGCCGGCCGTGAGCTGATCCCGGAGAGCATCATCTCGCGCGCTCCGAGCGCCGAGCTCCGCGACGACCAGCGCGACGAGGACTCCCTGCCGCCCTACGCGAAGCTCGACCCGGTGCTCGAGGCCTACGTCGAGGGAGACCGGTCGCGCGACGAGCTCGCGGACGACGGCTTCGAGCCGGAGGTGGTCGAGCGCGCGATCGCGATGATCGACCGCGCCGAGTACAAGCGCCGCCAGGCCCCGCCGGGCGTCAAGCTCCACCCGAAGGCCTTCGGCCGCGACCGGCGGACGCCGATCACCAACCGCTGGCGGGACTAGCTCGCGAGATCGGCGAGGATCGCGCCGAGGATCGGCACCGTGATCGTCAGCGCGAGGCTCGTCCAACCCACGGCGACGAGCGTCGGACGACTCTTCTGAGGGCGGCCCTCCTCGACCTCGGCCTGCAGGCGGGGCCCGTAGACGTAGTTGTGGAGGTACGAGACGACGACGAGCGCGCCCGTCAGCCCGACCTTCACCCAGAGCACCGTGTCGAACGGCGAGCGGCCCTCGTCGCGGTCATGGCTCGCGAGAACGACGCCTGTGAGCACGGCGACGAGGAGCGCGCCGTAGCCGAGCGGGCGCCAGCGGAGGCCCAGCTCCTTCAACGCGCGTCCGCGCGGCTCGCCCTCGAGCACCCGGATCGCAGGGACGCCGGCGAAGACGAGCGCGACGGAGCCGCCGACCCAAACCATGGCGGCGAGCAGGTGGATGATGACGACGACCTCCATCGGCTCAGGCTAGTGGGTGCACTAAATAACGGCGCGCAGGAGATCGATCAGCTCGGGAGGCGAGTAGCGCTCGTCGGTCGTCTCGAGCTCGTCGATCGTCCACCAGCGGTGGCCGGTCACGTTCTCGGCCTCGAGGTCGATCGTCGGCTCCACCTCGATCGAGGCGACGCGGACGACATAGAAGCTGTCGTGCTGGATCCGGAGGCGGCCCGGGCCCGGGAGGATGTGGGTGCGCTCGTGGACCCGCTCGCCGAGCTCGACGTCTCGCAGCCCGACCTCCTCGAGGAGCTCGCGGTGCAGGGCCTGCGTCTCGGTCTCACCTTCCTGGACGCCGCCGCCGGGGCAGATCCACCACTCGGCTCCCGGACGCTGCCAGCGCATCAGGAGCGCGCGCTGCGCCTCGTCGACGAGCAGGGCGCGCACCGCGGCGCGCGGAACCGGCTCGAGCCAGTCGTGGAGCGCACGGAACCAGCGAAGCCGTTCGGCATACGGGACGGCGGCGTTCGCCGGCGAGGTCGACGGGAGGACGAAGAGCGAGGTGTCGTGGAGCTCCCGTGTCTGCGGGCCGAGCTCGGGGCGCTCGCCGAACACGCCGCGGTAGGCCTCCTTGCCGACGAACGCGATCGCGTGCGGGCGGAGGTCGCGGGCCATCTGCTCGAGGCGACCGGCGTCGAAGTCGCCGCGGCGCAGGTCGCCCGAGCCCGGGGTCGTACGGTAGGCGGCGTTGGTCACGCCGAGGCCGAGCTTCAGCAGCTCGAACGCTTCCTCGGGCGCGTAGAGGCGCGGCGTGAAGCCGGCGTCGTGGAGCAGCCGCCAGAAGTCGTTGCGCGGGTTGGCGAAATGCGCGTGCGCTGCGGCCGAGACCCGACCGGGGTTGATGCCGCAGAAGACGCAGCGGAGGTTCGGGCCGAGGACGTCGGGGACTGCGCTACTTGAGGCGGAGTCGGCCACGCGGTCGACAGCGTGGCACACGCGAGGTCCAGGTCGCCGTGCACATCCACGCGCTCGGGAGCGCGACGCGCGGGCGCCCGCGGGCAGGCGGGCCGAAGCGGCGGCGGGACGTCCAACTGCGGCAGGTCGGGGTCAGGCGGCTTCCCTCCCTTCCGCGGCGTCGGCGCGCTTCGCCTCCCGTGGGTCGGGCGCCGGCTCGCTCTCGCGGGGCTCGACCCAGAGGAGGGCGACGGACTCCTCGCTGCGCCCGCCGTAGCAGCGGGCGTAGCACTCGGCTTCCGTGAGCGGCCTCAGCCTCACGGAGCCTCACTGTAGGTCCCGGTCCGGACGGCGTCGTATACGGTCTCCGTCGATGGGGCACCACGAGGGCGAGCAGATCCTCGACGTCACGATCGAGGCGGTCCGGGACCGCTTCCACACGTTGAACGTCCCGCTGGCCTACTTCGACGGCCCGGCCGGGACGCAGGTGCCGGACTCGGTGCTCGAGGCCGTGTCGGGATACATGCTCGCGGCCAACGCGAACGGCGGCGGCAAGTTCCTCACCTCGATGGTGACCGACGACGTGATCGCGTCGGCGCGTGCGGCGGCCTCGGACCTGCTCGGCGTCATGACGGACGAGGTCACGTTCGGGCAGAACATGACCACGCTCAACTTCGCGCTCTCGCGGACTGCGTCACGCGACTGGGTCGCCGGCGACGAGGTCGTGGCGACGAAGCTCGACCACGACGCGAACATCTCCCCGTGGCTCGAGATCGCCCACGACAAGGGCGTGGTCGTGAAGCTGGCCGACCTCGACGCGGAGTGCCGGATCGACCTCGACCACCTGCGCTCCCTCGTCACGGAGCGGACGAAGGTCGTGGCGTTCCCGATGGCCGCGAACTCAGTCGGGACGGTCACGCCGGTGAAGGAGATCGTCGAGATCGCCCACTCCGCCGGCGCGCTCGCCTGGGTCGACGCCGTGCACTACGCGCCGCACGGGGACGTCGAGATCCCCGAGATCGGCTGCGACGTCCTGCTGTGCTCGCCGTACAAGTTCTTCGGGCCGCACCTGGGCCTGGCCTGGGTTCGCCGCGAGGTGTCCGAGGGGTGGCGGCCCTACAAGGTGCGGCCACAGGTCGATTCCCCCGGCCAGCGCCACGAGACGGGGACGCTCGCGCACGAGCTGCTGTGCGGGTTCGTCGCGTGCGTCGAGTACCTGCACGGCGTGGGCTGGAAGTTCATCACGGACCACGAGCGCAAGCTCGGGCAGAGGTTCCTCGACGGGCTCCCGGACGGGTGGGCACTGCACGGGCCCCCGACCATGGAGGGGCGCGTGCCGACGTTCTGCGTCTCGCCGCCGGACGAGACGCCGTCGGAGGCGGCGGCCCGGCTCGGCGCGGCGGGGTTCGCCGTGTGGGACGGGAACTACTACGCGATCGAGGTCTTCGAGCACCTCGGGCTACCCGACGGAGCCGTGCGGATCGGGATCGTCCACTACACGATGGAGAACGAGGTCGACCGCCTGCTCGCCGCGCTGCCGCGGCAGTAGTGGCCGGCAAGGACTACTCCGGAACGCCGCTCTCGAAGAAGCTCGGCGCGAAGCCGGGCGCCGAGGTGGTGATGTTCTTCACGACGCGCCGCGTGGAGCTCGATGCGCGGCTGCCGGCACTGAAGGCGACGCTCGGGCCCGCCGACGGGCTCTGGATCGCGTGGCCGAAGAAGGCCGCGAAGCTCGAGACCGACCTCGACTTCGGGGCGGTGCAGGCAGCAGGGCTCGCCGCGGGGCTCGTCGACAACAAGAGCTGCTCGATCGACGAGAGCTGGCAGGCGCTGCGGTTCGTGTACCGGTTGAGCGACCGTTAGGCCCGGGCGCTGACGGCCCAGGCTCGGGCCTCGACCGTGAACGGGGCCGGCGGAAGGGCCTCCCGGCAGAGCTCGCGGAGCTGTGCCACCCGCTCGGGGCCGAGCTCGGCGAACACGTCCGCGATCGGGCCGACGCCCAGCTCGAAGGGCGCCCACCACTCCTCGAAGGTCGGATGCTCGACGCGGGCGATCAGCGTCGCCTCTTCGATCTCCTCGAATCCCGCCGTGCCGAAGAGCTCGGCGAGGTGGCCCGGCCGCGTGCCGGGTCGCTCGGACTCGTTCGGCCGAGACGGGTCGACCTCATGGAGCGCCTCGTAGTAGACCGACATCGGCCCCCTCCCGCCTGCGGCGTGATCCCACACGCAGGCGGCGACGGCGCCGCCCGGCTTCGTCACGCGCCCCATCTCCCGGAGGCCGGCGACGGGGTCGGTCATGAAGTGGACGACGAGCTGGGCGAGCGCGGCGTCGAACCGGTCGTCGGCGAGCGGCAGGCTCTCGGCGGACGCCCGCTCGACGGTAACGCCGGGAAGACGGCTCCGGATCGCCTCGACAAAGCGCTCCGACGGATCGACGGCGGTGACATGGTCGGCTCCGAGGCGACGCACGAGCTCGGTCGTCAGCGCGCCCGGCCCGCACCCGACGTCGACGGCCTCCTGCCCGGCGGCGACCCCGGCGAGGTCGGCCATCTGCGCCGCGAGGTGCCGCGAGTAGCGCCCCATGAACGCGTCGTAGGCTTCGGCCGGAACCTCGAAGGTCACGCTTTCAGCCTACGCCGCACGAGCCAGGCCCACGAGGGACATTCTCGGGTGTCTGACACCAGCCGTCCCGCAAAGGCGCATGAACCCTGGGTCGTTGTCCGAGAACTGAACGGTGTCTGACACCAGCGTCCTTCCCTTGGGACACGTCCTATCTGTACGCGGCGCGGGCACGGGCCCAGCGCTCGTCGTCGCGGTGGATCCAGTCCGGGTCGATGCCGCGTGACTCGGCAATCGCGAGCGTCAGGAGCTGGAAGCGGACGATGTCCACGGCCGGATGCAGCGTCGGCACGAGGGTCGTCTCGCAGCCGAGCACCTCGAGCGCGGCGACGGCGTCACGGGCGCGGTCGGCGGCGCGGCCCTCGCCTTCCAGCACGTAGGCGCGTACGGACTCGTCGATCGCGGCCAGGTGGCCGTGGAGGAGCTGCTCGGTGTGATGCGCGCCGGCCGAGACCCAGGCGCCCTCGCGAAGCTTCAGCACCGCCTCCTGAGCCGTCGGCCAGTCGGGCCCCGCGCCGGCGACGAGGATCTTCGACTGCGAAGGCACCGGCTCGGTGAACGCCAGCGCCGCTTCGACCGCCCCCGGGAGCCACGCGATGTCCTCGCCGCGCAGCGCGGCAATCGCCGCGACCGCGCAGTTGTAGCTGGCGGTGTGGCACCACGACTGCTCGACCTCCGGCGTCGCGACGACGACCTCGTCGGCCAGGTCGGCCAGCGGCGAATCGGCCGCGCCGGTCACCAGCCACTTGGGCCCGAAGAACGCCTCGGCCGCCGCGACCGTCATCGGCGTCCTGCCCTCGTGTGAGACGACCACCATCAGGTCGGCCTCGGGCGGCGAGAGCACCGCCTCGAGAGCCTGGACCGCCCATCCCCCGGTCTGCGCGGCGTGGAACGACGTCCCGCACCCGGTGAACACGACCCGCGCCCCGTCGGGCAGCCGCCGGTCGCGCGGAACGGAGCGCAGCCAATCGGGCTCGGCGAACACCGTGCGACGTGTCTCTCCGGACATGGCCTTCCTCTATAGCATCGCGGCGTGGCCGTCTTCGAGCGCGAGGTCCTTCCGAACAAGCTTCGGGTGCTCACCGCCCCACTCCCGCACGCACAGTCGGTCGCGTGCTTCGTCATGCTCGCCGCCGGCAGCCGCTACGAGCGCGCCGAGAACCGCGGCATTGCGCACTTCGCCGAGCACATGTTCTTCAAGGGCACCGAACGCCGCCCGAGCTCCCGCGACCTGACGACCCTGATCGACGGGATCGGCGGCGAGTTCAACGCCTTCACCTCGAAGGAGTACACGGGCTACTACGTCCGCTGCGCCGGCCCCGACCGCGACATCGCGCTCGACGTCCTCCTCGACATGCTCCGCCACTCGAGGTTCGACCCGGAGGAGATCGAGCGCGAGAAGGGCGTGATCCTGGAGGAGATGAACATGTACCAGGACACCCCGCGTGACCACATCGGCACCGTCTACGAGACGCTGATGTTCGGCGACAACCCGCTCGGGTGGGAGACGCTCGGCACGAAGGAGACGATTCGGGCCGCGAACCGGGAGACGTTCACGAGCTACGTCGACGAGTGGTACACGCCGGAGCGCATGGTCGTCGGAGTCAGCGGCATGGTCGGCGAGGACCTGATCCCGCTGCTCGCCGACCTGCTCGGCGACCTGAAGCCGGACGGCGCCCGGAAGCCCGCCCCCGCCCAGCTCGACCGGCCCACGGGGCCGCGCGTCGCCGTCCACCACAAGGACGCCGAGCAGGCGCACCTCGTCCTGGGCGTCCCGAGCTATCCGATCGAGCACCCCGACCGCTACGCGCTCCAGATGCTCTCGGCCGTCCTCGGCTCCGGGATGTCCTCGCGCCTCTTCCTCGAGGTGCGGGAGCGGCGCGGCCTCGCCTACTACGTCCACGGGATGAACCACAGCTACACGGACGCGGGCTCGCTCCTCGCGCAGGCGGGGGTCGACATCAAGCGCATCGACGAGGCGATCAAGGTGATCGTCGAGCAGTTCAACCGCATGGCGAACGAGGAGGTTCCCTCCGACGAGCTCGAGAAGTCCCGCTCGATGATCAAGGGCCGCTTCGTCCTCCGGACCGAGGCGCCTCAGGGGCTGATCATGTACGGCCTGAACCGCGAGGTGCTCGAAGGCCACACGCTCGAGCCGGAGGAGCTTCTCGCCCAGATCGACGCGGTCACTGCCGAGGACGTCCAGCGCGTCGCCCGCGACCTGATCGCGCACGACAAGCTCCACCTCGCCGTGATCGGGCCGTTCGAGGACGACGAGCGGTTCCTGAACGCCTTGAGCTAGGACCCGAGCTCGGCGTACACCTGCACCATCGCCGCCTGGTCGAGCAGCGTCGGCCGGCGGCCGTCGAACCGGAAGAGCCCCGTCTTCGGGTCGCGGGCGCGTGTCCATGCCTCGTCGGCGAACGCCTCCTCCGCCGCGCGGTCGGTCCGGCGCGGGACGCTCGCGGTCAGCTCTCGAAGGTCCCGGAAGAAGATCGCGAGGAACACCGGCGGCTCGCCGGACCTCAACGGGTCGCCGATCGCCGCCAGCGCACGGTTCGCCGTCCGCTCGGCTTCGGCGAGATAGCGGCGCTCCCCCGTCGCCCTGTAGAGCCGGACGCCTGCGGCGATCATCGCCCCTTGGTTGTAGCTCCACGTGTGCCCGTCGATCCGCCCTGCGAGGTCGATGTGGTCGGCGACGAGCCCGTCGGGCCGGCCGAGGCAGCGCTTCGTCCAGTCGTACGCCTTCCGGGCGAACGCGAGGTACGCCTTCGAGCCGGTGCGGTCGTAGAGGCCGACGGCGAGCAAAGATGCGTTCGCGGTCGTAACGGTGTTGCGGTCGCGGTTCGCCCCCAGCCGCGTCCAGAAGATCCCGCCCGGGCAGGGATGGGCGCCGTCCGAGTCCCAGCTGTCGGTGACGAGGTCGAAGATGTCACGCGCCGTCTTCAGCGAACCGGGGTCGCCGAGTCGCTCGAGCCCGAGCGCGATCCAGAGGTTGTCGTCGTTGTAGACGACCCCGGTGCCGCCGAACCGCGGCGCGAACTCCGAGGGCCGGCCGGGCTCAGGATGGCTGTAGGCGGCGAGCCCGGTCAGTCGGGCCCGGAGATCGGCCGGGGCTGCTCCAAGGGTCGCCCAGAGCGCTTGCGAGAACGGCCAGGCCTGCGCGTGGCCGCGGGCGGGGTAGACGCCCGCGTACGAGCGGTCCGGGGCCGAGTAGAAGTAGCGCTGCATCGCCGAGTAGGCGTCCGCGGCCCGCTCCCGGGCCACGGCGCGCCCGGCGTCACGCGCGGCCGGCGCCCCTCCGGAGAGCGCCAACCCGAGTACTGCAGCTACGACAAGACCGACCCCCGAACGTGCCACCGTAGAGACGGTAGCCGTCCCTACCTAGACAACGAGGTCGTACGAGAAGCTGCCGAGCTTCTCGCAGCCGTCCTCGGTGACGAGGACGAGATCCTCGACCCGGACGCCGTAGTCGCCGGAGCGATAGAGGCCGGGCTCGATCGCGAGCACGTCACCCGCGACGATCGCGCTGTGGCCGAGCATGCCCAGGATCGGCTCCTCGTGCACCTCGAGCCCGACGCCGTGACCGAGCGCGAAGATGAAGCCGCTGTCGAGGATCTCGCCGTCGGCCTTGGTGCGCTGCGTCGGGAAGCCTGCAGCCTCGGCCTCGTCGCAGATCGCGTCGTAGACGGACTTCGCGGTCACCCCCGGCCGTACGAGCCGGAGCGCGAGGTCGAGCCACTCGAGGGAGAGCCGGTGCCATTCGGCGACCTCGGCGGGTGGCTCACCGGCGACGAAGGTTCGCGTCATGTCCGTGAAACAGGCCGACCTGTTGTCCCGCGGCCAGATGTCCACGATCACCGGCTCGCCGGCGCGGATGGGCCCCTCGCCGAGATGATGGCCGATCGCCGTCTGCGGCCCGTGCGATGCCACGAAGACATCCGAGGAAGAGTCGTTCTCGACGAAGGCGGCGGCGATCTCGGCGTGGAGGACCTCGCTCGTCAGCGGCGCCCCGTTGATCTCGAGAACCCCACCGGCGCCGGGCACGGAGGACGCCAGCAGCTCGCGCGCACGCTCCATTCCGGCGTCGGCCGCGGCCTGGGCCCGCCTGATCCCCCCGAGCTCGGCAGCCGACTTGACCCGGCGGCGGTCGGTGAAGAACTCGCGATCGGTCTCGAGGACGAACCCTTCCGCGCGCAGACGGTCGGCCGCATAGATCGGGAAGGTGCTGGGAACGAGGGCTCGCTCGACACCGAACGACCGGACGGCACGGACGATGAGCTCCTCGAACATCTCGTCGTAGGAGGTGAGTGTGCGCCGCAGCTCCTCGACCCCGTACTCCTCGGGGGCGTGGAGGTGGTACTCGCCTGCCGCAGCGATGATCGGCGCTTCGTGGCTCGGCGCCATCACGTGACGCTTGCCGTCGACCTCGGCGTAAAGGATCGGATCGCCGATCGGAGCGGGGAGCTCGTGACGAAGCTCTGGCGAGCGGAACGTGTCGGCGACGATCAGGAAGTCGGTCACCGCCGCACCCTACCCAGTTGTCGTTAGCTTTCGGGGGTGGCCCATGTACTGGACAGGGCGCTCGAGCTCTCGGCGCTGTACGACGGCGAGGTGCGAGGGATGGTGCCTACGGGCGCCGACATCTTCGACTCGCATCTCCACCTCGGCACCGACATCGACGGGATGATCGGCGACTACGACCACCTCGAGGAGGTGATGGCCGGGTACGGGATCTCCCGCGCCTTCGTGTTCTGCCTCGACGAGCCGGACCGCCACCCCGCCTTCAGCGCCGCGAACGACCGCACTCTCGCGCTTCGCGGAGCGCTCGGAGGGCCGCCTGATCCCGTTCGTGCGGCTCGACCTGAACGAGACGCCGATCGAGGAGGCCACGCGGTGCCTCGACGCGGGCGCACGCGGGATCAAGCTGCACCCGCGCGCGCAGCGGTTCGACGCGACCGACGGACGGCTCGCGCCGGTGTTCGAGCTCGCGGGGGAGCGCCGCGTCCCGATCCTGATCCACGGCGGGCGCGGGCTGCCGCCGATCGCCGACGGGCTCGCGCGCCTGGTCGAGGCGAACCCGGATGTGACGCTGATCATCGCCCACGCAGGAATCGCCGACCTCGCCCACCTCTCGGTCGAGATGGCCGGCCGGAAGGGCGTCCTCTTCGACACCTCGACCTGGGGCGCGATCGACCTGCTCGACCTCTACCGGCGCGTTCCGCCCGAGCAAGTCGTCTACGCCTCCGACTTCCCGTACGGCCAGCAGCCGTGCCTCGCTCTTCATCGCCCTCCGGACGGCGTACCGGGCCGGGCTCTCGGAGACCCAGATCCGCTGGATGCTCGGCGAGACGTGCAACGCCCTCGCCGACGGCCGCGAGCTTCCGGAGCCGACGACCCCCGTCGGGAGCGGCGTGCTCCAGCAGCCGATCCAGCTCGCCCGCATCCACCAGTACCTGTCGATGGCGATGCCGCTCCTCTGGTTGCGCCAGCAGGAGACGATCGGCGCGCTCGGTCTGGCGCTCAACACGGCCGCCGAGCGCGACGGCCAGCCCGAGACGAGCGACAGGATCGCCTCGCTGCTCCAGACCGCAACCGCGCTCTGGGCAAGCCTGCCGGACATCGACGACGAGAACGAACGGCTCGACCGCACCCGGCTCGCGCTGCGCCTGATCCACATCGCCGACATCGAGGCGCTGACCGGTGTCGACGAGGGCCGTTCCGCCGATGTCTCCTAGGCTCGTCATCAACGGCGGGCGCCACGAGATCGAAGCCGCGCCGGGAACAACTCTCGCAGAGGCTCTTCGCGGCACGGTCGGCCTCACCGGGACGAAGATCGCCTGCAACGAGGGGCATTGCGGCGCGTGCACCGTGCTCGTCGACGGAACGCCCACGCTCTCGTGCATCACGCTCGCCGAGCGGCTCGAGGGCCGCGAGGTGACGACGATCGAGGGGCTGCGCGACCACCCGATGGTCCGCGCGTTCGTCCGGGCCGACGCCGTCCAGTGCGGCTACTGCACGCCGGGCCAGATCGTGTCGGCGGTCGCGCTCGTCGAGGACAAGCCCGACCCGAGCCCCGGGGAGATTCGTCATCGCATGGCGGGGAACATCTGCCGCTGCGGCACCTACCCGAAGATCGAGGAGGCGATACGCACGTGGCGCGACTGATCCGCACCGAGAAGGAGGTGGAGGGCCGGTTCGAGGAGGTCTTCCTCGTCGTCGAGGAGGACGCGCTCGAGCAGTGGCCGGCCGGGCCCCGCGAGGTCGTCGGCCGCCCGGCGGCTCGTGTCGACGGCCTCGCCCGCGCACGTGGAGAGGCGCTTTTCACGGCCGACATCGCGCTGCCCGGCATGCTCCACACCGCCGTGCTCCGAAGCCCGCACGCTCGGGCCCGGGTGAAGCGGATCGACCTCTCCGCGGCGCTCGAGGCGCCCGGCGTGCGGGCGACGATCGGCCCGGGCGACATCCCGGTGCTCACAGAAGAGCCGGCCTACGAGGGCCAGGCGGTCGCAGCGCTCTGCGCCGATACGCTCGAGGAGGCACGCGCGGCGCTTCGCCTGGTCGCGGTCGAGTGGGAGAAGCTCGAGCCGCTGCTCGACCCCGACGAAGCCGTCGCCCGAGGCTCGCTCCACGGCACGCGTCGCAGCGAGCGCGGCGATCTCGAGCGGGGCCTGGCCGAGGCCGACGTCGTCGTCGGGGCGACCTATCGCACGCAGGTCGTCCTCCACAACTCGATGGAGACCCACCAGTCGGTGTGCCGGTGGGTGGGCGAGGAGCTCGAGGTACACATCTCGACCCAGTACATCTGGGGCGTCCGCAACGAGCTGGCCGAGGGGCTCGGGATCGCTCCGGACCGGATCCGGGTCGTCTGCGACTACATGGGCGGCGGCTTCGGCTCGAAGAGCGGGCCCGACGACCACACGTTCATCGGCGCCGAGCTCGCGCGTCGTTCGGGCCGCCCCGTTCGGTGCGCGCTGACCCGCGGCGAGGAGCACGTCGCCGCCGGCAACCGCGCCGCGACGATCCAGCGGCTCGTCGCCGGAGCGAAGGCCGACGGGACGCTCACCGCGCTCGGCGGCGACTTCGTGAACGCAGTTGGGTTCGCGGGCTGGAACACGTTCGTCGAGGGGCCGATGCAGACGCTCTACGCGTGCCCGAACGTCCGCACCACCACGAACGGCGCGAAGCTCAACCTGCCGCCGATGAAGGCATTCCGCGCGCCGGGCTTCGTCGAAGGCACCTTCGGGCTCGAGTGCCTTCTCGACGAGGTCGCCGCGAAGCTCGGACTCGACCCGCTCGAGCTGCGGCGGCGAAACCACGCCGATGTGGAGCCCGTCGAGGGCCGGAGGTACTCCGGCAAGAACCTGCTCGAGTGCTATCGGCGCGCCGAGCCGCACTGGGAGCGCCGACATGAGGTGCGTGCCCGTTCGACCCCCACGGTGAAGCGGGGCGTGGGCATGGCCTCGCAGGTCTGGTGGGGCGGCGGCGGGCCGCCGAGCTACGCCTGGGTCAGGGTCGGTTCCGACGGGCACGCCGCGGTCGTCACCGCGACGCAGGACGTGGGCACCGGCACGAAGACCGCTCTCTCGCAGATCGCCGCCGAGGAGCTCGGGATCCCGCTCGCGCATGTGACCTTCGCCGTGGGCGACACCTCACGCGGACCGTACTCGACGCTCTCGGCCGGCTCCTCGACGCTGCCGTCGATGGGCCCCGCCGTGCGCGCCGCCGCGTCCGACGCTCGCCGCCAGATTCTCGAGCTCGCCGCCCAGCGATACGGCGGCGACGTGGGCGAGCTCTCGCTCGAGCGCGGCTCGATCGTGCTCCCGGGCGGGGACCACCGGCCGCTCGAGGAGATCGTGGGCCTCCTCGGCAACGGCCAGATCCTCGGCACCGGCGCGCGAGGCCCGAACCCGGCGGGGATGCAGGTGCTCACCTTCGGCGTCCAGGTCGCCGAGGTCGCCGTCGACGTCGAGACCGGCGAGGTGACTGTCGAGCGCGTCGCCGCGATCCACGACGTCGGCCGGGTCGTCAACCCGCTCGCCGCCTCGAGCCAGGTCGAGGGCGGAATCATCCAGGGCGTCGGGCACACGCTCTCCGAGGAACGGCTCGCCGACCCGGGCACCGGCCGGATCCTGACTCGCTCGCTCGATGCCTATCGGATGCCGACGATTGCGGACGTGCCCGAGATCGTGAGCGAGCTCGTCGACGTGCCCGACGAGCACCTGACGAATCTCGGCTCGAAGGGGATCGGCGAGCCGCCGATCATCCCGGTCGCCGCGGCGATCGCCAACGCGATCCGTGACGCGACCGGGGCCGACGTCAGGTCGCTACCGATCTCGAGGGCCGAGATGCTCCGGGCGCTTTCCGACTCTCGTCGGAAAGCGCTAGAGGAGGTCGCTGCGGGGTGAGAGCGGCGCTGGTCACGCCGGCGAGCCTCGAGGACATTCCGGTCGGACGCCGTGCTGCTCGCGGGCGGCACCGAGGTCGTGCCGCAGCTCAAGGAGGGGCTGCTCGACGGCCGACGACGCTCGTCGACGTCTCCGCGCCTCGTTCCGCGCGGGATCGACGGCACGCGGATAGGCGCGGGCACGACTCTTGCCGAGCTCGAGGCGAGCGACGCGATCCCGGAGGCGCTCCGCGAGGCCTGCCGGCTCGCCGCGTCGCCGCAGCTCCGGTCGATGGGCACGGTCGGCGGCAACCTGCTCCAGTCGACCCGCTGCTGGTACTGGAGGGCAGGCTACGACTGCCGGCTGCGCGGAGGAGACGACTGTCATGCTCGAGACGGCGAGCATCGCGAGCACGCGATCTTCGCGAACGGCTTCTGCGCGTCGGCGCATCCGTCGGACGTCGCTGCCGCGCTCGCCGCGCTCGGCGCGCGCGTCCGGACGACGGAACGCGAGGTCGCGCTCACCGAGCTCTACCGGCTACCCGACGCCGCCGACGCGCGAACGATCGTGCTCGAGCCCGGTGAGGTGCTCCTCGAGCTCGAGGTCACTCCCGCGGACGCCTCCGCCTACCTGAAGGCGATGGACCGCAAGAGCTTCGGGTTCCCGCTCGTCGGGGTGGCCGCGGTGCGGCGCGGCGAGACGACCACGGTGGCGCTCGCCGGAGTCGCGCCGATCCCGTGGGTGCTCGACGGGGGCTTCGACGAGGCGACGCCGCTTCCCGGGAGCGCCTGGAAGGTGGAGGTTGCCCGGGCGCTCGTCGACCGAGCGCTCGCTAGCATCCGGCCCGCATGAGAGGCCGCATCACGATTGCGCTCGCGGCGGCGCTCGTCCTGCCCGCGCTGCTGGCGGCGTGCGGCGGCGGCAAGAAGGCCGAGACGACGACCACCACCAGCACCGCTGCCTCGACCACCACGACGGCCGCCAAGCAGAACGGGTGCATCACCGTCGCTGCGCCATCTTCGCTCACCCCGAGGAAGGAGGAGAAGCCGAGCCTGCAGCTCACGCCGGGCAAGATCTACGACGTCACGATGATCACCAACTGCGGGGCCTTCACGATCCGCATGGATCAGAAGCAGTCGCCGAACGCCACCGCGTCGTTCGTCTCGCTCGTGCAGAAGGGGTTCTTCGACGAGACGATCTTCCACCGGATCGTCCCCGGGTTCGTGATTCAGGGCGGCGACCCGACCGCGACCGGCACCGGCGGCCCCGGCTACTCGACCGTCGACACCCCGCCGAAGACCGCGTCGTACACGCACGGCGTCGTCGCAATGGCGAAGACCGCCACCGAGGCCGCCGGGACGGCGGGCAGCCAGTTCTTCATCGTCACGGTGAAGAACGCCGGGCTACCTCCCGACTACGCGATCATCGGCACGGTGATCAAGGGCCTCGGCGTCGTCGACCGCATCGGCACCCTCGGCGACGCCTCACAGCAGCCGACGCAGGTCGTCGAGATCCAGCGCGCCACTGTCAAGACACTTCCCGGCTGATCGTTGAACAGGGCCGGCCTCGTCGCTCGGGAAGTGTCTAGAGAAAGGGTTCTCTCTAGCCATTTCCCGCTCGATGCCAGACGCCCGCCGAGGCAGGGTCGCGGGAAATGGCAATGATCTCCGCCGTCGTCCTCGCCGCCGGCGCCGCCACACGGTTCGGCTCGCCGAAGCAGTTGCTGCTGCTTCCATACGTGCTCGACGGGCTTCGGGCCGCGCCGGTCGACGAGATCGTGATCGTGTCGGGCGCCTATCCGATCGAGGAGAGCGAGTCGATCGAGCTCGAAGAGGCACGGGTCGTCTCGTGCCCCGATTGGGCGCTCGGGCCCGGCGCGAGCCTCCGCTGCGGGCTTGCCGCCCTCGGCGACACCGCCGACTCCGCGCTGGTGGTGCTCGCAGACGGGCCGTATCTCGATCCGCGCGCGGTCGAGCGCGTGCTCGCCCACCGCGACCAGGCCGAGTTCGTCGCCGCGAGCTACGACGGGACGCGAAGCCATCCCGCGGTGATCGCGCGAAGCCTCTGGGACAAGATCCCCGATGACGGCGGGCGCGGGCTCGATGTCCTCCTGATCCCCTGCGACGACCTCACCCCACCGGGCGACATCGACACGCCCGACCTCGCCCGCGACCTATAGCCACAGAGGTCGGACGTGATCTTCCCGACCTTAATCGTGGGGGAACCCGGGGTTCCCCCACGTGCCCCCTCCTTAACCGCGACTATCCAACGGTCGTAGAGAGCCTCCCGCCGGGCAGAGCCCGGCTCCGGCGACGAGTCGCAGCTACATAACTACCGATGATCTTCCCGACCGCCACTTTCACGATCTTTTTCCTCGTCGTGTTGCCGCTCTCGTGGCTTGCGATGAGCGACATGCGGCGCTGGCGGGTGTTCATCATCGCCGCGAGCTACGTCTTCTACGGCTGGTGGGACTGGCACTTCGTCTTCCTCCTCGCCGGGTGCACGATCTGGAACCACGTCCTGGCGGTGCGGATCGACCGCAGCACGGAGGAGCGGACGCGGAAGCTGCTGCTCTGGATCGCGGTGGCCGGCGACCTGGCCGTGCTCGGCTACTTCAAGTACTACGACTTCTTCGTCAGCTCGTCGCACAACCTGGCCGTGCAGGTCGGGATCGGGCTACCGCTCGACACGCGCTCGATCGTCCTGCCGATCGGGATCTCCTTCTACACCTTCATGGCGATCAGCTACGTCGTCGACACCTACCGGCGCGACTTCAAGCCGGTGACGCTCGGGAAGTTCGCTGCCTACCTCTCGTTCTTCCCGCATCTCGTCGCGGGACCGATCGTCCGGGGCAGCGAGCTGATCCCCCAGATGGAGGTGCGCAGGGATCCGCGGCGCGTCGACACGAGCCGCGCCTTCTACCTGATCGCGACCGGCCTCTTCAAGAAGGTCGTGATCGCGAACTACCTGGCGGCGCACATCACCGACCAGGTCTTCGCCGTGCCGGGAAGCCACTCGTCGCTCGAGATCCTCGTCGCGACCTACGCCTACGCCGTCCAGATCTACGCCGACTTCTCCGGCTACACCGACATGGCAATCGGGATCGCGCTGCTCCTCGGGTTCACCTTCCCGCAGAACTTCGACTCACCGTACGCGGCGACGTCCCTCCAGGCCTTCTGGCGACGCTGGCACATGACGCTCTCGCGATGGCTGCGCGACTACCTCTACATCCCGCTCGGCGGCAACCGGAAGGGCCGCGTCCGGACGTACGTGAACCTGATGGTGACGATGCTCCTCGGCGGCCTGTGGCACGGGGCGTCGTGGACGTTCGTCGTGTGGGGCGGCATCCACGGGACAGGACTTGCGCTCGAGCGGTGGCGGCGCGACCGGGCCGGCGCGGTCGTGAAGGAGCCGGGCGCCGCGCGCATCTGGGTGCAGCGGCTCGTGACGTTCAACGTCGTCTGCTTCGCCTGGATCTTCTTCCGCTCCGACTCGCTGTCGCGCGCCTGGGAGATGATCAGCGGCCTCGTCACAGGCTGGGGCGAGCCCTCGCCGCTCGTGACGGCGGGCGTGCTCCTGTGGATCGTGGTCGGGATCGGCTCGCAGTACCTGCCGAAGCGGTTCCCGCTCGACCTCCAGGCGCGCTTCTCGCGGCTGCCCGTGGTCGGGCAGGCGGCCGCGCTCGGCGCCGCGCTGATGCTCGCCAACGCGATGGGCCCGCAAGGCGTCGCTCCCTTCATCTACTACCGCTTCTGATGAGGGCCGCCGAGATCGACGGACGCAGGCTGAGCTCCGCAGGGCGGGCGCTCGCCGTGATCCTGCTCGCGCTCGTCTTCGGCCTCCTCCTCGACGCCCGCGGCCTGCACAAGTCGGCCTTCAACCAGCCGGCGGGAACCGAGCGGACGGTGGCGCTGGCGCTCACCGGCGGGCTTGCGACCGTGAGCGACGCACTCCGGCTCGACCGGCCGCGCTCCTGGCTCAAGGAGGCGATCGGGCGGTCGGGTGACGACTCGATCGACACGCGCGTCGCCCTCCCGCCTCCGGTCGCCCCGCTCGCACAACCGCGGCCGGTCCTCTCCACGCACGCCGCGGTCCCGGGAGACCCGTCGGTGGTACGGAAGGCATTCACGCCCTCGGACCCGCTCCGGCTGTGGGTGGCCGGCGACTCGCTGATCATCGACACGGGGTACGCGCTCCAGCGTGCGGCGCTCGCGACGCCTGTGATCAAGAGCGTCGGCGGGGTGGACGGCAGGATCGGCACCGGGCTCGACCGGCCCGACGTCTTCAACTGGTTTCTCGAGATCCGCCGCGAGCTGAAGGCTCTGCACCCGAACGCCGTCGTCCTCGGGTTCGGGGGCAACGACGACAAGCAGTACATGACGGGATTGCCGTCCGGGGTCACGATCACGGAGTTCAACGACCCGGCGTGGCGACGCGAGTACGCTCGCCGCGTCGGCGGCTTGATCGACCTGATCAACCGCGCCGGAGCCTATGTCGTCTGGGTCGGGCTTCCAATCACTCGGGACCCCGCGCAGACTGCCAGGTTCGACGCGATCAACGGCGTCGTGGCGCAGGAGATCGACAAGCGCCCGGGCGGGGCGGCCTACCTCGACACCTACTCGCTCCTGGCCGGGCCTGACGGCGGTTACGCGGAGTACCTGACGACCCTCTCCGGTGAGGTGCAGGACGTGCGGGCTCCCGACGGCGTGCACTTCTCGCCCGCGGGGGCCGCGATCGTGGCCCGGCAGGTGCTGAAGGACCTGAACGAGGCCTACGACCTGACGAGCTGGCGGCGAAGCGCGACGGCTACGGGGTAGCCGCTGCCGCCTGGGCGGCGCTCACGATGTAGACGCGGAGCATCAGCGCGAGGCCGTCGGCGCCGGCGTCGGTGAGATGGAGGCCGTCCGAGCGGAACCATGGCTTCCCGTCGCTCCAGGAGCTCCAGTCGGCGACCTGCACGAGCGGGAAGCGCTGCGCCTCGGCACGGATCGCCGCGTTGATCTGCGTGAAGCCGGGCTCGGTCTCGCGCAGGTTGACCCAGACGATCTGCTTGACGCCTCCGGCCTTGGCCGTCCGGATGATCTCGGCCATCTGCCTGCCGTACACCGTCGGGTCGTCGTTGTAGCCGACGTCGACGACGAGGACGTCGCCGATGCCGCGGCCGGCGGCCCTGACGGCGTCGAGAGCCGAGGACGGGACGCCGCCGTTGTAGGGGCAGCCGGCGCTTGCGAGGCGACGACAGACCTGGAGGTCGAACTTGACGTTGAAGCCTTTGGCGATCGCGCGTTCCATCGAGGGCTGGTAGGCGAGCGCAGCCGCGATCGAGTCGCCAACGACGACCACCCTGACGGGCCGCGGGGTGGCGCCCTGGGCGTGGCCGATCACTACGGCTGCGGCCACGGCTCCTGCTGCCAGCGCCCCTCTCAGGCGGCCGAGCCGGGGGTCCGGAGGCTCTCGAGCCTCTCGCGGAGCCCGGGCGACATGGGCTCCTCCGTCGCGACACGGACGAAGTGGCGCAGATCCGACTCGAAGCGGTAGCGCCGGTCGCACCAGGGACAGCGCTCCAGATGCTCGCGCGCCTCGATCACCTCTTCGTCCGAGAGCATGCCGTCCATGTAGGGCTGCATCATCTCCTCGCAGTCTCCACAGCCACAGCCCATCAGGCGGTCACCGCCTTGTCAGCGAGCCGCTGCTTGAGGATTCGACGGCCGCGGTGGAGCCGCGACATGACGGTGCCGACGGGGATGTCGAGGATCTGCGCGGCGTCGGCGTAGGAGAACTCGCCGATGTCGACGAGAACGATGACGTCGCGGAAGTCGTGAGGAACCTCGGCGAGTGCGTCGACGACGGAGTTCTGCGAGAGCCGCTCGATCACGCGCTCCTCGTCGGGGTTCTCATCGGGCAGCGTCGACTCGAGCTTGTTGTAGAGGAAGTAGTCGCCTTCCTCGAGCGGCTGGGTGTCAGGGCTGCGCTGCGCGCGCCGGCCGCGGTCGATGTTCAGGTTCGTGAGAATTCGGAGCAGCCAGGCGCGGAGATTGGTCCCGGGCGTGTATTGCTGCCAGGCGCGGAATGCGCGTGCGTAGGTGTCCTGCACTAGATCCTCTGCTTCCTCGCGCGAGCCGGCGAGGCGGCGTGCGACCCGGTAAACCTGATCGCTGAGCTCCAGCGCTTCCTCCTCGAAGCGAACACGGTCACGCGCCTCCTCTGCAATGCGCCTCGTTTCCGCGGCCGTCGGAGAGCCTTCGCTCATCGTGCGGCCACCCTATCAATGGGTATAACGCCCACCCGTTCGCCGCGATTCCCTAGTCGGCGACTTCGCTGAAGCCGCCACGCTTCATCGCCGCGAGGAGCGCCTCGCGCGAGGTGACCTCGTCGTCCCAGGCGAGGGTGACCTCGCCCGTGAGTGTGGCGTTCGCCGACTCGAGGCCTTCGTGTCCGTTGAGCACGTGCCCAAGGCGGGCCATGCAGCGTTCGCACCGGATCCCCTTGACCCGGATCCTCTCGGTGACGGCCGCCATTACTGAGCCCTGACGCCGTGGACGGGCCGGCCGGCGGCGATCCACGCGTAGTAGGAGGCGGAGGGCCCGAATTCGGACTGGTAGCCGACGATGCGCGGGTTGCGGCCGACGTCGCGGGCCTTCGCGGCGTGCCGCAGGAGGTTGGGGTCGTCCTGCTCCTCCCAGACGAGGATCAGGTGCGCGGCGGTCATGAAGTCGGCGACGTAGGTGCACCCGTTCGCCGGGCAGGGGAACGGATCCGTCTTGACGCAGAACCAGCCGTCGCGCCCGTCCGAGTCGTCCTCGTGCCAGAGCTCCTGGTCCTCGGTCCGTGTCGTGCTCTCCCCGAACACGATCGAGCCCCTCTCCACGCGCACAGGGTGCCACAATCACCCAGGTGACCGCGAACTACGAGCGTGCCTTCGCCGAGCGCCCCGAGGTCTACGCAGCCTGGGTGCAGCTGAACATGTCGATCAAGGCGGGCATGGATCTCCGCCGATACGAGCTCGTCACCCTGGCCGCCGCCCGGCGCCTCCGCTCGAGCTACTGCTGCCTCGCCCACGGGAAGATCCTCCTCGAGCAATTCAACGAGCCGATCCGTGACATCGCCCTCGACCACCGAGCCGCGGGCCTCGACGAGATCGACGTCGCCGTCATGGACTTCGCCGAGAAGATCGTCGACGACGCCTGCCGCGATCACGCGACAGGACCATGAGACAGCTGAGAGCCCTCGGTCTGACCGACAAGGACATCCTCGACGTAACCCTGGCCGCAACGGCGAGATGCTTCTTCTCGAAGACCCTCGACGCCCTAGCCGTCCGCCCAGACCCGCACTTCGCAGAGCTCGACGACGAAGTACGAGAGGCCCTCCTGGTCGGCCGCCCGATCGCCGAGGCGTAGCCGAAGGCGTTTACCGGCGGGGATGCCGGCTCAGGCGGCGAGCCCGCGCCAGCCACGGTCGGGACCTAGAACCCGCACCGAACCCAGCCAGGCATCTCGGGCCCTCGTAAGGGAAAGGGGGCCCACGGAGGAAAACCGCGAGGTTTCACCCGTGAGAAAAGAATGGCCGCGACCCGGGCAGGCATGCGGGTCGCGGCCATCTCATCCGAGGGGCCGCGCTGGCTAGACGGCTCCCTCGGGTCCGGGCCCCATCTCCGTCGGGGCCCAAGCGTTGTGGTTAGCGTGGCGTGGGCGGCTGCCCGAGCTTGACGTGGACTGTCTCCTTCCGGTCGCCCCTCCAGATCTGAAGGGCGAGGGTATCGCCGGGCTTCATGGCCTGGACGACATTGCGGAGCTGGCTGTCGGTCGTGACCGGCCGCCCGTTGGCGGCGACGATGATGTCGCCTCCGATCAGGTACGACTCGCCTGCGACGACGACGGAGGTGTGCCCGGCGCGGAGCCCGGCAACGGCGGCGCCGCTTCCGGGCGTGACGGCCTGGACGATGAGCCCGTAGTCGCAGGGCAGCGCGTAGGCGCGAGCGATGCTCTCGCTGAGCGGGGCTGCCTGCACGCCGAGGTAGACGTGCTGGACGGTCCCGGTCTCGAGGAGCTGCGCGACGACGGACTTCACCGTGTCGATCGGGATCGCCAGCCCCATGCCGGGCATGACGGTGCCGGCCCGGGAGCTGACGCCGATGACCTGGCCGAGGGTGTTGATGACCGGCCCACCGGAGCCGGAGTGCTCGACGGTGGCGTCCGTCTGGATGGCGTGGCCTCCGGCCGCCGGGTCGGCGGTGTCGATGCCGTGCTGGACGCCGCTGACGATGCCGACTGTCGCGGTGCGGTCGAGGTTGCGGGAGTTGCCGATAGCGACGATCGGATCGCCGACCTGGACGAGGTCGGAGTCGCCGAGCGGCAGCGGGCTGAGTGACCGCGAATGGGCATCGACCTGGAGGACGGCCACGTCGGTGGTGGGGTCGTGTCCGATGATCGATGCGTCGACCTCGTCGCTGCCCGAGAAGCTCACCTTGAGGGCGCGGGCGCCGGAGACCACGAGGTTCGAGGTGACTATGTGACCGGCCTTGTCGATGACGAAGCCCGACCCGAGCGATTGATGGACGGCGGCCGGCGCAGGGCCGGTCGAGTCGCTGATCCGGACGACGCCGGGCGCGTCGAGGCGGAAGATCTCCTGTACCGACAGCCCGCGACCGGGCGTCGCGAGCGTCGAGGCCGCGGCGGACGTGGGTGTGATCTGCTCGAGGGTCGTCGAGCTCCCGAGCTTGCCGGTCAGCGCGGCGCCTGCGAGCGCGAGCCCTGCGCCTGCTCCTGCCACGGCGACCCACGCACCTGCGCGGATGACGTCCCCCTGCTGCACCCTCCCGGTTATATCCGGCACGCCGCAGGCCGCCGATTAAGCGTCGGTTAACTGCTTGACTGTCGGGGTGGAGTCCCTGAGCGCCGGCGGGCAGACCGTCCGCCTCCACTCGATCGCCTCTCTCGAGCCGAGGCGGCTCCCGTACACGCTCCGGATCCTGCTCGAGAACCTGCTGCGGTCGGGCGACGAGCCGGGCGCGCGCGCCCTCGCAGCGTGGAACCCGGCGGCCGAGCCGTCCCAGGAGATCGCGTTCTTCCCCTCGCGCGTCCTGATGCAGGACCTGACGGGCGTGCCGGCCGTCGTCGACCTGGCCGCGATCCGGGATGCGTCTGCGGCGCTCGGTCGCGACCCGGCGGAGGTGAACCCGCTGATCCCGGCGGAGCTCGTGATCGACCACTCGGTTCAGGTCGATGCGTTCGCGTCGAGGTTGGCGTTCGAGGTGAACGTCGAGCGCGAGGTGGAGCGCAACCGCGAGCGCTACTCGTTCCTGCGCTGGGGGCAGGGTTCCCTCCGCGACTTCAAGCTGGTGCCGCCGGGCACCGGCATCTGCCACCAGGTGAACCTCGAGCTGCTCGCACGGGTGGTCGAGGTGCGCGACGGGGTGGCCTTCCCGGACACGCTCGTCGGGCTCGACTCCCACACGACGATGGTGAACGGCCTCGGCGTCCTCGGCTGGGGCGTCGGCGGGATCGAGGCTGAAGCGGCGATGCTCGGTGAGCCCATCTCGATGCTGGTGCCGCAGGTCGTCGGTCTCCGCCTCGACGGACGGCTGCGCGAGGGAGCGACCGCGACCGACCTCGTGCTGACGGTGACCGAGTTGCTCCGCCGGACCGGGGTCGTCGGCAAGTTCGTCGAGTACTTCGGCGACGGCGTCGGAGGCCTGACCGTTGCAGACCGGGCGACGCTCGGGAACATGTCCCCGGAGTACGGCGCCACCTGCGGCTTCTTCGCGGTCGACGAGCTGACGCTCGAATACCTGCGGCTCACCGGCCGCCACGAGGCGCATATCGAGCTCGTCGAGGCGTATTGCCGGGAGAACCTCCTGTGGCACGAGCCGGGCGAGCACCCGGAGTACTCGCATGTGGTCGAGCTCGATCTCGGCGAGGTCGAGCCGTCGCTCGCCGGGCCCCGTCGCCCGCAGGACCGCGTGCCCCTCTCGAGGGCGAAGGAGTCGTTCATCGAGGCGCTCGACACGTTCGGGGTCGAGTACGGAAACGGCGACGAGGCCGTGGCCGAGACCTTCCCGGCGAGCGACCCGACGACCGAGCAGGCGCCCGCCGGAGAGCCGGCCGTCGCCGTGGGCGGCGTCGCGGTCGCCGCTCCGCCGCGGCCCGGGAGGGTGAAGGTGACGATCGAGGGCGAGGAGGTCGAGCTCTCGCACGGCGCCGTGGTCATCGCCGCCATCACGTCGTGCACGAACACCTCCAACCCGCAGGTGATGGTCGCTGCGGGCCTGCTCGCACGGAGGGCCGTCGAGCTCGGGCTGCGGAGCGCGCCCTGGGTGAAGACCTCGCTCGCACCGGGCTCGCGCGTCGTCACCGACTACTACGAGCGCTCCGGCCTGCAGGGCTATCTCGACGAGCTCGGTTTCAACACGGTCGGGTACGGCTGCACGACCTGCATCGGCAACTCCGGGCCGCTCCCTGCCGAGGTGTCGGCCGCGATCGCCGAGGGTGACCTCGTCGCCTGCGCCGTGCTCTCCGGCAACCGGAACTTCGAGGCACGGATCCACCCGGAGGTGAAGGCGAACTACCTCGCCTCGCCGCCGCTCGTCGTGGCGTACGCGCTCGCCGGGCGTATCGACCTCGACCTCGAGAACGAGCCGCTCGGGATCGGCTCCGACGGGAGCGAGGTCTTCCTGCGAGACGTCTGGCCGTCGGGGGCCGCGATCCAGGAGACGATCGCCTCGTCGCTCCGGCGCGAGATGTTCTCCGAGACGTATGCGGACGTGTACGAGGGGGACGAGACCTGGCAGAGCCTCGCGACGCCCGCCGGCGACCTCTACGCCTGGGATCCCGCGTCGACCTATGTCCGCCGGCCGCCGTACTTCGACGGCCTCCGGCGCGACCCCGATCCGGTCCCCGACATCCAGGGCGCCCGCTGCCTGGTCTCGCTCGGCGACTCGGTGACGACCGACCACATCTCTCCCGCCGGCTCGATCCGGCCGGACTCGCCCGCAGGGCGGTACCTGGTCGAGCACGGGGTCGAGCGGCCCGACTTCAACTCGTACGGCTCGCGCCGAGGGAACCACGAGGTGATGGTGCGCGGGACGTTCGCGAACGTCCGCCTCCGGAATCTTCTCGTACCCGGGTCGGAGGGGACCTGGACGCGACACCTCCCCTCGGGCGAGGAGATGACGATCTTCGAGGCGTCCGAGCGCTACCTCGACGAAGGCACGCCGCTCGTCGTCCTTGCCGGGAAGGAGTACGGCACCGGGTCCTCACGGGACTGGGCCGCGAAGGGCCCGAAGCTCCTCGGCGTGAAGGCGGTAATCGCGGAGAGCTACGAGCGCATCCACCGGTCGAACCTGCTGATGATGGGGATCCTCCCGCTCGTCTACGCCGGCGGGGAGAGCCGCGAGTCGCTCGGGCTCACCGGCGAGGAGGTGTTCGCGATCGAGGGGGTCGCGGGAGGCGACGCCCACGAGGTGACGGTGCGCGCCGGCGACAAGGCCTTCTCGGCGGTCCTGCGGCTCGACACCCCGCGCGAGCGCGAGTACGTCAAGCACGGCGGGATCCTCCCGTTCGTCGTGCGCAAGCTCGCGTCTGCGGCGTGAAGCCGAGCATCAGCCTCGTGACGCTCGGGGTGGCCGACTACCCCCGCGCGAAGGCGTTCTACGAGGCGATGGGCTGGCGGGTCACCTGGGAGGCGCAGGAGACGGCGTTCTTCCAGGCGAACGGGGTCGTCCTCGTCCTCTGGGGACGCGAGAAGCTCGCCGCCGACACCGGAGTCGAGGACGACGACTCGAGCTGGAGCGGCATCACGCTCGCACACAACGCAGGCTCTGACGAAGAGGTCGATGAAGTGATCGAAGCCGCTCGACGGAACGGCGCGCAGATCACGCGCGAGCCGGCCGAGACGTTCTACGGCGGTTACGCCGGGATCTTCCGCGACCTGGACGGGCACGCCTGGGAGGTCGCGCACAACCCCGGGTTCGGCCTGAAGCCGGACGGGAGCGTCGTCCTCCCCGTGGATCGATGAGGGCGGCGCCGGTGAGTCAAGCAGCTGGATGTATCTCGGACGGGCTTGCCGACCTCCTCTTCAGGCGATCGCATGCCGCGATCGATCATGACCAAGGAGATACCCGTGAAGATCCGGACACAGCTGATGTCGGCAGGGGCGATCCTGGCGCTTGCCGTTCCCGTCGCCGCACATGCTGCGGCCTCGAAGTCCCTTCCCAGCCACGGTGCGATCTCGGCCACCTCTGTCGGCAAGGGCGGTCATCTCACCGGCGCGAAGCGTACGGCGCCCGTCGCCTCGCGTGTCATCATCATCAAGGTACCGGCACAGGCGCAGCCGATCGTCCAATCCCAGGTGGGGATCTGCCAGACGCAGGGAGCGGGTTGCACGGACCAGCAGTACTGCAACTTCTGGAATATCGGGTGCTCGACCAGCGGAAGCGGCGATACGACAAGCGGATTGCCGATCGATCGCGCGGGACTCCTCTCGGAACTGGAGAACGAGTACTGCTGCGACCCGAGCGCTTGCATGAGCTTCGCCTGAGCCGACTCCAAGTCCGAAGTCGGCGCTCGTTCCTCCGGCGGGCGCCGGCTTCCTCCACTGGTGGGTCGCGCGAGATGGCTAGCGGCTGCGCGAGCGTACTTCCGCCCGACCGAGGCGGGCGCCGGACGAACTAGCCGTCGGAGATGCGCGCGAGGTACGGGTTGCTGCGCGTCGCGAGCGCGACGAAGGCGGCGGTCTGGTTCAGCTGGTCCCAGGTCATCCGCTTGACGACGAGCTCGTGGCCGCCGAACTGCTCGGTGACGGCGACGATCGAGAGGTTGTACGGAACCTTCAGGTTGTTGAAGCTGGGGCCGCCGTCCTGTCCAAGGCCCTTGTCCGACCCGAACCCCGCGGCGAGGGCCTGGGTCAGCGCGTGGCACTGGCCGCAGAACTTACGATAGAGCTGCTTGCCGAGCTCGAGCTTCGTCGGCGTCGCCGCGGCGCTCGGTGCCGTCTTGCCGTTCGCGGCCAGCGCGCAGCCGATGGCTACGGCGGCGAGCACGAGGACCATCGGGACGAGCACAGCGAGTCGCAGGCGGACAGTCAACCCGCGGACACGATAGCGGGTTCGATGGGATCATCGCCCGGGAACCCGGCGTAGAAACTACGCTGAGCTCCAACCGGGGTGCCGAGAGGCTGAGATCACACCCGTCGAACCTGATCCGGGTCATGCCGGCGAAGGGAGGAGAGGTGAACGACGCACCGCAGTGGGGAATCGAGCCCGTGCCGGGGAGGCTCCGGCTGCTCGGAACGTTCGACGGATTCCTGCTCTGGGCGAACCTCTCGGTCTCGCTGCTCGTGATCGTCGCAGGTGCGTTTCTCGTGCTGCCGAGCTCGCAGTACGGGCTCGGCCTGACGCTGCCGGTCGCCCTCGCGGCGATCGTCGCCGCCGCCGTCGTCGGGAACCTCATGCTCGGAACCGGCGGGTTGATCGGCGCGGATGCCGGCGTGCCGGCGATGGTGCTGCAACGCGCACCGCTCGGGCGCCGCGGCTCATACCTCCCGACCGCGCTCAACATCGCGCAGTGCCTCGGCTGGTCGGTGTTCGAGCTGATCGTGATCGCCACGGGAGCGAGCGCACTCTCCGAGCACGTCTTCGGGTTCGGAGGCGCCGCGTTCTGGAAGATCCTCTTCGGAGTGATCGCGACCGTCCTCGCCTTCCTCGGCCCTGTCGGCTTCGTCCGCCGCTACGTCCGCAAGTTCGCGGTGTGGATCGTGGTCGCCTCGCTCGTCTACCTCTGCTGGTGGTCGCTGCACGGGCAGGACGTCCAGGGCCTCTGGCACCGCGACGGATCTCACGCTTTCTGGCCCGGCTTCGATCTCGTGCTGGCGAGCATCATCTCCTGGACACCGCTCGTGGCCGACTACACACGTTTCTCGCGCACACGCTCTGCGGGCTTCTGGGGCTCGGGCCTCGGCTACTTCGTCCCGACCATCCCGCTCTTCGGGCTCGGTGCCGTGATCGCGATGTCACGGCAGATCGGCGATGCGCCGGGCCTGCTCACAGCGGTCGCCGCCGGCGGCGCCGCGAGCGTGCTCGCGCTGCTCGCGCTCACCGTGGACGAGAGCGACGAGGCGTTCGCAAACGTCTACTCCGGCGCGGTCTCGCTCCAGAATCTGGTGCCCCAGGTCCCGCAGCGGCTGCTCGTCGCGGGAACGGCAGCCCTGGCGACGATCGGCGCGCTTCTCGTCGACCTGCGGAACTACCAGCCGTTCCTCTACCTGCTCGGATCGTTCTTCGTGCCGCTCTTCGGGGTCCTTCTCGCCGACTGGCTGCTTGCCGGGCGCCACTACAGCCGGGCCGACATCTTCGACGGGCCCGCCGTCCGGCCCTGGCCGATCGCGGCCTGGCTCGCCGGCTTCTGCCTCTACCAGTGGCTCTACCCGGAGGGCCCGGGCTGGTGGACGAGCCTCGTCGCGCACACCGACCCACACTCGCTGCCGTGGGGCGGGGCCTCCCTCCCGAGCTTCGCACTTGCCTTCGCCCTCACGTCCGCCGCAGGGCTGCTTTCCCGCCGGCCGGCCCTCGCCCGCGCGTGATCGCACTCCTCGGCAACCTCTCGCGGGACGTGATGGAGGGCGGCGCCACCCGCACCGGCGGCGCGCCCTTCCACGCGGCGCGCGCGCTCCAGCACCTCGACGCCCCGGCCCTCATCTATGCGCGCTGCGCCGAGGCCGACCGCGAGGAGTTGCTGCCGCCGCTCGCGGCACTCGGGACGCCCGTCCGCTACGTCCCTGGGACGAGCACCGCGAGCTTCGAGATCTCCTACGACGGCGACCACCGGACCATGGAGGTGGTGGCGGTCGGCGACACGTGGGCCCCGGAGGACGTGCCGGCGCTCCCGGACGAGGTGACCTTCGTCCACGTCGCCCCGCTCAACCGCACCGACTTCCCGCCCGAGACCCTCGCCGCGGCGGCCCGCGGCCGACGGCTCTCGCTCGACGGTCAGGGCCTCGTACGGCCCGGCCGCACCGGCCCGCTCGTCCTCGACGCCGACTTCGACCCCGACCTCCTCCGTCACGTCTGGGCCCTCAAGCTGAACGACGAGGAGGCGGAGACCGTCGGCGACCCCACCGCCCTACCCGTGCGCGAGCTTCTGCTCACGCACGGCTCGCGCGGAGCGACGATCGTCGCGAACGGGCGCACGGAACAGATCCCGGCGTTCGAGATCGACGGCGACCCGACCGGTGCCGGGGACGCGTTCTGCATCTCGTACCTCGCAGCCAGGTCGAAGGGGTACGCGCCGTTCGCGGCCGCCCGGCGTGCCACCGCGGTCGTCGGGTCGCTCCTGGCGGGCCCACATTGACGGCGCACGTCGCGACAGCCTCCGGCGTCTTCGCGGTCGACCTCGACAGCGAGGAGGTGCTGCCCGGGGATCCGTTCGAGCCGGTGCCCGCGCCGAGCCTGAACCTGCCACGTGTCGTCGCCGCCGCCGAGGCGGGCTCGACCGTCGTGGCCGTCGTCGACGCGAAACCGCCGATGCTCGTCTCGCACGACGCGGGAACGACCTGGCGGGAGTCGGGCCGCGGCCTGCCGGCCGGCGCGGCCGTGGCGATCGCCGAGTGGGATCCCGACCTGCTCGTCTACGCCGCCCGCAACCGGCTCTACGTCTCGCGGAACGGCGGTGTGTTCTGGACGGCGCTCTCGGTGGAGCTCCCCGAGATCCGCGCGCTCGCCCTCACGGAATCCTGAACTCGCCGCGCGCGACGACCACGGCGGAGCCGCCCACCCGCACGCGCTCGATCCGGTCGGCCGAGCCCTCGACGTAGGCGTAGAGCCTGGAAGGGCGCCCGAGCTCGACGCCCTGCAGGATCTCGATCTCCTCGCCGAACCCGATCCGGCCGTGGCGGGCGAGGTGGACGGCGAGCGGGCCCGCCGCCGACCCGGTGGCCGGATCCTCGGCGACCCCGTCCGAGGGAGCGAACATCCGCGACTTCCAGCGGGCGCCGTCCCGGGCGAAGCAGTATGTCCCGTCCTCGACGACCCGCATGAGTGCCCTGAAGTCCGGCTCGAGCGCAGCGACCTCCTCGGGAGAGCCCAGCTCGACGTAGACGAAGCCCGGGCCGAGGTCGTACGACTCGACGGGAAGCCCCGAGCCGTCCACCCCGAGCACCGCGAAGAGCTCGTCCTGGTTGTCGAACGCCTCCCAGGTCGGGATCGGCTGGTCCATCCAGCCGAACGTGATCTTCGGGCCCTCGCGCACGAGCTCGACCGGGACGACGCCGGCGCCGGTCTCGAGGCGGATGACGACCTTCGACATCGGCCCGCCGAGCACGAACGCCGATCCCAGCGTCGGGTGCCCGGCGAACGGCAGCTCGGCCGCCGGCGTGAAGATCCGGATCCGGACATCCGCGTCGTCCGCCCGTGCCGGGAGGCAGAAGACTGTTTCCGAGAACGCCATCTCCTTCGCGAGCGCCTGCATCGTGGCGTCGTCGAGGTCGCGCGCGTCGGTGAACACGGCGAGCTGGTTCCCCTCCAGCGGCGTGTCGGTGAAGACGTCGGCGACGACGTAGCGGAGCTGGCGCATACCGGGCGACACTCTACGCTTGGCGCGTGCGCGTAATCGTCGTCCGCCACGCCAAGGCCGCGCCGGGAGAGCCCGACGACGCCCGGCCGCTGACCGGGCAGGGTCGCGAGGCCGCGCGCCTTCTCGGCGATCTCCTCGCGGAGCGGGAGCCCGAGGCGGTCGTGTCGAGCCCGTTCCTGCGCGCGCGAGAGACGGCCGAGGCAATCGCGGCGGCGGCGGGGCTCGTGGCCGCCGTCGACGAGCACCTGGCGCCCGGAGCGGACGCCGACGACCTCCGCGCCGCCGTGGCCGGCCGCGGCGAGACGGTCGTGACCGTCGGCCACGAGCCCGACTGCAGCGAGATCGTGCTCGAGCTCACCGGCCGGGCGGTGCAGTTCCCGACGGCCGGCTTCGCCGAGATCGACCTCTGACCCCCGACTACCCTGTTCCCGATGAGGAACGGTGGTGCAGCGATTCGGGTGTCCGGCCTGCGGAAGAGCTACGGCTCCCACGAGGCGGTCCGCGGCATCGACTTCGAGATCGGCGCCGGCGAGGTATTCGGCCTCCTCGGGCCGAACGGCGCCGGAAAGACGACCACGATCGAGATCCTCGAGGGCTACCGTGACCGCGACGGCGGCGAGGTGGAGGTCCTCGGCGAGGATCCGGCCCACGCGCCGAAGGAATGGCGCGAGCGCCTCGGGGTCGTCCTCCAGTCCTCGTCCCTCTACCCGAACCTGACCGTGCACGAGAGCCTCGAGGTCTTCGGCGGCTACTACTCGAGCCCGCGCGACGCGGGGGAGATCATCGACATCGTCGGCCTCGCCGACAAGGCGGACGCCCGCTGCCGGACGCTCTCGGGCGGGCAGAAGCGCCGGCTCGACCTGGGGCTCGCCCTGGTCGGCAACCCCGAGCTCGTCTTCCTCGACGAGCCGACCACCGGGTTCGACCCGGGGGCGCGCCGCGCCGCGTGGGAGACGATCCGAAACCTGCGCTCGCTCGGCACCACGATCCTCCTGACGACGCACTACCTCGACGAGGCCGAGCAGCTCTCCGACCGCGTCGCCGTGCTGCGCGAGGGACGGATCGTGCGCGTCGGGACGCCGGCGGAGCTGACGGGCGGCACCGCCGAGACCGAGATCCGCTACCGCCTGAACGGCAAGGTGATCGTCGAGCAGACGGCCGAGCCGACGAGGCGCCTCTACGAGCTGACCGCCGAGGCCGTCGAGCGCGGCGTCGAGCTCGCCGACCTCGAGGTTCGCCGCCCGACGCTCGAAGACGTCTACCTGGAGCTGACCGGAGAGACGCAGGGCCCCGAGTGAGGCTCTTCGTCCACGAGCTCCGCTGGGAGCAGCTGATCTTCTGGCGCAACCGCGAGGCCGCCATCTTCACGTTCTTCCTGCCCGTCATCCTCTTCCTCATCTTCGGGGCGATCTACGGGAACCACCGGCTCACCAAGGAGGGGGGGATCCGGGCCGCCTCGTTCCTCGAGGCCGGGATGATCGGGTACGGAGTCGCCGCGACCTGCTTCGCCGGGCTCGGGATCACGCTCGTGATCCGCCGCGAGTCCGGGATCCTCAAACGGATCCGCTCGACGCCGCTGCCGGCCCCGACCTACATCTTCGCCGTCCTCGGCTCGACGTTCGTCGTCTTCCTGATCGAGGCGGCGCTGATCATCGCCTGCGGCCGGATCTTCTTCTCCGTCGCCGTGACGGCGAGCCTCGCCTCCCTGCTCGCGGTGCTCGCGATCGGCGCCGTGTGCTTCGCGGCGATGGGGCTCGGGATCACGAGCGTCGTCCACTCGGCCGAAGGCAGCTCGGCCGTGATCAACGCGATCTTCCTGCCGATGGCGATCATCTCCGGGACGTTCTTCACCCCGAAGGACTACCCCGAGTTCCTGCGGGTGATCGCCGAGGTTCTCCCCCTCACCTACTTCACGGCGCTCACGCGCGACGTGATGGTGCACGGCGACCACGTCTGGTCGCACCCGGGCGCCGTCGCCGTCGTCGGCGTGTGGGGCGCGATCGGCCTCGCGGCCGCGATCCGCGGCTTCCGCTGGCAGCCCGTCGAGGGCTGAGAGCCCGCTTACCCGTCTTACCCGGCTTTCTGAGCCGCCGCTCGGCCGGCTTTCAGCGATCTCTCAGATCCGATCGCCAGGCTGACGCATACATCCGAATTGGCAACCCATAGAGAAAGGACTCATACAATGCGCCGCGTCCTGGTGATCGCAAATGAAGCCGTCGACGGCGCCGACCTGCGCCGCACGCTTCACGACCATGGAGCGACCGACGTGCTCGTCGTCGCTCCTGCCCTCAGCTCGCGAGTCCGCTTCTGGGTCTCCGACATCGACCCGGCCCGGCGCCGCGCCGCGTCACGGCTGAGCCGGTCGCTCCACGGTCTCGACGGCGGGGGGATCGCTGTCGCGGGCTCGATCGGCGACTCCGAGCCTCTCCAGGCGATCGCCGACGGCCTGCGCGTGTTCGAGGCCGACGAGATCGTCCTCGTGACGCATCCCGAGGAGGAGGCTCACTGGGTCGAGCACGACCTCGTCGGTCGTGCCCGCAAGCACTTCCCGGAGCTCGAGATCACGCACCTCGTGGCCGGGCCTCGCCGCCTCATCCCTGCGGCTGCGTAGAACGAGGCCGCGCAAGGACCTCGATCCCGCCGAGGGCGATGGCCACGCCCGCGGCGACCTCGAGCAGCAGAGCCCAGCTCAGAGGGCCGCTCGTGATCAGGAACAGGAGACCGGCAGCAACGACCACGGTCCGCAGCGCGCTCTTGTTCGCGGCGACCCAGCCGAGCGTGACGCTCTCCCCGACCGCGGCGTCGGCCGCGGCTCCGGCTCCGCGGAGTGTGAGCGAGCGCAGGCGGACGGCCGTCCGCGAGGGCCCGGCCAGCACGGCGGCGAGCACCGCGACGAGCCCCGCGACGCAGGTGATCTTGTAGGCGCGACGCAGGTCGCGCACCACGGTGTCGTAGAAGGCATTCGCTGCCGCGTGCGGCACGTCGGGCCCGACGACGGAATGCAGGTAGTACGAGCGGCCCGCGACCACCGCCACGAGGCCGAGGACACCCGCGAGCCCGAGCGCGACCCCCGTCTGCAAGAGCGTCCGGCGCCGGTCGCGTGAGAGCGCGAAGGCGAGCCCGACGAGCGCGACGGCAACGACCGGCAGCACGATCGAGAGCGTCCTCAGCACGCTGACCGCATGACGCGCGCGCTGCAGCGCTCCCGGCCGGGCGATCGTGAAGCGCTCCTGGACGAGCCCCGGGCTGCACGCGGTCGAAGACGTGGAGCCCGGTCGCGGCGAGCGAGTCCCGAGCGGCGGCCACCACGCTGGCGAGGTTCACCTCGACGCTCCCGTCGGGCTGGATCAGCGTGCTCTTTTGCCCCTCGAGCGAAGCCACGAGCGCCTGGTGGCTCTGCACGGTCGCCTGCCGCCAGAGCTCCTGGAACTGCGAGGTGAGAAGCGCCTTCTCGACCAGCTCGGCGACGTACCGGTGGACGCCGGCGGCCAGGACCGGGCCGAGCTTGCCGAGCTCGCTCTCGACCGAGCTCGCGTCGACCTGCTCGAGGAGCGTGTCGGTGACCTGGCCTGCGACGGCCGAGACGATCGCCTGGTTGGATGCGAGCGGCGCGACGGTGTGGACGTAGCGATCCTCGTTGAAGAGCGACAGCCGCAGCCAGAGCGCGCCGATGGCGACCGGCGTCGCCAGCGTGGCTGCGATCAAGAGCACGGCGACGGTCCTCCGTCTCATCTCGTCAACCCAGTGTCGTCGACTTGACGGACCGAGTGTCGACGAGTTGAACGACGCGGCAGGACACGCCGCTTAGTCTGCTCCTGCGTCGCCCGGACAGACAAGCGCCAGTCGGACAAGGAGAGCCCGATGAGCATCGAGCAGGAGGCACAGAAGGATCTCGCGGTCAGCGCCGGTGACGCCGAGGGCGTCGTCGGCGGCAAGAAGGCCAAGCGCGCCGCGAAGCCGGCCGCCCACAAGGTCAAGATGATCGTCTCCCCGGGGTTCACAGGCCCCGACCAGCCGACCCAGTACGTCGAGGGGAACCTCGGGAACGACGACTGCGACGACGGCAGCGAGACGACTCTCTAGGGACGTGGCCGCTATGCGGCCGGCGTCCTCGACGCCGGCCGCCCCCGTTAACGGTGGACCGGGTCAAGCGGATGCCCTCCGGAGCCGGAGGCCCCTCGGCCCCGGCCCCGGAGGGCTCCGCACCGGGCGCGTGCGCCCTAGCAGTCGGGATCGGACTCGAGCTCCGCCTGCGACATGCCCGGCTCGACGCTGGAATCCCCCTGCAGCGGCGCGGCGTTGACGGTGAAGGAGCTCATGGCGGCGGAGCCAGGCGCGGCCCGCTTGGTTGTCGGCTTCTTCTTCGCGACCATGCGCCCGCCGGCAACGGCCTCGGCGTTCTCGTCGCTGAGCGCGAGATCCTTCTGTGCGTCAGAGTCGATGCTCATCGGCGCCTCTCTCTCGTCTGGTCGGGTTCCGAATCGCCTGGGGCGATCCATCCCAGCGAGCCTAGGCAGTAAACGCCGGGGCGTCGTTCGCGGGACCTACACCCGCTCTGTCACCGGTTTGACAGTTCGAGTGTCGAAACCCTGAACGACGCGCGAGAGCGCCGGTCGTAGCCTCCCCTGGAGACACCCGGCCCCCGGGTGCAGGGACTGCCACCCGACAAAGGAGTGGGAAATGGGCATCGAGCAGGACGCAGCAAAGGATCTCTCGCTCACCGAGGACAACGCCGAGATGGTCGCCGGCGGGAAGAAGACGAAGAAGCCGGCGGCTCACAAGGCCGGCGCCAAGTCGTACCCGGTGGGGTACGTCAACGTCCCAGCGTCTGCCAGCACGGCGCCGGCCGACAGCTCCGGCACGACGGCCTGGACCGACGACTGCGACGACCCCTCGAGCGTCTGACCGGCGGACGACCCGCTCATTCGGAGGTGCGCGGCCGGCATCGCTGCCGGCCGTGTGCCGCATCGGGAGGTAGGCATGTCCGACTCGACTCACATGAGTGAGAGGCTTCGCGTCCTCGGCCGGAGGCCCCTGTTCGCGGTCGAGGGCATCAACTACACGTGGGACGACGTGCTCGCCTGGGCCGAGGCAAGAGGGACGCTCGGCTCCCTGACCGAACGGTCGCGCAGAGGCTCCGCGAGCCTCCGCCGGGCCGAGGAGCTCGGCGCCCGCCCGAGCGCCGAGGCGGTCAGCGCCGCAGCCGCCGGCTTCCGCTACGGGCGCGGGCTCCTCTCGGCAGAACAGCTCTCGAGCTGGCTCTCGCGCTGGGAGCTGTCGGTGGCCGATTGGGGTGAGTACCTCGAGCGCACCCTCCTCCTCGACGACGAGCCGGCACCGGGCGAGGCCGAGACGTCGTCCGACGAGTTCGCGACCGCCGAGGCGGAGTACGTCGACGCCATCTGCTCGGGTTTCCTGGAGCGCGAGGCCCTCGCCTTCGCCTCGGATATGGCACTCGCCGACCTGACGCCGATCGAGGCGGCAGGCGACCAGCGCGTCATGGTCGAGCGCACACTCCACGCAGCCTCCATCGCGCGACGGGACGCAGCGTCGGAACCGGGGGTCGAACGTGAGATCGCGAGGCACGAGCTCGACTGGACGCGCCTCGACCTGGCCGTCCTCGAGCTGGAGGACCAGGGCGCCGCGCAGGAGGCGGCGATGTGCATCCGCGTCGACGGGAGCGGGATCGACGAGGTCGCGGCGGCCGCCCGCGCTCCGGTGAGCCACATGAGCGTGTATCTCGGCGACCTCGAGCCATGGCTCCAGCCGTCGCTTCTCGCCGCGCAGCCCGGCGAGCTGGTCGGGCCCGTCGAGGAGGACGACCAGTTCGTCCTGCTCGCCGTCAACGACCGCAAGCCGGCGAGCCCGGCAGATCCGGAGCTCCGCCGCCGCGCCGAGTCGGCGCTCGTGGAGCGCGCCGTACGTCGTGCCACCGAGAGTCGCGTGAGGTGGCATGAGCCTCTCTGAGGCCGTCGTCTCCGTCGACGCCGACGACATCCTCTCGACCATTCCCGCGTTCGCCCTTCTGCCCGAGGCGGTTCGCGGCCTCGTCGCCGGCAGCTTCGACGAGGTCGACCTTCCCTTCGGAGCGACGATCGTCGAGGAGGGGGACGAGGCCGACGCGTTCTACGTCCTCGCCCTCGGCTCGGCGCGCGTGCTCAAGCGGGCCCCGAACGGCAAGGAGGTCGCTCTCAGCACGCTCCACCGCGGAGACACCTTCGGCGAGGCGGGGCTGCTGGAGCACACGACCCGCACGGCCACCGTCAGAGCGAGCAGCGAGGTGATGGTGCTGCGGCTCCACGCAAGCGTATTCGACGCGCTCGCCCGGCTGCACCCCGAGGTCCGCGTCGCGTTCGAGGCGATGGCGCGCACGCGGGCGCTCTGGAACTTCTTCCGCCTGAATGCCGCGTTCGCGAACCTCCCGAACGAGGCGCTCGCCAAGCTCGTCACCGGCCTCGAAGAGGTCGCGGTGCCGGCCGGGACGGAGGTCGTCTCCGAGGGCGACCCACCCGGCCCGATGTTCGTGGTCGAGGAGGGGCGGCTGCGCGCGTTCCACACCGTCGACGGTGTCGAGCGTGACCTCGCCTTCCTGCGCGACGGCGACGTGTTCGGCGAGCGCTCGCTGTTTCTCGGCGAGCCGCGAGCGGCCACGGTCGAGGCGATCCGCGATTGCCGCCTGCTGCGGCTCCCGACCCACCTCTACGAGGAGCTCATCGACGAGAACACGGAGTTCCGCACCCGGATGCAGGTGCGCGTCGCCCAGTACTCCTACCGCGACGTCGCCCGTGTCCCGCTCGACTTCGCCGACGAGATCCTCCCCGCCGAGGCGGTCGCGGCCGACCGCCAGAGCACGTCGGACGAGCTCGCACGCGAGCCCGAGGTCGTGGACGAGCTCGAGGTCGAGCAGGATCCACACCGGCCGAGGCCCGGGAAGCGCTTCCCGCACCTCTTCCAGATCGACGAGATGGACTGTGGCGCCGCGTGCCTCGCGATGGTCTGCCGCTACTACGGACGTGCGGTTCCCGTCTCCCACATCCGCGAGGTCGCACACACGACGACGCGCGGGACGACGCTCAACGGGATCACGCGGGCCGCGGAGGAGCTCGGCCTCCACGCCCGCTCGATCCGCGCCTCGAAGAGCCGGCTCGACGAGCTGCCGCTGCCGGCGATCGTGCACTGGCAGGGCGACCACTGGATCGTCCTCTACCGGGTCGAGAAGAACCACGTGCGGGTGGCCGACCCCGAGAGCGGCCTTCGCCGCTACAAGCGCGAGGAGTTCCTCGAGGGCTGGACCGGCTACGCGTCGGTGATCTCCTACGGCGAGGGCCTCGAGCAGCAGCCGGCCCAGAAGCTGAGCCTCGGCTGGATCAAGCCGTTCCTGCGTCCGTATCTCAAGCTGCTCGGGATCGCCACGTTCCTCGCGTTCCTCGCCGCCGGCCTCGAGCTCGTGCTCCCGATCCTCACCGCGCGGATCGTCGACAACGTGCTCGTCAAGGAGACGACGCACAAGGTGGACAAGCTCTGGGTGCTGATGGGGCTGATCGCCGCGGTGGTGATCGCTCTGACGGCGGCATCCCTCGTCCAGAAATACCTGCTGAGCCGCGTGGCGGTGCAGTTCGACACCTCCACGCTCGACCACCTCACGAAGACGTTGCTCGCCCTGCCGATGCGCTACTTCTCGACGCGGCGCACCGGCGACATCGAGCGTCGGCTCTCCGGCGCGATCTCGGTGCGGCAGTTCCTCACCACGGGTGGGATCCAGGTGCTGACCGCAGTCGCCCAGCTCATCGCCGCGGTGATCCTGATGTTCGTCTTCAGCTGGGTGCTCGCGCTCGTCTACCTCGCGACGATCCCGCTGTACGGGGTCCTCATGCGCTACTCCTCGACGCGGCTACGACCGGCCTACGACGACCTCGAGGCCAACTACGGCCGCTACTCCTCGAGCCAGATCGACGCGATCCGCGGCATCGAGACGGTGAAGGCGCTCGCGGCGGAGGACTCGCTACGCCGCGCGATGCTCGGCCGCTTCCAGACCCTGGCGAAGCGCACCTTCCGCACCCAGTTCATCGTCCTCACCTATCAGGGCCTGCTCCAGCTCATCAACTTCACCTCGTTCGCGATCTTCCTGTTCGTCGGCGCGCTCGAGGTCATCCACGGCGGGCTGACGCTCGGGGAGTTCGTGGCCTTCAACGCGCTGATCGCCCTCGCGAACGGCCCGGTGCTGATCATGCTCTCGCTCTGGGACCAGCTTCAGCAGGCGCGCGTCCAGCTGCTGCGCCTCGACGACGTCATCGACCAGGAGCCCGAGCAGGGCCACGACCGCTCGCAGCTCGTTCCGGTGACGACGCTCGAGGGTCGGGTCGAGCTGAAGGGTGTCGGGTTCCGCTACGGCGGATCCGACACGCCGCCGATCCTCGAGGACCTGACCTTCACCGTCGAGCCGGGCGAGACGATCGCGATCGTCGGCCGCAGCGGCTCGGGCAAGACGACCCTGATCAAGCTCCTGTCGGGCCTGTACGAGCCGACCGAGGGGTCGATCTCCTTCGACGGCTACGACATGTCCCGGCTCGACTACCGGACGCTGCGGCGGCAGATCGGGTTCGTGCTGCAGGAGAACTACCTCTTCAACGACTCGCTCTCGGCGAACATCGCCTTCGGCGACGAGACCCTCGACACCGAGAAGCTCGTCCGGGCGGCCAAGGCGGCGAACGCGCACGAGTTCATCCAGCGACTGCCGCTCGGGTACGACACCCGCGTCGGCGAGTCCGGCCTGCGTCTCTCAGGCGGCCAGCAGCAGCGGGTCGCGATCGCGCGCGCCCTCTACCACACCCCACCGGTCCTGCTCTTCGACGAGGCGACGAGCGCACTCGACGCCGAGTCGGAGCGAGCCGTGAAGCAGAGCCTCGACGAGGTGCTCTCCGGCCGCACCTCGTTCGTGATCGCCCACCGCCTGAGCACGATCCGCGACGCCGACCGGATTCTCGTGCTCGAGCGCGGCCGCCTCGTCGAGCAGGGCACCCACGACGAGCTCATGGCCCGCCAGGGCCTGTACTTCTACCTCGCGAGCCAGCAGCTCGAGCTCTGAGAAGCGCGCAAGAGAACCGGGGCCTTTCGGCCCCGGCTGCACTTCGGTGAAGAGGACTTCCCTTGCCCGGCGATCAGGTGGTCGTCTCGTCGGGGTCGCAGTCGCTCTCGGGGAGCGTGCTGTCGGGGGTGCCGCTGAATGCTGGGACCTTGATGTACGGGACGGTGTGGCCCTTGGCTGCGTGCGCCGCCGTCTTCTTGGTCTTCTTCCCGCCCGCGACGCCCTCGGCGTCCTCGTCGCTCAGCGCGAGATCCTTCTGTGCCTCCGATTCGATGCTCACGATCTTCGTCTCCTTGGTCCTGGGTGGAAGTCTCTCTCGGACTCGATCGCGGTGAGCGATCCGATGTGACCAGCCTAGAAAACGGGGCTCTTCCCGTCGTTCAAAGTGGTGACATCCACTCTGTCAACCTCGCGACACACATTCGGACGCGCATCGGTTGCACTTTGAGGTCGTTATGGCAGAAGATCCCTCTGTGGAGTGGCGCCTCTTCGAGGGCATTCCGGGCGACGAGGTACGGGAACTGCTGAAGCTAGCGCGCCGACGGACGTTTCGTCGGGGGGAAGTGGTAGTCCATCAGAACGACCCTGCGGACTCGCTCCACCTAATCGTGAAGGGGCGCTTCGCGGTCCGCGTCATGACGCCCCTGGGCGAGCCGGCGACCCTTGCCGTTTGCGGGCCGGGCGACATGTTCGGCGAGATGGCGCTGATCGGGGAGAACGCCCGCCGCTCGGCGACCGTCGAGGCGCTCGAGGAGGCGGAGACCCTGTCCGTCCACGAGCTCGACTTCGCCCGCATCCGCCGCGAGCACCCCGAGATGAACGAGACCGTCATCCGCTTCCTGATCAACGAGATCAAGGTGATGAACGAGCGCCTGCTCGAGGCCTACTACGTCTCGGCCGAGCGGCGGGTGCTCCGCCGTGTGCTCGAGCTCTCCCGTCTCTACGGCGCCGACAACGGGCCGGCCGAGATCCCGCTCACCCAGGAGACTCTCGCCGGGATGGCAGGCACGTCGCGGGCGACCGTCAACGCCGTTCTCCGCGAGGCCCAGACACGCGGGCTCGTCGAGCTCTCCCGCGGCAACACCCGCGTCCTCGACTCGGTCGGGCTCGCGAAGCGCGCGCGGTGACCGAGGACGGCCGAACCGGCCGCATAGCCGAGAGCCCACGACCCGCCGGCGACGAGCGCCGCGACCGCCGCGAAACGCCAACGCTTCACTCGACCCTGCCGGTTACGAGCTGCGCCGGAAACCGGCGGGGAGGGCGGCCTTGCGAGCCGCCCTCCGTCTCGCCTGGAGGAGGAATGGCGAACCCCCGAAGCGGAGCCGGTGACAACCTTGGGTGTCGTCGCCGTGCTCCACGGGGATCAGGTTAGGCGGCACACGGTACTGCGTCGTTCGCCGCGCCGACACTGCAGATGTCGCGGTCGCGACTATCCGAGCCGGCAAGCCCGAGTGTGTGCGCTCGACTACCGGAACTGGGCGTGCGAGACGTCGAGCAGCCCGTTGGCCGTGAGCCTCGCCTCGTCGAAGTACGACCGCATCACTCCGTACGCGGCCTCGGCGTCGACGAGCTCGGCCAGCTCCGTGGACCCCGACAGGTCGCAGAAGACGGAGGTGACGAGCCGCCGCCTCTCCGGCATCGCCACGAGGGTCGTGCCGCAATATTGCGCCGTCCGGGAACCGGAGTTAACCTCCGTACCGGCGCCACGGGGGACCACCCGGCAAGCTGCCTCTCGGGACGCGGTCGGCGCAAGGACCGCCATCCGTTGATCGCCGCAAATGAGCGTAACT
>CAWDGP010000013.1:0-1032929 GCA_963801905.1 uncultured Actinomycetota bacterium | reverse complement strand
ACGCAGGGCTTTCATGTATTGGAGCTAGATGAGTGATTCCGCGGGTTCAGGCGAACATAGTCGACGAGTGCGCGGGATGGGCGGCCGAGTTGGTGGTTGAGGGCGACGCAGGCGGCGAGGGTGAGGAAGCGTTGCAGGATGCGTTCTTTGAGGCCTTCGAGGGTGCGCGCGCCGTGGCGTTCGAGGGTGAGGCAGTAGTTTGCAGGTCCAGAAGATCGACTCGATCCGTTGCCGGATCGGGGCGCGGTGAGGTCCTTGTCCGGGTTCGTCTTTGCGGCGCGGGCGGACGATCGTGGCGTCGAGGTCGCTGACGGCTTGGGCGAGTTGCGGCCGGCGTAGTTCTTGTCGCCGAGCACCGTTTCGCCGCCGGTGCGGTTGCAGCGTTCGAGCAGCGTGAGCCCGACTTCGCGGTCGTCGTGTTTGGGCGAGGCAAGGGTGAGTGCTCTGGGGGTACCGTCGAGCGCGAACAGCGCGTGCAGCCGGAAGCCCCAGACGTAGCGGGGAGTGGGATGCGCACCAGCCGTAGTCGGCCGCGTCGGCCAGCGCGGAGCGCTTGACCGTCTCGCGGCTGCGGGCGCACTCGAGCGTGGTCGAGTCGATCAGCAGCAGATCGTCGCTGAGCCCGGGCTCTCGCTCGCGAACATGCCCATCAGCCACTCGAGCTGATCGGCGAACGGCGCCGACGCTTGAAGTACGCCGGCTGCGACGGAATCGCCGGAACCAGTGAGTGAGCCGCTTCCGGGCGACCTTGAGGAACCGACGGTCACTCGGATCCCCATGATCGCCTGCGCGACGCAGAGCGTGACGACTTCCGCGTCTGTGACCATGCGACGAGCGTTCCCCTGCCGCTGGGGCAGGAGATCGTCAGCAGTGCAATAAACGACGGTGCAGAGAGTGTCGAGGTCGGCGTCCATCGTGGCCTCCTGGTCGACGTTGACTTCAGCACCGCCGACTTCGGCCTCTCCGCACAAACCCCCTCGAACACGGCCCTGACCGTGGAATCACTCATCTAGGCTAGGTGCACACGAATCGAGTCGATCAGAGGGGGATGCACGCGTGTTTGTCAACGTCATCGTGGGGATCGGGTTTCTGGCGCTCGCTGGCTTGGGGAGGGTGGTTCGTCGTTCAGCGCTTAGCGGGCGTCGCCGCTAGAGAGCACTCGAGGAGATGCCCGTGCTCGTCGCACTCGAGCGTTCTCGTCTGAGGCGACGACCAGAACCCTGCGTTAGCAGGGTTTTCCGAAATGGGCCTAACTGGGCATCTCTCAACCTCCCGGAACCTCTGAGGAACCTGCTGCCGATGCCCCAAGAACTGCTCCAAGCGTCTCTCACAGCGCGCGAATTTGGGCAAGCACTTGAGGTTCAGTGATGCTCGCTTAGGCTTAGGCCGCGCTCCGGCTCGGCTCAGTCGAGCAGGAGGCTGTGACTGGCGCTTTCATCCATTCCTCGATGCGGTCGAGCGACCAGCCGTAGCTCTCGCGCAAGCACGAGAGCGAACCGGAAGTCGGTGATCGCCGCGAGCGTCTCCGAGGTCGCGGCGATGTCGGTGTCGAGGTGAGGGCCTTCATGTCCTGAAGAATTCGCAACGACCGTGCGGGCACCGTCGACGTGTCGGCGGTGTCCCTCGTCGAGCACGGCCTGGAGCTCGGGCTCGGCTGCGGCGCCCGTCACGAGCGCGCGGATGATGTCTCCGCAGTGCTCGAGCATCGACCGCGTGATCCGGGCGCGACAAGGCGGCCACCTGTTGCGGGTCGTGCGACGTCGCGACCGCGCCGACGATGGCGCCGATGCCCGCCTCGGAGTCGATCAGGTCGTTGAGCCGGGCCACCACCGCCTGCTTCGAGCCGATGCTGTCGTAGACGGTCTGGGCCGAGACTCCGGCGGCCTGTCGCGATGTCGCGCACGCTCGTCTGGGTGAAGCCGCGTTCGGCGAACAGCGGCGCGCGGCCAGAAGGATCTCGCTCCTGCGTCAGCTCCGCCTGCCGCTCGCGCATCGTCGGCCGTTCCGAAGCCATGGCTCCCTTCTATCACTTGACAAGGTTCTGATTGTGAATCCACTCAATCACTTGATCATTATTCCAGTCACTGGATCAATGTTCAAGTCAACAGGAGAGACATCATGGCGCAGAGCCACCCACCTCGATGCCCAGGTCGAGAGCCCCACTCCCAGCACGCACCGCGGTTCGCGGACCGGAGACCTCAGCACCCGAGCCGCAGGTTGGGGAGCACTGACCTTCGCGATCGTCGTGATCGTCCAGAACCTCATCCGCGGGGCCACGGCGCCGGGCAACGGCGCGTCGAGTGCCCAGCTGCTGTCGCACTACTCCGGAGACGTCGCGATCACGTTCGTCCTGGTCGCGACCTACGTCGTGAGCGGCATCGGCCTGGTCGTCTTCCTCGGCGGCATCACCCGACACCTCCTCGCCACCAGCCGACCCGGCTGGGCCCTCACCGGGGTCGTCGGAGCCATCGGCATCATGATCGTCTTCACCCTCGTCGTGGCCGCCGAGCAGGCACTCACCGTCGCCGCGCACATGCACCACCCCGATCTCGGAGCCATCCAAGCGATCTGGGCGCTCCACAACAGCATCTTCAGCATCCTCGACCTCTCCATCGCGATCGCGCTGCTGGGCCTGTCGAAGGCCACGATCGCCGCAGGGATGACGCCAAAGGTGTTCACCAAGCTCGCCCCAGCCGGTGCAGCCATGCTGATCGTCAGCACCGTCGCCGGGCCCGCCATCGCAGCCGGCCACACCATGGCACTGTTCGGCGTCGGCGGCCTCGGCTTCCTGATCTGGCTCGCGTTCCTGATCGTGACCGGAGTCCGCTTGATCCGAACCCCGGAGCCCGCCTGACAGCTGACGCATCACCGAAGGAACCGCGCGGGCGTACGCCCGCGCGGATTCCAGATGCCCTCGCGCTTCGTGAACCGACCGCTCACGCCTGTTCGTACCCGACGGACGACGCCGCACAAGTGAGGTCGACTCACATCTGAGACCGTAGACGTGCAGACGAGTGTCGTCACCTGAACCAAGCTGTCGACGCGACCCGCTCAGGACGGTTCGAGCCTAGTCTCTTCGTACGAGCGACTGGAATAGCACTACCCACGCCTTTGCAGGACTTTTCGATGTAGTCATGACAACGCGTGAATGGGCGGTACTGGGCTCCACCAGTGACCCCCAGCTTGTCGATTCTGCGCGCTCACCCACTCATAACTGCGGGCAAGCCGAAGACGGCATGGATGCATGGTTCCTTGTCCCCATCATGGGTGTCGACGTGCGCCGGTTGGCACGAACGAGCTCGTGATCGCCGCCGTAATCACCGCCAGGAAGCGAGCCCGAGCAGCATCACGAGCGCGGCCACGATCCGCCCGGAGGCGGGGGTCGGGACAAGGTCGCCGTGACCCACCGTGGTGACCGTCTGGACCGACCACCAGAGCCCCTCGCCGACCGTGGCGAAGTTCTTGCGGTCGATCGCCGTCATGAGCAGGCCAAAGCCGACCGTCGCGATAGTCGTGACCACGGCAATGACCGCGGCACCGCCGCGGGGCGTCACGGGCGCGCAAGGGCCCGGTCAAGCCAGCGTTCTAGGTGAGTCTCGCTCTCCATCCGCACCGCGTTCGCTTCGCCCGTCGCGTGTCCTACCCGGCCGTAATCAGCGCAACGGACTGGCGAAGCGGTGCGGCGTTTACAACTCGACTGCGTGGGCCTCGCCCGAAAGGGGCGCGGGTCCGCTTCGGCGCTCAGCAGATCCCTCCGCGACGCTAAGCGACCAGGGAGGCGATGATGCCGCGGTGAATCTCGTGTGGGCAGGGCTCGTCGTCCTCGGCGTCGCCGCAGTGGCGATCGCGGCGATGCTGCTCGTTCGCCGGGGCGCGCCTGAGGGCAGCTACTTCGAGGATGGCGATCGCGCGTCCGGTGTCTTCGGCGTGCTAGCCACGGGCTTTGCCGTGCTGATCGGATTCGTCGTCTTCCTTTCCTTTGAGAGCTTCGACACGTCGCGAAGCGGCGCCGAGGCAGAGGCGCGGACCGTGGTGCAGCAGTTCGAGACCGCGCAGTTCCTCCCTGTTGATGTGCGGGCGCGGCTCTCCGGTGATCTCGTCTGTTACGCACGCACCGTGATCTACCAAGAGTGGCCACGAATGCGCTCTGGCACTCTCGGCAACCTGAGAAACCCGTGGAGCTTGGTGATGCTGCGTACCTTGCGGACGACAGAGCCCCGTTCGGCGTCCGAGCAGACGGCCTACAGCAAATGGTTCGATCAGCGATCCGACCGAGAGAACGGGCGGGGGGACCGCATCCACGGCGCCGAAGGAGTGATCCCACTCCCGGTCTGGATCGTTCTCCTCATCGCCTCCGGCGTCATCTTCGTCTACATGTTGTTCTTCGCCGACAGCGCCGAGCGGGCGATCGTGCAGGCGACGATGATGGGCGGCGTCGCGGTCGTCGTCACCTCGACGCTGCTCTTGCTGGTGTTCCTCGACCATCCCTACGAGTCGGGAGTCGGCGGCCTTCGCCCAGTCGCGATGGAGCGAGCGCTCGCGCAGATCGAACAGGAGAGGACCTTCGCGCGAGAAAGGATCAACGTCCCGTGCGACTCGAGCGGGACGGCCAAAGAAGCCTGATCGCCGCACCGGCCCCGGGGACGACACCTATGCGCGATCCTCATTCGTCGGCAACAGGGCGAGGTGGGCTGCATCCGGCGGGAGTTGGCCCCTCATGCCCGTCATCAGTTTCCTGCCCCGGGAACGCTTCCGCCGCGGCCGGTCAACCGCCGCACCGTCAGACTGCCCGTAGAGCAGGCATAGGATCAAACAAATGCCGCCGGGCCTGTCCGACCTCAGATCGACGCCCTCCGTCATCGGACGGATCGTCACCGCGACGATCACCTTGGTGACCGTGCTGATCGTCTACGACGGGTGGGCGACGTTGAAGTTCTTCGACGTGTGCCTGATCGTGCTCGGCCCGATCATCGCGGTAGTCACGTCGCACGTCTTCTCTAACAGTCTCGTTCAGCAGGTGAACCTCGGCAGACGCCCGACGATGCGCGAGTGGCTCGCGGTGCTCCGATTTGAGTCGAGTGACTCAGTGACTTGCAGGGTCATAAGGGCCACGACTGCCTCTCCCCCACCGACAGAGAAGGCCGCCTCGCGGCGGCCCTCGTAAAACCCCTGCAAATACCGATGGAGCTAGGCGGGCTCGAACCGCCGACCTCCTGGGTGCGATCCAGGCGCTCTCCCAACTGAGCTATAGCCCCGAAGAGCCACGAAGTGTAGCTCGGCGGCTCAGACCGCGAAGAGCGTGAGCTCGGGCTCTCGCTCGCCGCGGAGGACGGCGAGGTCGACCTCGGCGCAGACGATTCCACGCGACTCGGCGAGCGTGACGGCCTGCGGCTTCAGCTGCTGTGCAGCGAGCACCCCGCGGCAGGCCGCCATCCCGGGCTCGAGGTGAATTCGCTCGAGGTAGCGGGCGAGCTGCTCGACGGCATCGATGGTGCCGACGCGCTTGATCTCGACCGCGACCCAGCCGTCGTCGCCGTCCCGGCACATGAGATCGACCGGACCGATGTCGGTCGGCCATTCGCGCCGCACGAGGCGCAACCCGTCCTCGATCGCCTCGGGTTTCTCGGCCAGCGCGAGCTGGAGGTCGCGCTCGACGCCGTCCTTCTCGAGCCCGGCAGCCTCGCCCATCTCGTGCTCGACGTCCGACAGCACCTCGTGAAGCCGGATCTCGAGCCGGTCCTCGCTGCGACCCGCGCGCTTGCGCACGACGATCGTGTCGCCGTCCTCCTCCAGCACGACCGGCGGCGTCATCCAGTTGAGCGGCTTGAAGCCACCAGCATCGGCATGCACCTGCACCGAGCCGTCCGCCTTGAGCATCAAGAGCCGCGTCGACTCCGGCAGGTAGGCGGTCAGGCGGCCCGTGTAGGTGACCTCGCAGCGGGCGACGATCAGGCGCACGCGGGCAGGGTACTGTCCTTTTCGGACAGGCCCGCGTCAGCTCTCGACGGCGAGCACGACCAGCTCGACGGCCTCGTCGGGGGTCAGCCGGTCGGTATTGACCACGAGGTCGTACTGGGTCGGAAGCTCGCGCCGCGTGTCGTAGAAGCGCTTCAGGTAGTCGGCACGGGCAGCGTCGGAGCGCTCGACGCTCTTCGCGGCCTCCTTCTCGTCGAGCCCGCGCGCGGCGGCGACGCGGGAGCGCCGCGTCTCGGGCGAGGCTGTGACGAGCACGCGAACGACGTCGGCGCGAGCCCCGAGGGCGTGGGAGGCGGCATGCGCCGCGATCACGACCTTGCCGCGGTCGGCGGTCTCCTCGATCGCCTGCACGAGCAGCGCGCGGATGTCCTCGCCGAGGCCCATCCCGGCTGTGTACCCGGCGCCTGCGAGCGCGACCGCGCTCGCGTCGCCGCCGGCACCGAAGCCGGTGATCGTGCGCTCGACGAAGGTGCGGCGGCGCTCGGCGTCGGCGACCACGCCCGGGTCGAGGTCGGCTGCCGCTGCTGCTTGTAGGACGATCTCCTCGTCGACGAGGTCGAACTCGAGCTTGGCCGCGACGCCCTTGGCCACGTCCCGCATCTCTGCGCCGTCGAGCCCCGACATGCACACGACCTGGTGAGCCACGGCCGGGACGCTACCGGAGAACCGCCGAGCCGCCCACGATGGCATCCTCGCCGTCGTCGAAGCGGACCCAGGCCTTGCCCTTGCCGTCGTAGTCGGGGCTCCACACGATCAGCGTGGCCGGCCGGCCGTGGACCGTCACCGGCTCCGTTCCCTCGGGCTCGGCGCCCCGCCAGACGCGGATGAACGGGTTCTCCTCCCACTCGCGGCCGATCGTCGATTCGTCGGTGTGCCCTGGAAGCAGGCGGCGGGAGTGGGGCATCGCCATGAAGACGTCCATGACCTGGAGCCGCACCAGGTCGTAGTCGCCGCCGCCGACAGAGTCCTTGAACAGCGTGTCGCCCGAGAACACGAGCTCCTCGCCCGAGCCGTCCGTCACGACGAAGCAGACCATGTCGGGCGAGTGGCCCGGCGTCGGGATCGCGCCGATCTCGAGGCCGCCGGCGCTGAGAGGCCCGGTGACGACCGGAAGCCCGATCTCACCCTCGTGGGCGATGTGGTCGGCGTGGGAGTGGGTGCGGAGGACGTGCGTGGGCGTCAGCTCATGCTCTCGCGCGAACGCGTACAGGGGCTCGAGCGGCGCGCCCGAGTCGACGAAGACGGCCGTGCCGCCCTCCTTGTCGCCGACGAGATAGGCGTTCGAGAGCCAGCCGGGATCGAGGCTTCGTTCGACGAGCACGCCCGAAAGCTACACCGCGAGAGATACGCTTCCGTTTACAGCTATCTCGACGGGGAGGACCGCATGCCAGGCCTGTGGGCACGCACGACGACGATCATCAAGGCGAAGTACTCGAAGCTGCTGAACAAGGCCGAGAACCCCGCCGAGACCCTCGACTACAGCTACGAGGAGCAACTGCGCCAGCTCCAGAACGTGAAGCGCGGGATCGCCGACGTCACGACCGCGAAGAAGCGGCTCGAGATCCAGTACAACTCGATGCAGCAGCAGGTCGACAAGCTCGACGGCCAGGCGAAGGCGGCGGTGCAGGCAGACCGCGAAGACCTCGCGCGGCAGGCGCTGACCAAGAAGGCCGCGATCGAGGGCCAGCTCGGCGACATCATGACCCAGGGCCAGCAGCTCGAGGCTCAGCAGCAGAAGCTGACCGAGTCGTCGCAGCAGCTCTCGGCGAGGATCGAGCAGTTCCGGACCCAGAAGGAGGTCATCAAGGCGCAGTACTCGGCTGCCGAGGCCCAGGTGCGGATCGGCGAGGCGGCGACCGGGATCTCCAGCGAGATGTCCGACGTCGGCGCAGCCGTCGAGCGCGCGAAGGACAAGACCCTCGACATGCAGGCGCGCGCCGACGCGATCAACGAGCTCACCGAGGCCGGCGCGCTCGACGACTTCACCTCCTCGAATGACGCGATCGACCGCGAGCTCTCGAAGATCCAGCAGTCGAGCCAGGTCGACGACGAGCTCGCAAAGCTGAAGGCCGAGATCGGATCCGGCGACGAGCCGAAGGAGATCGAGACGGCAGCCGAGGACATCGACGCAGCCGACGTCCCGGCCGAGAAGCCGGCGACCGGCAGCAGTTCGAAGAAGACCACGTAGTCCCACGGGATGGGCCTTCGGGACGCGCTCTTCGGGCGCAAGAAGCTCTCAGAGCCGCGCGACGACCGCCTGTTCGCGCTCGCGACGGCCGCGGTGACCCTGGACGTCGAGCTCGGGCTGAAGACCGCCGGGAAGGCCGCTGTCGTCTACAAGCCGCTCTCCGCCGGCGACTTCACCCGTGTCGACAACGACGCGGAGGCTCTGATCAAGCAAGCGGGCCGCTCGGCAGGCTCGGAGGTGGAGCGCAAGTCCGACTCCTTCGGATACGAGTGGCTGCTCGTGTACGACGACGACCTCGAGGACCAGATCGCGTCGGTCCACTCGGTCGCCCAGGAGCTGACCGACCAGGGCTTCGGGGCCCAGCTGCTCGCCGCCCCGTTCCTCTTCAAGGGCGGCGAGCACCCGGTGTACTGGATCTACGGCTTCAAGCGCGGCGCGTTCTGGCCGTTCATCCCGACCGGCGAAAGCCAGCAGCGAGACAACGCAACCGAGCTCGAGCTCAAGGCCAAGCTCGAGAAGGAGCTACCCGTCGAGCAAGACCTGACGCGCTGGCTCGCCCTGTTCGACTCGCCGCTCGCGGCGGACTAGGCCTTGTAGTCCACGGGCCGACCCATCTCGCGGGCGATCTCGGCGAGGGCCGCGAGCCGCTTCTCGATGGGCGGGTGATCCATGAACAGCTCGGCAGCAGCGTTGCTGACCTTCGCCGGGATGATGAAGAACGCGTTCATCCCAGCGACCTGACGCAGGTCCTGCTGAGGGATCAGCGTCATCTGCGACGAGATCTTCTGCAGCGCGCTCATCAGGTACTCGGGCGAGCCGGTGATCAGCGCGGAGCCGCGGTCGGCCGCGTACTCGCGGTAGCGCGAGAGCGTCCGGATGAGCACGAAGCTGATCGCGTAGACCGCGATCGAGACGGCGAGGACGATGAGCCACACCGGCGGGCCGTTGTTGTTGTCGCGGTTGCCGCCGCCGCCGAACCCGCCGAACATGCCGGTCCAGAGGAACATCCGCGTGATGAACGCCGCGAGCATCGCGAAGAAGCTCGCGATCGTCATCGTCAGGACGTCGCGGTTGGCGATGTGCGAGAGCTCGTGGGCGAGGACGCCCTCGATCTCCTTGGGCTCGAGCCGGTGCCAGAGACCGGTGGTGACGCAGACGGCTGCGTGCTTCGGCGACCGCCCGGTCGCGAACGCGTTCGGAACCGGCGTGTCCATCACGGCGATGCGCGGCTTCGGCAGGTCGGCCATCGCGCACAGCCGCTCGACCACGTCGTGCAGGTCGGGCGCCTCGTCGCGCTCGACGATCTTGGCGCCGGCGGCGGCCAGGGCGAGCTTGTCGGAGGTGTAGTACTGGACGAACGCGAGCCCGCCGATGATCACGAGCAACGGCAGCCACCCGACGTTCAGGAAATTGATCAGGACGACGGCGAACACGACGTACAGCAGGCCCAGGAGGCCAGTCGTGAACAGCATCCGCAGTGTCAACCCGGCGTCACGGCCATATGAGCGTCTCTTCATGACATTCATGGTACCGCCGTGGGTTCCGGCGCCAGAGAGCTCTTACCTTCCTCTAAGGCCTGATCGGTGCGACGGCTAAACTCGTTCGCCGTGCGGAAGCTCGCGGCAATCGGCCTGCTCGCCACGTTTCTCGTGGGCTGTTCGAGCACGGTCCCCGGTGGGAAGAAGGTCACGACGCCCACTCCGGAGACCGTGATCGGCAAGCTGCCGACGCTCGGGCCGAAGGGCAACGCGTCGGCCGGACGGCCGGTCTTCATCTCGAGCGGCTGCGGCGCCTGCCACCGATTCCGACCGGCCGGCACCACCGGGAGGGTCGGCCCGAACCTGAACAACCTCGCCGCCTCGGCGCAGAGGGCGAACCAGGGGACGCTCGCCCAGTTCACACGCGCCTCGATCGTCGATCCCGGCGCGTACGTCGCTCCAGGCTTCCCGGCCGGCGTGATGCCGACGACCTACGGCCGGACTCTGAGCCCGCAGCAGCTCGCCGACCTGGTCGCATTCCTGGTCGCGGGACCCTGAGACTCCCCGGGGACTTCCCGCGCGACGTCGAGGTGGTCGCAACCGATCTCGACCAGACGCTCATCGCCAAGGACTACGTGTTGCGGCCGCGCACGCTCGCGGCAGTCGCGCGCGCCGAGGCGGCCGGCGTGCGGGTGGTCGTCTGCACCGGTCGGATGGTGCAGTCGGCGCGGCGCGTGCTCGAGCCGGCGCACCTCGACGAGCCGCTCGTCTGCTACCAGGGCGCTGCGATCATCAGCCCGGACGGCACCTGGCTCCGCCACGAGCCGATCGCCGTCGACCTCGCGCGAGAGGCGATCGTCGGCGGTCGAGGCGGCCGGGTACGGCCTGAACGTCTACGTCGACGACGAGCTGTACGTCGCCCGGGTGACGCCCGAGGCGCAGCGCTACTCGGACTTCCAGGGCATCCCCCTGCACACCGTCGGCGATCTCGTGAGCTGGCTCGAGCGGCCTCCGACGAAGCTCGTCGCGATCGGCGACCCGGACGCGCTCGATGTCCTCGGAGCCGAGCTGCGCGTGCAGTTCGCGGGCCGGCTCTGGGTGACGAAGTCGCTCCCGTACTTCCTCGAGCTCGCGGCCATCGGCGTGTCGAAGTCCTCCGCGCTCGAGTACCTGGGCTTCGACCCCGCCCGCACCGTCACGGTCGGCGACGGCGAGAACGACCTCGACCTCGTCGCCTGGGGGTACGGCGTCGCGGTCGAGAACGCCGACGGGCGGGTGAAGGCCCTCGCGCGGCTCGTCTGCCCGCCCGTCGAGGATGAGGGCGTGGCGCAGCTTCTCGAAGCGCTTCTAGACTCAAACGCCATGATCGACATCCGGGCAGCCCGCGACGATCCCGAGCGCTTCCGTTCCGCGCTCGCGCGCAAGAACGCCGAGGCGTCCGTGAACTTCGACGCGCTCATCGCGGCGGACGCCCGCTGGCGGTCGCTCATGCCGCGTGTCGAGGAGCTCAGGACGAAGCTGAAGCTGAAGGGCAAGCCGACCCCGGAGCAGCTCGCCGAGCTTGCGCCCGCGAAGGAAGAGCTGAAGGTGGTCGAGGCCGAGCTCGCCGAGGCCGAGACCGAGCGCGACGCCCTGCTCGTCGCGGTGCCCAACCCTCCCGACCCCTCCGCACCCGACGGCTCGACCGACGAGGACGCCGTCGAGATCCGTCGCGTCGGGGAGCCGGGCCCGCCGGGGCCCGAGCACACCGAGATCGGGCGCTTCGAGCTCGAGCGCGCGGCGAGGCTCTCGGGCTCGCGCTTCGGGTACGTCACCGGCGACTCGGCTCTCGTCGCGATGGCGCTCTACCGCTTCGCCCTCGACCGTGCCGCCGCGCACGGCCATACGCCGATGATCCCGCCGGTCCTCGTTCGGGAGAAGGCGATGTACGGCACCGGCTTCTTCCCGACCGAGCGCTCGAACATCTACGCCCTCGAGGCAGACGAGCTCTACCTCACGGGCACCTCCGAGGTCGCTCTGGCCGGGTTCCACATGGAGGAGATCCTCGAGGAGCTCCCGCTCCGCTACTCCGCCTTCTCGACGTGCTTCCGCCGCGAGGCCGGGGCCGCCGGCAAGGACACGAGCGGGATGTTCCGGGTGCACCAGTTCAACAAGGTCGAGCTCTTCGTCTACTGCGAGCCCGAGCGCTCGGGGGAGGAGCACGACCGGCTCCTTGCGATCGAGGAGGAGCTCGTGCAGGCGCTCGGCCTGCCCTACCGGGTCGTCAACGTGGCGGCCGGCGACCTCGGCGACTCGGCGTCGAAGAAGTACGACATCGAGGCGTGGTTTCCCCACCAGCAGCGCTACCGGGAGATCACCTCGACGTCCAACACGACCGACTTCCAGGCTCGGCGGCTCGGGATCCGCTACCGCGTCGGCGAGAAGCGGCTCGAGACCCCGCACACGTTGAACGGCACAGCGGTCACCGATCGCTGGCTTCTCGCGATCCTCGAGAACTTCGGGGGTGACGTGCCGGACGTGCTGAGCGAGCTCGGCGCGCCGGAGGTGGTCGGAAAGTAGCTGTGGTACAAGGTCCCCGGTGAGAGCCCGGGCTGGAGCGGTAGGCGTCGGAATACTGCTCCTGGCGCTCGGAGCCGTCGCGCCCGCCGCGCCCGCGCCGGCCGTGCCGCATCTCGCCCAGCTGCGCGCGCTCTATGCGAAGGACCACGTCGGCTCTCCGCCTGCGAGCGAGGCCCAGCTCTCCCCGTACTCCAGCCGGTTCGAGAAGGTGCTCGCCTCGTGCACGATCTCCTCGAACGACCTTGCCGACGCGACGCTCTTCTGGTCGGGGAAGATCAGCGCGCTCGGAGGCACGCGCACGACGAGCCTTTCGATCCTGCAGGAGTTCGGTAGGCGGATCACCTGGACCGCGCCGCGGGACTGCTGGAACATGTTCATCGCCGCCGAGGCGCGCATGGAGAACTCTGCCGCAACGGCGCTCATGCGTTTCCGCCACGAGATCACCGCGCTCTACGTCTACGACCACAACGGCCTGGCGCCGAAGAGCGAGGTCGCCCTCCTGCCCTACTCGGACCCGTTCGGGAAGATCATCGACCACTGCATCGTCACGCCCGAGGACAACGCGAACCTGATGATCCACCTCTCCGACCAGGCAACCGAGGTCGGCGGCCGCGCGGTGACGACGTTGAAGATGCTCCAGGCGGTCGCTCGGCGTATCGACTGGACGAAGCCGAAGATCGTCTGCTGGGACGTCTTCGACAACGCCGAGGGCCACGCCGAGGCCGGCCAGCCCTGATCTGTTAGAAGAGACACCCGCGGCGGGGTGCCGGAGCGGTCGAACGGGGCGGCCTTGAAAGTCGTTGGGCGTGAAAGCGTCCCCTGGGTTCGAATCCCAGCCCCGCCGCTCAGGACGCCGGCGCCGCGACGAGACGGCGCCACCGGAGCGAGCCCGTCATCAGCACGAGCGAGACGACCGCAAGCACGACCTCGGCGGCGACCGTCGCGAGCTGCGCTCCGGCGCCGAAGCCGACGATCGACGACGCGCCCGCGGTCGCGCCGAGCGCGACGACGAGCAGGGCCTGCTGCGTCCCGGCGCCGTTCGGCGTCAGGGGAACCATGTTCGCCACCGACTGAACGCACAGGACGACGAGTGCGGTCTGCGGCGTCGCCGGGAGATGGAAGGCGGCGAGGAAGCACAGGATCGAGGCGAGCCGGAGCCCGAGCGCCCCGAGCTGCCAGGAGACCACCGTCGCCAGGTACCGCCGCGGTTGGCGGAGGACCCGGAAGCCGCGCGACGCACCCGTCGCGAGCCTTCGAAGCCGGTGGCGCGCCAGCCACGCGACGAGGGCAAACCCCACGACGACGACTGCCGCGAGCCACGCGTGCTCCATGACGACCGCGCCCGAGTGGGGGACAGACCCTCCCAGGGTTGCCCAACCGAGCGCGATCCCGGCCGTAACGGCGGCCACCCCCACGACCGTGTCGAAGACCGACTCGGTGAGCAGCGTCGAGGCGAGTCCCTGATACTCGGTGCCCGGAGCCTTCTGCCGAACGAGCGCCAGCTTGGCCAGCTCCCCGGGCCTTGCCGGCAGAACCGCGTTCGTGCCGATGCCGCAGACGTAGGCCCCGAGCGCATGGCGGAAGCGAAGGCCTTCGTCGGGGTAGGCCGCGCGAACGATGTTGTGCCAGGCGCGTGCCCGTGCCGCCATCTTCGCCCCGTGCAGGGCGAGGCCGATCGCGAGCAGCCAGAACGAGACACCGGCAAGACGCCCGGCGAGGACCTGGGCGTTGCTTGCGACGGGTTCGAGGAGATCGAGCATCGGGCTTCGTACTCATCGCCATCGAAGACCCCGAGGATTAGGCCGCGCTGAGGAGCGGGTTAAGAAGAGGAACGGATCCGATGCGGAAATGCGTCTCGGAAGCTCAGGCTGCGGCGTCTTCCGCTGCGTACGAGGCGAGCAGCTCGCGCTCGCGGTCCGCTTTCGGGAAGAAGAAGAAGACGAGCACCGCGTCGAGACGGGCGGATGTCGCTGGTTCTGGACATCGAGCCGCGCGGCCCATATACCGCGATTGTCTGCATGCCGAGCTCGGAGGGCTTAGGCGAGCCCGGATAGTGCGGGCACGGGCTTGTCCGCGGGTGAGTCGGAACACGGCGGCCGTCAGCGTCCGCCGGCATGCGTTCGCGCCGCGCCGCCGGAAGTGCTGTCCGTTGGCGACGTCCACGCAATCGCAGGCGGGTTCACGTGACTCCTATTCGCCGACTCCGGGACAGCTCAGACGCCATGGGCCACCTTCCCAGCCGGTGTCGCGTTCGGCGTCGGCGTCTTGCGAGTGACGTAGCGCCCGATCTCGGGAGCGAGGGGAAACGGGGATGATGGTGTCGATCAGCGCGAAGATCAGCGCCGGCGTCAGGTACAGCCCTGGCCGTTCAGCACGATCGCGATCACGACCAGGCCGACCGGAATGAACCGCATGCTTGAGATCATCGAGACCGTGATGCCGTCTGCCGGTCTCGGAATCCGACGGCCCATCCCAGAACCACGTAGAACGACGATGATCACGACCGATGCACTCAGATCCAGGTTCCGACGCTTGGTTGCGCGTGTCGGTCGGTTGGTCGAGCTTGGTGAAGATCGTCGAGATCTCCCGTTTTGGACTGCTCTGGGGCTGAGATGGACTCGCTTGCCAAGGGCGGCGTTCGATAGTCCTTCCGCCATGAGAGACAGAACCTGGAGGTCCAGTTCGCTCAGCCGCGTGCGGGCTGTGTGGCCCTTGCCCACGACGAGAGCGGCTATCAACTGCGGGTCGACGGTCTTCCTGGCGGCGACCCGTTCGATGCGGTCCACGGCATGCGCTTGCATTCAGACGGGCGTCGTCACCGGGATCGGGGGTTTGCGCGGCGTGAGCCAGGCTGAGGTGACGTACGAGACGACGACGGCGACGATGACGAGCGGCAACAGCCGTACCGCGTCCGATGCGAGGAAGACGCTCGCGAGGACGACAGATGTCAGCGGCAGGTTGAGCATGGCGACGCTCATCGCGCCGACGCCCATCCCGACTCCCGCGATCATCGGGAGGCCGGGCCCGTGCGAGAGCATGATCCCGACGGCGGCGCCGATGAAGAGGGCCGGAAAGACGGGGCCGCCGCGGAAGCTGCTGAGCGAGAGGCCGTAGGCAAGCCCCTTGCAGGCGACAAGTAGCAGCAGCGCCCCGAAGGACCAGCCGGCGGCGGACTGGATGAGCTGAGGTAGCTGATCCTGGCCGGAGAAGAGGACCTCCGACGAGCTCTTCCCGGTTGCCCCGGCGAACCCGACCGCTAGCCCGGCCACGGCCAGACCGACAACCGGAGTCAGCGCGATGGGTCGCCGCTCTACGACCGGCTGGAGGACGAGGCCCAGCCGCCGTATGCCGGCGCCGATCACGGCGGCAAGAATGCCGATGGCGATCGCCCACAGGAACTCGGCCCCGTCTGGGCTGCCGAAGGGAGGGATGTCCGGGACCGCCAGCGAGAATGTTCCGTAGCCGGTCCAGGCGTCGAGTCCGACGAAGATGAGTGCGCCCACGCCGGCTGCGAGCAGGCCCGGGACGAGCACGACGCCCAGCATCGGTCCGGCGAGCCCGGCCGCCTCCATCATTAGGAACGCCCCGACGATCGGAGAGCCCAGCAATGTGCTGATCGCGGCGAAGCTGCCCGCAGCACCGATTACCGCGAGCGCTTGCGCGGGCGCGTCCTTCTTGACGAGATGGACGGCAAGGACGCCGATGCCGCTTCCGATCGCGATCAGCGGCGCTTCGGGCCCGAGCACGACACCGAGACACAACGTCGCTAGAGACGCGAGGACGATCCCGGGAAGGTGGATCGGCATGACCGGGCCGCCGGTCTTGAATCCTTCGGCCGGCTTGTGCCCGGCGCTGCCGGGAAGGTAACGGATCGTCAGCGCGACGAGGAGCCCGGCCAGGGGCGGCCACGGGAGTGGCCACCACGTCGGCTCGGAGTTGTACCCGAGCTCCTTCGGCAGGGTTTCAAAGATGTAGTGCTGGGCATCGGAGACGCCCTTCAGGAAGAAGTACGCGACGAACGCGACCACGACGCCCACGATCGCGCCGAACACCAGCAGCGCCAAGTAGCTTCGACTGCGGAGAAGGTCGCGCGGATCGGGGCGACTAGCCGAGGCTGCTGATGATTGTTCGCCGGTATTCATGACGTCCGAGTGTCACTCAACTGCGGTCTTGCGTGGTCGACGATCGCGATCACTCTTACACCCCTCGAAGCCTGCAAATGCCGTCGATCAGGTGCCTGCGATCCTGTAGTGGATCCTTCCCCCTGTCGGTCGACTCCTGTTGCGTTTCCGCCCGTCAGCTGGTTGAGTCGCTCGGCGGCGACGGCTAGCTCCTGAACGGCGTTCACATCGGCGCGAAGGGGAGCGAATGTGGGCAGCGCGGCAGTCGAGGAGGGGAGGGCGGGCGACCTCACCGGCGAGCCCGTCGGCACCCGTGCGCAGGTCCTCGGCCTTTGCGAGATCAGTTGTCGCGTGCGCGTAGAGAGCCGCGGTCAGTCCCGTGAGCTTCGTCGACGCGACCGCCAGTGCGGCCGCGGCGCGCATCTGGAGGAGACCTTGTATCGACACGGATGAGGCGAGGGCGTTGCTCTGAGCGATTCCGGCTTTGACCTCGGCCTCCGAGTTCGCGAGCTCTGTCGAGTCCTGCTCGAGCTTCTTTTCGAGGGCGTTCAGCGTCGTCCTGTCTCCAGAGGTCTGAGCCTTGCTCTCGGCCTCCTGGGACCGGGCTGCACTGGCCCCGGACGATGCTTGCTCCTCGCTGAGGTTGGTCAGACTGGGCGCCTGGCGGTTCGCGCTCACGCTGCGCAGCCTACGGGTTGAACCGCCAAGGCACCTCACGTGCCGGCTCGGGAGCTTCTCGAGGCGTGCTGGCGAACCACCGGGCGTAGCGGTTCGCAAGTGGGGACGCGGTCAGGCCGTGCGCGAGCACCGAGAGCCCGATCGTCGCGAACACGGCGTTCAGGACGATCGATTCGTGCGGGAGGCGGCCGTGGGTCTCGATCACGAGCACGGCGAAGACGATCGACGCGAGTCCGCGCGGGCCGAACCACCCGAGGAACGCGACGGTCGGCCGCCGCGAACCAGTGCCGATCATGGCCAGGGCGACCGGGATCATCCGGACGACCGTGAGGCTCAGCACGGCGTAGAGCGCGATCTCCCAGGAGAGGTGATGGAGGGTCGGCTCCAGGAGGACGGCGCCGAAGACGACGAACGTGGCAGCTCCGAGCAGCGCGCCGAGCTCCTCGAGGAGGTACCCGACCTCGCCGCCGACGCGCCGCCGGACGGCGCCGAACACGGCCCCGCCGACGAAGGCCGCGATGAACCCCGAGCCGCCGAGCGCGGCTGCCGAGGAGTACGCGAGGGCGGCTGCCGCAACCGGCACGACCTGGAGCCACGAGCCCTCGACGAGCCCTCGCGGGCCGGCGAGAACGACGACCGCAGCGCCGAGCATCCCGGCGGCCACGCCTGCGAGGACCCCGTACCCGATCTGCTCCACGAGGACCGTGATCGCGTGGGAGTCGCTGATCAGTCCCGCGTCTGCCCCGGCAACGGTCAGCACGACGACGAACACCGGCACGCAGAGCCCGTCGTTGAGCCCGCTCTCCACGTTCAGGCTCTGCCGTACGCCCAGGGGCAGGCTGGGCAGCGTCACGACCGCCTGTCCGAGCGCCGCGTCCGTCGGGGTCAGGATCACCGCGAGGAGGAGGGCCTCCGGCCACGCGAGCGAGCCGAAGACGACGAGTGCCGTGGCGAAACCGGCGAGTATCGTGAGCGGCAGGCCGATCCCCAGGAGTCGGGCCGGTACGCCGAGTTGCTCGCGGAGCGCGCGCAGGTCGATGCGCGCCGCGTCGCCGAACAGCACCACTGCGAGCGTTCCCTCGGCCAGCAGCTTGACCGTCTCGCCGTTGGGCGTCGGGTCGAGGACCCCGAACACGCTCGGACCGAGGAGTAGGCCGGCACCCGTGAAGACGATGGCGGCCGTGATCGGCGTGCCTTCGAGCTTGCGCGAGACGGCGGCGAAGCCGAGCAAGACGAGGGCGACTGCGGGTAGAGCCCACTCCACGGCGAGGAGCCTATTTCGTCGACAGGGTGGTACCCTCGGTGAAGTGAGGTGGCTCCTCCGGGTTGCTGCAGTTGCCGTGCTCGCAGGCGGTCTCGTTGCCGCCCAGGCGGCCGAAGGCGCTGCGCCCGCGACGCCGACGATTCTCGTCAGCTTCTTCACGAACGGGTCGATCACGGTGACGCTCCCGGACGGGACGCCGGTCGGCTCGACGAGCGGCGCGCCCACCGTGATTCCGGCCGGCTACTACTCGGTGCTCATGGACGGCCCCGGCGGCTGTGTCCAGCTGCCGCTGTTCCAGCTGAACGGACCCGGCGCGAGCATCGTCAGCGACATGAACGGCGGGGAGGTCGACGCCTCCAGCTTCAACGCGTTCTTCCTGCCGAACTCGACCTACACCTGGCATACCGATCGCGGCCTTGCGTCGGCCGTTCACACGTTCACGACCTCGGGGACGGTCGCCGCGACCGCCGGCCCGACGACGACGACCACGACACCCGTCACCTCGAGCGGCAAGCCGACAACCAACGACATCGTCGGATCGGGCCTCCTGCCCTTCAGGGGCAAGCTCACGGGAGTCGTGAGTGCGGCCGGAACGCTCAGCGCGGCCTTCGACGGCAAGAGCATCGGAACGCTGAAGGCGGGGAGGTATACCGTGGCGGTCACGGACCGGAGCTCGTCCAGCGGCTTCCTGTTGAAAAAAGGGAGCGCGAAGCCCGTCACGGTGACCGGGGCAGGGTTCATCGGAAAGCGCTCGGCGACGGTGGCGCTCACCGCCGGAACGTGGACTCTCGGGCCTCGTTCGGGGCAGGCCGCGTTCAAGGTCGTCGTCCATTAACAGAGACTGAAGCCGCCTCGACAGACGACCTGCGAGGGGGGTACCCTGGGGGCGTGAACGAGACGGCACGAAGCGCTGCTCGCAAGATCGTCGCTCTGGCGGCGCTGGTAGGCGCGCTCGTGGCGTTCGCGCCGGCCGCGCAGGCCCGCGCGGCCGCGAATCCCGTGCTCAGGGTGAACTACCAGCTCGACGGCACGATGACGGTCACCCTGGCCGACGGCACGCCCGTTGGCACCAGGACGGGAGCGCCGACGGTGATCCCGGCCGGCTACTACACGGTTCTCATGTTCGGCCCGGGTGGGTGCGCGAACATCCCGTACTTCACGCTCAAGGGGCCGGGCGAGAACATCGTCGACAACATGGACGGCGGCGAGCTCTCGACCAACCAGTACAACGCCTTCTTCCAGCCGAACGCCACCTATTCGTGGCACAGCGACGTCGACACGACGGTCGTCTACACGTTCGCCACGAGTGGCACCGTCGTGGGCGCTCCGCCGCCCGTCGTCGGAGCGAAGGGCTTGAGCTCGGACAACCACGGAACCGCGCAGTCGACGAACCCGCTCGGCTCGAGCGTCGCGACCTTCCGAGGGACGCTGAACGCCGCGGTGAGCCCGTCCGGCAAGGTGACGCTCACGTTCAAGGGCAAGAGCATCTCGACGCTCACGGCCGGGAGCTACAAGATCGCCGTGGCCGACTCGAGCTCGTCGAGCGGCCTCATGCTCCAGAAGATCAAGCGCGTGGTCACGGTCACCGGCCTCAAGTTCGTCGGGAAGCACACCGGCAAGGTGAATCTCAGCGCCGGTAAGTGGGTCGTGATGCCGCAGGCCGGCAAGACGGCCTACACGCTCACCGTCAAGTAGTTCTCACGGCAGGCAGGAGCTCTCGCCGGCTCCGCCGCAGCCGACGCCCGGCCAGCCGCCGTGGTACGCCTTCGGCACGGAGCCGAACGACCCCGGCCTGCCGTAGGCGAGCGCGATCTCCTGCTTGTTGCCGAGGACGATCGAGCGCGGGCTCGAGATCCTCTTCCCGTCGACGTAGGCTCGTAGCTCCTTCCCGCCGCCCGAGCAGTACGAGCCGAGACAGGTGGAGGTGAGCCGCACACCCCACTCGTCGAAGAACTGGCCGAGTGTGTAGGTGCCCTTGCGGTCGGGCTCGACGTGGATGATCCCGCTCGAGGTGTGCGTGTGGATCGGCGAGTTCGCAACGACCGCGACGAAGACATGGCCGGTGGCGCAGTCGCCGGTCGGAGCAGTCGGCTTCGGGCACGGGCCGTTGTCGACCGGCTCGGCGAGGCCGATCCCCGCCGGCACGGGGAGCTTCCGCCCATCCACGATCAGGTCGAGATGGACGTGGTCGTGGCGGACGAGGAAGCCGATGATCGGCGGGAGCCCGGCGTAGGCCATGCGGCTCAGCGGATAGGACGGGAGGGCCCACGGCCCCGCGGTCGCACGGGGCGTCATCGTTGGCGGCGTAGAGACGAGGGCGCACGGGTCGACGACCGTCGGGCGGGCCGGGCCCGAGAGCACGTAGAACGGTGCGCGGAGCCTCCCGGCGCCGTCGGTGGCCAGGAACGGCACCCTGTTCCCGGTCGCCCAGGCCCAGAGGACGTGGCCGCCGAACGCAACGCTTCCCGTCTTCGTGTCGACGATCGTACGGCCGGCCGAGCGAACCGTTGCGGTGCGGCCGGTCGCGCCGTTGCGCAAACGGTATGCGGCCGGGGCGGGGAAGGAGAACTTGAGCGCGGACGCCGCGACCGCGTCGCTCTGCGCTGCCGACGACGCCGTCACCGAGATTGGGAAGGGACAGAGCCCGGTGTCCACGCCCTGGCTCGAGGCCTGTCCGACGGTGGCGGCAAGCGCCGCCGCGAGCACTGCGGCGAGGGCGACGATGATCGGCCGGGCCATTGCGGCAGGGTACCCCGGTCGCCCCCGAACGTCAGCGCACCGGCGGGCTGAACGTCGCCCAGGTAAGGTGCGACGGCAGGTTCGTATCCGCCTAGGCGAGCGCGATCGGCGCGCGCGACGTCACCGCGCTCATGATCCTGCAGTCGATCGCCATCCGCGTGACGTGGGGCGACAGGCGCGGTTGCCAGTACGTCTACAACCTCGCCGAGGCGCGTCGCGAGAACGGCGACATCTGACGTCCGAGTAGATTTCGAGTGATGGAGCAGACGAAGTACCTGCTTGGCGAGAACGAGATCCCGAGGGCCTGGTACAACGTCCGCGCCGACATGCCGAACCCGGCACAGCCCGTGCTCCACCCGGGCACCGGGGAGCCGGTCGGGCCGGACGACCTGGCGCCGCTCTTCCCGATGGCGCTGATCATGCAAGAGGTCAGCGACGAGGCGGAGATCCTCGTCCCCGACGAGGTGCTCGACATCTACCGACTCTGGCGCCCGACGCCGCTCTACCGTGCGCACCGCCTCGAGCAGGCGACCGGGACGCGGTCGCGGATCTTCTACAAGTACGAGGGCGTCAGCCCGGCGGGCAGCCACAAGCCGAACACCGCAGTCGCGCAGGCCTTCTACAACAAGCGGGAGGGGCGCAAGCGCCTGGCGACGGAGACCGGCGCCGGCCAGTGGGGGAGCGCGCTCGCGTTCGCGTGCAAGCTGATGGGGCTCGAGTGCAAGGTGTACATGGTTCGGGTCTCGTACGACCAGAAGCCGTTCCGGCGGTCGCTGATCCAGACGTGGGGCGCCGAGGTCGTCGCGAGCCCCTCGCCGGACACCAACTCGGGCCGGGCGGTCCTCCAGGAGACGCCCGATTCGCCGGGCAGCCTCGGGATCGCGATCTCCGAGGCCGTCGAGGACGCGGCGTTGCGCGAGGACACTGCGTACTCGCTCGGCAGCGTCCTGAACCACGTGCTGCTGCACCAGACGGTGATCGGGCAGGAGGCGATCCGCCAGATGGAGCTCGCGCACGCGTTCCCCGACGTCGTCGTCGGCTGCGTCGGAGGCGGCTCGAACTTCGCCGGGCTCGCGTTCCCGTTCATCCGCGAGAAGATCGCCGGCCGCGAGATCGATGTGCTCGCGTGCGAGCCCGCCGCCTGCCCGACCCTCACCCGCGGCGTCTTCGCCTACGACTTCGGCGACACCGGCAAGCTCACGCCACTGGTACCGATGCACACCCTCGGCCACGACTTCGTGCCGGCGCCGATCCACGCGGGCGGCTTGCGCTACCACGGCGCCGCGCCGCTCGTCTCGCAGCTCCTCCGCGACGGGTTGATCCGCGCGGAGGCCTACCTGCAGAGCGAGGTGTTCGACGACGCGGTGCTGTTCGCCTGCACCGAGGGGATCGTGCCCGCGCCGGAGTCGTCCCACGCCATCCACGGCGCCCTGCGGGCCGCGAAGGAGGCCGACGAGGCGGGCGTCGAGAAGACGATCCTCTTCAACCTCTCTGGCCACGGCCACTTCGACATGGCCGCCTACGACAACCACTTCGCCGGGAAGCTCGTCGATTACGCCCTCGACGAGGAGGAGATCGCGCGAGCGCTCCGCGCGATCGAGGGCCTACCCACTCCGGCTTAGATACCCCAGGTCGGCGGCCGCGAGCGGGCCCAGGAACGAGATCAGCGGACGCGCACCGGGCGGGACGCCGACCTCGTCGCTCCCGTCGTGGCATCGGTGACGACGACGAAGAGCCGGCCGTGCCCGGGGGAGAGATGAGAGAGCACCGCCGTTGCGGTGCCGTCGACGAACCGCAGCTTCCCGGAGGCTCGTCCGAGACGCGCGCTGCCCGAGCAGGCGCCACACCCGGTCACCCGGACGACGACGCGCACACGGCCAGGAGAGACGGCGGCAACGAGTGAGGCGATCTCGAGTGGAGTGGAGGTGGGAGGCGCTGCGGCGTACCGGATCCCACCGAGCAGGAAGCTCAGGAAGAGCGGCTCGGAGTACGTCGAGTCGGTGTGCCCGAGCGCCGTGTACCAGGCGCGGCCACCATCGTAGGCGTGCCACCACGAGATCGGATGGTCGGCGCCCATCGCGCCGTCCCCCGGGTCGTAGGTGCGCTCATCGAGGGTCATCAGCACGTGCACCGAAGGCCTCGGGTCGGACGTGAAGTTGTACCACTCGTCCGTTCGCGTCCACACCGCCGGAAGGCCCGCGGTCGAGGCGTCGCGCGGATCGGCGACGTCGATCTGCGCGGTCTGGATTGCGGGGTGGCTGGCGAAGTACGTACCGACGAGCCCGCCGTACCACGGCCAGTCGTGCTCGGTGTCGGCGGCCGAGTGGACGCCGACGAACCCGCCGCCGCCCTCGATGTACCGCTGGAATGCCCCCTGCTGCGAGTCGTTCAGCACGTCGCCCGTCGTGAGCAGGAACATCACCGCCCGGTACCGGGCCAGGTTCCCGTCGGTGAACGCGCCCGCGTCCTCGGTCTGATCGACGCCGAAGCCGTTCGCAGCGCCGAGCTGCCGGACGGCGGCGATCGCAGCCGGGATCGAGTCGTGCCGGAACTCCGCCGTCTTCGTGAACACGAGGATCTGCCAGCCCGGATCGGCGGCCGGGGCCGCTCCCACCAGACCGAGTGTCGCCACGGCCGCGGCGAGCCCGCTCAGGAGGCTAGCCCTCGTCCGGGCTCTCCGCGTCGGCGCGGTGGCGCAGCTCGTCGACCACCGCGGGGTCGGCGAGCGTCGTCGTGTCGCCGAGCGGCCGGTTCTCGGCCACGTCGCGGAGGAGGCGGCGCATGATCTTGCCGCTGCGGGTCTTCGGCAGCTCGGGCGTGAAGACGATGTTCGCGGGCTTCGCGATCGGCCCGATCTTGTCGGCCACGTGATTGCGGAGCTCCTCGAGCTTCTCGACCGATCCCGGAGCGCCGCCCTTGAGCGTGACGAACGCGACGATCGCCTGCCCTGTCATCGCGTCGTGACGGGCGGCGACTGCCGCCTCGGCGACCTCCCGGTGGTCGACGAGCGCCGACTCGACCTCGATCGTCGAGATCCGGTGCCCCGAGACGTTCATCACGTCGTCGACGCGGCCGAGCAGCCAGAAGTCGCCGTCGGAGTCGATCCGGGCGCCGTCGCCCGCGAAGTACACGTCGCCGTACTTCGACCAGTACGTCTCGCGGTAGCGCGCGTCGTCGCCGTAGATCCCCCGCAGCATCGCCGGCCACGGGCGCTTCAACACGAGGTAGCCGCCCCCGCCGGGCCCGACCTCCTCGCCCGCCTCGTTGTAGATCGCCGCCTCGATCCCCGGGAACGGGCGCGTCGCCGAGCCTGGCTTCGTGGTCGTGAGGCCGGGAAGCGGGGTGATCAGGATCATCCCGGTCTCGGTCTGCCACCAGGTGTCGACGATCGGGCAGCGCCCGCCGCCGATGTGCTCGTGGTACCACATCCACGCCTCGGGGTTGATCGGCTCGCCGACCGAGCCGAGCAGCCGCAGCGAGGAGAGGTCGTGCTTCGCTGCGAACTCCGGGCCCCACTTCATGTGGGTGCGGATCGCCGTCGGCGCGGTGTAGAGGATGTCGACCTTGTAGCGCTCGACGAGGTCCCACCAGCGGTCCTTGTCGGGGAAGTCGGGAGTACCCTCGTACATCACTCCGGTCGTCCCGTTGCAGAGCGGGCCGTAGACGATGTAGCTGTGCCCGGTGACCCAGCCGACGTCGGCCGCGCACCAGTACACGGAGTCGGGCTTGACGTCGAAGACGTAGTAGTGGGTCGTGGCAGCCCCGACGAGATATCCGCCTGTCGTGTGTGCGATCCCCTTCGGCTTCGCGGTCGTGCCCGAGGTGTAGAGCAGGTAGAGCAGGTCTTCTGCGTCCATCGGCTCGCACGCGCACTCGGTCTCGTCGGTCGCGAGCTCGTGCCACCAGCGGTCGCGGCCCTCGGTCATCGGGACGTCACCGCGCGTGCGGCGCAGGACGATGCTGTGGTGCACGCCCGGCGCCGCGGCCATGGCCTCGTCGGCCGTGCGCTTGAGCGGGACGGTCGAGCCTCGCCGCCAGGCCTCGTCCTGGGTGATCAGGACCTCGCAGCCCATGTCGTTCAGCCGGTCGGCCAGGGAGTCGGCCGAGAAGCCGCCGAAGACGACCGTGTGCGGCGCGCCGATGCGGGCACACGCAAGCATCGCGACGGGGGTCTCCGGGACCATCCCCATGTAGATCCCGACCGGCGTCCCCTTCGTGACGCCCAGGGACCGCAGCGCGTTCGCGAGCTTCGTCGTCTCGCGCTGCAGGTCGGCGAACGTCACCTCCCGGCGGTCGCCGACAGGCTCGCCCTCCCAGTAGTAGGCGACACGGTCGCCGTTCCCGGCCTCGACGTGGCGGTCGACGCAGTTGTAGGTGATGTTCAGCTTGCCGCCGAGGAACCACTTCGCATACGGGAGCTCCCACTCGCAGACGGTCTCGAACGGCTCGAACCAGGTGACCCGCTTTCGCGCCTCGTCGGCCCAGAACTCCAGTGGATCGCGGTCGTAGATACCAGGCTGCGCGTTCGCGGTCGCGGCGAACTCGGACGGCGGTGGATAACTTCGCTCCTCGAGGAACATCGTCTCGATCGCGCTGCGGCCCTCCTGCGTCATCGGCGATGAAGATATCGGGCGCGCCGGTACTGTGCGGCGGTGCCGGTCCGGGAACGAGTGCTCGCCGCGGCGCCGCTGTCGTCGCGCGAGCAGAAGCTCCTCGGCGGGCTCGTGGGCGCGCTCGTCCTCGTCTCCGTCGGGGTCGTCTCGGGGGCCTTCACAAGGGTCGATCAGTTCGCGCTCGACCACTTCATGCCGTGGCTCAAGCCCGGCGTCCCGCCGCGCAGCGACCACTCCGGCTTCTGGGTGCCGTTCAGGTTCCATACCTCGAATGCCCTCAAGCTGCTCGACGTCCTTACCTACCCGTGCTCAGTCGTCGTCTCGGGGCTCGTCGTCGGGATCGCGGCCATCGTCCTCCGGCCGCGGCTCGGCCCCATCGCAGCGCTCGGGCCGGCCGTGGCGTGGGCGGCCGGCAACGCGATCGAGGTGTTCCTCAAGGACACCCTCGTGCGGCCGGCGCTCTACGGGTCGGAGGCCGGCACGCGCGTCCACGTCCTTCCATACGACGACTCGTTTGCGAGCGGCCACATGATGCGTGGGATCGTCGTCGCCTACACGCTGACGCTGATCTGGAGCCGCGCGTCGCCCTGGGTGTGGATCTGGGCCGCGCTCGTCGGCCCCGCGCTCGTCCTCCAGTCGGCCCACACTCCGAGCGACGTGGTCGGCGGCGCTCTCATCGGCCTGCTCGTGCTGGTGCCGGTCCACGCCGCCGTCCGGCGGGCACGCCGGGAGCGCGCCCCGGTTTGAGCGAGCTCGCGGCACTCCTCGAGCGGGTCGAGGCCGGTGAGCTCGGCGACGCGCCCACGATCGTCGCCTACATCGCGGGGCGGGACGTCGAGATCCCGGAACGCGACGTCAACGAGGCGCGCCGCCGGTCGATGCTCCTGCTCGCAGCGGGCGGCGACCCGCACCGCGAGCTGGGCGTCGACGACCGTGCCGTCAAGGCCCTCGCCGTCGAGCTCTACACCGACGAGCGCCGCGCGGAGCTCGGGTCGGGGCTCGACGAGCTCGCCCTCCTCGCCCGCGATCTCCCGCGGACGAAGGACGCGGTCCTCTTGCTCGCGGCCGACCTCGACCTCGCCTGGCGCCTCTACGCCCTCGGCCTGCTCGCCGAAGAACTGGGCGAGTGACACGCATCCGAGGGATCTCTCTTCAGAGCGCGCACGGGACCGACGATGGAGGGCATGCGGCGCCTCGATCCTCCCCTGTTCTTGGCGACGCTCTCGACGCCGCGCCCCAGATCAACCGCGTTGTCGGGCTGGGCCTCGTGGCTACGGTTCGGCGCGTGGCGGTGGCAGGGGAGGATCAGCGCGCGCTCTTTCGGCGGTGGCCCGCCGGGGTGTCGATCGTCGTCGCGGAGCGGGGGGGACGGAAGGCGGGGCTGACCGTCTCGTCACTCGTCTCGGTCTCGCTCGACCCGCCGCTCGTCTCCATCTCGGTCGCCCGCGAGGCGTCGATCTTCGAGGTGCTCGACGAGGCGGGGCGGTGGGGGGTCTCCGTCCTCGCCGGCGACCAGGAGCACCTTGCCCAGCACTTCTCGCGAAGCGTGCCGCCGCTCGTCCAGTGGGACGGGATCCCGGCGCGTGCCGACGAGCCGCTGCTCCTCGAGGGCGCGGTCGGCTGGATCCTCGCCGACACGATCGAGCGAGTCGAGCTCGGCGACCATGTGATCTTCGTGGGCGCGGTCGGCGCGCTCGAGCACGGCCCCGGTCAGGGATCGCTCGTCTACTTCGACCGGCGGTACGTGGCGTTGTGACCTTCGTCGTCTTCGACCTCGACGGCGTGCTCGTCGACTCCGAGCAGGTGTGGGACGGCGTTCGCGAGGAGCTTGCTCGTGAGCGCCGCGGCAACTGGCATCCCGGCGCGCAGCGGGACATGATGGGCATGAGCTCGCCCGAGTGGGCCCGCTACATGCACGAGCGGATCGGCCTCGAGGAGTCGCCAGAGGAGATCAACCGGATCGTCGTGGAACGGATGCTCGCCCGCTATCAGGCAGGCCCGCCGTGGATCCCGGGCGCTCTCGACGCCGTCCAGCGGATGGCGGGGAGCTTCACGCTCGGACTCGCGTCATCGTCGAACCGCGAGCTGATCGACGTGGTGCTCGAGGCCGGCCGGATCGCAGGGCTGTTCCGCGCGACCGTCTCCTCCGAGGAGGTCGCGCGCGGCAAGCCCGCGCCCGACGTCTACCTCGAGGCAGCCCGCCGCCTCGGCGCGGACCCGGGTGATTGCGTCGCTGTCGAGGACTCCCACAACGGGATTCGCTCGGCCAAGGCCGCAGGGATGTCCTGCATCGCGATCCCGAATGCGCACTTCCCGCCGGGTGACGCCGTCGACGAGGCCGACCTCGTCCTCGGCTCGATCCAGGAGCTCGTGCCCGCGGTGGTTACGCTGGTGGCATGAAGGTCGAGGCGATCACCATCGGGGAGTCCGACGCGCTCAGGCTCGTCGACTCGGTCAGCGCCGTCGCGGGAAAGGGGCTCGAGGGAGACCGCCACTTCAACGCCGCGGGCGCACGTCCGGGCGGCGCGATCACCCTGATCGAGGCCGAGGTCCTCGAAGACGTCGGCCTGAGCGGGCCTCAGTCGAGACGGCAGGTGGTCACACGAGGCGTTCGTCTCGACGACCTGATCGGCAGGCGGTTCTTCGTGGGCGAGGTCGAATGCGAGGGCGTCGAGATCTGCGAGCCCTGCCTCCACCTCCAGAGGCTCACGCGGCCGGGGATCATCGACGACCTTCTCCACCGGGGCGGCCTCAACGCCGACGTCGTCAGCTCGGGGACGATCGCGGTCGGCGACACCGTCACGATCATCTGACGGGAAACCAGTAGCCCTCAGCGAGGCTTGACCGCCGGGACGAGCCGTCCTACGAGAGGACGGTGGCGCGAGAGATCGTCTCGATCCGCTTCGCGCGGGCGACCACATTCGACTCGATCAGCTGGGCCGCGATCGTCACCGCGACCTCTTCGGGCGTCCGGGCGCCGATCTGGATGCCGATCGGGGCGTGGAGCCGTGCCATCTCGGCGTCGCCGATCCCCTGTTCGTGCAGCCGCGCCGTGCGGTCGGCGCGCGTCTTCTCGCTGCCGATCGCGCCGATGAACCCCGCGTTCGAGGCGAACGCGAGCTTCAGCGCCGGCACGTCGAACTTGAGATCGTGGGTCATGAGGAGATCGCCGTACGCGCGTCGACCGGAGCGGGGAGAGGAACTGGTCGGGCCACTCGTCGGAGAGCTCGTCGGCATCGGGGAAGCGCTCGCGCGTGAGGAACACGGTGCGCGGGTCGCAGACGGTGACACGGTAGCCGAGCTGCTTGCCGACCGGGACCAGCGCCGCGACGTGGTCGCTCGCGCCGAAGAGGTAGAGGTTCGGCCGGGGAGCGTACGACTCGACGAAGACCTTCTCACCCGTCGTCGGACTCGACGATCGCGCTCTCGCCGACCTCGAGGAGCGACCGGGCCGCCGAGGACACTCCGTTGCCGTTCGTCTCGTCGGCCCGGAAGATCGCCTGCTCGCCGAAGCGCTCGTCGTCGAGGGAGAGCGTCACCGCGATCGGCGTGTCGGTACGGACGGCGTCGGCGATCGGCGGCACGAGCTCGCGGGTCGAGCCGGTAGACGGCGACCGCGATCCTCCCGCCGCAGGTGAGCCCGACGTCGAAGCCGTCCTCGTCGTCGAGGCCGTAGTGGACGAGCCGTCCGCGCGAGCCTTCGAGGACCTCCTTCGCCTCGCGGATGACCGCAGGCTCGACGCACCCGCCGGTGACGCCGCCCGCGATCTCGCGGTTCGAGGACACCGCGAGCGCCGCGCCCGGATCGCGTGGCGCCGAGCCGATGCGCTCGACGACCGAGCCGAGGGCGACAGACGCGCCCGCGCCCGTCCACCGTTCCAGGATCTCGATGATGTCCTTCATCTGGGGCTCGTGTTACAGGCTTCTTGAAAATGAGAATAGCGCCGCAGTCTGATGTGCCAACGTCACGCCGGTAGCTGATCTTCCCCCATCTTCGTGCGATCGGTTTGCCGTGCAACCGAATTTCGCCCCGGGCGGTCTAAATCGCCGATGAACGATCAGGCCGCAACTCTCCGCCTTGCCGTCTTCCCGCGCTCCGGGCTCCTCGTCGACGCGCTGCTCGCGCTCGGCGGCGCCGCGTTCGTGGGGCTCGCCGCGCAGGTGTCGTTCCACCTCGGCTTCACCCCGGTGCCGATCACCGGCCAGACGTTCGCGGTGCTGCTCGTGGGCGCGGCGTACGGCTCGGTGCTCGGAGCAGCCAGCCTCTCGCTGTACCTGCTCCTCGGGCTCGCCGGCGTGCCCTGGTACTCGGAGCAGAAGCACGGCTGGGAGGTCTTCAGCGGAGCGACCGGCGGCTACATCGTCGGGTTCGTCCTCGCTGCGGCGTTGACGGGCTTCCTCGCCGAGCAAGGCTGGGACAAGAAGTTCTCCTCGTCGATCGCGGCCATGCTGACCGGCAGCGTCGTCATCTACGCCTGCGGCGTGATCTGGCTGCATCACTCGATCGGCGTCGGCTGGTCGACGACGCTGGTCGACGGGCTCTATCCGTTCGTCCCCGGCGACATCGTGAAGCTCTACCTTGCCGCCGCGGCCCTGCCTGCGGCCTGGTCGCTGGTACGCCGCGTCAGGCGTTAGCTGCCGGCGGCCGCAGCACCGCGAACTGGTCGGTGATCTCGAGCTCCCGAGTGCGGAAGCCGTAGAGCGCCGCCGGGCGGCCACCCGCCGGCCCTGGCTCGCGCCTCGTTCCGGTCGGGACGAGCAGGTGGCGGCGCACGAGAACGCGCTGGAGGTTGGTCGCCGAGAGGTCGTGGCCGAGAGCGGCGCGGTAGAGGTCGCGGAGCTGCGAGATCGTGAACGAGGGCGGCGCCAGAGCGAAGCCGATGTTCGTATACGAGAGCTTGGCGCGAAGCCGCTCGCGGCCGGCCAGCACGATCGGCCGGTGGTCGAAGGCGAGGGTGGGGAGGTCGTCGACCGGATACCAGCGGGTGTCGGTCGGTAGCGCCGGGTCCTGGTCGGACGGGACGAGGCCGAGATAGGCGGTCGCGAGCTCCCAGCGCAGGGGGTTGCGGTCGGGATCGCTGCGCGTCTCGAGCTGCTCGAGGTGGGCGAGCTCGCGGACGTCGACCTTCGCCGCGAGGTGCCGCCGGATCGACTCCTCGAGCGTCTCCTCGGGAACCAGGTCGCCGCCGGGGAGCGACCACGCCCCCGTGTACGGATCGAGGGCGCGCTCCCAGAGCAGCACCTGGAGCCGGCCCTCGCGGACCTGCAGCACGACTGCGACCACCGTCTGGGCGGGGCTCGTTGTTTTTGCTCGGGGATCGGAAACCATGTGGTAGACTCTCGTCGAGGTTATCGACTGTGAGGATAAAACCTGCTAGGCGCTTCTTCATGGGCGAGCGTAGACCGTTCGATGCACTCGTGGTCGGGGGCGGGGTCGCCGGTCTCACCGCCGCACTGACGGCAGCCGCCGAGACCGACGTCCTTCTGCTTGCGAAGGCCCCCGTCGACACCTCCAACAGCTGGAACGCCCAGGGGGGCGTTGCCGCCGCGGTGGGAGAGGGCGACTCGCCCGAGCTGCATGCCGCGGACACGTTCCGCGCGGGCAGGGGCATCTGCCGTCCGAGCGCCGTCGAGGTGCTCTGCGAGGAGGCGCCCGCTCGTATCGCCGATCTGGTCGCGCTCGGCGTCGAGTTCGACGAGGGGCTCGGTCGTGAGGGCGGGCACTCGGTGCGCCGGGTGGTGCATGCAGGCGGGGCGGAGACGGGCAAGGCGATCTCCGAGGTGCTGGCCGCTCGGGTGCGCGAGCACCCGCGCATCACCCTGGCAGAGGGCGTGCGCGTTCAGCAGCTCTGGGTGAGCGGCGGCCGCTGCGTCGGCGTCGTCACCGACCACGGGGTGATCGAGGCGCCCGCGACGGTGCTCGCCACCGGTGGGTATGCGGCGCTCTGGGAGCGCACGACGAACCCCCACGGCGCGCTTGGCGAGGGCCTCGTGCTCGCCTACCGGGCCGGGGCGGAGCTTGCCGACCTCGAGTTCGTCCAGTTCCATCCGACCGCGCTCCTCGACGACGGCTTCCTGCTTTCCGAGGCGCTGCGCGGTGAAGGTGCACTGCTCGTGGACGACGACGGCAGCCGCTTCACCGACGAGCTCGCGCCGCGTGACGTCGTCGCTCGCGCGATCGCCGAGCGGGGCCATGCCGGGCTCGATTTGCGCGGAATCGAGCGTGGCCGCTTCCCCGGGCTCATGGCAACGCTCGAGCGGGCGGGCTACGACCCGGCAGTCGAGCCGATTCCGGTCTCCCCTGCAGCGCACTACACGGTCGGGGGCATCGTCACCGACCTCTCCGGCGCGACGACGCTTCCCGGCCTCTACGCAGCCGGAGAGTGCGCGGCGACGGGCGTCCACGGCGCGAACCGCCTGGCGTCCAACTCTCTGCTCGAGTGCCTGGTCTTCGGGCGGCGCGCGGGCGTGGCGGTGTTGGCTGAGCCCGCAGCGGCCCCCGTCGGCGAGCCGGTCCCGGCTGCGTCCGAGCCGCCGGTCACCGTCGAGCTCCGGCACGAGATGTGGGAGGACGCCGGAGTGATCCGGAGCGCCGAGGGCCTCGAGCGGCTACTCGAGGCGCCCGCCACGCTGCCACGGCTCATCGCGGACAGCGCCCTGGCACGTGAAGAGAGCCGCGGCGGCCATTTCCGCTCCGACTTCCCGCTCGAGGACGACGCCTTCCTCGGGCACGTGGTGCTCAAGCCCGGGCGCGAGCCCGCGCTCGAATGGTGGACCTGAGGACAGAGCTCGACCGCGTCGTCGCGGCGGCGCTCGCCGAGGACGTCGGCGAAGGCGACCTGACGACCGATGGCGTCGTCCCTGCCGCGGCGCGCTGTCGTGCCGAGCTCCTCGTGAAGGAGCCGGGCGTTCTCTGCGGCGTCACCGCCGCCGCACGGGTGTTCCAGACGCTCGATCCCGCGGTCGCGGTCGAGCCACTCGTCGAGGAAGGGGCGCGTCTCGACGGGCCGGCCGCGGTGGCGCGGCTCGAAGGCCCGGCGCGCGCCGTCCTCACCGGCGAGCGGACGGCCCTGAACCTGCTCGGTCGTCTCTCGGGAATCGCGACGCTCACCAGCCGCTACGTCGGCACCGTCGCGGGCACGCGCGCGAAGATCCTCGACACCCGCAAGACGACGCCGGGGCTGCGCGCGCTCGAGCGGTACGCGGTTCGCTGCGGCGGCGGCAGGAACCACCGGTTCGGGCTCCACGACGCGATCCTGCTCAAGGAGAACCATCTGCGAATCGCAGGTGGTATCCGGGCTGCCACCGCGGCGCTCGGAGACCGGAACGGCACCTTCCTGGAGGTCGAGGCCGAGACGCTCGACGAGGTCAGGGAGGCGATCGAGGCCGGCGTCGACCGCATCCTCCTCGACAACATGAGCGTCCAGGACGTCCGGCGTGCCGTCGAGCTCGCCGCCGGCCGGGTCCCGCTCGAGGCCTCGGGCGGGATCACGCTCGACAACGTCCGCGCCTACGCCGAGACCGGCGTCGACTTCGTCTCCGTCGGGGCGCTGACTCACGGCGCCCGCTCTCTCGACGTCTCGCTCGAGGTGGAGCTGTGACCGCGATCGAGACGGCCGCCCTCGCCGAGGAGGTCCGCGCGCTGGCCCGTGAGCGCGACGCTGTGATCCTCGCCCACAACTACCAGCTACCCGAGGTGCAGGACGTCGCGGACTACGTCGGAGACTCGCTCGGCCTCTCCCGGCAGGCGGCAGCCACCGACGCCGAGACGATCCTCTTCTGCGGCGTCCACTTCATGGCCGAGACCGCCGCGATCCTGAGCCCGGAGAAGACCGTGCTCATCCCCGACCTCAAGGCAGGCTGCTCGCTCGCCGCGTCGATCGATGCGGCCGCCCTCCGCGACTGGAAGGCGCAGCATCCCGGCGCCGTCGTCGTCTCGTACGTGAACACGACCGCCGAGGTCAAGGCAGAGAGCGACTACTGCTGCACGTCGGGTAACGCCCGTGCGGTCGTCGAGGCGATCCCGGAGGACCGCGAGATCCTCTTCTTGCCCGACATGTACCTCGGGCTCTGGCTCGAGCGTGTCACCGGGCGCAAGCTGACGATCTGGCTCGGGGAGTGCCACGTCCATGCCGGCATCCGGCCGGCGGACATCGAGCGCTGGCAGGCCGAGGCGCCAGACGCCGAGCTGCTCGTGCATCCCGAGTGCGGCTGTGCCAGCCAGGCGATGGCGTTCGCGAACGACCGCACCCAGATCCTCTCGACCGAGGGGATGGTGCGCTTCGCCAAGGCCTCCTCGAAGCAGAGGTTCGTGATCGCGACCGAGACGGGCATCCTCCACCGCCTCTCCAAGGAGGTACCGGAGAAGGAGTTCGTCGCCGCCCGGGAGGCGGCTGTGTGCCGGTTCATGAAGATGATCACGCTCGAGAAGACCAGGGATTCGCTGCGCGAGATGAAGCACGTCGTCACCGTCGATCCCGAGGTCGCCGAGCGGGCGCGCGGCGCGATCGACCGCATGGTCGCCATCGGTTGACGCAAGATGTACGAGTGAGCCGCGTGCTCGTTCGCACGGGTCCCGTGGTCGCGAGCATCCTCGCGGTCGCTCTCGTGACCGCGGTGATCGCGGTCCTCGACAACTGGGTCCCGGTCCTCAGCCTCGCGGTGCTCTACCTCTTCGCGGTGCTGCCTGTCGCGGTGGCGTGGGGGCTGCCGTACGCAGTCGTCGTGTCGGTCGCGAGCATGCTCGCGTTCAACTGGTTCTTCCTCAGGCCGGTGCACACGTTGTCGCTGTCCGATTCGAGGAACTGGCTGGCGCTTCTGGTCTTCCTTGTCACGTCCGTGGTCGTCTCCGAGCTCGCCACGCGCTCGCGGCGGCGGGCGCGAGAGGCGGCGCTGCTCGCCGAGATCGCGACCACGCTCCTCGAGCACGGCACCGTCGCCTCGGAGCTCGACGAGATCTCGGCCGAAGCGGCGCAGGCGCTGAACGCCGCCGGCGCCGAGATCACGCTCGGCGACGAGCCGCACCGAGGGTTCGAGCTGACGGCCGCCGGGCGGCGGGTGGGGACGATCCGCATCGAGGGGGGCGATTCCGGCGCCCGTCGGCGCGTCCTGCCCGCGCTCGCGTCGTTGCTCGCGGTCGCCCTCGACCGGGAGCGCCTTGCCTCCGAGGCGCTCGAGGCCGAGGCGCTTCGCCGCGCCGACGCGATCAAGACCGCGGTCCTCCGCTCCGTGAGCCACGACCTTCGCACCCCGCTGATGGCGATCTCGACGTCGGCCGGCGCACTTGCCAGAGACGACCTGGCGATCGACGACGATGACCGGGCAGAGCTCCTCTCCACGATCCTTTCGGCGTCGGACCGCCTCGACCGCCTCGTCGCGAACCTGCTCGACCTCTCGCGCCTCCAGGCGGGCGCCGCCGAGCCGTACCGTCAGCTCGTCGCGATCGACGAGCTCGTTGCCGGCGCGCTCGAAGAGCTCGGCTCGGCGGGGGAGGCGGTGGCGGTGAGCCTCCCGGACGACCCGGCGTCGCTGCTCGTGGACGCCCACCAGGTGCAGCGGGCGCTCGTCAACCTGGTGGAGAACGCCCTGAAGTACTCGTCGCCGCGCGACCCGGTACGGGTGCAGGTGACCGATTCTTCGGCGGAGACCGCGATCCGCGTGATCGATCACGGCCCCGGGGTCGAGCCTGCCGAGCGCGATCGCATCTTCGAGCCCTTCCAGCGCGGCGCGCGCTCGGAGCGGCCGGGAGCCGGGCTCGGCCTCGCGATCGCCCGCGGCTTCGCGGAGGCGAACGGAGGCAGCCTGTCGGTGGAGTCTCGGGCGGGTCAGGGCGCCACCTTCGTGCTCAGGTTCCCCCTCGCCGAGCGCCCCCAGGCGGTCGAGACGCCGGCATGACGAACGGCCCTCGTGTGCTCGTCGTCGACGACGAGCAGCAGATCCTGCGTGCGCTGCGCACGAGCCTTCGCGGCGCCGGCTACGAGGTGGAGACGGCCGATACGGCCGAGGGCGCGCTTGCCGCGGCGGCGTTGCGGCCGCCCGAGGCGGTGATCCTCGACCTCATTCTTCCGGACGGCACCGGGATCGACGTCGCCCGGGAGCTGCGGAGCTGGAGCACTGCGCCCGTGATCGTGCTCTCGGCGGTCGGCGAGGAGCGCGAGAAGATCGCCGCGCTCGACGCGGGCGCCGACGACTACGTCACCAAGCCCGTCGGGATCGACGAGCTGCTGGCCCGCCTTCGCGCCGTGCTGCGCCGCGCCGGCCCGCCGACCGGGCCGGTCATCGAGATCGCCGACCTGGTCGTCGACCTCGAGAAGCGCGCCGTCACGATGTCCGGCGCGACTGTCCATCTGACGCCGCACGAGTTCGAGCTCCTCCGTGTCCTCGCCTCGAACGAGGGGAAGCTCCTCACCCACCGGATGCTGCTCCAGGAGGTCTGGGGGCCTGGGTACGGCAACGAGTCGAACCTGCTCCACGTGAACGTCAGCCAGCTCCGCCGGAAGATCGAGGCCGACAGAGCGCGTCCGCGCTACCTCCTGACCGAGCCCGGCGCGGGCTACCGGCTCGTCAGGCCCGTCTAGACAACCTTCAGGATTTCTTCAGGCGAGCGGCCGCGATCCTCAGGCGGCCTTCAGCAGCCCGTTCCTACCGTAGACGCTGTATGTACGACCTGGCGGCTCTGGGGATCGCGGCGGCGTGTTTCGCGTTTGCCTGGCTCGTCCTCTGGGCGCTCGAGAGGGTCTGATGACTGCGTCTGACGTCTTCGGGCTCGTCGTCTCGATCCTGGTCTTCATCTACCTGGTCTACGCGCTCTTCCGGGGTGAGAGGTTCTAGTGACCGGCCAGGGCATCAGCCAGATCGTCGTCTACTCGCTCGTCCTCGTGGCGCTGGCGTACCCGCTGGGCATCTGGATGGCGCGCGTCTACACGCATGCGCAGCCGGCCGGCCGGTTCTTCGCCTCCGTCGAGGGCTTCTTCCTCCGCCTCGTGCGGGGCGAGTCGGACAAGGAGCAGGACTGGAAAGCCTATGGCAAGACGGTGCTCGTGTTCAGCGTCCTGTTCTTCCTCGTCCTCTATGCGATCCAGCGGCTGCAGGCTCACCTGTTCCTGAACCCGGACCACATGGAGGCGGTGCCGAGCCACCTCTCGCTCAACACGGCTGCGAGCTTCATCACGAACACGAACTGGCAGTTCTACGGCGGCGAGCAGACGATGTCGTACCTGACCCAGATGGCCGGGCTCGCGGTGCAGAACTTCGTCTCGGCCGCGGTCGGGATCGCCGTGCTCGCGGCGGTCGTCCGGGGGATCGCGCGGCGCTCGTCCGACACGATCGGGAACTTCTGGGTCGACACCTACCGGACGCTCGTCTACGTGCTGCTGCCGCTCTCGCTCGTCGTCGCGGCGCTGCTGATCTGGCAGGGCGTTCCGCAGACGTTCCACGCGCATGCCACCGCGACGACCGTGCAGGGAGCGACCCAGACGATCGCGCGCGGCCCCGTCGCCTCCCAGATCGCGATCAAGCAGCTCGGGACGAACGGCGGAGGCTGGTACGACTCCAACTCCGCCGTTCCGCTCGAGAACCCGACGGGCCTCTCGAACTTCATCGAGCTGCTGTCGATCCTGCTTCTCCCGGCGGCCTGCGTCTTCATGTTCGGGCGGATGGTCCTCTCGCCGCGACATGCCTGGGCCGTGTTCGCGACGATGTTCGTGATCTTCGCGTTCGGCGTCGGCGTGAACCTCGCCGCCGAGCAGCACGGGTCGGCGGTGCTCCGCTCTTCGGGCGTGAACATCACCCAGGGGAGCGGCCAGAGCGGCGGGAACATGGCCGACAAGGAGGTCCGATACGGGATCGCCAACACCGCTCTCTGGACGGCGGCGACGAGCGACGCCTCGAACGGCTCGGTCAACGGCGGCTTCGACGCGATGACGCCCGCCGGCGGCGCCGTGCCGCTCGTCAACCTGTTCCTCGGGGAGGTCGTCTTCGGCGGTGTCGGCTCGGGCCTCTACGGGATGTTCTTCTACATCGTGATCGCCGTGTTCGTCGCCGGCCTGATGGTCGGGCGAACACCCGAATGGCTGGGGAAGAAGCTCGAGGCGCGCGAGATCAAGATCGCAGCGGTCGGCGCCCTCTTCGGCCCGACCCTGGTCCTGATCCTCGCAGCGCTCTCGATCTCGACCTCTTCCGGTCTGGCCTCGATCTTCAACAGCGGCGTCCACGGCTTCACCGAAACGCTCTACGCGTACGACTCGCAGACGAACAACAACGGCAGCGCGTTCGCCGGCTTCGGCCTCACGAACTTCAGCGCCGACCTCGGGACGCTCGCGCTCATCACCGGGCGGTTCGTGCCGATGTTCGCCGCGCTCGCGCTCGGCGGCGCCCTCGCGAAGAAGAAGATCGTGCCGGCGTCAGCGGGGACGTTCCGCACCGACGGCCCGACGTTCGTGATCCTCCTGATCGGCGTGATCGTCCTCACCGCCGGGCTGATGATCTTCCCGGCGCTCACGCTCGGCCCGATCGTGGAAGGGCTGATGAACTGATGGTGCGTGCGGCCGTCAGCTCGGTGATCGTGATCGTCCTCACGACCCTGATCTTCGGGCTCGCCTACCCGCTGCTGATGACCGGCTTCGCGCAGGCCACGTTCTCGAACAAGGCAGACGGGAGCCTGATCGAGAAGAACGGCAAGGTGGTCGGCTCCAAGCTCGTCGCGCAGGGGTTCAGCTCGGCGCAGTACTTCCACCCGCGGCCGACGGCGACCTCGCCGCCGTACACGGCCGGGGGCAGCTGGCTCGGCGGCGACACCACCTTCGCGAACCTGGGGCCGACGAACCCGACTCTCGCCCAGAACGTCAAGACCGCCGCCGACGCGATCCTGAAGCTCGAGGGCCCCTACAACCCGGGCCTCACGATCCACGACATCCCGGTGGACGCAGTGGTGACGTCCGGGTCCGGCATCGATCCCGACATCTCGCCGGCGAACGCGCAGCTCCAGTCACGCCGAATCGCCGCCGTCCGCCACCTGCCGCTCGCGACCGTACAGGAGCTGATCTCGAAGTACACGATCGACCGATCGTGGGGCTTCTTCGGCGAGCCGGGCGTGAACGTCCTCGAGCTCAACCTGGCTCTCGATGCGCAGGGGACGAGCTGATGGCGCGGGCCGCTGCGAGCACCTTCTCACGCCCGATCGTCGTCGGAGCGATCCGCGACTCGTTCCCGAAGCTCGATCCACGGCATCAGATCCGCAACCCGGTGATGTTCATCGTGGAGCTCGGGAGCGTCATCACCACCGGGATCTTCGTGCTCGACATCGTTCGCGGGGACACGGGCTCGCTCTGGTTCGTCGGCGTGATCGCGTTCTGGCTCTGGCTCACGGTGCTCTTCGCGAACTTCGCCGAGGCCGTCGCCGAGGGGCGCGGCAAGGCGCAGGCAAACGCGCTGCGCGCGACCCGGACGACGACCACCGCCCATCGCCGCCGTCCCGATGGCACGCTCGAGGAGGTCCCGGCCCCCGAGCTCCAGCGCGACGACGTCGTTGTCGTCGAGGCGGGCATGATCATCCCCGCCGACGGCGAGGTCATCGAGGGAGTCGGCTCGGTCGACGAGTCGGCGATCACCGGTGAGTCGGCGCCGGTCATCCGCGAGGCGGGCGGCGACCGCTCGGCCGTCACCGGCGGTACGAAGCTGCTCTCCGACCGGCTCGTGGTGAAGGTGACGCAGGAGCCCGGCAAGTCGTTCCTCGACCGGATGATCACCCTCGTCGAAGGCGCCGAGCGCCGCAAGACACCGAACGAGATCGCCCTCAACATCCTGCTCGCGGGGCTCACGATCACGTTCCTCGCGGCGGTCGTGACCCTGAAGCCGTACGCGATCTACGCGGGCTCCCCGCAGTCCCAGACCGTCCTGATCGCGCTGCTCGTCGCTCTGATCCCGACGACGATTGGCGCGCTTCTCTCCGCGATCGGCATTGCCGGCATCGACAGGCTCGTCCAGCGGAACGTCCTCGCGCTCTCGGGCCGCGCCGTCGAGGCGTCTGGAGACGTCGACGTGCTCCTGCTCGACAAGACCGGCACGATCACGCTCGGCAACCGGCAGGCCTCGGAGTTCGTTCCCGTCGACGGGGTCCCGATCTCCGAGCTCGCCGAGGTGGCCCAGCTCTCCTCTCTCGCGGACGAGACGCCGGAGGGGCGGTCGATCGTGGTCCTCGCCAAGGAGAGGTACGGCCTCCGCGGCCGCGAGCTCTCGGACCTCGACGCAACGTTCATCCCGTTCTCGGCGTCGACCCGCATGAGCGGCGTCGACTACGACGGCAAGCAGTACCGCAAGGGGGCGGCGGACGCCGTCAAGAAGTGGGTCGGCGAGCACGGTGGGAAAGTGCCGCCGCGCCTGGACGAGGAGGTCGACAAGATCGCCAGGGACGGCGGGACGCCGCTCGTCGTGGCTCAGGACAACTTCGTCCTCGGCGTCATTCACCTGAAGGACATCGTCAAGGGCGGCATGAACGAGCGGTTCGACGAGCTGCGGCGGATGGGAATCCGCACCGTGATGATCACCGGCGACAACCGCGTGACCGCCGCGGTGATCGCCCAGGAGGCGGGCGTCGACGACTTCCTGGCCGAGGCGACGCCCGAGGCCAAGTTGGCGCTGATCAGGGAGGAGCAGGGGAAGGGACGTCTCGTCGCGATGACCGGGGACGGAACGAACGACGCCCCGGCGCTCGCTCAGGCGGACGTCGGCGTGGCCATGAACACCGGAACCTCCGCGGCCAAGGAGGCCGGGAACATGGTCGACCTCGACTCCAACCCGACGAAGCTGATCGAGATCGTCGAGGTCGGCAAGCAGCTCCTGATCACACGTGGCGCGCTCACGACGTTCTCGATCGCCAACGACGTCGCCAAGTACTTCGCGATCCTCCCGGCGATGTTCGCCTTCACCTACGCGGCGAAGCCCGGCGAGCGCGGCCCGCTCAACTCGCTGAACGTCATGCACCTCGGGACACCGCAGAGCGCGATCATCTCGGCGATCATCTTCAACGCCCTCATCATCCCCGCGCTCGTCCCGCTCGCGCTCAAGGGCGTCAAGTACCGCGCGATCGGGGCGACAGCGCTGCTTCGCCGCAACCTGCTCATCTACGGGCTCGGCGGCGTCATCCTTCCGTTCGTGGGCATCAAGCTCATCGACCTGATCATCCATAACCTGTTTGGGGCCTAGGGCTCAGTGCGTGGCCGCCACCGGATCCTTCTCGGGATGGCGGCCGGGGTCGGGAAGACCTATCGGATGCTCCAGGAAGGCCGCCAGGCGCGCGACGAGGGTGTGGACGTCGTGATCGGCTACCTCGAGCCGCACGACCGGCCCGACACCGCCGCGGTCGCCGTCGGCCTCGAGTCGGTGCCCCACCTACGCGGCACGATCGGCGCCACCGAGCTGCCCGAGATGGACGTCGACGCCGTGATCGTCCGCGCTCCCGACCTCGCCCTCGTCGACGAGCTCGCGCATACGAACCTCCCCGAAGCCCGTAACCGCAAGCGCTTCGAGGACATCGAGGAGATCCTCGGCGCGGGCATCGGCGTGACCTCCACTGTCAACGTCCAGCACCTCGAGAGCCTGAACGACGAGGTGTTCGAGCTCACGGGGGTGCGCGTCCGCGAGACCTTTCCGGACCGGATCCTCGACGAGGCCGACGAGGTCGTGCTCGTCGACCTGACCCCCGAAGCGCTCCAGGACAGGCTCCGCCACGGCAAGGTCTACCCGGTGGAACGCATCGACGCCGCTCTCTCGAACTTCTTTCGGATCGAGAACCTGTCCGCGCTCCGCGAGCTCGTCCTGCGCGAGCTCGCCGAGGACGTCGAGGCCAAGCGGACGACGTCGGTCCTCGACCCGTTGAGCCAGCAGGCTGTCGCCGAGCGTATTCTCGTGCTCGTCACGCCCGAGCCGCGCTCACAGCGGATCCTGCGGCGCGCGTTCCGCTCCGGCCAGCGGCTCGGCTCCGAGATCGACGCGCTCTGGGTCCGGAAGCCCGGGAAGCAGTTGACCGACGACGAGGAGGTGGGGCTCGCGGCGCTCCGCCGCCTGGTGAGCATCCTCGGCGCGCACTTCACCGAGGTCGAGGGCGAGAACCTGCCGGCCGCGGTCAAGCGGTTCGTCGCCGAGCGCGGCTCGACCTACGTGTTCCTGGGGACGCCCGACGAGTCGCGGCGCACAGAGATCCTGCGGGGGTCGCTCGTGTCGAAGCTCGTCCGTGACCTCCCGGGCGTCGACATCCGAGTCGTTGCCGACCGCGCGTTGCGCGAGGAGCTCGAGCGATGACGATCGCGATCATCGCTGCACTCGTCGCCCTCGCCGGGGTGCTCGCGCTGGTCGCGTTGCGCCGGCGGAGGCCGGCGATCCAGGGTGGCGCCGAGCGGATCCTCGTCCCGTTCACGGGCGGGGCGCTCGATCCCGCCGTGCTCGGTGCCGGAATCAGGATCGCGCGCGCCGAGGATGCGACGCTCGTCCCTGCCTATCTCATCGTCGTGCCGCGCGAGCAGCCCCAGGACGCGCCGATGCAGCTGGAGGTGAGCCGGGCGATGCCCCTCCTCGAGGCCGTCGAGCGTGCGGCGCTCCGCTCCGGGGTCCCCGTGGACGCACGGATCGAGAGCGGCCGCACGCCGGTCCACGCGCTCCAGCGGCTCTGGGACGCCGAGCACTTCGACCGGATCGTCATCCCCGCACGCGGCTTCACCCCCAAGGACCTCACCTGGATGCTCACGCACGCACCGAGCGAGACCGTGATTCTCCGGCCGGCTGCGTAGCGGGGCGCTACCTTTTCGGGACCGCCTGGCAAATTTCATCTGCCTCATAGGGAACCGTGCTTCCGTGTGAGACAGCAATCGAGGAGGCTCATCCCATGGCAGACGCGAACGACCGGACCACCCCCGAGGAGCAGGAGTACCTGACCAAGCTCGAAGAGGCGCTCTTCGAGATCCGGCGCGTGATCGCCGGGCAGGAAGAGATGCTCGAGCGCCTCCTTCTGTGCCTCCTCTCCGGCGGCCATCTCCTGATCGAAGGAGTCCCCGGCCTCGCGAAGACGCTCGCGATCAAGTCGACCGCGTCGGTCCTCGGCGGCACGTTCTCACGCATCCAGTTCACCCCGGACCTCGTCCCGAGCGACCTCGTCGGCACGCGAATCTTCCGGCCCGACCAGCATGAGTTCGACACGGAGCTCGGGCCCGTCTTCTGCAACTTCCTGCTCGCCGACGAGATCAACCGCGCGCCCGCCAAGGTGCAGTCGGCTCTGCTCGAGGTCATGCAGGAGCGACAGGTGACGATCGGGCACACGACCCATCTGGTGCCGGATCCCTTCCTCGTGCTCGCGACGCAGAACCCGATCGAGTCGGAGGGCACCTATCCGCTCCCGGAGGCGCAGGTCGACCGCTTCATGCTCAAGGTGCTCGTCGACTACCCCGCCCACGACGAGGAGCTCACGGTCGTGCAGCGCTCGCTCGAGCCGGCTCCGAAGCTCGAGCCGGTGCTCTCGATCGAGCAGCTGAAGGCGCTGCAGGAGCTGGTCGGAAAGGTGTTCGTCGACCCGGCCCTCGTGAGCTGGGTCGTCGATCTGGCGACCGCGACGCGCAAGCCGGCCGAGCACGGCCTCGAGGTGATCGCCCCGTACGTCTCCTACGGTGCGAGCCCGCGCGGCCCGATCAGCGTCGTCGCCGCCGCCCGCGCGCTCGCAGTGTTGCGCGGGCGCGACTACGTGCTGCCCGCCGACGTTCAGGCGGTTGTCCGCGACGCCTTCCGGCACCGGCTCGTCCTCTCCTACCAGGCCCTTGCGGAGGAGGTCACCGCCGACCAGGTGCTCGACCACGTCCTGGCCGCGTTCGCCGCGCCGCAGATCGACCTCGGCCGGCAGCAGTCCGCGGTCGCGTGAAAGGACTAGTCGCCGCCGTCGGGCGGGAGCGGACCCCCGCCCGCCCCGGCCCCGGCCCGATGACGGCCGAGAGCCTCGAGGCGCTCGAGCTCTCGATCGGAAGGCGCGTGGACGGCCTGCTGGCCGGCGACTACCGCTCGGCATTCGCCGGTGTCGGCACCGAGCTGTACCAGGTCAGGCCGTACGAGGCCGGCGACGACGTCCGTCGCATCGACTGGAACGTGACTGCGCGCACCGGGCAGACGCACGTGCGGGTCGAGCTTGCCGAGCGCGTCCTCGTGACGTGGCTCGTCTACGACGCCTCGGCCTCCATGTCGTTCGGCACCACCGAGCGGCGGAAGGCCGACGTCGCCGAAGGAGTCGCGCTCGCAGTCGGGCACACGGCGACACGACGCGGCAACCGCCTCGGGCTCGTCGCGTTCGGCTCGGGCGACCCGCGCTGGCGCCGCCCGCGGCAGGGGCGCCGAGGGCTCCTGCTGACGTTGGCGGCGCTCCGCGAGGATCCTGCCGGGAACGGCGGCCTCTCTGACGCGTTGACGCTGATGGACGGGCTCGCGGTGCAGCGCTCGCTCGTGGTGATCGTCTCCGACTTCCGCGGCCCGATCGACTGGCACAACGCGCTTCTGCGGGTCGCCGGGCGCCACCCGACGCTCGCGGTCGAGATCCGCGACCCGCGGGAGCAGGAGCTCGCCGACGTCGGCGAGCTGCGCCTCGTCGACCCCGAGACCGGCCGACAGCTACGCGTCGACACGAGCGACGGCAAGCTGCGTGAGCGGTTCGCGACGGCGGCGGCCGAGGAGCGGAGCGGGCTCGTCCGGATGCTGGCGGCGGCCGGCGTCCGCCACGTCGCGCTCTCGACCGAGGGCGACTGGCTGCGGCAACTCGCCGCCTTCCTCAAGCGGAGCGACTTCTAGCGATGCTCGGGTTCTTCATCCCGTTCGCGTTCAAGTCGCCGTGGCTGCTGCTCTTCCTGCTGCTCGTGCCGGTCGCGATCGGCCTGTACCTCTGGCTCGACCACCGGCGCACCGACCGCGCCGCGCGGTGGTCGTCACCCGCGCTCATGCCGAATATGGTGTCGGGCTCGCCCGGGGCGCGCCGGTACGTGCCGGCGATCCTCTTCGCGGTCGCGCTCACGCTTCTGCTCGTCGGGTTCGCGAGGCCCGAGGCGAAGCTCACCGAGGCGAAGGACGGCGCGACCGTCGTGCTGATGGTGGACGTCTCCGGGTCGATGGCCTCGAATGACGTGAATCCGACCCGGCTGCTTGCCGCAGACACCGCGATCGCGGACTTCGTCAAGAAGGTGCCCTCGCGCTACCGGATAACGCTGATCACGTTCTCGAACCACATCGCGGTCAGGGTCCCCCCGACCTACGACCGTAACGCGGTCATCAACGGGCTTCCGAAGAAGACCCAGCTCGAGGGGACCGCAATGGGCGACGCGCTCTCCCAGGCCGTGAACGTGGCGAAGAAGGCGGTCGGGCCGAGCAAGCCCGGCCATCCACATCCCCCGGCGACGATCCTGCTCCTGTCCGACGGCGGCCAGAACGCGGGTCGTGTGACGCCCGTTCAGGCTGCCACACAGGCGCGCAAGGCGGCGATCCCCGTTTCTACCGTCTCCCTCGGGACGGCCGGCGGGAAGGTCGAGCAGAAGGTCCCGTTCGGCGGAAAGACCGTGCCGCTCGTGACGCAGGTGCCGGTCGAGGCGAAGACTCTCAGGGCCGTCGCCGCGGCAGGCGGCGGCCATTTCTACGCGGCCCACTCCGCCGCTCAGCTCGGCCAGGTCTACAACGATCTGGGACACCACCTCGTCTACTCGAAGAAGTTCCACGAGGTGACCGCGATCTTCACGCTTGCGGCGTTCCTCGTGATCCTGGCCGGAGCAGCGCTGTCGGTGGTCTGGTTCCGGAGGCTAGTGTGAGGGTTCGCGGCCTCGTCCTCGGCGCTCTTCTCGCAGCGCTCGCCGTCGCCGCCGTGCCGGGCGGCGCGGGGGCCGCCGGCGAGTGCAACGGGATCCCGCGCTGCATCCCGGTCGAAGGGCCATGGGTGGCCGTACCGCCCACCGGCGAGGCGAAGTTCATGCTGCAATGCCCGCAGGGGCGCGGCGTCATCGCCGGAACCGACGCGCAGGCGACCTCCCAGGACGTCCGCGGCACGTTCGACGCGATCCTCGGCAGCCCGGTCTCGTTCGGCCGCTCGACGAGCACGACGGTGCTCTTCCGCGCCGTCTCGGCGCATCACCGTGCGGGGCTCTTCAAGCCGTTCATCGGGTGCATCCCCGCGCCCACCTCTGTGCGCAACACGATCGCAACCCCGGTGATGCCGCTCGGCGCCCCGCTCGACCTCCGGGCAGTGACCATGAAGCTGACGCCGGGATTCCAGCGGAAGGTGACGATCGCCTGCCCGAACGGCGAGTCGCTCGTCGACACCTGGAACGCGACCGCGTTCCTCGGCGCGAATCCGCCTTCGCCGGCGCTCGCCGCGGCCGTTCAGGTGCGCTCGCGGATCGTCAAGGGCCACGCCGAGGTCCAGATCTTCGCGAGCGAGGCCCTCCCGCGCTCGGCGCAGGCCGAGCTGCAGGTCGGCGTGAGGTGCGCCACCGGATGAACTTCGGCTCCCCCCTGCTGCTGCTGACCCTGCTGGCGATCCCGGTGCTGATCGCCCTCGCGCTTCTCGCGAGCCGCCGCCGTGCGAAGTACCCGCTGGCCTTCACGAACCTCGATCTCCTCGCGGAGATCGCGCCGAAGCGTCATCGCGTCTGGCGACGAGCCCTTCCGCTCGTCTTCCTCGTGCTCGCGCTCGCGCTGGCGGCCGCGGCTCTGGCCAAGCCGAGCGTGAGGCTGTCACAGCCCGACCAGAACGCAACGATCATGCTCCTCGTCGACGTCTCGGGCTCGATGCGGGCGAACGACGTCGAGCCGACCCGCCTCGATGCGGCTGTCGCAGCGATGCGCACGTTCCTCGACCGGCTTCCGAGCCGGTTCAAGGTCGGTCTCGTCGCGTTCAGCTCGGAGCCGGAGCCGCTCGTTGCTCCGACGTCGAACCGCGACGTTCTTCGCCAGTCGATCGCGCTGCTCGAGCCCGAGGCGGGGACGGCGGTCGGCGACGGGATCGGCGTCGCGGTGCAGATGCTTCGCTCGTCGCTTCGCCAGGCCGGCTACGTCCGCAAGCCGGGCCAGCCGGTGCCTGCCGCCATCGTCCTGCTCTCCGACGGGGCCCAGAATCGCGGCATCCTGCAGCCGGTCGAGGCGGCCAGGATGTCGAAGGCCGCGGGCATCCGCATCTATCCGGTGTCGCTCGGCACCCCGCAGGGGAAGGTCACGTTCGGCTTCGGCGCGTTCATGAACTCCGTGCCGGTCCCGCCGGACCCGTACACGATGAGCCAGATCGCGACCGTCACCGGCGGGAAGGCGTACACGGCGCGCACCGCTTCGAGCGTGGTCCAGATCTACAAGACGCTCGGCTCGAGCATCGGCCGTACCCACAAGCGCGTCCAGATCACGAACTGGTTCGCGGTCGCCGCGGCTGGGCTGCTCGCGGCCGCGGTCGGAGCCGCGGCGCTGTTCGAAAGCCGCGTGCCGTAGGCCCCTTCGGTCCTCCGGAGACATGGCCACGTTACGGTTCGGTGACGTGGCCTTCCGGGGCACCCCGTCCCGAACCTACGATGCGCTGAGCAGGCACATTTCGAATCCTCCTGGCCCTTACGGACAGGAGGGACGTCACGTTTACGTCACCGAACCTGGTACAGGACATTGCCCCTCGGGCCAGGTCCGGAGGGCCTAGAGGTCGAGGTTGAGCTCTCGAAGGGCGAGGAAGATCGCCTCGCTGAACGTCGGGTAGGGCTGGATCACGTCGAGCAGGACGTCGATCGGCGTCTCTGCACGGATTGCGAGGGTCAGCTGCTGGAGCCACTCGCCGGCCTCGGGGCCGACGGCGACGGCGCCGGTGATCACCCGACGGCCCGGATCTGCCGAGAGCTTCACGAAGCCCGGGCGCTTGGGCCGTTCGTAGGTCGAGAGGCGTGGGGTGGAGGTGAGCGGCCAGCTCGAGACCGTGCCCTCGATCGTCCCGACCATCGCGATCTGGGGATCCGTGAAGAGCGTTCCCGGGATCGCCCGGTAGTCGGCGCGGGTCGGGCGGCCCACCATGTCGTATGCCGCGATCCGCGCCTGGTACTTCCCGACGTGGGTGAAGAGCGCGATCCCGGTGGCATCTCCGATCGCCCAGACGTTCTCGGCTGCACGCATCCGCTCATCGACCTCGATCGCGCCTGTGGGGCCGATCGTCAGCCCGAGCGCGTCGAGGCCCGCCGATCGCGGCCGCCTGCCGGCGGCGACGAGCAGTCGCTCGAAGGCGATCCGCCCGCCGTCTTCGAGCACCGCCTCGCCGTGGTCGAACGACTCGACCTGGGCGTCGGTGCGGACGTCGACACCGTCCTCGCGCAGCGCCTGGTCGACGAGCGCAGCCGCCTCGGCGTCGAACCGCGGCAGGAGCCGCTCGTCAGACTGGACGAGGGTGACCGAGGAGCCGACCCGGGCGAAGAACTGGGCGAGCTCGCAGCCGACTGCACCGCCGCCCAGCACGAGGATCGACCCGGGCACCTCGAGGGTCTCGGTCGCCTCCACGTTCGTCCAGTAGTCCACCTCTGCGATCCCCGGGATCGGAGGGATCACGGGCGTCGACCCGGTGGCCAGCACGAGACGGTCGTACTCGAGCTCGCGCCCGTCCACCTCCAACACCCCGGCCCGGAGGACGTGCGCGTCCCCGCGGACGAGCTCGCACCGCCGATTCGCGAGCCACTCGACCTGCGAGGTGTCGTCTCGCTCCGCGACGAGATCCCGCCAGCCGAACACCCCGGCCGGATCGAGACCCGCCGGGGCGATTCCCGGTGCCCTGCGGGTCGAGGCGACGAGCTCGGTTGCCCGCAGCATCGTCTTCGTCGGCATGCAGGCCCAGTAGGAGCACTCGCCCCCGACCAGGTTCCGCTCGACGAGGGTCAGCTCGGTCGCATCGTCGAGTCGGCGGAGGGCCCCGACGAAATGCTCGCCGGACGACCCTCCACCGAGAACGACGACCTTCAAGGCGCTACGTCAAGAGGCCGTTGGCCTGCAGGAACTGCTTGGCCACGGCGGCCGGGTCCTTCTTGTCGATGATCACGGCCTTGTTCATGGCCAGGATCGCCGGGAGCGTCAGCTTGGCCGAGACCGCGTTGACGGTCTTCGTGAACCCCGAGCCGGCCGCGGTTGCCACCGACGACTTGACGATCGGGGCGACGTTCTGAAAGCCCGTCACGTGCTTCGGATCGGTCAGCACCGTGTACTTCGACGGGGAGCTGAGCGGCGGATCGGTCGAGAACACGTCGGCCGCGAGCACCGAGCCCGAGTCCAGCGCCGCGTACGGCGAGACACTGCCGACCGACGAGAACGTCGCGTTCGTCAGGCCGTACTGCTTCGTGTATCCGACGAAGCACGTGTTGCGGGTCTGGCACTCCGGGAAGCCGCCGAGCTTGAACGCACCGACCTTCTTGAGATCGGCGATCGTCTTCAGTCCGTACTTCTTGGCCGTCGCGTTGGTGACGGCGAGCACGTCGGTGTCGTAGAACGGCGTCGGACTCAGGACGGTGAAGCCCTTGCCCGCCTCGAGCTTCTTCGCGAGCGCGAATGTTGCCGCCGCGGTCTTCGGCGAGTTCGTCTTGTGGAACACGACCTGGACGATCACGCCGGTGTACTCGGGATAAAAGTTGATCTTCCCGCTCGTCAGCGCCGTCTGGATGATCTCGGTCGAGCCGATGTTCTCCTTGTACGAGACCTTGAAGCCCTGGGCCTCGAGGGCTTGCTTGTACAGCTCGCCGAGGATGTACTCCTCGGAGAAGTTCTTGGTGCCGATCACGATCGTCGGCGCAGCATGAGTCGACGACCGCGCGGTGCCGGCGAGTCCGCCGAGGACGATCGCGACCCCGAATGAGATGGCGAAAGCCGCCTTGGCAGCCCTCCGGGTGTGCTTCCTGATCACATCCCCTCCTTGTTGAGTTCCACTGCCGCCCGGACCCTAGCTTCCCGGACTCCTTTCGGTGTTGTCGCCCTCTGTAACGCAAGCAGCCCGATCCATACTCCCGCCGACAGCGCCATCACGCAGAGCGACGCGCCGAGGACGCCCGAGAGCCTGTAGGTCGCCTGGTTCGCGATGATGTCGCCGAGCCCGCCGCCGCCGGCGTAGGCCGCGATCGGCGCCGTCGCGACGACGGTCACGGCCGCAATGCGGATCCCGATGTAGAGAAAGGGGAGGGCGAGCGGAAGCTCCACGGAGGTGAGGATTCCCCGTCCTGAGAATCCCATCCCCCGAGCAGCCTCGACGGCGTCGCGGTCGACCCCTTCGACGCCGAGGTACGAGTTCGTCAGGATCGGGCCGAGCGCGAGAACCGCGAGCGCGACCATGTTGTTCGTGAACCCGAGCCCGAGGATCGTCAGGAAGACGGCGATCAGGAAGATGCTCGGCAGGGCCCGACCGAAGACCGAGGCGCCGATTGCGACCCCGGAGCCGCGGTGGAGGTGGCCGAGGACGATCCCGAGCGGCAACGCGACCAGGAGCGCCAGCCCGAGAGCGGCGCCCGAGAGCTCGAGCTGCTCCAGCGCTTTCGTGGCCAGCAGTTGCGGGTGGTGGACGATGAATCCAAGCGCCTGGACGAACGTGTGGGCGTTCGCCTGGTCGAAGATCACGGTGACGTCCACGATCATTGGCCCACCCGGGCCCAGGGGACCGTGAGTCGCCTCGTCAGCACGAGCGCTGCGTCGCAGAGCAGCGCCAGCGCGACGGCGAGGAACCCGGCAGAGTAGATCTCCGTCTTGAAGGGTGTCGGGAGGGAAATGGCGTAGAAGATGGGGGCGCCGAGGTCGTTCTCGCCGATCGACGCGGCGATCGTGGCGATGGCGACGGTCGAGACGACGGCGATCCTGAGCCCGCCGATGATCGCCGGGCGCGCGAGCGGCAGCTCGACCCGCAAGAGGATCTGATTCTGCGTGAGGCCCATCCCGCGCGCGGCTTCGAGCACCTCCGCGGGCGCGCTGTCGAGGCCGGCGAGAAAGTTCGGGAACAGGATCACGAGCGTGTAGGCGACGAGGGGGATCGCGACCGTCGTGAAGGTCAGCCCGGTGAACGGGACGAGCAGCTGGAACAGCGCGATGCTCGGGAACGTGTAGACGAGCGCGGACACGATCGAGATCGGCTGCTCCGCTCTGCGGCGGCGGTGGGCGAGGAACGCCAGCCCGAAGGCGAGGACCGACCCGATCACGACCGCGACCGCCGTCAGCTCGATGTGGAGGACGAGCGCCGGCTGCAGGGTGTCCCCCCAGTGCTCCTTCACCCAGTCCCAGCAGAAGAGGTTGTCGCCGGTCACGCACGAGCTGCCCTGCCCGAAGTTCGGGATGACGGGGCCGCCCGCGGCGGTCACTTCAGGAGCTCCGCAGCGCGGGCGAGGGTGAGGATTCCGAGCTCCTTGCCGTCGTCGCCGACCACCAGCAACCGGTCCTCGCCGGTACCGAGGAGCAGGGACACGGCGTTCCTGACCGTGGAGGTGGCCGAGGCGTGGAGCTCGGGGTGGTCGGGGTTGCCCACCGGGTCGAGCTCGATCTCGCCGAGCCGCCGCAGGGCGAGCCGCCGCAGCGCCCGGTCCTCGCCGATGAACTCGGCGACGAACTCGTCTGCGGGATGCGCGAGGATCTCGTCAGGCGTGTCGTACTGGGCGAGGATGCCGCCTTCCCGGAGGATCGCGATCCGCTGGCCCATCTTGATCGCCTCGTCGATGTCGTGTGTGACGAAGATCACGGTCTTCGCGACCTCGCGATGCAGCCGTCGGAGCTCCTCCTGCAGGCGAAAGCGGGTAATCGGGTCGAGCGCGCCGAACGGCTCGTCCATCAGGAGAACCGGGGGGTCGGCGGCGAGCGCGCGGGCGAGCCCGACGCGCTGTCGCTGGCCGCCCGAGAGCTCGGCCGGGTAGCGATCCGCGTCGCCCTGCTCGAGGCCGACGAGGTCGAGGAGCTCGGCGGTCCGCTGGCGGATCCGGCCCTTCTGCCACCCGAGGAGCTTCGGGACGGTGGCGATGTTCTCGCCGACCGTCATGTGCGGGAAGAGCCCCGCGCTCTGGATCACGTAGCCGATGCCGCGGCGCAGCTCGACGGCCGGCAGCTCGCGGATGCTGCGGCCGTCGATCCTGATGTCGCCCTCGTCGAAGGGGATCAGCCGATTGACGAGCTTGAGCGCCGTCGTTTTCCCCCCGCCCGACGGGCCCACCAGCACGCAGAACGTCCCGGCGGGGATCGTGAGCGAGAGATCCTCGAGCGCGGCGCTCTCACGGCCGGCGTAGCGCTTGGTGACGTGGTCGAAGACGATCTCTGCGGCATCGCTCATGCCGGGGCCTCTGCGACGCGCGCCCGGGGAGAGGCCTTGCGGATGCCGGCGAGCCCGGTGGCGCCGCCGAGGACGAACAGCCCGGCCGTGATCGCCATGGCCGTCCGGTAGCCCGGCAAGTCGAGCTGGTTGGAAGCGCCGGCGATGGCGGCCCCCACGACCGCGATTCCGAGGAGGCTCGCCACGCGCGCGACTGCATTGTTCACTCCCGAGGCGATCCCCGCATCGCCCGGGCCCGCGTCGGCGAGCACGGTGGCCGTGAGCGGTGCGACGACCATCGACAACCCGCAGGAGAAGACGAGTAGCGCCGGCAGGAGCTCCGTCCAGTACGTGAAGCCGGGAGAGAGGAAGCGGAGCCAGATCGTGGACACCGCACAGATCAGTGGGCCGACGCCCATGAAGAAACGCGGCCCGAAGCGCATCGACAGGCGCCCGACGCGCGGCGAGAGAAAGAACAGGACGATCGTGATGGGCACGGTCGCGAGGCCGCTCTGGAACGGCGAGTACCCGGCGATCTGCTGCAGGAACAGCGTCAGGAAGAAGCTCTGGGTCGTGAGCGCGGCGTAGACGGTGAACGTCTCGAGGTTCGCGAAGGAGAAGTTCCGGCGGCGGAAGAGGCGGAGCGGCAGCATCGGGTGAGAGCTCCGCGCCTCCCAGACGAGGAAGAGCCCGAAGAGCGCGATGCCGCCGAGCAGGGTGGCCAGGATCAACGGGTCGGAGAAGCCGCGTGATGGTGCCTCGATGAGGGCGAAGACCGGCCCGGCGAGCCCCAGCGCGCAGAGAGCCCCGCCGACGACGTCGACATGAGCGTCCGCTCTCCCGGCGATCGGCGGGATCGCGATCGCGATCAGCGCGAGCGTGGCGATCGCGATCGGGACGTTGATCAGGAAGATGCCGCGCCACGAGACCGCCGAGACGAGCCAGCCGCCGATGAGCGGGCCGATGAGGAAGGCGATGCCGGTGTAGGCCGTCCAGGTGCCGATCGCGGCGCCACGCTCCTCGCCCTCGAAGAGGACGGAGATCGTGGCCAGCGAGGCCGGTGTCAGCAGCGCCCCGGCCACGCCCTGCGCCGCGCGCGCGACGATCAACGACCCCTCGTCCCACGCGACCGCGCAGAGGACGGAGGTGACCGCGAAGGCCACGACGCCGATCACGAAGACACGCTTCTGCCCGAAGAGGTCGCCCAGCGAGCCGCCGACGAGGATGAGCGAGCCGAGCGTCAGGAGATAGGCGTCCGCGACCCACTGCTGGAGAGCGAGACCGCCGCCGAGGTCTCGCGCCATCGCGGGCAGCGCGACCGTGACGACGGAGGAGTCGACGAACACGATCGCCGACCCCAGAATGCAGGCCGCGAGCGTCAACCGCTTGCGCGTCGTCTCGCTCAGATCGCCGATACTAGTGCGCACCAATCGGCCAACGCCCCGAAGGAGGCTGGTATGCCCGGCTACACGATCACGACGCTCGCTGACGTCCCCGACGTTCTCGGCGACTACCCCGGCGAGATGCGGATGCTCACGGGCGGGCTCGAGAGCGAGCAGGTGGCGCTCACGTACCGGCGTATGCCTCAGCACACCGGGGGAAAGGGCTCCTACGGCCACCGCCACGCGGAGCAGGAGGAGATCTACTTCGTGATCTCGGGCAAGCTGCAGTTCAAGCTCGAGGACGACGTGGTCGAGTGCGGCCGCGGGACGGCGATCAGGGTCGCGCCGGAGGTGTATCGCTCCGTGTGGAACGAGGAGCCCGAGGACGCCGAGCTCGTGATCGTCTCGACGCGGGACGAGGACACGAAGGCCGAGTACAAGCCGGACTTCTGGCCCGAGTGAGAGCGGTCGTCGCGTTTCTTGCGGCCGCCGCGCTGGCGCCCGCCGTAACTGCTTCTGCCGCGAACCCGGCCACAGGATCGTTCTCGTCGAGCGATCCCCTGCTCGGAAGCATCTGGGCGGCGTCCGTCAAGACCGCGACCGACATGATCGCGCCCGGGCCTCTCGACACCGACGCGGAGGGCCGCCCCTGCTCGATCTCGCTCTCGATGGTTCTCCTCGACGGCGCCGTTCGCGACCGGTGCCCGTATGTCGGAGATCAGGCGGTGAGCGGGCTGACCCTTCTCGTCTCCCATCCGGAGGATGCGCCCGTCCTGCACGACATGATCGCGTGGTACGCGGCGAACCAGCATTCCGACGGCTCGATCCCGGCGAGCCCCTCCTTCGGAGGGATCCTCGACCTCTTCGACTACAACGCCTACTGGGTCGACGACCTCTACGACTACGTGCTCTACACGGGCGACCTCTCCCTGGCCCGGCAGGTGTGGCCGAACCTCGTCGAGTTGATGGACGACTGGTACCCGGCGCAGATGGGCGGAAGCCGCCTCCTCGTCAACTCGGGTGGCGACCTCGATTACGGGAGCATCCCGCGTCGCGGCCAGACTGTCGCCTACTACAACGCCGGGTACGCGCGAGCGCTCGATCTCGCCGCCTCGATCGCCACCTGGCTCGGCCAGCGCACGGCTGCTTCGGCGTGGCTCGAGCGGATCGATCCGCTCGCGGCGGCGTTCAGCCCGGCGTTCTGGGACCCGTCCGTCGGTGCGTTCAAGGACACGACCGACGGGCCGGTCGTGCATCCCGAGGACGGGAACGCGTTCGCCGTCCTCGAAGGACTCGCGACGCGCGCTCAGGCCCGGTCGGCGCTCGCATACCTCATGAGCCACGAATGGCAGCCCTACGGCGCAGCGATCGCGGACAACAACACCTGGGACGGTTTCCCGTGGGGCGACAACGCAAGCATGCGCGTGTACCCGTTCATCTCGTACTTCGAGGTGATCGCACGGTTCGAGACCGGTCTCGACTCCTCGGCGCTCGCGTTGATCCGGCGCGAGTGGGGCTACATGCTGGCGAACGGCCCGAAGTCGACGATGTGGGAGACGATCGGCCCGTACGGGAGCCCGCCCGTGGACTCGGTCCCGTCCTGGGACCACGGGTGGTCGAGCGGCGCCGCGCCCGCGCTCACGAACTACGCCCTCGGGGTGACCCCGACCGCACCCGGCTTCGGCTCGTACCTCGCCCGGCCTCACCCGGGCGACCTGAAGTGGGCGCGCGGCGCGGTCCCGACTCCCCACGGACCGATCCGGTTCAGCTGGGCCTACGGGAAGGGAACGCTGACGGGCCGGGTCGTGGCCCCGGTGCCGGGAACCTTGACTCTGCCCGCCGTCGGCCCGGCGACCCTCGACGGGAAGCCGATCGGGAAGCAGAAGGGCTCGACCACGGTGCACGTCGCCGCCGGGACGCACAGGCTCGTCGTCAAGACCGGTTAGCCGCGCTCCGCGGTCCGCAGGCCCGCATGGCCCTCGCGCGAGCCGAGCCCGTGGAACGCCTCCGGGTCGCGGCGGCCCTCGACGCAGTCGGCGACGTACTCCGCAAGCGCCGGGCCGTGCTTGAACCCGTGGCCAGAGCCGCCGCCGAGGAGCCACCAGCGCGGCTCGTCGGGGTGCCGGGCGACGATGAAGTGGGTGTCGGGCGTCAGGTCGTACTGGCAGACACGGCCGCCGATCAGCGGCGCGCGGGCGAGGGCCGGGAAGCGTCGCGCGGCGTACTCCCGTGCGATCGCGGCGGCCGCGGGGTCGGGCATGCGCTCGAGCTCGTCGGGATCGATCTCGACCGTTCCCCAGTCGGGCGAGATCTTCATCCCGAGACCGCCCAGGTCGCCGTGGCCGTAGTAGGGGCCGTCGTACTCGCAGAAGCCCGGCGTGCCGGCCCAGGCGCCGTCGACCCCGAAGAAGAAGACATCGCGGCGGACGAGCCGGATCTCGACGAGATCGGGAAAGAGCTTCGGCAGCCAGGAGCCGCAGGCCCAGACGACAGCGTCCGCCTCGGGCGCGTCGGCCGGTGTCAGACGCCGGGAGTCGACGTCGAAGCGCGCGGCGAGGGCGCGAGTCGCGGCTCGCGCGTTCATGACCCCTGCCTCGGGCTCGAAGAGGACGGACTGGAGGTCGTCGCCGCCGACCGACGGATACAGGCGCTTTGCCTCGTCGGGTGTCAGACGCTCGCATGGAATCCCGAGCCGCTCGAGAGCTGCCTCGCTGCGGGTCGTGAAGTCGTCGGGCGCGGTCGAGAACCACGCGATGCCAACCGGCTCGAACAGCCGCTCGCCGGTCTCGCGCTCGAGCTCGCGCCAGAGCTCGAGTGAGCGGCGCGCCGAGAGCGTGTACCAGTCCTGGTCGCCGTGCGAGAAGCGCAGGAGGCGCGTGTCGCCGCCCGAGCCCGAGCGCACGTTGCCCGGTGTGTACTGCTCGACGAGGGTGACGTCCCAGCCGCGACGATCGAGCTCGCGCGCGGTCGAGGCGCCGAAGACGCCGGCGCCGACGACGACGGCGGTGCTCATTCGTTCGGGGTGACCGTGAGCGAGAGCACGTCGGGCCGGTGGTAGTGGCCCGCCGGGTCGAACCGCTGCCGCTCGGCCCAGAGCACGGCCGGGTCGAGCTCGGCGTAGAGGATCCCCTCGTCGTCGTAGAGAGGCCCCGCGAGGTAACCCCCGCCGGGCGCGAGGATCGCCGACCCACCGCGGCCGATCGTCTCGGTGCCCTCGAGGAGGCGGCGGAGCGGGAAGTCCTCGGGGTAGGCCGAGGCACGCTGGAAGTGGGAGGGCGAGACGACGAAGGCGCGCGATTCCCGGGCGATGTGGACGAGCGTCGACTGCCACGCGTCGCCGTCGTCGGCGGTCGAGGCGACGTAGATCTCGACGCCGGACTCGTAGAGGGAGAACCGCGCGAGCGGCATGTAGTTCTCCCAGCAGATGAGCCCGCCGATCCGGCCGATCGACGTCTGGATCGCGCGGAGCCCGCCCCCGTCGCCCTGACCCCAGATCAGGCGCTCGTGGTTCGTCGGGACGAGCTTGCGGTGCTTGGCCGCGAGGGTGCCGTCCGGCGCGTGGAAGAGGAGCGTGTTGTAGATCGTCGAGGGCCGCGCCGGGTCGACCTCGTTGACGCCGGTCACGATCCAGACGCCGTGCTCCCTTGCCGCGGCGCCGATGCGAGCCTCGGCCTCGCCGGGGACGGCCACTGCCTCCCGCGCGAGCAGCGCGAACGCCTCCGCGGCCCCTGGCTCGGCCCAACCCGCGAGTGCCTTCGCCCACACCGACGAGGGGTAGGCCGAGACGAATGCCTCCGGGAACGCGAGGAGCTGCGCGCCTTCCCCGGCGGCCTCCGCAGCGAGACGCTCGAGCTTGTCGATCGTCGCCTCGCGGTCGAACACGACCGGCTCGGCCTGGATGCAGGCGACCCTGACTGGCGCGTCCACGCCACGAATCTAGCGCTCGAGGCCGCGGCTCGGCGCGGGGACACGAGCTCGTCGAGATCGTCGACCGGCGGGCGATCTTCCGGATACCCGTCGCTACGTCGCGTCGATCGCGCCGCGGAGCGCTCGCACGTAGTCCCGGAGGGCAGCGGGCCCCTCTTCAGCGACCTGCACGGCCCGAGAGCCGACGACGACGCCGTCGGCCAGGCGAGCGACGGCGGCGGCATGTTCGGGCGTCGAGATGCCGAAGCCGGCGTAGAGCGGAACGGCGGTCGCTGCGCGGGCACGGTCGACGAGGCCGGCGAGGGCGGGGGAGACCTCGGTGCGGGCGCCGGTGGTGCCGGTGAGCGAGACGAGGTACAGCCAGCCGTCGGTGCTCGCGGCGCAGAGCGCGATCCGCTCGTCGGTCGACGTGGGCGCGACGAGCTGGATCCGCGGAACATCGTGGTGCTCCTCGACCGGCAGGTCGACGACGATCGCGCTCGTGGCTCCCGCGGCGCGCGTGTCGGTCGCGAACCGCTCGTAGCCGTACGCCTCGAGGATCGCGGCGTAGGTCATCGGGACGAGCGGGACCTCGACGCGGGCTCGGGTCTCGGCGATGCACTGGAGGCACTCCCTGGTGCGCATGCCGCGCGCGAGGGCCCGCTCGGAGGCGCGCTGGATGGTCGGGCCCTCGGCGAGCGGGTCGGAGAACGGGATCCCGAGCTCGACGATGTCGGCGCCGCCCTCGACCGCGGCCTCGACGAGCTCCGGGGTCTCCGGCTCGCACACCAGATAGATGACGAGCTTGGTCACAGCGTTATCCGGCCGGCTCCGTCGAGCCTACGCCGGCATGTGCCAGGACCTCGGCGAGATCCTTGTCACCTCGCCCGGAAAGACAGACGACGACGAGCTCCGCGTCCAGGTCCAGCGTGCGGGCGAGGGCGTGCGAGCTCTCGAGCGCCGGGATGATCCCCTCGGTCTCGGCGAGGCGGTGGAAGGCCGCGAGCGCCTCCTCGTCGGTGCAGGGCAAGTAGACGGCGCGGCCGGAGTCGCGAAGCGCCGCGTGCTCGGGGCCGACACCTGGGTAGTCCAGCCCGGCCGAGATCGAGTGGGCATCGGCGATCTGGCCGTCGTCGTCGGCGAGCACCGAGGAGCGGGCGCCGTGGAGGACGGCCGTTCGGCCGCTGCCGAGGCTCGCCGCTCCGGCCGCCTCGACGCCGACGAGGCGGACGCCCGGGTCGTCGACGAACCCGTAGAAGATCCCGATCGCGTTGGAGCCTCCCCCGACGCAGGCGATCACGGCTTCGGGCAGCCGGCCCTCGGCGGCGAGCACCTGCTCGCGGGCCTCGTCGCCGATCACTCGCTGGAGGTCGCGGACGATCTCCGGGTACGGCGCCGGGCCGACGCAGGAGCCGATCATGTAGTGCGTCGTCTCGACGTTCGTGATCCAGTCGCGGATCGCCTCGCTCGTCGCCTCCTTCAGCGTCTTCGTGCCGAACTCGACCGAGCGAACCTCCGCCCCGAGGAGGTGCATCCGCTCGACGTTGGGCGCCTGCCGGCGCATGTCCTCGGCGCCCATGTACACGACGCACTCGAGGCCGAAGCGGGCACAGACGGTTGACGTGGCGACGCCGTGCTGGCCGGCGCCGGTCTCGGCCACGATCCTTCGTTTGCCAAGGCGGGTCGCGAGCACGGCCTGGCCGAGGGCGTTGTTCAGCTTGTGCGCGCCGGTGTGGAGCAGGTCCTCGCGCTTGAGGTAGACGCGGCGGGTGGGGTCGAAGCGATCGGCGCGGGTGAGCGGTGTCGGGCGGCCCGCATACGAGGTGAGGAGCTCGTGCAGCTCCTGCCAGTAGGTCTCGTCGGCGCGCGCGGCGGCCCAGCCCGCGGTCAGCTCGTCGAGCGCCGGGATCAGCGTCTCCGGGACGTACCGGCCGCCGTAGCTGCCGAACGTCGTCGTCATCGGGCCGCTGTCACCCATGCGCGCACGGCGTCGTGATCCTTGATCCCGGGCTCGCTCTCGGTCGAGCGGGCCGAGTCGACCGCCCAGGGATGGACGGCGTCGATCGCCTCGCCGACGTTGGCGGCGTCGAGCCCGCCGGCGAGCATCACGCGGCCCTCGTGCGCACGGGCGCGGTCGAGGTGCCGCGGGTCTTCTTCGAGCCAGGGCAGGTCGAGCACGGCGCCGACCTCCTCTCCTTGTCGCTTCAGGACGGCGTCCCGCGAGCGATGACCGTCCTCGCGGGCGTAGAGCTGTACGAGGTCCGCGTCGCTCTCGTGCTCGTCGCCGACGAAGACCGCGACGCGGAGGACCGTCTCGGGCGCGTCGAGTAGAGCGTCGGTTCGGCGCGGGCTCTCCTGCGCCAGGATGAACCCGACCAGGTCGGCGCCGGCTTCCACGGCGACGTCGACGTCCTCCTGGCGCGTGAGACCGCAGACCTTGACGAGGGGGCGAGAGATCAGCTCGGCGAGCTTGGCGCCGGGGTCGGAGGCGCGCATGAGGGTCGACCCGACGAGCATCGCCCGCGCGCCGGCGAGCTCGGCTGCTGCTCCCTGGGCGCGCGTCGCGATCGCGGACTCGGCGATCACGACGCGGTCGCGGGGCGCGCGCGCGAGGAGGGCTAGCTGCGCGTGTCGGTCGATGGCGAAGGTGGAGAGGTCGCGAGCGTTGACGCCGATGACCGGAGCACCGAGACGCGTCGCGCGGTCGAGCTCCTCGGCGTCATGAACCTCGACAAGCGTGTCGAGCCCGAGCGACTGTGCCTCTCGGATCAGCCCGGCGCAGACCCCGTCGTCGAGGTCGCGCAGGATCAGCAGCGCCGCGTCGGCTCCGGCCACGCGGGCGGTCCGGAGGTCGTCGGGGGTCGAGAAGAAGCCCTTGGCGAGCAGCGGGATCGAGGTAGCCTCCCGCGCCGCGCGCAGGTCGTCCCAGGATCCCGCGAACCGCTCGTCCACCAGCACCGACATCGCCCGAGCGCCGGCGCGCTCGTAGGAGCGCGCGACCGCAACCACATCGCCGCCGGGCCGTAGGTCGCCCGCCGAGGGTGAGCGCCGCTTGAACTCCGCGATCGCCCCGAATCCCGGGGCCGCGAGCGCGTCCGTGAACCTCATTGGGCCACCGCCCCCTGGGAGAAGGCGATCAGGTCGTCGAGCCGGACCTGGGCGTCGCCGGAGTCGATCGCCTCTCGGGCCAGCTCGAGGCCTTCGCGAAGGTCGGCGGCGTGGCCGGAGGCCGCGATCGCGCCGGCTGCGTTCAGGAGCACGGCGTTGCGATGGCCGCTTCGCTCGTCGATGCCGTCGACGACGTCCCGAAGAGCTCGGGCATTTGCATCCGGGTCGCCGCCGCGCAGTTCGTCGGGATCGCAGCGCGGGACGCCGAGCTCCCTGGGGTCGAGCTCGTACGAGCGCACCTGCCCGTTCTCGACCTCGCAGACGAGGTTCGGACCGGCGGGGGAGAGCTCGTCGATGCCGCCGGCGCCGTGGACGACATACGCGCGCCGCGCGTCGAGTTGCACGAGCGCCTCCGCAACTGTCAGCGCCATCTCCGGTGCGTACACGCCGACGACCTGGGCCCGAGCTCCTGCAGGGTTGGTCAGCGGCCCGAGCACGTTGAAGACCGTTCGACACGCCAGCTCGCGCCGCACCGGTGCCGCGTGCCTCATCGCCGGATGGTGTGCCTGCGCGAACAGGAATGCGAAGCCGAGCTCGTCGATCGACTCCTCGATCCGCTCCGGCGGCAACGTGAGCTCGAATCCCAGTGCCTCGAGGACGTCGGCCGCACCGGTGGCAGAGGACGCTGCCCGGTTGCCGTGCTTCGCGACCCCGGCGCCGGCAGCGGCGGCGACGAGCGCGGCGGCCGTGGAGATGTTGAACGTGTTCGCTCCGTCGCCCCCCGTCCCGGCCGTGTCCACGAGGTCGTCCCGCCTCGGGTGCACGCTCAGCACGTGCTCGCGCATCGCCTCGGCGCACCCCGCGATCTCCTCGGCCGTCTCGCCCTTCGCGCGGAGCGCCACGAGGAACCCGCCGATCTGGGCCGGGGTCGCCTCGCCCGACATGATCGCGTTCATCACCTCCCGCGACTCGGCGCGCGAGAGGTCGTGGCCGTCCAGCAGCCTCTGCAGCGCCGCCTGGATCACGACCGCTCCAGGAAGTTCCGCGCGAGTGCCGACCCGTCGGGTGTCAGCACCGACTCGGGATGGAACTGCACGCCGTCGACGCGGAGCTCACGGTGCCGCACCGCCATCACCTCTCCGTCGACGGCCGTCGCCGACACCTCGAGCACGTCCGGAACCGTCGTCGCCGCAAGGGAGTGGTAGCGGCCGGCCTCCAACGGCTCGGGCAGGCCGGCGAAGAGACCCTGTCCGTCGTGGCTGACTGCCGTCGCCTTGCCGTGGACGAGCGTCTGCGCCGCCCCGACCGAGCCGCCGAACACCGTCACGATCGCCTGGTGGCCGAGGCAGACACCGAGCACCGGCACCCGGCCGGCGAACGCGCGAACGATCGCTTCCGAGACCCCGGCGCTCTCCGGACGTCCGGGCCGGGCGACACCACGACGTGAGACGGACCCATGCGCTCCGCCTCCTCGACCGTGATCGCGTCGTTCCGCCGCACCACCACCTCCGTCCCGAGCTCCCCGAACAGGTGCGCCAGGTTGTACGTGAACGAGTCGTAGTTGTCGATCAGGAGCAGCATCAGTCCGCCTCCGCGAGCTGGATCGCGTGCTCGACTGCGGCCAGCTTGTTGAGGCACTCCTGGTGCTCCGCCGCCGGGTCGGAGTCGGCGACGAGCCCGCCGCCCGCCTGCAGGTAGGCGACACCGTCGTGCAGAAGCACCGTCCGCAGCGCGATACAGGTGTCGAAGGTCCCGCCCGGGATGTGGTAGCCGACCACCCCTGCGTAGAAGCCGCGCCGGTACTGCTCGAGCTCGGAGATGATCTGCATCGCCCGCACCTTCGGCGCCCCCGAGACCGTCCCGGCCGGGAACGTCGCCCGCAGCAGGTCCCAGGCGCCGAAGCCGTCGCGGATCTCGCCTGCGACCTCGGACACGAGATGGGTCACGTGCGAGAACCGCTCGACGTGCAGGAATCGCTCGACGTGGACGCTGCCCGGCCGGCACACGCGAGAGAGGTCGTTCCGTCCGAGGTCGACCAGCATCACATGCTCGGCGCGGTCCTTCTCCGACGCGAGCAGCAGCTCCGCGTCGCCGTCGCCGGCCGCCGTCGTGCCTGCGATCGGGTTGAGGCTCGCGCGGCTCCCCTCGAGCTTCACGTGCGTCTCGGGTGACGAGCCGATCAGCGCGTAGTCGCCGAGCTCGAGCAGGAACATGTACGGCGACGGGTTGATCCGCCGCAGCGCCCGGTAGACGGCAAGAGCCGTCGCCGACGTCGGTCGTTCCGCTCGCTGCGAGAGCACGATCTGAAAGGCGTCGCCGGCGCGGATGTACTCCTTGCAGCGCACGACCCCGGCCTCGTGAGTCGCGCGATCGGGGAACCGCGACAGAGGCCCTCCCGGATAGCCGGAGCGCGGGGACGGCACCTCGAGCGGCTCTGCGAGCACCGCGGCCATCTCGTCGGGATCGCCCCGAACCACCTCGGAGACGCCGGCAACGTGGTCGAATCGCAGCAGGCGGTCCGCGATCACGAGCCTGCTCACGGGGAGGCCGGAGCCTTGCCCGGGCAGCGGCACGGTCGGCTCGAGCTCGGCGATCCAGTCGTAGCCGACGTGGCCGACGACCGGCTCGGTGCACTGCTCGGCCTCGTCGACGCCGATCAGACGGGAGCCGGACCCGACGAGCGAGTAGCGCCCGAGCCGTCCCTGATCGACCGATTCGAGCAGGAAGCTGCCCGCGCCGTGCGAGCGCAGGCGGAGATAGGCAGAGAGCGGCGTCAGGAGGTCGGTATGGATGGTCGTGTTCATACGCTTTGAGACAACTCCATTCGGAGCAACAAAAAAGACCCGGTTGGGTCTCGAGGCGGAGCGGGGGAGGGCTGTCGTGCGCCCTAAGCGCACGCTCCCGCCCCGCTCGCGCGCCAGGACCACCAGCTCGTGTGCGGGGAAGGAGTCATCGCCTACCAAGATAGGCGCTGCTGCTTGAATGCGCAACTCGTGGCGATACCCCCTGTCCTCCACGACCTTCTGACTGCGGCCGGACCGTCGGGACACGAGGAGCCCGCGGCCGCCGTATGGCGCGCCGCGGCAGCCGAGTTCGCCAAGGTCGACGGCGACACGCTCGGGACATCCTTCGCCCGTGTCGGGCCGGCGGACGGATTCACGCTCGCGGTGATCGGCCACATCGACGAGATTGGCCTCGCGGTGACGCACATCGGCGGCGACGGCCTGCTCGCCTACAGCACGCTCGGCGGCTTCGAGCCCGAGATCCTCGCCGGCCAGCGCGTCGTGATCTCGGGTCGGCACGGGCCCGTCGAGGGCGTCGCGGTGCCGCGCATGCGCGCCCGTCGCGACCGCGGCGACCGCGGCATCTCCCACGACGACATCCACATCGACATCGGTGCCCGGAACGGCGAAGAAGCGGCCGAGCGCGTGGCGCCCGGCGACTCCGGCGTATGGCACGGCGCCCCGCTCGAGCTTCCGGGTGGCCGGCTCGTCTCCAAGGCGCTCGACAACCGGCTCGGCGCCTACGTCGCCCTCGAGGCGGCGAGGCGGCTCGCCGAGCAGGGCCCCCAGGTCGGCGTCGTCTCCATCGCCTCGGTGCAGGAAGAGACGAGCCATGACGGTGCCCGGGCGGCGGCGTTCGCGCTCGAGCCCGACGCCGCGATCGTGATCGACGTCACCTACACGACCGACGTCCCCGGCGGGGATCCGAAGCGGCTCGGCAAGGTCGAGCTCGGCTCCGGAGCTGTCGTGCTTCGCGGGCCCGTCGCCAACCGCCGCGTCTCGGACCTGCTCGTCGAGACCGCGGAGGCCGAGGGAATTCCGTACGCGATCGAGGTGTGGACGGGCCGCACCCACAGCGACGCCGACGACGTCCATGCCTCGCGAGGCGGAGTCCCCACCGGGATCGTCTCGATCCCCCTCCGCTACATGCACTCGCCGTGCGAGCTCGTCTCGCTCGACGACCTGGACGCCGTGATCCGGCTCGTCGTCGCGTTCGCCACCCGGCTCACGCCCGACACGAGCTTCCTGCGCTAGCCTCGAATCGTGGCTCGCAGCGTCATCGTCGGAGCGGTGCGGACGCCGTTCGGCCGGCTTGGCGGCGGCCTCTCGAGCCTGTCGGCGACCGAGCTCGGCGCGATCGTGATCCGCGCCGCCCTCGAGCGCGCCGGGATCGAGCCGCAGGAGCCCGACTACGTGATCATGGGGCAGGTGCTCCAGGGCGGGGCCGGCCAGGCCCCGGCCCGCCAGGCCGCGATCGGCGCCGGCCTCCCGATCGAGACTCCCTCCGACACGATCAACAAGGTGTGCGCGAGCTCGATCCGGGCGGTCGAGATCGCCGACTCGATGATCCGGGCCGGCGACGCCGAGCTGGTCGTCACCGGCGGGATGGAGTCGATGTCGAACGCGCCGTACATCCTCGACAAGGCCCGCTTCGGCTACCGGCTCGGCGACGGGACGCTCATCGACCTCATGACCCACGACGCGCTGATCTCGAGCTTCGACGGCAAGCACATGGTCGAGCAGGCGTCATTCGTCTCGCGTGAGCTCGGCGTGACTCGCGAGGAGCAGGACGCCTGGGCGTTCCGCTCCCACCAGCGAGCGGTCGCCGCGATCGACGAAGGCCGATTCGCCGACGAGATCGTTCCGGTCGGCGAAGTCGAGGTCGACGAGGCGCCGCGGCGCGACACGACGCTCGAGAGGCTCGCGTCGCTGAAGCCGGTCTTCGATCCGGAGGGGACGACGACGGCGGGGAACGCGCCCGGGGTGAACGACGGCGCAGCCTGTGTTCTCGTCGCGAGCGAGGACTGGGCGCGCCGGCGCGGGATCGACCCGCTGGCCACGATCGTCGCACAGGGCTACGTCGCCGGCGAGTTCGCGTTTCTCGCCCGGACACCCGCACAGGCGGCCGGCGTCGCGCTCTCCCGCGCCGGACGCTCGATCGACGACGTCAAGCGTGTCGAGATCAACGAGGCATTCGCCTCCGTAGCGAAGCACTCGACCCGTCTCCTGGGAGCAGACGAGGAGCTCGTGAACGTGAACGGCGGAGCAGTCGCTCTCGGCCATCCAGTCGGCGCCTCCGGAGGGCGGATCCTCGGGACGCTCGTGCATGAGCTGCGCCGCGAGGGCGGCGGGCTCGGGCTGGCCGCGATCTGCTCGGGCGGCGGGCAGGGCGACGCGCTTCTCGTCGAGGTATGACCGAGGTCGAGGCCGCAGGAGGCGTCGTCCTCCGCGACGGCTCGGTCCTGATCGTCCACCGGCCCGAGTACGACGACTGGACGCTTCCCAAGGGCAAGCTCGACCCGGGCGAGTCGTGGGAGGAAGCGGCGCGCCGCGAGGTCGAGGAGGAGACATGCCTCCGCTGCGAGCCCGGCGAGGAGGTCGGCCGCACGTACTACGAAGACGCGCGCGGCCGGCCGAAAGAGGTGCGCTACTTCCTGATGGAGGCAGACGGTGAGCCCGCACCGTGCAACGAGGTGGACGAGGTTCGCTGGGTCCCGCTCGAGGAGGCCCCCGCCGCCCTCACCTACGAACGAGACCGTGACCTTGTCACGCAAGTAACGCACCGGAGGGGCTCGTAACGGGCCCCACCGGCTCCTGCGCGAGCTCGTCGCCGCGGGCAGCCTCGGCCGCAAGTCCGGCCGCGGCTTCCACCGGTACGGCTAGGCCGCTTCGACGCGGCGCCCCAGCTCGAGCGCGGCGCCCTCGCGAACGCCGCCGCGAACGACGCGCAGCGGGACGTGCAGCCGCTCCTGCAGGGCTCCGAGGATGATCGCCCCTGCGGTGAGCGTCTGAACGCGCTCGGGCTCGATGCCGTAGAGCTCGGTGATATCAGCGGCCGGCGTGCGGGCCAGGATCCCGGTCACCTCGTGGAGCTCGTCGGCGCCGAGCGTGCTGCCGACGATCGAGCGGAGCGCGCGGGCGCTGCCTCCGACCGCGAGCGCAGTCTCTGGGGCGGGCGGTAGGAATCCCGACAGAAGCCGGTCGACCTCGTCGCGCGCGCGGCCGGCGGCTGCGTCTCCGGGCGGGTCGTCCTCCAGAAGCCGGCTCGTGAGCCTCATCGAGCCGATGTCGATCGAGCGAACCCAGGCGAGACCGTCCCGGCGGGTGCCGACCGCCACCTGCGAGGAGCCGCCGCCGACGTCGCAGACCGCGACGAGCCGGCGTGACGGCCCGCGCGTGCCGGCAATCGCGCCCAGGAAGCCGAGCCGACCCTCCTCCTGCGCCGAAAGGAGCCGCACCGGCGCTCCCCCTGACGCAGCTTCGATTCGCGTGATCAGCTCGCTTCCGTTCGCCGCCTGCCGGCCAGGGCTGGTAACGAGCACCTCGAGCTCGTCGACACCGAGGGTTCGCGCATCCTCCACGAAGCGCTCGATCAGGGCGGCGGTCTCGTCGAGCTTCGCGTCGGGGATTGCCCCGGTCCGCTCGATCGCCTCGCCCAGCCGGACCATGGCCTTCTCCCGGTGGACCTCCTCCCCGTGGTTCGAGACGTTGAGGCGCACCGTGTTCGCGCCGACGTCGATCACGCCGACCAGCATGGACCCATCATGCCCAGCCCACATGTCGTCGAATCACGCCCCCGGCGTAGTGCGTCGTCGTGCTCGCATCCGGCCGCGCATCGCCACCAGCTGAGACGCGCGCCGTCGCTCGCCGTCGACCGGGTGAGCCCGCTCCCACGAGCCGTCGGGCCCCATCAGCCATGCCTGGGAGTTGTCGGAGAGAAGGCGCCGGAAGATCGTCTCGATCTCGGCGCGCACGTGCGGCGCCTCGACCGGCACGACCACCTCGATGCGGTGGTCGAGGTTGCGCTGCATCAGGTCGGCGCTGCCGAGCAGATAGCTGCGCTCGTCACCGGCCTCGAAGCAGTAGAGGCGGCTGTGCTCGAGGAACCGCCCGAGGATCGACCGCACCCGGATCCGCTCGGAGAGCCCCGGCACGCCGGGCCGCAGAACGCAGATCGCACGAATGATCAGGTCGATCTCGGCACCCGCCTGTGAGGCTTTGTAGAGCTCGTCGACGATGCCCGGGTCGACGAGGTTGTTCACCTTGATCCGGATCCGGGCATGCTCGCCGGCGGCCGCCGCGGCAGCCACCTTGCGGATGCGCTCGACGAGCTCCCTGCGGAGGTTGAACGGCGCCACGAGGATCTTGCGGAACGCCTGCGGGCGGCCGAAGCCCGTGACGAAGTTGAACAGGTCCGCGATGTCCGCCGCGATATCCGGATCGGCGGTGAAGAGCCCGACGTCCTCGTAGAACCGCGCCGTCGTCGCGTGGTAGTTCCCCGTCCCGACATGGACGTACCGCTGGAGGCCGTCGCCCTCCTTGCGGATCACGAGTGTCGTCTTGGCGTGGATCTTCATGTCCGGGAACCCGTAGACGACGTGCACGCCGGCCTGCTCGAGCGACCTCGACCACTCGATGTTGCGCCGTTCGTCGAAGCGGGCCTTGAGCTCGACGATGCAGACGCTCTGCTTGCCGTTCTCGGCCGCCTCGATCAACGCCGGCGCGAGTGCCGAGTCCTGGCTCGTGCGGTAGACGGTCGTCTTCAGCGTGGCCACCTGCGGATCGCGCGCGGCCGCGCGTACGAACGCCTCGACGCTGGTCGCGAACGAGTCGTACGGGTGCTGGACGACGATGTCCGCGGCCGCGATCTCGTCGAAGAGGTCGTCGTCCTTCGGCTTCGCGAGGCGTCGTTGCGTCTGCGGCACCCACGGCTCGTACTTCAGGTCGGGCCGGTCGAGGTCATGAAGCTGCATCACGTCGCGCAGATCGAGGATCCCGTGTACCGGGTAGACGGAGTCCGGCCTGACGGCGAGGCGCTCCGACAGCCGCGCCACCATGGCATGCGAGATCGAGCTCGAGACCTCGAGCCGCACGACCGCGCCGAACCGGCGCTTGCGCAGCTCGCTCTCGACCGCGCCCAGGAGGTCGTCGGCGTCGTCCGAGATCTCGGTGTCGCCGTCGCGGGTGAGCCGAAACGCCGCCCGCTCGGTCAGGTCCATGCCCGGGAAGACCCAGCTCAGGAAATGGGAGATGACCCCCTCGATCGGCATCACGAGGCCGCGGTCGCCGATCGAGACGAACCGCGGCAGTGTCTCCGGCACCTTCACCCGCGCGAAACGCTCCTCGCCCGTATCCGGGTCACGTACCGTGACCCCGAGCGACAGCGAGAGCCCCGAGATGTACGGGAACGGCTGGCCTGGGCCGACTGCGAGCGGGGTCAGCACCGGATAGATCTGGCGCGCGAACCTTCCCTCGAGCTCGGCATGCTCCTCGGGAGTCGCGTCGTCGACGGTGCCGACGACGATCCCCTCGGCGGCCAGCGCCGGCACGAGCTCCTCGCGCCAGAGCGACGACTGCGCGGCTGTCAGCTCGAGCACGCGCTCCCTGACGTCCGCGAGCGCCTGCTGTGGCGTGCGGCCGTCGGGCGAGCGGACGTTCACGCGGGCGATGACCTGGTCGAGCAGGCCGGCCACACGAACCATGAAGAACTCGTCGAGGTTCGAGGAGAAGATCGAGCAGAACTTGACGCGCTCCAGGAGCGGCTCCGACGCGTCCGCGGCGAGGTCCAGCACCCGGTTGTTCAGGTCCAGCCACGACAGCTCCCGGTTGAGGATGGTGGAGGACTGGTCGGTCAACGGGCGCGAGGCGGTGGTCGCCAACGGACCGACATCATCCCGCAGGGGTCGTGTAGGCGGGGTGTCGATTTGGTGAAGTGTAGGGCGGATCCTGCGCTACGAGCTTGGCGACCGCTCTCATCGCCGTCTCATCGTGGCCCGTCACTATGCTCCGCCCGATGCGGAACGACCGCCTGCTCGCGATCGCCGCCGTGATCCTGGGCACCGTCCTGATCGCAATCGCGATCGTGTACTGGGTCGAGCCGGCGAAGTCCCTCCCGGGCTTCTTCCCCGGGCACACGGCAGGGTCCAGCCACCACCACACCAAGCACGGGATCGCCGCGTTCTTCCTCGGCGTCGCGTGCTACGTGTTCGCGTGGTTCCGCACAGGCCCCAAGCGCCAAGCGGCTACGTGATCGTCCTCTCGCTGATCTCCTATCCCCGGGCGATCATCCTCGGGGCTCTTCAGGGCGTCACGGAGCTCTTCCCCGTCTCGAGCCTGGGCCACGCCGTGATCTGGCCGCAGCTCTTCGGGTGGAACATTCACCAGAACGACTCGTACTACATCACGTTCCTCGTCGCGACCCACCTCGCGACTGCGCTCGTGCTCCTCGGCTTCTTCTGGAGCGACTGGGTACGAATCGTCAAGGGGCTCGGACGCTCCTTGCGCGATCGTGGCATCGGCCCCGACGACACCGATGCGAAGCTCGGTTGGCTGCTCGTGGTAGCGACGATCCCGGTTGGAATCCTCGGCGTTCTGCTCGAGAGCAAGTTGAAAAGCGTCTTCGCCTCGGCGCAATCCGCAGCATTCTTTCTCACGGTCAACGGGCTGATCCTGTTCGCGGCAGAGGCGCTTCGGCGTCGCGCGCCACAGACCGACGACGACGACGACACTCGGATTGCGCGCCAGATCGGCTGGTGGCAGGCGGTCGGCGTTGGCACTGCGCAGGCTGCCGCTCTGATACCCGGTATCTCCAGGTCCGGCGTGACGATGGGGGGCGGGCTCTTCTTCGGGCTCTCCCACAAGGACGCAGCACGCTTCGCCTTTCTTCTCGCAACACCCGCGATCGGGGGTGCCGCGCTCGTCAAGCTCCCCGAGCTCGCGGGCCCGGACGGGAATGGGGTGCGCGGCCCGGCGCTCGCCGGTGCGATCGCCGCGGCGATCACGGCGTACTTCTCGGTTCGCTTCCTGATGCGGTTCTTCGAGACGCGGACGCTGATCCCGTTCGCCGTCTACTGCCTCGTCGCCGGGATCGCGACGAGCATCTATTTCGCGCTCACCTGAGTCGGCTACCTCAGGTAGGCGATGACGAGCACGTCGACCAGCGAGAGGAGGAGCACGAGGGCGCCTAGCAACGCCGGCGCCCGCCGGTCGCGCCCGAAGAGGTGCGGGACGTGGGCCTCCCCGACCGCCGAGTAGCGGGCCAGCGACAGCGCCCAGATCCCGATCCCCACGAAGGTCACGGCGAGGCCGACGACCTCGACCGCGATCAGGTCGTGAACGAACCCCACCCGCGCGAGCAGCGCCCCGTTGGCCGCGACCGCGATCCCGGCTCGGTTCCACGCGAGGACGGTCCGCTCGACTGGCGCACCCCGTTCGCCGTCATCGATTTCGACCGTCATCGGGTCGAGATCACCAGCGCCAGAGCTGCGATCGAGACTGCGATCATCCCGAGCGAGATCGCGAGTGGCAGGCGCAGCGGCGGTAGCGGCAGTCCGCGCCGCATCGCCTTCTCGGTTGCCTCCCAGCGCCGGTACCCGAGGACGGCGACTGCGATGCCGAGCCCGACCAACGCGATCGCGATCGCGAGGCGCAGGTGCGCCGCGTTCGGGTGGAGAAACGCCGTCGCGGCCAACCCCGCCGCGTCCAGGCCGAGCGCCGTGCGCACGTACGCCAGGAACGTGCGCTCGTTCGCGAGGGTGAACCGGTAGTCGGGCTCACGTTCGACGAGCCCCTCTGTGCGCTCACTCGGTGGCACGAAACCCAACCTTACGCCTGCCACCGAACCACTTCCTCGGTTGCTCAGACCTCCGAAACCGGGTGTGAGGCGTCCGTGAGCTCCCGCAGCTCGCCGGTGACGAGGTAGGCGACCTGCTCGCCGATGTCAACGGCGTGGTCGCCGATCCTCTCGACGCACCGGGAGATCACCAGCATGCGCAACCCGTACTCGCGTTCCTCGGCGGAGTCGCCGAGGCGGAGCACGTCGTCGACGGCCTGGCGATTCGCGCGGTCGATGAGGTCGTCGAGCTCGTTCAGCGACTCGGCCTTCTCGACGTTGCGGTTGGAGAATGCGTCCAGCGCGACCCGGATCATCTGCTCGGCCCGGATCCCCATGTCCTCGAGAGAGCTGAGGATCCGATCGTCGCTCACGTCGAGGCCGCCCATCAGCTTCGTGAGCTTCGCCACCGTCACGCAGTAGTCGGCCATCCGCTCGAGGTGAAGGTTCACCCGGAGGATGGCAAGGACGAGGCGCAGGTCGGTCGCGACCGGGGTCTGCCGCGCGAGCAGCGACTGCACGCCGGTCTCGATCGCGAGGTAGCGACGGTCGATCTCGTCGTCGAACCCGATCACCTCGTCGGCGAGCTCGTCGTCGCCGCGGGCGAGCGCGTTCAGGGCCGACCGGAGCGCGCGCAGTACGAGGTCGCCCTCCTCCTGGAGCGCGGCCTCCAGCTTGTCGAGCTCCTCGTGGAAGACGATTCTCATCCGAACCGGCCGGTGACGTACCCCTCGGTGCGCTCGTCGGCGGGGGAGGTGAAGATCTTCTCGGTCGAGTCGTACTCGACGAGGACGCCGTGCCTGCTGCCGTTCTCCTCGACCTCGAGGCTGAAGAAGGCGGTCATCTCGGCGACGCGGGCGGCCTGCTGCATGTTGTGCGTGACGATCACGAGCGTGTACTCCCGCTTCAGCTCGTGCATCAGGTCCTCGATCGCCTGCGTCGAGATCGGGTCGAGTGCCGAGGCCGGCTCGTCGAGGAGCACGACGTCGGGCTCGACCGCGATCGCACGGGCGATGCAAAGCCGCTGCTGCTGCCCGCCCGAGAGCCCGAGCGCCGAGCGCTTGAGGCGGTTCTTCACCTCGTCCCAGATGGCCGCGCGCTTGAGCGCCTGCTCGACGCGGTCGTCGAGGTTGTCCTTCATCCCGAGGATCCGGAGGCCGTAGGCGACATTGTCGTAGATCGACTTCGGGAACGGGTTCGGGCGCTGGAACACCATGCCGATCCGGCGGCGCACCTCGATCGGGTCCACCCCGTGCCCGTAGATGTCGGTGCCGTGATAGAGCAGCGTTCCCTCGATGTTCACGTTCGGGATGAGGTCGTTCATACGGTTCATGCACCGCAGGAACGTCGACTTGCCGCATCCGGACGGCCCGATCAGCGCCGTGATCGACTGCGCGTGGATGTCGAGCGTGATCCCGCTGACGGCGAGCGCGCTGCCGTACGAGATGGCGAGGCCGTCGATGTCGAACACGACCTCCCGGTTGGTCGGCGCGCTCTCGGCGGGGCCGGAATTGGCCACCGAGGCCAGCGAGGGGACCGCAGGCGTACCCGAGCGCGGGGGCTCCACGACACTCATCGTCTGAGTGTTTCGATCGGGGCTTTCCCGCGGGGTACACAGAATGTGAACATGGTGTGACGGAGTGGTGACGGACCTCGCGCCGGGGCAGATGTCCTGGAAAGCTCAACGCCGTGGAAGCCGCTGCCGCCTCCGAGAACCCCCTGCGCCGGACCAGGAAGAACTACGACCGGATCGGCGACTGGGCGCTCTATGCCGTAACGGCCTTCGCAGCCTTCCTCGCGGTGCTGGTGATCGTCCTGATCGGCTGGAAGCTGATCCAGGGCTCCTGGCCGGCGATCAAGGAGTTCGGGGTGGCGTTCGTCTGGCACGACGTCTGGAACCCGGTCACGAATGTCTTCGGCGCCCGCTCGTTCATCATCGGCACGCTCGTGACGTCGTTCGGCGCGCTGCTCATCGCGGCGCCGCTCTCGATCGGGATCGGCCTGTTCCTCAGCGAGCTCGCACCGCCGGCGATCCGTGGACCGGTCGGGGCGCTGATCTCGATGCTCGCCGCCGTGCCCAGCGTCGTCGTCGGCCTCTGGGGCATCTTCGTCCTCGGGCCCTTCATGCGCACGGAGATCGAGCCGTTCTTCCAGTCGTTCCTCGGCTGGACCCCGTTCTTCACCGGGACCCCGCAGCAGGCCGGCGTGCTCATCGCGATCGTCGTCCTGGCGATGATGATGATCCCGATCACCTCGTCGATCTGCCAGGAGCTCTTCGTCAACGTCCCGAAGGACGTGAAGGAGGCCTCGATCGGGCTCGGCGCAACGCGCTGGGAGACGGTGCGAGGGGTGATCGTCCCGTACGTCAAGGGCGGCGTCGTGGCGGCGGTCACGCTCGGGCTCGGGCAGGGCGCTCGGAGAGGCGATCGCGGTCACGCAGGTGATCGGCAACAGCCTCCAGCCCTTCCATCTCTCGCTGCTCTCCACCGGGAACACCCTCGCGAGTCAGCTCGCGAGCAACTACCAGAGCGCTCCCACGGCCATCGAGCTGTCCGCGCTCGTGTACCTCGGGCTGATCCTGCTCGTGATCACGTTCGTCACGAATGTCGCCGCGCAGGTCATCGTCCACCGCTTCGAGCGCCAGCGGGCGGGTGATCGCTGATGGAGTCGGAGCCCTTCTCGCTCGAGGCGACCGGGCGGTCGCGTCGGCGTCTCCGCACGAACGGCGCTCGCGACGTCCGCCGCGATCGGCGCCGCAGGCATCGCCGTCGGGTTGCTCGTGATCCTTGTCGGCTCCGTGCTCGTCAAGGCGTTCGACGCGCTCAACTGGAACCTCTTCGTCAAGGGGCCCGCGGTGTTCGGGGAGACGGGCGGCGGGATCGCCCCGGCCTTCGTCGGCTCGATCATTCTCGTTGCGATCGCGACGGCGATCGCCCTTCCGGTCGGCGTCCTCGTGGCGCTCTACGTGAGCGAGTTCGCACCGAAGCGGATCGCGGACCAGGTGAAGCTCTGGCTCGACGTGTTGAACGGCGTCCCGTCGATCGTCATCGGTCTCTTCGTCTTCGCGCTCGTCGTCTCGGCACACGTCCCGATCCTCGGGATCGGCCATCACCAGAGCGCGTGGGCAGGGGGCTTCGCGCTGTCGGTGATCATGCTTCCGCTCGTCGCCCGGACGGCGATGGAGGTGCTCGTGCTCGTACCGAACAGCCTCCGCGAGGCCAGCTACGCCCTCGGCGTCTCGAAATGGCGGACGGTGCTCAGCGTCGTCCTGCCGAGCGCGCTAGGCGGCATCGTCACCGGCACGACGCTCGCGATCGCCCGCGCGGCAGGCGAGACAGCGCCACTCCTGTTCGTCTGCTCGATCTTCGGGCAGGTCGTCTCGACCGACCCGTCGCAGCCGGTCGCCTCGATCCCGGTGGTCATCTTCGAGTACTCGGAGTCGCCCGACAAGAACCTGAACGCGCAGGCGTGGGCGGCGGCGTTCGTCCTGATCACCTTCGTGCTCGTCACGAGCCTGCTCGCCCGGCTGGCGCTCGATCGGCAGCGGAGGAAGCTCGGCGGGGTCGGCTGAGCCCATGAGCGTTCGTAACCACTCCGTCACCGCGCGGTCACAACCTTGCTGCCCGGTAGCCCTGCTTCGGTCGGCAGGCTGATCTCGAAGGACGCAAAACCCCAGGACAAGAGAATGCACAACCCCAGGACAAGGAGAATCTCCATGAAGAGGACGGGATTCGCGCTGCTTCTCACAGCGGCGCTTTCGCTCCTCGCGGTCTCTGCCGCAGGCGCAAAGCACACGGCGACTGTGATCAACGGCGCCGGAAGCACGTTCGTCTCGCCGCTCGTGTCCGTGTGGACGCCGGCGCTCGGTCAGGCGTTCGACTACACGATCCAGTATGCGGCCGTCGGATCCGGCGGTGGCATCCAGGCGATCTCCAACCGCTCGGTCGATTTCGGCGCTTCCGATGCGCCGCTGACGCCCGACCAGTTCAGCGCATGCAACGGCTGTGTCCAGATCCCCTGGGCGCTCGCCGGCACGGCGATCGACTACAACATCCCGGGCCTCGCGCTTCCGAAGAACACGAACCTGAAGCTCGATGGTCCCACGATCGCGAAGATCTTCATGGGTCAGATCACGAACTGGAACGACCCGGCGATCAAGGCCATGAACCCCACGGCCACGATCCCGGACCAGAAGATCACCCCGGTGTACCGCACCGGTAACTCGGGGACGACCTACAACTTCACCGACTACCTGTCGGCCGTGAGTGCGAGCTGGAAGTCGTCGCTCGGCACCGGCCAGGCGGTCAACTGGCCGACCGGCATCGGCGCGAACGGAAGCGCCGGCGTCGCCGCCACGGTCTCCCAGACGCCCGGGACGATCGGCTACACCGACACTGCGTTCGCCGTCGCGAACCACCTCCGGTTCGCGTCGATCAAGAACGCCGCCGGCAAGTTCATCAACCCGAGCATCCGGAACGTCGCGACCGCGGGCGGCGCGGTGTCCTCGATCCCGGCGAACAACGAGCTCCACATCGTGAACCCGCCGAAGTCGCTGCCGACGGCCTATCCGATCGCTACGTACACCTACATCATCCTCCCGACCAAGACGGCGAACGCGGCCGCGCTTCGGAAGATGGTGTTCTGGGCGCTGACGGTGGGCCAGACCGCGAAGTACACGGCCAAGCTCTGGTTCGTGCCGATCCCGAAGAACGTGCTCGTCGCGTCCGAGAAGACGCTGAAGCAGATCCAGCCGTCGACCTAGGCGTTTATTTCCAGCCTCCCCGTCCGGGGGTGACAGAGCGGAAGGGCGCCGACGGGCGCCCTTCCGCGTTTCTCCGTACGATTTGCTGCGTGAGCGATGCCGTGCGGGAGCTGATCGAGGCCTACGACGAGGCCTGGAATCGGCAGGACCTCGATGCGTTGTGCGCGTTCCACACCGACGATGTCGTGTTCGAGAACCACACGGCGGGCGAGCGGGTCGAGGGGGCCGAGGCGGTGCGGGAGCACATCGGCGGGATCTTCGAGCGCTGGCCGACGCTGCGGTTTCGCGGCCGCCGGTTCTACGCGGCCGACCACTTCGCGGTCAGCGAGTGGACGGCGACTGCGACCAGGCCGGATGGCACCCGGATCGAGTGGGACGGCGTCGACATCTTCCCGGTCAGCGACGGCAGGATCACGCGGAAGGACGTCTATTCGTCGTCCCACGCGCCCCGGGTCGAGCCCTAGGCCGGGAAGCTGCAGGCGATCTGGAGGCCGGCACCGCGTGCGCCGGTCGCGTCGACAGTCCCACCCGCGGCGACGACCACATGTTTTACGATCGCGAGCCCGAGGCCGGTGCCACGGGTCGCCCGGGCTGCGTCCGCGCGCCAGAAGCGCTCGAACAGGCGGGTGAGGTCGCCCTCGGTGACCCCGATCCCGTCGTCCGCTGCGGTGAGGAGGGTCTGGCCGGGCCGCCGCTGCACCGTGAGCTTGAACGTCGCCCCGTGGCCGGCGTAGCGGATCGCGTTCTCGGCGAGGTTCTCGGCCACGATCCTGAGCATCCGCGGACGGAGCGGGAGGTCGACCGACGGGTCCCCCTCGGCACGCATCGCGATGCCCGCCCGGGCGGAGCTCGACGCGAGCTCGTCCACGACCTCGCGGAGCACCGGGAGCGCGTTCGTCAGCCCGAGCGAGACGACCTCGGTGCCGCTCTCGAGCTCGGAGAGGAAGAGGATCTCGTCGATCAGCTCGCCGGTGTTCTGCACCTCGGCGCGCGCCTGCTCGAGGAGCGCCGGGACGTCGGCGTTCGGGAGGTCGGCGGAGTCGAGCAGCACGAGGATCCGGGCGAGCGGGGTCCGCAGCTCGTGCGAGACGGAGGCGGTGAACCCGGCCCGCAGCTCGTCGAACGACACGTCCTCGACGATAGCCTCGGGCGCCGAGAAGGTCACCGGCATCTCGTCGCGGGGTTCGGGCTCGGGGGCTGCTTTCTTCCTGCGGAACGGTGTCTTCACCAGATCGTTACCATTCCGACACCGGCCCCCTACCGCCCATGGAACTATGGTAGGTGCAGTGGGAAAGATCCTCATCGTCGAGGACGACAACGTCATCGCGGACGGCATGGCCCGCCACCTCACGGCGGCGGGTCTCGATCCGGTGGTCGTCGGGCGGGGCGAGCTCGGCCTGGCGCGGCTCAGGTTCGAGAACCCCGACGTCTGCGTCCTCGATCTCATGCTGCCCGAGCTCGATGGGTGGAAGCTGATCGAGACCGCGCGGTCGGAGGGAATCGGCACCCCGATCGTCGTCGTCTCCGCGCGCGGGACCGAGCACGACCGTGTGCACGCGCTCGAGATCGGTGCCGACGACTACCTCGTGAAGCCGTTCTCGATGCGCGAGCTCGTGGCGCGGGTCGTCGCGGCTGCACGTCGCGGCGTCCGCCCGGCCGAGGAGCGCCGCGGCGAGGCGATCGACATCGAGGAGCTCAAGATCGACCCACGAGAAGTTCAGGCGTATGTCAGCGGGGTGAACGCGGGGTTGACGCCGACGGAGTTCAAGCTGCTGTACACGCTCGCGCTCGACCGGGGGCGCGTCGTCACCCGGGACGAGCTCCTCCAGAAGGTCTGGGGCCGGCGTGAGACACACCGCGACCGCACGGTGGACGTGTTCGTCCGCCGCCTGCGGCAGAAGATCGACCGGATCGCACCGACGCACACGTTCATCCATACCCGTTTTGGCGTCGGCTACAAGCTGGAGCCCGAGGCGAAGTAGGCTCACGCCGTGGGCACACGGCGTCGAGACGAGCCAGTCCGGCTGACACGGATCTACACGCGCGGCGGCGACGGAGGCGAGACGTCTCTCGGGGACGGGTCGCGGGTATCCAAGCTCGATCCGCTCGTTCAGGCGTACGGAGCGGTTGACGAGCTGAACTCGTTGCTCGGATGGGTGCAGGTCGTCGCCGGCGACGAGCGGCTCGGGCGCATCCAGAACGAGCTCTTCGACCTCGGCGCGGATCTCTCCGTGCCCTACGGCGCGGGCGACGGCAGGTTGCGGATCGAGCAGAGCGCCGTCGACCGGCTCGAGGCCGACTGCGACGTTGCGAACGCGGAGCTCCCCGAGCTGCGCAGCTTCGTGCTGCCGGGTGGGAGCGAGGGGGCTGCGCGGCTGCACGTGGCCCGCGCGGCGTGCCGGCGGGCCGAGCGCGAGGTGCTTGCCGCAGGTCTCGAGCGGCCGGTGAACCCGCTCGCGGCCGTCTACCTGAACCGCCTCTCTGACCTGCTCTTCATCCTCGCGCGTGCCGCGAACGCCGGCGGCGACGAGAGGCTCTGGCTGCCGGGCGGCGAGCGCTGAGGCAGTACGTAGAGTGCCGGGCGGATGAAGATCGCCGTCTGCGTGAAGGCAGTGCCGGACGCCGCTTCCCGTCGGAAGCTCGACCCCTCGACCGGGCGGCTCGACCGCTCCGGTGACCTCGTGGTCTCCGACTTCGACCTCCATCCGGTCGAGGAGGCACTGCGGGTGCGCGACGCCGCGGGCGGCGGCGAGGTGGTGGTCATCTCGCTCGGGCCGGCCGGCGTCGCCGACGCAGTGCGAAAGACCCTCGCGATGGGCGCCGACCGGTCGGTGCTCGTCACCGATGCCGGCTTCGAGGGCGGTGACCTTCTCACGACCGCCCATGCGCTGGCGGGGGCCCTTCGCCACGAGGAGGCCGACCTCGTGTTGTTCGGGCAGCAGTCGGCCGACGGGGACGGCGCCTGCCTCTGGGCCGCCGTCGCAGAGCTCCTGCGTGCACCGGTCGTCTCGCAGGTCGCCGAGCTCACCGTCGAGAACGGCTCGGTGACGGGGCGCCGGCAGACCGAGCTCGGCTACGAGCGGATCCGCGCGCCGCTGCCCGCCGTGGTCGCCGTGTCCGATGCGATCAACGAGCCTCGCTACCCCTCGCTCAAGGGGATCATGGGGGCGAAGTCGAAGCCGCAGGACGTCATCGGCGCCGGGGATGTCGGTGGTGTCACGGCCGCGCGCACGACGGTGCTCGCTCAGTCCGCTCCTCCCTCGCGGGGCGAGCGGCGGCGCATCGAGGCTGCCGGCGCGCCCGAGGCGATCCTCGAGTTTCTCGTGGAGAGGCGGCTCCTGTGAAGACGCTCGTCTTCTGCGAGCACCACGCCGACGGCGTGACGAAGCCCTCGCTGGCCGTGCTCTCGAAGGCGGCCGGGCTCGGCGGACCGGTCGCGGGCGTGATCGCGGGCTCAGGGGTCGCAGCGTTCGCCGAGCGTTGCGGCGAGTTCGGGGCCGGGACGGTGTTCGTCGCCGACGACCCGCGGTTGGAAGCGCCGCTGCCGCAGCCCCGCGTGGACGTGCTCGCGTCTCTGGTGCGTGAAGAGGGGTTCGACACGGTTCTGTTCGCGCAGTCGGTGCTGGCGGCGGACATCGCCGCCGGGTTGGCGGCACGGCTCGGGGCCGGGCTGAACTGGGACCTCGTCGACCTCGTCGACTCGGGTGAGCTCGTCGGCAAGAGGCCTGCGCTCGCGGACTCCGTGTGGGTCGACGCCGGATGGGCCGGGGAGCCTCGGCTCGCGCTGTTTCGAAGCGGGGCGTTCGACCCCGTCGAGACGGGTGGGGTCGCCGAGGTACGACCGGTGGAGGTTTCGCTCGAGCCGCACTCGGCGCTCGCCGAGCTGGTCGAGCCCGCGGTCGTGGAGGTGAGCGGGCGGTCGATCGAGGACGCCGACGTGGTCGTGGCGGGCGGGCGGGGGCTGGGTGCGCCGGACGGCTTCCGAGCGGTGGAGGAGCTCGCGGACGCCCTCGGCGGCGCAGTTGCGGCAACTCGCGCGGTGGTGGACGCCGGCTGGTACCCGTACGCCACGCAGGTCGGGCAGACCGGGAAGACCGTCTCCCCGAAGCTCTACGTCGCGGTAGGGATCTCGGGCGCGATCCAGCACAAGGTCGGGATGCAGGGCTCGGGCACGATCGTCGCGATCAACAAGGATCCCAACGCGCCGATCTTCGACTACGCCGACCTCGGCGTCGTCGGTGACCTGAACGAGATCGTGCCGCCGCTGACGGCGCTCGTGCGCCGACACCGAGGCGAATGAGGCCGGCCGACTTCCCGCCTCGGTGGTCGGAGGCGGAGGCGATCGCCGAGCCTTCCGACGCCGACCCGATCGAGGTCGGGATCCTGGTCGTCGGAGGCGGGCCCGCCGGGATGGCTGCGGCCATCCGGGCGGCGCAGCTCGCCGCCGCCCGTCCGGAGCTGGCGGAGCGGCTCGGGGAGGTGCCCGTGGCGGTGCTGGAGAAGGGGAAGGCTCCCGGCTCGCATCTTCTGTCGGGCGCAGTGATCGACCCGGAGCCGTTGCGGCGACTCGTCTCGGAGGCGTTCCCCTCCTACGGCGTGGTCCCGGGCGAGTCGGTTCTGTTCCTGACGTCGGGGCACTCCGTGCCGCTGCCGATCCCGCCGACGATGCGAAACCACGGCAACGTGATCGTGTCGCTCTCGCAGCTCGGGCGGTGGCTGGCGGAGACGGCCGAGGGGCTCGGCGTGGCGGTGCTGCCGGAGACGACCGCGGAGAAGCTTCTCCTCTCCCGGGACGAGGTGGTCGGGGTTCGAACGGGCGACAAGGGGCGCGGGCGCGCGGGGGAGGAGCTGCCGCGGTTCGAACCCGGGTCGGACGTCCGCGCGCAGGTGACGATCCTGGCGGAGGGCACGGCGGGGCATTTGACGACGGCCGCGCTGTCTCGGTTCGAGCTCGGGGGGTCGAGCCCGCAGACGTGGGCGCTCGGTGTGAAGGAGGTCTGGAAGGTCGCGCGGCCTTTGGGGGAGGTCATCCACACGATGGGGTGGCCGCTTCGGCCGGGCGCGAAGTTCCGCGAGTTCGGCGGGTCGTTCGTCTACCCGATGGGCGAGGAGATGCTCACGATCGGGATGGTCGTCGGGCTCGACTACCGCGACGCGGCGCTGTCGGTGCACGATCTGCTGCAGGAGCTGAAGACGCACCCGCGGATTCGGCCGCTCTTCGAGGGCGGCGAGCGCGTTGCGTGGGGCGCGAAGACGATCCCGGAGGGTGGGTTCGTGGCGCTGCCGAAGCGTCTGTGGGCGCCGGGGATGCTGATCGCGGGGGACGGGGCCGGGCTCGTGAACGTGCCGGCGTTGAAGGGGATCCACTACGCGGTCGAGTCGGGCCGGCTCGCGGCGGAGACAGCGTGCAAGGCGGTCGTGCCCGAGGGCCGTGCCGGGTGGCTTCCAAGCTACGACGAGTCTTTGCGGTCGTCGTTCGTCTGGCGCGACCTGCGGAGAGTGCGGAACATGCGTCAGGGGTTCGGCGCGGGGTTCTGGGCGGGATCGGCGCTGGCCGGGCTCGCGACGGTCACAGCGGGGAGGTTCCCGCCGGGCGACCGGCCGACCGAGCGCGACGCCGGGCAGGAGGTGCTCGTCACCGACCGGGCTGCGTCTTATCCCGCGCCTGACGGGAAGCTCACGTTCGACAAGCTGTCGTCGGTCTTCCTGTCGGGCAACCGGACGCGGGACGACCAGCCGAGCCACATTCGTGTCGCGGCCCGGGTCCCGGTCGAGCTCGCCGAGCTGTGGACGAGGATGTGTCCCGCGCAGGTCTACGAGGCCGGTGCTACGGGCGATGACGGCCTCGTCGAGCTCGAGGTGAGCCCGTCGAACTGCGTCCAGTGCGCCGCGATCACGGCAAAGGGCGGTCGCCTGACGCCGCCCGAGGGCGGCTCGGGGCCCGAGTACACGCTCACCTGAGGTCGTCCGCGCGATCGGCCCATCGTCGAAGGGCGTGCTCCCGCCCCGCCGAGACCCAGCGCTTGAACGACTCGACCGCCGCTGTCGGGGTGCGTCCGAAGTAGCGAAGAAGCTCCGTCGTGTCGAGCGCCTTTGGTTTCCAGTCGAGCCCGACCGTGCCGCGGAAGCTCGACCAGTTCGTCTCGCCCGGATGTTGCTCGACGCCCGCCCGCGCCGGGTTCCAGAGCGTGTAGAGGAGGCTGGCCTCGAAGTACTCCTGGGTGTCGATCAGCCCGCTCCAGTAGGGCTGCCCAACACAGTGGTTGATCCGGCCGAACCGTGAGTTCGAGGCTCGGGCGAGACGCAGGTTCAGCTTCTGCATCCCGGCCGCCAAGCCGGCGTCACCGATCTTGAGGACGAGGTGGTAGTGGTTTGAAAGGACGGCCCAAGCGACGACCGACCACCCGCATTCGGCCGCGATCTCGCCGAGGTTCCGGATGTGCAGCCGGCGGAGCTCGTCGTCGAAGATCACCTGCTTGTTGTTGCCTCTGGATGCGACGTGGTACATGCCGCCGGGAACGATCAGCCGAGGTGTGCGAGCCATTCACCCAGGTTACGGTCCAACGGTTGGCTGTCAAGGCAACGTCACACAATCGTTTGCCTTTCGTCACGTAACCTGGTACCGGCCATGGCCCCTCGGGTCGGCATCGAATTGGCGTCAACAAAGCGATCGCGATGATCCCCTCGCCGATTGGAGCCATGTCTACGTGACGCTTCCGTTCCGAACCTGGTACGGGACATGACGTTTGTGGTCACGGCTAGATTCGTCCTGTGATCACCTCGGTTGACAACGCCCGGGTCAAGGAGGTCGTGCGGCTTCGGTCGGGGCGGGAGCGGCGGCGGAGCGGGCTCTTTCTCGCCGAGGGGCCGCGGGAGGTCGGGCGGGCGCGCGCGGCGGGGCTTCGGATCGTCGAGACCTACTTCGCGCCGGCGCTGCTCGAATGGGACGAGGGGGAGCCGGTGAGCGAGCGTGTGCTCGCGAAGATGGCCTACCGGGCCGAGCCCGAGGGGGTCATCGCCGTGGTCGAGGCGCCGCAGCGCGAGCTGCCGGCGGACGGCAGCCTCTACCTCGTCGCGGTCGGGATCGAGAAGCCCGGCAACCTCGGGGCGATGGCGCGCTCGGCGGAGGCGGCCGGCGCCGATGCGCTCGCCGTGGCCGAGGCCCGCGCCGACCCGTGGAACCCCAATGCCATCCGAGCCTCCACCGGCGCCGTCTTCACCTTGCCGATCGTCGAGGCGAGCCTCGCCGACCTCACGGCCCTTCCCCTGACTATCGTCGCCGCCGACGTGAGCGCCACGACCCGCTACACCGACGCAGACCTCGCCAGGCCCACGGCGATCGTCGTTGGAGCGGAGGACTCTGGCCTCGGCGCCGAATGGCTCGCCGCGGCCGACGCCCGCGTCTCCATCCCCGTCGCCCACGGGAGCGCCGACAGCCTGAACGCCGCCACCGCCGCCGCGGTCGTCCTGTTCGAGGCGGTGCGGCAGCGTGGTTGACCGCGACGACGTCCTTCGCGCGCGCAGCGTCGTCGAGACCCACCTCGTTCGCACCCCGATGCTCCGCTCCCGAACGCTCGGCGCGCGCCTCAAGTGTGAGCTCTTCCAGCGCACCGGCTCCTTCAAGCCGCGCGGCGCCCTCAACAAGCTCAGCACGCTGACCGAAGACGAGAAGAGCCGGGGCGTGATCGCCATCTCGGCCGGGAACCACGCCCAGGCGACCGCGTTCGCAGCAGCCGAGTACGGCGTCGATGCGCTCATCGTCATGTGGCATGGCGCCTCCGAGCAGAAGATCGAGGCGACGCGCAGCTACGGCGGCACGGTCGACCTCGAGTCGACGAGCCCGGTGGATGCGTGGACCCGGCTCGAGGAGCTGATCGAGGAGACGGGCCGCACCCTCGTCCACCCGTTCGACGACCCGGCGATCATGGCCGGCGCCGGGACCGTCGGCCTCGAGATCGAAGAGGACGCACCGGACGCCGACACCGTGATCGTCCCCGTCGGCGGAGGTGGGCTCATCGGCGGCATCGTCGCGGCGATCGGCTCCGGAAGACGAATCGTGGGCGTCGAGCCCGAGGGCAGCAGCTCGCTCTACGACGGACTGCAGGCCGGCCACCCGGTTCACGGCACCCCGAATACGATCGCCGACGGGCTGAACGCCCCCTTCGTCGGGGCGATCGCGCTCGAGCTCTGCCGCGACCTCGAGGTCGTCCTCGTCACCGACGAGGAGATCAAGACCGCATTCCGTTTCCTTTACCAGCGAGCAAAGCTCGCCTGCGAGCCCGCCGGCGCCGCCGCGGCCGCCGCCCTCCTGGCCGGCAGGATCGAGGCGGACAATCCAGTCGCCGTAGTCAGTGGAGGCAACGTCAGCGCCCAAACGGCCTCTGATATCCTGGCTTCGAGATGAAGGCCGACATCCATCCCGACTATGTTTTTGCGACGGTTCATTGTTCGTGCGGAAATTCGTTCACGACGCGGTCGACCTCGCCGGAGTTGAACGTCGAGATCTGCTCCCAGTGCCACCCCTTCTACACGGGTAAGCAGAAGCTCGTGGACACGGGTGGACGCGTCGAGCGCTTCCAGCGGCGCCTCGAGAAGGCCGGCCGCTCTGGGTCACCCCAGACGTCGACCTCGAACTAACCATGGCACAGGCTATCGGCGGCCAGGCCGTCCTCGAGGGCGTCATGATGCGCGGCCCCGGCAATTGGGCTGTCGCCGTTCGCAAGCCGGACGGCGAGATCGCAGAGGTCTCGTGCCCCATCAGCTCTCCGATGGCGCGCCACCGCATCTTCCGGATCCCGGTCATCCGTGGAGTCGTCGCTCTGGGCGAATCGCTCGCGATCGGCTTCCGCGCCCTCTCGGTCTCGGCGAACTACGCAGCGGCCGTCGACAACCCGGACGAGGCCGAGGAAGCCCATGAGGCGGCGGAGATCGGCCGCTGGACGATCGTCGGCTCGTTCGTGATCGCGATCGGCTTCGCCCTGGCCGTGTTCAAGGTCGGTCCCGGCCTCCTCGCCGACACCCTGCCCGTCAACGGGACCTGGTTCGTCGTGGTCGAAGCGGCGATCAGGATCACGATCTTCGTCGGGTACCTGGCGCTGCTCAGCCTGATCCCGTCGCTCAGGCGCGTCTTCGAGTACCACGCCGCGGAGCACAAGGCGATCAACGCCTACGAGGCGGGCGAGGAGCTCACCCCCGAGACGGCGCAGCGCTACTCGCTGATCCACCCGCGCTGCGGCACGTCGTTCCTCTTCTGGGTCGTCGTCCTGAGCGCGTTCGTCTACGCGCCCTTCGGCCGGCTCCCGATCCAGTGGCTCGTGGTGAGCCGGATCGTGGCGCTGCCGTTCATCGCGGGCGTCGCGTACGAGCTCATCCGGTTCGCCGGCAAGCACGCCGACAGTCGTGTCGTGATGACGCTGCTCGCCCCCGGGATGTGGCTCCAGCGGCTCACGACCCGCGAGCCCTCGCTCGACCAGCTCGAAGTTTCGATCCGCGCTCTGCGCGAGGTTCTCGACCATGAAGGCCGGCTCTCGCCGGCGGAAAGACGAGTGGAGGTGATGGCCTAGATGGCGACCGTCCACAGAGCCGAGTTCGAATGGATCGGCGGCTACTCCGACGGCGAGGGGAAGCTCCTTTCGACCAGCTCCGGCCAGCTCCCAGAGCTCGAGATGACCACCACGGCGCGCGTCGACGAGGACATGGGGCAGGCAACTCCCGAGGAGCTCCTCGCCGCCGCCTACGCCTCCGACTTCGCGATGCAGTTCACCTCCGGGCTCGTCGGTTTCGGTTGGGAGCCGGAGGCGATGGAGGTCACGTGCGAGATCGCCTCGGAGATCGGCCTCGGAATCACCGGCGCGACGATCATCGCCACGGTGACGGTCGACGGGCTCACCGACGAGCAGATCTTCGACATCGCGCATCGCGCGAAGATCATGAGCCCGCTCTCGCGTGCCCTCACCGGCATCGACGTCGTTCTCGAGCTGCCCGAGCTGATCCTCGACGACGAGGACGACGACGACGACGAGGACGCGGAGGTCCCGGCGACCGCCGAATAGGAGGCCGGCCTGCGGGGCTACGCTGGTCCGCGGCCCATGTCCAGTCTCGAACCGCTGATCGAGGAGCTCGAGCGCTCCTATGCCGACGCGCAGGAGCGGATGTCCGATCCTGCCGTCTACAACGACCGCCGCGAGGCGGAGGAGGTCGGACGGCGCCTGAAGAAGCTCGAGGCGCCGTATCGCCTCTCTCAGGCCTGGCGCCAGGCGCACGCGGACCTCGAAGCTGCGCGCGGCGACTCCGAGCTCGCCGAGATGGTCCCGGACTACGAGGCCGAGGTCGGCCGCCTCGAGGACGAGCTGAGGCTCGCGCTGGTCGAGTCGGACCCGGCCGACGAGAAGGACGTCATCGTCGAGATCAGGCAGGGAGTGGGGGGTGACGAAGCGGCGCTCTGGGCCGGCGATCTCGCCCGGATGCTCGAGCGCTACGCCGACCGGCGCGGCTTCCGCTGGGAGCAGCTCGAGGTGAGCCCGACCGAGGGCGGCGGCATCAAGGAGGGGGTCTACGGAGTCAAGGGCGACGGCGCCTACTCGGTCTTCAAGTACGAGGGCGGCACCCATCGCGTTCAGCGCGTCCCCGACACCGAGTCGCAGGGCCGCATCCACACCTCGACGGCGACGGTCGCCGTGATGCCCGAGGCCGAGGAGGTCGACGTCGAGGTCGACGACAACGACCTGAAGATCGACGTCTACCGCTCGTCGGGCCCCGGCGGCCAGTCCGTGAACACGACCGACTCCGCCGTGCGCATCACCCATCTCCCGACCGGGCTCGTGGTCGAGATGCAGGACGAGCGCTCGCAGGTCCAGAACAAGGCCAAGGCGATGCGCGTGCTCCGCGCCCGCCTCTACGAGGCCGAGCGCGAGAAGCAGCTCTCGGAGCAGGCCGCCGCCCGCAACGCGCAGGTCGGCCGCGGCGAGCGGGCCGAGAAGATCCGCACCTACAACTTCCCTCAGGACCGCGTCACCGACCACCGGGTCGGCGTGAGCGCCCGGCTCCAGGACGTGCTCACGGGCGACCTCGACGAGTTCACCGAAGCGCTCACCGCCGATGCGCAGCGCCGCGCCCTCGAGCGCGCGGGGTGACGCTCGGCGAGGTGCTCTCCTCCAGCGCCGAGTACCTCGCTCGCAAGGGGATCGACACCCCGCGCCTCGACGCCGAGCTGATCCTGGCGCAGGCGTTCGGGATGTCGAGGCTCGAGCTGTACACGAGCTTCGACCGGCCGCTGACCGAGGCCGAGCTGGCGCTTGCACGGCCGCTCGTGGAGCGCCGCGGGCGCCGCGAGCCGCTCGCCTACGTCCTCGGCGACTGGGGGTTTCGCCGCCTGGCGCTGCGCACCGACGCGCGCGCCCTCGTCCCGCGGCCGGAGACGGAGATCGTGGTCGAGCGGGCGCTCGCCCTTATCGCCGGGGTCGAGGCGCCGCGGGTCGTCGACGTCGGCACCGGCAGTGGAGCGATCGCGCTCGCGATCGCAGACGAGCATCCCGGCGCCCGGGTCACCGCGACCGACATCTCGCCCGGCGCCCTCGAGCTCGCACGGGAGAACGCCGACCGGCTCGGGCTGGAGATCGAGCTCGTCGAGACGAGCCTCCTCGACGGCCTCGAAGGCCCCTTCGACCTCGTCGTCTCGAACCCGCCCTACGTAGGCGCCGACGAGATCGACGCGCTCGAGCCGGAGGTCCGCGACTGGGAGCCGCGAATCGCGCTCGTCGGCGACATCGCACGGTCGCTCGCCCAGGCCGCCGCCACGCGCCTGTCCGGGGGAGGGGCGCTCGTCCTCGAGAGCCATGCCGAGAAGACCGCGGAACTGGCTGCCGCGCTGGAGAGCCTCGGCTACGAGAACACGATGATCACGCGGGACCTCGCCGGTCGCGAGAGGGTCGTCGAGGCGCGATGGACGTGATCGAGGCACTGAGAGCCGACCGCCCCGTCCTCCTCCCGGCCGACGGCGTCTACGGCCTCTGCGCCCTCGCGGCCAGCGAGACGGCGGTCCGCAACCTCTACGAGCTCAAGGGCCGCGGCACCGCCCAGCCGACGGCAATCATCGCCGCGAGCGTCGAGGTGCTCCTCGAGGCGATCCCGGAGCTCCCTCGGCCCGCTTCTCGACCGGTTCCTTCCGGGCGCCTACACGCTCGTGCTTCCGAACCCCGAGCGCCGGTTCCCCTGGCTGACCGGCGAGCGCCCCGAGACGATCGGGGTGAGGGTCGCGCACGTCCCGCCCGCCACGCAGGGCGTACTCGACGCGGTCGGCCTCGTCGCCGCCACCAGCGCGAACGAGCCGGGCGAGCCGCCGGCCGCGACCCTCGACGAGGTGCCGCGCCGCATCAGGGACGGGTGCGGCGCCGAGCTCGACGCCGGCACGCTCGGCGGCGAACCCTCGACCGTCGTCGACTACACCGGGTCAGAGCCCGTCATCCTCCGGTCCGGCGCCGGGGACGTGGGCATGATCCGCATCGAGCCGTAGCTCACGGACGCGCCGCCTTCCCCCGCTCGGGCCGCCGGAGTCGAGAGGGTGGGGGAGGCTCGACGAAGCTCGCTCCTGCAAGACTACGATCGACCCGGGCACCGAGCAAGGAGCGAATATGGCGATCGCGCAGGAGACGTTCGAGCACCTGAAGACGGCGGGACTCGCAGAGGTCGACCCCGAGATCGCGGGGACTCTCGAACGTGAGCTCGAGCGCCAGCGGGGTCAGATAGAGCTGATCGCGTCCGAGAACTTCACGTGGCCCTCGGTGCTCGAGGCGATCGGGTCGACGCCGACGAACAAGTACGCCGAGGGTTACCCCGGCAAGCGCTACTACGGCGGCTGCGAGGTGGTGGACGAGATCGAGGAGCTCGCGCGCGACCGCGCCACGTCGCTCTTCGGCGCCGAGCACGCGAACGTCCAGCCGCACGCGGGTGCCCAGGCGAACATGGCCGTCTACTTCGCGGTGCTCGAGCCCGGCGACCGGGTGCTCGGGCTCTCGCTCGACCACGGGGGTCATCTCACCCACGGCCTCAAGGTCAACTTCTCCGGGAAGCTCTACGAGTTCCACCACTACGGGGTCTCCCGCGAGACGATGACCGTCGACTACGACGAGGTGCTCGCAAGAGCGAAGGAGGTGCGGCCGAAGCTGATCGTCTGCGGCGGCTCCGCTTACCCGCGCCGCGTCGAGGCTGACAGGTTCCGCGAGATCGCCGACGAGGTCGGCGCGCTGCTGATGACCGACATGGCCCACTTCGCCGGCCTGGTTGCGGCGGGCCTGCATCCCAACCCGGTGCCGCATTCTCATTTCGTCACCTCGACGACGCACAAGACGCTCGCCGGCCCGAGGGCGGGCTTCGTCCTCTGCACCGAGGAGCACTCCCGTGCGATCGACCGGGCGCTCTTTCCCGGCATGCAGGGCGGCCCGCTGATGCACACGATCGCCGCCAAGGCCACCTGCTTCAGGATCGCCGGCACCGAGGCTTTCCGCGAGTACCAGAGCCGGGTCAGAGCGAACGCCGACGTGCTTGCCACGGGCCTCATCGACGGGGGCTTCGACGTTCTCACCGGCGGCACCGACACGCACCTCGTGCAACTCGACCTCCGGGCCACCGAGTGGACGGGGCTCGCCGCGCAGGATCGGCTGGACGAATGCAAGATCACGGTGAACCGCAACACGGTCCCGTTCGACGAGCGCCCGCCGATGGTGGCCTCGGGCGTCCGGATCGGCACACCCGCGGTGACCATGCGCGGCTTCGACGAGGACGACTTCCGCGAGGTCGCGTCGATCATCGTCGGGGCGCTCGCCGACGACGCCGACACTGCCGCCCTCGCCGAGCGCTCCTCGGCGCTGTGCGACCGCCGCCCGCTCTACCCGGGCTTCCGCGGCTACACCACGTACGTGGCGTAGTGGCGGTCCACGAGGTTTCCCACCCGCTCGTCCGGCACAAGCTCGGCCTTCTCCGAGACGTCAACACCGACACGGAGATGTTCCGCCGGCTCGTCAACGAGCTGACGCTCCTGCTCACCTACGAGGCGACGAAGGAGATGGGAGTCGAGGAGGTCGAGGTCGAGACCCCGCTCGAGCGTACGAAGGCCTACCGGATCCCGGGCAAGAAAGTGGCGGTCTGCCCGATCCTCAGAGCGGGGATGGGCATGCTCGACGGCGTCCTCTCGCTCATCCCCGTCGCGCGGGTGGGGTTCATCGGCCTCTACCGAAACGAGGAGACGCTCGAGCCGGTCGAGTACTACGTCAAGCTCCCGTCCGACATCGCCGATCGCGACGTGCTCCTGCTCGACCCGATGCTCGCGACCGGCAACTCGACCGCGCATGCGATCGACGTGCTCGAGCAGGCCGGCGCGACCAACGTCTCGCTCGTCTCGCTGATCGCCGCGCCGGAGGGCGTCGCCCGGATCCAGGAGGCGCACCCCGAGGTGAACATCTTCGTCGCCTCGGTCGATTCGCACCTGAACGAGAAGGGCTACATCGTCCCCGGCCTCGGCGATGCGGGAGATCGCCTGTACGGGACGAAGTAAGTAGGCACCGTGATCTGGAACACGCTCACCGACAACCTCGAGGTCGTCTGGGCTGCGCTCATCGCGGTCGTGATCGTCGTCCTGCTCACGCCGGCCGTCGGGGGCATGGCGCGGCTCCTGGGCGTCGTCGACCGCAACGAGGAGGGTCGCCGCTCCACCCGCACCGGCATCCCGCGGCTCGGGGGCCTCGCGCTCTTCCTGGGCATCTTCGTGCCCTCGCTCGCCTTCCTCGACCTGAACCGCGAGATGCGCGGGATCCTTCTCGGCGCGGCGATCGCGACCACCGTCGGCGCGGTCGACGACTTCCGCGGGCTCCGCTGGTGGGAGAAGCTCGCGGGCCAGATCGCCGCCGCCGGTGTCGCCGTCTGGGCGGGCGTCTGGGTGCACCGCTTCACCTTCCCGCTGCTCGGCGTCCAGACGCTGCCGAAGCCCGTCGGGATGGCACTGACGATCGTCGGGATCGTCGCCGTGATGAACATGGTCAACTTCCTCGACGGCCTCGACGGGCTCGCCGCCGGCGTCTGCGCGATCTCTGCGCTCTCCTTCTGCGTGATCGGGCTCTCGCGCGGCGACATCAACGGTGCGATCCTCACCGCGGCCGTGCTCGGCGGCTGCCTCGGCTTCCTCCGCCACAACTTCTATCCGGCCCGGATCTTCATGGGCGACTCGGGGGCCCTGCTGCTCGGGTTCACCCTCGCCGCCGTATCGGTCCAGGGGCTCGCGAAGACCGCCGCCCTGACAGCCTTGGTCCTCCCGTTGCTCGTACTGGCGGTGCCGCTGATCGACACGTCGTTCGTCGTCGCGAAGCGGATCAAGCACGGCAAGCCGGTGTACGTCGCCGACCGCACCCACCTCCACCACCGCTTCGAGAACATCGGCTTCTCGCAGCGGCGATCGGTCGTCTACCTCTACGGGTGGTGCGCGACACTTGCGATCGCGGCGCTCGCCACCCGCTTCGTCCATCCCCACCGGCACGGCCACTGGGACGCGGCGAACGTCGCGCTCGACGCCGTCATCGGGCTCCTCGCGATCGGCGCCTCGATCTACGTCGTCTACCTGCTCGAGATCGTGAAGCTCGCGAACCCGTTCATCCGCCGCCGCGAGGAGGCCGAGCGCGAGCAGGGGCGAAAGACCGCGTGATACCTGCAACAAAGTCGGTACAAAGGCGCGCAACGGCGCCGCATAGCGGTGTTACGAAGTGGCGACGGATCCCGAGTGGACTGCGCTATGCTCCCGCGCGATGGAGCCCTCTGAGCGCCAAGCGTTCCCGCCGATCGAGGCAGGCGCTCTCCTTGCCGCCGTCACCGTTCTCAGCATCGGCCTCGGCACGCTGATCGGTGCGCTCGCGGGCTCGCTCACGACCGGCCTGATCGTCGGTGCCGTCGTCGGGATACCCGCCGGGATCGGTGCCGTCTACATCCGCTACCACGACGCCTTCGCCTGATGCCGACGATCGTCGCCCCCCATCCCGTACCGCAGAGCAACCGGCCTCTGATCGCCTCCGCCATCGTGGTCGCCGCGGCGCTCCCGCTCTTCCTCATCGTCGGGTGGCCGCTCGAGGGCTGGGCGATCGCCCTGGTGCTCTGGGTTGCCAGCCAGGCGATCGGGTTGGTTCTCCGGCGGCGTCCCCTCGGCATGGGTAATCTCGCGAGCTCAGGGACGGTCGCCATCGGGAGGATGGTTCGATCGATCACGGCGATGGTTGTGCTGATCGCGGTGACCGTGTCGAACCAGAGCGTCGGGATCTCGGCGGCCGCCGTGTACGCCCTGGCGTTCACGGTCGAGTTCGCAATGTCGCTCGCGACGTACTACGGAGGGGAGGCAGGGACGTGAAGGTGAGCAGGCTCGTCGCAACGCTGCTCGGGCTTGCGCTGATCGCGCCTGCGACGTCTTCCGCCGCCACGTTCGACCCGTCCGACGAGTTCAAGCTCAAGGACTGGGTCCCGATCCACCTCGGGCCGCTCGACCTCTCGATCAACCGGGCGGTCGTCTACCTCCTGCTCGGGGCGCTGCTCTCGATCCTGCTCGGCCTCGGCGTCATGCGCTGGCGCCTCGCGATAGTCGCAGGCACCCGCCAGACGGTCGGCGAGGTGATCTACGACATCGCCCAGACGCAGGTTGCCGAAACGGGCCTGCCCACGAAGGCGATGTCACGCTGGTTCCCCTACGTCGCGACGCTGCTGATCTTCATCTTCGTCGTCAACCTGCTCGGGTTCATCCCGCTGCCGCTCACCGGCCAGACCTATCACGGCATCCCGGTGTGGGGCATCTACGCGGCGACGTCCTCGATCTCGGTCACGCTGGCCCTCGCCCTGCTGACCTGGCTCTTCCAGCACATCGAGGGGATCCGTTACAACGGGCCCGTGAAGTACTTCAAGTCGTGGATCCCGGAGGTGCCGAAGGTGATCCTGCCGCTGATCATCGTGATCGAGGTGTTCTCCCAGTTCATGCGGCTGATCAGCCTCTCAGTCCGTCTCTACGCGAACATGCTCGCCGGCCACATCCTGATCCTGACGATGATCGGCCTCGTCTTCATCATCCACACCCCGCCGTGGCGCTTCTTCGGGCTCCCGGCGGCGTTCGTCTTCTACATCTTCGAGGTCGTGATCGTGGTCACGATCCAGGCGTTCATCTTCGCCGCCCTCTCGGCCATCTACATCGGCACGGCCATCGAGCCGGAGCACTAGACAAAGGAGAACGACGTAATGCTTGGATTTGCCGCCCTCGTATTCGCCTCGGTGAAGGACACCCCCGTTGTCCACGCCGGCAAGGCGATCGCGCTCGCGCTCGGCATCGGCCTCGGCGCGGCCGGCGCCGGTCCCGGCATCGGCTTCATCTTCGGTTCGATGATCCAGTCGGTCGCCCGGCAGCCGGAGCTTCGCGGCGAGCTGCAGGGCCTGATGTGGCTCGGGTTCGCCCTCACCGAGGCCGTCGTGTTCTACGGCTTCCTCGGCGGCCTGCTCGGCTACGTCCTGGTCTAGGGCCGAGATGCAGGTAAGCACGATGCTGTTCGAGTCCAACCCGCTCGTCAAGGTCATCCCGGGCCTGATGATCTGGACGATCATCGCGTTCGGGATCACCTTCTTCGTGCTGAGGCGCTACGCCTTCGGCCCGATCCAGAAGCTGATCGACGAGCGCCGCGTGCGGATCCGCGAGTCGGTCGAGGAGGCCGACCGCGTCCGCGAGGAGGCGCGCAGCCTGCTCGAGGAGCACAAGGCGCTGATCGGCCAGGCCCGCGGCGAGGCCGAGTCGATCCTCGCCGAGGCGCGGAAGCTCGCCGACGCCCAGCATCAGCGGATGCGCGAGGAGACCGAGGCCGACCGGCAGCGGCGGCTGGAGGAGACCGAACGGCAGATCGAGCAGGCCAAGGTGCAGGCGCTCAACGAGCTCAAGCAGGCGGTCGCCGTCCTCTCGCTCGAGGCTGCGGAGAAGATCACCCGCAAGTCGCTCACCGACGCCGACCAGAAGCGCCTGATCGACGAGGCGCTCGCCGAGATCGACTTCTCGCAGCTGGAGGCGAGCCGCTCATAGCCGCCCCGCAGCGCATCTACGCGAAAGCGCTCTTCGAGGCGGCCGAGGACAAAGGCCGGCTCGACCAGGTGCGCGAGCAGTTGGCCGACCTCGCGCACGCGATCGGCGAGGTGCCCGAGCTCGCCTCCGTGCTCGAGAACCCCGAGATCGAGTCGCGGGTGAAGGCCGAGGTGCTCGAGCAGATCCTCGGCTCGAGCGAGGAGCTGCTCCGCAACTTCGTCCGCGTGGTCGTCGAGAAGGGCAGGGCGGGGGAGATCCGCGGCATCGCGGAGGAGTTCGAGGTGCTCATCGCCGTGCAGGCCCGCATCCTCGACGTCGAGCTCACCACGGCGAGCGAGCTCTCCGACGCCGATTTCAAGCGCATCGTCGCCGACATCGAGACGCGGTCCGGCCGCACCGTGCAGGCATCGCGGAGCGTCGACCCGAACCTGATCGGCGGCATCGTCCTCCAGGCCGGCTCGCTGCGTCTCGACGCAAGCCTGCGCGGCCGCCTCGACCGACTCCGTCAAGAACTCGCAACCACAAGGAGCTAGCCCGGAATGAAGCTTCGTCCAGAAGAGATCACCTCCATCCTGCGCAAGCGGATCGAGGAGTTCGACGTCGACACCAACCTCGCCGAGGTCGGCGCGGTGCTCCAGCTCGGCGACGGCATCGCCCGCGTTCACGGGCTCGAGAACTGCGTCGCGCTCGAGATGCTCGAGCTCGACCACGGGGTCGTCGGCCTCGCCTTCAACCTGGAGGAGGACAACGTCGGCGTCGCGCTCTTCGGCGAGTGGGAGAAGATCAGCGAGGGCGACCCCGTTCGCCGCACCGGCAAGGTCGCATCGGTCCCGGTCGGAGAGGCGCTGCTCGGCCGTGTCGTCGACCCGCTCGGGAACCCGCTCGACGGGCAAGGCCCGATCGACGCCAGGGAGACCCGGCCGCTCGAATGGAAGGCGCCGGGCGTCATCGATCGCCAGCCGGTGAAGGAGCCGCTGCAGACCGGGATCAAGGCGATCGACGCGATGACGAACGTCGGCCGCGGCCAGCGCGAGCTGATCATCGGCGACCGGTCGACGGGCAAGACTGCGATCGCGGTCGACACGATCCTGAACCAGCACGACCAGAACGTGAAGTGCATCTACGTCGCGGTCGGCCAGAAGGCCTCGACCGTGGCCCAGGTGTACGAGCGCCTGCGCGAGGCGGGCGCGATGGCCTACACGACGATCGTGACCGCGCCCGCGAACGAGGCCGCGCCGATCAAGTGGATGGCCCCGTTCGCGGGCGCCGCGATGGGCGAGTACTTCCTCTACAAGGGGGAGCACGCCCTCGTCATCTTCGACGACCTCACCAAGCAAGCAGACGCCTACCGGCAGCTGTCGCTGCTGCTGCGCCGCCCGCCGGGCCGCGAGGCGTTCCCGGGCGACGTGTTCTATCTGCACTCGCGGCTCCTCGAGCGCGCGTGCAAGCTGAACGACGAGCTCGGAGCCGGCTCGCTCACCGCGCTGCCGATCATCGAGACACAGGCCGGAGACGTCTCGGCCTACATCCCGACCAACGTGATCTCGATCACCGACGGGCAGATCTTCCTGCAGTCCGACCTGTTCTTCTCGGGCGTCCGCCCGGCCGTGAACGTCGGCATCTCGGTCTCCCGCGTCGGCTCCTCTGCGCAGACGAAGGCGATGAAGAAGGTCGCCGGCCGCCTTCGCCTCGACCTGGCGCAGTACCGCGAGCTCGAGGCGTTCGCGCAGTTCGGCTCGGAGCTCGACGCGGCGACGACCCAGGCGCTGAACCGCGGCGCGAAGATGGTGCAGACGCTGAACCAGCCGCAGTACGCGCCCTGGCCGATGGAAGAGCAGGTCGCAGCGCTGTATGCCGGGGTCAACGGCTTCCTGGACGACATCCCGACCGACCAGGTGTCGCGGTTCCAGGAAGAGCTCCGTCAACAGCTTCGGACCGAGGGGACCGTGCTGAAGACGATCCGCGAGACCGGCGACCTGTCCGACGAGACGTCGGCGAAGCTCGACGCCGAGATCGAGAAGTTCAAGGGCATCTTCAACGTCGAGTCCACCCAGTCCTAAGTGGCATCGACTCAGGACCTCAAGCGGCGCGTCCGGTCTGTCTCGAACACGCGCAAGCTGACGCGGGCGCTGGAGCTCGTCGCCTCGGCGCGTCTCCGCCGCGCCCAGACGCGCATCGAGTCGATGCGGCCCTACGCCGACCGGATGGCCGAGCTGATCGCGGGCACCGCCCAGGCCGCGGGGGCGGTCAACAATCCCTTGCTCGAGCGGCGCGAGACGATCCAGAAGGTCGGGATCGTCCCGATCGTCGGCGACCGCGGCCTCGCGGGCGCGTTCACGGCGCAGATCCTCCGGCGGTCGTTCGCGCTGATGCGCGAGGCCCAGTCCGAGGGGAAGGAGGTCACGTTCTTCTCCGTCGGCAAGAAGGGCGCCTCGACGCTTCGGTTCCGCCGTCTCCCGCTCGCCCAGTCCTGGTCAGGGTTCAGCGACAAGCCGGGCTACTCGGACGCGCAGATGATCGCCCACGCCGTCGCCGACGCGTACGTGAACGGGGAGGTCGACCAGGTCGTCCTCGTCTACAACTCGTTCGTCTCCCCGCTCGTCCAGCGCGTGACCGTCTCCGAGCTCCTGCCGGTGCCGGCAGAGGCCCTCGGCCGGACGGAGGAGGGCGAGACCGAGGAGCTCCCGGGCGTCGTCACGCACGAGGGCGGGATGGCCCTCGACTTCTTCTTCGAGCCCGAGCCGCGGAACATCCTCGACCGGCTCCTGCCGGTGTACGTCGAGACGCAGCTCTACCGCGCGCTGCTCGAGTCGGCGGCGTCGTTCTTCGGCGCGCAGGCGACCGCGATGCGGAACGCCTCGAAAGCGGCAGGGGAGCTGATCGACACCCTCACCCTCGCGATGAACCGCGCCCGTCAGGCCGAGATCACGCAGGAGATCCTCGAGGTTGTCGCAGGAGCCGACGCGCTGACGCAGTAAGACGCCTTGCGGCCGAGCGCTCAGCGCAGATTGCGCTAACTGCCACGAGGGTACTATCGTCCTATACTTGCGAGCCGTGCCTCGCACGGTTGACCCCAGACAATGAACGCTGCAACAACCGATCTGCTCAGCCCCGGCGGGGCCGTTGCCGGCCCCGAGGGCGGCACCGACACCCCGGACGGGCTCGCGCACACGAAGATTCGCAGCGGGCGCAGTCTCTTCTGGGAGCGCTTCCGTGAGGACAAGGCCGCCGTCGTCGCGGCCTTCGTCATCTTCCTGCTGCTTCTGATCGCGATCGACGGAGGCGGTGTCGCCTCCTGGATCACGGGTCACCAGAACGCGACGAGCTACCAGCGCACGCAGCTCGACTCGTTCGGCGTCCCGAAGGGGCCGAATGCGAAGTTCGTCTTCGGCGTCGACGGCGAGGGTCGCGACCTGCTCGTCCGGACGATGAACGGCGCCAGGACGTCGCTCATCGTCGGCGTGGTCGCCTCGCTCATCGCCGTTCTCATCGGCCTCGTGGTCGGGCTCACCGCCGGCTACTTCCGCGGCGCCGCCGACACGCTCTTCTCGCGCGCCGGGGACGTGATGCTCGCGATCCCGCAGCTCCTGATCTCGATCGGCATCGTCGCGGCGTGCAGCTCGAGCAAGCAGGGCTGCGTGATCGGACCGATCTCGATCCAACCGGGGCTCTCGCTCGTGATCGCGATCATCGTGCTGTTCACCTGGCCGTACATCGCCCGGATCGTCCGCGGCTTCACGCTCTCGCTCCGCGAGAAGGAGTTCGTCGAGGCGAGCCGTTCGCTGGGCGCCAGCGACATGAGGATCATCTGGAAGGAGATCCTCCCGAACCTGGCGGGCCCGATCATCGTCTACACGACGCTGCTGATCCCGCAGAGCATCCTCTTCGAGGCCGCGCTGTCGTACCTGGGCCTCGGCGTTCCACCGAACGTGGCCTCATGGGGCGGCCTCCTGAACGACGCCCAGCGGTTCTACGACACCGCCTGGTGGCTGATGCTGTTCCCGGGCCTCTTCCTCGTGATCACCACGCTTGCCTTCAACCTCGTCGGCGACGGCCTCAGGGACGCGCTGGACGTCAGAGCCGACAGGTGACATCGGAGCTCTGTCTCCGCCGGATCTCGTGAGACGCCAACTAACGGTGACCGCCCATCGTCTAACCCATCGGTCACTTGCGAACCCCGTTGCCGGTCCGGCGCGGGAAAGGAGGGAGACACCAATCGTGAAGAGCCCAATTCGTAAGCTGACGTGGCTCGTCGGCGTGGTGGCGGTTTTCGCCATCGCCTCGGCAATGGGCGCGTCGGCTCACACGACGAAGGGGAGCACCATCAAGGCCGGTGGGACCCTGAACGTCGGCTGGGAGCAGTCGTTCAACTTCACCGACAACGGCGACCCGACCGGTGAGTATCTGGGCGACTGGTTCGGCATCGCCGACAACCTGCTCGTGCGCACCCTGATCGGGTACACGCACGATGCGGGCGGACCCGGCAACAAGCCGGTTGCGGACATCGCCACCGCGGTGCCGAAGCCGACGAACGGCGGAAAGACCTACACGTTCCACATCAAGCCGGGCGTGATGTTCTCGCCGCCGGTCAGCCGGCAGGTCACCTGCTCCGACTTCGTGAACGCGATGCAGCGCCTCGCGAACCCGAAGGACGGCGGCCAGTACGGCTTCTACTACACCGTCATCAAGGGCTGGTCGAACTACGCGGCCGGCAAGGCAAAGTCGATCTCGGGCATCACCTGCCCGAACAGCTCGACCATCACCTTCAACCTGACCGCCCCGACCGGCGACTTCCTGAAGCGCATGGGCATGCCGGCCACGGGCCCGCAGCCCGCTGAGGTCACCAAGTGCTTCAACGGGCAGGCCGGCAAGTACGGCCTCGACCTGATCTCGACCGCCGGGTACATGTACAAGGGCATCGACCAGGTCGACATCTCCGACTGCTCGAAGCTGAAGCCGGCTTCCGGCTATGACGGGCAGACCCAGATGGACCTCGTGCGCAACCCGAACTACAAGCAGAGCACCGATCCGTACCGGAAGAACTACGTGGACGAGGTGCGCTTCCTGATCGACGCCTCGAACGTCGACATCTACAACAAGATCGAGGCCGGTCAGTTCGACCTGGCCACGTCGTCGATCCCGAACAACGTCCTGAAGAAGTACGCGACGACCCCGTCGCTGAAGAGCCACTTCTTCCAGAACTCGGGTGACCGCACGTGGTACCTGACGATGAACATCACCCAGCCGCCGTTCGACGACATCCATGTCCGTCGGGCGATGAACTGGATCATGGACAAGTCGGCCCTGCGCCAGATCTGGGGCGGCCCGACGGTCGGCGACATCGCCAACCACATCGTCCCGGACTCGCTGTTCGGCGGCCAGCTGGCCGACTACAAGCCGTACCGGACGGCCGGTGACCACGGCAGCGTCGCCAAGGCCCGCCTTGCGATGAAGGGCTCGGCGTACGCCGACAAGACCGGCATGTGCGTCGCCAAGGAGTGCAAGAACGTGCTCCTGATCGCCGACGCCCGCGCGGTCGACCCCGGCATGGTCAGCACGATCCAGCAGGACGCGAAGCACATCGGCATCACGTTCACCGTCCGCACCATCAACGGTGCGTACCCGACCGTCCAGACGGTCGCGAAGAACGTCCCGATCTCCGAGCGCCCGGGTTGGGGTAAGGACTATGCCGACGCCCTGACGTTCTTCTCGCCGCTCTTCGACGGCCGCACGATCATCCCGACCGGCAACACGAACTACTCGCTCGTCGGGATCACGAAGTCGCAGTGCACGACCCTCAAGGTCGTGGGCGACTGCGCGCCGTACAACGCGAAGACCGGCATGGGTGTCCCGAGCGTCAACACGCAGCTCGACAAGTGCGCCGTCCTGATCGACCCGGCGCGCCAGAGCTGCTACGAGAACCTCGACAAGACGCTCATGACGAACGTCGTGCCGTGGGTGCCGTGGATGTGGTCGAAGGTGACGCGCATCACGAGCAACAACGTCACGCACTACCAGTTCGACCAGTTCAGCACCACGCCCGCCTACGCGATGATCTCGGTCAAGTAGCGGGAACGACCTGGCAACGACCCCCGGGGCGCCTCCAGGCGCCCCGGGGGAGCTACATTCGAAGGAAGCGATGACGCTCTACATTCTCCGACGACTTCTCTGGGCAGCCCTCGTCGTGAACGTGGTGGTCTTCATCACGTTCCTCGTCTTCTTCAAGCTGCCGAACGGCGACCCGGCGCTGCGCTTCGCGGGGAAGTCCCCGACGACGCAGAACCTCGAGATCATCAGGGAGCGGCTGCACCTCGAACAAGCCGTTCTACGTCGAGTACTTCTACTTCGTGAAGACCTTCTTCACCGGCGACGAGTACGGCTGGCCCGGGCTCGGCTACTCGTACGGCAACTACGTCTCGGTGCGCAGCGAGATCATGACGCGCGCGCCGCGCACGCTCCTCCTCATCCTTGGAGCCGCGACGATCTGGCTCGTCTTCGGCGTTGCGATCGGGGTGTTGTCCGCGATCAGGAGACGCACGGCCGTCGACCGAGCGGCGATGGGCTTCGCGCTCTTCGGGATCAGTGCGCCCGTTTTCTGGCTGGGGCTGATGGCGCTCTACATCGTCTGGAAGAAGCTCGGGCTCACGTCCGGCTCCGGGTACACGCCGATAGACCAGGGAGTAGGCACGTGGTTCGGCCACATGATTCTCCCCTGGACCGTGCTGGCCCTCCTGTACATCGCGATCTACGCGCGGCTGACGCGGAACAACCTGCTCGAGACGCTCGGGGAGGACTACATCCGGACCGCGCGCGCCAAGGGGCTCTCGGAGCGGCGAGTGATCCTCAAGCACGGCCTGCGCGCGAGCCTGACGCCGATCGTGACGATCTTCGGCCTCGACATGGCGCTCCTCGTGGGCGGTGCGATCATCACCGAGTCGGTCTTCAACATCCAGGGCCTCGGCTGGCTTGCGTTCAACGGAGCGCTCACCCAGGACCTGCCGAGCGTGCTCGGCGTCGTCATCTGCACCGCGACTGCCGTCGCGCTCGCGAACCTGCTCGTGGACATCCTCTACGCGTTCCTCGACCCCCGCGTCAGGTACGCGTAGGTGTCGACGGCAGCGTCCAGTACGTCGATACTCCTCGACGTCCGCGATCTAACCGTGCGCTTCAAGACGCGGGACGGTGTCGTCCAGGCCGTCTCGAACCTCTCGTTCACCCTCCGCCGCGGCGAGACCCTCGGCGTCGTCGGTGAGTCCGGGTCGGGCAAGAGCGTCACCAGCCTGGCGATCATGGGGCTCCACAACCCCGCGACCGCCGAGATCACGGGCGAGATCCTCTTCGAAGGGAAGGATCTCCTGAAGCTCTCGCCGGCCGAGCTGCGCGGCGTACGCGGGCGCGACGTCTCGATGATCTTCCAGGACCCGTTCGCCTGTCTGCACCCGATGTACCGGGTCGGCTACCAGATCGCAGAGGCCGTGCACGCTCACGAGAAGGTGTCGAAGGCCAAGGCGTGGGATCGCGCGGTCGAGTTGCTCGGCGCGGTCGGGATCCCGAACGCCAAGGCGCGGGCGAAGGACTATCCACACCAGTTCTCGGGCGGGATGCGGCAGCGCGCGATGATCGCGATGGCGCTCGTCCACAACCCCGACGTGCTGATCGCCGACGAGCCGACCACGGCGCTCGACGTCACCGTGCAGGCGCAGATCCTCGAGCTGATCGACAGGGTCAAGGATGAGTTCGACGTCGGCGTGATCCTGATCACGCACGACCTGGGCGTCGTCGCCGAGACGGCTACCCACGTGATGGTGATGTACGCCGGGCGGGCGATGGAGTACGGCGCTGCATCCGACATCTTCGGCGGCCCGCAGCATCCCTACACGTGGGGCCTCCTCGAGTCGATGCCGTCGGTGGACAGGAAGCTCGACATCCTCGTCCCGATCGAGGGCTCGCCGCCGTCGCTCCTGCACCCGCCGCCCGGCTGCGCCTTCCACCCCCGCTGCAAGTACCGGTTCGAGCCGTGCTCGACCAAGCTGCCGCCGCTCGAGGAGATCCCGGGCGGCCACCCCGACGCGTGTCTGCTCCCGGCCGACCGCAAGCGCGAGATCTGGCGGACCAAGCGTCGCCGAGCAGATCGGAGCTGCGGTATGAGCGACAGCGACGCTCTCGTCGAGGTGAGCCATCTCACGAAGCACTTCCCGGTCAAGCAGGGAGTGTTCGCGCGCGGGAAGAGCGTGGTCCACGCGGTCGAGGACGTCAACCTGACCGTGAACCGCGGTGAGACGCTCGGGATCGTCGGCGAGTCGGGATGCGGCAAGTCCACGACGGCCCGGCTGATGGTGCGGCTCCTGACGGTGACGAGTGGCACGGTCGTCTTCGACGGCAACGACATCACGAAGCTGAGCCAGCGAGCGCTGCGTCCGTACCGCCGTCAGATGCAGATCATCTTCCAGGACCCGTACTCGTCGCTCAACCCGCGCAAGAACGTCGGCCAGATCGTCGGGGAGCCCTACGCGATCCACCGCACCGAGAAGGACGTGAAGCGGCGGGTGCAGGACCTGCTCGCCCGCGTCGGGCTGAGCCCGGAGCACTACAACCGCTACCCGCACGAGTTCTCCGGCGGCCAGCGACAGAGGATCGGCGTCGCCCGCGCAATCGCACTGCAGCCCAAGTTGATCGTGTGCGACGAGCCGGTGTCGGCCCTCGACGTGTCGGTCCAGGCGCAGATCCTCAACCTGCTCAAGGACCTCCAGCACGACTTCGACCTGACCTACGTCTTCATCTCGCACGACCTCTCGGTCATCCGCCAGATCTCGGACCGGATCGCGGTCATGTACCTCGGCCGGGTCGTCGAGCTCTCCACCTCCGAGGCTCTGTACGAGCACCCTCGCCATCCTTACACCGCCGCGCTGCTCTCGGCGGTCCCGAGACATTCGACGGTCACCGGGAAGATGGAGCGCAACCGGATCGTGCTGACCGGTGACGTCCCTTCTCCGGTGAACCCGCCGGCAGCGTGCGTGTTCCACCCGCGCTGCCCGCGCTTCCAGCCCGGTACCTGCGATGTCGTCACGCCCGAGCTCAGGCAGTTCGAAGGGACGCACGAGGCCGCCTGCCACTTCCCGGTGGAGCGATGGCCGATGACCGAGGAGGAGCTGAGACGGCCCTCGATCGGCTCGGCGGCTTGACGTCTTCTAACTCCTTCGTTCGATCGGCGTCTCAACAGGTGCCATGACGCTCTGGCGCAGGACAACGGCCTGCGAGCGGGCCGCCCAGTGGATCTCACTCGAACTCGACGGCGAGCTCGGCCGCCTCGAGGAGGCCGCCCTTGCGCGCCACCTCCGGCGCTGCGATCGCTGCCAGTCCTCGAGCCTCGAGATCGGTGCGTTCACCGGCCTCCTGCGCGAGGCGCCGCCGGTCGCGCCCTCCCGTGCGGTGGTCGTCGTCACGCCTCCCTGGGCCAAGCGGCGGGCGCGGGCGACGATCCGCGGCGGGGCCCTGGCCCTGATCGCGGCACTTGCCGCGATGCTCGCCGTGGCCGTGCTGCCCCACTCCGGAGGCGCGCCGCCGAGCACGATCGGATTCTCCGGCACCCAGGAGCAGCAGGCGTTCGCCCGCGACCACGTTCGGGCTGAGCCGACGCTCTTCCTGCTGGCGGAGCAGCCGACGGCTCCGTCGTACGCGGCACGCGCCCTCCTATAGACTGGATCCTCGGCGGGCGGCCTTCAGGCGTCCCGCGCCACCGCCGTCCAGCGAGCTTCCACGTAGGAGACACATGGCCAAGAGCAACGGCAGCACCGAGAACGTCGGCAGCCTGATCGAGATCAAGGGCGTCGTGGTCGACGCCGTGTTCCCCGAGCAGCTCCCGGAGATCTACTCCGCGCTCAAGATCGAGCGCCCCGAGGGCGGCGTGCTGATCGCCGAGGTGCAACAGCACCTGGGCGACGATCGTGTCCGCGCGGTCGCGATGGACTCGACCGACGGCCTCGCCCGCGGCACGGCGGTCGTGGACACCGGGGGCCCGATCTCGGTCCCGGTCGGGGACATCACCCTCGGCCGTGTCTGGAACGTTCTCGGCGAGCCTGTCGACGGCAAGGAGCCCCCGCCGGCCGGAAGCGAGCGCTGGTCGATCCACCGCGACCCGCCGCCGTTCGACCAGCTGTCGTCGAAGGTCGAGATCTTCGAGACCGGTATCAAGGTCGTCGACCTGATCGCCCCGTACGTCCGCGGCGGGAAGATCGGGCTCTTCGGCGGCGCCGGCGTCGGCAAGACCGTGCTGATCCAGGAGCTGATCGCCAACCTCGCCCGTGAGCACGGCGGCGTGTCCGTCTTCTCGGGCGTCGGTGAGCGCACCCGCGAAGGCAACGACCTGCTGCTCGAGATGCGCGAGGCGAAGACCGAAGACGGGTACGTGATCGACAAGGTCGCCCTCTGCTACGGGCAGATGAACGAGCCGCCGGGCGCCCGGCTGCGCGTCGGGCTCTCGGGCCTGACGATGGCCGAGTACTTCCGCGACCAGGGGAGGGACGTCCTCCTCTTCATCGACAACATCTTCCGGTTCGTCCAGGCCGGCTCCGAGGTCTCCGCGCTGCTCGGCCGCATGCCGAGCGCGGTCGGTTACCAGCCGACGCTGGCCACCGAGATGGGTCAGCTGCAGGAGCGGATCACGTCCACGAGCAAGGGCTCCGTCACCTCGGTGCAGGCGATCTACGTTCCCGCCGACGACCTGACCGACCCGGCGCCGGCGAACACCTTCGCCCACCTCGACTCGACGACGGTCCTCTCGCGCGCCCTTGTCGAGCAGGGCATCTATCCCGCCGTCGACCCGCTCGACTCGACCTCGCGCGCCCTCAGCCGCGGCGTCGTCAGCGACGAGCACTACGACACGGCGACCCGCGTGCAGGAGATCCTGCAGCGCTACAAGGACCTCCAGGACATCATCGCGATCCTCGGGATCGAGGAGCTCTCCGACGAGGACCGGCTCACGGTTGCGAGGGCCCGCAAGGTGCAGCGGTTCCTCTCCCAGCCCTTCTTCGTCGCCGAGGTCTTCACCGGCACCCCGGGCGAATACGTTCGCCTCGAGGACACGGTGCGAGGCTTCCAGGAGATCATCGAGGGCAAGCACGACGACCTGCCCGAGCAGGCCTTCTACATGGTCGGGCCGATCGAGGAAGCCGTCGAGCGCGGCAAGGCCCTCGCGGCCGCCTAGGAGCGCGCGTGCCGGGAACCGGCAAGAAGTTCGACCTCTCGCTCGTGACGCCGGACGGCGCCGCGTACGAGGGCCAGGCGGAGATGGTGATCGTGCCCGGCCAGATCGGCGAGATCGGGATCCTGGCGCGTCACGCGCCGCTGATCGCGACGCTTCGGGCCGGCTCGACCAGGATCCATCCAGGCGAGGGCGCCGAGGTGCTCGAGTTCGCCACCGGGCCCGGCTTCTTCCAGGTGCTGCACGACCGGGCCATCGCACTCGTCGACGACGCCGTGGAGGCATCGCAGATCGACGACGAGCGGGCGCGGGCCCAGCTCGAGGCGGCCCAGTCCGAGCTCGACGCGATCGAGCGCGGCGACTCGACCGCCGATCGTTGGCAGGTCGAGCAGCGGATCAAGCACGCAGAGAATCAGCTCGAGGTCGCAGGGCGCGGCTAGCGCCCTTGCGACCTCGAGCGTTGCGCTCAAGGCGTGTCCAGGGCGCCGGTTGCCTGCGGGCCGCAGCCCGAGTAGTGGTTCAGGCAGCTCTGCACGAGCCGGCGGAAGGGCCCGGCCTTCCAGCCGTCCATGAAGTCGGCGTGGCCCGAATAGGCACCGCCGGAGGAGAGGAACACATTCGCGCTCGTCTCCGCCGGATAGCGCAGGATGAGCGAGACGGCGGGGACCGGAATCGGATGCGAGGCCGGGCAGCGCCCACCGGAGGAGTAGGCCATGTGGCTTCGATGGTCGGTGCTGGTCGGCTTGCCGTCAGCGCAGTTCGGGAAGTTGACCTGAAGCTCGAGGTTCGTCGGCGCCGCGCAGCGCGGCAGGCCGCGGAAGGCCGACGCCGTCGTTCGACGCATCGGGCCGTAGAACGCGCTCTTCAGGACGCCGCAGTACCACTCGGTCACCGACGGGCTCTGGGCTGTGACGGCGTGTGAGTTCCCGGCGACCATCTCCAGGCCTCGTGGGAACGGCTGCACGGCTGCGGTCGTGAGCCGCCGGTAGTAGATCGTCACGCCGAGCGGCCTGACCGGGACGCCCGCGACGTAGAGGGTGGGTGCCCAGTAGGAGGAGAGATCCTCGGGGTCGCTGCAGGTCGTACGATGCCCGGCGAGCGACGCCGGCGTCGAGAAAGCCGTCGTCGACACGTTCCCGATGAAGGTGTGGTCGTGAGAGTGCCGTGGGAGCCGCGGGTAGACGATCGGGTCGTCCGGTGCCGCGTGGCTGAAGTGGCAGGAGATGAGGAAGAACGCTCCCGAAGGTGTGATTCGCGAGGCGAGTGGCGACGGAGCCGCGAGCCCGCTGGAGGCGACTGCGGCCGCGGCGACCGCGACCGACACGAGGAGACGCCACCGAGCCACTGGACAGGGAGGGTAGCCTGTAGGGAGCTGGAACCGGAGAGCTTTGAAGGCAGCTTGGCGACCGGTCGAACAAACGCCTAAAGAGCCGCGGCACCTTGCTTTCGCGTCTCTTTCGGCATCGGGGAAAGGCGACATGGCGAAGCGGAACGCGGCAATGGAGATCAGAAGGCTTGCGAGCGAGCGGATTCTCGTGCTCGACGGCGCGTGGGGCACGCTGATCCACGGCGCCGGCCTGGGGCCGGAGGACTACCGCGGGTCGCGCTTCGCCTCGCATCCGGTCGACGTCACGGGCGACCCGGACATTCTCAACCTGACGCGCCCGGACTTCGTTGCGGACGCCCATTCCGGCTATCTCGAGGCGGGCGCCGACATCACGACGACGAACACGTTCACCGCGACCTCCATCGGGCAGGCCGACTACGGCCTCGAGGACGCCGTCTACGAGATGAACCTCGCCGGAGCGCGCATCGCCCGGGAGGCGGCCGGCGACCGCTTCGTCGCCGGCTCGGTCGGGCCGCTGAACGTCACCCTGTCGCTAAGTCCCCGTGTCGACGATCCGGCCTTCCGCACGCACACCTTCGACCAGGTGAAGGAGGCCTACGCCGAGCAGATGCGGGCACTCGCAGAGGGCGGCGTCGACCTGCTCCTGCTCGAGACGGTGTTCGACACCCTGAACGCGAAGGCGGCGATCGTCGCGGCCCGCGAGAACGTCCCGGAGCTGCCGCTCTGGATCTCTGCCACGATCGTCGATCGCTCCGGCCGGATGCTCTCGGGCCAGACGATCGAGGCGTTCCTCGAGTCGGTCGAGCATGCCGAGCCCCTGATCGTCGGGATCAACTGCTCGCTCGGCGCGACGGAGATGCGCTCCTACGTGTCCGACCTCGCTCACGCGGCTCGGTGCCTCGTGAGCGCGCACCCGAACGCGGGCCTCCCGAACGCCTTCGGAGGCTACGACGAGACGCCCGAGATCACGAGCGCTCTTCTCGGCGAGTTCGCCCGCGCCGGCCTGCTGAACGTGGCGGGGAGCTGCTGCGGCTCGGGGCCGGAGCACACCGCCGCGATCGCCGCCGCCGTGCGCGGGGTCGCACCGCGTGTCGCGCCGGACGTCCCTCGGCGCACCCGCTGGAGCGGGCTCGAGCCGTTCGAGATCGGCCCGGACACGGGATTCGTCCTGATCGGCGAGCGCACGAACGTCACCGGCTCGTCCCGGTTCCGCGGCCTCGTCGAGGGTCGCGACTACGCGGGCGCGGTCGAGGTGGCGCTCGAGCAGGTCCGGGGTGGCGCGAACGCGCTCGACGTGAACATGGACGCCGACCTGCTCGAGAGCGAGCAGGCGATGCGGACGTTCCTCAACGTGATCGCGACCGAGCCGGAGGTGGCACGGCTGCCGATCATGGTCGACAGCTCGCGCTGGAGCGTGCTCGAGGCGGGGCTCCAGTCGATCCAGGGGAAGGGGATCGTCAACTCGATCAGCCTCAAGGAGGGCGAGGAGCCGTTCCTGAGGGAGGCACGCAGGATCCGCGACTACGGCGCCGCCGTGATCGTCATGGCGTTCGACGAGGAGGGGCAGGCGACCGACGTCGACCGGCGGGCGGCGATCTGCGGCCGGGCCTACGACCTCCTCACCCGCGAGGCCGGCTTCCCTGCCGAGGACCTGATCTTCGACCCGAACGTGCTGGCCGTCGCAACGGGAATCGAGGAGCACGACCCCTACGCGCGCGACTTCCTCGCGGCGCTGCCGCGGATCAAGGAGCGCTGCCCGGGGTCGCGCACGAGCGGCGGCATCTCGAACCTGAGCTTCTCGTTCCGTGGCAACGACGCCCTCCGAGAGGCGATGCACGCGGTGTTCCTCTACCACGCGATTCGCGCCGGCCTCGACATGGGGATCGTCAACGCCGGCCAGCTCGCGGTCTACGAGGACGTCGAGCCCGAGCTCCTCGAGCGGATCGAGGACGTGATCTTCGCCCGCCGCCCCGACGCGACCGAGCGCCTCGTCGAGATCGCCGGCCGGGTCCAGGGCGAGGGGATGCAGCGGGAGCGCGACCTCTCGTGGCGCGAGGCGCCCGTCGAGGAGCGGCTCGCCCACGCCCTCGTGCACGGGATCGTCGACTTCATCGAGGTCGACACCGAGGAGGCCCGGCAGGCGCGGCCAAGGCCGCTCGACGTGATCGAGGGGCCGCTCATGGACGGAATGAGGATCGTCGGCGACCTCTTCGGCTCCGGCCGGATGTTCCTGCCTCAGGTGGTCAAGTCGGCCCGCGCGATGAAGCGGGCGGTCGCCTATCTCGAGCCGTTCATGGAGGAGGAGCGCGCGGGTGGAAGCACGCAGGGCAAGGTGCTCCTCGCGACGGTGAAGGGCGACGTCCACGACATCGGCAAGAACATCGTCGGCGTCGTGCTCGGGTGCAACAACTACGCGGTGGTCGACCTCGGCGTGATGGTCCCTGCCGAGAGGATCCTCGACACGGCCGAGGCGGAGGGGGCAGACGTGATCGGGCTTTCGGGGCTGATCACGCCGTCGCTCGACCAGATGGTCGACGTCGCGACCGAGATGGAGCGCCGCGGCTGGAAGGTGCCGCTGTTGATAGGCGGTGCGACCACCTCGCGCCAGCACACGGCCGTGAAGATCGCGCCGGCCTATTCGCGCGAGACGGTGCACGTGCTCGACGCGAGCCGGGTGGTCGACGTCGTCTCGGGCCTGCTCGATCCGGCGCGTCGCCCGGAGCTCGACCGCGAGAACCGCGACCTCCAGGCCCGGCTTCGCGAACAGCACGCCGAGCGCCAGCGCCGGCCGCTGCTGCCCCTCTCGGAGGCGCGGGCCAACCGCGAGCAGGTGGATTTCGACGATCTTCCCGGCCTGCCGTTCACCGGTACGCGCGAGATCCGGCCTGCGCTCGGCGACCTCGTCCCCTATGTCGACTGGCAGTTCTTCTTCCACGCCTGGGACCTGAAGGGCCGGTACCCCGCGATCCTCGAGAAGCCGGCCGCGCGCGAGCTCCACGACGACGCGCTCGCGCTGCTCGACGAGATCCTCGAGGACGGATCGCTCGAGGCGCGCGGCATGTACGGGTTCTGGCCGGCGCACGCGGACGGTGACGACGTGGTCGTCGACGGCACCCGGTTCACGTTCCTTCGCCAGCAGGCTCGAAACGGCGATTCGCGCCCGAATCGCTGCCTCGCCGACTACGTCGCCCCGACCGGCGACTCGGCGGGGGCCTTCGCGGTCGCGATCCACGGCGCGGACGAGCTCGCGGGGCGCCACGCGGCGGCGTACGACGACTACAAGGCGATCATGGCGAAGGCGCTCGCCGACCGGCTCGCCGAGGCGTTCGCCGAGTGGCTGCACGCGCGGGCCCGCCGTGAGTGGTATGCCCCCGCGGAGGAGCTCACCCGCGACGATCTGATCGCCGAGCGGTTCCGCGGGATCCGTCCCGCGTTCGGCTATCCAGCATGCCCGGATCACAGCGAGAAGGGGAAGCTCTTCGAGCTCCTCGCGGCGCACGAGGCCGGCCTCGAGCTGACCGAGAGCTACGCGATGTTTCCGGCCGCCGCCGTGAGCGGGATCTACCTCGCGAGCCCGGCTGCGAGGTACTTCTCGGTCGGCCGGATCGGCCCGGACCAGGTGGCCGACTATGCGGCTCGTAAAGGGGTCTCCGTGCTACAAGTGGAGAAGTGGTTGCGGCCAAATCTCTTCTAGCGGCCGCGCTGATCGGACTCGTCTCGGCCTCCGCTTCGCTCGCCGACGCGCCGACGGTCCAGATCTCGAGCGCCGACCAGGCGAAGGCCGGTGCGGCTCTCTTGCGCTCCTCCGATCTCGGTGCGGGGTGGGCCGGCGGGCCGATCAAGACGAGCCCGCTCTCGCCGCCGAACTGCCCGGGCTTCGACCCGAAGGAGTCCGACCTCGTCGTGACGGGCCACGTCGACGCTCGCTTCACGTCACCGGCCGCCGGGATCGAGGTCGACCAGGACGTCCAGGTGATGAGCGACGCGGACGCCGTCCAGACGGACTTCTCCCGTTCGATCTCGCCGAAGCTCGCGAAGTGCCTCGCCTGGCAGCTCGGAAAGCTCGAGCACGTCGTCGGCGTCCAGGTCAAGCGTGTGCCGTTCCCACCGATCGGCGCCGTCAGCGCCGTCTACAGGGCCGAGATCGACGTGCGGACGGCGAAGGGACGGGGTACGTTGCTGTCGGACTATGTCTTCTTCGGGCAGGGCCGTATGGAGTACGAGTTCACGGTGATCGCTCCGGTAGGAGCCCGCGACCTGCTCGGCCAGTTCGAGCTCGGCCTCGCGCAGATCCTTCTGCGTCGCGGCTCGCAGGGGACGTCGTGAGCTTTCGGGCCGCGGCTACGGTGATCGTCGCCTTGCTGGCCTCGGCTTCGGTGGCCGTTGCTGCGGACTCCACCGACCCGAAGGTCGCGCTCACGAAGGCAGACCAGGCGTATGCGTCGTCGTCGACGCTCGAGGTCAACGACCTCGGCCCGGCCTGGGCCGGCGGTGCCGAGAAGCCGTCCTCGCTGAAGATCCCCGTCTGCCCCTCGAACCAGCCGAACAACAGCGACCTGACGATCACCGGGCACGCCGAGTCGAGGCTGACCCTCGAGAGTGCCGCGATCCAGGTCGACACCGACGTCCTCGTGTTCAGGAACGCAGGCCAGGTGTCGAAGCTGGTCAAGCGGATCATCCTCGCGCCGGCGATCGGCGACTGCCTCCGCTACGACCTGATCAAATCGGTCGGCGGTCAGGGCGTGACGGTCGTCGGTGTCTCGCAGGCGCCGGTGGCAAAGGCGGGCGACCACTCGGCTCTGTTCCGTGTGACCCTGTCGGCGAAGTCGGGATCGAAGTCCGTGCCGGTCTACAGCGACTTCCTCTACGTGTCGCAGGGCCGGGCGCAGTACTTCGTGAACATCGTCGCCCCGGGAGCACTCAAGTCGGAGCTGCCGTCACTCGAGAACGGCATCGCCAAGAAGCTCGCCGTCAAGGCGACGAAATAGCCGGGGAAGCGGCCGCGGCCGAAGCGTCGGATACTCTGTTGCGGCAGGCGCCTCCGGGCGCCGGTTTCGTGGAATGAGGACGACGCTCAAGAGAGGAGTAGGTCGCGGAGCCACCCAGAACGGGGGTAACGGTCACGCCACCTACCCGCCGTCGGCGGTCAGCTCGGTCGTCCGCTACCAGCAGCCGCCGAAGACCCGCAAGGGCCTCGGGATCTTCGGGAGGATCCTCCTCTTCGTTCTCCTACTCGTCGTCGGGGTCGGGCTCGCAGCGGCAGGCGGAGCTCTCCTCTGGCTGCACGAGTCGATCTCGGCGGTCCGCGCCCACTCGATCGACGTCAAGCAGGCACAGAAGCAGCTCAACGTCAGCCGTCCCGGCCACGCGGCGATCGCGCTCGTGATCGGGTACGACAAGCGACTCGGCACCGACGCCTCCGACATCTCCCGCTCTGACACGGTGATGATGATCCGCGCCGACCCGGCGACGAACACCATTTCGATGCTCTCGATCCCGCGCGACCTCGGCGTGCCGATCTACTGCCCTCACAGCGGCCGGACGAGCCTCGGCGTGCAGAAGGTGAACCAGGCGTACGCGCTGTGCGGGTCGGCCGGCACGGTCGACACCGTCAAGCACTTCTCGAACCTCCCGATCAACTACCTGATCACCGTGAACTTCCACGGGTTCAAGGAGATCGTCGACAAGATCGGCGGGATCTGGCTCGATATCGACCGGCGCTATTACCACGTGAACAACGGCACCGCGGCCCAGAACTACGCCAACATCAACATCCAGCCCGGCTACCAGCTCGTCGACGGCGAGAACGCGCTCGACTTCGTGCGCTACCGGCACACAGACGACGACTACCACCGGATCGCACGCCAGCAGGAGTTCGTTCGGGCGCTGAAGCAGCAGTTCGCGCACAAGTTCAGCTTCACCGAGCTTCCGTCGATCGTGAGCACGCTCACGAAAAACGTCGAGGTCGGGGGGAACCCGAGCGACAAGACGGTGCTGTCGTGGCTGCTCTTCGGGATGACGCTGCCCGGCGGCCACTTCTTCCAGGACCGGATTCAGGGTGTGACCGGTGACAGCATGACGAGCACCGCCACGGCGAATATCCAGTCGGCGCTCCACCAGTTCACGCATCCGGACACCGGCTCGTCGAAGGTGGCGAATGCCGCGGCGCTCGGGGTGAAGGTGAAGCCGAAGGTTCCGCCTGCGCCGGCCCCGTCGAAGACGAGCGTTCTCGTGCTGAACGGAAACGGCGTCGCCGGCTCGGCCGCGGACGGTGCGTACCTGCTCCGCCAGCGCGGATACCTGACGGTGCTCCCTCCCGGTAACGCGTCGCCGAACGCGCCGACGCAGGGCTACTTCCACACGACGATCTACTACGACAAGCGCCAACAGGGCTCCCAGGCTGCCGCGAACGCGCTCTCCAAGGTGATCGTGCCCTCGGCGGTCGGGCCGCTTCCGAAGGATCCGAAGCTGCGCGCGCTCGACCCCGGAGCGATGCTCACGGTGGTCGTGGGGGAGACGTTCCACAACCAGCTCGTCGCGCCGACCCCGACGCCGTCCGCGCCGAAGCACCAGCTGCCCAACGTCCGCTACGACGGCTCCACGGGGCTCGACCTCCTGAAGGGCTACGGGCACCGTGTCCCGTTCAAGCTCGAGGTGCCGACGGTACTCGAACGCTCGTCGTATCCGGACGATCAGTACGGCGACGTCGCGAATCGCCTCTACCGGATCGACAAGCACCACAAGGCGATCCGGCTCGTCTTCAGAACCGGCGCCGGCGAGTACTGGGGGATCGAGGAGACGGATATGCCGAATCCGCCCGTCCTGGCCGACCGGAGCTTCCACCGGGCGATCAAGGGCCGGACGTTCACCCTCTACTACACCGGCTCGAACCTGCACATGGTCGTGCTGCGCGTCCACGACAAGAGCTACTGGGTCGTGAACACGCTGCTCGACTCGCTCTCGAACGAGACGATGCTCGCGATCGCGACCGGGCTCAAACCACTAACACCGTCCAAGTAGAGTCGGGCGCGATGGCTTCGGTGGGCATCTTCGGCGCAGGTTGGGTCGGCCTCGTCACGGGGGTCTGTTTCGCCGACCTCGGCCACGACGTCGTCGTGCGCGACGTGGTCCCCGAGAAGATCGCCGCGCTCCGCGCCGGGGAGGTGCCGTTCCACGAGACCGACGTTCCCGAGCTGCTCGAGCGCCACCGCGACCGCCTCCGGTTCACACTCGAGGCGACCGATCTCGCGGGCTGCCGGTTCCTCTTCGTGTGCGTCGACACGCCGCCGACGAAGTCCGGCGACGCCGACCTCTCGCGCGTGTGGAGCGTCGTCGATGACCTGCCCGAGCTCGACGGGCGCGCGATCCTCGTGATGAAGTCGACGGTGCCGGTCGGGACGGGGGAGAGGATTCGCCACGGTCTCGAGGAGCGCGGTCTGGGCGAGATCGGGTACGTCTCGAACCCCGAGTTCCTGGCCGAGGGCACGGCGGTGCGCGACTTCATGCACCCCGACCGGATCGCGATCGGCGCGTTCGACGACGAGGACGGTGACGCCGTCGCGGGGCTGTACTCGGCCCTCGAGGCGCCGATCGTCCGCTGTGACGTGAACTCGGCGGAGATGATCAAGCTGGCCGCGAACGCCGCGCTGATGACGCGGATCTCGTTCATCAACGAGATCGCCAACGTGTGCGAGGCGACGGGTGCGGATGTGGTGAAGGTGGCCGAGGGGGTCGGGCTGGACCGGAGGCTCGGGCCGCATTTCCTGCGCGCGGGTATCGGGTACGGTGGGAGTTGTTTCCCGAAGGACTCGCTGGCGCTGAAGCAGCTCGCGTCGAACTCGGGCTACCACTTCCAGCTGCTCGCGGCGGTGATCGAGGTGAACGAGCTGCAGAAGCGCCGGGTGATCGGGAAGCTCGAGCGTCATCTAGGCGCGCTGCGCGGGAAGACGGTGGCGCTGCTCGGGCTCGCCTTCAAGCCGAACACCGACGACATGCGCGAGGCGCCGTCGATCGTTCTCGCCGGGCGGCTGCTCGCGGAGGGAGCCTCCGTGCGCGGCTGGGACCCGGTCGCCGACGGGAACGCGCTGCCGTCCGGGGTGGAGATCGTGGGATCGGTCGCCGAGGCCGTGCGTGGAGCCGACGCGGCGGTGATCGTGACCGAATGGCCCGAGCTGCGAGACCTGGCGAGCGCCGAGACGCGTGAGGCGATGGCGAACCCGCTGATCGTCGACGGCCGGAACCTGCTCGACCCCGCGCTCGTACGAGCCGCAGGGTTCGTGTACGAGGGGATCGGACGGCCGAGCTCGGCCGACGTGCTCGAGTCCGTCTGATGGAGGCAATCATCCTGTGCGGCGGCAAAGCCGAGCGCCTCGGCGACGCGGCCGCCGGAAGGCCGAAGTCGCTCGTCGAGGTGGGCGGGCGGCCACTCGCGGCCTACCAGGTGGCGCGCCTCGGAAAGGCCGGCGTGGAGCGCGTGATCATGGCCTGCGCCGCCGGGCAGGGGGAGATGTTCGAGGAGGAGCTCGCCGGCCTCGGGCCCGAGGTCGTCGCTTCCGAGGAGCCCGCGCGTTTCGGCCGCGGCGGCGGCATCAAGTTCGCCGCAAGGAGCCGCGCGGAGTCCGGGGACGTCGTTGCGCTGAACGGTGACGAGCTCGTCGCCGTCGATTTCGCGGCTCTGCTCTCCCGGCATCAGGAGGTCGGTGCGGCCGCCACGGTGACGGTGACCCAGCCGCGCTCGCCGTTCGGGGTCGTCGAACTGGGCCGCGGCGATTCGATCACCGGCTTCAGCGAGGGTGGCTCGATCCCCTACTGGGTCAGCTGCGGGATCTATGTGCTGTCCCCCGAAGCGCTCGCGCGCTTCCCCGACCGCGGCGACCACGAGTCGACGACGTTTCCCGAGCTGGCCTCGGAGGGGCGCCTCTTCGCCTACCGCCACGACGGCCTCTGGCTCACGGTGAACACACCCAAGGAGCTACGTACTGCCGCCGACCACGTCGAGGCGCACCCGGAGTGGCTGGGAGCGTAGGCTTGGAGCGGGATCAGTGAACAGCCCGGACGTCGGCTCGCTCGCGCCCTGGGCGGTCGAGACGCTGCGTGTCGACAAGCCGTGGGGCTACGAGCTGATCTGGGCGGTCACCGACATCTACGTCGGCAAGGTGCTCTTCGTGAAGGCAGGCGAGTCGCTCTCGCTCCAGTACCACGAGCAGAAAGACGAGTCATGGCTGATCCAGTCCGGCCTGGCGAAGATCGAGCTCGGCTCGGTCAGCGACGAGAAGTTCGCCGAGGAGGTCGTGGGCCCGGGCGCAGCCTTCCACTACCGCCCCGGCACCGTCCACCGGATCACCGCGGTCGAAGACACCACGATCCTCGAGGTCTCGACTCCGCATCTCGACGACGTCGTCCGTCTCGCCGACAGCTACGGCCGCGAAGGCACCTCGTCGCCGTAGCGCGCCCGCAGCCGTTACGAAGCCGGCACGGACACGTCACAACTTCCTCGCTACCGTTCCAGAAGGGACGATTCGTCTAGAGCCGGTCGGCTCGGCCGTTTTCGGCCTGGTTGAGCGATGCCGACTCGTGTGAGGTCAGCTCAGGTTCGCTCAGTCGGGTAGAAGATCCGGTAGAACGATCGGACGGCTCGGAGGTACGGTCGGCGGTCCCGATCGAGTGCGACACGCCTAGAACACGCGCTTCTAGCGCGGCCGCCTCCTCGGGGAACACGGTCCCGGCGAGCCTCAGATACCGCCTCGTCGTCGCCATGCTCGCGTGCCCCGCTTTCGTCATCAGCGCGATCGGGTTCGCCCCGGCGATCGCGTCGTTCGTCATGCTCGTGACCCGGAGGTCGTGGAACGGCCGCATCCCCTCCGGGAACGTCATCCCCGCGGCCTTGTACGCCTCCCTGAGCGCCTTGGCGAACGTCGAGTACCGGTAGACGGTGCCGCGCTCCGGATGGCAGAAGACGCGATCGTCGTCGGCCCTGTAGCTCGTCGAGCGGCGATGCTGCCAGAGCTCCTCGGCGAGCGTCGCGGGGAGAGCGATCGACCTCGAGCCGCTCTCCGTCTTCGAGTCGACGATCCGCACGCGGTTCTCGATCAGGTCGACGTCCCGCCACCGGAGCGCCTTCAGCTCGGACCGCCGAACGCCGGTCAGGATCAGGAAGAGGAACACGAGGCGGTCCTGCTCGCCGGTGAACGCGCGGAGCAGCGCCTGCATCTCCTCGGGCCGCAGCGCGTTTCCCTTCCGTTGCGCCGCCCGCGGATGCGGGACACCCTCGCACGGGTTCCGGTCGGCCCGCTCGGTCACGACCGCCCACGCGAAGACCGAGTGGAGGATCGACAGGTCACGGCTGACGCTCGCCCCGCTCAGCGTCTCGAGCTTCGCGACCTTGTACGCGGTCACGTCGCTCGGCCGGATCTGAGCGAGATTCATCCCCTTGAACCAGTCGTTCAGCCGGTTGAGGATCGAGACGTACTGAGTGATCGTCGAGGGCCTCCAGTTCTTCTCGACCTCCGCCTCGGCCCGCCACAACTCGGCCGCGTTCTCGAACGTGAGAGACGCAGGTTTGCGCCAGCCCTTCTCGACCTGGTCGAGCCGCTTCGCGAGCTCGAGTGTCGCCTTCTTCCTCGTCCAGCCGTCGGATATCCGGCCGAGCGTCTCCATCGTTTGGCGCCCTTGGTCGTCGCGCCCCTTGAGCCGGACGACGTCACCGCGTGCGCCCTTGTAGATGACGACGGAGCCGCTAGGCATCCTCGGCCTCGTCGGTGACAGCGTGAAGGTGGCGCGGCTCCGGCGGTTGCCTGACGAGATGCCGGGTCATCCGCTGGATCTCCTCCAGCTGCCGCTCGAGCCGAGCGGCGGGCCGGACGAGCGCCGGCGCTGGCGGAAAATCCGTCCCGGCCCGCCGTACTGTGCGTGAGAGGCCGATCGGAATTACCCCCCTTTGGGTCAGGTGCGGCCCCGCCATCCGGGCGTACCGTGATCCGTGCGAGTCCTGCACCTGAGCCGGCTTCCCTGGCAAACGGTGTTCCCCTGAGGCAAGCGGGGGCTGTCGGGGCTCGCGCTCTCTGCGCGAGAGACTCCACGGGCGGTGGAGTCTCTCGCGCATGCTTCTGCCTGGCACCCTTCGCCACCTGCGCCGGTAGAAAGTTCCGGTAGAAAGAACGGCCCAGCCGCTTGGCTGAGCCGTTCTCACTAGAAGGGACGATTCTCCCCCCGCGCCGGGGGCGCGGTTTGGGGGCAGGCGCTCCGCGCGGACCCGACCGAACCTTCACACGACTGTGATAAGGTTCGGTCGTGGAGGAACTGACCGTTGGACGGGCGGCCGCCCGCACGGGCTGGTCGCCGCGAATGCTGCGCTACCTCGAGGAGCATCGCCTCGTTGTCCCTCGGCGCACGCCGTCCGGCTACCGCGTCTACGGGCTCGCTGAGCTCAACCGACTTCACGCCCTCCGTGAACTTCGCCGCGCGCACGGCGTCGGGCTCGACGAGCTCGCGTTCGCCGCGCGCCTCAGGAACGAGCCCGCGCTGCGCCGCGCCGTCGACGGCTGGCTCGCCGCCGGCGACGATGTGGGCGCCTGGATCGACTGGGAGCAGCGCAAGCACGAGCGGCTGCTCGTCGCATGAGGCGTACGTTCGACACTTGCGGGGCGACGGGAGGTTGCGTCGCGACAACCGGAACTAGACTGGCCGACGACTGGAGGTAGAGCGCATGGCGACGACGAGACGCTACGACGTGAAGGACCTGTCCCTTGCCCCCGAGGGAGTGCGCCGCATCATGTGGGCGGACCGGCAGATGCCGGTGCTGGCCGCGATCCGCGAGCGCTTCGCAGCCGAGCAGCCGCTCGCCGGCTACCGCATCTCGGCGTGCCTCCACGTCACGACGGAGACCGCGAACCTGATGCGAACGCTCAAGGCCGGGGGCGCCGACGTCGTGCTGTGCGCCTCGAATCCGCTCTCGACCCAGGACGACGCTGCGGCCGCCCTTGTCGAGGACTTCGACATCTCCGTCTTCGCGATCAAGGGCGAGGACAACGACACGTACTACTCCCACATCGAGGCGGCTGTCGACCACAAGCCGCAGCTAACGATGGACGACGGCGCCGACGTGATCGGCGTCCTCCACACCGCGCGGCGCGAGCAGCTCGGCGACATCATCGCCGGAATGGAGGAGACCACCACCGGCGTCATCCGGCTGAAGGCGATGGAGGCCGACGGAGCGCTGGCCTTCCCGGTGATCGCGGTCAACGACGCGCGGACGAAGCACTTCTTCGACAACCGGTACGGCACGGGCCAGTCGACGATCGACGGGATCATTCGCGCGACGAACGTCCTCATCGCCGGGAAGCGGTTCGTCGTCTGCGGCTACGGCTGGGTCGGCCGTGGCGTCGCCCTCCGCGCGCGCGGCCTGGGCGCCCACGTGATCGTCACCGAGATCGACCCGATGCGCGCCCTCGAGGCGCTCATGGACGGCTACGAGGTCATGCCCATCGCCGACGCCGCCGCAATCGGCGATATCTTCTGCACCGCGACCGGGGACAAGCACGTCATCGACGAGGATCACCTCGCGGTGATGAAGGAGGGCGCGATCCTCTGTAACACCGGCCACTTCAACGTCGAGATCAACATCCCGGCGCTGCGGTCGCTCGCCGTCGATACGCGCGAGGCTCGCCAGTTCGTCGAGGAGTTCACCCTCGCCGACGGCCGCCGGATCTACCTCCTGGCCGAGGGGCGCCTCGTCAACATCTCGGCCGCCGAGGGGCATCCCGCGATCGTGATGGACATGTCGTTCGCGAACCAGGCGCTCTCGACCGAGTACGCCGTCCAGCACGCCGCCACCCTGGAGCGGCGCGTGTACCCGGTCCCGCGCGAGATCGACGAGGAGATCGCCCGCCTCAAGCTCGAGACGATGGGCGTGTCGATCGACAAGCTCACGGAGGAGCAGGCGAAGTACCTCGCCTCGTGGGACGAGGGCACCTGATCCGTGCAGGCGCGGCGGTCGCGGCGGTCGCCCTCGTGGCGCCGGCCGCCGCCGGCACGTGGCGTGAGATCGCCGACGGGCACACGATCGGCGCGCCGGCAACGACTACGGTCGCATATGTGGCCCTCTCGCGCTCGGATGCCGCCGCCTTCGCGAGGCACCTCGGCCGGGGCGTCTCGAAGCTCGACGAGGTCAACTGGAAGACGACCGCCCTGGTCGCCGTGCTCGCCGACTGGGGGTGCAGCGACAACCTCGTCGGCATCGGCGGCGTGACGCAGAAGGGAACGGCGCTGCACGTGCTGCTGGCGCACGGAGAACCTCCCCCGGGTACGGCCAGCTGCCAGGCGCTCTACGGCGTCTACCGCCTGCTCACGGTGCCGAAGTCGGCGCTCCAGAAGCCGTATCCGACGCGCGCGGTCATCGACGTTGCTTGAGCCCGAGCGGATCCTCCGCCTCGAGCCGGGCCGAGTCGTGTTCCTCGACCAGCGGAAGCTCCCGGTCGAGGAGGTCGAGGTCGAGTGCCGGTCGGCCGCGGACGTGGCCGGCGCGATCAAGACGATGGTCGTCCGCGGCGCACCCGCGATCGGGATCGCCGCCGCCTATGGGATCGCGCTCGCGGCGGAGCAGGGCGAGGACCTAGACGCCGCCGACGCCGTCCTCCGCGCCTCGCGGCCGACGGCAGTCAATCTGGCCTGGGCCCTCGACGAGATGCACGACGATCCATCGGCGCAGCACGCGAGGGCGATCCACCGCGACGAGGTGGAGCGTTGCCGCTCGATGGCGGGGCATGCCGCCACGCTCGTGTCCCCGGGCACGCGGGCCCTCACTCACTGCAATGCCGGCGGTCTCGCGACGGGCGGATACGGCAGCGCCGTCGGCGCCCTGCTCGCCGCCTGGGAGCGTGATCTGCTCGTCCACGTCTGGGTCGACGAGACGCGGCCGCTCCTCCAGGGGGCGAGGCTCACCGCCTGGGAGCTCGAGGAGGCCGGCATCCCGCACTCGGTGATCACCGATTCGGCCGCCGCGTCAAGGATGGCCGCCGGCGAGGTGGACGTCGTCTTCACGGGAGCGGACCGGATCGCGGCGAACGGCGACACAGCGAACAAGATCGGCACGTACGGGCTGGCCGTGCTCGCCGCCCACCACGGGATTCCGTTCTACATCGTCGCGCCGAGCTCGACCGTCGACCATGCCACCGCCGGCGGCGCGGCGATCCCGATCGAGGAGCGCGATCCGGCCGAGGTGACGGCGCGCTTCCCGGCTCGAAACCCGGCGTTCGACGTCACCCCGGCCGCGCTCATCACCGCGATCGTGACCGAGCACGGGGTCCATCGCCCGCCGTACACCGAGTCACTCGCGGGCGCCGTGGTGGCCGCGTGAAGGCGCTCCTGCTGGCCGCCGGGTACGCGACGAGGTTGCGGCCGCTCACCGAGCGAGATCGCCAAGCCCCTCCTTCCGGTCGCGGACCGGCCGATGGTCGACTGGATCCTCGACCGCATCGAGGAGTCCGGCGAGATCGACGACGTCCATCTGGTCACGAACGCGGTCTATGCCCCGGCCTTCGAACGGTGGGCCGCAGGCCGCGGCGTAACGGTCCACGACGACGGCACGACGAGCAACGAGACCCGCCTCGGCGCCCTCGGCGACATCCGCGTTGCCGTCGGCGAGGGCGGGCTCGGCGCCGGCGGTCTCCTCGTGATCGCCGCCGACAATCTCTTCGAGCTCTCGCTCCGGGAGTACATCGCGTTCTGGCGCGGCAAGGGTGCGAGCGCGCTCGCAGTCCACCGGCTTGCCGACCGGAGCCTCGCGCACCTCTACGGCGTCGTCGAGCTCGACGCAGACGACCGCGTGGTCGGGATGGAGGAGAAGCCGGAGCATCCGCGCAGCGACCTCGTCTCGACTGCCACCTACCTCTTCTCGCAGGAGGACCTCGGGCTCCTCGACCGCTACCTCGACGAGGGGAATCTGCCCGATCCGCCCGGACGCTTCCTCATCTGGCTTGCCGAACAGGGCCGTGTCTTCGGGTTCCGCTTCTCCGAATCGTGGCTCGACATCGGAACTCCCGAACAGCTCCTCGAGGCCGACAACCGCTACCGGGAACGCGCCGGGCTCCCAAGGCGGGAGTCGTACTCCCTGTAGAAAAAGCGTCACACAACCGTTCGGGACACGTCACGCTTTTCGTCCTAGTCTGGACGGCGTGGCTCTTCGAGCTCCTCGTTCCCTCGCGTTGCGTCTCCTGCGGAGAGCCCGGCCTGCTCTTCTGCGACCGCTGCCGCGTCCGGCTGGTGCCAGTTCACGCGCCGCTCTGCGCCCGCTGCGGCGCTCACACTGCCTGGCCGGTCGATCGTTGCCGCGAGTGCGCCGGGAGGAGGCTCGCCTTCGCGTCGGCCCGTGCGGCAGTCGTCTACGCCGATCCTGCCCGCGCCTTCGTACGGGGCTGGAAGGAGCGCGGAGCCCGCCCGCTCTCGACCCTGGCCGCTGAGCTCGTCACCGGGCGAGTGCCCCGGCCGGCGTCAGACGCCATCACGTATATCCCGCCCGACGGAGATCGCAGCCTGCGGCGCGGGCACCAGCCTGCCGAAGCGCTCGCCCGCGAGCTCGGACGGCTCTGGGGCCTTCCGGTCGCGTCGTTTCTCGCCCGGCGGCGAAGGGTCGCGCGCCAGACGGGGCTCGCCCGCGACGCCCGCCGTCGGAACATGCGCGGCGCGTTCGTGGCACGGGAGGAGGTCCGCGGCGGTGTGATCCTCGTGGACGACGTCTACACGACTGGTGCGACCGTGGCGTCTGCGGCGACGGCACTTCGCGCCGCGGGGGCTTCCCGGGTCGACGTGGTGACGTTCGCGCGCGCGGTTCGCTGAGCGCTTACCTTTCATCCGTGGTGCCACAGCTCCGGTCCGAAGCGGTGAGAGCCGTTCTCGCGGTGTCTACGAGACGAACCTGCGCCACTACTGCGCCTCCGCGCCGTACTACGTCGACTGGGCCGGGTTCTCGCTCTCCGCAGCGGTAAGGGCGTCGTCGTAGGCCGGCGGGCCGGCCTACGACCCGCAGACCGAGCACCCGCGCTACGTGACGCTCGCCTATGGCAAGACGTGGCATGAGGGCCCGTTCACGTGCCGGTCGGCGAGGACCGGCGTCACGTGCACGAACAAGGCCGGCCACGCGGTCTTCATCTCGCGAGGCTCCTGGCACGCCTCCTGGCCGACCGCGGCTACTGAGCCGACGCGCCGGCGGGCTCGGGCCCGGACGTCCGGCCGCCGTCATGTGATCCGGGGTCGACCCTGCTCCGTCGGATGTCGTGCCACCGCCGCCGCCGGGTGCCGGTATGTTCGAGCTGCCGCCGTCGGGCGGAGCCAGCATGGGGCCGCGCGGCGTCCCGGGCGGGGCGCGCTGAGCTCGCGTCGTGGCCAACCCGCCGCCGACACTGGCCGTGCCGCCGCGGCCCTGCAAGCCGCCCGTTGTCGGGTAATCTCGAGTGTCAGTCCCCGAGCGCTGGAGGTACCAGGTGCAGCTGCAGGTCAAGGCCCGGAACTACGAGCTCAGCCCGGCGGTCAGGACGTATGCGGAGAGCAAGCTCGGCCGTCTCGACAAGCAGCTCGCCGACGAGACGCAGGTCGAGCTCGAGCTCGTCGGTGAGACCAAGCACTCGCGATTCACGGCGGAGGCAATCGTCTTCGCGAAGGGGCAGACATTGCGAGCGACCGAGTCGACCTCGGACATGCGGGCCTCGATCGACGCGCTCGTCTCGAATCTCGAGCGCCAGGTCGTCGGGTACCGCGAGAAACGCCGCCTCGAGCGCCGCCGGCGCACCGAGCATCACGGGGTTTGAGCCTCTGGCGTCGCCGCGAGCCGCATCACGTGCGGCTCGCACGCGAAGGCGGTCTCGACCTCGACGGTCACGAACCTCCCGATGCGAGCCCCCCATGGGACGCCAGCGGGATCCACGGTATCCACCGGGCCAGGCAGTGGGATGCCGTCACCACCGTCGAGGCGCCCGATCTCCCGGGCGACCGGACCGTCTTCGTCGCGCTCCCCGGCGACGAGCTGATAGCCGAGGAGGGTGGGGGAGACCTGACCCCGTTCGCCGCCGCGCTCGACTTCGAGCCGCCCTACCGGGCCGAGGCCGTCCGTCGCAGCGAGACGCTCTGGGCTCTGGCGTGCCGCCGGATCGAGGTGATCGAGCTCCCGGGAGTCGACGGCGAGCGGATCGAGCTCGCAAGCCACGGCGGCGAGCGGACACTGAGAGTCGACGGCGAGCAGGTGTTCGGCTCCATTCCGGCGCTCGAGCGCGACGATCACGTCGTCCGGGCCCATCGAATCTCGGGCGAGACCTGGGAGGTGGAGACGGCCCGCCTGTAGCCGGGCAGAGGCCGAGCTCTGGCCGGGGTCAACGGATACCCTGTGAGCATGGCCATGGGCACCGGCTTCGAGAAGTTTCTGCGCTTCGGCGAGGGCCGCCGCATGAAGCGGCTCGGCGAGCAGGCGGCGTACATCGCCACGCTCGAGCCCGAGTTCCGCGCACTCTCCGACGACGAGTTGCGCGCGAAGACGACCGAGTTCCGTGAGCGCCTGGCGAACGGCGAGGAGCTCGACGACCTTCTCTTCGAGGCGTTCGCAGCCGTGCGTGAGGCGCGCCTGCGGGAGTCCGACCAGCGCATGTTCGACGTCCAGATGATGGGCGGGATCGTGCTGCACGAGGGCGACGTCGCCGAGATGAAGACAGGCGAAGGCAAGACGTTCGTCGCGAGCCTCGCGCTCTACCTGAACGCGCTCCCAACCGTCGAGACGCATGACGGGCGCATCCTCGGTCAGGGCGTGCACCTCGTCACCGTCAACGACTATCTCGCCAAGCGCGATGCCGAGTGGAACAAGGGCGTCTACGAGCGCCTCGGGATGACGGTCGCCTATGTCCAGGCCGAGCTCAACATGGACTTCGACAGGCGCAAGGCCGCGTACGAGGCCGACATCACCTACGGCACGAACTCCGAGTTCGGCTTCGACTACCTGCGCGACAACATGTCGGTCTCGCTCGACGGCGTCGTCCAGCGGGGCCACGCCTATGCAATCGTGGACGAGGTCGACTCGATCCTGATCGACGAGGCCCGGACGCCGCTCATCATCTCCGGCGAGCCGACCGGAGCGGCCAAGGTCTACCAGGACATGGCGCGCGTGGCCCGCGGACTGCGGGGCATCCAGTCGAAGGGGTCGAAGACCGAGGATGCCGAGCTCCAGCACGAGTACGACTACCTCTACGAGGAGAAGCACAAGACCGTCTCGGCGACCGAGTCGGGGATCGAGAAGGTCGAGCGTGCGCTCAAGGTCGAGAACCTCTACGCGCCTGAGAACGTCCAGCTCGTCAACCACCTCCAGCAGGCGCTCAAGGCCGAGGCGCTGTTCAAGCGCGACATCGAGTACGTCGTCGAGGACGGCGAGGTCAAGATCGTCGACGAGTTCACCGGCCGGATCATGGAGGGGCGCCGCTGGTCGGAGGGCCTCCACCAGGCGGTCGAGGCGAAGGAGGGCGTCCAGGTCCAGGACGAGAACCAGACGCTGGCCACGATCACGCTCCAGAACTACTTCCGACTCTACGACAAGCTCGCCGGCATGACCGGCACCGCGAAGACCGAGGAGAAGGAGTTCGTCGAGATCTACGGGCTCGAGGTCGTCCCGATCCCGACGAACGTCCCCGTCACGCGTAACGACGAGAACGACCTCATCTTCAAGACGGTCGAGGCGAAGTTCAACGCGGTCGTCGCCGACATCAAGGAGCGCAACGCCGCCGGCCAGCCGATCCTCGTGGGCACGATCGCCGTCGAGACGTCGGAGCTGCTCAGCGAGCTCCTGAAGCGCCAGGGCATCAAGCACAACGTCCTGAACGCAAAGGAGCACGCGCGCGAGGCCGAGATCATCGTCGACGCGGGGCTGGTCGGCGCCGTCACGATCGCCACGAACATGGCCGGCCGCGGCGTCGACATCAAGATCGACGACACCGTGCGCGAGCTCGGCGGGCTCTACGTGCTCGGCACCGAGCGGCACGAGGCCCGCCGCATCGACAACCAGCTCCGCGGCCGCTCGGGCCGCCAGGGCGATCCCGGGGAGACGCGCTTCTACCTCTCCGGCCAGGACGACCTCGTCCGGCTCTTCGCCGGCGACCGCCTCTACAACATCATGGAGCGGTTCAAGCTGCCCGACGACCAGCCCATGGATCAGAAGATCCTGACGAACCAGATCGAGAACGCGCAGAAGAAGGTCGAGGAGCAGAACTTCGTCCAGCGCAAGAACGTCCTCAAGTACGACGACGTGATGAACGTTCAGCGCAAGGTCATCTACGAGCAGCGCCGCGCCGTGCTCGAGGGCCAGGACCTGTCCGCGGAGATCAAGGAGGAGTGGCTGCCCGAGGTGATCCGGAACGTGGTGTACGAGTACACCGCCGTCGAGCCCGGCGAGGACTGGAATCCCGCCGAGCTCGTGAGCGCGATGGAGACGCTGTACGGCACCGGCGTCACCGCCGAGGAGCTCAAGGGCCTCGACCCCGAGGCGATCGTCGACGAGTTCCTCGACGACGCCGCCGACGCCTACGCCGAGCGCGAGCGCGAGATCGAAGGGATGCACGAGGGGCTCATGCGCGACCTCGAGCGATTCATGCTGCTCCAGGTGGTCGACGTCCGCTGGCGCGAGCACCTCGAGAACATGGACTACCTCCGCGAGGGCATTCACCTTCGCGGGATGGCGCAGAAGGACCCGCTCATCGAGTACCGCAACGAGGGCCACGGGCTCTTCACCGATCTGAACCGCACGATCCGCGAGGAGGTCGTCGCATTGCTCTTCCACGCCCAGATCGAGGCGAACGAGGAGCCCGGGGACGGCAACGGCCCCGGGACGCTCCCCGCTCAACCGAACGGCAGCGGCGGCGCCGGTCGGCTCAACTACGAGCACCAGACGACGGCCGGAGCCGGGGCGATGATCGCCGCCGGGGCCGGCTCGACCACCACGACGACCTCGGGCGGGGAGTACGTCGCCCCGCAGCCCGTCGTGAAGTCCGAGCAGGACAGCATCGGCCGCAACGACCCCTGCTGGTGCGGCTCCGGCAAGAAGTACAAGCGCTGCCACGGGCAGTAGCCGCGGGTAGGATCGACCACCATGGCCGACCAGGTCGTATCGCTCTCCGAGCAGCTCGAGGAGATCGGGGCCCAGCTTCTCTGGGTCCGTGATTACCTTTGACCCCGCTCGCCTGAGCGAACGCCGCGCCGAGCTCGAGTCGGCGATGAGCGAGCCGGGATTCTGGGACGACCAGGCCCGGGCGCAGAAGATCAGCACCGAGCACGCCCGGGTCTCCGAGAAGGTCGAGATGTACGAGCGCCTGACGCGCGAGTTCGAGGATGCCCGAGACCTCTACGAGCTCGACCCGGCGATGGACGACGAGATCGCCGGTTCCCTCGGGCCGCTCCGCCGCGAGCTCGAGCGGCTCGAGGAGGCGGCGCTCTTCAACGGCGAGTACGACGCCGACTCGGCCGTCGTCACGCTCCAGTCGGGCACCGGCGGAACCGACGCCCAGGACTGGACGGAGATGATGTTGCGGATGTACGAGCGCTGGGCAGCCGACCGGAAGTTCAGGCTCGAGCTGCTCGAGGCGAGTCCGGGAGAGGAAGCGGGCCTGAAGAGCTCGACGTTCACCGTCGAGGGCGAGAACGCGTACGGCATCCTCAAGGCCGAGCGCGGAAAGCACCGTCTTGTCCGCCTGTCCCCGTTCGACGGCGCCCACCGCCGCCAGACCTCGTTCGCCACCGTGATCGTGGCTCCGCTTCTCCCCGACGACACCGACGTCGAGATCGACGAGGGGGACCTGAAGATCGACACCTATCGCGCGCAGGGCGCCGGCGGTCAGCACGTGAACAAGACCGACAGCGCCGTACGGATCACGCATCTCCCGACCGGCATCGTCGTGCAGTGCCAGAACGAGCGCTCCCAGTCTGCGAACAAGCAGACGGCGATGCGCGTGCTCAAGGCTCGTCTGGTCGAGCGGGCCGAGGAGGAGCGCGAGGCGACGATGGCGAAGGAGAGGGGAGGTATCGCCGACACGGGGTTCGGCGGCGAGTGGATCCGCAGCTATGTCCTCCATCCGTACCAGCAGGTCAAGGACGCCCGCACGGGCTACGAGACGGGGAACGCCCAGGGCGTCCTCGACGGGAACCTCGACCCGTTCATCCACTCCTACCTGCTCGCGAACGCTGCCGGACGGGTGTCGTAGCCCCGTGCGTTATGCTGTTGCGGCTCTTCCTACCCGGCATGGCGCATGAGTGAGGCGCCGACTGATACCGACGTGCAGGATCGAGAAGACATCCCCTCCGAGTCTGTGACGGCCCTAGCGGAACCGCCGGCAGGCGCGACCCGTCAGGGCGCGAGCGCCGGCTCGATGATCGTCTTCGACAACGTCACGAAGATCTACGAGCCCGACGTCGCCGCCCTCCGGGACGTCACCTTCCACATCGACAAGGGCGAGTTCGTGTTCGTCGTCGGCGCGTCCGGCTCGGGGAAGTCGACGCTCGTCCGCCTGCTCCTGAAGGAGCTCGAAGCGACGCACGGGAACATCGTCGTCGGCGGGCGCGACCTCACGCGCCTCAAGCGGTCGAAGGTGCCGATGCTGCGCCGCAACATCGGGTGCGTCTTCCAGGACTTCAAGCTGCTTCCCAATCGAACCGCTGCCGAGAACGTGGCCTACGCGCTCAAGGTGCAGGGCGAGAACCGCGGCTCGATCCGCAAGAAGGTGCCCGAGGTGCTGTCCATGGTCGGCCTCTCGCACCGGATGAACGCCCTCCCCGACGAGCTCTCCGGCGGCGAGCAGCAACGCGTCTCGATCGCGCGCGCGTTCGTCAACCACCCGCCGCTGCTCGTCTGCGACGAGCCGACCGGGAACCTCGACCCCGACACGTCGGTCGGGATCATGCAGCTCCTGTACCGGATCAACATGTCCGGCACGACGATCCTGATGGTGACGCACGACCGCGAGATGGTCGACAAGATGCGCAAGCGCGTGATCCAGCTCGAGGACGGGCGCCTCTCCCGCGACGAGCGAAGGGGCGGGTACACCGGCGAATGAGACAGAGTTGTCTTGAGACTTAGGCTGCTCTTCTCGGAAGCGTGGCGCAGCCTGGGCGCCAACCTCAGTACTACCTTCGCCGCGATGATGACCGTCCTCATCGGCATGTTCCTGCTCGGGTTGCTGATCGCGCTCGGGACCTGGACGGTCTCCTGGTCGAACCACGTGAAGCGCGAGCTCGTCGTGAAGATCGACTTCAAGACGAACGCCGACAAGGGCGGCCCGGCGACGAAGGCGCAGGAGAACGCGGTCGTCGCGGCCCTTCAGCGCAACCAGCTCGTGAGCCGGAAGAAGGACGGCTGGACGTTCGTCTCCAAGACGACCGCGCTGAAGCAGATGCGCAAGAGCGAGCCGGCGCTCGTGAGCGTGATGCCGTGGAACCCGTTCCCAGACGTGATCATCGTCAAGCCGGACAGGGGCGAGAACCTGAGCGCGCTCTACAACAGCCTCCATCCGCTCCCGGCCGGCGTGAAGGAGGTCGTCCACGACAGCCACGACTCGAACCGGATCCTCCGTTTCGCCCACTGGGTCGAGGCGATCTTCCTGATCGCGGTGATCGTCCTCCTGACGTCCGCGTCGCTCCTGATCGCGAACACGATCCGGCTGTCCATCTTCTCGCGCAGGCGTGAGATCGAGGTCATGAAGCTCGTCGGGGCGACCAACTGGTTCGTCCGCGGCCCGTTCATGGTCGAGGGGCTCCTCTGCGGGCTCGGAGGGGCGTTCCTCGCCGTGATCCTGCTCGTGATCGGCAAGGAGGTCGCGCTGCCCGCGATCCTGCACAATGCCCTCTCGACGGCGTCGGACGTCCACGCGCTCGAGTTCACCTACACGGCTCTGATCCTGCTCGGGATCGGCCTCTTCCTCGGCGCGCTCGGCTCCGGCCTCACGGTGCGCCGCTTCCTGCGCGTCTGAACGCCGCGGACCGCCTCGTCGTCGAGGTAGCCCGTCGCGGCAAGCTCGTCACGGGCGAGCCCTACTTCACGCCGGGGGTGCCGATCGTGCTCGACACGAAGGGCCCCCGCGTCCAGCCCGGCGACCTCGCGCTCGTCTCGAAGGGCCGGGGCCGAGCGAAGGTCGAACGCAACCTCGGCACCGCCCGGCGCATCGAGAACGTGCTCGAGGGGCTCCTCGTCGAACAGGGCTACCGCAGTGCCCTGGAGCCGTACGAGCTTCCGCCCGAGACGCTCGCGGGTCGAACCGACCTGCGGGGGCTTCCCACGGTCACGATCGACCCGGAGACGGCGAAGGACTTCGACGACGCGCTCTCGTTCGCCCGGGAGACCGACGGGATCCGGTCGTGGGTCCACATCGCCGACGTGTCGTGGTTCGTCCGCCCCGGAACTCCACTCGATCACGGCGCTTCGGAGCGGGCGTTCTCGACGTACGTCCCGGGTCTCGTCGCGCCGATGCTCCCACACGAGCTCGCTGACGACGCCTGCTCGCTGCGGCCGCTCCAGGACCGCCTGTGCGTGACCGTCGAGATGCCTCCCGACGGCGAGCCCGTCTTCTACCGCTCGGTGATCAACTCGGACGCACGGCTGACCTACGGCCAGGCCGAGCGCCGTGAGGCGGCCCCGGCCATCCTCGAGCAGCTCGACCTTGCCGCCGAGGTCGCGACCGCGTGGCGGGCGGCGCGGTTCGCGCGCGGCGCGCTCGAGATCAACTCGCCGGAGATCGCGTTCTCGTTCGCCGACGGCCGGGTCGAGTCGGCCTGGCGCGAGTCCGAGCCGCATGCCCACATGCTCGTCGAGGAGCTGATGATCCGAGCCAACGAGCACGTGGCGGCGTTCCTGGCAGGCCGGCGGCGCGAGGCCCTCTACCGGGTGCACGAGCGCCCCGACCCGCAGGCGCTCTCGCGGCTCCTCGCCCAGCTCGTCGATCTCGGCGTGCCGACGCCGGCAGTTCCGGAGAGAATGAGCCCGCAGCAGGCCGCCGAGCTCGCCGGCGCGATCTCGCGCACGGTCGCCGGGTACGTGGAGCAGTCGGGGCGGGGCAGGGAGGCGTTTCCGCCCCTGGTGCTCCGCGCGCTCAAGCAGGCCCGCTACGACCCCGAGAACCTGGGCCACTCGGGGCTCGCGAGCAAGGCGTACTGCCACTTCACCTCGCCGATCCGCCGTTATCCCGATCTCGTCGTCCACCGGGCGCTCCTTCGTGAGCTCGGACTCACCGACGACCCGTTCCCCGACGACCTCGCCGCGCTCGCCGAGCATGCCTCGGAGCGCGAGCGCGCGGCGGCTCAGGCCGAATACCTCGCCGACGACATCTGCCTTGGCTGGCTGCTGGAGGACACCTTGCTCGAGCGGGGCTGGGACGAGCCGTGGGATGGCGAGATCACCGGCGCGATCGGCTCCGGGCTCTTCATCCGTTTCGGCGAGGTATTCGAGGGGCTCCTGCCGGCGCGTCGGCTCCATGGCGAGTTCTACGAGCTGAACCCGACCGGAACCGCCCTCGTCGGCCGGCGCAGCGGACGCCGTTACCGGCTCGGCGACACGATCCGCGTGCGGGTCGACTCGATCGCCAAGCAGGAAGGGAAGGTCGACCTCCTGCTTGCGTGATATGAACTCGGCCGTGACCGAGATCGCCTTTCTGCGCGCCATCCCCCTGTTCGCTGCCCTCGACGACGACGGTCTCCGCCGGGTCGCCGCGGTCTCGGTCGAGCTGGACATCCCGGGCGGGCAGACGCTCGTGCACGCCGGCGACCCCGGATCCGGCATCTTCGTGATCCTGTCCGGCACCGCGATCGTCGAGGCACGCGGTGAGACGATGATCGAGGTCGGCCCGGGGGAGTTCGTCGGCGAGCTTGCCCTCCTCGTCCCCGAGGCGACACGTTCGGCCCGCGTCCGGGCGAAGACCGACGTCCACTGCCTCGCGATCTTCGCGGGTGACTTCCACCAGCTCCTCGCCGACGAGCCGCGGATCGCGCTCGCGATGCTCCCCGTGGTCGCCGAGCGGCTGTGGCATACCCGCACCGGTTAGGCACAATCGACCGCGATGGCTGAGAAGCTGATCGCGGACAACCGAAAGGCCCGGCACGACTACCAGCTGCTCGAGCGGGTCGAGGCAGGCCTCGTGCTGACCGGCACCGAGGTGAAGTCCCTGCGGGACGGGCGGGCAACGCTCGGGCAGGCTTACGCCGACGTGCGCGACGGCGAGGCATGGCTCCACGGCGCCGAGATCGCCGTCTACGAGCAGGGCAACCGAGCGAACCATGACCCGACGCGCCCCCGCAAGCTGCTTCTCCACCGCCGGGAGATCGACCGGCTCTACGGCCAGGTGCGCGAGAAGGGCCTCACGCTCGTCCCGACGCGCTTGTACTTCAAGGACGGTCGTGTGAAGGTCGAGCTCGCGCTCGCGCGCGGAAAGGATCTCCGCGACAAGCGGCGCACGCTCGCCGACCGCGACGCCCAGCGCCAGATCGAGCGCGCCATGAAGGCGCGTCGCTGAGAACCACGTTTTCAGTCCGTGAAACGTGAGATACCATGTAGAGCGAATGAACATACGGGGGCGCCATGGTTTCGACGTGGTCGGTTCTCCGGCAGAGCTGCAAGCCGAGGTCTCCGGTCGGCCTCGTAAAACAACCGGAAACCAAACGCAAGTGCGGAAAACACTCTCGCACTCGCTGCCTAGCCTAAACACCTAGCGCAGCGTGTCGCCCCGAGCACGGCCCGTGGCTCGGGACCCGGCATCAACGAACGGGCTGGCGCCGAAGGAAAGCCAATCGCCGGAGGCGCGAGAACCTAGGATGGCTAGCCCGCCGGTAGGTTGGTCGCGAACCAGCCGTCCGGGCGAAACTTCAATCGCGGCCTAAGCTTGTAGACGCTCGGTCGGTGCGTCCGCGGACGCGGGTTCGATTCCCGCCGCCTCCATTTTTTCGCTCAGTAGAGCCGTTTCAGCGGTCGGCTTCGGGGGGAACGATTTCGCTTTCCCGCTGCTGCTCGAGCCAGGTCGCGTAGGCGTCCATCGTGGTCTCGAGATCAGTCTGGTCGCGGTGGCCGTAGATACCGAGCGTCGTATTGAGGTCGGCGTGGCCGAGAGCCTGTGATGCGGCATCGATCCCTGCGACGCGCCGAAGCTCGGTTGCGAAGGTGTGACGGGCGAGGTGCTAGCCCCTCCGCGCGGCCTCGGAACGGTGCAGCGACTGGTGAGCGCCCGACCACCCGTGCGGGCACGAGCATGAGTCTGCTCGTGGTGACACCTATCCGACCTGCCTACACGACCAACCACATGACGACGTCGCGTCCGTTCGTCACGCGCGGCTACCCAGTCGGTTCGTTCTCGCCTCCGGTCCGAGCGTCGTCCTTTTCGGCGTCTTTCGCTGTTGCGTCGTCGCGGGGGCCAGGATCGTGCTCGGGCTGTTCGGACTTGGCCGAAGCGGTTGTGCTGGCATGACCGGTCGCCGTGCGCTTGGCTCGCGTGGTCGTCCTGCGAGTGGGCTGCTTTGCAGGCTTCTCGAGTGAGTTGAGGCGCCGCTCGAGCTCGGTCACGCGGCCGTCGAGCGGGTCGATCGAGCGGAGCTTCGTCGTCAAGTCATGGAGGCGAGCGTCGGCGCCGTCGCGCACTTCGCCGACCTTCCGACGAGGGATCTCGACGAGCCGCCGCAGCACGTCCTCAACCCCATCTGCAAATCGCGAGATGACGTCCTTGTCCTGAGTTCGGTTCGTCCCTGCCATTCCATGACGATAGCGCGCCGCGAGTCAGATTGCGGGCCGCCGACGCGCTGCCTGCCTACGAGCGACGCCGGCCGCGGGATGCGAAGGAGGCCGACCTTTCTTCGAGAGCGCGGTACGCGCGAGCGGCTCATCGGCCAACCCGTCGGGACTGACGGCTCGGCGGGAATCCTCCGCGGGTTCGATTCCCGCCGCCTCCATTGCGATCGTTCCAAGAAGCGATTCAACAGAAGTAAGCGCCGAGAACGATTTCAAGACCCGGGTTCTCGGTCGTCGGGAGACGCATTTTCGCAGCTAGAAGCTGCGTGAGCGCCGGCCGCCAGCGGCTATCCCGGATACCAGACGACGCGCGGTTCGTCGGGGTCGCGCTCGTAGCTCCACGCTTCGTCCACCAGCCGCTCGAGGTCGTAGCGTGGGCGCCAGGCGAGCAGGAACTTCGCTTTCGTGTTGTCGAGCCAGGTCGAGTGGTACGGCGTGCGGATCTCGACCGTGGGCAGGCCGCGGGACTCGGCGAGGTAGGCGCCGAGCTCTCCGTAGTCGACCGGCTCGTCCATGCAGATGTTGAACGTCTGACGTCGTGCGGCCGGCTGGTCGAGAGCGGCGAGGATCGCGTCCACCAGATCCTCGACGTGAACGAAGTTCCGTTTCACCGGCCGCCCGTCCTCGTCGAGCATCACGGGCACCGCTCCTCGCTCGACGTAGGCATCCGCCTGTTCGGCGCCGACGAGGTCGCGCCAGCGCGGCCCACCGAACACGTCCTCCCCGAACGAGAGCTGGTAGCGGAAGTCGTCCTTCTCCATGATCCACGGCGCCCGCAGACAGCAGTAGTCGAAGTCGTACTGCAGGCCGTACTGCTCGAGCATCACTTCCTCGAGCACCTTCGACAGCGCGTAGCAGCCGGGGTAGGCCGTGTGCGGCTGCGTCTCGGTGACGGGAAGGGGATGCGGATAGAAGAAGTGCCCGACCGCGGCGTCTCCGCCGACCAGGACGAGCCGCCGGAAGGTGGGACTGACTCGGCAGGCCTCGAGCAGCCAGAAGAGCCCCTTGACCGTGACGTCAAAGATCGTTTCGGGCGTCTCCTTGGTCGTCGCCAGGTGAATCACCTGGGTGGCACCCTCAGTGGCGGCATCCACGACGTCGCGGTGCTCGATCGAGCCCGCGACGACCTCGAGCCGCGCTTCAGGTTTCAGCAGCCGGTTGTGGCACAGCGCTCTGACCGTGATCCCGGCTAGCCGCTCGTCGGGGGAGGAGAGCACCCTGCGGATGAACGCCTGGCCGACCTTGCCGGTCGCGCCGGTGACCAGGACCAGTGGCGCTTCGTCCACGGCTGCGAGTATGACCGCTCCGATGCTAGGTGACCTGGAAGGGATCCCCGGCGGCTTCCGGACGGCGGCAGCATCCACAGCAATTCCGGTCGAGGAGTGATTTCGATCACGGCGTGCGCACCGAGTTGGCGGGAATCTTTCGCGGGTTCGATTCCCGCCGCTCCATTTTCTCCCGCAGTAGAGCCGTTTCAGCGGTCGGCTTCGGGGGGCACGATTTCGCTTCCCGCTGCTGCTCGAGCCAGGTCGCGTAGGCGTCCATCGCGGTCTCGAGATCAGTCTGGTCGCGGCGGCCGTAGATACCAAGCGTGGTATTGAGGTCGGCGTGGCCGAGAGCCTGTGATGCGGCGCGGCTACCCAGTCGGTTCGTTCTCGCCTCCGGTCCGGGCGTCGTCCTTTTCGGCGTCTTTCGCTGTTGCGTCGTCGCGGGGGCCAGGATCGTGCTCGGGGTGCTCGGACTTGGCCGAAGCGGTTGTGCTGGCATGACCGGTCGCCGTGCGCTTGGCTCGCGTGGTCGTCCTGCGAGTGGGCTGCTTTGCAGGCTTCTCGAGTGAGTTGAGGCGCCGCTCGAGCTCGGTCACGCGGCCGTCGAGCGGGATCGATCGAGCGGAGCTTCGCCGTCAAGTCATGGAGGCGAGCGTCGGCGCCGTCGCGCACTTCGCCGACCTTCCGACGAGGGATCTCGACGAGCCGCCGCAGCACGTCCTCGACCCCATCTGCAAATCGCGAGATGACGTCCTTGTCCTGAGTTCGGTTCGTCCCTGCCATTCCATGACGATAGCGCGCCGCGAGTCAGATTGCGGGCCGCCGACCGCTGCCTCCCTACGAGCGCGCATCCGGCCGTGCCGACCGGGATGGGAAGTGTGCGCAGGAGCCGCCCCGTCTTCAGCGAGCGGATCGCGAACGCCTGTCCGTCGGAACCGACCCGCTCCCAGAGCGTTCCGTCGACCGTGAACAGATTCGGAATGCACGGGCACCCCAGCTCGCGGTCGTGGGTTGCGGCGACGATGCGGCCCGTGCTCGGATCGAGGCGCAGCAGACTGGCCGGCGCGGCGGCGGCGCTACCGACGTGGCCGGCGATCACGACGCCGGCGACCGCGGCGGCTGCCAGCCCGAGGGCGCCGGCCGCGAGCGGCCACCTGCGCCGCTGCTTGCGCACCGCGGTCAGCGATGCGAGCCGTGCCGTCGCGACGTCCTGCGCGAGCGGCGGCGGCAGCTCGACCTGGAGCGAGCGGAGCTTCCAGATCGCCCAGAGGCCGTCGATGCCCTTCAGCTCGCGCGTGCCGAGGTCTTCGAACGTCGCGCCGGATCCCGACACGAGATCCCTGACCGTGCCGGCCTCGAAGATTTCTGCCCGCTGCCGTGCGGAAGCGCCGCATCGGGGTTGTCCAAGCTGGCAGAAGGAGAGTAGGATCGCACCTTCCGGTATGCATCAAAGTAAGGAAGGAGTGCGGCCATGGCAGATACCGCCGTAGCGAGCACGCTGACGAGCGAGGCTGTCCAACCCCTGCGTGAGCACGTGCGCGGTCGGGTGATCACCGCCGCGGACGAGGACTACGACGAAGCGCGCAGCGTCCACAACGGCATGTTCGACAGGCGGCCGACCGCGATCTTGAAGGCCGAGCAGGTCGGGGACGTCATCGCCGGCGTGAACTTCGCGGGCGAGCATGGACTCGATCTGTCCGTGCGCTGCGGCGGACACAGCGGGCCCGGATTCGGGACAAACGAGGCGGGTCTGGTGATCGACATGTCGGAGATGCGGACCGTACGTGTAGATCCGAGGAGCAAGACCGCCCGTGCCGATGCCGGAGCGACATTGGGGGATTTCAACTACGCAACCCACGCCTTTGGCCTCGCGACCACCGGCGGGATCGTCTCGACCACTGGGCTCACGGGTCTGACGCTGGGAGGAGGGATCGGTTACCTATCCCGAGGGCTCGGGCTCACCATCGACAACCTGATCTCGGCCGACGTGGTCACCGCGGACGGGAAGTTCCTGACCACAAGCGAACGGGAGAACGAGGATCTCTTCTGGGGGCTCCGCGGCGGGGGTGGCAACTTCGGCGTCGTGACCTCCCTCGAGTACCGCCTCGCCGAGGTCGACCAGGTGTTCGCGGGGCCGATCTTCTACAACCTGGACGACGCCGCGACCGTGCTGCGAATGTTCGACGAGTACATTCGGGACGCGCCCGAGGAGTTCGGCGGCTTTCCGGGATTCCAGATCGCTCCGCCGCTGCCGTTCATCCCGGAGGATCGGCATGGCGACACCCTGTTCCTCGTGGTCGTGCACTGGGCCGGGCCGCTCGACCAGGCCGAGAAAGCCCTGAAACCGTTCCGGGAGGTCGCGCCGATCGTTGCCGACGGGAGCGGGCCACTCCCCTATCCGGCGCTGAACGGCGCCTTCGACGCTCTCTATCCGAAGGGTCTGCGCGCGTACTGGAAAGGCGCGTTCGTGAATGACCTCCCGGACGCCGCGATCGCGGCGCACATCGAGCACGGATCTCGGGTCCCCGAGGTGACGTGCACGATGCACATGTATCCGATCAACGGCGCCTGCCATCGCGTGGGAGCCAGCGAGACCGCCTTCGCCTACCGGGACGCCACGTATGGGATGGTCTTCCTCGCGGGATGGACCGACCCCGCCAAGGACTCCGAGCGGATCAAATGGCTGCGCGACTACTACGACGCGTTGTCGCCCTACTCCGAGCCCGGCGGCTACATCAACTTCATGCAGGACGACGACTACGACCGAATTCGAGACAACTACCGCCAGAACTACGAACGCCTGGTTCAGGTCAAGCAGGCCTACGATCCCGGCAATCTCTTCCATATGAACCAGAACGTCTCACCGTAGGCGCACGCGCAATCGGCACTCAAGTCGGTCGACCGGTTCAGCAGAGCGCTCTCGCAACGGTCCAGGAGGCGCGAGTACGAGACCACGAGCGCATCCGTGAGCTCGAGGCGGCTCTGTCGTCCCGGGACGAGCTCTTCGAGACCCTGCGGCAGCAGACTTCCGCGCTGTCGGCGACGCTCACCGACGGCGCACCGTCGCTCTGACGTCGCGGACCGGCGGATGGCGAGCGACAGCTCCGTCGCCTACCGAGTGCCTTGCGTGAGCGTGGCAGCTGCCGCTACGTTCGACCGCGGACGAAGGTCTGAGTGTCGGCGACATTGACGGCGCCTGACGGATCTCGCGCGCGACTTCGAGCGCTCGAGGCTCCACTGCGCAACCGATCGCCGACGACGTTGACGCCAGCGTGTGTCTTCGGCCCGACGTTCGGCGTGCGCCGCGTGACGTCGACATCGTGCTCCTCCCGAAGCGCTCGGCGCCGGAGGGGCGCCGACGTCGGCTAGCGTCGCCGGTTCGCTCGGCACTCGACACGCTCCGGTCTGGCTGCTCGGATGCCCTCCGAGCCAGCCCGAGGATCGACGCATCCGACTTCCGGGGCGAGCAACTCGCACCGTGGACGAGACGCTCGGCAGGAGGCTTGCGCCGCGGAGAGCATCGAGGCCGTCTTCAGGGCCGCGGCGGCGGCGCGCTCCTGGGCCCGGGCGCAGCTGACGGTCGCTCCCCGACGACAGGCCGGTACGCGCGCACATGGACCGTCGCGAACGTCCTGTAGGCCGGCGCCCAGGAGCGGAAGTTCTCGCTGCTCCGGCGTGACGGGCGACCGGGCGCCGCCGCCGCTTCCCTCACAGGTCAGGCCCAACACTGCGAGGCCGAAGACGCTGCGGCTCCGACGGTGCTCACGAGCGGTATGGGCCGTCTGAACCCCGCCGGTCTACCCGCTCTGCTCGACGAACCTCCAGGTGCATCTCTTCGTCACCGCCGCGGTGGCCGGCTGAAACGGCCCGAACGACCCCTTCAGCTGCGTTGGCGGCATCGACCCGGAGACGGTCCGGGTGGTCGGGCCGGCGACGATCGGGGGTAGCTGGGTCTCGAACGCTTCCAGCCCGACGGGGCCGGGCGTCTGCGCAACACCTCCGATCGTGACCTTCTGCGTCCCGGTGATGCCGTTCGGGACACGAAGCTGGGCGTTCGCCTGGCCGATGACGAGCTTGTTGTCCGACGCCCTGACCACGAAGTGGAACTGCCCCGGCGCGGCGGCTTTCACGGTCCACGTGATGTCCCTCGTCTGGTCGCCTTGCGTAACCTGCGAGGACCCGCTGCCGGCGTCCGTCCAGTTCGAAGGGACGAGCCGGAACGCCCCGCGGACGCGTGCGAGGCCGCGGACCTGCCATCTCTGCGTCTCGGAGTGCTCGTAACCCGGGCCGCTGACCGTGATCGTGCAGGAGGCGGTGCCTGACCAGCCAGGTACCGCCGCCGCTCCGCTGGAGCCCGGATGGAGAGTTACGGCCAACGTGGCCGAGACCGCCAGCGCGGCCGCGACGAGCACGGTGCGACGCACGGCGGACAGTCTCGCACAGACAGTTTGTAGGGGTAGGACTCGGGGTAACTCGGTGACGGCCAGTACCATCGGGAGATGGCGGACGAGCGCGCCCAGGGCATAGAGAGGCGGCCGATGATCGCGCTCTCGGCGGGCCATCTGGCGGTTGACTTCGCGTCGGGCAGCGTGCCGGCGCTGATCCCGTTCCTCACCGACAGGTTCCACCTGAACTACGCGTTCGCCGCCGTCCTGCTCCTGGCGGCGACGATCTCCTCGTCGCTCGTCCAGCCGCTCTTCGGTCTCTGGTCAGACCGCTCCGGCGCCCTGTGGCTGATCCCCGGCGGCACGGCGCTTGCCGCAGTCGGTGTCGGCGCGGCCGCGGTCTCCCCCGTATACCCGCTCGTGGTGCTGTTCGTATTCGCCGGCGGCCTCGGCGTGGCGGCGTTCCACCCCGAAGGCGCGAAGTTCGCCGCCTATGCCAGCGGCGCCAAGCGGGCCAGCGGGATGTCGTACTTCAACATCGGCGGCAACCTCGGCTACGCGCTCGGGGCGTTCGTGACCGGCCTGCTCGTCGTCCGGATCGGTCTCGTCGGCGGCCTCCTCGCGATGATCCCCGTCCTGGTCGGCGCAGCCGCCCTCTTGCGCCTCCTCCCGCGGCTTGCCCGGCTCAAGCCCGCGCCGCACGCGCAGGCGCTCACCCGCGGCGAGGACCAGCGTGCGGCGATGGCGATCCTCGGCGGCGTGATCGCTCTGCGCAGCGTGACCTGGTTCGCCCTGCTGGCGTTCGTCCCGCTCTGGGTCACGGCACATGGTCACTCGAAGGCGACGGGGAACCGCGTGCTCTTCCTCATGCTCTTCGCAGGCGCGGTGGGCACGATCCTGCTCGGGCCAGTAGCGGACGCGATCGGGCTCAGGCGCACGCTCGTTCTGACACAGCTCGCGATCGCGCCCCTCGTCCTCGTCTTCGTCTACGTCGGCGGCCCGCTCGGCGTCGTGGCGCTGATGGCGATCGGCGTATGCGTCGTCGGGACCTTCGGGGTGACGATGGTGCTGAGCCAGCTGTATCTCCCGCGTCATGTCGGGATGGCCTCCGGGCTCTCTGTCGGCCTCGCCATGGGCGTGGGTGGGATAGCCGCGGTCGCCCTCGGCGCCGTGGCCGACGCCGTCGATCTCCAGACCGCGCTTACGATCAGCGCCGTCGCGCCGGCGGTCGGGGTGCTGCTCTGCCTCAAGCTGCCGCCGCCCGTCCGCGCCATCCGCCCGTCGGCCAAGCCGGCCGTCGCCACCAACGCCTGAGGATCGCGTCGGGCGGCGCTGCAAGAGCCCGGTCATGAACGCGAAGGACACCGCCCCCGGCGGGCGAACGGAGTTCTGCCATGTCCTGGACGACCGGGGAGTTGTGGCTCGACACGGATCTCGCGTGGTTCCGCGAGCGCCGCGTCGCGCCCGCGTTCGCCGCGGTCGCCCCGCTGCCGTTCCCCGTGCCGCCGGGGCTCGCGGCATCTCGTCGCCGGCGCGAGGCGTGGAGGCAGCGCCGAACCACGCGACGCGCCCGCGCGACGGCGATCGCGCTGTCACCCGCCGTGATCCTCCCGTTCGCGCTCCGTGGCCACGGCGGGCAGGGGACGAGGCTCGTGCTCGACGACCCGCCGAGCCTGACGTTCCGGCTCGGGGCGGGGACGATCTCGATCACGGACGCCCACGACCGCCCAGTGATGCCCGCGCCGGTGCGGGCGCCACGAGACCGTGTCCACGAGCATGTCTATCCGAAGGTGATCTGGCGGCACGCCGTGTCCCTCGGGCTCCCGTATGACGGACGGCTCGTCGACGGCACCCAGCTACCGATCGACGGGCCGGCCTGGGTGACCTGGGACCCGGTCACGGACAGCGTCCCGAACCAGCCCGACCGACTGTACGGCAACCAGCACACGATCAAGACGATCATCGCGGTCACCGAGGCGTACCACGAAGCGCACCCCGACGCGCCGCGGATCGTGGTCGGCGACATCAGCCGGACAGGCGGCGGGCCGATGGACGAGCACGTCTCCCATCAGAACGGCCTGGACGTCGACGTCTACTACCCGCGTGTCGACGGCACCCTCCGCGCTCCGACCCAGAGCGATCAGATCGACACGGCGCTCGCCCAGGATCTCCTCGACCGCTTCGTCGCCGCCGGCGCTCGGATGATCTTCGTCGGCTTCCACGCCGGGCTCCACGGGCCCTCGGGCGTCGTGATTCCCTACCCGAACCACGAGTACCACATGCACGTCCGCTTTCCGCCGCCGGGTGGATAGCTCGACCCGCGTTGGCGCCGAGCCCGGTCGAGTAGCCTCATCGCGTCATGGTGACGGCTGAGGAAGTCGCCGAGATCACGATCTTCGTGGATCTCGAGGTAGCGGAACGCGAGCGGCTCGCCCGCGCCGCCGCGGACATCAGCCTCGTCCCGGGCGAGTTCGCGGCGCAGGAAGGAAGCGAGCGCGCGCTGTTCGGCCTCCTCGAGGGGCGCATCGAAGCGGTGAAGACGGTCGACGGGGTCGAGAAGGTCGTCGGCGAGCGCCTGCCGGGCGACGTCTTCGGCGAGGTGCCGATCACGCTCGGCTCGCTCTTCCCCGTCGGCTTCAGGGCCGCCGAGGCCTCACGCGTGCTGCGGCTGGAGCCAACCGATTTCCACGCGGTCTCGGCCGCGGCGCCGAACGTCGGGAAGGCAGTCGGGGCGCTCGCGTCGCATCGCATCGGCGGGCCCGGCGGGCTCCAGGGCCTGGCCGCAGAGCCGCCGTCTCCCCGCGCGATCGTCGTCGGCAACCGCCTCGAGACGGAGGGTGCCGCGCTTCGCCGATTCCTCGACCGCAACCAGATCTCGTATCGGTGGCTCGCACCCGGCGCGCCGGGAGCCGAGGAGGAGTGGGGAGGACCGCTGCCTCCTCGCGCCGATCAGCCCGCGATCGAGGTGATCGGCGGGAAGACGGTCGTCAGGCCGCCGCTTCGCCGGGTCGCCGAGCTGCTCGGCCTGACCACGGAGCCGGCGCGTGCCGAGTATGACGTCGTCGTGGTCGGTGCCGGCCCCGCGGGGCTCGCCGCCGCCGTCTACGGGGCCTCCGAGGGGCTCTGCACGCTCGTCGTCGAGCGCGAGGCGCCCGGCGGTCAGGCCGGCACGTCGTCGCGCATCGAGAACTACCTCGGCTTCCCGCAGGGCCTCTCGGGCGACGAGCTCGCGAGCCGCGCGCTGCAACAGGCGAGGAGGCTAGGCGCCGAGATCCTCGTGACCCGCCACATCACGAGGATCGATCCGGCTACGCACCAGCTCCATCTGGACGACCGCGACGTCCTGACCGCCCGCACGATCATCCTCGCCTGCGGTGTCGCGTGGCGGCAGCTCGCGGTCGAGGGATTCGATCGGCTCGGCGGCAGGGGGATCTTCTACGGGGCGGCTCGCAGTGACGCTTCCAACGCCCACGGCCTCGACGTGCACGTCGTCGGCGCCGGGAACTCGGCAGGCCAGGCCGCGCTCAACTTCGCGACGCATGCGCGCAGCGTGTCGATCCTCTGCAGGAGCGAGGGGCTCGAGAGGAGCATGTCGAAGTACCTCATCGATCAGCTCTCGACCCGCTCCAACATCCGCATCCTCGCGCGATCGGAGGTCTGCTGCGCCCACGGCGAGGGCTCCCTGGAGGCGCTCGACATCCTCGACCGCGAGAGCGGGAACGCCGAACGCGTCGAGTCGGGCGGCCTCTACATCTTCATCGGCGCCGATGCCGAGACCGCCTGGCTCCCTCCAGAGATTGCCCTCGACGAGCGCGGCTTCGTCCTGACCGGCTCCGATGTCCGCGCGGCGGGCCGGTGGGAGCTCGAGCGCGACCCCTACCTCCTCGAGACGAGCGTGCCGGGGATCTTCGCCTGCGGCGACGTGCGCTTCGGCCCCGTGAAGCGCGTCGCCGCCGCGGTCGGCGAAGGAAGCATGGCCATCGCGTTCGTCCACCAGTACCTCCGCGAGAGCTCCTAGCTCACGACCCGGTAGCGCGTCAGCATCCCGGCGCGGATGTGGTCGTTGACGTGGCAGTGAAAGAGCCAGATCCCGACGTCGTCCGGGACCATGTCGGCGACGACCATGCTTGCGGGCAGGAGGCTGATCGTGTCCATCCGCATGCCGTTCGCGACCACCGTGTTGCCGTGCCAGTGCGGTGTGTGGAGGTCGACCTCGGTACCCATGCTCATGACGTACCAGCGAACCCGCTCGCCCTTCGAGATCGTGATCATCGGCTGGTTCCCGAAGACGTAGCCGTTGATCGAGTGCATCAGGTTCGACTCGGTGAACTCGTCATCGTCGCCGGGATCGCGCGGATATGGCTTCTGCGCGAATCGGTGCAGGTTCGCCTCGAGGAGCGGGCTCGCGTTCTCGTTCATCACCGAGAACAGGGCGAAGATCTCGCGGTCGACGTCCTTCGGGCTCCCGTCGGGCCTCGCCATGCCGCGCCGGGTGATCTCCATCGGGCCCATGAGGCCGGCGTACGTGTCTCCCACCTCGTCTGTGTGCGAGTGGTACATCCACATCACCGAGCTGCCCTCGCCGGGCCCCGGGCCGGCGCGCTCCGGGACCTTCCAGACGTACGTGTGCCTGCCGCCCGGACGCACGGCGTCGTCGAGCTTGTCGGGCCCGCTCGTCCCGTCGTTGTAGGGCGCCCCCTCGCTGTCTTTGGCGTAGAAGACGCCGTGAGGGTGGACGCTCGCCGGGAAGGGGCACGAGTTCCGGAAGACGACCTTGATCGTGTCGCCCACCTGCGCCCGGATCACCGGGCCGAGGAAGCCGAGGTAGGACTCGTCGGCCGGTCGCTTCTGGAGGTGCTGGAACGTCGCGTCGGTGTAGCCGCGGTAGAGGCACTTGAGGTACCTGGAGCCGATGCGGCCGGGACCGGACTTCACGTAGGTGTCGGCGACGGCGTCGAACGCCTTGCCGGTGATCATGTTGCGGCCGTCCGGCGCGTAGTTCCAGATGACCTCGTCGGCGCCGACGTAATAGGTCCGCGTGACGCCGTCGCCCGAAAAGGGCGAACCGGCGACGTTTCGCCAGTATGCGGCACCCTCGGTGGGCGCCATGGCCATACCGGCCATCGAGTCGGCGGACGCGGGGGCCGCGAGGGCCGCCGTCGAGCCGCCGGTGCCGAGGAGAAAGGCGGCGACGGTGATCCCGACGCCGAGAAGCGCAAGAGTTGCAAGCGCGGCTCCGCCGGCGACGAGCAGCCGCGGACGATGCGCACGGTCCGGTGTCATGCGAGCTCCTTTGGTCGATGCCTGCCACGGAACGGGCCCGGGCCGACCCGTCGGACGGCCCGGAGCTACGCGCCCACGGGAGGAGCGCGGCCGCGGACGGGGTCCGTCAGCCGGAACGTGGCGTGGAGCTCGTCCCCGGGAGCGAGCCGGGACGGAACCGTCGCGAGCGCCAGCGGCGCTCGGGGCAACCCGAGCAGCAGCGCACGGGCTTCGTCACCGAGGCGGAGAAGCGCGCAGGCCACCGTGTAGCCGAGCGCGGCCGCTGGGAGCTGGAAGACGAGGCCGAGTGCGAACGCGGGACCGCCGAGGCGGAAGTGCCCCGGCTCGGAGAGCGCTTCGCCCAGTTCGAGGAGGACGAAGCCGGCCGGTTGGAGGAGCGCGAACGGCGTAGCGACCGCACGTGACCGTCGTGGGGAGCCGGCGACCCGCCCCGCGACTCCAGCCACGACGAGCAGAACGAGCACCAGGCCGACGAGCGGAAGGGCGCCCCGACCGGATGACGGGCTCGCGAAGAGCTCGCCTTCCGGTGCGCCTGCGATCAGGTTGCCGAGCGCATGGCCGCACTCGATCCCCGCGAGCGCGATCGGCAGGGTGACGAGCCAAAGAGCCCGGCGCTTCACCGGCCGGAGCCTAGCGAGGCCTCGAGACGGCTCCGAGAGGTGGGCGCCGCCGAAAGAGGATCGTCACCGGACCGAAGTCAACCTCAAGACGATCGACGGTTCTTTCTGGGACCCGTTTGCCGAGAAGCTCCTCTACACGACCGAGAGCGGCTCGACGAGCTCGGTCTACCAGGCGACCGCCGACTTCCCGTCCCATGTGGTCGACATCTCGAACGTGATCGGCCGGGGTGGCTTCGAGGGTGTCCAGGCCGACGACCGCGGCAACCTCTACATCGCCGAGGACGTGGGCGGCAAGACGACTGCCCTGACAGGCCCACCGGCCGACAACACCTCGGCCAACTCCTTCACCAAGCAGCCGAACAGCTTCATCTATCGGTTCGTCCCGACCGACCCGTCGGACCTGTCGAAAGGTGGGAAGGTTCAGGCCCTCCAGGTGCTCGTCGGTGGCCAGCCGGTCAAGTTCACCAAGCCGGCAAGCGCTTCACAGGCCGACGTGGCTGCGGCGGCGAACACCGACATCTCGGGCTCCAACTCGGGCGGGTACTTGGCGCTCCACACCTACGGCACGTCATACGCCACGAAGTGGATCACGATCGCCACTACCGACTCGACGACGGCGCTGCCCGGCGCAGACGACAACACGCTGGCGAAGTCCGCCGGGGCCACTCCGTTCAAGCGGCCCGAGAACGGCGTCTTCAGGCCGGGCTCGAAGTTCAAGGAGCTCTACTTCGACGAGACCGGTGACACCGACGAGCGGACCTGCGCCGGCGGGGTCCTCCCTCCGGCCACGGTCACGACGCCGTGCGTGAGCCCCAATCAGACGGGCGGGTACGGGTCGATCTTCAAGCTCGTCCAGTCACCGAAGAGCGACGACGGGACGATCTCCGTGCTCTACAACGGAGACCCTGTTCACGCCGCGTTCGACAACACGGCGTTCCTCTCGAAGGACCAGATCGTCTTCGTCGAAGACGCAGGTGACACCCTCCACGCGCAGCGGAACGCACTCGACTCGGCGTGGCTCTTCGACGTCGATGCCTACTACGCCCACGGCGCACAGCCGACGCGGATCATTGCCGAGGGCCGCGACGCCTCGGCGACGATCGACTCGGGCCTCTCGGGCTCGAGCGGCTTCGTGAACGAAGGCGACAACGAGATCACCGGGTTCATCGTCTCCGACGGCGACGCGAGCGTGAACGGGTTGCTCGGCGCCGCGGACCCGAAGCCGTTCAAGCCGAACGGCAAGTGGCGCGTCTTCTGGACGCAGCAGCACGGCGACAACAACACCTGGGAGATGATCGCCGCCCCCGCAGGTGACCCGAGGCCTCAGGGACTCACGACCACTGAGCTCCGCTTGACCGAGGCGGCCCGGGGACTCCGTGCCGCCTCACTCGTCCCTGCGGTTTCTGCACCCGAAGTCCGGGTCGCGCGTCCTTCGCGGGCTGTCGCCTTGGCGAGTTGCCATGCTCGAGCGCCCGGCGGAACGCGGTCAACGGACGAGGATCGCGATCGCGTGCCGGGTGGGGGCACGGTCGTCGGGCTGGGCCGCTCCGGCTCACGGACACGCCGCGCCGGGCGTTCTCGACAAATCCCAGTTTTGGTCCTTTGAAAGAACGAAAGAACGGAGCTCCTCAGTCTTAGGGTCAGTCTCGTAGAAATTACGCTGGTCACCTCTTGGTTCGGGACGTATGGTGGTCCCAGTAGGGGCCGGTGAGCCCCGAGGGGCTTGCCGGAAGGCAGGAGAGGCGGCTGGCTCACCGGCTCCGAAAAACGGGGAGCGACGCCTGTCGTGAGGCGACAAGGTCGGCCTGCGGGACTCCCCTTTCCCCTCCCGTAGGCCGGCATTCTGGGACGGCCGAGCTTGCGCTCCAGCTCGCAGCCTCGCGCGGGTAGCCACACCGGCTGAGGTTGGCCGCGGTCGGCAGCCCGGCGACGACGAGCGCCTCGTCGAGCGTCGCTCTGGGAGCATCCTCGATCCACCTCGCCAGCCGCCTGGGCGGAGGCGCGCCGGGCGCTCCCAGTCCTTACGAGCGATTAGCGCTGTGAGCTCGAGCGCTTCGCGTAGGTCGATGTGCCCGACCGAGCGTTTATTCTCGGACCGTGACCGACGAAGCACCGCTCGTCGACGAACGCCGCCGGATCGGCCCGAACGACGTCCGGATCACGCAGGCCGCCGAGGGCCATTGGCTCGTGTCCGTCTACCCGATCGACCGGGCAGATCCGGCCTATCCCGGTTCGACCTTCAGCTCGCTCAAAGGCGAGTGCCCGGACGGACCCGACCTCGCGGCGATGCTCGACTGGGTCCGAGCTCAGCCCTGGTCGCGGACGCCGCCGCGGCGCTAGCTTCCCCTAGCTGAGCAATTGGGGCGGGTGCCGACGCGCGCTATTCGCTCTGTCGACCATGCGTCCGAAGCGGCGAAGTCAACATACGCATAACGCGGACGAAAAGAGCGCCTAACGGCATGGAGCCGCACGGGTGTCATTGTCTGGGGTGCTGCAACACAGAGCGCGGCTGAGGGCCGAGGGGGCATGCCTGCCCTCCCTCGGCCCTCACTGTTTCTACCGCCGTTAGTCCTCGGCGCCGGTCTTCGGGGCAACAGGGGAGCAACACGACCCACCGAAACAGGCCGAAACGAGGAGGCTACTGAACCTCCTGTCTTGGCTCAGAGTCTCGCTGTGGCTCGGGCTGTCTGACCTCGGAGGGCAACGGCTGCTCAGCTTGTAAGTCGAGCCTCCAGCCGTGCAAGAGCCCGTGAACCGAGGCGGCGCCGACGAGTGGCGCCTCGGGCCCCGGGAGCTCGGCGGGATACAGGACGAACGGCCGTGTTTGCGGGCCGCCGAGGCCGCCGTGGAAGGAGATCAGCTCCTCGAACGCACATCCCTCGTCGAGATCCCCGTCGTAGAAGCTCCCGATCATCAGGTCGCCCACGTGCGGGAAGCCGTCGGTCCGCAGCAGGTGACCGGGAGCGCCGGCGGAAAAGTGCGAGAGCGGGTCGTCGCCCTCGACGCGCCCCTCCGCGAGGTAGCGGACGCCGTTTTCGCCGAGCGCGAGCGGGCCCTCCTTGGAGGAGCGGACGAGGATCCAGCCGATGTGCGGATGCTCGCGAAGAGCAGGAATGAGGCGCGGGTGGCGCTCGTCGATCTCCTCCATCGTCAGGCGGCGCTTCTCCTCCATCAGGTACACGAGGCCGAGATTGCCCGAGCCCAGCACGACGGCCCGCCGCCCGGACGGAGACTCCTTGCCCTTCTTTTCGCCCTTGCCGGTACGGCCGGTCGCCTCGTCGATCGCCAGGGTCGCCATGGCGGACTGCTCGTCGCCGCCTGCGATGCCGGTGACCGTTGCCGACTCGAGCGAGCGACCGACGAGGTCTTCGAGGGAGTAGCCGTTCCGCTGCTTGAAGGTCGCCCCCTGCGTCTGTCCGTGGTCGGAGAGGACGACGAGGTGGTACGGACGCGGTGCGAAGCGGCGGGCGCGGTCGATCCGGCCGAACTGCTCGTCGAGCTTCCGGAGCGCCTCGAGCGTGTCGGCCCGCTCGAGGCCGGAGTGGTGGGCGACCTCGTCGTAGCTCGAGAAGGTCGCGTACACCGCGGGGCGGCCGCGCATCATGTCGGTGAGCACGCCGTAGACGATCAGGTCGCGCACGAACACGCAGAGCGCGGCCCGCACCAGCGGGTAGATGCCGCCGCGGTGCCCGCGCGGTCGCACGTCGCGCCGCGCCGCCCGGAGCGCCGCCGTCCATTCGAGCAGGATCTCCCACGTGAAGAGGACGAGAGTCCGGGTGACGTTGAAGCCGTTCGCGAAGAACGCGCGATAGCCGGGGTTCGCCCGCTTCTCGGCGCTCATCCGGCTGACGGTCAGGATCACCTCGTCCGCCTCGCCGGAGAGCAGGTTGCCGCGGCTCGAGCCCCCGTCGCGGAGGAGGCCGATCCCGGTCGAGCGCTCGCGTTCGATCTCCTCGCAGTCGCCGGGCCCGGAGCAGGCGATGACCCGGCCGGTCTCCTTGTCGACCCAGCGGAAGGCAGGGATGTCCTCGTTCGATCCGAGCAGGATCCCCGCCTGGCTCGCCCCGGTCTGCGACGAGAGGTCCGGCTCCCACTCGACGAGGCGGTACGTGCCCGACGAGAGCCACGAGGCCATCGTCGTCGCGTTCCCGTCTCGCATGGCGCGGCGGAGCACCGGGAGCGCGAGCCCGTCGATCTCGAGGAAGATGATCCCGGGGACGTCGGTCTTCGTGATCTCGCCCTGCCGGCGGGCGATCCGCTGCACGACCCGGAAGGTGTAGGTGTCGTCGTCGTTCGTGCCTGCCACCACGTCGAGCACCACGCTGACCGCCGCGGCGACGATCGCCGCGAGGAGCGCCCACCCGAAGCTCGTGACCTTGATCGAGTTGGGGGCGATCTCGGAGACGAGGACGAGCATGCCGGCGTCGACGACCAGGATGAGCAGGAACCCCAGGAGCGCCATCAGGGGCAGGCGCAGCGCGGCGATGATGGGCGGGATGACGGCGTTCAGGATCGCGATCAACAAGGACGCGACGATGGCGCCGAGGTACCCCTCCACGGATACTCCCGGGACGATGAGTGCCGCGACGAAGAGCGCCGCCGCCGAAAGGAGCCACGAGAGCAGCACTCGAGCAGGGTGGAACCTCGGCTTCGCGGGCTTCCAGGCCACGCGCTCGCCGAACGGGGGGATGCCGGCCATCGCAGCGGGTGACGCTACCAAGGCTCGCGGGACGGCAACGTGACCGTCACCTGGCTCGGCCATTCGACCGTGCTCATCGAGCTCGACGGCGTCCGGATCCTGACCGACCCGGTTCTGCGCCGGCGCGTCTCGCATCTCGTGAGGGTCGGGCCGGCACCGGCAACCCCGTCGCCGCCCGATGCGGTGCTGATCTCGCACGGGCATCTCGACCACCTCGATCTCCCGTCGCTCGAACGGTTCCCTCGGGAGACCCTCGTCGTCGTGCCACGCGGTCTCCGTGCGCTCATCACGAAAAAGGGCTTTCAGAACGTCACCGAGGTCGACGTCGGTGACGAAGTGGCCGTCGGGGGCGTCGCCGTGCGGGCGACGCGCGCTGAGCACGGCGGCGGAAAAGCTGTGCCCGGGCGCGGCCGTGCCACGGTCGGCTACGCGCTCAACGGGTCGGCGTCCGTGTTCTTCGCGGGAGACACCGATCTCTTCGCGGAGATGGAGGGCCTCGTCCCTGGGCTCGACCTGGCGCTCCTCCCGATCTGGGGTTGGGGGCCGACGATGGGGCCGGGCCACCTCGACCCGGAGCGGGCCGCCGAGGCGCTCGCGCTGCTCACTCCGAAGATGGCTGTCCCGATCCACTGGGGGACGCTACGGCCTGTCTACCACTCGTCGCGAGCCCTCTTCCTGCGCCGGCCCCCCGAGGTGTTCGTCGCCGCGGCGGCGCGCGAAGCGCCGGCGGTGGACGTTCGGGTGCTCCAGCCGGGCGAGTCGCTCGAGCTTTCGCGATGAATTTCGCGCGCCCGGGCCGTCAGAGGTGTGATGACCCGGGAATTCGTGGTCTGGGACGCCAGCCCCCTGCCGGCTGAGATCGCCACCGTAGATGCGCTGGCGCGTCTCCGGCTGCTCGCGCGGCGCTGCGGAGTCGAGCTGCGGTTGCGCGGTGCAGCGCCCGAGCTACGGGAGCTGATCGACTTGACCGGGCTCGGGGATTTCGTCTCGACTCCCGTGGCGCTCGTCGCGACGACGCCCTGGTCGTTCAGGCACCAGCCTTAGTCTTGGTCTTCGAGTCTGGGGGGAAGCCCGAAGAGCGGGAAGAGCCGTTTGGTGTCGAGGAAGAACGTGAACTCGACGATGCCCGTCCTCGTCGTCTGGAGTACCTGGAGCGCCCACGGGTCGTAGCCGGAGCCGGTCTCGCTCGGCTTGTACTGGCCGAAGGCGGGAGCGCCGTTCGCCGAGCCGGCGGGGATAACCCGCGAGCCCTTGCAGCCGATGCCCGGCCCGAACCACCAGGCGAGGACGTCCTCGCGCCCGGCGAGCCACATGTCGAACGGCGGCATCGACTGGGTCGCGTCCTCGCGGATCAGCGACGTCAGCGCGTCGACGTCGTAGGCCTCGAAAGCCGCCACGTAGCGGGCGAGCAGCTCGTGGTCGACCTGATCGAGCGGCAGCGGCTTCTCCGCAGAGAGATCCTGCTCCTCGAGCGTTGCCCGGGCCCGCTGGAGTGCGCTGTTCACCGATGCGGTCGTCGTGTCGAGGAGCTCGGCCACCTCCGACGACTTCCAGCGGAGCACCTCGCAGAGGATCAGCGCGGCTCGCTGGCGCGGGGGCAGATGCTGCAAAGCCGCGACGAGCGCCAGGCGCACCGAGTCCCGCGTCGCGGCGATCTCAGCCGGGTCCGAGCCCTGGGCGACCAGCGCGTCCGGGATCGGCTCGACGAAGCTCTCGTCGGGCCGCGTGTGCAGGTTCGCGAGCACCGGTTCCTGCGCGGGCCCGAGATCCATCGGCCGCGCCCGGCGCTCGCGGCTCGCGAGCATGTCGAGACACACGTTGGTCGCGATGCGGTAGAGCCACGACTTGAGCGCCGAGCGGCCCTCGAACCGGTCGATACCGCGCCAGGCGCGGACGAGCGTGTCCTGAACGGCGTCCTCCGCCTCGAACGGGGAGCCGAGCATGCGGTAGCAGTACGCGATCAGCTCGCGCCGGTGCTCCTCGAGCCGGGCCTCGAGCCCGGACGCGGTGAGCGTCTCAGCCACCTCCGTCATCCTACGGGTAGAGACCGAGGCAGCGTCCGAAACTCATCGTTACGATCCGCGGCGATGAAGGCGACCGTCATCTGCATCTCGCACACCGAGGGGGCCGACGGGGGCGCCGTGGGCAAGGCGGTCGCCGACAAGCTCGGGTACACGTTCGCCGACGACTCGATCGTCTCCGAGGCGGCACGAGGCGCCGGGCTCTTCGCCGAGTCCGTCTCGTACGCCGAGCGCAAGGACGCCAAGCGCTCGATCGAGGTCGACTTCGGCCGGATCGAGAAGACCGAGATGCTTCGCGACCTGATCAAGGCGACGATCGACGGCGTCGCCGACCGCGGGAACGTCGTCATCACCTCACATGCGGCGTCGTTCGCGCTGGCCGACCGCGACGGCGTACTCCGGGTGTTCGTGACCGCTCCCGACGAGGCCCGAGCGGCCAGGATCGCGGAGACCGAGGGTCTCGACCCGAAGAGGGCCTCGAAGGAGATCTCCGAGTCCGACAAGGGGCGCGAGGCCTACCTCCAGCGCTTCTACGGCGTGAAGAACGAGCAGCCGACCCACTACGACCTCGTCGTGAACACCTCGAGGCTCGGAGCGGACGCGGCTGCGGCGCTGATCGTGGCCGCTGCGGGGCCGCCGTCGCGCAAGCGCAGCGGCCCCGCCGCTTAGACTTCTCGAATGACCCCCTGCACAAACTGCGGGGCCGAGAGCCCGCCGCAGTTCAGCTACTGCGGGTACTGCGGAACGGCGCTCGTCCGTGCCGAGCAGTCGGCCGCGCCGGTGCACGAGACGCGCCGGCAGGTCACGATCGTCTTCTCCGACCTGAAGGGATCGACGGCTCTCGGCGAGCGGCTCGACTCCGAGGCGCTCAGGCAGGTGATCACCCGGTACTTCGAGGAGATGAGTGCCGCGCTCGAGCGGCACGGTGGCACCGTGGAGAAGTTCATCGGGGACGCGATCATGGCCGTGTTCGGGATGCCGACTGCCCACGAGGACGACGCACTCCGGGCCGTTCGCGGCGCGCTGGAGATGAAGGAGCGGCTCGAGGTGCTGAACGTCGAGCTCGAGAAGAACTGGGGCGTGACGCTCGAGAACCGGACGGGCGTCAACACCGGCACGGTGATCGCCTCCAGCGAGGCGGGGACGCGCCAGCGGCTCGTGACCGGGGACACGGTCAACGTCGCGGCACGACTCGAGCAGGCCGCGCCCGCGCAGGAGGTCCTGATCGGCGAGCCGACCTACCGGCTCGTCCGCGACTACGTCGAGGTCGAGGAGGTCGAGCCGCTCGAGCTCAAGGGGAAGTCGGAGCGGGTGCCGGCCTACCGCCTGTTGTCCGTGACCGAGGGTGCCGGGGCCCGGCGACACACGCTTCCCCTCATCGGCCGCGAGCGCGAGCTGGCCCTGCTCTCGGGCCTGCTCGAGGACGCCGTCTCGCAGCGTGCATGCCGGCTCGTGAAGGTCGTCGCCGACGCGGGCACCGGCAAGTCCAGGTTGATCGAGGAGGTGATGGCGCTCGCGACCGAGCAGGGAGGCGTCGCGCTTCGCGGTCGCTGCCTCGAGTATGGCAGCGGGATCACGTTCTGGCCGCTGATCGAGATCGTCGCGGAGGCCGCCGGAATCAGCCGCGAGGACGCGCCGGAGGTCGCCCGCGGGAAGATCGCCGTGCTCGTCGACGACCGTGCCGTCATCGACCGCGTGACCGCCGCGGTCGGGCTCTCCGAGGCGCCGTTCCCCCTCGACGAGCTCTACTGGGGCGCCCGCAAGCTGCTCGAGGCGATTGCGGCCGACCGCCCGCTCGTCGCGGTGTTCGAGGACCTCCACTGGGCAGAGCCCGCGCTGCTCGAGATGCTGACGAACGTCGCGCAGACCTCCTCCGGGGCGCCGATCATCGTCGTCGGCACGGGGCGGCCCGAGCTCGAGGAGCGCCACCCCGACTGGCCGTCGATCCCGGAGGCCGCGCAGATCCGCCTCGAGCCGCTCGACGGCGAAGCAGTCGACCGGCTGGTCGAGCACCTGCTCGGGGGCACTCTCCCCGGCGAGGTGCTGGCGAAGATCGCCTCGGCCGCAGAGGGCAATCCGCTGTTCGTCGAGCAGCTCGTCGCGATGTTCGTGGACGAGGGCGCCCTGCACCGTCAGGGTGACGGGTGGGTGGCCTCGAAGGACTTCGCCGACCGGGTGACGGTTCCGGCGTCGATCGACGCGCTGCTCGCCGGCCGTCTCGACCTGCTGCCCCGCGACGAGCTCACCGTGCTCGAGTCCGCGTCGGTTGTGGGGCTCAACTTCCCGGTCGAGCCGGTCGAGGAGATCGTCCCCGCGGCGCTCGTCCCCGTTCGCCCTCACATCGGACGGATCGAGGCACGGGGGCTCGTCAGGGTGGCGGAGGACGCCGGCGAGGACGTCTACCGCTTCCATCACATCCTCGTCCGCGACTCGGCCTACAACCGGCTGCCGAAGCGGATCCGTGCGACGCTCCACGCCCGGTTCGCGCGCTGGGGCGAGCGAGTCAACCGCGAGCGTGGCCGTGAGCTCGAGTTCCAGGAGATCATGGGCTTCCACCTCGAGCAGGCACGCCGGTACCTCCTGGATCTGGCGCCGCTCGACGAGGAGGGCCGCGAGCTCGGCCTCCGCGCGGCCGGCCACCTCGCACCTGCCGGCCGGCGCGCCTTCGGCCGTGGCGACATGGCCGCGGCGGCCAACCTGCTGCGCCGCTCGGCCGACCTGCTGCCGGAGGGCTCCCGCGAGCGTGTCGAGCTGCTGCCCGACCTCGGCGAGGCGCTGATGGAGATCGGTGAGTTCGCCGAGGCGCAGGCACGCCTCGACGAGGCGGTCGCGGCCGCGGCCGGTTTCGGCGACGCGACCCTCGAGGCCGACGCGATCCTCACGCGCCTGCTCGTCGCGCATCACACCCTCGACGACCTCGAGAGCTGGCGCACAGAGGTGCAGCAGGAGGCCGACCGCCTCATCCCGCTGCTCGAGCACGAGGACGCGGCCGCGACCCGGGCCAAGGCGTGGCGCATGGTCGCATTCGTCCATGGCGTCGTCTGCCACTGGCAGGAGACGGCGGACGCGCTCGAGCGGGCCATCGCCGCGGCCCGTCTCGCCGACGACCAGAGGATGGTCGCGCGGCTCTCGTCCTCGTACGTGATGGCGCTGTCCGAGGGGCCGACTCCGGCGCCCGTTGCGATCGAGCGGGCCGAGGAGGTACTTGCCTACGGCCTCGTCGATCGGCAGGCCGAGGCCGTGGCGCTTCTGACCATGGCGCCGCTGCACGCGATGTCGGGAGAGTTCGACCGGGCCCGGGAGCTGGCCAGCCAGGGCGGCGAGCTCCTGCGAGAGCTCGGGGCGACGGTCATCGCAGCTCGAACGTCGGACGTGGCCTCGCGGATCGAGCTCCTCGCCGGCGACGCGGAGGCGGCCGAGGCCAAGCTCCGTGCGGACTTCGATGTGCTCACGGCCCTGGATGAGAACTACGTCCGCCCGAACATCGCCGCCCTGCTCTCGAAGACGCTCCTCGAGCTAGGCCGGGCCGACGAGGCAGAGGCGTTCGCCGCCGTCGCCGATGAGATCGCAAGCCCCGACGACGTCGAGGCGCAGGCGTTGCTGCGCTCCGTGCGGGCGCGCATCCTCTCCGCCCGCGGGCTCGCTGCCGAGGCGAGGGCGCTCACGGCCGAGGTGCTCGACCTGGTGGCCGCGACGGACGCTCCGGTGCTGCGGGCTGATTCGCTGCTCGACGTCGCCGAGGCGCTCGAGAGCTCGCCCGCCGAACGCCTGGCCGTCCTCGAGGAGGCGCGGGCGCTCTACGAGCAGAAACGGCACCTGGTCGGGATCGCACGCGTCGAGGCCGAGCTCGCCGCTCCGGCGCTGCCTTAGAGTGGGCGGGAACCTCTAACTGGAGGTTCTCAGCCGATGTAGCGCGGGTCGCCGAAACCGGCGCCCTGCACGCGCAGGGTGATCGTCCCGGAGTCGTAGTCGTGAGCCGGGTCGTTCGGGTCGGCGATGACGCTGAGGACACACGAGCGCCAGCCCTTCGGGAACTCACCGCCCGCGAGGCACTTCGGGACGACGTGGAGCGCGCCGGTCTTGTCGTCGAGCCGCCAGAGCGGGTGCGGGTTGTCGAAGCTCGGCCTCACGCCCGCCGGGAGGTTCGAGATCCACTGCTCGTCCGGGAGCGTCTCGTTGGGGAAGAACAGCTTGACGATCGCAGGCTTCGTCAGCTCCGGGACGTCCACGTTCGCGAGCTTCGTCTTGTAGTTGCCGGGCGGCGCCGGGTTCACGCCGACTGCGAGTGGCGTGCAGGGAAGCTTCAGGCTGGGAGCGGCTACGGGCGGGGTCGGCAGAGAGGTGACCTGCTGTTCGAAGACCGCCGTCAACGTGGTCGGCACCTTGCGGCAGTTACCGTGGTTCGCGGAGTCGGTGGAGGCGAGGACCTTCGCAGAGGCACCCGTCTGGATCGGCTGCGGCGTCCCCGCGCCGACGCGGAGCGCGAAGGTCACCTTGATCGCCTGGTTCTGCCTGAGCTGGGCCGAGAGCCTCGCGCTGACGAAGGCCTGGCGGGACGCGCCGCTCGGAACGTCACCGAACGCGCAGACGACGTTGACCGTGCTCGGCGTCACCTTGGCGCAACCCGGGGCGGAGACGACCGAGAGCCCCCTGGGGAAGTGCAGCGTGACTCGTGCCCTCGGGAGCGTGACCGCGCGCGAGGTTGTGGAAGGTCGCGACAGCGAGGGCCGGCTCGCCTGCAGACACGGCGCCGGGGACGAGCTGGACGGTCAGCGTCGCGCTCGGTGCCGCGTCGCCCGCGCCCGCGAGCACCAACGCGCCAACGGCGGCAGCCGGAAGCGCAACCCAAGAGACCCGCCGCAGACCCAACATCCTTTGCTCACACTACTGCTTCCTGACGAACTCGCAAAATGCAACTGCGTCACGAGCTCGTTCGGGACGGGCGCCTCGACTGGAGGCAGGGGCCGCTCGGCCTCCGTCAGCCGTTGTGGGCGGTCTCGCGGCGGAGTCTCGAGGCCATGACCTTCATGACGATCTCCGCGAAGTACGGCGTCTCCTGGACCAGAAACCAGAATCGCCGCTTGTCGATCCCGATCACCGTCGTGTCGGTGTCCGCGACCGCCGTTCCAGACCTCGGCTCGCGCTCGATCACTGCCATCTCACCGAAGAGCCCGCCGGGACCGACGGTCTCCACGACGCGCCCGTCGACCGTCAGTTTTACATTGCCGCTCGCGACCACGTACATGCAATCGGCCGGATCCCCTTGAGTGAACACGGTCGTGCCGGCGGGGTAGTCCTCGCTCTCGCCGCTCCGCTGGAGCAGCCCGATGTATCTCTCCTGGACTTCGGTCTCAGACACGGCCGATAGGCAAGGCTAGAGTCGCTCGCCCGGCGGCGCGAGTCGATCTGGTGAACATCGTGAGTCGATCCTGTGGACTCTCAGAGGTGCTCAGCCCTCGGCGACCATCTTCGCCACCGAGTCGAGGAGCTTCCAGGCGACCGAGGCGTTGCCCTCGACGAGCGGCCTGAAGTCCCACGGGGCGAGCCCCCAGCACTTGAGCGGCGTCTCGGCCGTCACGGTCGCCGTGCGAGGAACGTCAGAGATCAGCGCGATCTCACCGAAATGGTCGCCGGGCCCGAGCGTGCGCTTCTCCTGCCCGCCGACCGTGACGCGGGCATTCCCACTCTCGATGACGAAGAACCCGACGCCCTTCTTGCCCTCCTCGGTGACGGCCTCTCCGGCGTCGACACGCTTCTCGGACATCGCCTGCGCGATCCGCTTCAGGTCCTTGCCCTTCAGGTCGGAGAAGAGCGGGACGTTCTCGAGCAGGTTCGTTGGAGCGTCCGCCACGGCGCGATTCTATGGGGTGAGCGCCCGGCAGGGAAGGGTGGCGCGAGGTGAACCGGAGCGGATGGATCAGGATCGCGGCCTCAACGTCTCCGTAATCGAGCCCTTGCTGGGTGCGCGCCTCCCGCAGGCTGCTGCCGATCTCGAGCATCGCCTCGATCCGTCGTTCAACTGTTGCCGGGCACATTCTCGCCCAAACGAAGGCAACGTCGCGTGCCCGCGCTCACCTCGGTGTCACTCGGGCGCGGTCAGAAGCCCACGCCCCCGGCACACGCGGTGAGGCTGCGCGAGCACCGCCGCGTAGCGACGCGTATGACGCTGGTCAATGTGCTGTTTTGCGGGGGCGATACCGGGTGGGTCATGGACGCCGAGCCTCTTCGAGCTTCGCGCGTGCGGCGTCGACAGCGGCGAGTGCCGCCTGGTGGTCGCCCCGCACGCGCTCCGCGGTTCGCCCTGCCCGTTCGTAGCCGACACGGGCAGCTCGTTCTTCACGTTCGACCTCGCGAAGCCGCCGGGCAAGTGTTTTCTCGTGCTCTCTAGCTGAGGTCAGCTTGGCTCGTGCCCGGGTGATCGCGTGGCGTTTGGCGACCCGCTGCTGCACTTGTTCGAGCTCACGGGGGTCCTCGGTGGCGCGCTTGGGCCGCGCTTTGGCCCGTTTCGCCGGGAGGGGGCCGCCGGTGAGCGCGTCGAATCCGGAGAGGTCGATGTCGCTCATGAGACGACCCCGGGCAAGCTCGGGCCGCGCGGCGTCCGACACGGCTGCCGCTCGGAACGTCGCGGTGACACGCTCGAGCGTCGCGGTCGAGGCTCGACTGCCGAGGACCGTGCGCGCGGCCTGTGAGAGACGCGTCAAAGCGTTCCGCTCAGCCGTGTTCGCCTGCTCGAATGCCTCCCGGTCCCCGCCGGTCAGGAGCGCCCGCTGTGCGGCTGCGAGCCGGTGCCCAGCGTCGAGGAGCAGATCGACCTCCTTTCGGTGCGTCCGCGCAAGCTGGTTCACGACCCAGACCGACAGCGATGGCTTCCGCAACTCCTTCACGCGCTCTGCCTCCGCCCGCCGCCCCTCCTTCCTCAGCGCCCCCGCTAACCGTGTTCGCTCGGTCACGAACTCGACAAGATCAACCCCGTAGAGGCGATCAAGCTCGGCTTCGAGATCCACAGACATGGGCTCACATTCTTCCTACGGGAAGAGCTGTTGGCGCTCAGCGGAGGTTGTGCCGAGATCCGTCGATGGCCGTCGCAAGGACGCTCAGCGCGCCGGGATCCGCCCCACGGGCGATACCCCCTCAGGCGTAAGGGACTGTGACTCGCGCAGGCAGGGGACACTGGCCCTGGCGAGGCCACCAGCTTGCATCACTTGCTCAGGTTGTAATCGCAGCAGTTTGGGCAGGCAGTTAGTGCTTATGCCGCGGTCGGGGTCACGGAGAAGTCGATGAGCAGTTGGTTGACGCGTTCGGCCTCGTCGTGATGCACCCAATGCGACGCATCGGCCAGGCGTTCCACGCGGTCGAGGTTGGGCACGTCGTCGCGGTCGGGTTCGGCGAGGTCGGGGCCGAGGTAGGAATCGCGCTCCCCCCAGATCACGAGCGTCGGCGCCGAGATCGGGCGAAGCTTCGCCACCGCCTCCTTCTGGTTCTGACGTACCGAGGCGCGGTAGTAGTCGATCATTGCGGCTGATGCTCCTGGCTGCGACCACGCCTCGACGTAGCGTTCCATCTCCTCGGGGGTGTACGGCGGGTTCGCCTCGTGCAGGAAGTGCCGGAAGAAGTGCCAGTCTCTGAGATGCACCACGTCCTCGGGCAGTCCCGGTGTCGCGAAGAAGAAGAAGTACCAGGACTTCCGGAGCTGGCTCGGATGGTGCAATCCCTCCGACAGCCTCCGCGGATGGGCCGCGTTGAGGATGGCGAGCCGGTCGACCACCTCGGGGTGGTTCATCGCGACTGTCCAGGCGATGCTTCCGCCCCAGTCGTGACCGACCAGGAACGCGGACTCCGCGCCGAGCTCTCGGATGAAACCGTGAATGTCGTCGGCCAGCAGGTCGACGCCGTAGGCCTCGAAGCCCTCTGGCTTCGATGACAGGTTGTAGCCACGCGTGTCGGGGGCGACCACCCGAAAACCCGCCGCCACGAGCGGCGCGATCTGTAGCCGCCAACCGAACCAGAACTCAGGGAAGCCGTGCAGCAGAACGATCAGCGGCCCATCGCCGGCCTCCACGTAATGCAACTTCACATCGCCGACCTCGGCGTAGGCCTCCCGAAGCTCGATCCCGACGTCAGGGAGCAGGCTGGTGGTCGTCATTGGGACCTCCGTGGGTAGGGGACTCGGGCGCGAGACTACACCTGCCCGGCCTGGATAGGCAACAACTGTCTGCGCTCCTGCCAACCAGCGCAAACGTGGGTGGCGCGCACGGTTTGCGCGCGCCACCCACGTGGGCTGATCACCGGAGTGACGTGAACGCCTTTCGCAGCTCTGACGTGAAGAGCTCGGGCTCTTCCCAGGCGGCGAAGTGGCCGCCCTTGTCGACCTCGTTGAAGTAGATGACGTTCGGGTAGCTCGCCTCGACCCAGCTGCGCGGCGTCCGCCAGATCTCGCCCGGGAACGTCGTGAAGCCGAACGGGATCGTCGGAGGCGGCAGCGGCTGACGGCCCGCGGCCGGGGCGTCCGGCCCGTACGCCTCCCAGTACGACCGGGCCGCGGAGGCGCCCGTGCCGGTCAGCCAGTACAGCGTGATGTTGTCGAGGATGTGGTCGCGCGTGAGGTTGCCCGAGGGCTGCCCGTCGACGAAGGCGCCCGCGATCTTGTAGTAGGCGTCCGTGTCGTGGTCTGACATCCAGGCGGCCAGAGCGACGGGGGAGTCGAGCAGGGCGTAGCCGATCGTCTGCGGTCGGGTGGCCATCTCGACGAAGTAGCCGTTTCCCGACTGCTGGAAGGTGGCGATCTGCGCGGTCGCGGCGCGTTCCTCGTCCGTGTCCGTCGGCATGGTGCCGTTCAGCGCCGGCACGAGCAGGTTCGTGTGGATGCCGACCAGGCCCTCGGGTGCCTGGCGGCCCATCGCGTCGGTGACGCCGGCGCCCACGTCGCCGCCCTGGGCCACGTAGCGGGCGTAGCCGAGTCGGCGCATGAGCTCGGCCCAGGCCCGTGCCGTCCGGCCCAGGTCCCAGCCGACCTCGACCGGTTCGCCGGAGAGCCCGTACCCGGGCAGTGAGGGCAGCACCAGATGGAAGGCATCCTCGGCGCTCCCGCCGTGCGCGGTCGGGTCCGTCAGCGGGCCGACGGTCTCGAGCAACTCGATGATCGATCCGGGCCAGCCGTGGGTCATGATCAGCGGCAACGCGTTTTCGTGCTGCGACTTGACGTGGATGAAGTGAATATTTACTCCGTCGATCTCGGTCGTGAACTGGGGCAAGGCGTTGAGCTTCGCTTCTGCCTTGCGCCAGTCGTACTCGGTAGCCCAGTAACGCAGAAGCGCCTGGATCGTCGCTAGCTGCACGCCCTGCGACCGATCCGGTACCAGCTCCCTGGAGGGCAAGCGCATCGCAGCGATGCGGCGACGGAGCTCGGCAAGCGTCTCGTCTGGAATGTCGACGTGGAAGGGACGAATCTCGATCGCGGTATCAGCGGTGGTACTCATTACGACCTCCCTGTCAGTGGGGTCCCTGGGTTGGGCTGACCTGGCTCCCCTCTCTGTTCAATCGACGACGACGAGGAACGGCTTCCCTTTCTCTGCGACGTAGGTGGCGAGCTCCGCCGCGTTCCCTTCGCCGACGCAGGATAGTGCGACGCCCCACGGCTCGCACCCTCTTCGAGGCAGGGCCCGTCGAGCTGCCGCGCAACAGGCCCCCTGAGGATCGAAGCGGTCACGGGGGGAGGGGTGCGGGCGGTTCGGTCGGTCGGACGTAGTAGACGGACTGAACAGGACGATCAAGCCCCGCCGGCCCGAGTCGCCCTCGCCCTCGTAATCTCCGGGGGATGGCTGAGCCTGGAGGTGAGCTACAGGAGAGCGGTTCGACGCTATACGGCCCGCACCAGTCGCGCTTTGCCCGCTACCTGGAGGCCAGGGAGCGAGAGCGGCCGGACCCGGTTGCGCGCGAGCTGCGGCACCGGCTGTTGGCTGGTTTGCGGGGACGGGTGCTCGAGGTCGGTTGTGGTGACGGGCGCTCGTTCGAGCACTACCCGACGACCGTGACTCGGCTGGTCGCGGTCGAACCCGACGCGAGCGCACGCGCCGTCGCCGCCGAACGCGCTCGCGCGACCCCTGTCCCGATCGACGTCGTCACCGGGACGGCCGAGACACTGCCGGCAGATGACGGGAGCTTCGACGCTGTCGTCTCGATGGGTGTTCTCTGCACCGTTCGTGATCCCGCCGCCGCGCTCGCCGAGGTCCGGCGCGTGCTCGAGCCCACGGGCGAACTCCGCTTCTGGGAGCACGTGCGCTCGCGGCGACTGCCGTTGCGTCTGCTCCAACGGTCACTGGACGCACTCTTCTGGACGCGCGCGCTGGGCGGCTGCCGTACGACGCGCGACACCCTGGCGACGATCGCGACATCCGGGTTCGAGCTCGTCTCGCTCGATCGGGGCTTCCATGCCTCATCGCCGCTGACGATCACCGCCGCGCCGTACATCATCGGCATCGCCCGACGCACCGAACCTCGCGCAGGGTGACAGTCCCGAGATGCTGACCGCGCTCGAGGGGGTGGGCGCACCCGTGACGACGATGGGTAGCGGTGCCTTCGGTCGTGGACTCTGCGCCCTGTGTACCCAGAGCCGGTGTTGGACTGGACGCGCGTTCCTGCGCGGCGGATGATCGTGCTGTGCGAAAGGACCTCCCGACCGGCACGGTCACCTTCGTGTTCACCGACGTCGAAGGGTCGACGCGTCTTCTCGATCAGCTCGGAGTGAAGGCATACGGGGCTCTACTTGCGGAGCATCATCGTGTGTGCCGGGAGGCGTGGGCTGCGCACGGCGGGGTGGAGATCGACACGGCCGGCGATGCGTTCTTCGTGGCGTTTTCGCGGCCGTCGGACGCGCTTGCGGCTGCGGCCGACGCCCAGGACGCCTTGGGTTTACTGGGTGTCCCGGCCCGGATCGGGGTGCACACGGGTGAGGTCGTGCTGGGTGAGACGGGGTATGTGGGGATGGAGGTGCATCGCGCGGCTCGGATCTGCTCGGCCGGCCACGGCGGGCAGGTGCTGATCTCCCAGGCGACACGCGAGCTGGTCGAGGACGATCTCCCCGACGGGATCGCGCTGCGCGACCTTGGCGAGCATCGGCTCAGGGACCTGGCGCGGCCGCAACGGCTCTCGCAGCTGGTGGTCGAGGGGCTGCCGAACGAGTTTCCGGCCTTGCGGACGCTCGAGAACCGGCCGACGAACCTGCCCGTCCAGCCGACGCCGCTGATCGGGCGCGAGCGCGAGGTGGCCGCGGTCGTCGAGCGACTGCGACGGGAGGACGTGCGTCTGTTGACGCTCACGGGGCCGGGAGGGACGGGCAAGACCCGGCTGGGGCTGCAGGCCGCCGCCGAGCTCGTCGAGCACTTCCCGCAAGGGGTGTTTTTCGTCGCGCTGGCACCGATCGCCGATCCCGAGCTCGTGCTGCCCACGATCGCGCAGATACTGGGGTTGAGGGAGAGCGGTGCTGTTCCCCTCGCCGAGAGCCTGGGCCACTTCCTTGCCGAGAAGCGGCTCCTGCTTCTCGTCGACAACCTCGAGCACGTCGTCGAGGCGGCACCGGCGCTCGCCGAGCTGCTCGCGGAAGCGCCGCAACTCAAGTTGCTCGTCACCAGTCGCATCCCCGTCCGCCTCTCCGGCGAGCACGAGTACCCGGTGCCCCCGCTCGAACTGCCTGATCCCGGGCACCTGCCCAACGTCTCGTCGCTCTCGCAGTACGAAGCCGTGGCACTTTTCATCGAACGCGCACGCGCCGTCAAAGCAGACTTCGCGGTGAGCAACGCGAACGCGCCTGCGGTTGCGGAGATCTGTGTGCGCCTTGACGGCCTGCCGCTTGCGATCGAACTCGCGGCCGCTCGCGTGAGGCTGCTCCCCCCGCAGGCGCTACTCGCCCGGCTCGGGCAGAGCATCGGCCTGCTGACCGGCGGCGCGCGTGATGTGCCCGAGCGGCAGCAGACGCTGCGCGCGACGATCGACTGGAGTTACCACTTGCTCGGAACCGAGGAGCAGACGCTCTTCGCGCGCCTTGCGGTCTTTGCCGGGGGCTGCACGCTCTCCGCAGCCGAGGCGGTCTGCAGGGGTGAGATGCTTCTGGAAGGTCTGTCGACGTTGGTCGACAACAACATGCTCCGCCAGGAGGAACAGCCCGACGGCGAGCCACGTTTCACGATGCTCGAGACGATCCGCGCCTACGCCGTCGAGCTCCTCGAGGCGAGCGGCGAGGGTGATGCGATACGCCAGCGCCACGCGGAGTACTTTCTCGCGGTCGCCGAGCAGATCGAGCCTGCCTGGAAGACCGGAGACGTCGATCTGCTCCTGCTCGAGCGCGACCACGACAACTTTCGCGCTGCGTTGGCAGAGCTGCTTCGTCGCGATGACAAGCTGAGCTTCGTCCGGCTCCTCGACGGCCTGCTCGTGTTCTTGACGCGTCGTAGCCACTTCCGCGAGGGTGCGAGATGGAGCGACGAGGCCCAGAAGATGGTCGCCGACCTGCCGACGTCGCTCCAGGCACGAGTCTGGTTCGGCAGTGCGTTGTTCGCGACGCGGCAGCAGGACCCGAGGCGAGCACGGGAGCTCGCGGAGGAGGCCCTTGCGGCCTATCGCAGAGCCGGAGATCGCGAAGGCGAAGCCTGGTCGATCCGCCAGCTGGGTCTCATCGCCGAGCTACGCGGCGACCTCGACGCAGCGGAAGTACAGTACGAGCAAGCCGGCGAGCTCTTTCGCGACCTGGACGACTCGAGGGGCCTGCAGATGGTTGCCGACAGCCGCGCTACGGTGGCACTCGAACGCGGAGACTACGCCCGCGCACGCCTCCTTCTCGAAGAGAACGTCACGCGCTACCGGAAGCTCGGCTGGGAAGCCGATCTCGGGATGAGCATCCTGGACCTCGGCATCCTCGCGCTGCACGAGCGCCGCGACGAAGACGCAGTCTCGCTCTTCGTCGAGAGTCTCGAAAGCGGACTCAAGCACGGCATGCGTGCAGCGCTGTCGGTCTCGTTGCGCGGGATGGCCGCTGCGGCGGCGCTCCGAGGAGAGGCCGAACCCGCTGCCCGCATCCTCGGCGCGGCGGAGGCGATCGGCGAGCAGATCGAGTACACGATGGCGCCGTACGAGCGCTCGGCGCTCGCGAACGCGGTTGCATCCGTCGTCGATCGAATCGACGAGCCCGAGATCGCAGCAGCCTGGGCAGCAGGCAGAGCCATGAACGAGGCCGACGCCGCTGCGTATGCCCTCGCAACCGTCGCCAAACAGACGAGGCAAGTCTGAACCCGTCCCATCCGCGTGACAGGTCCCGAGACGCCGATCGCGCTTGAGGGGGTGGCGCACTCGTGCGACTCGCACCGGCTTCCACGGCCGGCGCTGATCGGGTGCGCTCGTTGCAGCGGTCAGCTGTACGAGGGCTGGCGGTGGTGAGCTGAGTCGAGCGCGAGTCTCACGGCGCGTACGAGCGCTTCCGGCAGTTCGTCCGGACGCGCGCGCGCCAGGCGGCGTGATGCGCGTTCAGGTTTTTGGGCCCTGCCGCGGAACCCGAGCACGCCTTCGAAGTCCGGGTCGAGGACGATCGTGCGCCGCGCCCCCGCTCGCCGGCGGATGAGCGCGTTCAGCTTCAACTCGGCTGCTCGTGGCTCGCGGTCGGGGCGCAGGTCGCTGTCGTGCACGACGACACAGGGGACTCGGGCTCGCTCGCAGATCTCGACGAAGAGCGGCAGGTTCGACTTCCCGCCGCATTCGATGATCGAGATCTGCTCGCGGTCCGCGTCGTGGCCGAGCGCGTGGAACACGAAGGGGAGGGCGATCTTCTCGGTCATTCCTTCGACCAGGATCGCCGCCCGCGAGAAGAAGAGCTCGGAACGCTCCGCATCGAACTCGCACATGACGCGGAACGCATCTTCGACGTCGACCGGGCCTAGCCGCTCGACCGTCGTCACGCCGAGCTTGTCGCGGGCGACCAGGTTGACCTCCTCGAGCGCGGCGACGCTGAGCAGCCCCGGCGCGTGAGTGGTGAAGAAGACCTGATTGCCGGACTCGGCAAGCCGTCGGATCAGGCGGCGGAGATAGCGGTGCGCCTGGGGGGCGAGGAACAGCTCCGGCTCCTCGATCGCGAAGACGACGCCCGAGGTCTCGGCCGCGCAGGCCTCGAGCCCGCGCACGAGGGCCACGCGCGGCGCGGGAGCCCGCACCAGCGCCTCGCGAATCAACGCGTGCACCACGTCCGCGGACGGAAAGCCCACCGTTGCCGAGACGAGGTCACCGCCGCGAAGCGCCGTCGGAAAATGGACGATCGGCGGACCCGAGGTGCGGTCATTGAGCGAAACAGTACGTCCGTCGGTGAGCGTCGCCTCGATCGAAATCGCGCGTTGCCCGACCGTCACGTCAGCTGTTGACAGGTCGAAGCTCGGGTCGAGGAGGGCGCGCAGGGCGAAGAGCAGGTTCGACTTGCCGACGCCCGGCTCCCCGATGAACGCGCAAACCGCGCCGGGCCGAAGTTCCAGTCGGCGGGCACTGCGGAAATTGACGACGCGAATCTCGCTGAGCAGCGCGTCACCCACAGGGCCTCTCTCTTTCCGACCTCACAGCTGGACGCACCCGACCCCGAACCGGGTCGCAGGCTTGCGCTGAGCCGAAAGCGAGTTCGAGCTCCAACCCCCGCCCATCAACTCCGATGTTGGGGTTACCCCCGGGCTCGCTGTCCCTGCGGCGCATCTCTCCCCGATTAAACAGCGACCCGAGCACACCTCCACCCGATACCAGGCCCCGCCCCTCTCGACTCGACCGACGGGAGGGGATCGCTACGACGTCCGGAGCAAGACGTGGCGAACCGTCGCCGCGTACCACCGTGCGTTCATCTTCACAGATACCTAACGACGGGGCGTATAGCCTCGCCAGCAACGTCGAAGGAAGGAGTCCATGTGACCAGGATCCCGGTGTTCGTTGCCGTGCCGCTGGCGGTCGCTGCCCTAGTTGCCGCGCCCGCTTCGCTGGCGCGCTCGGGCGCGATGAACGTGACGACCGTCAATGTCATCGCCGGAAAGCCGTCCGAGTTCGGTTTCAAGCTGTCGACGAAGACCGTGAAGCACGGGGTCATCGTGTTCAAGGTCGTCAACCAGGGTCAGCTCCCGCACACGTTCAAGATGTGCTCAGGGCGCAACAAGCCGCTCGCGAACTCTTGCACCGGCAGGTCGACGAAGCAGATCAATCCGGGCCAGTCGACGACGCTGAGGGTGTCCATACTGCTGAAAGGCACCTACGAGTACCTCTGCACCATTCCCGGACACGCCGCCGGCGGGATGAAGGGCTTGCTCAAAGTGACCTGATCCGAGGCCGGAGGACTGGGTCACCTTGTCGGCGTAAGGCTCAGCGGGGACGAAACCCCGACGGTGGCGCGCGTGGTCCCGTCTCCGAGGGCCTGACCTCTCTGCAGGCCGAGCTCCGGGGGCTCGAGACGCGACTCGGGACGCTCGCCGAGCGTGTTCGCGAGCCTCAGATCACGAAGCGCCCGTCGGCGTAGATCAGCTTGCTCCTCCCGTTCTGCAGGACCGCGGTGGCCGTACGGTTCGCTGTCGAGACGATGTCGGCGTGGACGGACGACTCGTTGAAGCCGAGCCGCTGCCAGTCCCGGCGTGTCTGGGCCACGATGTCACCGCGGAACGCCTCCTTGTAGGCATTGCCGACTGCGAGATGGAAGTTGCCCTCGGGCCCGCCGCGGTTCTCGTCGAAGAGCGTCTCGCCCATGTACCTCGTGATCGGGCTCAGCCGTCCGTCGGTGAGCGAGATCTCGCCCACTCGTGCCGCACCCTCGTCGCTCGCGATCATCGCCCGAAGGAGCCCTTCGCTGCGCTTTGCGGTCGCCTCGACGATCCGGCCGCGCTCGAAGGTGAGCCGGATCCCGTCGATCAGGCTCCCGTAACGATGGAGGGGCTCCGTGAAGGTGACGGTCCCCTCGGTGGCGCGCGCGTTCGGGGTGGTGAAGACCTCGAAGCTCGGGATGTTCCGGCCGGTGCCTCCGAGCCAGCGGCGGTCGGCGCCGATCGTGAAGTCGATGTCGACCCCGTCTCCTTCGACGTGCAGGCGCTCGACCTCGAGCCCGTCGAGGCGGCGTTTGATCCGGCTGATCTCGCGGAACGTCTCGCGCCAGCGGCGGATCGGGTCGGCGTCGTCGAGGAAGCACGCGGCGGCGATCTCTCGCCAGTACGCCTCGAACGAGAGTCCTGCCTCCTTCGCCATCGCGGGTGTGCCGTAGAGCGCGAGCGTCCACGTGTAGCGGCCCTCCGCCTCCTTGCGGGCGATCCAGTCCCGGTAGGGCCGCACGGTGCGTCGGCCGATCAGGAGCTTCTCGGGATCGACGCCGTCGAGCTCGCGCGGGTCGCTCGTGGAGAGGATCGAGACGCGGTGGTCGATGGTTGCGGCAAGCCCGCGGTAGTAGGCGCGATGGAACGTCGACAGCTGGTCGAGCGACGCGAGCTCGAGCGCAGAGCGGTCGGCTCCGCTGGGGGAGTAGTCGCCGATGACGGTCCCGCCGGAGCGGATGACCGCGTCGCGAACCGCGACGTAGAGCGGCTTCGCGTCGTCGGACGCCGACACCAGCACGACGTCGCCGCGTGAGATCCCCTCGCCGGCGCCGAGCGCGAAGTCGACGAGTATCCGCGCGTATCGGTCGAGGGTTTCCGCAGACGGCCGGAAGGGCACCGGCGGACACTAGTACACGAGGTACTCGAAGGCTCAAAGAGACCTGATCCTTCGCGAGCCGTTTGCCACGAGGCGGCGCCATCATCCGCGGAGGGCACACTTCCACGTATGGGGAGGGAGGAGCAGGGGAGCGTGGAGCGAGACAGCTTGGCTACCACCGACTCGATCCGAATGTCCGATCCGCGCGACGACTGGCTCGGCCAGGGACGCGGTGGGGACCTCGAGTGGTTTCCGGACGCTCCGTCGACCGGGCAGGCCCCGAGGCCGCCTGGCGGCGACGCCGATCGTCGGTCGAGCCCCGAGCAGCCACCCTCCCGCGGGACGATCCGGCGCAGGCGGGAGATCGCGATCGTTGTCGCCGTGGTTCTCCTCGTCGTGGTCGCGATCGTCGCGATCGTCGCGGTCGGGGGAACCGGCGGTGGCGGCTCGCCTGCGACGACCGCGACCACGCCCCCGGTGACGACGCCCGAGACGACTCCGGCGACGACGACACACACGACGGCCACGACGACCACCGGCGCCACGACCGCCACCACGACGACCACCACCACGACGACCACGCCGGCGACCACCGGACTGGTGACGCTGCCCGCGGCGGGAAAGCTCAAGCCGGGCGACACGGGACCCGAGGTGGTCGCGCTGCAGAACGCACTCTTGGGGCTCGGCGCCACCGGGGTTGGGGTGGACGGCAACTACGGGCCCGCCACGCAGGCCGCCGTCGCCGCCTTCCAGCAGGCGCATGGGCTCACGGCGGACGGCGTTGTTGGTCCGCAGACCGCGGCGGCGATCAACTCCGCACTCGCATCCGCGGGCTAGCGGACCTGCACCGTCCGGATCTGCTGTAGTCCGTCGTGGATGACGTGGCCTGCGCTCATCTGGAAGAACCTGCTGCGGCGGCCGGCCCGGACGGTCTTCACGGCGGTCGGCGTCGGGCTCGGGGTCGGCCTGATCGTCGCGCTCCTCTCGATCACGAGCGGGGTGCACAGGACGGCGAACGACCTGACCCACGTCGGGGGGGCCGACTTCGGCCTCTACCAGTCCGACGTGACCGACTTCACCCGCTCGCTGCTACCCGAATCGCTCGCGGCGAAGGTGGCCTCCGACCCGGGCGTGGCGGCGGTCGCCAAGGTGAAGCTCCTCATCGTCGACGGGCTCCTCGTCTTCGGCTTCGACCCCTCGGAGTTCGCCTACAAGCACCTGGTCGTGACCGACGGCACCCGCGGCATCGCCATGGCCGGAGACCACTCCGGGAAGCGGCTCGGCGAGGTGCTGTCGCTCGACGGGCGCAGGTACGAGGTCGCGGGTATCTACCACTCGGGGGACCGGTTCGAGGATCTCGGCATCGTCCTTCCGTTGAAGGACGTCGAGCGCCTTGCGGGACGGCCCGAGGTGACCTCCGTCGGGGTCGACGTAAAGCTCGGGCAGAACCCGAAGCAGGTGGCGCAGCGCCTGCAGGCCCGCTACCCGGGGATCGCGGCGATCACGGAGCCGGGTCAGGCGATCAAGGTCGACACGTCGAGCCGGCTGATCATCTCCACCGGCTGGATCGTCTCGATCCTCGCGCTCATCGTCGGGGGGATCGGCGTCACGAACACCATGGCGATGTCGGTGTTCGAGCGGACGCGCGAGATCGGGATCCTGCGCGCCGTCGGCTGGTCCGTCTCGAGGATCGGGGCGATGATCGTCTCCGAGGCCGTCGGGATCTGCCTGATCGCGCTCGGAGTCGGATGCGGGCTCGGCGTGGTCGCCGCACAGGTCTTCGTCGCCCACAGCGCGCTCGCAGGGCTGATCAGCCCGAGCTACACGGCCGCCACGTTCTTGTGGGGCTTGGCGTTCGCGCTCGGTGTCGGGCTCATCGGCGCTCTGTATCCGACGTGGCGGGCCGTGAGCCTCAGCCCGATCGAGGCGCTGCGGCGCGAGTAGCGCCGTCGGCACGCACGACCCCGTCCTGGAGCCGGAGCGTGCGATCGGCGGGCGCGGCGGCGCTGTCGTCGTTCGTCACGAGCAGGATCGTCATCCCGTACTGCGCCTGGAGCGCCCGCAGCAGCTCGAGCACCTGCTCGCCGGTCCCCGAGTCGAGCGCGCCGGTCGGCTCGTCGGCGAGCAGGAGGCGCGGCTCGTTGGCGAGCGCCCTCGCGATTGCGACCCTCTGTCTCTCACCGCCGGAGAGAACGGACGGGCGCGCGTCCGCTCGCCCGCCGAGCCCGACCTCCTGGAGGAGGTCGTCGGCCCGTGACTCGCGCTCGTGTCGCGGGCGGCGGCCGAACATTGCCATCTGCACGTTCTCGGACGCGGTCAGGGTGGGGAGGAGGTTGTGGGCCTGGAACACGAAGCCGACCGTCGCGGCGCGGTAGCGCGACGGGCTCTCGAGCCGTGCGATGTCGGTCCCGTCAACCGTGATCGAGCCGGCGTCGGGCGTGTCGAGCGCGCCGATCAGGTTCAGGATGGTGCTCTTGCCCGAGCCCGACGCGCCCGTGAGGGCGACGAGCTCGCCGGGTGCCATGTCGAACGAGACGTCTCTGAGCGCCGGGATTCGCCCGCCCTCGAACGACTTGCGGACACCCGCGACTTCGACGGCCGCTCCGCCTCCGTCAGGCCGACGGCTCAATGCGGCGTGACGTGATAGGCGATCACCTTCGTCGTCGACCCCGACTTCACCGTGAGGCGGAACGTCAGCGGGATCCCGCGCGACTCGGCAGGCCAGATGACGAAGTCGCGGAACGTTCCCCTGAAGGGGAACGCCTTGACGTCCCTGGTCGTGAGCCCGAACTGGACCGGGTGGGTTCCGCCGATCGGGTCGACGATCTGGGCGGTGATCGTGGCGGCCGTGGGCTTGCCATCCCGCTTGACCGTCACCGAGTAGCTCCACCGCGTCTTGATCTTCGGGCTGTGGCCCGGCGCTACGAGCGCGACCTTTGCGGGCGGTGCGGCTGCGATCAGCCCGCCCGCCGCTACGAGGGCGACGACCTTCATCGCGCCTGCGACCGTATCAGGCTCGGTGGTATCTGAGGGTGCGGCTGAAGCCGCCCAGATAGCCCGCGCCGGCCTGGTTGACGCTCATCGCGACGCGGACGAGCGAGGCGCCGCGCGGGAGGCTCGTCGAGGCGAAGATCGCCGACGACCTGGAGTTGAGCTTCGCCTTCGCGACGGTCTGCCAGCGGTTTCCGGGGAGCAGGCGCTGGAGCTGCACCGTCTTCCCGACAAACGACTTCGCGGCGACGACCCGGGTGGTGAAGCGTCCGCGGGTGATCAGCCTGAACGACACGGCCGGGCGAACCCCGACCGTCACAGCGGCGCTCGTGCCGTCGGGGGCCTTCGCCTGGTAGGAGGTCTGGACCTTCGGGCGCACCTGGTCGGACCAGGTGCCGCCGGGGCCGGTCACCACCGTTCCCAGGGTCGCCGCCGACGACTGGCCGAACTGCGTGTGGAGCACCGAGATGGTGACGCCCGACTGACGGCTGGCGATCGTCCCCGAGAGCGTCACCGCCGCGCCGTAGACGACCTGCGTCGTCGACGATTGGAGAGTGATCGCGGCGATCGTGGTGAACGTCACGTCGCTTCCGTGCGTGGTTCCGGCGCGGCTCTGGGCGACCAGCCGATAGTGGTAGGTGGTTCCGGCCGTGAGCTTCGTTATCGCGGCCGACACGCCTGTCGCGGCGGTACCGGAGCCGGCGCTCTTCGAGGAGGTCTTCGAGCCATACGAGGTGGTCGGCCCGTACTCGAACCACCACGTCGCCGCGTTCCCGCTCGGGTTGACCGACCCGGTGAGGGTGGCTCCCGAGGTCGACGCTCCTTGCGCTGATCCGGTCAGCACGACGGGAGGCCCGGCGCTGCCGAAGGTGAGGTCGCTGCCGAAGGTCGTTCCCGAGGGATTGGAGGCGACGAGGCGGAAGTGGTAGACGCCGGCACCGATCCCCGAGATCGTGGCAGAGACGCCGACGTTGCCCTTGCGCGACCCCGCGGTCGCGGACGGGGTCTTCGAGCCGTAGCTCGTCGACGGGCCGTACTCGAAGTAGTAGGTCGTCGCCTGGCCGTTCGGGTTGACGGTCCCGTTCAGCCTCGCGCTCGTCGAGGTGAGGTTGGAGGCGGCCTTCGTGGTCACGATCGGTGCCGCGGTCGTCGGCGTCGCGGTCGCCGTGAAGCTCATGTCGGAGCCCTGGGTCGTGCCGGCGGCGCTCGTTGCGTCGAGCCGGAAGTGGTAGGTCTGGCCGGCCTGGAGGCCGGAGATGGCGGCAGACACGTTGATCGCCGCGCTGCCCGACCCGGCGTCGACGGCCGCGGTCTTCCCGCCGTAGTTCGTGTCCTTCCCGTACTCGAAGAGGTACGTCGTCGACTGCCCGTTGGGGTTCACGGAGCCGGTCAGCGTTGCCCCGGACGACGTGACGTTCGTCGCGGCGCCGGTGGTGGCGGCCGGCGCGGCCGAGGTGGTGAAGATCCCGTCGGCGCCGTTCGTCGTACCGGCCGTGCTGGAGGCGACCAGCCGGTAGTGATAGGTGCCGCCGCCGGTGAGCCCGGTGAGGTTCGAGGAGACGCCGATGTTCGCGGTGCCGGCGCCGGCGTTGGCGACGGGGGTCTTCGTCCCGTACGCGGTCGTCTTGCCGTATTCGAAGTACCAGGTGGTCGCGGTGCCGTTCGGGTTGACGGTTCCGCTCAGGGTTGCCGTCGTGGCGCTGAGCGCCGTGACGGGGCCGGTGATCGCGGCCGGGGCGGTCGCTGCCTGCGCGACGGCAGCGACGGCCAGCAGCAGCGCTGCCGCCAGGCCGGCCGGCGCGATCCTCCGCACGATGTTGCCCACCGTCCGCATCGCCCTTATAGGAGTACCCGGAGGCCGTGAGGAGGATGCAAAGAAACCCAAAAGGTTAGGTGTCCTCGAGCTCGCGGAGGGCTGAGACGGCCTCCTCGACCGACCAGCAGACGCGCCCGGCGGAGGCGATCGCGCCGGTGACGAAGAGGTTCATCCCGTCGCCGGGGGCGTTCCCGCGGCGACGTTCGAGGCGCAGGTCGGTGACGAGCCCGACGACCCCGCGGTACTGCGGGTTGCCGCTTGCGACGAGCTCGGCGAAGGCACCGATCTCTGCCGCGGTCCCGTCGTCGATCATGGGCCCATCGAGCCAGGCGAGCAGGGCGTTCGAGGCGCGAAGGCCGGCGCCGTCGACCCGGTAGACCTCCTCGGGGGTGAGCTCGGTGATGGCGTCGAAGTTCTCGTGCGGGACGAAGACGTCGAAACCGTCGGCACGGAGGGAGGCAGCGAGGCCGTCGAGCCAGCTCCGCTCGGCCTGTGAGAAGAGCGGGCCTGCGAGATAGACCTGCAAGGGCGCTAAGCCCTCTGGAAGTTCGTGAGCTGCAGGCTGCCGTGCTCGCAGACCGGAGTCGGCGGCGAGATCGGGACGACGATCGAGCCGCCCCCGGAAGGAGCCACGCGGAGCTTGTAGGCCGTGCGCTCGCACTGGGATCCGGAGATCGGCTCGCCGGGGCCCGGGACGTCGGGCGAGAAGCGCGCCGTCAGGGTCGCGGTGCCCGATCCCGGCTCCAGCGGCACCAGCACGGCCGTCAGCATGCCGGGGCGCCCGACGAAGATCCCCTTGGTGGGGAGCTTGCCGCCCTTCGCGTCGAGAAGTGTCACGCCCGGGACCCCGGTGACGAAGCACGTGGCCGTACCGATGTCCTTCACCCGCAGGCGGTAGACGATGTTCCCGGCGCCGGGGCTTCCGGGGATGGCCCTGAACGTGCCGGAGAGCGTCGCGCCGGTGCACGGTTTCGAGGCGCGTGTCGCCCCGGAGGCCGTCGTTGCGAGCGTCATGAGGGCAGCGATAGATGCCGTGACTTGGAGCACCGTGCGCACACTTCGACAATAGCCCGGGGGCCGGAGGCTACGGGTACGCGAGACTTCTCCCGTGGTCGACGTCCCCTTGCTTCGGTCGGAGCTCGCAGCCGCATGCGTCGATGCGGCGGTGGACGTGCGGTCGGTCGTCGTCTTCGTCGTGCCCTCGCGGCAGCCCGAGGGTACGACCCCAGCTGGCGTATCTGAACCCCGCCGGGGAGGTCCAGCCGGACACGGTCGTGGTCTTCCGGGCGGTCGGGGCGCGCCTTGCCGCTCGCCACGCGGGCTTCGCACATCGTCTCGCGATGTGGGCCGAGCTGCCGGAGTTTCCCGCGGCTGCATTGGGGCCGATGCTGCGCCACGAGCTCGAGCACGCCCGCAGATTCGAGCTTTCGGGGCCTGCGTTCTTCGAAGCCGACGACCTGCTTCGAGCGGCAGTTCGAGCCGCCGGCGGCTACGGCTACGCACGGCTCCCGAGCGAGCTCGAAGCAAACGCGGCCTCGGCGGCGTACGCCGAGCGAGCGCTGCCGGCCGCCCAGCTCGCCGTGCTCCGCGCCGTTCCGGAGTGCGCCGCTCTCCTCGACGGCGCCGTTCCGCCCGCCGACATCGTGGAGGCAACGCTCGCCGGCCTCGATCCCTCCCTGGTCGGGCGCCTGCGAGCCGCCTGCGCCGGCTGGGACGCCGCGGAGTGGCGCTCGTCCGCCCTCACGACGGGCCCGATCGTGGAGCTTCTCTAGACCGCCGCCGGGACGGGCCAAGGGACTGTCGAGTCCCGTGCCGCAGGGACGTGTCGGGTCAGGACGTTGGCTTCAGGATCGTGGCGAGGAAGGCGAGCACGTCGTCTTCCTGCCGGCCTGTGACCAGTTTCGGAGGCATGGTGCCGCCACCGTTGTCGATCTGCGCCTTCGCGACCGCGACCGGGATTGCGAGCCCGTCGAGTCTGGGCCCGATCGGGCCCCCTTTGCCGTCGGGGCCGTGGCAGGCAGCGCAATGCTGCGAGAACGTCGTCTGGCCGCGATGGGAGTCGCCGAGGACGATCTTCGCGCCGGCCACCGCGTTCGGTACGTCCGGACGAGCGAGATGGAGCTTCGCGAGCGTGAACGCACATGCGGAGACACCGAGGAAGACCACGAGCAAGATCGCGGCCTTCCGGCCCGTGCCGGAGGTCTCCGCGCTGGACACGAGGCGATCGTACTGAGTAGCGTCCCGCCCGACAATGCTCGCGAGCGTCAACTCGACGTACACGGACATCGTCACCTCGGTGTTCAGCTCGACGATCGCGGCGAAGGTCTGGTTCGCCTCCGCCGCCGCGCTCCTCGCATTCGTGCAGGTTGCAACCGCCTCGCGGATCTACGGGAAGCTCGAGTGGGCGATTCCGGGCCGAATCCTCGGCGCGTCGATCGCCACGATCCATCGCTGGTCGGGGCGGGTTGCGTTCCTCTGCACGCTGCCCGTCGTCTTCCACTGCATCTTCATACTCGGGTTCCAGACCTACGACACCCGCGTCCTGATCCACTCGCTCCTCGGCTCGTTCTTCTACGGCGTCTTCGCCGTGAAGGTGCTCGTCGTCCGCGACCACGGGCTCCCCGGCTGGGCGCTGCCCGTCGCCGGCGGCACGCTCTTCACCTTCTTGATCGCGCTCTGGTCGACCTCGGCCTTCTGGTACTTCACCACTGTCCGCTTCGGCTTCTGAGCGACACCGGCCGTCGGCCGGCCGCAATAAGCTCGCTCCATGCTCAAGGAGGCGATCCACCTCGGCGACAACATGGACCTGCTGCCGCGGATGCCGGCCGCAGCGTTTCAGCTGATCTACCTCGACCCGCCGTTCAACACCGGCCGGGAGCAGCGCCGCCTCCGCCTCGCGACCGAGGCCGACGAGCGTGGCGGCCGCACGGGGTTCGGGGGGCGGAGCTACCGAACGACCGTCCTCGGCTCCACGGCGTACGAAGACACCTTCGACGACTACCTGGGCTTCCTCCGCCCCCGGCTCGAGGAAGCCCACCGACTCCTCCGGCAAGACGGCACGCTCTACCTGCATCTCGACCCGCGCGAGTCGCACTACGCCAAGGTGCTCCTGGACGGGATCTTCGGCCGCGAGTGCTTCCTCAACGAGCTCGTCTGGGCCTACGACTACGGCGCACGCACGAAGCGCCGCTGGCCGGCGAAGCACGACACGATCCTCGTCTACGTCAAGGACACGGAGGCCTACTTCTTCGACTCGGAGGCGGTCGACCGCGAGCCGTACATGGCGCCCGGGCTCCAGACGCCGGAGCGCGCCGCGCGCGGGAAGCTCCCGACCGACGTGTGGTGGCACACGATCGTCTCGCCGACCGGACGCGAGAAGACCGGCTACCCCACCCAGAAGCCGCTTGGCGTCCTGCGCCGGATCGTCCAGGCCTCCTCGTGTGAGGGCGACTGGTGCCTCGACGCGTTCGCCGGCAGCGGCACCCTCGGCGCCGCCGCCCTCGAGCTCGGCCGCCGTCCCGTGCTCTGCGACTCGAGCCCCGAGGCGGTCGCCGTGATGCACGACCGCCTCGGGCTGCCCGTGCTCCCCGCCGGAGCGCCGGCGCACGCGGCGAACAGCTAGCTGCAAGCTCACTCGGGGGCGTATCCGAAAGCTCTTCGCCATCATCCTCCTTTCGGTTCGGAGCCGAAAGTCCGAGGCGTTACGGCTGGGTTACAGTCAAGTGATGCCCGGAATTCGGGAGCTCGTCGAGGAGCGCGGGGGCGAGACCCTCGAGCTGTGGGCGAAGTCGATCAACCCGCAGTTCACGCGGGTCCTGAAGACGATCGGCTTCGACCGGACCTGGGTTCGCGCCGAGGGCGCCTACCTCTGGGACTCGAAGGACCGCCGCTACCTCGACATGCTCGGCGGCTTCGGGATGTTCAACGTCGGGCGCAACAACCCACACGTTCGCGCCGCGCTCGTCGAGGCGCTGGAGCTCGACCTCCCCGGTGGCGTCCAGCTCGGCGTCTCACCGCTCCCTCCGCTCCTCGCAGAGGCGATCCTCGCGCGCACGCCGCCGCGTCTCGAGCGCGTGCTCTTCACGAGCAGCGGCACCGAGGCCGTCGAGGCGGCCCTGAAGCTCGGACGGGCGGCAACCGGGCGGCCGCGCGTCGTCTCGCTCGAGCACGCCTTCCACGGGCTCACGCTCGGCTCCCTCTCGGCCAACGGGAACGTCGAGTTCACGAGCCGTTTCGGCCCGCTCCTGCCCGGATTCGCCCGAGTGCCGATGGGCGACCTCGACGCCCTCGAGCGGGAGCTCGCCGCCGAGGACGTCGCCGTCTTCCTCGTCGAGCCCGTGCAGGGGAAAGGGGTTCACCTGTCCCCGGAGGGCTATCTCCCGGCAGCGCAGGAGCTCTGCCGCCGGTACGGGACGCTGTTTGGCGTCGACGAGGTTCAGACCGGGTTCGGGCGCACCGGGAAGCTGTTTGCGTTCGAGCACTGGGGCCTCGAGCCCGACCTCGTCACCGTGGCGAAATCGCTGTCGGGCGGGTACGTCCCGGTAGGCGCCCTCGTCATGTCGAAGACCGTCCACGAGGCGGTGTTCGACTCGATGGAGAACGCGTTCAGCCACGGCTCGACCTTCGCGCCCAACGAGCTCGCGATGGCGGCCGGCCTGGCGACGCTGGCCGAGATCGACGAGCAGGGCCTCGTCGACCGCGCCGCGACACTGGGGGCGAAGTTGCTGGAGCTGACCGAGCCGCTCCGTGAGCGGCATGCGGTCGTCCGCGACGTGCGAGGGCTCGGGCTCATGTGGGCGATCGAGTTCGGCGAGCCACCCGGGCGGGCCCGGTCCTACCGCTGGGCCGAGCGGCTCCAGCCCGGCCTGTTCTCCCAGCTCGTCGTCGTGCCGCTCTTCCGTGACCACCGTGTGCTGATCCAGGTTGCCGGCCACGGCCTTCAGGTGATCAAGGGGCTGCCGCCGCTCGTGGTGAGCGAGGGCGACCTCGAGGAGTTCGCGGCCGCACTCGACTCCACGATCGCCGGAGCCTCACACGTCCCACGCTCGATGGCCGGGTTCGCCCTCACGGCCGCAGGCATCCGCTGATCTCGCCCACCGTCGCCGGTCGCCTCGGCGCGGCGCTCCTGGCCCTCGCCGCAGGTGCGGCAGGAGTCGTCGTCGCGGTCGAGCTCCTCCGCTCCCAACCCGGGCCGGTGGGCTCCGCCGCGCCCGTGACCGTCCCGGCGGCGCCCTCCACGACCATCGAGGGCGGGCGCATCCCGACGCCGACGACCCCGGCGTACCCCTCGCCGCCCCCCGGATCCGTCGTCTTCGCGCGCGAGGCCGGCACGAGCGTGCTCGGTCTCGCCGTCGTCCCGGGCGGCGCACGACCGCTGACGAGGGTCTCCGTTGTGAACGGCCAGGGGACCGGGCAGAGCGGCCTCGACGTGTCGGCCGCGGGCACCGCGCTCGACCCGTGTGGTCCCGGCTGCTACCAGGGAAACGTCCCAGCACGCCTCCTCCGGGGGAAGGTCGAGGTCGACCTCGGCTCGCGGAGCTACCCCATGCAGCTCCCGCCGAGCCTCGAGCTCCGGAGCGGGGCCGCGACAATGGCGCGCGCGACGAGCGTCTGGAAGGCGCTGAAGACGCTCGTCTGGCACGAGCGCCTCGCCGCGAGCCCGACCGACGCGCTCTACACCGTCTACAAAGCGGTGGCGCCGGACGGGCTGGCCTACACGATCTCCAGGAGCTCGTCGGCGATCATCATCGGGACGAAGCGGTGGGACCGCCCGACGCCGAGCGCCAAGTGGGTCGAGTCGCCGCAGCTCCCGCCGATCCGGCAGCCGACGCCGTTCTGGGCCTCGGTCGCGAACGCGCGCGTGCTCGGCGAGGGTGACCTGGGCGGCAAGCCGGTCTGGGTCATCTCGTTCTTCGACCCCGTCACTCCCGCCTGGTTCGAGGCGCGGGTCGAGAAGTCGAGCGGGCGCACGCTCGTGCTCGACATGACCGCCGTCGCCCATTTCATGCACCACGTCTACGGGCCGTTCGACGCTCCGTTCGAGCTGCACCCACCTTCGGCTACGTAGGATGAGGTGCGATGGCCGTCCCAGTCCTCGACCCCCAGGTGGCAGAGGTCCTGCGTAAGGCGGCCGAGTCCGGCGCGCCTGGGGCCGAGACGCTCATGCCCGATGAGAATCGCGAGAACTACGAGAAGACCTGCAAGGAGCAGTTCGGCCCTGTCGACCAGGTTCACTCGGTCGAGGACACGGACGCCGACGGTGTCCCGGTCCGCATCTACCGGCCGACCGACTCGACGGAGCCTCAGCGGGCGCTCGTCTACTTCCACGGCGGCGGCTTCGTGATCGGCAGCCTCGATACCCACGACGGGATCACCCGGGCGCTCGCACGCCGTGCCGACTGCATCGTCGTGTCGGTCGACTACCGGCTCGCTCCCGAGCACCCCTACCCGGCCGCGCTCGAGGATTGCTGGACAGCCACGAAGTGGGTGATCGCGAACGCCCAGAAGCTCGGAATCGACCCCGACCGCATCGGCGTCGGCGGCGACAGCGTCGGCGGCACTCTCGCCACGATCGTTGCGCGCAAGGGTCGCGACGCCGGGACTCCGTTCGCCGTGCAGCTCCTCATCTATCCCGTCACGAGCTCCCGTCAGGACGCCCCGTCGTACTCGATGTACGCGTTCGGCTACGGGCTGACCCGCGACGCGATGGCCTGGTACTGGCAGCAGTACATCGGCGACCACGACGGCAGCACCGACCCCGACATCTCACCGGCGGCGCTACAGGACCTCCGCCGGATGCCGCGGTCGATCGTCATCACCGCCGAGGCCGACATCCTCCGAGACGAGGGCGAGTCGTACGCGCAGCGGACGTTCCTGGCCGGCGTCGACACCGAGGGGTACTGCTACGACGGGATGATCCACGGCTTCCTGAGGATGGCCGGCGTGGTCGACCGCTCGAACCAGGCGCTCAGCGAGATCGCCGACTCGCTCAGGCCGTTCCTCGACAAGACCTGGCGCGACGACTACAGCATCACGCTCGATCCCAAGGACATCATGGCCGGGATCGCGCCGAAGCCCGAGACGCCCGAAGAGACGCCGAGCTCCGGCTAGCGCTTCTTGCTGTTTCCGCGCTTCGAGGGAGAGCCGCTCTTCGGCTTCGCCGGCTGCGCCTGGGGCGCCACCCGCTGCTGGCGGCGACGCTGCTCGCGGTTCGCCGCCTCCGGCATTGCCCCCTGGTCTGCGACCGCATCGAGGTAGGCGCGGCGCTCGGCCGCGGACAGGGTGGAGAGCGCCTGCTGGGCGCGCTGCGGATCGGGGTTCGGGCCGACGCGCTGAAGCTTGCGCATCGCGCTCGCGAGCTCGGGGTTCTGCTTCTCGATCGCGGCTCGGCTCGCCTTCTCGAACTGCTTCCGCAGCCACGGGACCTTCGAGAGCCAGAGGATGATCGGGCGCAGGTACCGGCCGTTCCTGAAGCGCGCCAGGAAGATCACGATCCCGAACGTCACGAGGATCGCGAGCAGGACGAACAGGGGGATGAGGAGGAAGCTCATCTGGTTCGATCGTAGCGCCGAGGCCCGCCCGGATGCGGCGCTAGGAGCCGACGACCTTCACGAGCCACCGCCGGTCGCGCTCGCGGTCGAGCTCGATGAAGAGCACACGCTGCCACTGGCCCAGGCAGAGCTCCCCGTCGGCGACGGGGATTGACTCGCTGGCGGAGCCGAGGATCATCGACATGCAGTGCGAGTGGCCGTTCCCGACCTCCATGTCCTCCTCGCAGATGTTCTCGGTGCGGCGGTCCCAGTCGTCGTGCGCGTAGTACGTGTCCCGCGGGATCAACCGGCGCAGCAGCTCCGCGAAGTCCTCGAACATGCCGCTCTCGAACTCGTTGACCCGGATGCAGCACGTCGTGTGCGGCGAGTAGACGGCGCAGATCCCGTCGGCGACTCCCGACTCGGCGACGATCTCCTTGACCTCGTCGGTGATGTCGGTGACGTGAAGGCCGCCTCGGGTCCTGAACCGACGCTCGCTCTGGAAGACCTTCACCGGCGCGAGTCTAGACGAGAGCGTCAAGTCTGGCGACGCGTGGCACGGATCAACGCCAGCTCGGCGAGGCGCGTGTACCCCGGGACGGCGCCGAGCGTGCGATCGAGCCGGTCGGCCCGCCGAAACGCAGCCAGGGACGGCCGGCGCAGCACGGGGCGGGCGAACCGCAGCACGGTGCGCTTTCCCGCGATGTCGTCGACGGCGAAGCCGACCTCGCGCATGCACCCGGTCAGGAACGTGAGGGAGAACCGGAACTCGTGGTCGTGGCCCGGCACCGGCGCCACGCCTGCCCTGCGGACTCGCAGCGAGCACGGCTCGGCGGCGAAGAGCCGCCCACCGGGCCGCACGACTCGAAAGGCCTCTCGCAGCGCGGCGTGCGGATCCGGCACGTGGTGGAGCGCCCCGACGAAGAGCGCCGCGTCGAAGGAGCCGTCGCCGAACGGGAGGGCCTCCATGTCGCCGACCACGTTCTCGACGAGCAACGGATCCTCGGCTCGCTGCTCCACCATCGAGCGGCTGATGTCGAGCCCGACGATCGTCACCGGCGCGGCCCTGACGATCTTCGAGGCGTACCAGCCGCTGCCGCCCCCGATGTCCACGATCCGGGCGCCGGCGGACACCCCGCCGACGACCCACGGGACGAGCGCCTCGGTCAGGAACGCCTTCGACGGGTGCTCCTCGAACCGTCGGCGGTCGTCCTCCCGCTGCGTGTCGTAGAAGGCCCTGTTCTCGTCCTTGTCGACCCGCTCCATGCGCCCGGCCATGCTACTGCGGGGGTGGCGGATCGACGCCGCCCCCGGCAGCTCCGCGAATCACGTCAGGCCGGCAAGGGGCTGATGTACAGCCTGACCGGTCTTGACTCTGGCTGACGTTCGCCTGCTCCGAGCGGCCCGGAGTCGCCGTGCTCGTTTCCCGTCGATCTCGTGCGCTACGGTCCGGCCCTCGGGCCCGTAGCTCAGCTGGTCAGAGCAGGGGACTCATAATCCCTTGGTCGGTGGTTCGAATCCACCCGGGCCCACCTGCAAGATCCAGCGCGCCCCGGGGTCACAGGCGGGGAACCGGCGGGGGCACGTGACGGAGGGCCGGTAGCTCGGGAGAGACCACTTCCGGCCCTCCCGGTTTCGTGGTTCAGGCCGCCTGGAACGCCGGTAGCATTTCCGCGCAACGAGTCGCGGACGTCACGGATGCTCGCGGCGCCAGGTGAGGGCAGGATCGAGGTATGGCTGATACGAACGCTCGCGTTCACGAGGCCGATGCAGCTCGCGCAACCCCGACGGCCTCCTCGGCTTCGAGGTTGGCGCCCGCCTCGACTGATCACATGGCCGACGCTCGAAGAGCGGCCACGATCCTGATCCGACCTGAGAACGGAGATTGCCGAGGATGAGCGGGCCCGGCAAGGCAGTCATAGGGTTCCTGGTGGGTCGCCCCCTCGTAGCGATCGCGCTCGCGCTCCTCGTCGTCGGCGCCCTGCTGATCGGGACGCACCGTCAGCGGACGCCCGTGACGAATCGTGTCGAGCACGTGACGCTCACGGACCAGCAGCAGATCCAGCTCGGTGACGAGGAGTACGCAAAGACCCTTCGCCAGAACAGGGCGCGCATCATCTCGTCCGGCCCGAAATACGCGGAGGTGCAGCGCGTCGCGAGTCGGATCGAGACCGTCGCGGCCGAGGACAAGCCGAACTTCGTTTGGAAGGTGACGCTGCTCCGAAAGAACGAGGCGAACGCATACTGCCTCCCCGGGGGAAAGATCGTCGTCTACACGGGCATCCTGCCGATCACGAAGAACGACGCAGGCCTCGCGACGGTGCTCGGACACGAGGTCGCGCACGCGACGGCCGAGCACGTGGCGGAGCGGATCGAGGAGCAGCACCTCACCGAGGTCGCCGCCGCGATCATCGCGGGCGGCGTCGCGTTCACGCCCGGGCAATTCGTCCGCCTCACGGCGCTTCTGGGAATCGACTCGAGCCTGCGCTTCAGCCGCTCTCAGGAGTCCGAGGCGGATCACATCGGACTGATCTACATGGCGAGGGCCGGTTACGATCCGCATCAAGCCGTGTCGTTCTGGAGGCGCATGCTCCGCGCGTCGAGGGGCCAGCAGCCACCGGAGTTCCTTAGCGATCACCCGAGCGACGCGCACCGCGTCCAGCGGATAGAGGGCTGGCTGCCCGAGGCCGAGCAGGCCTACGCGCCGACAAAATAGGTGACTCGACTTCGAACGGCCTGCGGTGCTCGCGGCTCTTGACGGGCCGGGGCAGGCGGAGGCGCTGCTGTCTGCGACCTCCTACCCCCGAGTGTTGACAACCACCGAACTGGAGGCGGCGGGAATCGGCGGGCGGAGGCGGCCCGCGACCCGCAGGATGGGCCAGCTAGCGACGCGGACCGTGTGGCCGGCGGCGGCGAGCAGCGGTGCGTGGAACGGTGTCCAGTGCAGATCGTATTCGCGCCTGATTCGAGGGGGAAGCTGGGCCGCGGTCGCCAGCCGGTGGGCCGGAGCGAGCAGTCGCATCGGTGACGGAAGCGGGGCCTGAAGGATTATCCGCGCGATCTCGCGTGCCGGCGCGGTGACGCTGATCTCGTCTCCGGCGAGTTGCGCGTCGAAATACTCGCGGAACTCGCCCAGCGTCGGCGGAATCACGTGAGCGGGCATGCCGAAGAGGCGCGCGACCGTCGCCATGTCGCCGTAGTAGCTCTCCTGCTCCGCCGCCGACAGACGGCACTCGAACCGCTGGTAGGCCGAGAGCGACGCGTGGACGAGCGTCGCGTGGACCCAGAGCATCAGCTCGGGGTCCTCGGCCGAGTACGAGGTCCCCGCCGGAAACGCGCCCAGATCGGTGCGGATGACGCCGTTCACGCGAGCGTGGACCGCTTGCACGACCGCGCCGGCCCGGTCGGCCTCCGCCCTGCTCCCGAACGTGACCATGTACAGGGCGCGGATCGTGGCGAGGCCGGATGACGCTGCCGGGGGCGAAGTAGCCGTCCGCGCTCGCCAGGCGCTCGGCGTGGCTTCGCCCTTCGACTTGCCGGGGACGGCGTCGCGACATCGGCTTCATCGTCCGAAGCGGCGCTTGCGCTGCTGATAGGTCCGCACCGCCCGCAGGAAGTCGAGCTCGCGGAACGCCGGCCAGTAGACGTCGGTGAAGTAGAACTCGCTATGACTGCTCTGCCACGGCAGGAACCCGCTGAGCCGCATCTCGCCGCTTGTGCGGATGATCAGGTCGGGATCCGAGTGATCGGCGGTATAGAGGTGGCGCCTGATCGCCTCTGCGTCGACGCGATCCGGCATCTCCCCTGGCGGTACCCCTGCGTCGGCGAGCGACCGCACCAGGCCCTGCATCGCCGCGACGAGCTCGTCCCGGCCGCTGTACCCGAGGGCGACGTTCAGGGACATGCCAGGATTGTTCCCCGTTTCCACCAGGACGTGACGTGCTGTGTCGGCGAGCAGAGCCGGGAGGGCGTCGAGTCGTCCAAAGACGCGAATCCGCACAGGGTCGCTGCTCGATGCGGCCCGCTCCGCGAGGCGTTCAAGCTCCTCCGACAGCACCTGGGTCAACGCGACCACCTCCTCGCGTGGCCGTGACAGGTTCTCCATCGAGAGTGCCCACACGGTCAGCTCCGCGATACCGAGCCCGCCGCACCAGCCGATCAGCTCGGCCAGCTTGTCGGCCCCGCGTCGATGCCCGGCCGCCGGCTCGCGCAGACCGGCGAGGCTGGCCCAGCGGCGGTTCCCGTCCAGGATCACGGCCACGTGATGCGGCATCGGGTGGGCACGTACCACCGCGCGAAGCCGCCGCGTGTACAGGCGGTACACCGGCTCGAGCGCGAGCGAGCCGACCGAAACAGGCAGCCAAGAACGCGCCACGACCCCAGCCTACGCCGGGGTCGATGAGAGGCCCGTTAACGACAGCGGCCAGGTACCGCGGGAGGTCCAGGAGTGGCGTATGGCCGGATGGCAAGGCCGCGTGACGGCTTGGCCGAGCTCAGTAGGGCCGGCAGCGGTCCCGCCCCGCCACCGGCCCTTGGCGCGTCCCCCGCCGGTTCCCCACCTGACCCCGGGTCGCGCTATGAGACTAGGAGCACGATCCCGGGTCGCTGATACGTCTAGGAATCGGCGTCCGGAAGGCGTAGGGTGGGCGTATGGCTGTGTATGTGAAAAGCAAAGACGGCGCGTTGCTATTCGAGGCGAGCGCGGAGGTCGACCACGGCAACAACATTCGCTTCGAGGCGAAGTCGTACCTCGGGAAAGGTGTCCACGTTGCCCGCACGCTCACGGTGGAGCAGGGCCGCGAGCTTCGCGATGCCCTGTCAGCGGCGGTGACGAGAGCCGAAGTCCGGCGAGCGGGCTGACCCTAGAACGACTCGCAACCGAGATGTAGCCGGGCGGGCGTCTCCGACACGACCGCGGCGCTGGGATCGACAGAAATCTTCGGTCGAGGCGTTGCTGAAGGGAGTGGCCCGCCCGGTGTGGCGCCGGAGGCCCCTCCCTTCAGCCTGTAAGTACCCATCGCGTACCGCCGCGATCCGTTGGGCGGAGCGGGGTGCTGAATCCAGCCGGGCCGCTGGCAAACAAGGCACGTGCTGCGGCGCCTGGACCTAGCGACCGAGATAGCGTGCCGAAGCCGCTCTGCCGACCCGCGCGTCGAGGAGTTGGTAGGGATACGTCGGGTCGGTGCCCTTGAGGATCGCCACGTCGTCGGTGACGAGCCAGAGCACGCTTTCGTACTGACCGATCGGACTGATGAGCCACCTCGAGCCGTCCTGGAGGGTGAGAAGTGATCCGTCGAGAGACTTGTCGACGATCCGTTGGGTCGAGCCCGTACGGACGTACGCGGCTCCGCTCGCGCCGCCGGCTGCGGGAGCCATGGCACCTCGGGTGGACGGAAGCGACGAGACCTTCTTGATGCTCAACGTGGTCCAGGCGGCTCTGCTCCGAGGCTTGATCACGAGCACATAGTCAGCTCCGCTCGAGAGCGGGACGGCGCACACGAATTCGGCGTAGGCGTTGTACCCGGCTTCGACTGTCCGCGGCCCGACCGGATCGCAGACCGCCGCCGTCCCGGGAAAATGCTTCCGCACTTGAGTCTCCGCCCACGACTTCGGCCAGACCCATTGTGACGGGTTTGCGGCGGTGCCGACCTCGGCAGAGGCAAGAAGCAGGAACACGGACCCGACGATGACCGCCTGGGCCAACGCGCGCCGGCGGGGCGACCGTTCACCAACGTATCGGCCTGCCGAGACAACCGCATCGCATGATCGAGGGACGTACGCCCCGACCGTCATCGCCTCACGCGGCCCACGGTCGACTTCATCGCACGGCCGGCGGTCCGCCGTGGGCGCGGATCCGACGCGATCCTCCAGCCGCGTGCGTACACGGCTCGGGCACGGCGGCTCTGGGCAGCCCTCCAGAAGCCAAGCGCCCCCCGCCTCGCCAGCCTGCGGCCGCGCTTGCTCGCCGAGACCCAGAGCGCAGCCTTGAGCAGGAGCGGGAACCACACGAACCTGAAGGTAACTCACTTCAAGAGCGCGTGCTGACCAGCGAGGCGCGCGCCGTTTCCTAAAGACGTGAGGGGAAGTGCCTATCTCCTCTATGTGGGCGCGTGCACGGGCGACGAAGGCTACGTAGATCTCGTTGAAGGGCCTGGGGAGCCACGCGGCTCCCCGGCCGCCGGGCACTCGTCAGCCGGCGATGCGGCGGAGACGGCGCACCTGGAGAGGCACCGCCGCCGTGCAGGCGAGCTCGCGGACCGCGAGGAGCGGTGCGGGACGCCCGCCAGGGCTGGAGACCGAGACGCGGATGCCCGAGCCGCGCAGCGCCGCCCGGACGAGCGCCCGGGTGCGTCGGGCGTGCCAGCGCGAGGTGACGACCACGAGCTCGCCGGCCCCGAGGCTGCGGGCCAGGCGCGCCACCGCGGCGGCGTTTCCCGCGGTGGTCTGGGAGGAGCGGTCGAGCAGGACAGGCACGTCGTCGCGCCTCCACGCTTGGTGCATCAGCTCCGCCTCGCCGGCCGGTGCGTGACGCCTGGCCCACCCGGAGAGGACGACCGCTCGGGCTCCGGCCGCTATCTGCTCCGCGTGCGCGAGTCGCCGCGCGCAGATCGGGTGCAGCGAGCGGTCGCCGCTGCGGGAGTAGCCGAGGACTGCGACGACGCGCGTCAGTGCTCGTGCCGCCGGTAGAGGAACGCGATGAGCGTCGCTGCGACTGTGAGGATCAGCATCAGGGCCTTCTTACCCCGCAGCTTCGACTCGCCTCCTGCGCGCTCCCGCATGTGCACCGGCACCTCGTCGACTCGGAGCCCCGCGTTGTGAAGCCGCAGCAGCGCCTGAACCTCGGGTGCGCCGCTCGTGTACGGCTCCGCGAGGATCGGCAGCGCCTTCGCGTTCGCGGCGTACATCCCGCTCGTCGCATCGAGGAACGGGCGCCTCAGCGCGACGCCCACGGAGCGACGCAGCACCGCGGTGCCGAATCGGCGCGGGCCAGAGGACGTGTAGCGGTACGGAGGCAGCCGTTCGTCGCTCGCGAACCGGGAGCCGACCGCGACGTCGCAGACCCCGGAGCTCACCCGGTCGAGCAGCAGCTTCAGCTCGGAGACGGGATGCTGGCCGTCGGCGTCGACGCGGCCGCACAGCTCGTACTCGTGGGCGAGGGCGTACCCGTAGCCGGCTGCGATCCCCACCTGGAGCCCACGGTTCTCGCCGAACGAGAGCACCTCGGCGCCGTGCTCGTGGGCCACATCGGCGGTTCGGTCGGTGGAGCCGTCGTCGACGACGAGGACGTCGACGTCGGGAAGGTCGGTGTGGATCTCGTCGAGAACCGCCGGCAGGTTCCCCTCTTCGTTCCAGGCAGGCAGGAACACGACTGTGCGCATGCCGTCACTGTAGAGCCTGGTGGCGGGACGGCCGGCGCGCGAGTCGCCCTGCCGTCCCGCCGAAAACCAAGCGGGTTACGTGACCTTGAGAAGGCCCTTCATCCCCGCAGCCGCATGGCCGGGGACGGTGCAGAGGTACTGGTACGTGCCTGCCTTGGCGACGGCGACCGTCAGCTTGGCGGAGGCGCCGGGAGAGATCAGCGCCGTCTTCTTGCCGGTGCAGGTCGTGGCCGAGGCGCTGGATGACGGCTTCGAGCAGAGCTCGAAGTCGTGCGGCAGGTTGCCGTTGTTGGTGACCGTGAACGTGATCGCGCCGTGCACGGCGGTCTTCGGCGAGAGCGTGAAGGCGAACTCCTTGGTCTTGTTGACCGTCACCTTGATCGAGGCGGCCTTGTGGGAGCTCGAACCGGCAAGCGCGGGGATTGCCGCCACGAGGGCGATCAGACCGGCGACGGCGGTGACGGCGAGAAGCCGGCTATGGCGAAGCTGCATGGAACCTCCAGAGTCGAGTTAGACACCATGGTTGCGCTCACACGTAAATAGCTCGTATGGGCGCGGGGAAGAGACGGTTAGGGCCCGCCAGGTTACGGCAAACCGCGAACTACATGCCGATGGTGGCGACCAGCAGCTGGTAGACCGCCGCCGCGAGGAATCCGATCCCGACCAGCGTGAGCACGTCGCGCACCAGACGGGCGACGAAGCGCTCCCGCTTCGTGACCGCGACGCGCGGCCCCCACATCCGGGTCAGAAGCCTCTGGCCGATCCGCTCGTTGCCCTGGTGCCAGTTCGTCAGCAGGATCAGGGCGCTGAACGCGAGGACGGCGGCGAGCGAGAGCCGGACGATCTTCTGGCCCGCTCCCGGCAGGAGCTGGTCGAAGTGCAGCAACGAGAGCCCGAGAATGACCAGGGACGCGACGAAGAACCGGAACACCCACCTTCCGACGAACGTGTGCGTCTCGACCGGCGGGGGCGGTGGTGGCGGAGGCGGAGGCGGAGGCGCGGCCGCCTTGGCGTCCGCGGCCGCACCACGGCGGTCGATCTCCTTGCCGATCACGATGCCGGCGGCACGGACGTAACGCCCGGCCTTCGAGGCTGGATGCTCCTTGTCGGCCAACGAGTACAGGGTAACGGCGTCTTGGACGGCGTTGCTCGCTAGGATCGCGCTCATGGCCGACGATCGCCGCTACTTCGTGGGCGAGCGTGTGCTCGTCTCGCGCGCCCAGGACGGGGAAAATCACGAGGAGGCAACCGTGGTCGACTTCTACGAGCTCCTGATCGAAGGGGACAAGATTCCCTCCGTGGTCGTCGACTTCGACGACGGCGAGCGCCTCTACCTGACCGCCCGCGAGCCTGGCGTCATGCCGATCGAGCTCGACGACTCGGATGCCGACGAGGACGAGGACGCCGACGAGGACGAAGAGGACGCCGACGACTTCGACGGTGACGAGGACGACGAGGAGGTCCCGGAGCTCGACGCCGACGACGCCTTCCGGGGGGACCCGGACGAAGACGAAGAAGACGACGAGTAGCATTCATGTCCATGGAGCAGGAAACCGGGACGATGCGCATCAAGAGCGGCCTCGCCGAGATGCTCAAGGGCGGGGTCATCATGGACGTCGTCGACGCCGAGCAGGCGCGGATCGCCGAGGAGGCGGGCGCCGTCTCGGTGATGGCGCTCGAGCGCGTTCCTGCCGACATCCGGGCACAGGGCGGCGTCGCTCGCATGTCCGATCCCGGGATGATCCGCGAGATCCAGGAGGCGGTATCGATCCCCGTGATGGCGAAGTGCCGGATCGGCCACTTCGCCGAGGCGCAGATCCTGCAGTCCCTCGAGATCGACTACATCGACGAGTCGGAGGTGCTGACCCCCGCCGACCTCGAGCACCACGTGGACAAGTGGGGGTTCACCGTGCCATTCGTGTGCGGCGCGACGAACCTCGGCGAGGCGCTGCGGCGCATCGCCGAGGGCGCCGCGATGATCCGCACGAAGGGCGAAGCCGGCACCGGAGACATCGTCAACGCGGTCACGCACATGCGCTCGGTGTTCGGCGGCATCCGCCGGCTCGGCTCGCTGCGGCCCGAGGAGCTCTACGCCGAAGCGAAGAACCTCGGCTCGCCCCTCGAGCTTGTCCAGTGGGTCGCCAAGCACGGGCGCCTGCCGGTCGTCACGTTCACCGCCGGCGGAATCGCTACCCCGGCCGACGCAGCGCTCTGCATGCAGCTCGGCGCCGACGGCGTCTTCGTCGGCTCCGGCATCTTCAAGTCCGGAGACCCGGCCAAGCGCGCCCGCGCGATCGTCGAGGCGACGACGCACTACATGGACGCCGACGTACTCGCCCGGGTGTCCGAAGGGCTCGGCGAGGCGATGGTCGGCATCTCGACGGCGACGCTGGAGCCCGGCGAGCTGCTCGAGACGCGCGGCTGGTAGTCGCCGGGCGCCTGCTCGTATACCAGGATCGACGGGTTGGTGACATCGAACCCGGGTGCTTACCCATCGTTGGGAGCGGCGAGTCCACGACGCACCGAGACCGCCGCCGCCTCGCCGCGGCTCCGGACGTCGAGCTTGCGAAGGATCGCGGCCACGTGGTGGTCGATCGTCTTCACGGAGAGGAAGAGCCGTTCGGCGATCTCGGCGTTCGTGAGGCCCTGCTCGAGCAGCGTGAGGACCTCGGACTCGCGGGGCGTCAACCCGGCCGGGTTTCGCCTCGTGGCAGCACGTGGCCCGCGCGGGAGCCCGCGGGCGCCGCGATCGCGTAGCCGCTCGCGCGACGATGGCGGCCGCGACCCGGCTGTCGAGCTCGTGGAACCCGGACAGGCGACCGGTGGAGTGCATCATCCGACTCCGAATCTGCGAGCGCCAGCGCGGATTCGAATGGGCACCTGTGCGCCGCCCACCACGAAGCGGCGCGTTCGTGGTCGCCGCGCAGGCTCAGCGCATACGGCTCCGGGATTCCGACGGCGCTTCGTCGCGCAGGCCGGCCCGCCGCCGCCAGACGGCCAGCTCGCCGAGGACCCACGGAGGACGCGGAGCCGGCTCGAGCGCCAGCACATACGCCTCCTCGGTCACGGCGGCGACGGCGTCGCGCCGCCCCTGGAGCCACGCGGCCTCGGCTCTCGCGACGGCGACGGGCGCAAGCCGCGGAAGCTCTCCGCTCATCGCGGCGAGCTCCTGCGCCTCGTCGAGCGGCGAGCTCGGGTCGGGATCGCCACGTCGTGCCCTGAGTTGACCGACGACAGTGAGGGCAAGGATCGACGGCGTCGTCGAGGCGCGTCGCGACCGAAGCACCTGCTCGGCCAGATCCGCGGCGGCCGCCCAGTGGCCCTGGTCGAGCTCGGCCCGTGCCAGGTACGCGAGGTCGTAGTGCGGTACAGCTCGAGGCCGTGCTCGCCGGCGAACTCGACGGCTCGAGTCAGCACGCGGCTCGCCTCCGGGTACGCGCGGCTCGAGATCAGGATCCCGGGCGACGAGGTGCGGCAGCCAGCCGAGCGCCTCGACGAGCCCGTGCTCCTCGGCGAGCTCAGCCGCCCGGTCGAGGTTCTGCGACCACTCCGCCCCCTGCAGGTCTCCGCCTCGCCGAGCGCGGCCAGCACGCCGACGAGCATCGGCAGGTCACCGGGCGCTCGCGCCCACTCGAGAGCGCTGCTCGGCCCAGACGGACGGCGGCCTCGCCGTCGCGGACCTTCGGGCGAGAAACGCGAGCTGGCCGTAGGCGCGGCCGAGCTCGAGGCACGGCTCGAGCGCTCGAGCAGGGCCACCGACTCGCGCGCGGCCTCCCAGGACTCCGTTGTCCGGCCGGGGCACCAGAGGTACTCCGACAGCCGGAGCAGGGCAGTGCCCTCGGCGCGGACGTCTCCGGTGTCGCGATAGAGAGAGACGGTTTCCTGGGCTGCCGCGACCGCCTGGGAATTCTCGTCCGTGATGTGGCACTCGAAGGCCCGCGCTCCGAGCAGCGCCGCTGGTCCGCCGGGAGCAGCTGGTCGCCGAACCGAAGTGCCCGCGCGTACTGACTCGCCGCCTCGCGATGCGCACCGACCGAAGCGGCCCGCGCCGCCGCAGCGGGAGCGAAGCGGAGAACGGCCTCCGCGTCACCGGCCGCCTCGGCATGGTGTGCCAGCCTGGCCAGATCGGGTTCCCCCTCCGGAGGGTCGACGAGTGCCGCCAGAACCGCGACGTGCAGCGCCCGCGACTCGTTCGGCGGAAGCGACGCCTCGACGGCGAGCCGGGCGAGCTCGTGCCTGAAGGCGGCTCGCTCGGCGTCGACCCGGAGCATTCCCGAGGCGAGACACTGCTCGAGCCGGTCTGCCGACCCCGGTGCGAGCTCCTCGAGCAGCCAGAGCTCCATGTCGGTCGGGGCGACCGCGATCGTCTCGAGGAGGCTCCTCGCCGGGTTGCTCAGACGGGCGGCGCGCGCGAGCACGGCATCGCGAACCGTCTCCGGAAGCTCGGCGTCGCCCGAGCGCGAGCGCCTCCGTCACGAAGAACGCGTTCCCTCGCGGTCTTGCGGTAGAGGTCGTCCGGATCGACGCCGTGATCGGCCGCCAGTACACGGACAGCCTCGGGGGAGAGCGGGTCGACAGCGACCCGCGCGATCCGGTCGCTGGCGACCGACCTCGCCGAGGAGGACGCGGAGAGGATGGTGGCGGTCGACCTCATCGCGCGATAGGTGGCGATCAGGAGAGCGGGGAGCGACGTCGATCCGGCGGGCGACGATCCGGAGGACGTCGAGCGTCGCCTCGTCGGCCCAGTGAACATCCTCGAGGACGACGACGGAGACATCGCTCTCGAGCTCCTGCATCAGCGTCGCCGCCAGCTCGTAAGACCGCGGCGAAGCGGCTGCGATTCGCTCGAGCTCGCCGCCGGTCATGCGGGCGACGTCGAGGAAGGGGCCCAGCGGACGCGGCGTGAACAGCGGGTCGCAGGCGCCCCAGAGGAGACGCCCCTGGTCTTGCGTCGCCGCAGAATCTGCGAACGAGCGCGGTCTTGCCCACTCCGGCCTCCCCGCGGACGAAGCGCGAGCCGGCCGCGACGGGTCGCGGCGACCGACCTGAGAAGGTCGTCGAGAGCTTCGAGCTCCGCGGAGCGCTCCAACAGCTCGCCGCCCTGTGCGGTGGTCGCTCCATGAGAACAATGATGCGGACGGCGGCGCGTCGTCGCAACCTCGGACTGCGCCATCCGACCAAGATGGGTAGCTCGCGCGGTCAAAGGTAGGGGGTTCGGCCGATGGCAGCCTGGCGACGGCTCGTCCTACGCTCCGGCCATCCCCAGGGTCTAGAGGAGGACAACATGCCGCGGTATGTGGTCGAGCGGACGTTTCCGGACGGATTGAGCATCCCCGCGGACGCGGGAGGCTCCCGCATCTGCCTTGCCGTCGTCGATCGCAACTCCGACGAGGGTGTCACGTGGGTGCACTCGTACGTGAGCGACGACCGGCGCAAGACGTTCTGCGTCTACGACGGGCCGAGCCCGGAGGCGATCCGCAAGACGGCTCTGCGTAACGACCTGCCGGTCGATCGCATCACGCAGGTGAGCGTGCTCGATCCCTATTTCTACCGGTGAGCTACCAGGCGCTCTCGAACGTCCCGAGTCGGAGCTCGCTCGAGTGGTGGAACGCCGTGTCGTCGACGCGCCGCATGTACTCCTCGCGGTTCGCGGCGACGAACTCGTTGTAGGCCTCGGTCGATTCCCAGCGATCGACGACGAGGTAGCGACCCGGGATCTCGACGTCGCGGAGAAGCTCGCTCCCGATGTAGCCGCGGCCGGCGCGGAAGAATCGCGCCCACTTGCCCTCCGGCCCGTAGACGTCCTCGAACGCAGTCGGGTCCTCGACGTCGTAGCTGAAGACGAGCGCAATCAACGCAGCCCGCCACGCTCGTGGTGGGCCTGGAAGAAGTTCGCGCTGCCCGCGGTCGCCATGGAGGCGGACGCGCTGATCTCCAGGCAGAGCGCTGCTGCCGCCACGATCTGGGCGAAGCGGTACACCTTCCCCGGGCCTGCGCAACCGATGGCCGCGAGCCAGTCGCGCGCCGAGGGGAGCGTCGTGCCGCCGCCGACCGTGCCGACCTCGAGCCCGGGGAACCGGATCGACGCGTGCAGCCCACCCTCGACCCGACGCGCGGTGCCCTGCGCCATCGAGGAGGTGCCGACCATGCCGAGGTCCTGGCCGGTGGCCGCAAACACCGCGGCGATCGCCGTCGCGGGCGTGAACGCGACCGACTGCATCCCCGAGGCGACCGCGCCGTGCGTGCCGGCCCAGGACAGGGCTTCGAGGTCGGCGGCGGTCGTGTGCAGCACCCGCTCGATGCGGTCGTCGGGGATGAAGGCCTCGGCGATCACGGTCTTCCCGTGCCCGGAGGCGAAGTACTGGTGGGACGGCTTCTTGTCGCCGCCCATGTTCGCCTCGAGGTAGGCGCGCTCGGCCCTTACGGGGGCGAGCTGCATCACGTAGCCCATGTTCAGGGCATAGGAATTTCGGGTCATCATGTTCGGGCCGACCGCGTCGCCGGTCGTCCAGGCCCAGAGGACGTGGCACATCGGGCCGACGACGTGGGTCTTCACCTCGCGCAGGCGCGCGTAACGGGAGAGCGTCGGATCGTCGGAGCTCTCGAGCCACAGGCGCATCGCGGGCAGCTCCGCCTCGATCCAGCGCCCGAGCGCAATCGCGCTCGCGGCGTCGTCGCAGACGAAGCAGGAGGCGCGCGTGATCCGGTCGGCGAGCACGTGCGTTCGCAGCGTCCCGGCGGCGGTCGATCCGCGTGTCATCGAGAGCGTCATGCTGCCCTCGGTGTGAGCGAGAGGCACCTGGAGGGCCTCCTCGGCCCGGCCGGTCTCGACAAGCGCTCCGCCGGCGTCGAGGTGGTAGTCGGCCAGCTCGATCGTGATCGGGCACGCGGAGACCGGGATGACTGCGACCCCGACGAGCGCCTCGACGGCGCCCGCGAAGGGCTCGAGGTCGACCGACGTGACGAGCCCGTCCACCCCGAGCAGCTGTTGCCGGGAGCGAATCGAAGCCGGGTCGTTTTTCCTCGGCCAGGGCACGGGCCTATTCAACACGGCTGTGGCGAATTCCGCTGTTTGCATGCGGCGTTTACGTTGATATCTTTCTCGTGCTTCGTCACGCGAAGGGGTCGGTTGGCGAGGCCATCCTGCAAAGCGAAACAGGAGTACGCACAGTTGGCTGAGGGCACCGTCAAGTGGTTTTCGAACGAGAAGGGCTATGGATTCATCGAGCGTGAGGGCGGGGATGACGTCTTCGTGCACTTTTCCGCGATCACGATGGATGGCTACAAGTCACTGACCGAGGGTCAGCGCGTGTCGTTCGAGGTCGTGCAGGGCGACAAGGGCCTGCAGGCTGCGAACGTCCAGGCGGCCTAGCTTCTTTCGGAACCCAAGCTTACGAGGGGCTCCGAAAGGAGCCCTTCGTCATGGAGGAGGCGATAGATGGCGATCACACGGGAAGAGGTGCTCCACGTCGCGCGGCTCGCGCGGCTCGAGCTGACCGAGGAGGAGGTCGAGCGTTTCGCCGGCCAGCTCTCGGCGATCCTCGAGGCGGTCTCGAAGGTCTCGGAGCTCGACCTCTCCGACGTGCCCCCGACCTCGCACCCTCTCGACGTCTCGAACGCCTGGGACGAGGACGTGCCGAGGCCATGCCTGCCGCTCGACGACGTGTTCGCGAACGCCCCCGATCGCGACGACGACTACTTCCGTACTCCGCCGGCGTGAGCCGTAGCTTGACGGAGGCTCGGGCATGACAGCTGCGATCGACACCCTGCGCCTCTCGGCCGAGGAGGCCTGGAAGCTGCTCGACGCCGGCGAGGTGTCGGGGCGCGAGCTCTGGGACGCCTACCGCGCCGCGATCGACGCGTCGAACGGCGAGCTGAACGCGTTCCTGACGCTCGTCGACGAGCCCGAGGGCGACGGTGTGCCGATCGCGCTCAAGGACGTGATCTCGACCAGGGGGATCCGGACGACGGCCGGCTCGAGGATCCTCGAGAACTACGTGCCGGTATTCGACTCGACCGTGGCCGCTCGCTGCAAGGCGTCGGGTTTCCCCGTCCTCGGCAAGACGAACACCGACGAGTTCGCGATGGGCTCGTCCACCGAGAACTCGGCGTACGGGCCGACGCGCAACCCGTGGGATACGTCGCGTGTCCCGGGCGGGTCGGGCGGCGGCTCTGCGGCCGCCGTCGCTGCGGGGCTCGCGCCGTGGGCGCTCGGCTCCGACACCGGCGGCTCTGTCAAGCTGCCCGCCGCGTTCTGCGGGAACGTCGGGCTGCGGCCGACCTACGGCACCGTCTCGCGGTACGGGATCGTCGCGTTCGCCTCGAGCCTCGACCAGGTCGGCCCGGTCACGCGGAACGTCCGCGACAACGCCTTCCTCTACTCGGTCATCAGCGGCCGCGACCGGAACGACTCGACGACGGTCGACACCCCCGAGGTAGTCCTTCCCGAGGCGGGCGACCTGAAGGGCGTCCGGATCGGGCTGCCGCGGCAGCTGAACGAGGTCGAGGGGATCGAGCCGGGGGTGAAGGCGGCCGTCGACGCCGCGATCCGGCATGCCACGGCGCTCGGGGCCGAGGCGGAGAGCTGCGAGCTCCCTCTGTCGGTCGAGTACGGCCTGCCTTGCTACTACCTCATCGCTCCGGCCGAGGCGTCGTCGAACCTCGCCCGCTACGACGGGGTGCGCTACGGGCTGCGCTCGGACGGCGCCGACTTCAACGAGATGGTCATGCGGACGCGGCACGACGGCCTCGGCGACGAGCCGAAGCGGCGGATCATGCTCGGCACCTACGCGCTCTCGTCCGGCTACTACGACGCCTACTACGGCAAGGCGCAGCGAGTGCGGACCGTGATCAAGCGCGAGCACGACGCCCTCTTCGAGCGCTTCGACGTGCTCGTCTCGCCGACGTGCCCTACGACGGCGTTCCCGATCGGCGAGAAGGCCGCCGACCCGCTTGCGATGTACCTCACCGACCTGCTGACGATCCCGGCGAACATGGCCGGGCTGCCCGGCCTCTCGATCCCCTGCGGGCTCTCGGAGGGGCTTCCCGTGGGCCTTCAGCTGATCGGGCCTCAGTTCTCGGAGAACGCGCTGTACCGCGTGGCCGCCGCCCTCGAGGCGCAGATCGGCTTCGACCCGGTTCCGGGGAGGTTGCGGCGTAGGCTCGACGGAGCCGCGAAATGACAGCGACGTGGGAGGCCGTGATCGGGCTCGAGGTGCACGTCCAGCTGAAGACGCGGACGAAGATGTTCTGCCGGTGCGAGAACGGCTTCGGCGGCTCGCCGAACACGCAGACCTGCCCGGTCTGCCTCGCGTTCCCGGGGGCGCTGCCCGTCCCGAACAAGCGTGCGATCGAGGAGACGATCAAGCTCGGCCTCGCGCTCGAGTCCGAGATCGCGACGCGGGCCGTCTTTCACCGCAAGAACTACTTCTATCCCGACAACCCGAAGGCGTACCAGATCTCCCAGTACGACGAGCCGCTGTGCCTGGGCGGGCGCCTCGCCGTGCCGACGCCCGAAGGCGAGCTCGTCGTCGGCATCCACCGGGCGCACCTCGAGGAGGACGCGGCGAAGAACGTCCACGTTGCGGCCTCGGGCCGGATCCACGGCGCCACCGCAACGCTGGTCGACTTCAACCGAGGGGGGACGCCCCTCCTCGAGATCGTCACCGAGCCTGATCTTCACTCGGCAGAGGATGCGAAGAGGTTTCTCCAGCTGCTCCGCCAGACGGTGGTCGAGCTCGGGCTCAGCGACGCCGAGCTCGAGAAGGGCTCTATGCGCTTCGACGTGAACGTCTCCGTCCGCCCGGCCGGCTCGGACGAGCTACGCACGCGCACGGAGCTCAAGAACATGAACTCGTTCAACTTCGCCGCCAAGGGGATCGAGAAGGAGATCGCGCGTCAGATCGAGATCTACGAGTCCGGGGGTACCGTCGAACAGGAGACGTTGCACTTCGATCCGGGCAACGAGGACTCGCCGCCGCTCCGGAGCAAGGAGGAGGCACAGGACTACCGCTACTTCCCCGAGCCCGACCTGGTGCCGATCCATCCCCCTGCGGAGCTCGTGGAGAGCCTGCGGTCTCAGATCGGGGAGCTCCCGAGCACCCGGATCAGGCGAATTGCCGAGACGCTCTCGTTCTACGACGCCGACGTTCTCGTGACGGGCGGGCTCGACCGGCTCTGGGCGGACGTCGTCGCGGCGGGGGCCGACCCGAAGGAGACCGCGAACGTGCTCGCGAATGCGTTCGTCGCGACCGGCCTCGATCCGCACCGTGTGAGCGCAGCCGAGCTCGCGAAGCTCGTCTCAGCCCGGGCGGAGATCCCTCGGGCCGCGTTCGACGAGGCGCTGGCGCACTCCGGCGACGAGGGTTTCTCCGCCGAGCCGTACCTCGCCCAGAAGGCGGTGAGCGACGTCCGGGAGCTCGATCCGGTCATCGACGAGGTGATCGCCGCGAACCCGGGCGAGGCGGAGCAGTACCGCGGCGGCAAGGAGGGCCTGCTCGGCTTCTTCGTCGGCCAGGTGATGAGGGCGACCGGCGGGAAGGCCGACCCGCGCGTCGTGAGCGAGCGCGTCCGCCAGAAGCTCGCCGGGTAGCCTGAGGGCTAGATGCAGAAGCGCTACCTGTTCACGCCCGGCCCGACCCCGGTGCCCCCCGAAGTGCTCGCCGCCACGGCCGAGCCGATGGTGCACCACCGCGGGCTCGACTTCCGTGAGGTGTACGAGCGGACTCTGGCGCGGCTCCAGGACGTGTATCGCACCCGCGGCCAGGTGCTGCTCTTCGCCGCGTCCGGGTCGGGCGCGATGGACTCAGCGGTGGCGAACCTCGTGCGTCCCGGTGAGCGGGTCGCCGTCGTCGTCGCCGGCGCGTTCGGGGAGCGCTGGGCGAAGATCTGCGTCCACTACGGCCTCGATGTCCAGCGGATCGACTACGAGTGGGGCGAGGTGCCGGACCCCATCGAGATCGGCGGAGCCGTCGCGGCGAGCGGCGTGGAGACCGTCTTCTGCACGCAGTCCGAGACCTCGACCGGCGTGATCGCCGACGTCCAGGCGATCAAGGCGGCCGTCGGCGACGCGCGTCTCGTCGTGGACGCGGTCTCCTCGCTCGGTGCGGTGCCGCTCGACACCGACGCCTGGGGGATCGACGTCGCCGTCTCGGGCTCCCAGAAGGCACTGATGTGCCCGCCGGGCCTCGCGATGACCTCCGTGGCCGATCACCTCTGGGATGCACTCCCGGCCTCACGGACCTTCTATTTCGACTGGCGGGCGACCCGCAAGGCGCAGGAGGCGTTCGACTCGGCGTTCACACCGGCCGTGTCCTTGATCAAAGGTCTCGACGTCGCGCTGGGGATGATCCTCGACGCCGGGCTCGAGTCCGCGTTCGAGCGCCACGTCCGGCTCGGCCGCGCGACCCGCGCCGGCCTCAAGGCAATGGGGCTCGAGCTGTTCTCGCCCGACGACGACTCCTCGGCCGTGGTCACCGCGGCGAGGACGCCGGAGGGGATCGAGTCGCCGGTGCTCCTCCGCCACCTGCGCGAGAAGCATGGCGTCACGCTTGCTCCGGGCCAGGGGGCGCTCAAGCCGAGCGTCTTCCGGATCGGGCACATCGGCTGGTTCGACGTGTTCGACATCGTTGCCGCTCTCGCGGCGGTCGAGCTGGCGCTCACCGAGCTCGGAGCCGACATCGAGCGCGGCGTCGCCGTCGGTCGCGCGTTCGAGGCATACGAGCAGCGCATTGTGGCCTGAGCCGGTCGAGCGCGTTGCCCGCGAGCTCCGCGCCGGTGCCGTCGAGGCAACAGTGCAGGAGTTCCCCGAGGGGACGCCCACCGCGGAGGCCGCAGCGAAGGCCGTCGGCTGCCGCCTCGACCAGATCGTCAAGTCGCTCGTCTTCGTCTGCGACGGTGCGTACGTCCTCGCGATGGTGCCCGGCGACCGGCGCGCCGACGAGGAGCGGGTCGCCGCGGCGGCCGGAGCGGGGGAGGTGCGCGTGGCGCGAGCCGCTGAGGTGGTCGAGGCGACCGGGTTCGAGCCCGGCGGGGTCGCTCCGTTCCCGCTCGCGGCAGTCGAGGAGGTGTTCATCGAGCGGACGCTCCTGCAGCACGACCGGGTCTGGATCGGCGCGGGCACTCCGGCGCACATGGCGGGGCTCGCTCCGGGTGAGCTCCAGCGCCTCAGCGGGGCGCAAGCGGCGGATCTCCTAGGCCCTCGCTAGAGTGAATTGAAAGAGCCAAAGGAGACCTCCATGCAAGCCACCGAGAAGATCTGGATGAACGGCGACCTCGTCGACTGGGACGACGCGCGCATCCACGTGGGAGCCCATGGGCTCCACTACGGAACCGGTGTCTTCGAGGGAGTGCGCTGCTACGACACGCCGAAAGGCCCCGCTGTGTTCCGCCTCACGGATCACATGCAGCGGCTGCACGACTCCGCGCGGCTGATCGGCATGGAGATCCCCTTCTCGGTCGACGAACTGCGGAGCGCGACGAACGACCTGCTCGGCGCAAACGGCCTTGCGGAGTGCTACATCCGCCCGATCGCGTTCTACGGCTTCGGCCAGCTCGGCGTCTCGGCTCAGGGCAACCCGGTCGAGACCGTGATCATGTCGTGGCCGTGGGGCACCTACCTCGGCGAGGAGGCGCTCGCGAACGGAATCCGGACGAAGATCTCGACCTGGCAGCGGATCCCGGCGAACGTCGTCCCGCACGCCTCGAAGGCGACGGGCGTGTACCTGAACTCGATGCTTGCCGTGAGCGAGGTGCAGCGTGCAGGCTACGACGAAGCGATCCTGTTGACGCCGGACGGCAACATCGCCGACGGTCCCGGGGAGACGATCTTCGCCGTGTCGCGCGGGAAGATCTACACCCCCGATCTCTCCACGGGGATCCTGCACGGGATCACGCGCGACTCGGTGATGCAGATCGCCGCCGACCTCGGGTACGAGGTGGTCGAGAAGAACCTCATTCGCACCGACCTCTACCTCGCCGACGAGGTGTTCATGTGCGGTACAGCCGCCGAGGTAACGCCCGTGGCCTCGGTCGACGACCAGCAGATCGGGGTCGGGCCGATAGCGAAGGAGCTTCAGAAGGCGTACCTCGACACCGTTCGCGGCCAGAGCGACCGCTGGTCTCAGTGGCGCGAGCTCGTGCCGAGCATGACGCGCGCGTGAGCGTCGCTGCTCGTCGCATAAACCTCTCCGCTCCCTGGATCGACGAGCGCGACGAGGAGCTCGTCCTGGAGGTGCTCCGCTCGGGCCACCTCTCGCTCGGGCCCACCGGGCCGCGATTCGAGAGCCTCCTCGCGGACGCCGTCGGAGCCCCCTACTGCGCGGCGGTCTCGTCGGGAACGGCGGGGCTTCACCTCTGCATGGCGCTCGCCGGCGTCGGTCCCGGCGACGAGGTGATCACGTCGCCCTACTCCTTCGTCGCGTCGGCGAACTGCGCGATCTATGCGGGTGCGACACCCGTGTTCGCCGACGTCGACGCCGACACGCTGAACCTCGATCCGGCCGCGGTCGAGGCGGCGATCACGCCGCGCACCAAGGCGATCGTCGCCGTCGACATCTTCGGCTACCCCTGCGAGCTCGACGAGCTTCGCGCGATCTGCGACCGCCACGGCCTCTACCTGGTGGAGGACGCCTGCGAGGCGCTCGGCGCGGTCTACAAGGGCCTCCCGGTCGGCTCGCACGGCCACCCCGCCACCTGGGCGTTCTATCCGAACAAGCAGATCACGACGGGCGAGGGGGGAGCGGTCACGACGGGCTCCGAGGAGGAGCATGCGATGCTCGTCTCGCTCCGGAATCAGGGCCGGCTCGAGACCTCGAGCTGGCTCCAGCACGGGCGGCTCGGGTTCAACTACCGGCTGGACGACATCTCCGCGGCGCTCGGGATCGGCCAGCTCGAGCGGCTCGACACGATCCTGGCCGCGCGGCGAAGGGTTGCGGGCCGCTACACGGAGCTCCTCGCCGGGCTCGACGTCGAGACGCCGGTGCCCGACGACGATGACCACGTGCGCTCGTGGTTCGTGTACGTCGTGAAGGTGGCGGGCGGCGTCGACCGAGACGGCGTCATGGCGCGCCTGATCGCCGAAGGAGTCGCCTGCGCCCCTTACATCCCGTCGATCCACCTGCAGTCGTACATGCGCGAGCGCTACGGCTTCACCGAGGGCATGTTCCCGGTGAGCGAGGACGCGAGCGCCCGGACGATGGCGATCCCGTTCCATGCGCGTCTCCCGCTCGAGGATCAGGAGCGCGTCGCCGAGGCGCTTCGCACCGCGCTCGGCTGAGATACTCCCAGCGTGGCGGATCCGCCTCGCATGATCTTCCTGGGGTTCGGCAAGTACGTCAGGGCCGACAAGATCTACGCGCTCGAGCCGCTCGTCGAGGGCGAGAGGGGCCACGGCGCTCGCACGCGCGTGTGGGTGGAGGGGATCGCGGAGCCGATCGTGGCGTCACGAACGGAGCGGGCGATCATCGCCGCAATGGGCGCGAACCCGTCCGCCGAGGCGAGCCAAATCGTCGACAGCGCGCTCGATCTCGCCCAGCGCGTCGCCGACGCCGCCGAGCAGGGCCGCTTCGATGTCGTCGATCTCGGCCGGAGAGCCCGCCGTCTGCTCGAGTCGACTGCCGCCCCCGCCGAGCCGGATCAGCTGTTCTGATCGACCGCAGCTTCTTCGCGCGCGACGTCCACGAGGTCGCGCGCGACGTGATCGGCGTCGAGCTCGTGGTCGATGGCGTCGGAGGGCCGATCGTCGAGGTGGAGGCCTACCAGCCGGGCGACCCCGCCTCGCACTCCTTCCGCGGCCGTACTGCCCGAAACGCCGTCATGTTCGGCCCGGCCGGGCACGCCTACGTCTACCGCTCCTACGGCATCCACTGGTGCCTCAACTTCGTCTGCGAGCCGGAGGGGATCGCGAGCGCGATCCTGATCCGCGCTCTCGAGCCCGTTCACGACGTCGAGGTGATGCGGGCGCGGCGCGGCCTCGACGATCCGAGGCTGCTGTGCTCCGGCCCCGGGCGGCTTTGCGAGGCGCTCAACGTCACCGGGGCCGAGGACGGGCTACCACTCGACCGTCCGCCGTTCGAGCTGCGCTCGAGGAGCGAGCGACCGGACATCCTCGCGGGGCCGAGGATCGGTCTGACGAAAGGTGTCGAGACCCCGTGGCGGTACGGGCTCGCCGGCTCGCGCTACCTGAGCCGTCCGTTCAGGACGCGTGAAGCGTGAGGATGACTCGCATTCCCGGGGTTGCCGCTCTGCCGGGCGGTGGATCTTGCGCGACCACCTTGCAGCACACGTCGTTCCCGACCGACGACCGCAGCTTCATCTGCGCGAGCTCCTGCCGTGCACGGGCGACCGACAGCCCGACCACCTTCGGCACGACGCCGTAGACCGCCCGCGAGACGACGAGCCTGACCCTCTGGTAGGCCGAGAGCGTCCCGTCGACGGGCGACTGGCCGACGACGATCCCGGGTAGCCTCCCGGGCTTCGCGGGCGCGTAGACGACCGTCGAGAGGAGCGGTTGACCGATCAGGCGCGTCTTCGCATCCTCGAGCGTCGCCCCGCGGACGTCGGGCACCTCGACCTCGTTCGGCTTGCACGGCGCGGTCGCCGCCGGTGTCTTGCCGCTGAAGAACTCGAGGGTTGCAGCTCCGCGGCAGTTGCCGTTGTCGAGCTGGAGCCTGCCGTCGCGGAAGATCACCCTCGCCGTCGACGCGTACGGGACGTTCGCGGTAGGGAACGTCGAGTGGTCGTATCGGCGGTAGGAGATTGCCTTCTCCATGAACGCCTTCCAGATCTCAGCCGGGAATGTCCCGCCCTCGACGGTATGCCCGTGGTACTCGGTCGTCATCGGGATGAGCTTGTTCGGATAGCCGACCCAGACGGCGGTGACCATGTCGGGTGTGTAGCCGACGAACCAGGCGTCGCCGTAGTTCTCCGTCGTTCCCGTCTTCCCGGCGACCTGCCAGCCAGGCAGCTGCGCCGCGGTGCCGGTGCCGTACTGCACGACGCCCTGCAGCATCTGGTCCTCGATCGCCGCGTTCCCGTTTGTCAGCCATGGGATCGCCTGCGCGATCGGCGTGTTGCTCGTCGGCGGGTTCGGCTTGCTCGGGTTCTTCGAGGGGAAGGTGATGCTCCGGACGGCGTTCGGCTGGTCGTGGAACATCGAGCTGTCGAGCCGGTACCCGCCGTTGGCGAGCGTGGTGTAGGCGCGCGCCATCTCCACGGGTGTCGCCGGCTCGGCGCCGAGCCCGATCGAGAAATAGGAGTGGAGCGGGCTCGTGATGCCCATCTGCGCGGCGGTGTCGGCGACGCTCCCGGGGCCGACGATATTCGTGAGCTGGGCGAAGACCGTGTTGTCGGAGTACGCGATCGCCGTGTTCAGGTTGATCGGTCCCATGCTGTTGTGCTCGAAGTTCGTGACACTCCAGGCGCGTCCGCCGGCGTCGAGAACGACCGGATGGGAGACGAGGATCGACGACGGCGCAATGCCGTCGCGAAGCGCGGTGGCGAGGACGAACGGCTTGAACGCGGAGCCGGGCTGGCGCTCGCCCTGCGTCGCGAGGTTGAACTGGCTCGCGCGGAAGTTGCGGCCGCCGATCATCGCCACCACCTGGCCCGTGTGGACGTCGATGGCCACGAGCGCCGCGCTCGGGCCGATCGACGGCGGCAGCACCTTGTCGATCGCCTCCCGTGCGATCTTCTGCAGCCCGAGGTCGACGGTCGTCACGACCTTCATCCCGCCGCCGAACACGTGCCTCGCGCCGTAGCGCTCCACGAGTTGGTTCGTGACGTAGTTCGCGAAGTACGGCGCGGCCGGGCTCTGCGTCGCAGGCTGGCGCACCGACTCGGGGCTCGGTGGCGGCGTGTTCAGCGCGTCCTTCAGCTCCGGGCCGTTGATGTAGTGCTGGAGGAACATCTGCTGGAGCACCACGTCCCGCCGCTCGCGCATGGCCATCGGATGCGCGACCGGGTCATAGAGGCTCGGGTTCGCGGGGATCCCTGCGAGGAGCGCGGCCTCGGCCGGCGTCAGCGTCTTCGCGCCGTGCCCGAAGTAGATCTTCGACGCTTCCTGGACGCCGTAGGCACTGTTGCCGAAGTAGATCGTGTTCAGGTACGCGGTGAGGATCCGGTCCTTCGACCAACCGCTTCCCGGCTGCTCGAGCTTCCAGGCGAGGGCCGCCTCCTTGAGCTTGCGCGTCAACGTCGGAGCGTTGCCGTTGATCGCGTTCTTGACGAACTGCTGCGTGATCGTCGAGCCACCCTCGACGGGCCCACCGGTGAGGTCGGACCAGAGGGCGCGGAGGATGCCGTGGACGTCGACGCCGTTGTGCTCGTAGAAGCGCTTGTCCTCGATCGCGACCATCGCCTGCTTGACGAGCGGGGAGATGTCCTCCGACGGGACGATCACGCGGGCCTGCGAGCCACGGAGTACCGCCAGCACCGTGTGCCCGTCGCTCGCGTAGACGACGGTGTTCTGCTGCGTCTGGTGCTGGTGATACGGGTCGAGCGCCGAGAGCTGAGCGGCGACGGCCGTCAGCAGCCCGAACGTGAAGGCACTCGCCCCGAGCACTACGAGCACGGCAAGCAGCGCGAGCAACCTCAGCTTGCGGATTCTGCGCCGCTTGGGCGGGCGGTTCCTGTTCCTGAGGAGCGCCAGAGCGCTGGGTAGTGTAGCCCCCATGGGCATTGTCGAGCTCACGCGGAATGCCGTCGACGTCCTTCCCGAGGGCGGCCTCGGGGCCAAGCTTCGGCTCGGCCGGCCGTTGCGAGTGAAGCTCGGGATCGACGTCACCTCGCCGGACATCCACGTCGGCCGGGCGATCCCGCTGCAGCGGATGCGCGCGTTCCAGGACGAGGGACACACGGGCGTGCTGATCATCGGCGACTACACGACCCGGATCGGTGACCCGTCGGGCCGGTCGGCCGAGCGGCCGATCCTCTCCGACGAGGAGATCGATCGGAACGCGCAGACCTATCTCGAGCAGGCGATGGTCGTGCTCGACCGGGGCCGCACGGAGGTGCGATACAACGGCGAGTGGCTGTCGCAGCTGTCGTACGCGGAGGTCGTCCGGCTGGCTCGGACGATCACGGTGGCACGGCTGCTCGAGCGCGACGATTTCGCGAAGCGGATGGCTGCGAAGGAGCCGATCTCGGTGTCGGAGCTCCTCTACCCGCTGATGCAGGCGTACGACTCCGTCGCGATCGAGGCCGACGTCGAGCTCGGCGGGACCGACCAGCTCTACAACCTGCTCGCCGGCCGGGATGTGATGGCGCAGTACGGGCTCGAGCCGCAGGTGGTGCTGACGACGCCGCTGCTGCTCTCGTGGGACGGCGAGAAGATGAGCTCGTCGGTAGGGAACAACATCCCGCTGACGGCGCCGCCGGAGGAGATGTTCGGCCGGACGATGCGGATCCCGGACGAGATGCTGCCGGACTGGTGGCGGCTCGTCGCCGAGCAGGAGCCGCGGGCCGGCGACCCGATGGCGTCGAAGCTCGCACTCGCACACTGGATCGTCGCCCGCTCGCATGGGGAGCAGGCCGCCGAGGCCGCAGAGGCGCACTTCACGCGCGTCGTCCGCCACGGGGAGGCTCCGGAGGAGGTCGAGGAGGTGGCGCTTCCGGACGGGGACCCGGTGCACCTGCCGGCGTTGCTCGTGTCGGCGCTCGGGGTCGCGTCGACCTCGGAGGCCAGGCGCCTCATCGCGCAGGGAGGGGTGAAGCTCGAAGGCGAGCCGGTCGTCGCGCTCGACCTGCCGCGGGGAGATCTTGACGGTAAGCTCATCCAGGCTGGCAAGCGTCGATTCGCCCGCCTCACCGGCTGAGCGAGCTCTACTGCAACATTCTCTTGCCCAGCAGTGCGATGCGCGCTATAGTTCTTCGGCTGAGCTTCGGCCCAGCGCGTAAGACAAGCAATCGACCTCGACGACCAAGGAGCCTCCCGGGCCGACTCGTATACGTTACGATTCGTTCGCTTTCGGAGGCCTCTGGCGCGAGTCGGAGGCTTTTTTTCGGCCGTCAGGGACGGCGCCGGTCTTTGAAAACTCAACAGCGTTCATACGTCGAGACCCAGAAGGGCAGGCTCGGTTGCGTGCAAACGCACCCGGGCGACCCGACTGGTCATAAAGTAGTCATGCCTCGTGCATGACCTTTGAGCAACAGCTCAAAGTGAAGTCATGTTCAGCCTTCGGGCTGGACGACTAGGACTCGCCGGCTTCGGTCGGCGAACCGATTCTTCACGGAGAGTTTGATCCTGGCTCAGGACGAACGCTGGCGGCGCGCTTAACACATGCAAGTCGAGCGAGAACCGGTCCTTCGGGACCGGGGAAAGCGGCGAACGGGTGAGTAACACGTGGGTAATCAACCCTCGGTACCGGGATAGCCCGAGGAAACTCGGATTAATACCGGATGGCCCAACAGCCTTTCGGGGCGGTTGGAAAAGGTAGCTTCGGCCTCCGACCGAGGACGAGCCCGCGGCGGATTAGCTTGTTGGTGGGGTAACGGCCCACCAAGGCGACGATCCGTAGCTGGTCTGAGAGGACGATCAGCCACACTGGGACTGAGACACGGCCCAGACTCCTACGGGAGGCAGCAGTGGGGAATCTTGCACAATGGGCGAAAGCCTGATGCAGCGACGCCGCGTGAGGGAAGAAGGCTTTCGGGTTGTAAACCTCTTTCAGGAGGGACGAAGCTACTCGGGTTAATAGCCCAGAGGGTGACGGTACCTCCAGAAGAAGCCCCGGCTAACTACGTGCCAGCAGCCGCGGTAATACGTAGGGGGCAAGCGTTGTCCGGATTTATTGGGCGTAAAGAGCGTGTAGGCGGCCAGGTAGGTCCGTTGTGAAAACTCGAGGCTCAACCTCGAGACGCCGATGGAAACCCCCTGGCTAGAGTCCGGAAGAGGAGAGTGGAATTCCTGGTGTAGCGGTGAAATGCGCAGATATCAGGAAGAACACCCGTGGCTAAGGCGGCTCTCTAGTACGGTACTGACGCTGAGACGCGAAAGCGTGGGGAGCGAACAGGATTAGATACCCTGGTAGTCCACGCCGTAAACGATGGGTGCTAGGTGTGGGGGGTGTCGACTCCCTCCGTGCCGAAGCTAACGCATTAAGCACCCCGCCTGGGGAGTACGGCCGCAAGGCTAAAACTCAAAGGAATTGACGGGGGCCCGCACAAGCAGCGGAGCATGTGGTTTAATTCGACGCAACGCGAAGAACCTTACCTAGGCTTGACATGCACGGGAATGTCCTGGAAACAGGGCAGCCCTTCGGGGCTCGTGCACAGGTGTTGCATGGCTGTCGTCAGCTCGTGTCGTGAGATGTTGGGTTAAGTCCCGCAACGAGCGCAACCCCTGTCCCATGTTGCCAGCGTGAAAGACGGGGACTCATGGGAGACTGCCGGTGACAAATCGGAGGAAGGTGGGGATGACGTCAAGTCAGCATGACCCTTATGTCTAGGGCTACACACGTGCTACATTGGCCGGTACAAAGGGCTGCAAACCCGTGAGGGGGAGCGAATCCCAAAAAGCCGGTCCCGGTTCGGATTGAAGGCTGAAACTCGCCTTCATGAAGTCGGAGTTGCTAGTAATCGCGAATCAGCAACGTCGCGGTGAATACGTTCCCGGGCCTTGTACACACCGCCCGTCACACCACGAAAGTCGGCAATACCCGAAGCCGGTGGCCTAACCCCTTGTGGGAGGGAGCCGTCGAAGGTAGGGTCGATGATTGGGGTGAAGTCGTAACAAGGTAGCCGTAGCGGAAGCTGCGGCTGGATCACCTCCTTTCTAGGGATACCGGAGCAATTACTTCCGGTAGGCGCCTGGCCGGTTAGATGGCTTCTGCCGTCCCGCTACCAGGTTCGCCTAGAACAACGTCGACCTCGACGAACGCTGTTGAGTTTTGAGAGACCGGCCACTGTGTTTGCTGAAGAGCAAATGCGCGTTTGCTGAAGAGCAAAGGCAGGCCGGCGTTCTCGTGTTGGGCGGACGCGGTCCGCGCGCACCTTGAAAACTCCATAGCAGTAACTAGCGAGTTCTTCACGATCAAGAGACTAAGAGCACACGGTGGATGCCTTGGCGCCAAGAGCCGAAGAAGGACGTGGGCGGCTGCGATAAGCTCGGGTGAGGTGCTGACCAACCTTTGACCCCGAGATTTCCGAATGGGGAAACCCACCACTGGTAATGCGGTGGTACTCGCACCTGAATACATAGGGTGCGGAGAGGCAAGCTGGGGAACTGAAACATCTAAGTACCCAGAGGAAAGGAAAGAAACCTCGACTCCCTGAGTAGTGGCGAGCGAAAGGGGAAGAGCCCAAACCGTTGCGACGTGACAGGCGGCAGCCGTTGTCGCAGCGGGGTTGTAGGGCTTCAGTGGATCCGCCTGCCGGCGGGTCGGCGAGTTACAAAGTTGCGTGGTAGGCGAAGTGCATGGAACTGCACGCCGCAGAGGGTAACGGCCCCGTAGCCGAAACTGCGCAGCCTCGCTTCTGGAGCTCCTGAGTACGGCCGGGCACGGGAAACCCGGTCGGAACCCGCGGGGACCACCCCGCAAGGCTAAGTACTCCTTGGCGACCGATAGTGAACTAGTACCGTGAGGGAAAGGTGAAAAGTACCCCGGAAGGGGAGTGAAATAGCACCTGAAACCGTGTGCTTACAAGCTGTCGGAGCCGGCTAGTCCGGTGACGGCGTGCCTTTTGCATAATGAGCCAGCGAGTTACTCGTCCACGGCAAGGTTAAGGAAACGGAGCCGTAGCGAAAGCGAGTCTGAACAGGGCGTTCAGTCGTGGGCGGTAGACCTGAAACTGAGTGATCTATCCATGGGCAGGTTGAAGCGGGGGTAAGACCCCGTGGAGGACCGAACCGACCTAGGTTGAAAACTGGGCGGATGACCTGTGGATCGGAGTGAAAGGCTAATCAAACTCAGAGATATCTGGTTCTCCCCGAAATATATTTAGGTATAGCCTCGGATGTTCAATAACGGTTGTAGAGCACTGTTTGGCCTAGGGGGCCTACCAGCTTACCGAAGTCAGGCAAACTCCGAATGCCGTTATTCCAGAGTCCGGGAGTCAGAGTGCGGGGGATAAGCTTCGTGCTCGAAAGGGAAACAGCCCAGACCGTCGGCTAAGGCCCCTAATTCCATGCTAAGTGGGAAACGATGTCCGATTGCACAGACAACCAGGATGTTGGCTTAGAAGCAGCCACCATTCAAAGAGTGCGTAACAGCTCACTGGTCAAGTGGTCGGGCGCGGACAATGTAACGGGGCTCAAGCATGGAGCCGAAGCCACGGACTTCATCTTCGGATGGAGTGGTAGGGGAGCGTTCCCAAGCCGGCGAAGCGGCGGCGTAAGCCAGCCGTGGAGGCTTGGGAAGTGAGAATGCTGGCATGAGTAACGAAAGACGAGCGAGAAACTCGTCCGCCGAATGCCCAAGGGTTCCTGAGTCAAGCTAATCTGCTCAGGGTTAGTCGGGACCTAAGCCGAGGCCGACAGGCGTAGGCGATGGACAACAGGTTGATATTCCTGTACCACGTCCCAACCGCTATCACCAATGGCGGGACGGGGTAGGCTAGGGGAACCCAGGCGATGGTCGACCTGGGATAACTGTGTAGGGCGGGAGATAGGGAAATCCGTCTCCTATCAAGCCTGAGACAGGATGTCGAGCCCGCAAAGGGCGAAGTCCTCGAAGCCATGCCTCCTAGAAAAGCGTCTAGGGAGGTTGGACGTGCCCGTACCAAAACCGACACAGGTGGGCAGGTAGAGAATACCAAGGCGATCGGAAGAACCCTCGAAAAGGAACTCGGCAAAATGGCCCCGTAACTTCGGGAGAAGGGGCGCCACGACAGGGTGACAATCCCTCGCGGATTCGAGCCTGAGGTGGCCGCAGTGAAACGGCCCAAGCGACTGTTTACCAAAAACACAGGTCTCTGCGAAGTCGAAAGACGACGTATAGGGGCTGACGCCTGCCCGGTGCCGGAAGGTCACGAGGAGAGGTTAGCCTTCGGGCGAAGCTTTGAATCCAAGCCCCGGTAAACGGCGGCGGTAACTATAACCGTAGGACTGAGGTAGTTCTCAGAAGGGCGGTTACAAAATCCGACTATATGCTGGGACATCCGAGCATCCCGCGCTACTCATCGTTCCGTCCGAGAGGCGGTTTACGATAGTGACAACGTGACGGGTGCGGACAATCAGCAGGAAAGACTCGGAAGCACTGAAGCTGCGAACTGGTTCCTTGCCGGCTTCATCGAAGGCGAAGGCTCGGTCTGCGTCAGCATCAAGCGGCACCCAACGTGCCGGCACGGCTACTACGTCGATCCAGGATTCTTCCTGTATCAGCACGAAAGCGGCCGCGCACTCTTGGAACTGGCGAAGGCGACGTTCGACAGTGGGCGGATCTCACCGAAGTCAGGTAGTCCACACGTCCTGACGTACGAGATCTCGTCGACTGAGGTCCTTCGAGAGCGCGTGGTCCCGTTCTTCGAGCGGTACGTCGTACCGTTCAGTTGTAAGCGGGAGACATTCATGCGTTTTCGAGAGATCCTCGAGATGATGCAACGCAAGGAGCACCTTAGGGACGACGGTCTCGCTGAGATCGTTCGGAAGGTGTACGCAATGAACCCAGAGAGCAAGGGGCGAGCTCGGCTTCGGCCGCTCGACCAGGTGCTTGCGAGAATCCTCAGAGGCCATACGTCGGACGTCCCGACCCTGGGATAAAGATATGGTCCAGTCCTCACGGCGACGTGAGGGTCAACTGCCTAAGGTAGCGAAATTCCTTGTCGGGTAAATCAATTGCCCGCTTTGGAAGTAATTCCACTGACAAAACCGGCTAATAACGGAAGAGCCCTCCTCGTAAGCGACGCTTCAAGGACGTCGTAGCAGCGAGTGGGTAATCCCGTGGGAAGTCGACTCCGAGGAGTCTGACCCCGTAACGACTGATTCGCCCTCCAGGGGCGATGAGATCGCAGTCTCTCCGCTCTCCCGCGGAAAACTATGGCTGTGATCAGACGCCGGCCCTTGGCGATCTCTGGCCAAGGTGATGGGATAGTCTGCGCCTCCGGAAACGGAGGATCAACGCGAAGTTCCGACCTGCACGAATGGCGTAACGACTTGGGCGCTGTCTCTTCGAGGGATCCGGTGAAATTGTAGTCTCGGTGAAGATGCCGAGTACCCGTGGTTGGACGGAAAGACCCCGTGAACCTTTACTACAGCTAGATATTGGAGTCTGGGATTCGCTGTCCAGGATAGGTGGGAGGCTGTGAAGCGGAGGCGTCAGCTTTCGTGGAGCCAACCTTGGGATACCACCCTTCGTGTTCTGGGCTTCTAACCCGCTGCCGTGATCCGGGGCGGGAACAGTATCTGGTGGGTAGTTTGACTGGGGCGGTCGCCTCCCAAAATGTAACGGAGGCGCGCAAAGGTTCCCTCAGCACGGTTGGAAATCGTGCGTAGAGCGCAAAGGCATAAGGGAGCTTGACTGCGAGACAGACATGTCGAGCAGGGACGAAAGTCGGCCTTAGTGATCCGGCGGTAACTAGTGGACGTGCCGTCGCTCAACGGATAAAAGGTACTCCGGGGATAACAGGCTTATACTTCCCAAGAGTCCACATCGACGGAAGTGTTTGGCACCTCATATCTGGGGTGGACCGTCCGAAATGGCGGTCTAGCATCGGCTAATAACGGTGGAGCCCAGCGCCTGGGTGCGATCCGAATCGCACCGTAAGATTGGGTAATACCGTGGGAAGTCTGACGGAAGCACAGCATGCGATCATCACCGGCACGTTGCTCGGTGACGGCAGCATGCGATGTAGGGCCAACGCATTACTCGAGATCAACCACTCGGCGAGTCAGAAGACATACGTCGAGTGGAAGTACCGAGAGCTAGCTGATCTTGTGGCCACGCCGCCAGCGATTCGTGACGGTAACGGTGGCCGGCGAGCGTGTCGATTCGTGACACGAAGCTTGCCGGCGCTGACGCCTTACTACCACCTCTTCTACGAGGCCGGTAGGAAGCGGGCTCCCTCAGTGGAGCTTTCCGCACTCACGTTGGCGGTCTGGGTCATGGACGATGGCTCTCGCTCGAGGACTGCGCTGTATCTGAACACCCAGCAGTTCGATCTTCAGAGCCAGTACACGCTGCTACAGGCCCTCTACGATCAATGGGGGATCGAAGCGGCGTTGAATCGGGACAAGAGCTACCACCGCATTCGCGTGTCGGTGGCTGGAACCCGGACGCTGGTTCGGCTGATCGAGCCGCATGTTCTACCGGAGCTCAGATACAAGCTTCCGCAAGTGACCCCGTAACGACTTCGACAACATGTCGAGGCGGTGTATCCGGCCCGTAGGGTCAATTTGTGATCACCGCAATACGCCGACCCCTCGCTCAATGGCCGAGCAGGGTGAAGATATAGTCTGCGCCGCCGGTAACGGCGGAAAAACGCGCGATGTCGGCTCGTCGCATCCTGGGGCTGGAGTAGGTCCCAAGGGTTGGGCTGTTCGCCCATTAAAGCGGTACGCGAGCTGGGTTCAGAACGTCGTGAGACAGTTCGGTCCCTATCCACCATGGGCGTTGGAGGCTTGAGAGGAGTCGTCTCTAGTACGAGAGGACCGAGACGAACGGACCTCTGGTGTATCAGTTGTCGTGCCAACGGCACTGCTGATTAGCCACGTCTGGATGGGATAACCGCTGAAAGCATCTAAGCGGGAAGCCCACCTCGAGATGAGGCCTCCCATCTCCTAGAGAGAGTAAGAGCCGTGGGAGACCACCACGTAGATAGGCGGGACGTGCAAGCACAGCAATGTGTTCAGCGGACCCGTACTAATTGCTCGAGGTCTTGATTTAGAACTCGCGAACGACTGCTATGGAGTTTTGAGGGTGAGCGCCGGCTTCGGCCGCTCGTCTCACAAGTTGGGCGGTCATAGCGGCGGGGAAATACCTCTTCCCATTCCGAACAGAGAAGTCAAGCCCGCTAGCGCCGATGGTACTCGGGGAGCAATCCCCCGGGAGAGTAGGACGCCGCCCATTTCTTTGGCGAGCCGGACGCGAGTCCGGCTCGCGGTCGTTAACGCACGAACTACGCCGCGCGCAGCTTCTCGCGCCACTCCGGGTCGAGCTCGCGTAGCCGCTGCACGCGCTCACCGAGCGGCGGGTGCGTGTTGAACAGCGCCGCGAGGCCCTCGTCGGCGAAGGGGTTGACCGTGTAGAGCGGCTCGGTTGCGGGGCTCGCCTGGAACCCGACGATCCCCATGGACTGCTCGAGGCGTAGGAGACCATCCGCCATCCCGTGAGGGGAGCCGCACAGATTCGCGGCGAAGCGGTCGGCCTCGTACTCCCGCTGCGGCGAGAGCACCAGATGCACGAACGACGCGGCCAGCGGGCCCAGCACGAACAGGAACGCGCGCTGGAAGTACCCGCCGATGCGGGACGCGTCGATCGCCGCCGCCGCAAGCACCGTCACGATTGTCTGCGTCAGCACGTCGCGCGCCTTCAGATGCCCGATCTCGTGCGCGACGATCGCTTCGAGCTCAGCGGGCGTCGCGACCCCGAGCAGCCCCGAGGACACCGCGAGCGCCGAGCCGCCCTGCGCACCGCGCCCGGCCGTCAGGGCACGCGGATACGCGTCGAGGATCACGTACAGCTTCGGTCGGACCACGCTCGCGCGGGCCGACAGCGCCTCGACGGCGGCGTGCAGCGCCGGCGCCTCGCCCGGCAGCAACTCTCGCGCGCCGATCATGCCCATCGCGATCCGCTCGGCGTACCAGTACAGCACCGCGCCGAGCAGGAACACCGAGCCCCCGAAGAGCAGCGCCAGCCGGTCATCCCCGAGGCGCCACCCGAGCGCGCCCGCGAGAGCCGCCGGCACGAGGAAGATCAGCCAGGACTTGAGGAGGTTGCGAACGACCGCGCCGCGGTAGCCCATGGCGCCGACCTACGCGTCGTCGTCGCGCTCGTCCGGCTCGTCCTCGGCGAGACCTTGCGGCGGCCAGTCGGGCTCGGGCGCGTCGCATCGGCTCGAGCAATGGAGGGAGGCGATGTTCTGCAAGGGGATCAGAATGTGACCGTTCAGCTCGATGTGGGCGACGTCGTCGACGTAGCAGTACGCCGTCAGCACCCCATCCTGGTACTCGCCGCCGAAGAGCGCCACCTCGACCTGCTCACCCTTGTACTTGTTCGTGTAATCCTCCACGAGTCGAGTGTATCCATCGCATCCGACCGTCCCGGACCGCGATCTCCTCGATGTCGCCGTTGCGCGCGTTCGGCCGCTCCCGCGGGTCGATTCCGCACGCCGTCAGCACCGCCCGCAAGGGGCCGCCGTGTGCCACCACGAGCACGCATCCCTCCGGTTCGCGGTCCGCGAACTCGAGTAACGCGGCGACCACGCGCTCCGCCATCGCACCGAGCGTCTCACCCTCGACCCAGCCCGTGTCGCCCTCTCGCCGCCGGCGGTAGCCCGCCGGGTAGCGCGCCTCGACCTCCGACGAGGTCAAGCCCGACCACTCGCCGACGTCGACCTCGCGAAGCCGCGAGTCGAGCTCGACCGGGAGACCGAGCCGGGCAGCGGCAATCTCGGCCGTCTCCGCCGCGCGCCGGAGGTCCGAGCTCACCACGGCCGCGATCCCTCGCCCGGTCATCGCCTCCCCGAGCTCGGCGGCCTGCGCGCGGCCGGTCGCGTTGAGAGGTGGGTCGGCCCACCCCTGCCAGCGGTGCTCGAGGTTCCAGTCGGTCTGCCCGTGACGGGCAACAAAGAGCGTCGTCATCGTCGTCGCTAACGTAGCCGCCGGTGGAGCTGGGACTCGAAGGGAAGGTGGCCCTCGTCACGGGCTCGAGCGGGGGCATCGGGCTCGAGACCGCGCGCCTGCTCGCAACCGAAGGCGCAAGGGTCGTCAGCTCGAGTCGCGGCAACGGCGGCCCCGGCGAGCTCCATGTCGCCGCCGACCTCGCGCGCCCCGGTGAGCCCGATCGCGTCGTCAAGGCAGCCGAAGAGCGTTACGGCCGCGTCGACATCCTCGTGAACAACGTCGGCTGGGCGGAGATCCATCGGTTCGACGAGCTCACCGAGGAGATCTGGGAGCGCTCATGGCAGATCAACGTCATGAGCGCCGTCCGCGCGAGCCAGGCGGCCCTGCCCGGCATGCGGGAGCGCCAGGCCGGAGCGATCGTGAACGTCGCCTCGACCGCCGCGAAGCGCCCCTCGCTGGGAATGCCCGAGTACTCGGTCACGAAGGCCGCGATGCTGTCTCTCTCACGGCTGATCGCAGACCTCTACGCCAAGGACGGGATCCGTTGCAACGCGGTCACGCCGGGTCCGACCGCGACCGAAGCCTGGCTGGGCGACGGCGGCCTTGCGGATCAGCAGGGCGACCGCGCGGAGATCCTCGCCAAGGTCGGCGCGGGGCGCCCCCTCGGCCGGCTCGCCACTCCCGAGGAGATCGCGAGCGTGATCGTCTTCCTGGCGTCCGAGCGCGCGAGCTACGTGACCGGCGCCGCCTGGAGCGTCGACGGCGGCACCGTCCCGATCATCCTCTAGCGCCGACGATCCGGCAGCTGCCGAAGAGGCTGCGGACGACGCCTGCAGGCGCCGCTGTGCACGCCATCACGCCGTTTTGCACCGCAACCATGTGCCATCCGTTCGCGCCAAGGTGCATCACCGGCGTTCCCGTCGTCGCGCAGCGGATCCGGTTCGGGCCGACGAAGCGGATCACGGCCGAAGCCCACGTGGGGTCGGCCTTCGAGACGGCGTCTTCGAACTGCAGACAGTCGCCTTCGCCCGTGAACGACTTCAGTGCTCCGGCACGAATCGCGGCGGCCTCGGACGCGGTCGGAGGACGGGTGGCGCGCGGGCCCGAGATGGTGCCGAAGTTCGTCTCGGCCTCTGTGCCGGTCTCCTCCGAGCCCGACACCGCCCACTCACCGCCGCTCTTTACGAGGAGCAGCGTCTGCGTGGCGACGACCTTGCCCCCGGAGCGGACCGTCACGACCGCCGTGGCCTGTCCGGACGACGCGTGGGTCACCGTCATCCCGACGCTGACCGGCCTGCCCCACCATGTCGCAGTCGAGTAGTGGAAGTAGCTGAGCGGTGAGCTCTTCACCGACTGCGTGACCGCGGCGGTCGGGTTGCCACCGCCCCCGCCGCAGGCGGCGAGCCCGAGAGCGCACAGCGCGCCGAAAAAGCCGAATCTCCGCACAAAACCAGTATCCGCGCCCTCCGTCCGCACGTCTAGTCTGGGAAGGTGGCAGAGCTCGCCGGACGCGTCGCGGACTCCTTCGCCGCGCGGATCCGCGCGTTGGAGGTGGACGCCCTTTCGCCGCTCGCGGTGCGCTCGTACGAGACCGGCGGGCGCCTCCGGCCCGAGCCCGAATCGGACGTCCGAACGCCGTTTCAGCGCGACCGCGACCGGATCGTCCATTCCAAGCCGTTCCGCAGGCTGAAGGGCAAGACGCAGGTCTTCATCGATCCCGCAGGCGACCACTACCGCACCCGCATGACCCATACGCTCGAGACGACCGGGATCGCCCGCGTCGTCGGCCGCGCCCTGCGGCTGAACGAGGACCTCGTCGAGGCGATCGGGCTCGGCCACGACACCGGGCATACGCCGTTCGGCCATGCCGGCGAAGAGGCGCTCGACGCCGCGCTCTCCGACCGGTTCGGTGGCCGGTTCCGCCACAACGAGCAGTCGCTACGGATCGCTGAGGCGCTCAACCTCACGCACGAGGTCAGGGACGGCATCCTCACCCACACCGGCGAGCAGGAGCCCGAGACCCTCGAGGGCAAGATCGTCCGGATCGTTGACCGGGTCGCCTACATCAACCACGACATCGACGACGCGATCCGCTACGGCATCCTCGAGGAGGCCGATCTCCCGCGCGATGAGATCGCGAGGCTCGGCCCGACAGGGTCGAAGCGCATCGACACTCTTGTCCACGACCTGATCGAGACCTCTGCCCGAGAGGGCGACATCGGCCAGAGCGACGAGGTGGGCGGCGCGATGCTCTCGCTCCGGTCCTTCATGTTCGAGCGCGTCTACCTGGGCCCGGTGACGACGGTCGAGCACGAGCGCGCCCGCGCGACCGTCCGCCGGATCTTCGACGCGCTCGCCGACCGCGGTGAGGAACCCGACCAGATCACCGAGTTCATCGCCGGGATGACCGACCGCTACGCCCTCGAATACGCTGCCGCGTTGTAAATGGCGCGCATCAAGGACACGAGCGTCGAGGCGGTGCGCCAGAACGCCGACTTCGTCGCCGTCGTCGAGGAGCGCACGCCGCTCCGCAAGGCCGGCGCACGGCTCACCGGTCGCTGCCCGTTCCACGAGGAAAAGACGCCGAGCTTCTCCGTCAACCCGGTCGAGAAGCTCTACTACTGCCACGGTTGCCATAAGGGCGGCGACATGATCGGGTTCGTCCAGGACACCCAGAGCGTCGACTTCGTCGGGGCGGTGGAGTGGCTCGCCGATCGGTTCCGGATCCCGATCGAGTACGAGGAGAGCGCCCCCGGCGAGGACGCGCGACGTACCCGGCGCAAGCGCCTGCTCGCGCTCCTCGACGACGCAGCGAGCTTCTACGAGCGCTACCTGTGGGATTCTCCTGCCGGGAGCTTCGCGCGCGACTACCTCGCCGGCCGCGGCCTGCACGAAGAGGCCTGCCGCGAGTTCCGGCTCGGGCTCGCGATCGGCGGGACGACCCTCGCCCGCAAGGCCCGCGAGAAGGGATACACGGCCGAGGAGCTCCAGGCCGCCGGCCTGGCCCGCCGTGGCGGCGGTGACTACTTCGAGCGCCGCCTCGTCTTCCCGCTCGCCGACGCGCGCGGCCGCGTGCTCGGCTTTCAGGCGCGCCGGCTCCACGACGACGATCCCCTCCAGGCGAAGTACGTCAATACTCCCGAATCCGAGCTCTTCACCAAGGGCGCAGTCGTGTACGGGCTCGACCTCGCCCGTCACGCGATCGGCCGCGAGGACCGGGCGTGCGTCGTCGAGGGCAACACCGACGTCATCGCCCTCCGCCAGGCCGCGTTCGAGCCTGTGGTCGCGTGCATGGGCACCGCCCTGACCGAGGCGCAGCTGAAGGAGCTCGGCCGCCTGACGAAGCGGCTCTGGCTCGCGTTCGACGGGGACGCGGCCGGCGCCGCGGCCACCCTGCGCGGGATGGAGATCGCCGACCGCCAGGGATTCGACGTGAAGGTCGTGGCGCTACCACCGGGCATCGACCCGGCAGACGATCCCGCCGGATTCCAGGGACGGCTCGCCGCGGCGCTCCCGTACGAGGTGCACCGGGTCCAGGTCGAGGCCCGCAGCACCGACGACCGCGAGGCCGCGCGCCGCGCGGTGACCGCCTTCCTCGACGCCCGTCCCGACTCGCTCAACCGCCGCGCTGCCTGGAACTGGGCGAACGACCACTTCGGGATGCCGATCCAGATCCGGGGAGGGGGGACCTGGGCCGCCAAGGAGGCTCCGTCGCCGCGCATCGTCGCTGCCGCCGACAAGATCGAGCGCGGAGCCCTCGCCGGTGTGATCGTCCACCGCGAGCTGCTCCCGCTGCTCGCCGAGATCCCCGACGCCCAGTTCCGCAGCGAGCAGAACCGCGCGCTCCGCGCTCACCTCGTCGAGGGCACGCCCGCGTCGACGGAGACCCTGGCGCTCCTCGCCGAGCTCGACTACTGGGCGCAGGAAGAGGAGGGGATCGACAAGCCGACCGCCGAGATCTACCTGCTCCGGATGACCGAGCGGGAGGCACAGACCGAGCTTCAGCACGCCGAGCTCGAGCGCGTCCCGGCTCTCAGCGCCGCACTCGTCCGGATCAGAGACACGATCGCGGGGCTCGAACGGCAGACGGCGGCGCCGGAGTGACCGAGGCCGCCGTTTCAGGAGGGCCTGGTTTGTCCTAGAGGGAGGTGAAGCTCCACGACTCCTGCGGCGGACGACCGCTCGTCCTCTCCTCGCTCCTGGACGAAGGTGCCGTAACACTCAGCCATAACGGTATAACCAAGCCTCTATCCGATCACGCGTTTAAACTAAGGGTGATGCGCCGGATAAGGGGTCATTGATGAGCACGCCGCTTTCTCGGGGCGCTGATCGCGGCTGCAATCGTGATCGTGACGCTGCTCGCCAGCTACTTCGGGTAGATCCCTCCGCGTGAGGCCACCTGACTGTCGAAGAAGGCAGGAAGGCCCGCCGTCGGGCGGCCCAGAACTAAGACGCCGCCAGCGCGCTGATGTTCCCGAGCACGATGAGCCACGTCGCAGCCACGGCGAGCAGTCCGATCGCAAACAGTGGCTTCGAGAGTCTTGGGAGACGTTCCATCGCGACCGCAACACCGGAGAAGATCGCAACTCGCAGCAGGACGGAGATGGCGAGACCGCCTGTCAGTCCCATCGCGGCGATCAGGGTCGCCGTGGTAGGGCTTTGCTCGCCGAAGTGAGTCTGCCCGTGCAAGGCGGCCCACGTCGTGAACGCGTCCAGTAGGCACACGAGAGGGCCGACCACGACCAGTAGTACTGGCAAAAACTCCCGACGCTTGCGGCCATCGTCTACACGCTGTTCCATCCGCGCTCCTACCGTATACCAGCTGAAACGGATGCACCCGGCTATTACTTCCCGGATGACCAGCGTATCGGGGTTCCTGCGCCGGTTCTGTCAGCTAGTAAGTGATTCGCCCTTTGAACGAGATCGTCAACGCCCATGGCGCGAGCAGCGCGAACGCGGCGAGGCTGCGGCTCCTAACGGGCACGAGCTGCGCCGCCGCCACATCGACGAAGGGTGTGCTGCCCTGCTGCGAGGTTGTCTTTGTTCGGCTAGACACCTAATACTGCGGTCGACAATTATCGCGTCTGCAGATACGGTGCCTTCATCGGCCTTGCGGCTGATGCGAATCCCTTCAAAGGGGCAGACGGTGCTCGCGGGGCTGATCCGTCTAAGGTCTGGGTATGCAGTAGGAGAACCTGTCCGTGGGTAGCCACAGCCTCGGGGGGAACACCGCAGAGGGCCGCCCAGCGGCCCTCTGCCCTTGTTGAGATGGCACGTGCATCGCGACGAGCGTCCGGATCGAGCGCTCCTCGATGCGGAAGCCTGGCTTCGAGGGCGAGAAGGAGCCCGGAGAAGGGCTCCTTCTGCATGCTCCGCGACCGTCACGTGTTGCAGCCGGCGGGCGCCGCCTTGGTCTGGACGACGTCAGCGGCCTTCGGGAGGCCGAGATACAGCGCGTAGACGAGCGCCGGCGTCTTGCCGTCGTTTCGTGCGAAGTGGATGTGGTTCGCAGGCTCGACGAACGACATGCCCTTCGAGACCTTGAACGGCTTGCAGTTACCGACCGTCGGGTCGAAGACGGTCAGCGTCCCCGAGGCGACGACGACTGCGACCGGCGCGCCGTGGACGTGCCAGCCGAAGCTTCCGCCAGGCGCGACCCGGTACGACTCGAGGATCGTCAGCCCCGTCTGGGCCTGGATCGTCGTCGCTTGCATCTTCCCAGCGGCGATCGCCCTGGCGACGATCGGCACGCCCTTGCCGAACGACGGCGCGGCAGCCGCGAGAGCGGCGACGACCGCGAGTCCGAGCAGCTTGACCTTCATGGTTGTTGTCCTCCTTTTCGACTGCCAACTGGGTTGTCGGCAGGCAGGTTAGGAAGTGCCTCTTTGCCCCTTCTTTGTGGCGGCTTAGCGGCTGTGCGGACTGGCGTCAGCCAGCCTTCGGCCAGATGAGCTCGGGAGCGCCGTGGGACTCGACATTGGGGTGGGTGCGGTCCGCGTGGGCTCCTGAAACCGTGCACGGGCGCCCGGAGCCAGCCGTGTGCCGCCCATAGCACTCGTCAAAGCGATCCCCGCGGCGAGGACGGCGAGCAGAAACACGACGATTGCCACTTGCTTGTAGGTGGCAGAGTTCATGACCTGGTAGAGCGCGTTCTGGCGCGGCGTGATACGAGGCGCTGGGGTCGCCAGCTTCGCGAGCGGCGACTGTCGAGGTCGGCAGCCTCACGGGTCGAGCCGGCCAGGCTGTAGATGATTCTTCAGCGTTTCCTGGGGCTAGTCGCGGGCGGCGCTTTATCCGGGGAGCGAGTGTGTTGGAGATCCCGTCCGCCTTGGTGAGAAAGGCCGGAAACTGGTCTGCCGGCAGGGCCGCGTTGTTTTGGCTCCAGATGCCGCTTGGAAAGCCCGGTTTCTCGCCTCGGTTCCGGGATGTCTAGGCCAGGAATGGGCCATGGCCGCAAGTCAGCTGCTCACTGTTCTCTGTTGGGCTTCTCGCAGGGCGGTCCTTCGGACCACTTCGACGCCGACGATGGCGAGGACGAGCAAGGCAAGCGAGATCGCCCAGCCGCGGGTGAACAGGGGAACGATGAGCGCGAGGACGAGCAACGCGCCAACAGCGATCGCGTAGGTCGCCCAGGGGTTCTCCAGGGTCGGCTGTGCGGCGCGTCGCGCCTGGACTGCGCGGCGCGAGTCACCGACGAACCAGACTCCGACTAGCGTCACGACGCCGAGAGTGATCCAGACCCAGGCGCGGTCGACCAGCACTTGCGTCAGGATGCTCCACGCGTCTCGTGCCGCCGGCTTGGCGCCGTCGTTCTTGACCAGGTGGTCGACGAGATAGCCGCCCGCGCCGCGGCGTACAGCCAGCATCAGGAGCCCGACGGCAAGCACGCCGATCCCGAGCGCGCGAAGCTCGATCCTGCGACGCCCGCGGGCAAGCCAGATTGCGAGTGCCGCGACAGCAACCGCGACAAGCCACATCCAGTCGGCGACTGCGCGGAGAACCTTGGTGACCGTCCGGACCGTCCCCAGTTGGCTCTCGTCGGCGATCGTGACCTTCCCGGCCGAGGGGGGCAGTTGTTCACCCACCCGACCGAGCACGGCTATCTGGTCGCCGAGCTGGATCATGATCGGACGAAGGTCGAGCACGACCTTTCCCCCGTCCGTCTGAAGGAACGACTTCTTGTCGTCCAACAGTCTCACCACTTGGCGCTGCGCTCCGGTCGTCACTCGGATCCAAACTTCCTGCACCCGCGGCCGCTCGAGCGCCGCGTCAGCCGCCCGGTAGGCGCCGGAGCGTGAGAGACCCGCCAGAACCGGGGCCAACCCTCTCTGCGCCGGAGGCAGTTGGTCGGCGATAGCCGCTTCCACGTCGACATTTGCATAGAGCCCGTCGACCACGGTGTTCGCGAGCTGCGTCCGGATCGCGTCGTCCTCGATCATGTTCTGCGACACGGTCTTGAACCCAGACTCATCCAGCGCCGTGTGCTTGGCGAAGTACGCGACCGTCCCCACGAACGCGAACAGGATCGCCACAATGGTCAGAGCGCGCACACCAATCCGGCGCTTCCGCGACAGCCCTCCCGTCTTCGAGACTTCCACCGCGCCACTCATGACGCCTCGCGGCGTCCGCGGACGCACCGTAGATCCCTGCAAAGGTTTCCCACGCCTGCCATCAGCCCACCTGCCCTTCTCCAGCAACGAGCGCCATCCACTCGTGGATGTCGATCGGAGCGCCAGCGCCTACGGTGAGTATTTCAGCGTCGGCAGCCAGATGCCAACACGCGCGGTCACGACCGCGGCGAGGCTACCCGCCCCGGTGCTGCGGCCGTGACATCGCGCGCCGCACCGTGCTCGGGACCACGCTTGCTTCGCCGTCGCCACGCGCGATGAGTGCCGGACAGGTCGGCCGCCGGCCGTCGAGCCGGACCGAGCACCGTCGCACGAAGAGCAGGGCGTAGACTCGGCATTCCCGAGCGGGAGTACACGACGAAGGGGCGAGTGCGCAGACGCAACAGAAACCGAGGAGACGCCACCCGACGAGAGACGGTCCTCCGCTCTGGTTGCGAGCTCGCGCAGGACGAGATCGAGATGCGCATGCAAGCCGGGACGGGCAGCCCGCACGATTCTCTCGCCCACCTGCTTCAGATGGAAGCCCGCCTCAAGCAGCGAGTACCCGGACATGCCGTTCGATGTGAAGAACGGGTTCAGCGCGCGCCTGAGCGCGAGGGGCTATACGGAGGACGCCTGGAACGCAGCCGCCGCCTGGCTCGAATCAACGGACTGGTTCAGGTTGCGCGGGAGGTACCTGGGGCAGCACGAACCGACCCGCGGGCTGCGTTCTCGCAAGTCGGGGCCAGGCGGCTAGCAACGCTCGCCGGCCGGGTCGGAGCTCCGAACCGCGGCGCCCGAGGTGCGCGTAGCGGGGCCCGAGGCGGGCAAACGATTGTGCGTGTCGTCACAATCTGTGCGACACTAGATCTGCGTTAGACCTCGCGCGACGCGAGCCACCAAGTCTTCGCGTTTCCACACGGGTTCTCGTGCAGAGGGGGAGCTTTCCCTCTCTCCCCTGGAGATCGAGAGGTGGGACCGTGGAGGGACACGTGCCAGAACGGGCGATCCACCCGGAGGGTGCCGGACCTCGGATGGACGTCTACTATCTCGATCGCCACCTGACGCTCGCCGAGGGCACACGTCGGTTCTCCGAAGACGGGCGTGGGCGGGATGCCCTGGAGGAGAAGCATTTCGTCGTCGCGATCCGCAGACGCGACCATCTCGGCTGGGTGTTCCGCTTCTCACACCACGAGGAAACGACTCCCCGTTCGATCGTCGAGACCTTGAACCGCCTCGAGGACGCTCTTCCTTCACCGTGGAGACGCTGAGCCGGGCGGGGCGCCACGTGTCCGAAAAACGGCGCGAGCGAGTTCGCGGCGCAAGCTCGTCTCAGGGTGACGAGGTGGCGAACGCCGCGTTGGCCGATTCAGAAACGCGGCGGCCTTAGTTTTTGGCTCTACCACTTGCGTAGATAGGCTCCCCGGGTTGGACTCGAACCAACAACCCTTCGGTTAACAGCCGAATGCTCTGCCAATTGAGCTACCGGGGATCGTCCGGCGGGCCATTGTAGCCCGCAGTGGACGTGGTGGCCGTCCTTGGCAGACGCCTCGTAGGCGACGGACTCGGCTTCCCACCCTGGCTCCGGCTGCAGCGGAGCGGACGATGATCGGAGCGAGTGCGCCCTGGTCGCCGGCACGATCGAGCGCGTGGCGAGGGCGACCGATGCGGCCGGCGTCCGGGTCCATGAGGCGAGTTGCCACGGGGCCCCTGCTCCCGCCCTGGACACGTCCAGTATCCTTGCGGCCATGAGTCCGATTGCAGTGATTCTCCTGGCGGCTGCGATCGCAATCGTGGCCGTTTGCGAGTGGCCGCGGTTGGGTGGGCGGCTTGGAATACCGAAGCGTGAGTCTCGCGCGACGAAACGCCGCAGCAAGGCGAACCTCCGGGTCGTCTCCTCCGACCACGAGGAGTTCGCCCGTTCGGTCGAGCGCGACCTCGCGGCGCTGCCCACGATCGACGAGCAGGACGCGAAGCGCCGCTAGACCAACTCAGCCGACGACGATCCTGCGGCGCAGGGTCGTCGTGTTCGGCTTGATCGGCGCCACGTCCTCCATGTTCTTCAGCTCCTGGTAGTCGGACGCGCTCACGATCAGGAGGTGCTTCCCGGGCGAGGCGGCGATCGTCAGCCTGCCGCGCCGGAACGTCCGCTGGATGGTATGGCCGTCGAGCGTCGCCCGCACCGACTCGGGATCCACCCCGGCGCCGTGGTCGAAGATCGAGACGACGACCTTGGCGTGCTTCGTCGAGAGGATCCGCAGCTGCGGCGGGGTCGTGTCGTTCGCCCAGAAGCGGAACGTGAACGGCCCGGGCCGTACGCCCGCGCGCGTGTCGAAGACGATGTCGTAGGTTCCGTTCGTCGGCAGGATCGCGCCCGCGACGGGCCGCGCCTCGCCGAACGACGCCAGATACGGGTTGAGGTTCGTGGGCAGCCCCGGGAAGCCGACGAGATGGCTCTCGTCTCCGTCGAAGACGACATGAGGGATGACGTGGCCCGAGAGGACAGTCACGCCGAAGTTCGCGACCGGATGCGTGACCTTGAAGCTGTAGACGACCTCGGGGCCGGGGTAGAGCGTGTCGCCGGCCGTCGGGTAGCGGTAACGGTCGACGAGCGACTTGGCCCCGACCGTCGTCCCTTTGAATGTCCCGCCGTGGGTAAGGGTGACGGCGGGCTCGGTCCCGAGCACGGGATGGCTCACCTCGACCCAGAACGGGATCCGCCGGATCTCCGTACCGCGGGAGAGCGTCACGAAGCCTGTCACGTCTCCGTCGACCGCCGAGTGGTCGACCGTGGCCGTCACCGCGAGCCGCCCCGGAATCGAGACCGAGTCGTCGACCGAGACGTTGACGCCGGCGTGGGGCGACTGCAGCGAGGCGTTGACGAGCCACGTTCCCGTGCCGCCGCCGGCGTCCGCGAGGTCGACGGGGATCGTGCCGCCGTTGACCGGGAACGAGAGCGAGGTGGGCGCGGCGAAGAGCAGCGGGTTGTCGGCACGTACGAGGTTGATCAGTCCGCCGCCCTCACGAAGCACGGAGACCTCGTGGCCCCGGTTGTCGCGGACGGGCGTTCCCGTCTGGACGAGTGCCGACTTGATCTGCGCGACGTTCCACGATGGATGCCGCTGCTTCAGGAGCGCCACGGCGCCCGAGACCTGGGGTGCGGCCATGCTCGTCCCGGACATCGCGCCGAACGGCCCGGCCTGGTTCACCGGCAGGGACGATGTGATCGCGACGCCCGGCGCAGCGACGTCCGGCTTGAGCTGGAGCGACACCGGCGTCGGCCCGCCCGAGGAGAAGTCGGCGATCGTGCCGGCGAGTGTCGTCGCCGCCACCGTGATCGCCGAGGGCGCATTCGCCGGCGAGCTGATCGAGCCGTAGCCGTACTGGTCGAACTGGTTGTCGGCCGCGATCACCGGCACGACGCCGGCCGTTGCCGCCGCGTCGATCGCCGAGACCACGAAGTCCCGCTCCGGCGAGATCTCCGGCTCGCCGAGCGACAGGTTGATCACGTTCATCCCGTCCGCCACCGCTGCCTCGATCGCCGCCGCGATCTGCGCCGAGTTCCCGTCGAGCCCGAACCCGGGCGTCGGGATCGTCAGCGCCTTGTAGTTCCCGAGAAAAGCGTCGGGCGCGACACCCGAGAGGAAGAGCGCGCCGTCCTGGGTGTTGTGGTCGCCCGCGGCGATCCCGGCGACGTGCGTCGCGTGGAACGACCCGTTTTGCGACGGGTCGAAGGGCGATCTCGCGAGCGAGTACGCGGGCGAGCTCGGCGCGAACACGCGTTGCACGATCACCTTCGGCGTCGTCTTCGACGTCAGCCCCTTCGGGAACCCGGACGGGTAGGAGAACGTCGAGGGGTCGAAGAAGACGTGCCGGGCGTCGATGCCATCGTCGATGACCCCGATCTTCATGCCCTCGCCCGCCGTTGCGAAGCCGGCGCCCCAGAGCTTGTCGGCCCCGATGACCTGCGGCCCCTGGTTGAGCTGGTTCGCCCGGGTCACCCTCGTCCGCGTCACCGAGAGCTCGTGGTAGGCGACGTTCGGCCAGACCTTGGCGATCCCCGGGATCGACGTGAGGTGCCCGACGTCTCGAGTGGGGACGACGAGCGCGAACCCGTCGGCCACGAGCCGATACCGGTAGACGATCCTGGCGCTCGGGATCGCCTTCCGCAGGCGCGCCTCGGCACGGGCCTGGACGGCGGCGATGCTCGCCTGCGCATGGGCGGAGGTCAGCGAGCGGGCGACGAGCGAGGGCGCGTCGAGCGTCACGATGACCTCGGTCGTCGCGACAGGGCCCGCGGCAACGCCGCTGCCCGCGAGAGAGGCGACCGCTACAGCGGCAGCACCGAGAATGGCGAGGCGTCTCAGAGTGCGGATGAGAGGACTTGAACCTCCACGTCCAAAAGGACACACGGACCTGAACCGTGCGCGTCTACCAATTCCGCCACATCCGCTGGCGCAGCCAGTCTACCGAGCCGCCTCGTACTGACGATCAGGGCGGCTACCATGGCCCAGTGAGCAAAGAGAGGCTGCAGACGCTGCTCGAGAGCGCATTTCCGGAGGCGTCCGAGGTGAAGGTAATCGATCGCGGCGGCGGCGACCACTTCGAGGTCCGCGTCACCGCGCCCGACTTCGACGGCCTCTCGCGCATCCAGCAGCACCAACTGGTCTACAAGGCGCTCGATGAGCCCTGGAGTGACGGGAGCATCCACGAGCTGCGGATCAACACGAAAGGGAGTGCGAGATGAGCAGCAGCGAGACCGTGAGCTACACGGAGAAGATCCAAGAGGTCATCGACGGCTCGGACGTCGCGCTCTTCATGAAGGGCACGCCGGACATGATCATGTGCGGTAACAGCGAGCGCGCTCTCGGGGCGCTGCGCCGCGCCGGCGCGCCGATCACGTCGGTCGACGTCCTGCTCGACCTGCGGATCCGCGAGGACCTCTCGGCGATCTCGGGGTGGCCGACGATCCCGCAGGTGTTCGTCAGTGGTGAGCTCATCGGCGGCGCCGACATCGTCGAGGAGATGGAGCGCTCGGGCGAGCTCGAGCAGGTGCTCATCGAGAAGCTCGGCGACAGCTACTGGGACGCTCGCGGCGAGACGACTGTCAGCCTCGTCGAGCGATAGAGCCTACGCCCGCCCGAGCACGCGGCGGTTGACGGCGCTCCAGGTCGCGGTGAGGGCAAACCTGATTGCGATCCCGCTGTAGACGGCGAGATTGACCGGATGCGCTCGCGCGGGCGCGTAATACCGGTGGTAGAACCGGTACATCCCGTAGTGAAAGGCCCGGTTCACGCGTAGCCGCCGATGGCGCCCGCTCGCGCCGCCCTTCGCGTGGGTCACAGTCACCGACGGCTCGTACCAGGTCACCCACCCGGCGCCGGCGGCCCGGTAGCAGAGGTCGAGGTCCTCCATGTACATCCAGTAGCCCTCGTCGAAGAGCCCGATCTCGTCGAGGACGCGGCGGCGGATCAGCATGAACGCGCCGCTGACCGCGTCGACGGGGCCCCGGGTCACTTCGGGGGCCCGGTACTGGCTGAGCGCCGGCGGCGCCCCGCGGCGGCGGCCGACGCCGGCGAAGTGGGCAAGCGCGCCGACCACCGTGGGAAAGGAGCGTCTGGCGGCATGGTCGAACGTCCCGTTCTCACGCTCGAGCCGGCAGCCGCAGATCCCGATCGTCGGGTCGTCGTCCATGAGTCGAAGCAGCGTGTCGAGCACACCCGGCCGCATCCTCGTGTCGGGATTGAGGGCCAGGAAGTACGGGCTGTGGCTCCGTTCGATCGCGCGGTTCGTGGCGGCGGCGAAGCCGGCGTTCTCGCTCAGCGCGATCACCTCGACACCCGGCGCGCTGCGTGCCATCTCGACGGTGCCGTCGTGCGAATCGTTGTCGACGAGCCAGACGTGCATCGGACGCAACGGGGGATGGTCGCGGAGGGAGCCCAGGCACGCCTCGAGCATCTCGCGACAGCGGTACGCGACGATGCCGACGTCGAGGCCCTCGCTCATCCGCGGTGCGGGCTCGCCTGGATGCAGAGCTGGATCGAGACGCAGCGTCGCATCGGAAACTCGTCGTACGAAACGTTCGCGCGCCAGCGGTTGTGGCTCTCGGCCGAGAGGAAGTACGTCTCCGGGTCGCTTGCCAGCTGCGCGAGCAGCTCGTCGAGCTCCTGCTCGGGGATGCCGAGGGACGTCGTGACTGCCGCTAGCCGCTCGCGATGGTCCTCGGCGCCCGGGCCGAGCTGGACGTGATCGATCGCGTGAATCGAGTAGCCGTCCGCCTCGAGGACGCTCCCAATGCCGCTCGAGACGTCGTGGATCGCGTCAACCGAGAGGTGCTCGAGCACGGAGATCGAGTAGACGCAGCCGAAGCGCTCGTCGGCGGAGACCCCCTCCGGGAACACGCTCCGGATGAACCGGAGCCGCGGGAACGCAGCCGTGAGCCCGGCGAAGTCCACCGGCCCCCGGTCGCGGCCGTCGTATGGATCGACGACCGTGACGTCGTACCCGAGCCCGGCGAGGTGGTCGGCGACGAGCGGCTCACCGGCGCCGATCTCGAGCAGACGCATCCCCCGCGGAACGCTGCCGACGATTGCCTTGAGCACCCACGGGCGCTGCACGTCCTTCATGTCGCCGCTGGCCCCCGCCAGGGCCGGCAGGTGGTCGACGGAGTCGCAGTAATCCCTGACCGTCGCATAGCTCAACCGGGGCAGCTCCCGCCCGCCGTACAGCCCCGTCAGCTCGTCCACCTCGTCGGGTCGCGGCGGCGTGCGGGCCGACCCGCCCAGCACCTGCTCGTAGAATCGGCGCAGCTTGCGAGCGCTCCTCGGCCAGCTGAAGGAGCGCTCCGCGAAGGCGCGCGCTCCCGCGCCGAGCCGCGCCCCCAGCGAATCGTCCCCGAGGACGCGCTCGATCGCCGCCGCGATCTCCAACGCGTCGCCCCGGCGCAGGAGAAGGCATTCCTCGCCGTCATCGAGCGACCGGCCGACGCTCGTGTGCGGGAGGATGACGGCCCTTCCGGTCGCGAGGAACTCGGTCAGCTTCGCCGGGAAACGGTATTCCTCGAAGTCGTTCGCGCGGCCGGGCTGGACGAGCACGTCGGCGAGACGCAGGTAGCGACCGACCTCGTTGCGGGGCACGAAGGGAACGTCGATCACGTACTCCTTCACGTGCCGTGTCTCGGGGCCCAGGAACTCGACGAAGTCCCGCCCGAGCCTGACGAGCCTGAGCGGCCGCCCTGTCCTGTTCACGGCTGCCACGGCGAGGTAGAGGCTGCGCATCGCCTCCGCGTTCGACGGATGGGAGTTCCCCGCGTAGACGATCACGGCCTCGCTGTCGGCGATGCCGAGTTGGCGGCGCAGCTCGGGATCGGCGGGGTCCGCGGTGAACAGGTCCGTCTCGTACGCGGGCCAGACGACCTCGGCGGGGACGCCGTCCGGCCGGAGCTCCAGGAGCTTGTCGACGATGACGGTGATCCCGGCAGCGCCGGCGAGGAAGCGCCGCATCCGTCCCGGATGGGCGAGCGACGGGCCGATCGCGGCGTCGTAGTCGCCGTTCGACGACAGGAGGCGTGACACGGGAATCCCGAGCCGATCGGCGGTGATCACGTCTTCGTTGTCCTCCAGATGCACGACATAGGGGCACGCATACCGAGCCGAGAGCTCTTCGGTGAGCTGCCGGACGCGCTCTCGCGGCGTCCACGCGTGTACCAACGTCGGGGGCTCCCCGTTCGCGAACCGGAGCCCGCCGTCCGACGCGGCGCGGAAATCGAGCTCCTGGAACCGGTGTTCCCCCAACAGCCGGACGGTGGCAGGATCACCGGGAACGACGACCGCGCACGAGTCCCCGAGGGTGGACAGCTCGTCCGCGAGCCGCGCGATGTGGACCGCACTGTTGCTCGTGAAGTCGTGGTAGTTGACGAACGCGACGTTCATGCAGCGACCCGGTAGTCGGCTCCCGAGAGCGAAAGGCCTGGGTTGTAGTACGGATCGCCCCCGCTGATCGTCCTTCCCCAGCGGTCGAGGAAGAGCGCCCGGTCGAGATGGTCGTAGCGGGACCCCCGCGTGACGCCCTCGTCGTGGAGGAGCGTCGCACGAGGCGTGAAGACGTTCCGGCGCCCGTAGTCGCGCAGCCGCAGGCAGAGATCGACGTCCTGGTAGTGCGTGCCGTAATGCTCGTCGAAGCCGCCGATCTCCTCGAACAGCCCCCGGCGCATCGTCAGGCACGCACCGGTGATCGCCGAGACCTCGCGCGCACAGCTGAGCGAGCCGGCGTACCCGTCGACGTCTCGCGGGAAGCCCCGCATGATGTGGTCTGCGGTGCCCCTCAGCCCCAGCACGACCCCGGCGTGCTGCACGGTGCCGTTCGGGTAGAGCAGCAGCGGCCCGACCGCTCCCACGTCGTCCTGCTCGGCGAGGCTCACCAGCGCCTCGAGCCACCCCGGCGTCTCGACCTCGGTGTCGTTGTTCAGGAACACGAGCACCTCGCCGTCCGCGTGCCCGACGGCGAGGTTGTTCACCCGGGAGAAGTTGAAGACGCCGTCGAACGGGAGCACGTCGACGGGGTACTCGTCGAACAGTCGAAGTGCCTCGCGGTTGCGCGTCCCGGTGTCGACGAGCACCACGCCGAAGTTCGGATACGTCGAGCGGCCGTAGAGCGACCGCAGGCAGCGCCCCAGGTGCTGGGGGGCGTCCTTCGTCGGCACGATCACCGACACCCGGGGCCAATCGGCCCGGGCGCGCGGCTCGAGCAGAGCCCGGTGGGGGAAGCTCGGGTTCGGCCGGGCGATCGCAGGGATCTCGCGCCGCCGGAGGTGACGGGACACGGCCTCGGCCTGCAGCTCCGAGATCCCGTCCTTCGCGTCGACCGACTGCGCGACGCTCCCCGGGAGCTTCCGCCAGTGATAGAGGACGCGCGGCACGTGCTCGATTCGGCTCGTCTGCTCGGAGACGCGAAGCATCAGCTCGAAGTCCTGCACGCCGTCGAACGTGGAGTCGAGCCCGCCGGCGCTCTCGACGACCGATCGACGCACCAGGAGGAGATGGCCGACGTACATGACCCCGCGGAAGAGCTCGGGCGACCAATCCGGCTTGAGGAACGTCTCGCTGTGCCTTCCGCGCACGTCGACCTTGTCCTCGTCTGTGTAGACCACGTCGGTGTCGGGCCGACGGTTCAGCAGGTCGACGCACGCAAGCAAGGCGTCGGGGTGGAGCTCGTCGTCATGGTCGAGGAACGCGACGAACTCCCCGGCGGCCGCCTCGAGCGCTCGGTTCGTCGCGGCGGCGATGCCCTGGTTCGCCTGGCTGAAGGAGACCTTGATCCCGGGGTCACCGTCGAGCGACCGAAGGTACTCGAGGGTGGCGCCGCTCGTCGATCCGTCGTCGGTCAGGCAGAGCTCCCAGTTGGCGTACCCCTGGGCCCGCACCGAGTCGACGCAGCGGCCCAGCCACGCGGGTTCCGTGTTGTAGACGGGCGTGACGACCGAGACGAGCGGCCGGAAGCGGAGATCGGCCGGCGGGATCGGGGGCGCCTCGCGAGGCGGAGCGAGAGCCGGTGCCGAGCGAGCGTTCACGGCCATCTTCGCCCGCCATTGCAGACGGCGCGCCCGATGCGCCCCACGCTTGGCGCGCCGCAGCGGGCTCGTGAGCCGCCATGAGGCCGAGCCGACGACATCCTCGATGTCAGCTTCGCGTTCGCGGACCGCGAGCTCGAGCCGCCTCTGCTCGAGTCGCAGGCGATCGTTCTCGGTGCTGCTTCTCACAAGCTCGGCCTGCGCCTGGTTCGCCTCCGCGAGACGGCGTGCAACCTCCCCTTCGGCCTCTTCGCGGGCGTCGAGTGCCCGGCGCGCCTCGCGCTCGGCCGCCTCGGCCTGCTTCCCGGCGAGCTCGGCGCCCGCGCGCGCCCGGCGTGTCTGCCCGACGGCCTTGGCGCGGCCTCCCAGGGCGGCGAAGAAGGCGGAGGCGACGGAGTCGACCCGCGCGCCCCGCAAGAACGTGGTGAATCGCTCGTCCGTCTCGACACCGACGGCAAGGACGCCGAGTCCGTGCCCGTGGGAGAAGGCGAAGGACGGATACGTCGGTTCGACCTCGTTCCACAGCCGCCAGACGCCGAACTCCGGCTCGTGGACGTGAGTGTCGTGGAGCAGGAGGACTCCCTGCTCGCTGAGCTTCGGCAGCCAGGTCTCGAGGTCATGTGCGACGGCGTCGTAGCCGTGAGCGCCGTCGATGTGGAGCAGGTCGACCGAGCCGTCGGCGAAGGACGGCGCCGCATCGTCGAACGTTCGCTGGAGGAGGCTCGAGAAGGATCCGTATCGCGGGTCGTGGTGCTCGCGGAGCTCCTCGAGCACCTCGGGACCGTAAGCCCCTGTGTGCTCGTCGCCCTCCCAGGTGTCCACGGCGTAGGCGCGGGTCGGCAGCTCGAGTGCATGAACGGCCTGGCAGAAACCGCAGTACGAGTCTCCCTTCCAGGTCCCGAGCTCGACGAGCACGGATGGGCGGAGGACGGAGACGGCGAAGAACGCGAACGGTATGTGCTCCTGCCAGCTGTCGACGTCGGTGAGCCGGAGCGGCTCCTCGTGGACGATGGGGTGGCGTAGAGGCTCGAAGGTCATCGGCGGGCGTTCCTCGTGTAGGCGCGGTTGCGGCGGAGAGCCGCCTCGAGACCCGGCGACCGGGGAAGGGCAAGGTCGCTCCGGGTCGGCGCCCCGGCGGCCCGGTACTCCCTCCACTCCACGAGTCCGCGGAGCCGCCCGGCCACGGGGGCCAGGGTCCGTCCCGTCGCCACCGCATAGGCGACGTACAGCGCGTCGTAGGCCACGATCCGGTGGAGGCGCCGGCGCAGCTGGCGGGACGACGCGTTCTTGGCGAGCATCCGAATGCGGTTTCGTCCGACGAGCGCTTGCTTGCGCGCGGACCCGTGACCCAGGGTCGACGAGTGCAGGTGACGGCCGATCGCGCGGGGAGCGAGCAGGCAGCGCCACCCTGCCGCTCGTGCCCGCCACGCGAGGTCGGCATCCTCGAGATACGCGAAGAACGAGGAGTCGAGCCCCCCGACGGATTCGAGCATCGCCCTCCGAAAGAGACCGAGGGTGGCGCTGGCGCCGAAGACCTCGAGCGGCTGCGCGCCGAACGACGAGGCGGCGCTTCCGACCGCTCGCTCCCGGGCAACGCCCAGGTCGTCGACCTCGAGCCCGGCGGAGTTGACCGTGCTGCCGTCGCCGTCGGCGAACAGGACGAGCGCCGCGACCGAGCCGACGTCGTCATTCGACTCCCCGACCGTCAGCAGCTCCGCGAGGGCATCAGGCTCGACCGCGCAGTCGTCGTTGACGAGCGCCACCCAATCTCCGCGAGCCTCACGAAGGCCTGCGGCGACGCCGCCCGCGAATCCGAGGGTCGGCGCCCCCCGGGCGGCGAGCGTCCCGGCGGGAAGTGACGATGCCGGCACCGCTGGGCCGTTGACGACGACGACGAGCTCCGTCTCGCCCGGGACGCGCTCGAGGGCCGCGGCGACCCTCGCCAGGCAGTCCCGGAGAACGGCGTCGTTCCGGTAGGCGACCACGATCGCCGAGACGAGGGTCTGCACCTACATCGCCTCCACCGCTTCGGGGCGGTACACGGCGATCACCTCGTCCGGCTCGCCGATCGCCGCGACGCGACCTCGGTCGAGCAGGAGGGCCCGGTCGCACCATCGCGTGACCGCATCGAGGTCGTGGCTGACGAGCACGACGGTCGTTCCTGCGGCGCGCATGTCCTCGAAGGTGCGGAAGCACTTCTCCTGGAACTCGGCGTCGCCGACGGCAAGCGCCTCGTCGAGGAGGAGGATGTCGGTCGGCACCTGGATCGCGACCGAGTACGCGAGTCGGAGGAGCATCCCGGACGAGTAGTTCTTGAGCTGCTGATCGACGAACCGCTCGAGTCCCGCGAACTCGAGGACGGCGTCGAAGCGCTCGGCGACCTGCCGGCGGGTCATTCCGAGCAGCATCCCGTTGATCTCGATGTTCCGACGGGCGCTGAACTCGGGGTTGAAGCCGACTCCGAGCTCGATGAAAGGCGAGAGCCGGCCACGCACCCGGATCGTCCCGCCGTCGGCGCGGTAGATGTGCGCGAGCAGCTTCAGGAGGGTGCTCTTGCCGCTGCCGTTCGCTCCGATCACGCCGAAGAACTCACCCGGCTGCACCGAGAAGGTCACCCCCCTGAGGGCGTCGTTGCGCTCGTACCGAACGCGCTTGAAGGGGTGGGCGAAGTACTCCTTGAGCCGTGCGCGCTGCTCGTGCGGGATCCAGAAGGTCTTCGAGACCTCCTCGACCTCGATGGTGGGCAGGAACGTCATGCGCGCTCCGCGAAACGAGGCGCCTCGCGTCGATAGAGGTACACGGCTACGGCCACGAGGCCGACGACGACGAGGAGCGGCAGCAGCTGGTTCGCCAGTGTGGCGGGCGGCGCTCCGTCGGTGCCGGGGCCGAGAAGGATCGAGCGCACGTCCACGAGCACCTGGACGAATGGGTTCAGCTCGACGATGTGTCGCGCCCATTCGGGCAGGATCGTGAGCGGGTACATGATCGGCGCCACGAAGAAGAGGAGGGCGGATGCCACCTCCCAGATCTGCCCGACGTCTCGGAACCGCACGTAGAGTGTCGCCGCGATCAGGGCGAGCGCCGAGACGAAGACGTAGAGCTCGAAGAGGAGCGGAACGAGGAGCAGCCAGTCCGGCTCCGGCTGCAGGCCCGCCACGGCGAGGAAGATCCCGACGACGAGGCAGTTCGCGACGAACGTCATCGCGGCCGCGAACGTGGTCGCGAGCGGCACGAGCACGGGCGGGAAGGCGATCCGCCGGATCGTCGGCCCTTTCGAGACGATCGACGGCAAGGTGGCGCTCACCGCGTCGATCTGGAACGTGTTGAGCACGATCCCGATCAGGAGGTAGAGCGGATAGCGGTCGATCCCCGACTTGAAGAGGCTTCCGAAGACGACCCAGAGGACCGTGAAGTACGTGATCGGCTTCGCGAGCGACCAGACGTACCCGAGCAGCGAGCCCGCGTACTTGAGCCGGAACTCGGACCTCGAGAGGACGCCGACGAGCCGCGCGCCGAATGCGAGCTCTTCGAGCAGCGTTCGGCGGGCGGCGGCGTAGACGGCCTTCTCCGCCGCCGGGGTGCCGAGCTCGAGGTCAGTAAGCGCCATTTCCCGCGAGAACCGAAGGGACGGTCAGGGCGAGGATCCGCAGGTCGCGGCTGATCGAGAGGTTCTCGATGTAGTCCCGCTCGACGGCGAGCCGCTCCTCGAAGCTCAGCGCGCCCCGGCCGAAGACCTGCATCGGGCCTGTCAGGCCGGGCTTCACCGCGAGCCGGAAGCGGTGCTCCGGCCGGTACCGCCGGACGAGCTCGACCTGCTCAGGCCGGGGGCCGACGAGGCTCATCTCGCCGCGGAGCACGTTGACGAGCTGGGGCAGCTCGTCCAGGCTCGTGCGGCGGAGGAACCGGCCGAACCGCGTCACGCGAGGGTCCCGCTCGAGCTTGAAGACCGGCTCTCGAAGCTCGTCGAGGCGGACGAGGGTCGGCAGGATGTCCTCGGCGTCGGCCCGCATCGTGCGGAACTTGAACATGCGGAACTCGCATCCCCCGAGGCCGGCGCGCACCTGGACGAAGAACGCCGACCCGCCGCCGATCCGGTTGGCGGCGGCGATCGCCACGAAGAGAGGTGCGGTCAGGACGAGCAGGGCGCCCGAGATCGCGACGTCGAGGATCCGCTTGAGCAGGAGCGTCGAGCGCGAGACGTCCCACGTGTTGTACTCGACCACCGGGAGGTCGGCGACGTGCCGGAGCTGGACCGCAGTCGCGAAGATTCCGCGTACGGGAGGGACGACACTGAGCTTCACGTGGCTCTGTCGGCAGGCCGCCACGAGCTCGGCGATGATTCGCTCGTCGATCGACGCCACCGCCAACATCAGCCGGTCGGCTGCCAGCAGCGGAGAGCGTTCGTTGCGGAGCTGGGCCGGCATGACGGTCCGGTGGGCACCGACCACGGAGGCGTGGATGTCGGAGAAGAGCTCGAGCTTCCGACGGATGGAGCGCACGAGATCGTCCCCGCCGACGATCACGATTCGCTCTGCGGGCGTGAGACGCCGCCAGACGAACCGTGCAAGCCCGCGGAAGAGGACCGCCGCGACGATGGTGGCGGCGAGCGCCCGGATCGCAGTCGCCGCCTCGAAAGACGAGATGGGAGCGAGCTGAAGGAAGAGGGCGAGCCCGGCGACGGACGTGATCGCCCAGACGATGAGGAACGGCAGCTCGTCGACCGTGAGATGCCGGAGCGTGCGGTGATCCCGGTCGTAGAGCCCGTAGAGCTTCGCCGCGAGAATCCAGGCCGGGAGGTAGAGAAACACGGCGAGCGCCGCCTTCGGGCCCGGGCCTAGCAGCGCCAGGGTGGCGGCGACCGCGGCGACGGTGCAGACGTCCGCCAGCGCCAGCATCCGGCGGCGCAGCGGGTCTCTCGCGCTCCATCCTGTGCGGCCGCCGCCCAGAGACTCGTGGCCGAGTGGAGCGGCGGGAGCCAGGTTGACGGTGCCCTGGTCGACGAGCACCGGCTCCGGTCCGGCCGCAGACTCGGTCATCGTGCTCGGCTCGATTACTGCCATCCCCCAGAAACGTCCGTTTGGAACTTGGACCCGTCATCGCTGGTGCTACCCGCGTCGCGCCCATTCCATTCACGCTCCTGGCAACGAGCTGTTCCGGCGAAGGTGGCTATGATGGGCGTCCGCGCGGCCGAGGATCGCCGACCGACGCAAGCGCGCCGATTCGGCATCGACCGTGACTGGGTATCACCAACGCGTGCGACCGGCGACCGCCATGCGTCTGGCCGGGTGGACGCTCGCAGTGGCGGCGTTGCCGGCTGCGCTTTGGGCGGCACCCAAGGCCGGCGCCGCTCGGGAATCTCACCCACTCCAGACGGCGATCGTCGACCCGGCGGTCTTCACGGGCCCCGACGCCGGCGCCGGGCTCGACCGCGCCGCGGCGGCAGGGGCGACCGCGATCAAGGTGCCGCTGTTCTGGAACGTCGTCGCTCCGACGAAGCGCCCGTCGGGGTTCCGTCCGTCCGATCCCTCCGAGCCGGCGTATGCCTGGGCACCGCTCGACGCCCAGCTGCGCCTGATCCGCGCACGCGGGCTCGAGCCGATCGTGTACGTCGCCGCCGCCCCGGCCTGGGCGGTTCGGACGATCGACGGCTCCCGGCGGCCCGACCCCGCCCAGTACCGTGCCTTCGCACTGGCGGCGGCGCGACGCTACTCGGGAGCCACGCCCAGCCTGCCCCGGGTCCGCTACTGGCAGGCATGGAACGAGCCGAACAAGGTCGACGGGCCGTCCGCCAAGCCTGGTGCCGCAGCCTGGTACCGGACTCTCGTCAACGGCTTCGCGGCGAGCGTCCACAGCGTCACGGGTGACCTCGTGGTCGCCGGCGGCGTCTCGCCGTTCGGGATCTCGACCGCGGTCGCCCCCCTGACCTTCATGCGGGACCTGCTCTGCGTCTCATCCGGCCCGGCGCCGCGCGCCACCTGTGCATCGACCGTCCACTTCGACGTGTGGTCCGTCGACCCGTACACCGCGGGAGGCCCCTTCCACAGGACGGCGCGTCCCGACGACGTCTCGGTCGCCGAGCTTCCGACGATGCGGAAGGTCCTCGATGAAGCCGTGCGGATGGGGCACCTGTCGTCGATCACCGAACACGTCGGCTTCTGGGTGACGGAGTTCGCGTGGGACAGCAATCCGCCCGACCCGGGCGGCGTCCCGCTCACGCTCGAAGGGCGATGGGTTGCCGAGGCACTGCATCAGATGTGGGAGGCCGGGGTGAGCCTCGTCACCTGGTACACGCTTCGCGATCAGCCGCTCCGAACGAGCGCCTACCAATCGGGGCTCTACCTCGCGGGGCCGGCCTTCGCCAGGGACCGCCCAAAGCCCGCGTTCACCGCGTTCCGGTTCCCGTTCGTCGCCTATCCGGACGGAAAGGCGGTCTCGGTCTGGGGTCGCACTCCGCGCGGCTCGACGGCCACCGTCGACGTCGAGCAGTTCGAGCGCTCGGCCTGGTCCGTAGTCGCAACGCTCCACGCCGACCGGTTCGGGATCTTCTCGGCGGTGATCAGTACAACGGGCCGAGGATTGCTGCGGGCACGGCTGCCGGCCTCGAAGGACGTATCTCTTCCGTTCTCGCTCGTCGCGCCGCCCGACCAGGTCTACCAGCCGTTCGGCGCGACGCTCTCGGCCTCGGCCCACTCGAGCCCGCCGGCGGCTGCGGTGAGCCAGTACGTCGAGACCGTGCCCATGGCGAGCGAGTCCGCCTCGTCGGACGGCTCCCCGCTGGACGCATCGAGGATCGCCGCCTTCGTCACGCTCATCCTCGTCACGACGCTCATCTTCGCGGTCGTGGTCATGAATCGGAGATCCGCGGGCGGGCGCGTGAGAGGAGGGCTGCGGCCGGATCGGTCATGACGAGCGCGCGGTCGGCTCTGGTCGTCACGAGCCTCGTTGCCGTCGCGACGTTCGTCGTCGCCTACGACGGCGGCGGGTACTCCCTGGCGAGCAGGAGCACGCTCGCGGTCTGGATCTGGTGGACGATCGCTCTGGGTCTCGGGCTCGGGATCTGGCCGTCCACGCGCCTGCCGCGCTCCGCGCTCATACCCGGATCGCTGCTCGCCGCGCTGGCGGTCTGGGATCTCGCCTCGGCTGCGTGGGCTTCCGACTCCGAAGGGGCCGTCATCGAGTTCGATCGCACGTCGCTCTACCTCGGCGTCTACGTGCTCGTCGTGCTCGCGGCCGCGCCGCGAGCGCTGAGGCCCTGGATCGACGGGCTGGCCGGTGGGATCGTCGCCGTCACCGCCGTTGCGCTGACGGCTCGCTTCTTCCCCGGCACCTTCCCGGGGCGCGGGCTCGCAGAGAGCCTCCCCAGCGCAGCGGCGCGCCTGAGCTTCCCGGTCGGGTACTGGAACGGCCTCGGAACGCTGATCGGGCTCGCCGTGCCGCTGCTGCTCTTCTCGGCGGTCGCCGGCGGCCGCGTGCGGCGCCTCGCGTCGATCGGCGTCGTGCCGGCGCTCGGCGTCGCCCTCTACCTGACCTCTTCTCGCGGTGCGGTGCTTGCGACCGTGGCGGGGGTAGTGGTGCTCATCGCCTGCCACCCCGAACGCACGAACGCGCTGTTCGCAACGGCGGCGGCGGGCCTCGGCTCGGCGCTCGGGATCGCCCTCGTATCCACCCGCCACCACGCAGTCGACGGCCCGTTCGAGTCGGCGGCTGCCCGCTCCGACGGCAGGGAGGCCGCACTCATCGTGGTCGCGGTGTGTGTCTCGACCGCGATCGGATACGAGCTGCTCGCAGCCTGGGTGGGGCGGCGCCGCCCGCCGCTCCGCCTGAATCGGTGGTTCTGGGTCGGCTCGGCCGCGATCCTCGTCGCGGCGGTTGCGATCGGCGTGCGGCGGTCGTACGACAGCTTCACGGCGCTGCCGGCCCCATCGGGCACCGTGGGTACGCATCTGCTCAGCGGCGGTGGCAGCGGTCGCTGGCAGTTCTGGACAGCCGCGTTCCACGAGTTTGTCGACCATCCCCTCCTCGGCGGCGGCGCCGGCTCATACGAGGCCTGGTGGGCTCGTCACGCGTCGTTCCCCTACTTCGTCAGGGATGCGCATTCGCTGGTCGCCGAGACGCTCGCAGAGCTCGGCGTCGTCGGCGTCGCGATCCTGGCCGGGTTGCTCGGCTCGACGGTTGCGATCGGGATCGCGAGGCTCCGGCGCGCAACGGCCGGAGAGCGTGCGCCGATCGCCGCGCTGCTGGGCTCGCTTGCGGTGTACGCGGTCGGGGCCTCGATCGACTGGATGTGGGAGATGACCGCCGTCAGCGGCGTCGCAGTCGCCATGCTCGGCCTGCTCGCAGGGCCGGCGTCGACGGCCGCGGTGAAGCCTCCTGCCGGGTCGACGCGGATCGCCGTCCGGCTGACTGCGGTCGCTGCGCTGGCGATCGTCGCAACACAGCTCGTGGTCCTCGTCGCCGACGCGGAGGTGGCGGCGAGCCGGGCAGACGTTCGCTCGGGCCGGCTCGGGGCGGCGAGATCGGCTGCTCACGTGGCGACGAGGGTCGCGCCCTGGGCGGCCTCGCCCTATCTCCAGCTCGCGCTCGTCGACGAGAACCGTGGCGACTTCCAGGCCGCCGGACGTGCAATCGGGAAGGCGGTCTCCCGCGCCCCGGGCGACTGGCGGCTCTGGCTCGTGAAGGCACGAATCGAGAACGGCCTCGGCGACTACGGCGCCGGCGCGGCGAGCCTCGCCCGCGCGCGCGTCCTCAACCCCCGCGGGTTGCTGCCTCCTGCAGGCTCCTCGGCGTGAGCCGTCTCAGCCCGCGAGGATCGCCAGCACGTCGTCGGCGTGCGTTGCCGGCTTGACGTCGTAGAGCGCCTTGACGACGTTCCCGTCCGGGCCGATCACGAACGTCGAGCGGCGGATTCCCATGTACGTGCGTCCGTAGCGGGTCTTCTCGACCCAGACGCCGTAGTCCTCGGCCGTCCTGTGGTCCGGATCGGCGAGCAGGTCGAACGGGAGCTCGAAGTCGCCCTTGAACTTGCGATGCGAAGCGACGCCGTCGGGCGAGACGCCGAGCACCACCGCGCCGGTGCGCTCGAACTCGGCCCACGCGTCCCGGATCCCGCACGCCTGCGTCGTGCAGCCGGATGTGTTGTCCTTGGGATAGAAGTAGAGAACGACCGGCTTCCCCCGCAGCGACGCGAGCGTGACCATCTCTCCGCCGTCGCTCTCGAGTGAGAACTCAGGCGCAGGCTTGCCCTCTTCGACCACGAAACCTCCCCACGGTAGGTTGAGAGCGCGATGCTAGCCGTCCACCACGTCAACGCCGTCCTCGTGATCGCGGCTTGTGTCGTAGCGGGCGCTCTCGCGCTGGTGGCCCGCAGCCGAGGCGCCGGGCGGGGCGTGACGCACGCGATCTCGCTCGCGCAGACGCTCGTCGTCGCGCAGGTGCTCTTCGGCTTCTTTCTCCTCGCCCAGCACCACCGCGCTCACGACCGGCTGCACTATGCCTACGGTGTCTTCGCGCTACTCGCCGTGTTCGCACCGTTCCTGTACGCCCCCACCGACCCGCGCGCCCGGCTGCTCTGGTTCGCGATCGCGCTGTTCCTCGCCGCCGCGCTCGGCGTTCGCGCGTACATGACTGCATGAGCAGGATTCCACCGTTCTGGCGTGGGATGGCGATCATCGCGCTGATCGCGGCGGTGATCGTGGTCCTCGACCAGGAGCGCTCGCTCACGACGGCGTCGACGCTCGTCCGCTTCGGCTTCTACATCGCGATCGCGTTCGCGGCGTACCTGATGTGGCGGGACTTCGGCAGGCGCGAGATCGAGCTGTGGCCGCGGCGGCAGCAGATCGTCTTCTACGGCGCCGTGGGTCTCGCGCTGGTCGACCTCGGCTGGTACTTCGCGACGCCGCTCTCGGGGCGCGACTTACTCGTGTTCTTTCTCGTACTCGCGGCGTGCGTCTACGCGTGTATCCGCACCTGGCGCGGCCAGCACCACTACGCGTGAACCCGCGACCCGACGCCGTCGAGGCGATCGAGCGCGGCGCGCACATCCATGAGCTGACCGACGAAGATCGGGGTGTCGCGCTCGGTCCAGCGTGAGGCCTCGGACTCGCGGAGCCGGGCCATCAGGTGCATGAAGTCCGCCGGCTCGTCGCACTCGAACACGGTCATGTACTCCTGGTCGTCGATCCCGAAGGAGTACGTCGTGTGGTTGTTGATCGTCTCGAACTCGTGACCGATCCGCATGTGCTCCTCCATCGCCACCTGCCGCTCCTCCTTGGGCAGGAAGTACCACGGCCTCACCTTCACGAAGGGGTAGACGACGCAGTAGGGCTGGTTCTGCGGGACGATCTTCCGGGCCCGGCTCGCCTTCGTGTATTGCGATGCCTTCGACGTCGCAAGATAGGAATACGGCGTCTCGAGCCAGGCCGCAAGCGGAGTGGCGTTGAGCGCTGCGCCGAGCTCGCCCAGGTCGTCGTAGCGGCGGGCGATCCTCCAGAGGAAGAAGTCCGTGTCGGGCCGCACGCCCGTCGTCGAGTAGGCCGCCAGGTAGTCGAAGCGGGGGGCGAGATCCTCGACCACCTCCGCGAATGCGTCCTTCCCCGCCGCACGCTCCTCGACCGGGAGCAGCCGCCACTCGGGCTTGACCCGGAAGAACGTATACGCGAGGTACTGGCCCTCGAACTCGGTTGCTGCTCGCTCACGAGCCGCATTTTACCTGGCCTTCCTCGGCGGCCCGGGCCGCAGCGGCCACCCGCCCGAGGCTCTGCTTGGGCCGTCCGTCCGGGTAGAAGAGCCCGGTCTGGAGGCCGGTCAGCGCGGACTCGTCGGTGACGTGGAAGAACACGAGCATCCGGACGAGCGGTTGGCAGGAGGCCAGGTCGATGGCGGTGACGTAGTCGTCGGCCTGGCGCGCCTCGCTGACGGGCCGGATCGACGGCGAACGCACGCCGGAGTAGAGGTCGAGCTCGGAGCGGGGGATCTGCGTCTGGATCCCGTACTCGCCGTACACGATCGGCGGCGGCTTGCCGAAGGCGGCGGTGAGCAGCCGCACGAGCTTCGGGTAGTCGGCGATGCCGATCGCAGTCGAGTGGGGGTCTGTCGCCGTCGGCGGGATCGAGGAGTTCGGTGGATACGGGTGGATCGAGAAGAGGTCGAACGGCAGGTGGGAGAGCCCGCTTTCCCGGTAGAGGGCGCCGAAGTCCTGGATGAAGCGGGATGGGAGAGTGCGTCTGCTTACGCCCGCCCGGCCGGTCGTTTCCCCGCGCGGCCAGTGAGGCCCCGATGACCGTCACGTGCGGGCTCGCCTCCTTCACCGCCGGGTAGGCGGCGCGCAGGAGCCGGAAGTACCCCTCCGCCGCCGCGTCCGTTCCGCCGGCTCCGAACTGCGGCATCCAGAAGAGGTTCGAGTTCGGCTCGTTCCCGAGGCTGATGTAGCGGAGCTCGGGGATCTGCGTGACGAGCGAGACCGCGTACGCGGTGAACGCGGCCCGGGCACGAGACGTGAGCGGGGTGTCGCCGCTGAACGAGTAGACCGCCACGATGGGCTGAATCCCGATCCGCTGCGCGACGTCGATCGCGGTGCGGAGCCGGTAGGTCTCCGACGCCGTCGGCGCCCGGGCGCCGTCGGCCCACACCGAGCTCAGGACGATCACCCTGAACCCGGCGCGACCTGCGAGCGCCATGTTCCCGCCGGGGTCGGCCCACTTCGCCGAGTCCTCGACACCGCCGACGACGAGATGGCGGTGGCCGCCGCCACAGCCGGCGAGGAGCACCGCGACGAACGCCGCCGCGGCGAGGAGCGCGATCCGCGAGCACCGCATCTCCTGTGCATTCCATCACGAACGGGCCCGTGGATTCGGGGCGGTACGCTGGGTCGGTGCCGTCCGAAAGGGTCAGTGCCGAGCTGAAGCGGCTTCCGGCGGGCCCGGGGGTCTACCTGTTCCGCGACGCCGCCGACGATGTGCTCTACGTCGGGAAGGCGAAGTCGCTGCGCTCACGCGTGCGCCAGTACTTCCAGGCCGGGCGCACCGACAACCGGCTCGGGATGGACACGCTCGTCAGTCGCGTCGAGCGCGTCGAGACGATCGTGACGGGGACCGAGGTCGAGGCGCTTCACCTCGAGCAGAACCTGGTCAAGCGGCACCGCCCGCCGTTCAACGTCCGGCTCCGGGACGACAAGTCGTTCCCCTACATCGCGGTGACCCTCGAGGACGAGTACCCGCGCGTGATGTTCACTCGTAAGCGGCACCGCCGCGGGGTCCTCTACTTCGGCCCCTACGCGAACGCGAAGAAGGTTCGCGAGACGCTCGACGTGCTGAACCGCGTCTTTCGGTACCGGCCGTGCGAGGGCCCGAAGCCGGGCAGGCGCAGCGGGATCCCCTGCCTGGATTACCACATCGAGCGGTGCCTGGCCCCGTGCGTCGGCTACGTCTCGAAGGAGGCCTACCGCGAGGTGATCGACGGCGTCGTCGAGTTCCTCTCCGGGAACGACAGGCCGATCCGGGCGGAGCTCGACCGCCAGATGCGCGATGCCGCGGCGGACGAGCGCTTCGAGGACGCGGCGCGGTACCGCAACCGCCTTCATTCCGTCGAGCGGCTGGCCGAGCGGCAGGCGGTCGAGCGTGCCTCGATCGGGACGATCGACGTGATCGGCGTCGCCGTCGGGCCGGAGCGGGCGGCCGTCCAGGTGTTCCCGCTCCGTAGCGGCAGGATGGTCGACCGCTACTCGTTCCACCTCGAGAACGCCGCCGGCGACGATCCGCTCGAGGTCCTCGAGGGGTTCTGCATCGAGTACTACGGCGCCGCGCCGTCGATCCCGCCGCAGATCCTCGTTCCGCGCGGCCTCGGCGACCTGTCGACCCTCGAGGGCTTCCTCTCGGAGCTTCGCGGCTCGCGGGTCGAGGTTCGCGCGCCGGAGCGGGGCGAGAAGCGACGCCTCCAGGAGCTGGCTCAGCAGAACGCCGAGCTCGCGCTCTCGAGCGAGACGCTGGTCACGGAGACCAAGCGGCTCCGTCGAGTCGAGGCGCTCGAGGAGCTGCGAGAGGTGCTCAACCTCGAGGCCCTGCCGATCAGGATCGAGTGCTTCGACATCTCCAACATCCAGGGCTCCGAGATCGTCGGATCGATGGTGGTGTTCGAGGACGGGGTGGCTCGCAAGTCCGACTACCGGAAGTTCGCCGTTCGCGGCCAGACCGGCCAGGACGACTTCGCCGCGATGGGAGAGGTCGTCTCTCGGCGGTTCGCCCGCCTCGCGGCGGGAGTCGCGACCGACGACTACGACTCGTCGTTCGCGGCCACGCCGAACCTGGTCGTGATCGACGGCGGCAAAGGCCAGCTCGCAGCTGCGCTCGAGGCGATGGCGGCCTACGACCTGCCCCGCGTGGCGGTCGTCGCTCTCGCGAAGCGGGTCGAGGAGGTCTTCCTGCCCGGGCGATCGAAACCGGTCTGGCTCCCGGAGCACTCGCCCGGGCTTCAGCTCCTGCAGCGCCTGCGGGACGAGGCGCACCGCTTCGCGATCACCTTCCACCGCTCCCGGCGTGACGCCGCCGCCCGCGAATCCATGTTCGACCAGCTCGACGGTGTGGGGCCTGCGCGCCGGCGTGCGCTCCTCCGCCACTTCGGCTCCGCCGAGCGCATCCTGAACGCGACGGCCGAGGAGCTCGAAGGTGTCCCGGGTGTCCCGGCGAAGACCGCGCGGAACATCTACGCGCAGCTGCACCGCGCGGGCCGCGCCTGAGCAACCGTTCGAGCATGAGCAATCGCTTCCGCCATCCACAAGGCGCTCGCGCGGCTCGGACCGTGAAACGCCTTGCCCTCGTGTTCGCGGTCGCTCTCCTCGCCGGCTGCGGCGGCGGGTCGAGCACGACGACGACCAAGACCGCGACCGCCGCGACGCCCGACGCGGCTGCTGCGATGCAGGCGCTGATCGCAGCAAACCCGAAGCTCGGCGGGACCGTGAAGGTTCTCTACGAGACCGGCACCTGGGCGGTCGTGCAGTCCTCGCGAGGGAACACCGCGCACGCGGTCGTGTTCCGCTTCGACGGCAAGGAGTGGGTGCCCGACCGGACCGGGAAGGTGAAGGTCGCAGTCCTCGGGCCCCAGCCCGGCACTACCGCCGCGCGTCTCCCGCAGGTGGCAATCGGGATCACCTCGAAGCTCCCGTTCGTCGACTCCGGGCTCTGGGTCGACGGGAAGGAGCTCTTCGAGAAGGGCGGGGGCTCGGCGACGAACGGCACGATCTACGGCGCGCCGCCGGCAGCGTTGAAGCCCGGCATCCATGTGGCTGTCGGCTACGCCCGGAACATCGCGAACGGCACGGCTGTCGCCTGGGTCTTCAAGACGCCGTAACGACTAGACCGGCTCACGGTAGACGAGAGCCGTGCCTTCGAGCACGATGACGCCGTCCCCGTTGGAGATCGTCGTTCGCAGCTTCGTGATCGGCTTGTCCTCGCGCATCTCGAGCACCTCGACCTCGGCCGTGATCTCGTCCCCCGGCCGCACGGGCGCCCGGAAGCTCCAGTCGACGTGCAGGAACACGCTGCCCGGGCCCGGAAGCTGCTCGGCGACGACCGCGTTCAGGAGCCCCGAGGTGACGCCTCCCTGGACGATGATCCCGCCGAACCGGCTCGCCCGGGCCGCCTCCTCGTCGTAGTGCAGAGGGTTGCGGTCGCCGGTCAGCTCGGTGAAGAGCTGGATGTCGCGTACCGTCACGAGCCGGGAGCGCCGCGCGATGTCGCCGACGTTCACCTGGTGCACCGCTACTCGTCGAGGAACGGATAGCGGTAGTCCGTGGGCGGGATGAAGAGGTCCTTCACCGTCCGCGGCGAGACCCAGCGAATCAGGTTCCAGATCGAGCCGGCCTTGTCGTTCGTGCCGGAGGCGCGCGAGCCCCCGAACGGCTGCTGACCCACGACCGCGCCCGTGGGCTTGTCGTTGACGTAGAAGTTGCCGGCCGCATAGCGGAGCCGGTCCGACGCCTCCTGGACGGCCTCGCGATCCTCCGCGAACACGGCGCCGGTGAGCCCGTACGGAGCGGACGAGTCGATCAGGTCGAGCGTGTCGTCCCACTTGGACTCGTCGTAGACGTACGCAGTCACCACCGGCCCGAAGAGCTCGTCGCGCAGCAGCCTGAAGGCGGGGTCGCGTGTCTCGATGACGGTCGGCTCGACGAAGAAGCCCTTCGAGTCGTCGGTGCCGCCGCCGACGACGATCTCCGTCCCCTCGTGCTCCCGCGCCTCGGCGATCGCCTCGGCCTGAGTGCGGAACGAGGAGGAGTCGATGACGGCGCCCATGAAGTTCGAGAAGTCGGTGACGTCGCCGACCTTGATCGTCGCCACCTCCTCGGCGAGCCGCGCCCGCAGCGCAGGCCAGAGGTTCGAGGGCGCGTAGACGCGCGAGGCAGCCGAGCACTTCTGGCCTTGATACTCGAACGAGCCGCGGACCACGGCAGTGGCGACGGCATCGAGGTCGGCGGAGGGATGGGCCACGATGAAGTCCTTGCCGCCCGTCTCGCCGACGATCCGCGGATAGTTGCGGTAGTGGTCCATGTTCCCCGCGACCGTCCGCCACATCCCGTTGAACACGCCGGTCGACCCGGTGAAGTGGATCCCGGCCAGGTCGCGGCTCGCGAGCGCGGCGTCGCCGATCTCGGCGCCCGACCCGTAGACGAGGTTGATCACGCCGTCCGGGAGCCCGGCGGCCTGCCAGAGGCGCATCAGATAGTGCGCCGAGAGCATCGCCGTCGACGCCGGCTTCCAGAGGACGACGTTCCCCATCAGCGCGGCCGAGCTCGTGAGGTTGCCGGCGATCGCCGTGAAGTTGAACGGCGAGACTGCGAAGACGAACCCCTCGAGCGGCCGGTACTCCATCCGGTTCCACACCCCGGGACCCGACACGGGCTGCTCGGAGTAGATCCGCGTCATGAACTCGACGTTGAACCTGAGGAAGTCGACGAGCTCGCAGGCGGCATCGATCTCCGCCTGATGGGCCGTCTTCGACTGGCCGAGCATCGTCGCGGCGTTCAGGGTGTCGCGCCACGGGCCTGCGAGCAGCTCGGCAGCGCGGAGGAACACGGACGCCCGCTCCTCCCACGGCCACCGGGACCAGTCCTTCCAGGCCTCTGCTGCTGCCTCGATCGCCGCCGCGACCTCGATCGCGCCGCCCTGGTGGACGTCGGCCAGGACGTGCTCCCGGTCGTGCGGCATCACTGCCGTCCGGGTCGTGCCGGTGAAGACGTCCTGGCCGCCGATGACGAGCGGCACCTCGATGCGCTCGCCCGTCATGCGGTCGAGGTTGGCCTGCAGCGAGGCGCGCTCCGGGCTTCCCGGCTCGAACCCGCGGACGGGCTCGTTCCGGGCAGGGGGGACGCGGAAGATCCCGTGGGTTCCCATTGAAGCTCTTAACTCCTCACGAGGTAGGTGGCGGTCACGAGGACCCAGATCATGAACCCCAACGACGAGGCCCAGAAGGTCGAGCCGACGAACGTCCAGTCCGCCGCGGCCTCACAGAACCCGAGGAGCAGCACCGCGACGCCGCCGACGATGCCGGCTCGGCCGAACCACTTGCTCACCTTCCGCGCCGAGAGCGCGGCGAGCGAGGAGCCGATGATCACCGTCGCCGCGCAGGCCGCGGACGGCGCCGCAACCAGCGCGTCGTGAGACGCGAGCGCAGCAGCCTGGAGGGCGAGGAGCGCGCCGCCGCCCAGCACGACGATCGAGGCGAAGAACCCGTCCGGGTCGTAGCGGATGATCCGCGAGTGCAGGCTGCCGAGAAACCAGAGCAGGGCGAATGCCGCCCCGACGAACAGCGCGCTCGCGGCCTGCGGGTGGTTCGTCCCGAGCGCGAGGGCGAGCACGCCGAACGGAACGTAGACGTAGCCGAGAAGCGGGGCATAGGTCCGCATCAGGCTGTGACGTCCGTTCGCTGCGGGGCGCGCCATGGCTGGACGACGGTATACAAGATCGTATGACCCCTCCGGCACTCCTCCGGTACATGGCCCCCGGATTCGGCGTCGGCGAGCTCTGGATTGCCGAGGGCCGCGTGCTCCACTCGGAGCTTCCGAGGCCGGGCGAGAGCCTCTCGGAGCCCAGCCGGTCGCCGCTCACAGCGCGTCTGTCGGTCTTCTTCGCGGGCGAGCCCGACGACTTCGCCGACGTCGAGCTCGATCTCGACGACGGGTTCTACCGCGACTGCGCCGCTGCCCTTCGCGCCGTTCCGCGAGGAGAGGTCGTCACCTACGGTGAGCTCGCCGCCCTGGCCGGCCATCCCGGCGCCGCGCGTGCAGCCGGCACCTTCTGCGCCCGGAACCGCTGGGCGCCGTTCGTTCCGTGCCACCGGGTCGTCTCGGCCGGCGGGATCGGCTCGTTCGGGTTGCTTGGCGTCGAGTACAAGCGCCGGATGCTGGCGCTCGAAGATGTCGCTCTCTGACGAGCTGCGCGACGAGCTCGCCCGGGTCGCACGCGCCCCGGCGGTGCTGCCGGCTCGCCGAGCTGTCGGCGCTCTGCCATGCCGCCGGGTCGTGGCACCTTCACGGTCACGGCGAGCTCGGGATCCACCTCGACCTGTCGAGCGCGGCGGCCGCACGGCGAGCATTCGCGCTCTTCAGGGATCTCGGCGTGCGCTCCGAGATCCGCACCTACCAGCGTCGTGCGTTCGATCGCGCGACCCGCTACCAACTCCACCTGGAGGTCGACGGAGCGGCGGCGGCGATGCTCCGTGAGGCGGGGGTGCTCTCGTCGAGCGGCGCACCGCTGGAGCTCCCGCCGAAGCGGGTCGTCGGCCGGGCGTGCTGCCGCGGCGCCTACCTGCGCGGCGCCCTGCTCGGCGCCGGCTCGCTGTCCGGCCCGAAGGCTCCGCACCTCGAGCTTCGGGCGACGGGGCACGAAGGGGCCGAGCTCCTCGCCGCGATCGCCGCCGCTGAAGGCGTCACGCTCAGCGTGGTCGAGCGGCCGACGCATGCCGCCGCGTACGCGAAGGCGGGGGAGACGATCGCCGACCTCCTCGCGCTCGCGGGTGCAAGCCAGACCGCGCTTCGTCTCGACGAGCACGCCGTGCTTGCCGCGACGCGGGCCGAGGCGAACCGGCTGACGAACGCCGACGAGGCGAACGTGAAGCGCACGGTGGACGCCGCCCAGCGCCAGCTCGACGCGATCGAGCGGCTCGACCTCGAGGCGCTGTCTCGCGGCCTCCAGGAGATCGCGGCCCTCCGGCTGAAGCATCCCGAGCTCTCGCTGGGAGAGCTTGCGGGGAGATGCAGGCCGCCGATCTCGAAGGCCGCCGCGCACCACCGCATGGCCGTCATTCTCAGGCGTGCGGAGGAGGGGGAGCTCCGAGGACGAACTCCCCCCCTGTCATTCCACGCTCATGCCTCGGCGCCGAACGGGGTCTGAATCCGGCGTCGACAAAGAGCGGGCTCCGCGGGAGGAGTATCTCGCACTCTTCACCACGGATTCCAGGGCATTTGCAAGCGATAATTTCGTCAGCCCGGAAAACCTCGGCACCGGCGAAAGCGATGGTGCGGTACGGTGCCCGCTGGTGAGGGGGGCGGAATCGTTCGAGGAGCTGGCACGGCGCCTGGCCGAGATCGGCGATGTCTCGCACGCCGCAGCGCTGCTCTCCTGGGACCAGCAGGTGATGATGCCGCCGGGCGCCGCCCCCGGCCGCGCCGAGCAGCTCGCGACGCTCCGGCGTATCGCCCACGACCAGTTCACCTCCCCCGAGATCGGGAAGCTCCTCGAGGAGCTCGAGCCCTTCGAGGCCGAGCACGAGTACGACTCGTTCGAGGCGAGCCTGATCCGGGTCACCCGCCGCGACTGGGAGAAGGCACGGAAAATCCCCTCCCAGCTCAGGGCGGACATGTCGCGCGCCGCCGCGCTCGCGATCCCGGTGTGGGTCGACGCGCGCGAGCGCAACGACTTCGCGGCGTTCCTACCCGCGCTCCGCGAGAACCTCGAGCTCCGTCACCGCTACATCGAGTGCTTCGACGGCGAGTTCGACGAGCCGTACGACGCGCTCCTCGACGACTTCGAGCCGCTGATGAAGACGGCCGAGGTGCGGACGCTCTTCGACTACCTCAAGGAGCACCAGGCTCCCCTCGTCAAGCTCGTCGCCGGCGCCGACCGGCCGGTCGTCGACCCGGCCCGGCACTTCCCGCGCGATGCGCAGAAGACCTTCGAGCTCGACGTGGTGCGGCGTTTCGGCTTCGACGATGCACACTGGCGCCTCGACCCGACCGTGCACCCGTTCGCGAGCGGCGCGGGCAGCCAGGACATCCGCATCACGACCCGCTACTTCGATGACAGCCTGGAAGGGCTGTTCGGGACGATGCACGAGGCCGGCCACGGCCTCTACGAGCGCCAGGTCGACCTCCTGCTCGAGCGCACCCCGCTCGGCTCGGGTGTCTCCCTCGGGATGCACGAGTCGCAAAGCCGGATGTGGGAGAACCTCGTCGGCCGCTCGCTGCCGTTCTGGCGCCACTTCTTCCCGCGGGCGAAGGAGCTCTTCCCGGACGCATTCGGCGACTACGACGTCGAGCGCTGGTACCGCGAGATCAACGCCGTCCAGCCCTCGCTCATCCGCGTCGAGGCGGACGAGGCCACCTACAACCTCCACATCATCCTTCGCTTCGAGCTCGAGCAGGAGATGATCAACGGCACCGTCTCGCTCGAGAGCCTCCCCGAGGAGTGGAACAGGCGCATGTGGGAGCTGCTCGGCGTCGAGGTGCCGGACGACAGGCGCGGGGTGCTCCAGGACACCCACTGGGCGATCGGCGCGATCGGCTACTTCCCGACCTATGCACTCGGGAACCTGATCTCGGCCCAGCTCTGGGAGAAGATCCTCGCCGCCGTCCCCGACCTCGAGGACGGCTTCGAGCACGGCGAGTTCGACCCGCTACGCGAATGGCTTCGCGAGCACCTCCACCGGCACGGCCGCAAGTTCACCCCGGCGGAGACGCTGGAGCGCGCGACAGGGGCGAAGGCGATCGATCCCGAGCCGTACGTGCGCTACCTCCAGCGCAAGATCGGCGCGATCTACGGGCTGCGTTTGGTGCCCTGACAGTTCTCTCGGCGGATTTTCAAGGCTCTGACTAAAGTGCCCGGCCCATGGCTCAGCTCAAGGTGGGCATCAACGGCTTCGGCCGCATCGGCCGCAACTTCTTCCGCGCGTCGCTGACGCGCGACGCCGACTTCGACATCGTCGCTGCGAACGACCTCGGCGACGCGAAGACCATGGCGCACCTGCTCCAGTTCGACTCGACGCTCGGGCCGTTCCCCGGCGACGTGGCGATCGAGGACGGAGTGCTCCACGCGGCGGGCCGGCAGATCAAGCTGCTCTCCGAGCGCGATCCGGCCGCGATGCCGTGGGGCGACCTCGGTGTCGACGTCGTCCTCGAGTCGACGGGCTTCTTCACCGACCGCGAGGGCGCGCAGAAGCACCTCGATGCGGGGGCGAAGAAGGTGATCATCTCGGCGCCGGCGACGGATCCCGACATCACCGTCGCGCTCGGCGTGAACGACGAGAAGTACGACCCCGAGACGCACCACATCATCTCGAACGCCTCGTGCACGACCAACTGCCTCGGCCCGCTGGCCAAGGTGCTGAACGACTCGTTCGGGATCCAGAACGGCTTCATGACGACGATCCACGCCTACACGTCCGACCAGCGGCTCCAGGACATGCCGCATTCCGATCTGCGGCGCGCCCGGGCGGCGGCGATCAACCTGATCCCGACCTCGACCGGTGCGGCCAAGGCGATCGGGCTCGTGCTGCCGGAGCTCGCCGGCAAGCTCGACGGCGTCGCGGTGCGCGCGCCCGTGCCGACCGGCTCGCTCACCGATCTCGTCGCGACCCTCGGCAAGGACGTCACGGTCGACGAGGTCAACGCGGCGTACGAGGTGGCGGCTGCAACTGGCCCGCTCGCGGGGTACCTCCAGTACTCGACCGACCCGCTCGTCTCGACCGACATCAACGAGTCGCCGTACTCGTGCATCTTCGACAGCAAGCTCACGATGGCACGCGGGAACGTCGTGAAAGTCTTCGGCTGGTACGACAACGAGTGGGGCTACTCGTGCCGGCTGGTCGATCTCGTCAATAAGCTGGCCATTTCGCGCGTGTGACGTTGCGAAAGGTGCGTGATCGTCTCGGGCGCGAAATGGCTTCCAGAGCCCTCTGGTGACGAGGGCCGCGGGAAATGGCCTGCGCCTTCCTCGGTCTGTCGAGCAAGCAGACGTCGACGGCAAGGTCGTCCTCGTCCGGGCCGACCTGAACGTCCCGCTCGAGGCCGGTCGCGTCGCCGACGATGCTCGCATCCAGGCCTCGCTTCCGACGCTCCGGCTGCTGCTCGACCGCGGCGCCCGAGAGGTGCGGGTCTGCTCGCACCTCGGCCGGCCGAAGACCGAGGAGGACCACGCCAAGTACGCGATGACGCCCGTCCGTGAGCGCGTCGCGGAGCTCGTGGGCGACGACCGCGTGACGGTGCTCGAGAACACCCGCTTCAACCCGGGCGAGACAAAGAACGACGTGGGGTATGCACGCGAGCTCGCCGAAGGCTGCGACCTCTACGTCAACGACGCCTTCGGGTCGGCGCACCGAGCGCATTCCTCCACCGAGGCGGTCGCGCACATCCTCCCGGCGTATGCAGGACTTCTCCTGCTCGCCGAGCTCGAGCATCTCGGTCGCCTGCTCGGCGAGGTCGAGCGCCCATTCGTCATCGTCTCCGGTGGGGCGAAGGTCGAGGACAAGGTGGCCGTGCTGACGAGCCTCGGCGCCCGGGCCGACGAGGTGCTGATCGGCGGCAAGATGGCCGAGGACATCCGCGAGTCGAACCCGTTCCCGTTCGAGGTGCTGCTGCCGGCGGACGTGATCGCCGCGCAGGCGTTCGAGCCCGACGCTCCGTCGCGCGATCGCCCCGTTCGACGACCGTCCCGACGGCTGGCTGGGACTCGACATCGGCCCCGTCGCACGAGACGAGTTCGCGAGCGCGCTGGCGCGCGCGAAGACCGTCTTCTGGAACGGCCCGATGGGTGTGTTCGAGTGGCCGCGGTTCGCCGAAGGGACCTTCGCGGTCGCCCGCGCGGTCGCCGAGGTCGACGGCTTCACCGTCGTCGGCGGCGGCGACTCGGTGCGCGCGGTGCACGAGGCCGGGATCGCCGACCGGATCTCGTGGATCTCGACGGGCGGCGGCGCGTCGCTCGAACTGCTCGAGGGCAAGGAGCTGCCCGGCGTGGCGGCGATCCCCGAGGCCTGACGTGCTCATCGCCGGAAACTGGAAGATGTTCAAGGGGCCGGACGAGGCGGGCGAGTTCTGCCGGGGCCTCCGCGACGCCGATCTCGGAGCGGTCGACGTCGTCGTGTGCCCGCCCTACGTCTCGCTGGCCGCCGCCGTGCAGGCACTGGCCGGGACCGAGATCGGGGTCGCCGCGCAGAACGTCCACTGGGCCGCCGAAGGTGCGTTCACGGGAGAGATCTCGGCGCCGATGCTCCGCGAGCTCGGCGTCTACGGGACGATCGTCGGCCACTCCGAGCGCCGGCAGTACTTCGGCGAGACCGACGAGACCGTGGTGAAGCGGATCGCGGCGGCGATCGAGCACGGCCTCCACGTCATCGCGTGCGTCGGCGAGACCGAATCCGAGCGCGAGGCGGGGGAGACCGAGGCGGTACTCCGTCGGCAGGTCGGCGCGATCGCGGAGGGCATCGACGACACCGAAGATCTGGTGATCGCCTACGAGCCGGTCTGGGCGATCGGCACGGGCAAGACGGCGACCCCCGAGATCGCCCAGGAGGCGCACGCATTCGTGAAGACGATCCTCGGCGTTCCGGTGCTCTACGGCGGGTCGGTCAAGCCCGAGAACGCGGGCGATCTCGCGGCCCAGCCCGACGTCGACGGCGCCCTCGTCGGCGGCGCATCACTGGATCTGGAATCGTTCGCCACGATTTGCCGAGAAGCTTCCCTCTCGTAACCCTGATAATCCTCGACGGCTTCGGCTGCGCCCCACCCGGGCCCGGCAACGCGGTCGAGCTTGCCGACACCCCCGTGTTCGACGGGCTCCTCGAGCGGTTCCCGCACACGACGATCGAGGCCTCGGGCGAGGCAGCGGGATTGCCCCCGGGCCAGATGGGGAACTCGGAGGTGGGTCACCTGACGATCGGGTCGGGTCGGCGCCTCTACCAGGATCTGATGCGCGTGAACCGCGCCATCGAAGACCATTCGCTCGCCTCGAGCACGGTGCTCCGGGCCGCACTGGAACGCGGTCGGCGCGTCCACCTTCTCGGCCTCGTCTCATACGGCGGCGTGCACTCCCACATCGACCACCTCAGGGCCCTGCTCGAGCTCGCACCCGACGACACGTGGATCCATGCGTTCACCGACGGCCGCGACGTCTCGCCGCACTCCGCGATCCACGATCTCGCGGAGCTGCCGCAGGATCGCATCGCGACGGTCGCGGGCCGGTACTACGCGATGGACCGCGACAACCGCGCCGAGCGGACCCAGAAGGCGATCGACGCGCTCATGCTCGGCAAGGGGCATCACGCCGCGAATGCCGTCGAGGCGATCCGCGAGAGCTACGAGGCCGGGATCACCGACGAGTTCGTCGAGCCCGTCGTGATCGACGGGACGCCTCGGATCGAGCCCGGCGACACCGCGATCTTCTTCAACTTCCGCCCCGACCGGGCGCGCCAGCTCTCGCGGGCGCTGCTCGCCGCCGGGGTCGACCTCACGACCATGACCCGCTATGCCGAGGACATACGCTCCCACGTGATCTTCGAGGAGCAGGAGGTGGCCGGGACGCTCGCCGAAACACTGTCGGACGCAGGGATCACCCAGTTGCACGCCGCGGAGACCGAGAAGTACGCGCACGTGACGTACTTCTTCAACGGTGGGCGCGAGGAGCCCTGGCCGGGAGAGACACGGATCCTCGTGCCGAGCCCGCGCGACGTGCCGAGCTACGACTTCAAGCCCGAGATGTCGGCCGAGGAGCTGGCCGACCGCTTCTGCGAGGAGATCGGGAACGGCTACGGCTTCGGGCTCGTGAACTTCGCCAACCCGGACATGGTCGGCCACACCGGCGTGATCCCGGCGGTCGTCAAGGCGGTCGAGACGGCGGATCGCTGCCTCGGCCGGGTGGTCGCGCGGGTGACCGGCCTCGGCGGGGTCTGTCTCGTGACCGCCGACCACGGCAACGCGGAGACGATGATCGCCCAGGACGGCTCTCCGCATACCGCGCACACGACCAATCGCGTCCCGTTCGTGGTCACTGCGCCCGGGGAGCTCCGCGACGACGGCGAGATCGCCGACATCGCTCCGACGGTGCTCTCACTCCTCGGAGTGAAGGAACCTCAGTCTATGAGTGGTAAAGATTTGTTGAAACCAGCTGAGAACCACCTTAGAAACGAAGGCCCAGGGCTACCGTGAACTCGTTGGCTCTCCCACAACCCGATCCCGACCTTCTCCGCCGAGCGCAGAAGGGTGACGAACAGGCGTTCACGGTGATCGTGCGAGCCTACGAGACTCCGGTCCACAACTACGTCCTCCGGCTCACCGGCGATCGGACCCTCGCAGAGGACCTTACACAGGAGGTCTTCGTCCGGGTTTTCAACGGCCTGCCGAAGTTCTCGCTGCGGTGCAAGTTCACGACCTGGCTCTTCCAGGTAACGAAGAACCGCGTCCTCGACGAGCTCCGCGCCCGCGAGCGCAGGCCGCACGGGATGGTCTGCTTCGACGACATCCCACCGCTCGAGAGCTACGACCAACCGGTCGAGCGCACCGAGACGATCGAAGCCATCTGGCGGGCCGTCCAGGACCTGAACCCGGACCTGAAGATGGCGCTGCTCCTGCGCGACGTCGTCGGCATGCCCTACAGCGAGATCGCCGACTCGCTCGAGATCACGCTCGCGACCGTGAAGTGGCGCATCTTCAAGGCGCGCGAAGAGGTGCAGCTGAGCCTCGCCCGCGACGGGATCGAGTTCGCGCCGCCGCCGCCGCCCGTCGTCGCGGTCGAGCCGGCGCCCGAGCTACTGGCCTAGTCCGAGCCGCACGGCAAGCCCGTCGGGGAGCCCCGCGGCGCGGATCTCCTGCTGGGTCAGCTCGATCGGGTACTCGGTACGCCGGAACCACGCGCGGCCGGCGTCGAAGTCGATCGTCAGCCACGCCGCCCGGGGGTCACCGCCGCGCGGCTGCCCGACCGACCCCGGGTTGAGAAGCCAGCGCGACTCCGAGAGGTCGACCTCGTCGCCGCCCTGGGCGAGCCCGCCCGCCAGGGTGCCCTGGTCGTAGGAGATCTTCAGCGCGACGTGGCTGTGCCCGACCATCACGAGCGGCGCACTCACCCTCTCCATGCTCGCCCGCGCGCCGTCCTCGCTCAGCACGTAGTCCCAGACCGGGTCGATCGGGCTGCCGTGGAAGAGCGCTGCGCCGTTTCGCGTCGCGGCCGGGGCGAGCGGAGCCAGGAAGGTGCGGGCGTCATCGGCCAGGACAGCCTGGGTCCAGCGGACCGCGGCCGCCGCCTCGCCGTTGAAGTCGGCGACCGACAGATAGCCGAGGACGGCCAGGTCGTGGTTGCCGGCGAGGCACAGCGTGGCGTGCTCGGCGACGAGGCGGGTGCAGCGATTCGGCTCCGGCCCGTATCCCACGACGTCGCCGAGGCACCAGACCTCGTCGGGCTGCTCTGCGACCACCTCCGCAAGGACCGCCTCGAGAGCGTGATAGTTCGCGTGGATGTCTGAGACGACCGCGACTCGCATCGGGTGGACAACCCTATCCCGGCCGCACCGGAGAGCCAAGGCATGACGCGGTCGACACTGCACAAGGTCGTCTTCGCGACGGTGATGGCGATCCTCCTCTTCCTCGTGGGCACTGTCGGCTTTCGCCATCTCCTCCACGAGAGCTGGAACGAGGCCTTCTACCGGACGGCGATCACGGCGACCCTCACCGGCCTCGACACGGCGCCCCGAGGGACAGGGGCAGAGCTCCTCACCATCGCGATCGCCCTCGGGGGCGTGGCTATCTTTGGGTACGTGGCGGCGCAGGCGCTCGCCGCGATCGCCAACGAACTCGCAGGTGACGCGAGGAAGGAGCGGAGGCAGCGGCGCGTGATCGAGCAGCTGGAGAACCACTTCATCATCTGTGGCTACGGCCGGGTCGGCCGTCGCGCGGCCGACGAGTTCACGGCGTCCGGCCAGCCGTTCGTCGTCCTCGACACGGGGCAGGAGGCGATCGAGGTAGCCCGGCAGCGCGGTGTTCTCTACTACAAGGGCAACGGCTCCGACGACGGTGATCTCGCGCTCGTCGGGATCGAGCGCGCCAGGGGCCTGCTCGCCTCCGCCGACTCCGACGCCGAGAACATCTACATCACCCTCTCTGCGCGGTCGCAGCGGCCCGACGGCCTGATGATCGTGGCGCGCGCCTCGACGCGAGAGGCCGATCGCAAGCTCGTGCTGGCCGGCGCCGACCGGGTCGTGCAGCCGTACGCCGCCGCCGGAACCGAGATGGCGAAGCTGGCTCTGAAGCCGCAGCTCGCCGCGTTCCTCGAGCTCGTCTCGACCCACGGCGGCCCCGACCTTCGCTTCGAGGAGATCGAGGTGGGGGAGGGCTGTGCGCAGGCCGGCAAGACGATCCGCGAGATCCGGATCCGGAGCACGACCGGGGCGGTCGTGATCGCGCTACGCAAGCCCGACGGGACGTTCGACGTGACGCCGAACCCGGACGTCACGATCGACGTCGGCGACGTGCTGATCACGATCGGGACCGCGGAGGAGCTCCGCGCGCTCGAGGACCTGTTCGCTGCGGGGAGCGGTGGCTCCTAGCGCGCTCAGTCGTCTCGAGTCCGCACTGGGGGAGCTTGCCGGGAGCCCGGTGTCCCTCGAGCGGCCCCGGGACCCGTCTCACGGCGACTACGCGACGAATGTCGCGCTCCAGGCCGGGCGCGACCCGGTCCGGGCTCCGCGCGAGGTGGCGGAGGCACTCGCCGCACGCGCGCTCGGGCTGCCGGAGGTCGAGCGCGCGGAGGTCGCCGGGCCGGGGTTCCTGAACCTCTGGGTGACGGATGCCTTCCTGGGCGAGCTGCTGGCCGAGATCGACCCGGAGTACGGCAGTGGCTGGGCCGAGCCGAGCGAACGGGTGCAGGTCGAGATGGTCTCGGCGAACCCGACGGGGCCGATCACGGTCGCATCCGCCCGGAACGGCGCGCTCGGAGACAGCATCGCGCGGCTCCTCGAGTTCTCCGGAAACGAGGTCGAGCGCGAGTACTACTACAACGACGCGGGCGCACAGATGGAGCGTTTCCGTGCCTCGGTCGAGGCGACCCGGGAGGGCCGGCCCGTGCCGCCGGACGGCTACCACGGCGACTACATCGCGGAGATCGCGGCGGAGCCCGGGGATCCGGTGCCGCGCATGCTCGAGCGCATCGAGGCGACGCTCGAGCGGTTCCGCATCCACTTCGACTCGTGGGCGAAGCAGAGCGAGCTGGAGGAGGGCCTCGACGAGGTCCTCGCCGGCCTGCCGACCTACGAGGCGGACGGCGCTCTCTACGTCCGCTCGACCGACTTCGGCGACGAGAAGGACCGCGTCCTCGTGCGCTCGGCGGAGAAGGGCGGCCTTCCGACCTACGAGGCGGCCGACATCGCCTACCTCCGGGACAAGCTCGACCGCGGGTACGACCGAGCGATCTACGTGCTCGGCGCCGACCACCACGGGCTCGCGACGTGGTTCGCCGCGATTGCGAGGATGCTCGGCTACGACCCGGGCCGGATCGAGGTGCTCTTCTACCAGCTCGTCCACCTGACGAGCAGCGGCGAGCGGGCCAAGATGTCGAAGCGAAAGGGAGAGGTCGTCTTCCTCGACGACTTCATGGATGAGGTCGGCGTCGACGCCGCGCGCTGGTTCCTCGTCGACCGCGGACACGACCAGTCGATCGAGATCGACGTCGACCTCGCCAAGGAGCGATCACGGAAGAACCCGGTCTACTACGTCCAGTACGTCTACGCACGGACGTCCGGGATCTTCCGCGAGGCGCCTGCCGGGGCCGAGGTCGACCCGGCCCCCCGCATGCCGCTCGCTGCCGAGGAGCGGGAGCTCGTCAAGCGGCTAGCCGAGTTCCCGGCGGTCGTACGCGAGGCAACGGAGCGGCGCGGCCCGCATGCGATCCCGGTGTACGCGATCCGCCTCGCCGACGATTTCCACCGCTTCTACGACAACCACAGGGTGCTTGCGGTGAAGGGGAGCGAGCACGAGTCGTTCCGCCTCGCGCTCGTCGCGGCCACGCGCGATATCGTGGCGCGCTCCCTCGGCCTCGTCGGGGTCGAGGCACCGGAGCACATGTGACGACCAAGATCGACAAGCCGACCGTCGTGCCCGCCGAGGGCACCGAGCCAAAGATCATCGAGGAGTTCGTCGGCAGGGTGAACACGGGCGATGCCTCGGTCAGCATCGCCCGGATGACGAGCCCGCAAGGCTGGGAGGAGCCCGCGCAGACGCCGGAGTTCGACGAGTACACGCTCGTGCTGTCGGGGATGGTCGTCGTCGAGCACGACGGCGGACGCGTCGAGGTGCGGGCGGGCGAGGCGATCCACACGCCGGCGGGGGAGAGGGTTCGCTACTCGACTCCCGATCCCGGCGGCGCCGAGTACGTCGCCGTCTGCGTCCCGGCGTTCTCGCCCGAGGCTGCTCACCGCGACGCCTGAGTCGCCTTCCACACGCGGTACTGGTCGGGCATGCAGACCGCGCACGGCCGGTAGCCCGCGGCGATCGCAGTCCGCTCGTTCGCGAAGAACACGCGATGCCTGACGATGTGGCCCCGCGCGAGCCACCAGAGCGCGGAGCGGCAGTCGAGCCGGCCGTAGAGCTTGTTGCGTCTGTGCCCACCGAGCTTTCCCGGCACCTCCGACCAGGACTCGCGCCCGTCGGGCCCGACCAGCCGGAAGAGCTTCGGCGGCAGCGCCATCGACACTGAAGCGCGCCTGCGAGCCGGAATGTGAGATCGCTCGAACGGCTAGAGTGAAGCCCCGCGCGGGTGTAGCTCAGTTGGTAGAGCATCAGCTTCCCAAGCTGAGGGTCGCGGGTTCGAATCCCGTCGCCCGCTTCAAGGAACCATGCGGCCTAGCGCCACACCAACCCGAGTAGCGGGAAGACACGACGCCTCCCATCTCACGCGTCGCTCACGCGCCCCGCTCCGAACGTGTTTCCCCAGCGGCCTCAGCTGGTCCGGGGCGAGACGATCAGGGTGAGTCGCTCGACGCGGTCGACAATGACGGTCTCGCCGATGTCGGCTCCCTGTGGGCAGTTGGCGTTCCAGCGTTCGTTCGAGAGCCGCACCTTGCCGTCAGGTCTGCACGCGGCAATGACGTCGACCGGTTGCCCGATCATCGCTTCGGGGCCAACGGCAAGCGGGAAGCCCTTCGTGCGATAGAACCAAAACACCTTCTCGAGAATCTCCCAAGCGATCGCGCCCGCGAGCAACGCAAGTCCCCAAGGCCGCGGCACCACGAATACGGCAAGCACCACTGCCCCGGCAACGGTCGCCATAGGAGGCAGGGTAGCGGCGCGCCCTTTTTTTCGTGACGGCGGCAGATCATAGGAGCTGAGTCACACCGACAGAGATCGGAGGAGCTCGTCCCAGCGTGGTTCGTATGAGCGCGAGTGGCGTAACACGTTTAGTCACGCGCGCACCACGAAACAACCGCGCTCCGCGTGCCACGATCGGCAACCGCGGCGTCGACGCCGCTCTTCGACGCCGCCGTGCGCTCAGTGTGCTTCACGAACCCATAACAGGCTGGTTCCCGCTCAACCACGCCGTATAGGTCGGACTTGACTATTGCCACCCGGTGCAAGGACGGGTAGCTTGTGGGGGTCCCGTTGCACCCTTCGCTGTGGAGTCATGCCTCTTTGGGCCGCTGGTCCGCGACGACGTGCGCATCGGGATGCAACACGGCGGCATGCGGGTGCGTAGGCCGCCGCACGAATCTCAATTCGGGAGGCACGAATGGCGAACAGCATCAAGATCAAGGTGAACGGGCTGACGCACGGCGTCAGTGCCAGCCTTGATACGCCGCTCCTGTACGTCCTGCACAACGAGCTCCACCTGCATGGCCCGCGCTTCGGTTGCGGCCTTGCGCAGTGTGGCGCCTGCTCGGTGCTGCTCGACGGGAAGGAGATCAGGTCGTGTGTCACCCCGGTCGCTGCGGTTTCCGGGAAGAGCATCACGACGCTGGAGGGGCTTCCGGCCCTGTACGCGGCGCAGCGCGGTACCAGTGCTGCTGCTCCGGCGCTGCATCCGTTGCAGCAGGCGTGGATCGACGTGCAGGTGCCGCATTGCGGCTACTGCCAGAACGGGATGATGATCCAGGCCGCCGACCTTCTGGCCACGACGAAGAATCCGTCGGAGGACCAGATCCGCACCGCGATGAACGGCCATCTGTGCCGCTGCGGGACGTATCCGAGAATCCTGACCGCGATCCAGAAGGCCGCGGCTGTCATGGCGAAGGGTGGTGCATGAGGTGACCGGTCTTCTGCACGAGAAGGAGTTTTCACGCCGCTCTTTCGTCAAGGGCGGCGGCGCGCTCGTCATCGGCTTCAGCCTCGCGGGCTCGGCTCTCGCCGGCAAGGCGTCGGCGATCGACGGCGACATCCCGACGGGCTACAACCCGGACATCAACCAGGTCGACTCGTGGCTCTCGATCACCTCCGACAACCTGGCCGTGCTCAAGACGAGCCAGATCGAGACCGGCAACGGCATCACGACCGGCTTCCTGCAGGTCGTCGCCGAAGAGCTCGACATGGACATCTCGCAGATGCGCTACGGGCTCTTCAACTCGGCGACCCACGACGTCGTCGACACGTACAACGCGGTCAGCTCTGGCGGCGAGGGCGGCTCGAACGCGATGTCGGGCACCGGCCCCAAGATCCGCAACGTCGCCGTGCTCGCGCGGCAGGCGCTGCTCTCGATGGCGTCGGCCAAGCTGGGCGTGCCGGTTGCGAACCTGACGGTGTCGTCGGGCGTCGTCTCCGGCGGCGGCCAGACCGTCAAGTACGGCGACCTGATGGGCGGCAAGCTCTTCAAGATCGCAGGCGCGAACGTGAACCTTCAGCCGGGCGTCGCCCCGTCGAAGCCGTTCTCGGCCTACAAGACGGTCCTCAAGGATCCGAACCCCGTCGTCCGCATCGACATACCGGACAAGGTGACAGGCGTCTACACCTACGTGCACCAGGTGCGGGTGCCCGGGATGCTGCACGGGCGGATGGTGCGGCCACGCGGCCAGGGCGCCTATCCGTACAACTCGAACGTGCCCGTGAGCGTCGACGCGTCGTCGATCGCTCATATTCCGAACGCCAAGGTCGTCCAGGTGAACAACTTCCTGGGCGTCGTGGCACCGAAGGAGTTCGACGCGATTCAGGCTGCGGCGCAGCTGAAGGTCGTATGGAACACGAACCCGATCCTTCCCGGGACAGGGAACCTCTGGAGCCACTACCGCAGCCTGGATGCCAACGGAAGCATCGGGGCGACGCTGAACGCGGCGACCAAGGGCAACGTGGACGCCGCGCTCGCGTCGGCCGCGCACACGGTGTCGGGCACCTTCAAGCACCACTACCAGGGCCACATGCCAATCGGCCCGAGCTGTGCGGTCGCAGACGTCCAGGCCAACGGGGCGACGATCTGGAGCAACACCCAGAACGTCTACAGCCTTGTCACCGATCTGACGAACGTGCTCTCGCCGCTCCAGGCGAACCAGATTCGCGTGCTCTTCTACGAGGGCTCCGGCTCGTTCGGCAACGGCTGCGTCGCGTTCGACACGGCGGAGTCCGCCGCGATCATGTCCAAGGCGGTCGGCAAGCCGGTACGCCTGCAGATGATGCGCTGGGACGAGCACGGCTGGACGCACTACGGCCCCGCGATCATGTACGACATGCGGGCCGGCGTCGACTCGAGCGGCAACATCGTCGCTTACGAGGCCACCGGTTTCGGCCAGGGCGGCACGAGCCTCTACACAGGCCGCGAGTTGCTGGGCGCGGGCCCGGGGTCGCCGAACGCGGCTGCGAACGTTCTCCCATCGAAGGTGCCCGGCTCGGGTGCGGTGACGGAGAACCTGTCGCCGTGGATGAAGGTGACGAGCACCAACTACAAGGTGATCAACAAGCCGATCGACTCGACGATGGGCATCTTCCAGAGCGGCCCGCTTCGCGCTCCGGGTGCCCAGCAGACGACGCTTGCAGACGCCCAGACCATCGACATGCTGGCGGTGGCGGCGGGGATGGACTCGCTCGCTTTCCGCCTGCAGAACATGAACACGGACCTCGACGGGTCGCGCTGGGCGGGGGTGCTCCAGGCGGCTGCGACGGCGGCCGGCTGGAAGCCATGGGTCTCCGGCTCGAACCTGAGCAAGGAGAACGTCGTCAAGGGCCGCGGCATCGCCAACAGCCACCACGGAGGCGCCTATGCGGCCACGGTGGCGGACATCCAGGTGAACAAGAAGTCAGGCAAGATCCTGGTCACGCATCTCTACGCTGCGCAGGACTCCGGCTTCGCCATGAACCCGAGCCTGATCTACAACCAGATGATGGGCAACCTGATCCAGGGCACAAGCCGTCTTCTCAGTGAAGAGGTCACGTTCAACAAGAACCAGGTGACCTCGATCGACTGGATCGGCTACCCGATCCTCCGGATCAAGGACTCGCCGAACGTGACCACGGTCCTCGTCCAGCGGACGGACCAGCCCTCGCTGGGCTCGGGCGAGCCGCCGACCACCTCGGTGATCGGCGCGGTCGCAAACGCGTTCTTCGATGCGACCGGCGTGCGCCTTCACGAGGCGCCGTTTACGCCCGGCCGCGTTCGCGCGACGCTGAAGGCCGCCGGCGTCGTCTAGACCGGCGAGAAAACGAGTACGTCGCAGGGGCCCGGTTCGCCGGGCCCCTGGTCGTATTCACCCAAGTGACTATTGCATCTAGCCGGTGCATTGCCGAAACTACCGGCTGACGTAGGCAGCCTTGCTCGCTGCCTTCTGTCGTTGGGCGTCCAACACCTGATCGATGCAACTAGGAGGGCGAATGGCGAATAGCATCAGGATCAAGGTGAACGGCCTCACCCATGGTGTGAGTGCCAGCCTTGACACTCCTCTCCTGTACGTCCTGCACAACGAGCTCCACCTGCATGGCCCGCGTTTCGGTTGCGGCCTTGCGCAGTGTGGCGCCTGCTCGGTGCTGCTGGACGGAAAGGAGATCCGCTCGTGCGTCACGCCTGTGGCTGCGGTGAGCGGCAAGAGCATCACGACGCTGGAGGGGCTACCGGCCCTGTATGCGGCCTCTCGCGGGACGACCGCGGCCGCTCCGGCGTTGCATCCGTTGCAGCAGGCGTGGATCGACGTGCAGGTGCCGCATTGCGGCTACTGCCAGAACGGGATGATGATCCAGGCCGCAGACCTCCTCGCGACGACGAAGAACCCGTCCGAGGACCAGATCCGCACGGCGATGAACGGGCATCTGTGCCGTTGCGGGACGTATCCGAGAATCCTGACCGCGATCCAGAAGGCCGCGGCAGTGATGGCGAAGGGCGGTGCGTGATGACGGGCTTGATCCCGGAGAAGCAGTTCTCTCGCCGCTCGTTCGTCAAGGGCGGCGGAGCGCTCGTCGTCGGCTTCAGCCTCGCAGGCTCGGCCGTCGCCGGCAAGGCGTCGGCAGCCCCGAGCCCGGCCGGCTACCTGCCGGACATCAACCAGGTCGACTCGTGGATCACGCTCGGCGCCGACAACACGGTCACGCTCAAGATGAGCCAGATCGAGGTCGGCAACGGCATCACGACCGGCTTCCTGCAGGTCCTGGCCGAAGAGCTCGACATGGACATCTCGCAGATGTACTACGGCCGGTACGAGAACCAGCCCACGTTCGCCCCCCACGCAGACACGTGGATCGCGGTGAGCACGGGCGGTGAGGGCGGCTCCAACGCGATGTCGGGCCAGGGGCCCAAGATTCGCAACGTCGGAGCCCTCGTGCGCGGCGCGCTGCTGTCGATGGCATCGGCGAAGCTCGGCGTGCCGGTGGCACAGCTGAGCGTCGACAAGGGCGTCGTCTCCGGCGGCGGCCAGTCGGTCAAGTACGGCGACCTGATGGGCGGCAAGCTGTTCAACCTGAGCGGCGCGAACGTCAGCCTCCAGCCGGGCGTCGCGCCGTCGAAGCCGTTCTCGGCGTACAAGACGGTGCTGAAGGACCCGAACCCGGTCGTCCGCCTGGACATTCCGGACAAGGTGACCGGCAAGTACACCTACGTGCACCAGGTGCGGGTGCCCGGCATGCTCCACGGCCGCATGGTGCGGCCGCGTGGCCAGGGCGCGTATCCGTACAACTCGAACGTCCCGGTGAGCGTCGAGGCCTCGTCGATCGCCCACATCCCGGGCGCGAAGGTCGTCCAGGTGAACAACTTCCTCGGCGTCGTGGCGCCGAAGGAGTTCGACGCGATCCAGGCTGCGGCGCAGCTGAAGGTCGTGTGGAACACGAACCCGATCCTCCCGGGCACGGGCAACCTGTGGCAGCACTACCGCGACATGGACACCCAGGGGAAGATCGTGGCGAGCCTGAACGCAGCCACCACCGGCAACGTCGACGCCGCGCTGGCGTCGGCGGCGCACACGGTGTCCGGCACGTTCAAGCACCACTACCAGGGCCACATGCCGATCGGCCCGAGCTGCGCGGTCGCCGATGTCAGGGCGGATCACGCGACGATCTGGAGCAACACCCAGAACGTCGAGAACTGCGTGACCGACGTGCAGAACGTGCTCTCCCCGCTCCAGCCGAACCAGATCCGGGTCATCTTCTACGAGGGCTCCGGCTCGTTCGGCAACGGCTGCGTGGCGTTCGACACGGCGGAGTCCGCCGCGATCATGTCGAAGGCCGTCGGTGCCCCGGTGCGCCTGCAGATGATGCGCTGGGACGAGCACGGCTGGACGCACTACGGCCCCGCGATCATGTACGACATGCGGGCCGGCGTCGACGCCAACGGCAACATGGTCGCCTACGAGGCCACCGGTTTCGGCCAGGGCGGCACGAGCCTCTACACGGGGCGCGAGCTGCTCGGCAACGGGCCCGGCTCGCCGAACGCGAGTGCTAACGCCCTCCCGACGAAGGTGGCCGGCGCCGGCGCGGTGACGGAGAACCTGTCGCCGTGGATGAAGGTGACGAAGACCAACTACAAGGTGATCAACAAGCCGATCGACTCGACGATGGGCATCCTCCACAGCTCCGCGCTCCGGGCGCCGAGTGCGCAGCAGACGACGTTCGCGGACGCCCAGACCATGGACATGCTGGCAGTGGCGGCTGGGATGGACTCGCTGGCGTTCCGCCTCCAGAACATGAACACCGACCTCGACGGGTCGCGCTGGTCTGCCGTCCTTCAGGCGGCTGCCACGGCGGCCGGCTGGAAGCCGTGGGTCGCCGGCTCGAAGCTCTCCAAGGAGAACGTCGTCACCGGCCGCGGCATCGCCAACAGCCATCACGGCGGGGCGTACGCGGCGGTCGTGGCGGACATCCAGGTCAACAAGAAGTCCGGCAAGATCACCGTGACGCATCTCTATGCAGCCCAGGACTCCGGCTTCGCGATGAACCCGGACCTGATCTACAACCAGATGATCGGCAATGTCATCCAGGGGACGAGCCGTGCCCTGTCGGAAGAGGTCACGTTCAACAAGAACCAGGTGACCTCGATCGACTGGATCGGCTATCCGATCCTCCGGATGAAGGACTCGCCGAACGTCACGAACGTGCTCGTGCAGAGGACGGACCAGCCGTCGCTCGGCTCGGGCGAGCCGGTGACCTGCCCGCTCACAGGGGCGATCGCCAACGCGTTCTTCGACGCCACGGGCGTGCGCATGCACGAGTGCCCGATGACGTCCGGGCGCGTGAGGGCAACGTTGAAGGCGGCCGGAGTCAGCTAGGCGACTTCCGACTGTCTTGCAGGAGGTCAGGGGCCCGGTTCGCCGGGCCCCTTCCTCTACGCGAGCAGGGGCGGGGCGGAGCTGAGCGAGTCCGCGAAGGTCGCGATCAGGCTCTTCACCTCCGGCTGCTCCTCGGGCTTCCAGTCCTCGACGATCGACTGCACCTCGTCGCGCCGGGCGTCGGCGATCCGCGCCGCGGCCGAACGGCCTGTCGCCGTGAGGCGCGGGGCCTCCGGGTCGACGAGCCCGCGGGCGCGAAGGTCGGCGAGCATCCGCTCGACCGCGGCCGGCTCGAGCCTCAGCCGCGTCGCGAGCTCCTCGGTCGTTCCAGCTTCCTCCTCGGCGACCCGGAGCAGGAGCCATGCCGCCGGCGCGTCGAGGTCGACGCCGGCCTGCGCGCAGAGGCGGTCGTAGACCATGTGGCGGTTCTGCTTCCGGGCGAGCGTGCTCAGCCGGGTCTCGAGCTCTGCGAGGGAGGTGGCGTCTCGTGGCGCGGCGAAGGTGTCGCCGATCCCCTGGTCGGCCACCGTGTCGCGCAGCGGAAGCTCGTCGAGGAACCACGTCAGGATGAACCCGAGCACCGCGATCCCCGCGGCGATCAGGAAGATCGGCCGGAGCGCCGCCGCCCACGCGGCGATGTAGGGATCGCGGATCGCCGGCGGCAGCGCGTCGATCTGGGCCGGGCCGATCCGCGACGGGAGCTTCGCGAGGACCTCGGGGGGCAGCACTCTGCCCAGGTTCTTCGCCAGGTGATTGGCGAAGATGGCGCCGAAGACCGGCACGCCGATGGTGCCACCCATCGAGCGGAAGAGCGTCGCGGTCGAGGTGGCGACTCCGAGGTTCTCGTACGAGACGGCGTTCTGCACCGCGAGCACGAGCACCTGCATCGTGAACCCGAGCCCGAGGCCGAGCACCGCCAGGTAGAGGTCGGCGAGGACGAGGCTCGTCCCGGTCCCGAGCCTCGAGAGCAGCAGCATTCCGACGACGGCCAGGCCGGTGCCGACGATCGGGAAGATCTTGTATCGGCCGAAGCGGACGATCAGCTGTCCGCTCCCGATCGACGCGACGAGCAGGCCTCCCATCAGCGGCAGGAGCTGCAGCCCGGAAGCGGTCGGGCTCGCGCCCTTCACGACCTGGAGGTACAGCGGGATGTAGGTGACGGCTCCGAAGAGCGCCATGCCGATGACGAACCCGATTGCGCTCGCCACGCTGAAGACCCGAATGCGGAACAGGCGCAGCGGGACGAGCGGCTCGCGTGCCCGGCGCTCCGCGAGGACGAAGGCCACCGACAGGCCGATGGCGAGGACGAGCAGCAGGATCATCGGCCCGGACCACCACGAGTACGTCGTGCCGCCGAGGCTGGCGTAGAGCACGATCGCGCTGAGGCCGCCCGCCAGCAGGCCCACTCCGGTGTAGTCGATCGCGTGCCGGATCCGGGTCGACGGCGTGTGCAGCACGAGCTGCAGCACGACGAGGGCGACGATCCCGATCGGGAGGTTGACGTAGAAGATCCAGCGCCAGGAGAAGTTGTCGACGATGAGCCCGCCGACCAGCGGCCCGATCACCGTCGAGATGCCGAAGACGCCCCCGATGAACCCGGCGTAGCGACCGCGTTCGCGCGGTGAGACGACGTCGCCGATCACCGCCTGCGTGCTGACGATCAGCGCCCCGCCGCCGAGCCCCTGGATGCCGCGGAAGATGATCAGCTCGGTCATGTTCTGGCTGAGCCCGCACAACGCGGAGCCGATCAGGAAGATCACGAGCGCGCCCTGGAGCACGATCTTCCGGCCGAGTGTGTCCCCGAGCTTCCCTGCGATCGGCGTGGTGATCGTCGAGGTGAGCAGGTAGGCGGTGACGATCCAGGAGAGCTTCGAGATCCCGCCGAGGTCGCCGACGATCGTCGGGAGCGCCGTCGACACGATCGTCGAGTCGAGCGACGCGAGCAGCATCACCAGCATCAGCGCGCCGAAGACCGGGCCGATCCGCGGGGCCGTTGCCGGCGCCTGGGTCATGCGAGCGTGCTCAGAGGAAGCGCTTGTAGCGGAAGAAGGCCAACAGGCTCACGAGGGCGACGAGCATCAACCCGAAGATCACCCAGAACGCCCAGACGGTCCCGAAGCCCGGGAAGTCGACGTTCATACCGAAGAAGCCTGTGATCAGCGTGAGCGGGAGCAGGATCACCGAGAACACGGTGAGGATGCGCAGGATGTTGTTCTGGCGGTGGTTGATGACCGATTCGTTCGTGCTCTCCAGCGCCTCGATGACCTCCTTGTAGTTGTCGAGGAGGTCCCAGATCCGCTCGGCGGCGTCGACGATGTCGTCGTAGTACTCGCTGAGGTCGTCGTGGAGGAACCGGTCGACGTTGCGCTCGAGCAGGCGGAGCGTCGAGCGCTCCGGCTTGATGATCTTGCGGTAGCTGATGATCTCCTGCTTCGCGTTCGACAGGTCGCGCACGACCTCGTCGGAGCGGCCCTCGAAGACGTCGTCCTCGAGCGAGTCGAGCTTGTGCCCGATCTTGTCGAGGATCGGGAAGCAGTAGTCGAAGAGGTCGTCGAGCACCTCGTACAGGAGGCGGCCGGAGCCTTTCGAGAAAAGCTGCTCGCGGAAGTCCTCGTCCTCCTCGCAGCGTGAGAAGAGTCGCGAGAGCGGCTTGAGGTCGGCGCCCGGGAGGGTCACCAGGTAGTCCGGGCCGACGAAGATGTCGACCTCGACCGCGTTCAGCCGCTGGACCTGGCGGTCGTAGGCCGGGAAGTGCAGGACCGTGAAGAGGTACCCGTCGTCCGAGTAGTCGTCGACCTTCGGCCGCTGGCGCCGGGAGAGGATGTCCTCGACGTCGAGCGGGTGCCAACCGAAGCGGTCCGCGAGGGCCTGGGCGGCCTCGAGCGACGGCGCGTCGAGATGGATCCAGGTGAGCCCGGCGGCGCTGAGCTCAGCGGGCTCGCGCGGGCGAGCGTCGTCGACCGCCAGATCGCGGTTGCGCGATCTGCGGATGCGGGCCAGGCTGGGCATGCGGGCCGGCCGCGGCATCGGTACTGAGAGGGTCCTCGACGATCGTCGCCATGATCGTATTTTACCCTCAAACGGGCGCGGGCTCGGCGAGCCCGGGGATCGCGGCCTCGTCGTGGGGGATCCGCCGGAGGTTCGGCGGGACGAAGCGCTCCATGGCGAGGGCCCCACCCGAGGCCGCCAGGCAGACGACCGAGGCGAGCGGCCAGAGCAGGAAGGGTGCTCCTGCGAGGATGAAACCGCCGACGGCCGGCCCGACGGCTCCCGCAAGCCCCCATGACAGCGAGTGCACCGCGAAGTAGCGCCCCCGGAGGTGCTCGGGCCCGATATCGGCAACGAGCGCCTGATGGGCCGGCCCGTGGAAGCATTCGCCGATCCCGAACATCGCCAGCGCGATCGCGTAGACGACGAACGCGGCGGTCGCCTCGAGCCAGGCACCGGTGCCGTCGACGATCAGCCACGCCACGGCCCAGATGAGAGGCATCAGCGCGAGCGCGCGCATCCGCCGCCTTCCCTCGATCCAGTGGGAGATCGGGAGTTGGGCGAGCACGATCGCAGCAGTGTTGACGGCGAAGATCACGCCGATCTGCCGCTCGGTGATCCCGCTCTGGTCCCGCGCGAACTGCGGGAAGAGGCTCATCAGCGAGTAGCCGGCCGCGACGAAGAGAAAGTTGATCCCCCAGAGCCCGAGGAACGTCTTGTGGCGCAGCACGGCGCGGTAGGACGCGGGCGCCTGGGCCTCCCCGGCGGACATGCCGGGGTCGTGGACGAACCAGAGGACGACGGCGTAGGCGAGGAAGGTCAGCGCGTCGAGCACGAAGAGGGTCGTGAACGTGCCAGGCTTCGAGACCACCGCGATCGAGCCGCCGACGATCCCCCCGAGCCCGATGCCGAGGTTCATTGTCACGCGCTGCTGAGCGAACGCGGCGTGTCGGCGTGAGGCCGGGGTGAGGCGCGAGATGAGCGTCGACTGGCTCGGCCAGAACCCGGCCGCACCGATCCCTTCCACGGCGAGCAGGACGAACGCCTGCCACGGCTCGCGGACGAGCGGGAGGAGCCCGAAGCCGATCGCCTGGAGCACGAGGCCGCAGCCGAGCGTCAGCCGCGGGCCGACACGGTCGATGATGACGCCCGCGCCGATCCCACCGACGAGAAGCGCCGCCGAGGAGACGCCGACGATCAGCCCGGCAGTCCCGAGCGAGAACCCGCGCACGTCGTGGAGGTAGATGACGAGGAACGGGAACACGATCCCGTTCCCGAAGGAGTTGATCACCCCGCCGATCTGGAGCAGCCACACCTGGCGGGGCAGCTGCGGATCGAGCCTCCTGAGCATGCCACCCGCCATTCCCGGACGCTACCCCACGAGATCGGATCCAAAATCACGCTCGACTGGATCCGATATCGGCCAAAAACGTTGCTATAGTCCGATCGACCGCACGTTTTGTATCCATCCGGTGAAAGCCGACGACCAATGAGGAGAACCCGAGATGACGCTCGAACTGAGGTGGTCCGACGACCCACGCTGGCAGGGGATCCACCGGCCGTACTCGGCGGACGACGTGGCGGTGCTCCGGGGCCGGTTCCCGGTCGAGCACACGCTCGCCCGTCTCGGCGCGGAGCGCCTCTGGCAGCTTCTCCACGCATCCAAGCCGGTCACGGCCCTCGGTGCGGTCACGGGCGGCCAGGCGGTGCAGATGGTGCGCGCCGGGCTCGATGCGATCTATCTCTCGGGGTGGCAGGTTGCGGCCGAGGCGAATCTCGCCGGCCACACCTACCCTGACCAGAGCCTCTATCCGGCGAACAGCGTCCCTGCGCTCGTGCGGCGGCTGTGTAACGCGCTCCTGCGCGCCGATCAGATCGACGCGGCCGAGGGGATCGACGAGACGCACTGGCTGGCCCCGATCGTCGCCGACGCCGAGGCCGGCTTCGGCGGCCCGCTCAACTCCCACGAGCTGATGAAGGCGATGATCGAGTCGGGCGCCGCCGGCGTCCACTTCGAGGATCAGCTCTCCTCCGAGAAGAAGTGCGGGCACCTCGGCGGGAAGGTCCTCGTGCCGACGAGCCAGTTCGTGCGCACGCTGATCGCCGCCCGGCTCGCCGCGGACGTGCTCGACGTGCCCACCGTCCTCGTCGCGCGCACGGACGCGCACAGCGCCTCACTCCTGACCAGCGACATCGACCCCGTCGACGCCGAGTTCCTGACCGGCGAGCGCACCCCCGAGGGGTTCTTCCAGGTTCGTGCCGGCGTCGAGCCGGCGATCGCCCGGTCGCTCTCCTACGCGCCGTACGCAGACCTGCTGTGGTTCGAGACCTCGACTCCCGACCTCGGCGAGGCCCGCGAGTACGCGACGGCGATCCACGAGGCCTACCCGGGCAAGCTCCTCGCGTACAACTGCTCGCCGTCTTTCAACTGGAAGCGCCACCTCGACGACGCGCAGATCGCAAGCTTCCGCGAGACGCTCGCCGAGCTCGGATACCGGTTCCAGTTCATCACGCTCGCCGGCTTCCACTCGCTGAACCTCGGGATGTTCGAGCTTGCGCGGGGCTTCGCGGCGGCGGGGATGCCGGCATACGTCGAGCTGCAGGAGCGCGAGTTCGCGCTCGAGGCTGCCGGGTACACGGCAACGCGCCACCAGCGCGAGGTCGGCGCAGGCTACTTCGACCGCGTGGCCGAGATCGTGAGCGGCGGGGAGTCCTCGACGCTCGCGCTCCGCGGCTCCACCGAGAAAGAGCAGTTCGAGTCGGCCGCCGCCTGATGAGGGCGGGAATCGAGGTTCATGCGGCCGGCGACGGGGAGATCCTCTCGCCCGACGCGCTCGGCTTCGTCGAGCTGCTCCACCGCGAGCTGAACGCCGAGCGGCTGGCACTGCTCGAGCGCCGGCACGAGCGTCCGAGCCTCAGCTTCGTGTCTTCGCCCGAGCCGAACGGCTGGAAGGTGGTGCCTGCGCCGCCCGATCTGCGCGACCGTCGCTGTGAGATCACCGGCCCGCCCGACCGGAAGATGATGATCAACGCTCTCAACTCGGGCGCGCGGGTGTTCATGTGCGACTTCGAGGACGCCTGCTCGCCGACCTGGACGAACGTGGTCGACGGGCAGGCCAACCTGCGGGACGCGGTCCGGCGCACGATCGCGCTCGAGACGCCCGAGAAGAGCTACACGCTGAACGACGACGTCGCCACGCTCGTCGTCCGTCCGCGCGGCTGGCACCTCGAGGAGCGGCACGTGACCGTCGACGGCGAGCCGGTGTCGGCGTCGCTCTTCGACTTCGGGCTCGCGTTCCACCACAACGCGGCGGAGCTCCTGGCGCGGGGAAGTGGGCCGTATTTCTACCTCCCGAAGCTCGAGAGCCACGCGGAGGCCCGTCTCTGGGCCCGCGCGTTCGCACTCGCCGAGGAGACGGCCGGAGTGCCGCGCGGGTCGATTCGCTGCACGGTGTTGATCGAGACGATCCCCGCGGCCTTCGAGATGGACGCGATCCTCTACGAGCTTCGCGGGTACGGCTGCGCTCTGAACGCCGGCCGCTGGGACTACATCTTCTCGACGATCAAGAAGCTCGGCGCGCTCCTTCCCGACCGCGTGCAGGTGACGATGAGTGTGCCGTTCATGCGCGCCTACACCGAGCTCCTCGTGCGGTCGTGCCACCACCGCGGCGCGCACGCGATCGGCGGGATGGCGGCGTTCATCCCGTCGCGGCGCGACCCCGAGGTGAACGAGGTCGCGCTCACGCGGGTGCGAGACGACAAGCTGCGCGAGTCGGGCGACGGCTTCGACGGCACCTGGGTCGCCCATCCGGACCTCGTGCCGGTCGCGACCGAGGTCTTCGACGGCGTGCTGGGCTCGGGGCCGAACCAGCTCGATCGGCTGCGTGACGACGTGAGCGTTCGGGCAGAGCAGCTCGTCGACTTCGCGGTGCCAGGCGGGGAGATCACGCCCGAGGGACTGAGGTCGAACGTCTCGGTCGGGACGCGCTACCTCGATGCGTGGCTGGGCGGGACGGGCGCCGCGGCGATCGACAACCTGATGGAGGATGTCGCGACCGCCGAGATCTCGCGGTCGCAGGTATGGAGCTGGGTGCAGGCAGGAGAGTTCGGGGAGGACGAGGTGCGCCGCGAGCTCGACCGCGTCGAGGCGGGCGCGGAGGCGAAGGCGCTCTTCACCGAGGTGGCGCTCGGCGCGGACATGCCCGACTTCCTGACGCTCAGCGCGTACCCGCGCCTACGGGACTAGTGCACTAAACGGTACCGTCGAAGCCCTCGAACATCGTCGCGATCTGGTCGAAGACGGCCGCGGCGACGGCGAGCTCCTCGGCGGAGAAACCCGAGAGCGCCTCGTTCCAGTACCCCTCGAACTTGGCTCGGCGCTCGGCGATGTGCTCCCGGCCCTTGTCGGTGAGCCGGCAGGTGACGACACGTCGGTCGGTCTCCGAGCGGGTGCGGGTGACGAGCCCGAGCTCGACGAGCGCGTCGAGCATCTGGGTGACGGTGGCGGGGGAGAGGTCGGCCGCGGCGGCCAGCTCGCCGCTCGAGACCTCGTCGTGCTCCGCGAGCGCGAACAGAAGGGCGTTCTGGGCGAAGCTCACGGTCCCCGGCCGGTGGGTCTCGCGGCCCTTGAGCCGCCGCAAGGCGGCGTTCGTCCGCTTGAACGCGTTGCCGAGGGTCGTGATCGCCTCGGCCCGGGAACGTGTGGCGGTCGTCGTCATGCTGCGGTCTCCGCGAGCTCGACGAGGGTGAGCGACTCGGTCTCGGACTTCGTCGCCGCCGAGCGTGCGCGGCGCTCGGCGCGGACGAGGACGATGCAGGGGATGATCGCCGCGGCGGTGATGCCGACCGACCACCAGAACGCCGTGCCGAACGCCGCTGCGGCGTCGTCCACGCCGGTGCTGCCGGCGAGGGAGCGCTGGAGGACGACCGCGAGGACGGCCGTCCCGATCGAGCCGCCGACTCGCTGGAGCACGTTCATCTGCGGCGTCGCGTCCGAGAGCTCGGAACGCTGTAGCGAGGCGAACGCCGCCGTCATCGCGGGCATGAAGGCGAGCCCGACGCCCATTCCACGGACGACGGTCGTGCCGAGGAGCCAGGCGATCGGCGTGTGCGCGCCGATCAAGCCGAACGGGATCGTCGCGAGGGTGGTGACGATCACGCCGACGAGGGCGACCGGCCCGCCGCCCACGCGGTCGGCAAGCCGTCCGACGAACGGCATCACGAGCACCATCCCGAGCCCCATCGGCGCCATCAGGAGACCGGTGTGGAGGGCGCTCTCGGCCCGGACTTCCTGCCAGTAGAGCGGGATCAGGATCATCCCGCCGAACAGGGCGGCGGCGAGGCAGAACATCGTGACGGACGCGGACGAGAACGTCGCGCGGCGGTAGAGATTGAGGTCGAGGAGCGGCCGCTCGACCCGCAGCGCGTGCCGGACGAAGAGAGCGACCAGGACGAGGCCGCCGATGATCGGCCAGACGACGCGCGGGGTCGTGAACTGGCCCGTCGCGCCGATCTCTGCGAGCCCGTAGGTGACGAGCGGCACACCGAGCGCCAGGAGGAACAGGCCGACGACGTCGAGCCGCTCCTTCCCGCCGTGGCGATCGCGCGGGAGGATCTTGAGCGAGGCGATCAGCGCGATCGCGCCGATGGGGAGGTTGACGAAGAAGATCCAGCGCCAGCTCACGCTGTCGACGATCAGCCCGCCGAGGGTGGGGCCGATGATCGGCGCCAGCATCACCGGGATCGCGGTGATACCCATGATCCGGCCCATCCGCTGCGGCCCGGCGGCGTTCGCCATCATCATCTGGCCGACCGGCAGGATCATCCCGCCGCCGATGCCCTGGAGCACGCGGAAGAAGATGAGCTCGTTCGTCGACCCGGCCAGGCCGCAGAGCACCGAGCTCGCCGTGAAGATGGCGAGCGAGAGGATGTAGACGTTACGGGCGCCGAACCGGCGCGCGGCCCAACCGGTGACCGGGATCGCTGCGCCGAGCGCGAGCATGTAGCCCGTCAGCACCCACTGGATGTCGGCGAGTGTGGCGTGCAGGTCGCGTCCCAGCGTCGCGAGCGCGACGTTCACGATCGTCGTGTCGAGGATCGACATGATCGATCCGAGCACGACCACCGACGCGATGCGCCAGACGTGGGGCTCGATGCGGGACGAGACTGCTTCGCTCAAAAGGCTCCTTCGGTACCGATTGATTAGGTAACTAAAGATTAGGTGACAAAGGAGCGACTGTCAAGACGGCTCGGAAGGTGTCGGACACCGGGTTGTGAGCTCAATAGACATGCCGATGCTCGGACGGTGTCCGACACCTGGGTGTCTCAAGCGGCCGCAAGAAGGAGCGCGTTGCCCGACGGATCGCGGACGATCGGCCCGCCGTCCGTGTCCACGAGCACGCGCCCGGCGTCCGAGAGGATCCCTGCGACCCGGTCTCGCTCGGCGCTGTCGGGCAGGAGGATCGTCGCGTGACGCAGCGAGGCGGTTCCAGGAGGGGGCGGCCCGGCGTTGGCGCTCTCCCAGGTGTTCGCCCCGAGGCGGTGGTGGTAGCCGCCTGCGCTGAGGAACGCCGCCTGGTCCCCGAGCTGCGCCATGAGGTCGAAGCCGAGCAGGTCCCGGTAGAACCCGACGGTGTCCGGGATCTCGGAGGTCCGAAGGTGGACGTGGCCCATCACCGTCCCGTCGGCGAGACGGTCGAACGGCTCGGCGGCGGGGTCGTCGAGCTCGCCGAGGAGGTCGTCGACGTCGAGCGGCAACGTCGTCAGCAACTGCCCGACGCGCCCTTCCCACGTCGACCGCGGCCTGTCGGCGTAGATCTCGATCCCATGCCAGTCGGGATCCCGCAGGTAGATCGCCTCGCTGACAGCGTGGTCGGAAAGGCCCGTCAGCGCCACGTGGTCGCGGACCGCGTGGGCGAGCCAGCGCGCCAGCCCGGAGCGCTCCGGAACGAGCAGCGCGAAGTGGTAGAGGCCCGTGTTGTGCGACGCCGGCCGAGCGCCGGGCTCCTCGACGAGCACGAGCAGCTCGCGGCCGGCCGATCCGAGCGAGGCGAGCCCCGCGACTCGTTCCAGCGTCTCGAGCCCGATCGACCCGTTGTAGTAGTCGAGCGAACGGTCGAGATCGGAGACGGTCAGGTGCACCGGCCCCACGGTGGTGCCGGGCGCGATCTCGCTCACGCGCTCGAACCAGAGGCCTCGAGACGTTCCTTGAGGCGCTGCTGGTTCAGCGGGATCTGCTTGCGCGCCTGGCTGTGCGCCATCGGCAGGATGAGCTTCCCGATGCCGTGCCCCTCGAAGTCGAACTCGAGGGTGACCCGCGAGCGCTTGCCGCCGTCGAGCGGCTCGATCGTGCCGCGGCCGACCGGCCGCACCGGCCCGTTGAGCCCGCGGAACGCGAACGCCCGCGGGGGTTCGCGCTCGGTGATCTCGTAGGTCATCGTCATCTCCCGCTTGCCCATCCGCCGCACCTCCGTCGCGCGCGTCCCGACCTTGGTCGGGCCGTCGCCCTCGACCTTCACGCTCACGATCTGGTCCTGCCACTCGCCGTGGCGCGCCAGGTCGTCGATGTAGGCGAAGACGTCCTCGGGGCTGCGGCCGATCTCGACCGTGCTGACGATGGCGGCCATCAGGCAGTCGCCTCGGAGGCCTCCGCCTCCGCGTCGCCGTCACCGTCGGCGGCAGCCTCCGTCTCGTCCTCGGCCGCCTCTTCTTCCTCGGGCTCCGGCTCGGGCGGGTACTCCATCTGGAGCCCGTCCGGGGTGACGTCGATGAACATCGGCAGCTCGTCGTCGTTCATCACGGCGATGATCGCGCTCTTGCCGTGCGAGCGGATCGCGCTCCGGCTCTCCGCCGGCAGGTCCGGCGCGTCCGGAACGCCTTGCGGGACGACGACGTTCACGGTCACCTGGACGCCGCGCCGCTCCAGGTCGCGCGCCCAGCCGATCGCAACGTTGCCGCGGCCGCGAATCGAATAGAACTCGCGCGAGCCGCTGACGATCTTCCACTTGGCCACGGGGTGATCGTACTACCCTCTCGAAGGCCTGGTGTGGGAACATATGTTCGTGTCGTGCGGCGCGACCATCCTCCACGCCGACGCCGACTCGTTCTTCGCGTCGGTCGAGCAGCGCGACGATCCGAGGCTCCGCGGGCGTCCCGTGATCGTCGGCGGCGGGGTGGTTCTCGCCGCGAGTTACGAGGCAAAGGCGTTCGGCGTGCGCACGGCGATGGGGGGGAGACAGGCGCTCCGGCTGTGCCCGGGCGCAGTCGTCGTTCCACCTCGAATGACGGCGTACGTCGAGGCGAGCAAGGCGCTCTACACCGTCTTCGAGGAGATGAGCCCGCTCGTCGAGGGGCTCTCGATCGACGAGGCGTTCCTGGACGTGCGCGGGATGGAGCGCATCGCAGGCTCCCCCGTCGAGATCGCAGCACGGCTGCGCCTGGCGGTCCGTGAGCAGGTCGGGTTGCCGGTCACCGTCGGCGTCGCGCGGACGAAGTTCCTCGCGAAGGTCGCGAGCGCCGCCGCGAAGCCCGACGGGCTGCTGGTCGTCCCACCCGACGGCGAGGCGGCATTCCTGCACCCGCTGCCGGTCGAGGCGATGTGGGGAGTGGGGGCGAAGACGGCCTTCAAGCTCCGCGATCGAGGCGTGAGGACGGTCGGCGACCTCGCGCGAATGCCCGGGCCGGCGCTCGAGGCGATGCTCGGCCGGGCGGCGGGAAGGCACCTCCACGCGCTCGCGAACCTCCACGACTCGCGTCCCGTCCGCCTCCGTCCGCGACGTCGCTCGATCGGCTCGCAGCACGCGTGGGGGAAGCGGGCGCGAACACCGGCGCAGGTCGACGAGGACCTCGTCGCCCTCGTCGATCGCGTGATGAGGCGCGTCCGCGCGGCGAAACGAGTCGGGCGGACGGTGGTGCTGCGGCTGCGGTTCGACGACTTCTCGAGGGCCACCCGGTCGCACACGCTTCCGCATCCGACGGCCCGGACGAGGGTGGTGCTCGAGGCCGCCCGTGAGCTCGCTGGCCGCCGCGCAGCCGCAGATCCGGGAGCGGGGCCTCACGATGGTCGGGATCGCGCTCACGAACCTCGCAGACGACCTGCCCTTCCAGCTCGAGCTGCCGTTCGACTCCGATGACGGTGCGCTGCTCGACGCCGCGCTCGACGAGATCCGCGACCGGTTTGGCACCGGAGCGGTGACCCGCGCCGTCCTGCTCGGCCGGAGGGCCGACCTGACGATTCCCCTGCTCCCCGACTGATTTGCGTAGTCTCTTCCCTCGATGCGCCGGCTCCGCTACCTGTCGACCCTGGCGATCCTCGGCCTGATCGTCGCCGTCGCGGCGGCGCACGCCAGCGGCCTTCAGCCTCTGGGCGCCAAGACGGCGCGCCACTGGACAGCCGTGGCGGTCTGCGAGACCGGCAGCGGCGGCGCCCCCAAGTGGGACTGGGGCTCGAAGCACCGGCCGGGCGAGGGCGCGGTGTTCGAAGGCGGGCTCGGCATCAGCGCGTTCATGTGGAAGGTCTGGGCCGGGGAGCTCGGGCTCCTCACGCAGTACCCGCACGCCTACGACGCGCCGCCCCTCGTCCAGATGCAGGTCGCCCAGTACGGTGTGACCACCCACCACGCGGCGTGGGGCTGCAAGGGCTAGCCGCTCGAGCCGGGGCCCCCGTCGTGCTCGGGTGTCTGCTGGCGGCGCTCGCTTCCGGCTGTGGGTCGTCCGGCAAGCACGCACAGGCACCGAGCGCAGCCTCGCGCGTCCAGGCGATGCGGCTCTGCCTGCGCCACCACGGCTACAGCATCTCGCCGGAGTCCGCGGCTACCCGTGGGACGGCGCCCCGCAACTTCGAGTTCGTCACCGTCTGGAACGTCCTGAACCCGAACAGGGTCGCGCTGACGGTGACGATCTCGAGGAGCGCTGCCGGTGCCGCCCGGACCGTGGCGTGGACGCGAAAGTCGAATGCGAAGGTCGGCAAAGGGGTCGTGCATGCGCCGGTCGTCCAGTTCGGCCGCGTCGCCGTGCTCTGGACGGCGGACCCTCGTCCAGTCGACAAGAGCGATGTTTACGGCTGTGTGAAGCAGAGCTCGTAGGCAGTTCAGTCGTCTACGATGGTTGCGTCTCGCGAAACCGGCGCACGCTGTGCGGCTCGAGGCGGGAAGGACTCACATCAACTCCTCGAAGCAGCCACGCGCGGCGGACGCCCTCGCCCCGCACACGACACCTCGGCTCCGGTCGGCCATGTTCGACCTGGCCACTTCGGTACTGGCCTACCTGGCCCTGACGGTCGCGATGTTCTTCGCGGTGCAGGTCTCGTATCTGCTGGTGCTCGTGCTGGCCATCCCCGCGGCCGGCTTCCTGATCCGAACGTTCATCGTCTTTCACGACTGCGCGCACGGCTCGTTCACGCGCTCGAAGCGCGCGAACGCGATGCTGGGAGGGGCGCTCGGGGTCGTCCTCTTCACGCCCTTCGCGTGGTGGCGTCACAAGCACGCCGTGCACCATGCGACCAACGGCGACCTCGACCGCAGAGGAGTGGGGGACATCCAGACCCTGACGATCGAGGAGTACCGCGCCCGGCCGTGGTGGGGCCGGCTCGGCTACAGGCTCTTCCGCAACCCGCTCGTGATGTTCGGCCTCGGGCCGCTTTGGGTGGTGCTGGTCGGCCCCAGGATCGTCACGCCCGGGATGCACCCGAGACTTCGCCGCAGCGTGCTCGGGACAGACCTCGCTCTCGCCGTCCTGCTCACCGGGCTCTGCTGGCTCGTCGGGTGGCAGGACGTCTTGCTGGTGCTCGTTCCGCCGCTCCTCCTGACCGGCGCCGCCGGGATCTGGCTGTTCTACGTGCAGCACCAGTTCGAGGACGCCTACTGGCAGAGCAACGACGAGTGGAGCTTCGAGGAGGCCGCGATTCAGGGCAGCTCGTACTTGAGGCTCCCGCGGATCCTCCAGTTCTTCACCGGGAACATCGGGCTCCACCACGTGCACCACCTGAGCGCGCGGATCCCCAACTACAACCTGCAGGCGGCCCACGAGGCCTGTGCCCTCGAAGCCGTGCCCACGTTGTCCCTGTTGGACGGCCTGCGGGCCGTGCGGCTGAAGCTCTGGGATGCCGAGCAGCGTCGCCTGGTCACCTTCCGGGAGGCCGCCCGGAAGCCGTCCGCCGCGAGCGCCTGACCGTCCGGCTGCTACCGTGAAGGCACGGTCGTCGTTCGGCGGCCGGGAGATTCAGCTTCTCGTTCCTCCTGAGATCAGGCGTTTCGAGGCTCTTGTGTCTCGCACGCTTTTCAACAGGAAGGAATGCATGTCTCAGTGTTTTGCTGCGCTCGGAGTGAGCGCACCAGTCGTCGCGGTTCTCGACCGCCTCGGCATCTCAGCCCCGTTTGCGATCCAGGCGCTGGTGCTCCCGGACGCGCTCGCCGGCGTGGACATCCTCGCGGCGGCGCCCACGGGCTCCGGCAAGACCCTCGGCTTCGGAATCCCGATGATCGAGCGGACGGCCGGCGCCGACGGGCACCCGAGCGCGCTCGTGCTCGTGCCGACTCGCGAGCTCGCCTCGCAGATCGTCGCCGATCTGAAGCCGCTCGCCGCGTCCCGGAACCTGCGCATCGCAGCGGTCTACGGCGGGACGTCCGTCGGCGGACAGGCACAGAAGGCGCGCGGCGCCCACGTGCTCGTCGCCACCCCGGGGCGGCTCCACGACCTCCTCGAGCGGCGGTTGGTCTCTCTGCGCTCGGTTCGCGTCCTGGTTCTCGACGAGGCCGACCGCATGCTGGACATGGGCTTTCGCCCGCAGGTCGACCGGATCCTCGAGCAGGTGCCGGAGAACCGCCAGACGATGCTGTTCTCGGCGACGCTCGAAGGCCCCGTCGCCGACCTCGCCCGCACCTACACGGTGAACGCGTCGCGGTTCAGCACGGCAGCACAGATCGATTCGGGTGGCAGCGACGTCGGACACGAGTTCGTCCCGGTGACTGCCGAGGGCAAGCTGGAGACGCTCGTCGAGCAGCTCAGGCGTGACCGGCGGCTTGCGCTCGTCTTCGTCCGCACGAAGCACGGCGCCGACAAGCTCGCCCGGAAGCTCAAGCGCGACCACGGCGTGCACACTGCTGTCATGCACGGGAACATGTCCCAGAACGCGCGCGAGCGGTCGCTGTGGGAGTTCGAGTCGGGTCGCGTCTCGACGCTGATCGCGACCGACGTCGCGGCACGCGGCCTCGACGTCGACGAGATCACGCACGTGATCAACTTCGATCCGCCGCACACCGCGGACGACTACGTCCACCGGATCGGCCGGACAGGCCGCGCGGGGCGGACCGGCACCGGCGTGACCCTCGTGCTGCCGGAACAGGAGCTCGACGTGAGCAAGCTCGCGGCGAGGCTCGGGCACGCGGACGCGCTCGCTGCATCGGGCATCTCGGTGCCCGTCCAGGTCCGGCGTGGGCCGAGCTCCGGCCCCAAGCGCCGCAGGCGCAGGAGCAGAGGAGGCGTATGAGCAAGAAGCGAAATCCGCAAACTGCCGCGAAGCGGCAGCGGGAGCAGGAGCTACGCGAGAAGCGCGAGCGCAAGATCGCCAAGAAGCAGGCTCGGAGCGACGCCTCGGCGGCGCCCGAGGCTTCTGCCGAGACATCGGCCGATCCCGAGCAGTAGTCGCGTGTCCGAATCCGGTCTCATCCGCCGAGACGAGCTACGCAACGTCGCGATCGTGGCGCACGTCGATCACGGGAAGACGACGCTCGTCGACGCGATGCTCTGGCAGTCGGGCTCGTTCCGCGCGAACCAGGAGGTCGCCGAGCGTGTGCTCGACTCGATGGATCTCGAGCGCGAGAAGGGCATCACGATCCTCGCGAAGAACACGGCGGTCCGCCTCGGCGGGACGAAGATCAACATCATCGACACCCCCGGGCACGCCGATTTCGGCGGCGAGGTCGAGCGTGGGCTGACGATGGTGGACGGCGTGCTCCTGCTGGTCGACGCGTCCGAGGGGCCGCTGCCACAAACGAGATTCGTGCTCCGCAAGGCGCTCGAGCAGAAGCTCCCGATCGTGCTCGTCGTGAACAAGGTCGACAGGCCGGACGCGAGGGCGGAGGAGGTCGTGAACGAGGTCTACGAGCTCTTCCTCGACCTCGACGCCGACGAGTCTCAGATCGAGTTCCCGATCGTCTACGCGAACGCCCGCGCCGGTCGCGCGGGCCTCGCCCCGGACGAGCTCGCCCCCGACCTCATGCCGCTCTTCGACACGCTGCTCGAGGCGATCCCCGCGCCGGGCTACGACCCCGATCACCCGCTCCAGGCTCTCGTCACGAACCTCGACGCGAGCCCCTACCTCGGCCGGCTCGCGCTGCTGCGCATCCGCCACGGCACGCTCCGCAAGGGCGCGACGATCGCCTGGTGCCGCGCCGACGGAACGATCGAGACCGCGCGCGCGACGGAGCTCTACGTCACCGAGGCTCTTGACCGCGTCCCCACCGACGAGGCGGGACCGGGCGAGATCGTCGCCCTCGCGGGGATCGCCGACGTCACGATCGGCGAGACGATCGCCGATCCCGACGACCCGAGGCCGCTTCCGGTCACGACCGTCGACGAGCCGAGCCTGTCGGTCACGATCGGGATCAACACGGGCCCGCTCGCCGGCACGGAGGGCACCCGCCTGACGGCGAGCCAGATCCGGGAGAGGCTCGACGCCGAGCTCGTCGGGAACGTCTCGCTCCGGGTTTCGCCCACCGGTCGGCCCGACGCCTGGGAGGTACAGGGCCGGGGTGAGCTGCAGCTCGCGATCCTCGTCGAGCTGATGCGCCGCGAGGGCTTCGAGCTGACGGTCGGCAAGCCGGAGGTGTTGATCAAGGAGATCGACGGACGCCGCTGCGAGCCGGTCGAGCGAGTCGCGATCGACGCGCCCGAGGAGTACATCGGCGTCATCACCCAGCTGCTCGCGCTGCGGAAGGGGCGCCTGCAGCAGATGGTCAACCACGGCAGCGGCTGGGCGCGAATGGAGTACCTCGTTCCGGCCCGCGGCCTCGTCGGCTTCCGCACCGAGTTCCTCACCGAGACGAGGGGCACCGGCATCCTCCACCACGTCTTCGAGGCGTGGGAGCCGTGGCACGGCGAGCTGCGGACGCGGCCGACCGGAAGCCTCGTCGCCGACCGCCGCGGGCAGGCGACCGGGTACGCGATCCTGAACCTCCAGGAGCGCGGCTCGCTCTTCGTCGCGCCCGGAGACGAGCTCTACGAGGGAATGGTCGTCGGCGAGAACTCGCGCGACGACGACCTCGACGTGAACGCGTCGAAACCGAAGAAGCTCACGAACGTGCGCGCCGCCTCGGCGGAGGAGCTCGTCCGGCTGATCCCACCGCGGGTGCTCTCGCTCGAGCAGGCGCTCGAGTTCATCCGCGACGACGAGGCGGTCGAGGTGACGCCGAAGTCGATCAGGCTGCGGAAGACCGAGCTCTCGGCGGGCAAGCGGCAGACGCTCGCCTCGCGCGCGAAGCGCGAGCGTGCGGGCTCCGCCGTCGGCTGAATCGGCGTCACCGGCACATCGAAGCCCGTGATTGAATCGCGCGGTGTCCCGCCGGGTCACCGACCTGCGCCAACTCGGCGTCGCGCTGGCGGTCGTCGTCTACCTCGCTTCGTGGGCCTTCCTCGGCCACTCGTTCTATGCGGGCAAGGGAAGCTCCGACGCGATCTTCTATCACCGGTACGGTCTCGAGTTGCGCGCCGGGAAGCTGCCCTATCGCGATTTCGCGGTCGAGTATCCACCCGGTGCGCTCGCGGTATTCATCGCGCCCACGTATGTCGATGGTCACGGGAATCTGTCCGACTACGAGAGGTGGTTCGGCAGGCTCATGTGCCTGCTCGGGGTGTGCACCCTTCTCCTCGTCGCCCTGGCGCACCCGACCCCCTGGGGGCTCGCGCTCGTCGCCGTTTCGCCGCTCCTCATCGGGACGCTTGCGCCCGAGCGCTTCGATCTCTGGCCGACGTTGCTGACGGTTGCGGCCGTCGTGGCATTGCTGCGCGATCGGCATCTGCTCGGATGGGCCTTGCTCGCGGCCGCCGTCGCGACGAAGATCTACCCGCTGTCACTTCTGCCCCTGGCCGCGGTGTGGACGTTCAGGCGGCGAGGGCGCATCGAGCTCGAGCGCTGCCTGGCGGCCGGGCTCGCCGTCGCGGCAGTCGTGTTCGGTCCTTTCCTGGTTCTCGCGCCGCATGGGCTCTGGGCGAGCATCTCGACCCAGGCAACACGGTCGATTCAGATCGAGAGCCTCGTAGCCTCGTACCTGATGGCCGTCGGAAACCCACCGAGGGGGTTCGCGTCCGGGTTGGGATCCGTGGCGATACACGGCTACGGCAAGTACGCGGCGGCGACCTCGGTCGCGCAGCTCGCGGCGCTGATCGGGATCTGGACCGCCTTTGCCCGTGGAGCGGCGACTCCCGAGCGGTTCCTTCGGTACTCGGCGGCGGGCGTCTGCGCGTTCATCGCATTCGGAAAGGTCTTCTCGCCGCAGTACCTCATCTGGCTCGTGCCCCTCGTCGCCCTCGTTCGCGGCTACCGGGGAATGGTCGCGGCGGCGCTGCTGGTCGCCTCGCTCATCCTTACCAATCTCTGGTACGGGACCCCGCGCTTCGACGCCTACGTGAACACGGGGCAGTACACGTGGCTCGTCCTCACACGAAACCTCCTTGTTGTTGCTCTGCTGGTTGTACTCACTGCGCCCGAGGGGTTGCCTCGGTCGTCCCGACGCCGGGCTCGACACGCCGCGTCCCGGCTGAGGGAAGCCTAGGCGCGACCGGCGCCTCGTTCCCCGCAGCAAGTAACGGCTCGAACTCGCCCGGCGGGAATCGAACCTCTCGCTCTTGTGCTCGGGCTCTGACGGGACCCCGTCATGAACGTCCGAACAGCTCGTCGTAGTCGAGCTCTCCTCGTCCGCGAGGAAGTGGCTGTACATGTTCGCGGTGACGGCGAGATTCCGCCGGCGCGTCAGCGGAGGAAGGTGAGGAGCCGACGACGGCGTCCATGATGGTGCGCGTAGGTTCAGGGCGATAACGAGCTTGGAGGAACACGCTGGCGACGGAGATCGGCCTCACACTCGCGCTCATCTCGGCGATTGCAGTCAACTGGGCGTACTCACGCGAACACGACGCTGCCGCCGAGATGGCCCCGTTCTCGGCGCGTCGGCCGCGTCAGTTCGTGGCGTCGCTCCTCGCGAGCCCTCGCTGGCTTGGGGGCTTTGCCACCGAGAGTGCCGGCTGGCTCGTCTACGTCGCGGCACTCCGCCTCGCCCCGCTCTCGCTCGTCCAGGCGGTCTCCGCGTCGGGCATTGCCGTCCTTGCCCTCGTGATGGTCCACGGGCACCCGGGCAGGCTCGCCCGCAACGAGCAGATCGCCGTCGTGGTCGCCGTCGCGGGGCTCGTCCTCCTCTCCCTCTCCGTGGTCGGAACGAACCAGCAAGATCGGGCGCCCGAATGGGCCGCGGTCGCAATCTGGCTCGGAGGCTCGGTTGCCGCCGCGCTGATCCTCGCCGGGCTCCGGCTGCCACTCGCACGAGGTCCCGCTCTCGGGCTCGCGGCCGGGCTGCTCTTCGCCGGAGGTGACATCTCGGCCAAGCTCGTCGTCTACGGTGGCATCTGGTTCTTCGCCATCCTCAGCCTGATCGTCTGCTACGGCCTCGGCACGAGCGTCCTGCAAGCAGGATTTCAACACAGCAACGCGCTGACGGCCGCAGGCCTCGCGACCCTGGCCACCAACGCCGTGCCGATAGCCGCCGGATTCGTCCTCTTCGGCGAAGAGCTGCCCGGCGGGGCCAAGGGCGCCCTCCAGGTCGCCGCCTTCGCCTCGCTCGTGGTGAGCGCAGTGCTTCTCGGCCACCCGGCCAGACGGCGCTAGTGACAGCCGCCGATCGGTGAGTCGCGCTTTCGGCCAGGTCCCAAAGAATGGGTTGCATTGCGGCCGGCTTCGTTAGATGATTCTCAACGCTGCGGCGCGGCCCCGGCCGCCTTTCCCCCCGAAATGGTCGGGGTCGCGTCGTGCCCCGGTGGGTGTCTCGCGGTTGCGCCGCAAGGTGGGGAGAGGCTTTTAGCCTGCGTCCCGCGCGACGGCCGGTAGGAGACGTGTTGTGTGCTCTCGCCGCGCGGCGCTTGTTACGTGCTCGCTGCGTGCACGGGCCACCACAGCTTCGGTCGAAGTTGAATCCGCTCGGCCGACCCGTGCGTACCACCGGGAGAAGACCACCAGGAAAGGAGACACGATGCGAGGTCGCGCGATCCTGTTCACGCTACCGCTCGTTCTCGTTGCCGCCGGCGCAGGGGTGGCCGCGATGATGGCAACGGCCGGCTCGACCAAGGCGGGCAACGGCACCGTCGACGCCAGCAAGACGAGCACCCTCGGAACCGTGCTCGTCGCCGCAAACGGCCACGTGCTCTATCGCTACACCGTTGACAGCAAAGGCGTGAACCGGTGCAGCAACGTGCCTGTCTGCAGCACCTACTGGCCGGCGCTGCTCATCAAGAAAGGAACCAAGCCGACCGTCGGAGCGGGCGCCTCGGCCAAGCTCCTCGGCACGATCAGCGCCGCCAACGGGATGCGACAAGTCACCTACGCCGGCTTCCCGCTCTACTTCTTCAGCGGCGACAAGACCGCCGGCCAGACAAACGGCCAGGGATTCGAGAAGAAGTGGTACGTCGTCGCCACAAACGGCGCGCTCGTCCAACACACGGTGAAAGCCACCCCGGCGAGCAGCGGCACCACGACCAGCAGCGCCGGCGGGGGTTACGGCTAGTCCAGCATTCGAAGCCACCAGGGTTCCAGGCTCTCTCACCAGGCCGAGGGGGAGGCGAGATGGGCTCTCGGCGAGTTACGGGCTCCTGACCTCGGAAGAAACCTGGGACGAAACGACGCTCGGGGAGTGGCCATCGACCTGGGCCACCTACATCCTTCAACCCGGGCCGATGGCCGCCGTCCTGTGGCGTGTCCGTCAGTGCATGCCGTAGCGCCTGGTCGCTACATTCCAGCCGGCGTCGAGCGCCTTGAGCCGGGCCTTGTAACTGGCAGCCTCCGCGTTCCAGCGGGCGTTGAGGGCATTGAGCGCCTGCGCCGAGTACGCACTTGCCGCCTGATCCTTGTACCCCGTCTCGCGCGCCTGTGAGGCGGCCGGGATCATCGCGGCCAGGGCCAGTCCGATTCCGACCGCGACCGTCCGCCCGAAGTTCTTCGATCTCATGGTTCCCTCCTTTCGATCGCCTCCGGGACTCACCGGTCCTGCGCGCGTCCCGCCTGATGCAAGGGAGGAGGAGCTCGAGGTGGCGCCTGATACACCCGCCGCTCGTCTCCGATGGAGGCGCCGGGATGCGCCACCGCGACCGGCCGCTCGAGGTGCTGGTGCCCGACGGCGCCCATCGACGCCGGACGTATTTTTCGTCCCCGGTTGTGCTCCTTTCTTGGACGACGATGAGCCAGCAGGCTCATGACCCAAGGGAGGCAGCGATGAGGATCCAGGCATTCAGCGCGGCGGTCGGGGCCGGAGCGGTCCTGGCACTCGCGGCGGTATTTCCCGTGGCACAGGCAAAGGAAGTCGACGCGTCGCATCACTCGACCGGCGCCATGTCCGCGCAGACACTGAGCGCACTCGAGGCGCGGTGGAACGCGGAGGCTGCGGGCTCCAAGGTCATGAAGGCACGGGCCCAGACGGCTCAGGTCCTGAAGGCCCGCGGTTGGTACTCCGAGGCGAAGTACTACGGGTAGCGGGGGCGGGGGAGGCCCTCCCGAGGCGAGTCCCGGGAGGGCCTCCCGGTTGCGCGCTGATGTCCTGTTGACTCGGGTCTCTCGTTCCCCGCTACTCGTCACGCTGCGGCGGGGCCTCGGCCTCCTGCCCCTTGGGTCGCGGTCGCGTCGTGCTCCAACGGCGCGCTCTCGGCGAGACGCGCGGCCATCACGCGCATCATGCTGTGAGGGGCTTCACGCCTGGATGATCACGGGCGTTCCCTCGACGGCAACTCGGGCCAGCAGGTCGATGCCAGAGTCGTCGATGCGGACGCAGCCGTGCGAGCGGGCGCTCCCGAGTGGGTCGCGCAGGCTGGTGCCGTCGCGGCCGTGGATGCTGATCTGGCCTGGGCCCCCGTCGAAGCGGTCGAGCGTGTCGGAGTATGCGGTGAGAAGGAGCACCCAGGGGCCGTAGAAGGCACGCGGGTCGGGCTGGGGGACCTCGTGCGGCCCCGAGACGCGAGAGGATCTGATCGGGCCCGCACGCTCTCGAAGCTGCTTCTCGTCACGGATCGTGTACGACGGATCGCGTGAGTTGCAACGACGCGTGGCTGCGCTGGCAGCAGTTCGCAAGTCGCCTTCGTTTCGCGTTCGACGGTCTACGGGCGTCTGCAGACCAGACCGCTGACGCGCTCGACCGTCGAGCTCGAGCGACACGTCGTTCGCCGAGATCGTCTCCGGTATGTTTTCTGCGTGGCGTCTCGACGCTGACCGCGTTCGTTCACGTCGAGCTCGCGCTGACGGTTGGATAGTCAATCGCCTATTCTCGGCCTGACCCCGAGTGAGACTCACCGTCGAGAAGTGTCCGTGTGCGATACGAAGACGGAACACGCGCACTGCTTCCCCTCCTGACTCGTTCGCTGACTGCGAACAGGCCGGTGGGGGTGGGCGTGCGAGGAGCGCCGACGACGGCTCGATAGATCCGGACCGTGATTCCGTTGCGTTTCAACGCGACCCTGCGCGACTTCACGGAGATCACGATCCGCCACGGAGTGGTTGCCAACCGGGTCACGCTCGCCGGGATCCAGGCGCTCGCACCGTTCGGACGCTCCGGCAGGCGAACGCGAAGCCAGAGGCCCCCGTCGGGCCCTTCTTGCTCGGCGAGTACGAGGAGGCCGACGCGGCCTCCGTTCCATTGCGCAACTGCGGCGATCCTCGTGACCGGCCGGCCGGCGGGTGTGGCTCGTGCCTCGTCAACGGTCCCGAGGGCGTCACCGTCGGCGGTCACCGGAGCGAAGCGCGGCATTCCTCTCTCCTTCCTGGGGCCAGACGGCCTCCCGATCCTACTCGGCCTGCGCCGCACTAGATGACACAAACGGGGCAAGCGGTCCGACCCGCGTAGGCGGCACCATCGAAGAAGCTCAACGCGCCGACCCGCGATCCCGCACGCGATCAGTTTGGGACAAATTGGCCGTCGCTAACGGGCATGTGCCGTATCGAACGCGCTGGAAGACGCCGCTGGGTGTCCCAGACAGAGCGGGAACCACACGCAGCGACCGCCGAAAGCTAAAGAAGCCGGACTTTGCCTCCTGTCGCCGGCGAAGGCACGCACCGTGCCAGTCCCCCGAGAAGAGCGCCCTCTGAGGCGCTCGTTCTCGTGTTGAGAGAGCCGTTTGCGGCGGCGCTCACCCTTCCTTTTGCGGCGACTATCTCACCTGATCGCGTTGGCGAGTTCGAGCGTTCTGGGGGTCGGGACGAGCCCGTCCGGTGTCTCTTCGGCCAGTTGCTCGTCGAGGAGCCAGCGGATCAGTTTGGGTGCGCGGGTGCCGTTGTAGCCGACACGCTCGAGCAGCTCGGCACGATCGCGGTCGGGAGCGGTCGGTCGGGCTCGACCGGCTCGGCCGGCGTTACGGTGCGACGTGACGAGCTGCCGGACCTGCTCGTCGATCGCACCGTGACCGTCCACGACGCTGAGTCTACGACGCGGGCGCGCCGGCAGGTTCGGTCGGTCCCGATCCGTCACCGGTCCGGCACGGTATGTCGTTTCCGGCACGAATGGCGCGAGTGTCGTACTCCGGAGTCCGTTGTTGTCTTCTCTAGTGATCTCTCAAGATGAGCGGTGGCGGAACCGGCGTCGTAGCGAGCCGAGCGTCCTCCGACCGGCGATCGCGACGACTGTCACCATGGCTGCACCTGCGGGCGCGAGCTGGAGGACGCTCTCCTCGACGGGGATCCCCATGATGTGCGCGACGATCATTGGAAGATCTCCGTGGTGCAGTCGCCGTTCTGCAGGCGCACTTCGTGTGCGCGTGCGGGTCCGCCGGGGCGGTCGTTCAGGTCGACGAAGAAGTCGCGGTCGATCTCCATGCCGCCTTCGGGGTCGCAGTTGACGCGCAGGAGCCAGGAGCGCAGTCCGGGGTAGAACTGGTTGTCCCAGGTCGAGTAGAGCGAGTTGCTGACGTAGAGGCGGCGACCGTCGTAGGAGAGTTGGAGCATCTGTGGCCCGCCGTTCAGCTCGCGGCCGGCGTCGCTCGGTTTGCCGAGTAGGCCGCCGAGCCAGAGCTGGCCGGTCAGCTTGGGGTTGGCGGGGTCGGTGATGTCGTATTGGCGCAGGTCGCCGTGCAGCCAGTTCGAGAAGTAGAGGAAGCGGTCGTCCATCGAGACGAGCAGGTCCGTGATCAGCCCTGGTACGGGGAACGGCCAGCCCTCGAGCTCGACGCTCTCGACCGCGATCACCTGGTCGGCGTCCCAGCCGCCGTTGTCGCGGCGGAAGCGCCACATCGTGCTCGAGAGCGCGGCGCCGACGAAGCCCTGCTCGGCCTCGGGGTCGTGGAGAAAGCGTGCCTCGAGCGGGATCAGCCCGGTCTCGCCGAGCTCGACGGTCTGCTCGAGGTTCCGCTCGGCCAGGTTCCAGAAGTGCAAGCGGCTGCCGTAGCGTCCGGCCGTGACGTCGTCGAGGTCGAAGCCCTTCTCGTAGGCGTTCGGCTCGCCGAACTCGGAGGAGATCAGGACGTTCTTGCGTGGCTGGTACCAGAAGTCGTAGTTGAGCGGCGGCGTGGCGCCGCCGTTCTCCCAGCGTCCCTTGAGCTCGAACGACTTCGCGTCGAGCACCGCGAAGCCGCCGGCGCCGTTTCCGTCGGCGTCGCCGAGCATGCTGATCACGACGTTGTCGCCGGGCATGCAGTGCACCGTGTGCGGCCGCGTGTACCCCGTCTGCGCAGTGAGTTCTTCCGGCTCGATCACCTTCTCGATCCATGGCGCGCGCGGGTCGTCGGCCACGTTGACGATGTGGATCCGCGAGGAGCGGAACCCGGGCAGGATCAGATGCGAGCGATCCGGCCCGTGGCAGGCGGAGCTGCAGCGGTTCCAGCCGAAGTGGTGGAGCTCGTCGCCGACCTTCGGCATCGGCGTCTCGTGGACGATCCGGCCCTGCTCGGCGTCGACGACGGCGAGGAAGTCCGGCTTCTCCACGCCGGTGCCCTCGTGCAAGCAGGCGAGGTAGAGGAACTCCTCCGGCGGAGCCTGCATCGCCTCCTGTGGCGACGTGTGAAAGGACGCGGGCTTGTCGTGTTGCGTGTGCATCGGAACTCCTTTCATGAAGTGGCCGTTGGGCGGCGCGGGCGCGTCGCCACAGGTCTTCGTCCCTTGCCCTCTTCGAGCAGCGGGGCGATCAACGCCGCCGCTCGCGCGGCGCCGTTCGACTCGACAGGCAGGTAGTCGACCCTGTGGCCGATCGTCTCGGCGATCGCCGCGGCGATCGTCTCCGGCGTCTCGCGTTCGAAGTCCATGCGGCGCCCGGCGCCGTAGCGCTCGAGCCGGTGGCGGACGTGGAAGTTCTGCTCGAAGTGGTGGCGGAGCGGGAAATAGAGGAACGGTCGGCTATTCGCCGTCAGCTCCATGGCCGTCGTCAGGCCGCCCTGGACGACGGCGAGATCGCAGGCGGCGAGGTGGCGGTAGAGCTGATGGACGTAGGCCCGGATCTCGAGGCCGTCGTGCGTGGGCAGTGTCGCAGGGTTGATCCGCGGCCCGGCGACGACGATCATCCGCAGCGCCGGCACGCGCTTCTTCGCCTCCGGGAAGGCGGCGATGACGCGCCGCAGCAGATCGGCGCCGACCCCCGAGCCGCCGACCGTGACGATGCAGATCTGCTCCTCCTCGTCATAGCCGAGCTCGGCCTTGAGGGCCGCGCGGTCGGCGAACTCGGCAGGGTCGAAGCCCGTGACGTAGCCGGCGAACGAATAGTGCTCCTGGGTCCACTCACGGATCTCGGGGAGGTGCGACGCGAACCGCTCGGGCACGATGTCCTCGGGGTTGCCGACGAAGACGGCCTGATCGCGCACGCGCGGGAAGCGCGCGATGTGCTCGATCATCTCCTCGTTGTAGTCGCCGGTCAGGAACGCCTCGTGGTCGCCCGCGTCGGGCATCGGCAGCCAGCCGACGAAGTCGGTCAGCCACACGTAGGGCGTCCGCTTCTGCTCGGGGTTCTCGTGCAGGTAGTAGTCGAGCTCCCAGGCCTCGTCGCCGATCCAGAGGTCGTAGTGCTCCTCGCGAACGAGGTCGTGGAAGACCATGAAGTTCGAGAGCAGGATCTCGTCCATCCGCCGGATCGCCTGGAAGCAGTGCAGGTCGTGCTCCGCCGACTCGCTCTCGATGTGATGCGACTCATTCGCGAGGAAGGCGCTGGCCGGATGAATCCGCTCGCCGCGCGCCTCGAGCACCGCCGTCACGGGGTGCTGGGCCAGCCAATCGATCTCGAGGTCGGGATGGAGCTTGCGCAGCTCGTCCGCGATCGCCGCGTCGCGCTGTGCGTGTCCGAGCCCGATCGGGGAGGAGACATAGAGGGCGCGCCTGCGGCGGGACCTGCCGCGCACCCAGCGCCGCGGCGGTGGAGCGGGCTCGATGAAGTCGCGGAGCAGCACGTTGACCTTGACCGGGTCGCGCGCGTGGGGGAGATGGCCCGACCCCTCGAGCACCGTGAGCGTGCCGTTCGCGAGCTCCGCGAGCCGTGCACCGGAGGCGCAGGGGCGCACGGCATCGTCGCTTCCGTGGATGACGAGCACCGGGCAATCGATGCGGGCGAGCAGTTCGCGCACACTCTTCGCGTCCTGGAGCCGGGGTGCGAGCTGGGTCGCGATGAGCGTCTCGGCGTCCGTCTCGAGGCCCCAGCCGACGCAGTCCTCGCGCTGCTTCGTCGAGTGCGGCTCGGTGAAGCACTGTGAGAAGAAGAATTCGAGGAAGTCCTCGTAGCGCTCGAGCCAGTAGTGGCGGTTCCACTTGTCCCAGCCGACGTACTCCTCGCGCGGCTCGCTGAACTCCTGCATCGCCTTCAGCCGCGGCGTCGCCGGCGGCAGCGGCAGGGCTGGGGCAATGAACACCAACTTGGCGACGCGCTCGGGGTGGCTCGCCGCGAGGTGCAGCGAGCGCTCCGCGCCGCGCGAGAGCGACACCAGCACCGCCTGCTCGGTGCCGGTCGCATCCATGACGGCGAGCGCATCGGCGGCGAACTCCTCCTCGCGATACGCGTCGGGCCCGAGTGGCCGGTCCGAGCGGCCGTTGCCGCGGCCGTCGAACGTCAGCACTCGGCAATGCCGCGCGAGGTAGGGAATCTGCATCTTCCAGTGGCGCGAGTGGATGATCGACCAGGTCGGCATGAGCAGCACCGTCGGCTCGCCCGAGCCGTAGACCTCGTAGAAGAGGCGCACGCCGTCGCGCTCGACGCAGCCCTCCTTGTCGGGGTAGCGGGCCCGCGTCTGCGGCCTCGCGGTCGGCCGCTCCAGCGCGACGGTCATTGCGTCCTCCCTTCGAGCAAGGCGTCGATCCACTCGAGAAGCTCCCGGTGCTCCATCTCGATTCCGGACAGTCGGTCGAGCATGATCCCCTCGTTGAACGTGTAGACGAGAGAGACGAGCGCCTCGAGCGGCACGTCGAGCCCGAACTCGTCGCGGACAGGCGAAAAGGCCTCCCTCAGGACGGCACGCCACTCCGAGTGCACCCGCACGAGCCGCTCGCGGAGCTCGGGCCGGTTCCAAGACAACGCCTGCAGCTCGAACCAGATCTTCTGGTACGGGCGATCCTTCTCGAGGTAGGCCATCGCCGTCCGCCACTTCTCGAGAAACGGCATGTCCGCCGCGTACAGCTGCCGCTGCCGCTCGATCAGCCGCTCGGTGAAACGCTCGAGCACGCGTACGAGCAGCTGCTCCACCGACCCGAAGTAGTAATGGACAAGCCCGTGGTTCGCGCCGGCCTCGTCAGCGACCCGTCGCGTCGTGATCCCGGCTGCGCCAATCTCGACGAGTAGCCGCTCGGCGGCGTCGAGCAGCGCCTGCTCGGTTTCGTGGCCTGGGCGAACCGCGATCTTAGACATACGCCTTAGACATATGACTAAGCGCATTTCACCAAACCGTCGCGTCAATGTCAAGCCTCGAGCTGGAGCACGACGAGGAGGGCAAACAGACGTGTGCCCGGATCGGCTTCTCAATCGACGACATCGTCGCCCAGACAGCACGGGAACATCGGTCCCGGCCCGCGTCTGGCGACGAGCCCTGGAAGAGTTCAGATATGCGACCGACCCAATGCGCTCCCATGCGGGCACGCCCAACACGCGCGGGAAAACCGCCGGCATGACGACCTCCACAGCGGCTTGGAGCAGGCCGACGAGCAGGCGGTAGAGGTCTTCCAACGTGAGCCTCGCACGCTTGAGTTCGGCGGCGTTCGCTGCCCGCGCGGTCCCATCAGGGTCGTAGCTCGCGTCGATGAGGAGCGTGAGTCGGCCTGAGTGTGTGTGGCCGACATCGCGCGGAGCCACGGACGAAGACGCCCTTTAACGACGAAAGGCCCTTGCGGGCCCTTCGTTTTCTTGCAACCGACAGGAGGTGATTTCAAGGTAGTGGCTTGTGCCTGGCCTGCGCTTGACGCGTTTGGGTCAATCTGTCCGTTCGTCAGCGTATCGCCGGCGTGGGGCGTCGTCGGGGCTGTTCGTGCTCCTCGAGGCGGCGGGTGAGCTCGTCGATCTCCTGTTGCATCTGCTCGATGGTTTGTTCGTAGTGGTTGAGCATCTGCCGGTCGGATCGGTTGGCGAGCTGGGTCTCGCGGCCGCCGCTGTAGTTGCACGGTCCGCATGAGGCCTGCAGGTTCGTGGAGTCGAAGAACAGGTGCGGGTACTGGCTCGAGGGGAGGATGTGGTGGACGCTTGTCGCTCGGTGCTGGCAGCGCGGTCCGCGCACCTGGCAGGTGTAGCCGTCGCGCATGAGGATCGCTTTGCGGGTTCGCTGCCAAGCGCTCGTTGAGTATCTGCGGTCGCGTGGCATGGCGCCTCAGCCGCCGCGGGGCGGGCGGCCATCGACCGTGGGCACTCGGCCTCGGTGCATCGAGTTACTCGATCTTCCCGTCGTGCCGGCGTGACAGGCCGCGCTCGAGGGCGGAGTGCGCGTAGTACATCAAGGCTTCCTGGTCGGGGTCGAGCAGGCCGCGCTCGTCGACGATGCGTTTGGCGCGGTGCTCCTCGGGGTTCAGGCTGGGGACCTGTTCGACCGCACGTTCGAGCAGCGGGTCGGATCGCCAGCTCGAAGGCCAGAGCGAGTACCGGTCGATGCTGCGTCGGAGGTTGCCGCGCAGCATCCTGAGCGGGCTGGCTTTGGCTGCGAAGCCGGCGGGCGACGGCGTCACGCTCATCCCGGTGATCGAGGCGCGCTGCGCGGTGGAGGTGCGTCCGAACCATGTTGCGGCCGTAGCCGGTGTAGTCGGGTGAGTAGAACACTTTGCCTTCGTACTCGGCGAGGTCGCCGATCTCGAGGGCCGGGTCGTGCCGGAACGTGACGCGGATCGGGTCGTCGGGCAAACCGAGGTCGAACTCTTTGACGCTGTGCGCGCTCGTGAGGCGCCCCCATTCGTCGTAGTGGGCTGCGGTCTCGTCGACCCGCGCGGCGGTGCCCCAGACGGTGAGCGCTGTCACGGCCGCTACCGCCGCTTGGGCGCCGGGTACGGCCGTTCGTCCTCGGTCGCGAGCCGTGCCAGTTCTTCGGCGAGGATCCGTTCGCGCTCCTGCCGCTTTCGTTCCTGCTCGGCCTCCCGTTGTAAGCGCTCCTCTTCGTCCCAATCGGGAGGTTCGATGATGAATGGTGGCGGCGGTTGCACCTTGGGCGGCGGCGCCGCATCGAACGTCAGGCCAGCGCCACTGAGGAGATGGAAGGCGGCCCTTTGCCCGAGGACCGCCTTCCGCGCCGCGGGCGTGCGGCCAAGGGTAGGGCGCCATCGAGCCGGGGTGCATCGTTCATTGGGGTAGATGCCACCATCCATCTGGGTTAACCGATGCCGGCGCCGAGCTCGACGGTCCCGAGGGCGTCGCCGTCGGTGGTCACCAGCGCGAAGCGCGGCATTCCTCTCTCCTTCCTGGGGCCAGACGGCCTCCCGATCCTACTCGGCCTGTGCCGCACCAGATGACGCAAATGGGGCAAGCGGTCCGACCCGCGTAGGCGGCACTATCGAAGAAGCTCAACGCGCCGCCCTTCGATCTTGCAACAAGCGATTAGTTTGGGACAATTGGTGGTCGCTAACGGGCATGTGCCGTATCGAACGCGCTGAACGACGCCGCTGGGTGCCCCAGACAGAGCGGGAACCACACGCAGCGACCGCCGAAAGCTAAAGAAGCCGGAATTTGCCTCCCTTTCGCCGGCGAAGGCACGCACCGTGCCAGTCCCCCGAGAAGAGCGCCCTCTGAGGCGCTCGTTCTCGTGTTTGAGAGAGCCGTTTGCGGCGGCGCCGAGCTCGTCGGCAAGAACGACAGCGGCAGCAGAAAGAACGCGCCAAGATCCTCGAGGAGGAGCTGACGCGGCTCGCGGCCGAGGGCGAGCAGACCTATCCGGCGCCCCCGGCGCCGAGGCGGAAGTGGCTTCCGTGACGGTCGTCGTTGTCGGCGTGCTCGCGCTCGCGCTGCTCCGCGTCCCAATCGGGACGAGGGATGAAGAACGACGGCGGCGGCGTCACCGGGGGTGCCGGCGCCGGCTCGAACGTGAGGCCGCGGCCGTCGGGGATCCGGTCGAGCTCGCTCCGCTCGGGACGCGCGCCGAACCGACGCGGCGGTCAGGTCTGTTCGACGACGAGCACGTCGAACCCGTGCTCGCTGTCCTCGGCCGCGACCCGGCCGACGATCCGCAGGTTGGGCTCGTCGCCCCTGGAGATGATCGCCCCTTCCAGCCAGTCGGGCCGGCCGAGCTCGATGGTCCCGAGGGCGTCGCCGTCGCTGGTCACCAGCGAGAAGTGAGGCACGTTCTGTCTCCTTCCTGGGGCCCGGACGGCCTGCCGATCCTACTCGACCCGTGTGGCGCACCATTGCAAGACTGAGCTGATAGGAAGGCGGCCCGAGCTGCACAGCGGGCCGCCTTCCACACGCGCCACAGGGAAGTAGCCGCGCCCGACCAAGGTAGGGCGTCACCGGGCCGAGGCGCACCGTCCGTTTGGGTCAGTTGATGCCAGTGCCGAACGTCTCGATCCAGTTGACCCGCCTGGGTCACAGACAGCGCGTGTGCTCGGCTCTATCGTCGTGTAGAGCGACCCACGACGTCACGACCGTATGCCGGCGTCTCAACCGGCGCATCGAGAGGCGTCGTCCGTCGTCACGAAAGAGACAGGAGTCCCGTGAAGGAGTTTCAAGCGCTCTCATTCCGCTCGTCATCGTCGTCGGACGTCGTGAACCCGAGCCCGGCGACTGCACATTCACGTGGCCCTGCCGTCACCAGACGCCTCATCATCGCGAGGACGAGATCCTGGGACGCCCGCATTGCGAACCGTGGCATCACGGCTGGGCTGTTCGTGGCCGCGCTCCTCGTCTACGGCGTGGTTATCCCAGTCGAGCTCATCTCTAAGGGGATCTGAACACCGCTCGAGCAGAGGGGCGATCCGCTCCGTGACGTCGACGACCGCCGGCTCGCGCACGTCGGCCAACTCGCGGCAGGACGCGGCCGAAACAGCCACTATCGGCAGCGCGGTTCGCCGGGTACCGTCAGCGGCGGGCCGGGTGGCTTGACGAGAGCCGGAGTCTCTCGCAGCCGCGGCAGGCGTGCGGATCGACGCCCGGCCCGACCTGGCGCCGCTCTCACGGCTCGTTCGACCCGATGCGAGGCTCGTGTGAGGCTGACGTGCCGGAACTCGCGCACGCGCTTCTGACGGCTCGCGCTACGGTCGTCGCAGGGCGAAGCGGAGTCCCTTCCGGCGGCCCCCAGCGGGCCTCTCGACCATCGGTGGCGGGGAGGCCCGCTTACATCGCGCACGACTCGCTACCATCGCGACGGCGACGTCGAGCGCGGCTCCATTCGTTTCGTCGGGGCTGCGCTCCGTTGCCCGCAACGCCTACGCCGACGGGAGCGCTAGGTCAGCCGCGAACGCCTCCCGCACGATCGTCCGCGAGAGCCCGATCAGCCGCGACGAGTTCGCGCGTGCGTAGACGAGCGCCGGGTCTCTCTCGTCGCCGTGCCCGACGGCGTCGCGTGCCGCCTTGAGTCGCTTCGTTCGGCCCTTGAACGCCGTGTCGGTCGTGCCAAGGTGCGCGTGCAAGTCGGCCCAGCGCTTCTTGCCGTCTGGCGAGAACGCTCGCGACAGGTCTTCGATCGCCCGATACGCGAACACGAACGCGTCGTCAGTCTGGTTCGCTGCAAGGTGCGCAGCGTGAACGTCGCGTACCGCGAGACGCCACGGCCCTCGATGCGAGACGGCGACCGCGATCTCGATCGCCTTCTGCATCTGCTTCGACCGCTTCGACTCGGCGCTGATCTTCGGGGGCGGGCCGCGCGGGATTATGAACCCGATCATCGTGCCGTCGAGGGTCGCCTCCGTTGCCTCGACCCAGCCCGTGAAGGCGAAGTCGAGCGCGACGCCGGATACCAGCGTGTACGACGCGGCGACAAGCCCGAGAAAGGAGCGCGCCTCTTCAAACGATCGGGCGAACGCGCCCCCTGACTTCGACCAGACGGCGATGCCGTCGATGAAGACCTCGACGTACGTGTCGGCGTCGACGAGCACGTTCTGGGTGTTGAAGCCCGTCGAGGCGTACGGCGAGAGCCTGCCTATCGCCCAGAAGCCAGAGCTCGCGTCAAGCGTCATCGGTCGCCGCCGTCGGGGTCGTGATCGCGTGCTGACACGAGCGGCGACGGTACCACTGGCTCGGCTGACGCAGCGCGAAGCGGCTGACGTGCTCGGCGTGGGTGCGACGACTGTCAACCGGGACGTCGCCGTTTCAAGTGAAACACCCGACGACGAGCCCGAAGAGATCGACGTACTCAGCGACGAGACGCTGACGCTCGTCGTTAGAGTCGGCCCGACCGTCCGGCCCCGGGATGCGAGAGAACACGATGAGGGCCAGGACGTGACGATCCACATCGAGTCAGAGACAGACGAGCAGCGGATCGAGCGCTGCGACCACGGTGGCGTCGGCGACGGGCATGCCGTCCGAGACGAGATTCGCCTTCGCCAGCCCGCTCGCGTGCTCGCGCCGCGGCAAAGGCGGCGCCGCGACTGACTCATGGATCAGACGGGATTCGCACCAGGAGAAGCCACGCGTTCAGCATCCCGCCGACGAGGGCAAGAATGAGCGCTGGAACGAGCCAGTAGAGGCCGCCGCCACCGACGATCAGGGTCACCCCCGCGATCTCGGTCAACAGAGAGGTCCCGAAGGTCGGACTCCTACGGTCGAGCGTACGCGCCAGACGCGACTCGGCGGTGGCGTCAACGTCCACGCGCACTCGCCCCACAAGAATCAAGGCGACAGCGGCAACAACGCCGAGAACAATCAACTCTGCACCGAGCGCCCAATCCGGTTGCCCCGGCGTCACGATGAGAATCGCAGCGACGAGCGGGATCGCAAAAAGCACCAGCGTCCGCGACGCGACGACGTGTAGGTCCGGGTGTTTCGTGATACGGGTGGCATTGACAGAGATCGCCACGAACAGAAGCCCGATCAACGCACCACTCGCGGCGCCGACAACGACGCCGAAGCTATCCCAGCTCTCAACCACACGACGATTATCGGCGCCGGATGGCCGGGACGAGCCAGTCGCTCAAGGACGCGACGTCGATCTCGACCTGCACGGCCTGCGGCAAGACGTGGCCGTCGCGGTTCGGGGCGGGCGCGGCGACGGTGCGCGTCGTGTCGAAGCGCGACGACGCAGTCGACTAGCGGGCGGTCGTGCCGCGTCTCAGTGCGTTGTCAGCGAGGACGAGGATCGAGCGCGTTTCCGTGTACAGCACGGTGTACAGCACGGCACGCGCATTTCTGACTTCGGCGACACGCCCGTCTCGCTCAACCACGCGGTTTCCGCGCAGGGACTTGATCGAAAATGCGCCCGGTGCTCGTCGAGAGCCACAACTGGCTGAAGTCGAACGGCGGTCATCGACTGCTCGGGTGCTCGTCCGCAACTGCGCGAAGATGGACGGCCGAAGCTTTGAGTTCTGCAACGCGCACGAGCTTGGGGAGGGCTCGACTGCCGAACTGACCCTGGATGCGTTCGACGCCGGGGCGCCGGGTGTGTTGTTCTCGGCACCGCGGCCGACTGCCGAGCCGTCACCGGAGATGGACGACGCCGAGCTGAGGGCGCTCCTCGGACAGGTGTACGCGGGCGCCCCGTGGGTTGACCTTGACCGGCTGCTGCTCGAGGTGCGCGACCCGGGCATGCCGTGGCCGGAGGTTCAGAGATTCTTTTTCAACGCACCCGCGGCGGGCACGCTGGCTGCGGTCAGTCCGACGCTGTGGGTGTCACGTGTGGTGGCGCGCGAGCTCGTCGAGGGCGAAAGGATCGTGTTGGGCTTCGACGGGTCGCACTCCCAGGATGGGACCGCGCTTGTCGGTTGCACGCGTGACGGGATGCTCTTCCCGCTCGAGATCGTCGAGCGTCCAGTGAATGTCGACGGGTGGCGTGTCGACCGCAGCCGAATTGACCGGGCGCTCGAGCATGCGTTCGCGACCTACGACGTCGCCTACCTGTACGCCGACCCGTGGCGGTGGCAAGACGAGCTCGCGGAGTGGGATGCTCGCTGGCGGGGCCGGATCGTCGAGTTCCCCACGAACATGAACACGAGGATGGCGCCCGCGGTCGATCGGTTCCGGACGGCGCTCGAGGAGGGACGGCTCCGCCACGACGGCGACCCCGACCTGACCCGCCACGTGCTGAACGCCAGGTTGCGGAAGGTCGGCCGTGACGAGGACGGACGCGGCCGCTACACCTTGGAGAAGGCGGGGCCGGGACGGCTGATCGACGCGTGCGTCGCGGCGGTGCTCGCGACCGAGGCGGCGGCGCTGATCATGAACGAGCAGCCGAAACCCGAGCCCGCGTTCGTGTGGGAATGACTCCGCCAGGGAAGCCGCGAAGGACGTTTGAGGTCCCGGACGGGCCGCGCGAGCCGCGCGACGGGTTGCCGGCGTTCAGCTTCGGTAGCCTGGACCGCGACGGGCGCGACACGTTGAGGCCGGTCGGGTTCGACGAGCACGGCCAGCCGCTCTATGCGCCTCGCGGGTTCGTGATCCGCTCGCCCGGCTGAGTGCCGGTCGTTGTGCCCGTCTTCTAGGATTTCCACCTCAGCGTCCACGGTCCCGTCGCGTTGATCTGGAGGTTCTGGACGCCTCCCCTTGCGTAGGTTGATCCGGATCTCGCTTGCGAGTTCACGTCAATGCCAGTGAAGCCGCTACTGAAGATCTGGAAAATGCCTCCAACTGCCGTCCAGTACACGGTTTCTGACCTCGGGAGTTTGAAGAGAGTCATCATCTGTGATCGCGGCCTCGAGTCAAAGCCGGGCTAGGCCCTGGCAGAGCGCGCGTCAGCGCCTCGTAGGGGGTAGGAAAACGCCCGGTCCCGAGCGTACGAGTGTTTACGGTCGGCCGGTCCGGAGGCGCCTCCGGACGACCCGACGAGGAGCGTCCAATAGATCGATGGGCTGTTGCATCGTGACTCTGGCGTCGGCCTCATGCGGTCGCGGTAGCTGAACCAGCATCAGGTTCATGAACGGCCCCCGCGATGTCGGCGTAAGAGACGCCAACGGCGGGCTCCATGACCGCGGGTGTCGCGGTCATGGCGACGCTCGCCTGGAACGGCTGGAAGGCGAGCGCACTCGTGCGCATGTCTGCCGGCATCAGCTAGGGACGATCGTGAAGGACGCCTTCTTGGTCTCCGCCCCGTCCGCCGACAGGCTCGTCGTCAGCGTCTGACTCGAAGTCACGTTGCCGAGACGGACGCCGAGACGGACGGGCGTGCTCATTCCCGGCCCGAGCGAGTCGAGGGCACACGTGATCGACCGTGTGCCCTTGCAGCCGAAGCCGCGCTCGTAGGCCGGAGGGCCGAGGAGGGTCAAGCCCGGCGAGAGCCCGATGCGCAGCACGACGTTCCCGAAGCCCTGGTAAGGGTCGTCGTCGGCCGACCACACCGTGAAGTCGACCTCCTGCCCGGCGGAGGCTGTCGTCGCCGACCCCTGGATCGCAACCCGGAGGGGCCGGCTCTGAGCGGCGGGAATGTGCCGCCCGTACGGAAACCAGGAGGCCTCGTAGACCAACCACCACCCCGCCATCCACGGGAGAACGACGAGCCAGCCCCACCATCGGAACGACGGCGCTAGGTCGGTCACGGACGGGATCGCGATCACGAGTGCAGCCACGACCCCGATCGCGTACCGCGACGAGGCGAAGATGTCCGCGAACGCGGCGGACGGCAGAAGGAGCACGAAGAACAGGGCGTTCGCGGCGAGCAGCCACAACCCGATGTCCCGACGCCCGCGTAGGAGCGCCCACACGGCGAGCGCAAAGCAGAGGACACCGGGAACCACGATGGAGTAGAACTGAGTACGAACGTCGCCGTGGAAGGGATAGAGGTGGGCGATACCGCTCAAGGGCACGAACGTGGGCAGCGCTTCTCGGGGCGTTGCGGGATTCCCGATCCATCTCGGGATCAGGACCTCACGGTAGAACCCGTACGGCAGCACCGAGACCGTCGCGAACGGCAGCGCCCGACGGATGCCGCGGTCGCGCGCCGCCAGGATGCCGACGCAGACGAGCGCGAAGAGGAGAGTGGTCTCGCGCGTGAGCGCCGCCAGAGCGAAGAGAGCCGAGCTCGCGACGAGGTCCCGGTCGCGGCCACGGTCGAATACCGCTACCGCGCACAGGGCCAACCCGTAAGCGAGGACCTCCGAGAGATCGCGCTCGACGGCCACGACCACGCCGGGGAAGAGGGCGAATACGAGCGCAAACCAGGGAGAGCGGCGACGCCTGCGCAGGAGAGTTCCGAGCGCGAATGTCCCGGCAGCCACCGCGACCACGTTGATCGCGACGAGCATGAACGGGATCGGTCCCTGCTTCCCCAGAGCCAGGCCGCGCGCGAGCAGTGGGTAGACGATGCGTCCGTAGCGGTACCCGGGATTGTCGATGTAGAGCTTCGCCCGCCGCGGATCCTGAGCGATGTAGAGGAAGAACTGCCCGTCATAGCCGGACGGCGAGGTGGCGCGCGGCACGTCTGCGTCGATCGCCGAGCTCAGGTTGCTCTTCTGCGCGAACTTCGTCCCGATGAACGCAAAGTCGCTCATGCGATGGTGGCGCTCGAACCGCGCATAGCCGACCCACGCGGTATAGAGGGCAAGCACGCAGATGGCGACGCTCAACGGAGAGGAACGCAACGCGCCGCGGCCGTCTACCATCGGCGCCATTCTGACGGCCGGATCGGTCTACTCGGCGAGCATCGAGGCGTTCGTGAGGGCCGCACGCGGCCGGGGTTTCCGCCGGGCGGGTCGCTGGGACGGTGGTCGATCGCCAGGGTCACCTATTCTCCTGCGGGCCCCCGCTACGGCAATCGGAACGCCGCCCCGGTGGCGACGAGCAATCAATGACCGCCACGAACGCACACCCGTCGTGAGCCAGACCCGTATAGGCATCCTCGTCGTGGCCTACAACGCAGCCTCGACGCTTGCCGACGTCCTCGACCGCATCCCCGACTCCCTCCGCGACTCGATCGAGGTCGTGCTCGTCAGCGACGACCATTCGACCGACAACACGTACGGGGTGGCGATCGAGTACCAGCTGACACGGGCCCAGCTTCCGGTCGCAGTGGTGTGTCAACGCCGAAATCTCGGCTACGGCGGAAATCAGAAGTTCGGCTACCGCTGGCTGGCCGCCCAAGGCTGCGACGTCGCCGTACTCCTGCACGGCGACGGCCAGTATGCGCCCGAGGTGCTTCCCGAACTGGTCGCGCCTCTCCTGAACCGTGATTCGGACGTCGTGCTCGGCTCGCGGATGCTGGCTCCAGGGGGTGCGCTCGACGGCGGCATGCCGTTGTACAAGTACGTCGGCAATAAGATCCTGACCCGATTCCAGAACCGGGTGTCGGGCCTGGTTCTCTCCGAATGGCACTCCGGTTATCGCGCTTTCCGCCTCGACGCACTGGCGAGGATCCCGTGCGAGGAGAACAGCGACGGCTTCGACTTCGACACCGAGGTGCTGCTACAGCTCTTCGATTCCGGGGCGCGGATCGTGGAGGTGCCGATCCCGACCTACTACGGCGACGAGCTCTGCCGGGTCAACGGCCTCGTCTACGCCAAGGACGTCTGCGTCGACGTCTTGCGGTACCGCCTCGCGCGCGCAGGCTTCGGCGCGTCGCATCTCGCGCGCTGGGCGAGTGCCTACGGCTGGAAGGACTCCGCTGATGCAAGCCATCGCGTCGTGCTGGCTGCGGCGGATGAGCTTCGGCTACCTCGGGCGCGCGTGCTCGACCTCGGTTGCGCCGGCGGCCTGCTCAGCGACGAGTTCCGTCAGCGCGGACATGTCGTCGTCGGTGTAGATGGCAGCCCGCCGCCGGGAGCCGAGGAGAAGGTGGACCGGCTGGTCGTAGCCGACCTCGATGCAGGACTGCCGGCTGAGGCCCTCGATGACGGCCCGTTCGACGTCGTTCTCGCAGTCGACGTGCTCGAGCACCTCCGCGATCCCGAGCGCCTCCTCCGCCAGCTACACGAGGTGATCTCTGCGGAGACCGTGCTCGTCTCGAGCGTGCCGAACATCAGTCACTGGTACCCGCGGCTGCGTATCGGGTTCGGCCGCTTCGACTACGACCGGCGCGGCATCCTCGACGCGACGCATCTGCGCTTCTTCACGTGGCGGAGCTTCGCGGCGATGGCGGCGCGCGCCGGCTGGCTGGTCGAGGCGCGGCGCCTCACGGGCCTTCCGCTCGAGGTGCTCGGCTTCGACCAAGGGACGTCAGGCCGCCGAAGGTTTCGGCAGGCGCTCGTGCGCGTCGACCGCGCCGGACGCACGGTCTGGCCCTCGCTCTTTGCCTATCAGTACGTCGCCGTCCTCCGTCCCGATCCGGCGTTCGCCCCGCTCCCCGATCTCACCTCACAGGTAGCACCCGAGCGAACCGGGAGCCGGCCGACGGATGTGCCGAGCGGGAACGGGCGCGGACGGGCTCGGCGCGAACGCGACGGCGGTCCAGCTTCCAGTGTGTGAGCGGGCCGTGCTTCGGTTGACCCGACCGCCCGCTACTTGATATTCAAGCGTCGTCGGCTGCGCTACCTTCGCGACCAGGAGGGCCTATGGCACCGCCGCGGCCCACGACCTACTTCCGCTCGTACGAGAGCGACGCGCACGGTCAGATCCTGCTGACCGGGCCCGTGGACATCTCGGAGCACAGCAAGGTCAACCTGTCGGCAGCGTCAGCACCGTCGAGCGCGGTGCCGACGAGATCCGCGATCGGTACACCAAGTTGCGACGCGACGCGCTCAAATTGATCGACGGACTGCGCGCCCGCACCGAGGAGTGAGCTACGTGCGGGGCGCCGCCGGGTCAGCGGCGCCCCGCCGACTTCGATCGGATCGTCGGTCAGGCAGGAGTGCGAGAGGTCGATGCAACGCACCGGTGCGCGCCTCGAGCGACGACGCGAGCAGCTCCGGCACACGGCGGAGTCACGACGCCGCCGATTGCTAGATACGCAGCCCTAGGGACCCCTTCAGCGCTCCTCGCAAACAGGGCAGACGAGATTTTTCAGGGCGGCGTCCCGACGCAGCCCGCGGCAGGAGCCAAGCCGGCACCGTCAACGATGATGGCCAACGAACACCTTCCGAACAGACTTAGGCGTCCATTTGTTCGTGCCGTGCGCCGTGGGAACCTTTTCGGCGTTGAGACTCGCTGCGATCTCCTCCAGTGACATCCGTTTCATCAACATGCCGTTGATCTTGGTGCGACAAACGTAATCACGTCGGTTGCAGGCCCGATGCGCCAGCCGGACGTTGTCGCGGGTGAGCTTCCCTTCCTTGGACTCGAGTATCGGGTAGTGGTCAGCCGACGGGGACCAATCGGAAAGAGGCGACACCGGATCGAAGTGGCTGCGGCCCTCGACGCAGTGGCACTGCGGCATCTCGCAACGCACGTCGACGATCTGGCCGTCCCGCGCGAGCTGCAGGAGGATTCGGCGGCGAACGCCAAGTCGATTAAGCCTCGCAACTGCCGGTACCTCGCTGAGTTCGTCGCTCATCGCTGCAGCGCGACCCGTATCAGGGTCGGGTGGATAGCGTGGATCGGCATCGAGGACTCGTCTCCTTCCCGGTCGTGGGCGGGGCCGTGGGGGCGCGGGCTCGCCCTTCCTTTGAGGTCGGACGATACGGCCCCCGCGACGAGGCAATCGTCCGGGGGCCTGGCGGCCGGGGAGTAGCCCGACCACGCCGGCATCGTGCCCGCCGTTCGCGGGCGCCGTCGCAGTCGTGTCGGCCGGTTCGTGGCACGTTTTCGTGGCACAGACGCCTCGCAGCGGCCCTTTAGACACCCTGTGGAGCGACGCGGCATCTGCAGATTCCCGCGCGAGCAATCCTTGTAATGGTGCGGGATTGTGGCCCTTTGTGGACCTACCTGGCCCTTCGTGGCCCGAATGAGGTTGCGATGCGCCCGGCAGGAATCGAACCTGCGACCTTTCGCTCCGGAGGCGAACGCTCTATCCCCTGAGCTACGGGCGCCGGAGCCACTACCTTAGCCGACCCGTTGGGCGGGCTCGCATACGCTCGAGGCGGCGATGGGGGATCAGGCACACGTCTTCCTGGCGCAGTCGGAGCTCGCGGAGGGGCGGTCTCCGCTCTACGCCCGCCTGTGGCACGAGTTCGCGCACGACCCGCGCGTCGCCGAGATCGTCGGCCCGGACCCGGCCTGGGACGCGCCGCTTCGGCTTTCGGGCGGTCTCCACTATCTCGTGCTCACAGGGCGTGCGCATTGGGACGACGTTGACGAGGCGATCGTGGAGCACCGCGACTTCCTGCGAGAGTGGGTCGCAAATCGGCGCGTCCAGACGAACGAGGTGCAGCGCTGCTGGATGCTCCTGCCCTGCTTCCTCGAAGCAGCGCGCCGCACGGGCGCGACCGCCTTCGACCTCGTCGAGATCGGCCCGTCCGCGGGGCTCAACCTCGTCTGGGACCGATACCGCTACTCCTACGCGGCCGGCAACTGGGGTGACCCGACCGCCGACCTGCACCTCCGGGGCGGGGAGGAACGCCCGGTCCCGGCGGCCGCTTCTCGAGCTGCGCCCCGAGATCCGTTCGAGGAGGGGGATCGACCTCAGCCCGATCGACGTGACCTCGGAGGACGATGCGCTCAGGCTCAAGTCGTTCGTCTGGGCCGATCAGATCGACCGCGTGGAACGGCTCGACGCGGCGCTCGCGGCGGTGCGGGCCGACCCGCCCGAGCTGATCCAGGGCGACGCAGCCGACCTGCTACCGGAGATCCTCGACGGCCTGGGCGGCTCGAGCGCGCTGACCGTCATCTGGGAGACCGCGGTCCTCGGGTACTTCACCGAGGAGAACCGGCGGCGGGTCCACGACACGATCGGCCGGTTCGGAGAACGCCATGCCGTGGCGTTCGTACAGACACGGCGCCCCTCGGACGGCGTGACGCGGCACTACGGGCTGACGCTCCAGCTCTGGCCCGGCGGGGAGCGCGTCGAGCTCGCCTACGCCACCCACCACGGCGAGTGGCTCGACTGGCTCGGTGCCTAGTCGAGAACCGCGAACGCGCGCACCGGAAACGTCCCCATGCCCTTCATCGGGGCGGGCACCGCGCTGAAGCGGAAGCCGCTCCCCGGCAGCTGCGCGAGATCGGCGAGGTGCTCGCAGATCGGGATTCCGGCGGCGAGGAGGGTCGAGTGGACAGGCCGCTCACCGGTCGAGGTGTCGTCGATGTTCAGGGAGTCGATCCCGACGAGCACGGCGCCGGCATCCCGCAAGTGCTCTGCCGCTTCGCCGGTCAGGAACGGGTGGCCGCCGGCGCCGTACTCGGGCTGCCGCCAGTGGCGATGCCAGCCGGTCCGCACGAGCACTGCCCGCCCGGCGACCTCGATCTCCGCGAACGCCTCCGGCCCGAGCGAGCGCCCGAGCCCGGGATGGTCGACGACGACCGCGTCGAGGTCGGCCAGGCGGTCGAGCGGCAGCTCCGACATGTCGATCCCGTCGGGATAACGGTGGAACGGGCTGTCGACGTACGTCCCGGTGTTCGAGCACAGGGTCACGACGCCGATCTGGAACTCATACCCGGGCGCGTAGACACGGCGGCTGGCCTCGCGGCTCAGGTAGTCGCAGACGATCGGACCGGGCAGGCCGGGGTAGGTCGACATCCCGTCCTCGATCGTGTGGCTCAGGTCGATCCGGCGGCGTCCGTCCAGGCCCATCCGACTAGGCTAGCCCGATCGAGATCGCCGCCCGGATCGCCAGCCTCAACCTCGCCGAGACGTTCACGATCTCGCGCTCCTCGCAGGACGTTGCGGAGGTCGTCCAGGTCGAGCTGCGCCACGGCGAGCACACCGGGCACGGCGAAGCGGCGCCGATCGACCGATACGACCAGACAGCCGAATCGGCGCTCGCGTGGCTCGAAGGGATCACCCTCGGCGACGACCCGTGGGCGCTCGACGAGATCGAGGCCGCGTTGCCGCCCGGCGAGCCTGCGGCCCGAGCCGCCCTCGACGCGGCGCTCCACGATCTCCAGGGAAAGCTCGCGGGCGTCCCCGTCTTCAAGCTTCTCGGTCTGCTTCGCGCCGGCCCGCCCACCTCGTGGACCGTCTGGCTCGGCGACCCCGACGACATGGCCCAACGCGCCGAGGCCGCCGAGCGGCGCGGCTTCGAGCGGCTCAAGCTCAAGCTCGGGGGCGGCGACGGGCTCGACGTCGACCGCGTGACGACCGTCCGCGCCGCAACGACGCTCCCGCTGCAGGCCGACGTGAACGAGGGCTGGACGCTCGAGCAGGCGCTCGACTATCTGCCCCAGATGCCGCTCGAGTACTGCGAGCAGCCGCTGGCGGCCGGCGACCCCGCCGGGCCCGACCTGAAGCGCCGCTCGCCGATGCCGATCTACGTCGACGAGGACTGCCACACGCTCGCCGATGTCGCGCCCTGCGCCGAGCGCGCCCACGGCGTCAACCTCAAGCTCGCCAAGTCGGGAGGGATCCGTGAGGCGGTTCGCATGGTGCACGCGGCCCGCGCCCTCGACCTGGGCGTCATGCTCGGCTGCATGGTCGAGTCGGGTCTCGGCATCGCCGCCGGCGCCCACATCGCGAGCCTGTTCGACCACGTCGACCTCGACGGGAACCTCCTGCTCGCCGACGACCCCTGGCCGGGGGTCGACGTTCGAGAACGGCATCCAGCTCCCCTCGACGGAACCGGGGCTCGGTGTCAGGCGCGAGCGTAGGCTCCTGATCCTGGCGGAGGGGTTCTCCGGCGACCCTCACCACGGGAAGACCTCGCGCGGCGTGCTTCGCTACCGGCCCGAGCAGGTCGTCGCGATCCTCGACTCGACGCGGGCGGGGGAGACCCAGGAGGGCTTCCCGATCGTCGGCTCGGTCGAGGAGGCGCTCGCCTACAACCCGACGACGGCGCTCGTCGGCGTCGCGACCACCGGCGGGAGGTTCCCGCCCGCCTGGCGCGTGCTCCTCGAGGCCTGCGTCGCGGCCGGCCTCGACATCGAGAACGGCCTCCACGAGTTCATCTCGGACGACCCCGAGCTCGGCGTCCTCGCCGCCCGCCACGGCGTCGAGCTGCGCGATCTCCGCAAGCCCCCGCCGGGCCTGAACACCCCGACCGGCGCGCAACCTCACCCACGACCGGCAGGTCGTGCTCACCGTGGGCTCCGACTGCGCGATCGGGAAGATGACCGTCTCGCTCGAGCTCGACGCCGAGGCCCGGCGCCGCGGGATCAGGAGCGAGTTCGTCCCGACCGGCCAGACGGGCATCGCGATCGCGGGGTGGGGGATCTCGGTCGACGCAGTCGTCGCCGACTTCATCGCCGGCGCCTCCGAACAGCTCGTGCTGGAAGGGATCGAGCGGGGAGGGGAGCTGCTCTGGGTCGAGGGCCAGGGCTCGCTCCTCCACCCGGCCTACTCGGGGGTCGCGCTCGGGCTTCTTCACGGAAGCGCTCCGCACGCGCTCGTTCTCTGTCACCTGGCCGGGCAGCGCTTCGTCGACGGCGACGAGCGCTTCCCGATCCCGCCGCTCTCGGAGCTGGTCGAGCTCCACGAGCGGGCCTCACTCGTCGCGCGGCCGGCGACGGTGGTCGCGATCGCCCTGAACACGCGCGATCTCGACGACGAGGACGCGAGTGCCGCAGTCGCCGCGGCGGAGGACGACACGGGCCTTCCCGCCTCCGACCCTGTACGCTACGGGGCCTCTCGGCTCACCGATGCGGTGCTCCAGGGAATTGGCTTGTCCCCCCGAACCATGTCTCAATGAAGCACACGCTCGCGGCGCTCGCATTCACCGCCCTCGCAGCTCTCGTCCCCGGCGGCGCCGCCGCGAAGCTGATCGTCGGGATCAACGACGACGTCAAGTACGAGGTGGCGCAGCCCACCTTCTTCATGCCGACGATGGCGGCGGACGGCCTGACGATGAACGCGCTCACGATCCGGTGGGACGAGACGCAGCCGACCTCGATCGACCCCGACCTCCAGGCCTCGCTCAGCCAGGTGATCGCGGCCGCCCAGACGGCCGGTGTGACCGTCGAGCTCGACCTCTACCCGCTCCACTCCCAGGCTCTCACGGGCGCGAAGCACTGTCCGGCCTCGACCAACCCGACGTCATGCGGCGACTCGAACCGGATCCAGCAGTTCGCCTCGTGGGTGGCGACGGTGGCGCAGACCTTCCCGACGGTGCACCAGTTCATCGTCATGAACGAGTGCAATCAGCCGCTCTTCGTCAACCCGCAATGGAATGCCGCCGGCGTGAACCAGTCCGCCGCCGTCTGCGGCCGCGCTCTCGCAGCGTCCTACGACGCGCTCAAGGCGATCTCGAGCTCGAACTTCGTCTGGGGAGTCGGACTTTCGCCGCGCGGGAACGACTCGCCGAACGCGCCGAGCAACTCGTCGACATCGCCGGTCAAGTTCCTCGCGGCACTCGGCGCCTGGTTCAAGGCCTTCGCGGCGAAGACCCACCGCACCGCGCCGCTCATGGACGGCCTCGACTTCCATCCGTACCCGGTGCCGCAGTCACTGCCGTTCGCCCAGGGCTACTCCGACCCCCGCGACGCGAGCATCTCGAACCTCGCGCGGATCTACCAGGCCTTCTACGACGGGTTCAACGGAACGCCGCAGCGGACGATCGGCCAGCAGAAGGGCGGCGGCCTGCCGGTCAGCCTCAACGAGATGGGGATCCAGACGAACGCCGCCGGTCAGCCCGGCTACACCGGCATCGAGGTGAGCGCGAACTCGGCGGGCGGCGTGGTCCGCCAGTTCGCGACGGAGGCATACCAGGCGACCTACTACAAGCAGATGCTCCAGCTCCTCGCCTGCGACCCGAACGTGCGGGTGATCAACCTCTTCCGCCTCGTCGACGAGCCGAACCTCGCCGGATGGCAGAGCGGGCTCTACTGGATCGGCAACGGGACGCCGGTCGCCAAGCAGTCCGCGACGATGATCGAGGCGTTGATGGCACAGACCCACGGCGCCTGTCAGGGGAAGCCGGTTGCCGTGGCACCCGTCCGCGCAACCACCCTCGCCGCCTGCGAGCAAGGCGCAAGCGCCGCCGCCGAAGCTGAAAAAGACGTAGCTTGACAACACGAACAGGTGTTCGTTAGGATGGCGAACACATGTTCGGGAAGCGGCTTCTCCACATCCTTGCCCTGGCGGCGGCCGTGCTCGTCGTGTGGAGCATCGTCGCCCGCCCGTCGGGCGCCCACGGGCCGAAGGTCGTCTATCGGGTCAAGCCCTACGACACGCTCTGGACGATCGCTCAGGCGCACTACGGCGGCGACGTCCGGAACGCGATCTGGCAGATCCAGCGGGCGAACCAGCTCGGCGGAAGCGAGATCGCGCCCGGCCAGAAGCTCGTCCTGCCGTAGCAGCGCGACAGGAGGCGGTCGTTACGATCGCCGGATGGACCTCGACGTGGTCTTCCTTGGCACGTCCGCGAGCGCGCCCACGGCGCGGCGCGGCACGAGCTCCTTACTCCTCCGCCGGGGAGGCGACCGGCTGCTGCTCGACTGCGGCGAGGGAACCCAGCGCCAGCTCCTGCGCTCGACGGTCGGGCTCGTCGATCTCGAGCACGTCTTCCTGACGCACCTCCACGCCGACCACTACCTTGGGCTCCCCGGGATGCTGAAGACGTTCTCGCTCCGGACGCGCGAGCCGGCGCTCCACGTCTACGGCCCGCCGGGCCTCCGGGAGCTCTTCGGCGTCCTCGCCCGCGTGATCGGGAGGCTCAGCTTCGAGCTCGAGCTCGTGGAGCTGCGCGGAGGGGACGCAGTGCCGCTCGACGGCTATCAGGTCTGCGCCTTCCCCGTCTCCCACGGCGTTCCGTCGATCGGATACGCGCTCGTCGAGCCGGAGCGGCCGGGCAGGTTCGACGACGCCCGCGCCGACGCGCTCGGTGTCCCGTTCGGCCCGGAGCGCGGCGTGCTCCAGCGGGGCGAGCCGGTCACGCTCGAGGACGGGCGCGTCGTGAGCTCCTCCGAGCTCGTCGGTCCTGCGAGGCCGGGCCGTACGATCGCGTACACGGGCGACACCGCACCGACCGAGGCTGTCTCGCTGCTCTTCCCTGGTGCCGACGTGCTGATCCACGAGGCGACGTTCGGGAACGACGACGTCGAGCGGGCTTCGGAGACGGGCCATTCGACCGCGCGGCAGGCGGCGGAGGTCGCGGCGGCAGCCGGGGTGTCGCTGCTCGCGCTCACGCACGTCTCGCCGCGCTACTACGGGCCCGAGCTGCTCCAGGAGGCACGCGACGTCTTCGATGCAACCGTTCTCCCGCGCGACTTCGACACGATCGAGGTTCCGTTCCGGGAGCGCGGCGAGCCCGTCCTCGTGAAGGCAGGCGCGAGGCCCGCGCGACACGGGGGAGAGGGGACGCCGGAGGGGTGACGAGCGGATTCGACGCGCGCGCGGCCCGGTACGAGGAGCTGCGCCCGATCGATGCGAACTGGTGGGAGGTCTACGAGGCTCTCGTTCGTCTCGGCAGCCTCCGGGGGAAGCGCGTCCTCGACGTCGGGTGCGGGACCGGACGGCTCTCGCACGAGCTCGAGCAACGCGATCTCGCCCGCGTGTGGGCGGTCGACGCGTCCGAGGCGATGGTCGAGCGCGCGAAGGCGCTCGGCGTGAACGCGCGGGTCGCGCGCGCCGAAGCGCTGCCGTTCAAGGCCGGCTGGTTCGACGCGGTGGTCATGCGGATGGCGCTGCACCTCTTCGACAGGCCCCGTGCTCTCGAGCAGGCAGCGCGGGTCCTCTCACCTGACGGAAGCCTGGTCGTCGCGACCGAGGATCCCGACAGCTTCGAAGACGTCTGGTTCACACGCTTCTTCCCGTCCGTCCCCGAGATCGAGCGCGCGCGTTTCCCCGGCGAGGAGCAGCTCCGCGAGGAGCTCGCGCAGGCCGGGTTCGGCCGGGTCGAGATCGAGCACCTCCGCCAGCATCGCGAGCAGACCCGCGAGCGCGCGGTCGACCTGATCCGCTCGAAGGGCTTCTCGACCTTCGATCTCCTCGACCCCGTCGAGTTCGAGGAGGGACTCGCACGAGCCGAGGCCGAGCTGCCCGATCGCTTCGACTTCACCTTCGACTGGCTCCTCGCGGCGGCAACGTGACTCTGAGGCGCTACCCGCGCGAATGGCTGGTGCTCGCGCTGGTTGCCCTCGGGACGCTGCCGCTCGTGAGCGTGCTCAACACTCAGGACACGAGCCGCCTGGCACTCACCCAGTCGATCGCCCTCCGCGGATCGGTGAACATCGACCCGTACTGGCGCCTCACGATCGACCGGGCGTTCGCCAACGGCCACTGGTACTCCGACAAGGCCCCGGGAGTGGCGCTGCTCGCGGTCCCCGTCTACGAGGTGATCCGGGTCGAGGACGCCGCTCATCCCCCTGCGCACCCGACCGAGGTCTGGAACCGGAAGTGGCACCTCTGGGGGATCCGGGTGATCGTCGGGGGCATCGCGTTCCTCGCGCTGACCTTCCTTGTCGGACGGGTCGCAGAGGGCTTCGTGACGCGAGCAGGAGCGCCGGTCGCAGTGACGTTCGGCCTCGGCACGATGGCGGGCTCGCTCGCCCCGACGCTCTTCGGGCATCTCCAGGACGCGCTCTGCCTGTTCGGGGCGTTCGTGATCGGGTCGCGCGCACGGCGGCCGCGGGACTGGGTGTGGGTCGGCCTCCTGGCGGGAGTCGGTGTCCTGTTCGAATATCCAGCGGCCCTCGCCGCGATCCCGCTCCTCGTCTACGCCGCGATCCGCGGCGGCAGGCGGGGCGTCCTCTGGGCGCTCGCAGGCGGGATACCCCCGGCGATCGTGCTCGGCGGCTACGACTGGCTGGCGTTCGGCGCCCCGTGGCGGCTCTCCTACCGCTACACGTCGAACGTCTTCACGGCCGGCCAGACGCAGGGCTTCTTCGGCATCGGCACGCCGACCCTCCATGGAATCTGGACGCTGACCTTCGACGGCCACGGCCTGCTCCTCGTCTCGCCCGTTCTCTTTGCCGCGGTGGCGGGCCTCGTCGTGTTCTGGCGCCGCTCACGTCTCGAGGCGGCGGTGGCCGTCGCGATCTCGGTGCTGTTCTGCGTGTATACGGCGGGCTATTTCCTGCCGAACGGCGGAACCTCGCCGGGCCCCCGGTTCGCCGCCGCGGCGCTGCCGTTCCTGTTCCTCGGCGTCCCTTTCGCGCTCGCGCGCCGGCCGGTCGTGACGCTCGTCCTGTCGGCGATCTCGGTCGGCATGGGGCTCTTCGACGAGCTCACGTGGTCGATCGCGAACAAGCTCGAGTTCCTCACCTGGCCCGAGACGATCTGGTCGCTCGCCGGGCTCTCCCGGCGGGAGGGCTCGATCGTCCTGCTCGCCTGCGGGGCGGCGACCGGCTTCCTCGTGCTCGCCATAGCGGCTTCGCGGAGGTTCGAGGAGCGTCCGGAGACCGTGGTACGCTGACGGCCGCTTGACCCCTTAACTCGGTCCAGAGAGGCCGGGAAGGAGTGCGATGAATACCCATGCCGTAACACCGGACGGGCGAGTCCTGCTGGACGGCGAAGCGATCGAGCGGACGCTCTCGCGCGATCGCCCACGAGATCATCGAGCGGAACGACGACCTCGAGACGGTCGCGCTCGTCGGGATCCACACGCGGGGCGTGCCGCTCTCGCAGCGGCTCCGTCGCCTCGTCGCCGAGCGTGCGGGCGTCGAGCTCGACCTCGGCCAGCTCGACATCACGTTCCACCGCGACGACGTGCACGTCCGCGAAGGGCGCTCCCCGCGCCGGAGCCAGCCGATCGTTCGGGACACCAAGCTCGACTTCGAGCTCGAGGGCCGCACCGTGATCCTGGTCGACGACGTCCTCTACACCGGCCGCACCGTCCGCGCGGCCATCGACGCGCTGCTCGAGTACGGCCGCCCGGCGCGCGTCCAGCTCGCCGTGCTCGCCGACCGCGGCCACCGCGAGCTGCCGATCCGCCCGGACTACGTGGGCAAGAACCTCCCGACGGCGCGAAGCCAGCGGGTCCAGGTCCAGCTGCTCGAGATCGACGAGGTCGACCGCGTCGTCCTCGTCGGCGAGCCGGAGGAAGGAGACCAATGAGCGCCCAACCGAAGGTTGACCATGAATGACAGGTCTCTACACGTGGTTCCGAGCGATCTGATGCCGCCGCGCGAGCGCGGCCGCCGTCACCTGCTCTCGGTCGGCGACCTCGAGCGTGCCGACGTCGAGCGCCTCCTCGCGACGGCCCATTCGTTCGCGCTCTCCCAGGAGCGCGACACGAAGAAGCTGCCGACGCTCCGCGGCCGGCTCGTCGTGAACATGTTCTTCGAGTCCTCGACCCGGACCTCGGCGTCGTTCGAGCTGGCCGCGAAGCGCCTGTCCGCCGACACGATGTCCATGAAGGCGACCGGCTCCTCGGTCGAGAAAGGCGAGTCGCTCAAGGACACCGCACTCACGCTCTCGGCCTACGACCCCGACGTGATCGTCATCCGCCACCCTCAGATCGGAGCGCCGCAGCTCGTCGCCTCCGTGACCGACGCGCACGTCGTGAACGCCGGCGACGGGAAGCACCAGCACCCCACCCAGGCGCTCCTCGACCTCTACACGATCCAGGAGTCGCTCGGCCGCCTGGAGGGTGTGCACGTCGCGATCGTCGGGGACGTCCTCCACTCGCGGGTTGCGCGCTCGCTGATCCAGGCGCTGCGCCTGGTCGGGGCCAGCGTCGTGCTGGTCGGGCCGCCGCCGCTCCTGCCGCCCGAGCTCGGTGAGGTCTCGTTCGACATCGAGGCGATCAAGGACGCCGACGTCGTCTACGTCCTCCGGATGCAGCGCGAGCGGATGGAGGAGGGCGCGAACTACGTCCCGACGCTCCGCGAGTACAGCGCCCGCTGGTGCGTCACGCCCGAGCGGCTGCGCCCGGCGCAGAAGGTGATGCACCCCGGGCCGATGAACCGCGGCGTCGAGATCGACCCGCGCGTCGCGGACTCGAGTGCCGCGCTCATCGTCGACCAGGTTCGCGCCGGGCTCGTCGTCCGGATGGCCGTCCTGTACGACCTCCTGACCAAAGGCCCGGTCGTCGTCGAGACCGCCGTCGTGGGGGTGGCGTGATGGCCGCTCCGGTGCTCGTCGGCAAGCGCGGCACCGCCGCCGTCGTCGTCCGCGGCGCGCGGGTGGTCGACCCGACCGAGGGCGTCGACGCCATCCTCGACGTTCGCGTCGACGATGGGACGATCGCGGCGATCGGCGAGCGGCTCGACGCGAACGGCCACCGGGTCGTCGACGGCGCGGGGCTCGTCCTGGCGCCGGCCTTCATCGACCCGCACGTCCACCTCCGCACGCCGGGACGGGAGGACGAGGAGACGATCGCGACCGGCACCGCCGCGGCGGCGGCCGGAGGTTACTGCGCGATCCTCGCGATGCCCAACACCGACCCGGTCGTCGACAGCGCCGACGTCCTCCGCGGCCTCCGTGCCCGCGCCGAGGCAGAGGCCGAGGTCCCGGTGGGCTTCACCGCAGCGATCACGATCGGGCAGGACGGAACGCAGCTGACCGAGATGGGCGAGCTCGCCGACGTCGGCGCGGCGGCCTTCACCGACGACGGCCGACCGGTCGCCACGGCCGGGCTGATGCGGCGCGCGCTCGAGTACAACGCCGTCACCGGCCTGCGGCTCGCGCTCCACTGCGAGGAGCCGACGCTCACCCGCGGCGGCCACATGCACATGGGCGCCGTCTCGGCAGAGCTCGGCCTCGGCGGATGGCCCTCGCTCGGAGAAAGCCTCGGCGTGTCACGCGAGCTCTCCCTCGCCGGCGACACCCGGCAGCCGCTCCACCTCATGCACCTCTCGGCACGCGAGTCGGTCGACCTGCTCCGGGCTGCCCGCGCCGCGGGCGTCGCAGCGAGTGGTGAGGCGACGCCGCACCACCTCACCCTCACCGACGAGGCCGTCCGGAGCCTCGACCCGAACCTCAAGATGAATCCGCCGCTTCGCACCGCCGACGACCGGGCCGCGCTGATCGAGGCCCTCGTTGACGGGACGATCGAGGCGATCGCGACCGACCATGCCCCGCATTCGCGCGAGGAGAAGGACGTGCCGTTCGAGGCGGCCCCGTTCGGGGTGACGGGGCTCGAGACCGCGTTCGCGGCCCTCAACACGACTCTCGTCGAGCCGGGTCTGATCGACCTCGGCACCCTGCTCGAGCGGATGTCAGCCGGGCCGGCCCGGATCTTCGGGCTGGAGCGGCCGCGGATCGCCGTCGGGGCCGTCGCGAACCTCGTCCTGCTGAGCACGGCCGCGACGTGGCGCGTCACCGAGGAGCGCTTCCGGTCGCGGTCGGCGAACTCGTGGCTGCTCGGGCGCAAGCTTCACGGCAAGGTGCTGATGACGGTCGCGGCCGGCCGGATCGCGTACGAGGCATGAAGGCGCTACTGGCGCTCGAGGACGGCACCGTCTTTCGGGGCGAGAGCGTCGGCGCTCCGACGACGGCCCTCGGCGAGGCGGTCTTCACGACGGGGATGACGGGCTACCAGGAGGTGGCGACCGACCCGAGCTTCTGCGGCCAGATCGTCTGCTTCACGGCGCCGATGGTCGGGAACTACGGGATCGCCGACCATCGCTCCGAGTCGCCGGAGCCGTACGTCCGCGGTGTCGTGATGCGCGACGCGCGTGGGCCCGAGTGGACGAACTGGCTCGCCCGGAACGGCGTCGCGGCACTCACGGGCGTCGACACGCGCTCGCTGACGCTGCATCTGCGCGAGCATGGGGCTCTCCGGTCCGCTGTCGTGGCGGATGGGGCGGACGCCGAGACCGCAATCGAGCTGGCGCGGAGCCAGCCCTCGATGACCGGCCAGTCGCTCGTCTCGCGTGTGTCGACGAACGCGCCCTACGAGTTCTCGGGCGGAGCCGTCCGGGTCGCGGTCGTGGACTACGGCGCGAAGCGGTCGATCCTTCGGCGGCTCGCCTCGCGCGGGGCTGCAGTGACGGTCTTCCCGCACGACGTCGACGCGGGCACGCTCGCCTCCTACGACGGCGTCGTCCTCTCGAACGGCCCGGGTGACCCCGAGCCGCTCGTCGCCGAGGCGGCGGCCGTCCGCGAGCTTCTCGGGCGGGTGCCCGTACTCGGGATCTGCCTCGGCCATCAACTGCTCGCGCTTGCGACCGGGCACTCGACGTTCAAGCTCCCGTTCGGCCATCGCGGGGCGAACCACCCGGTGGTCGAGCGCAAGACACGCCGGGTGCTCGTCACGAGCCAGAACCACGGCTTCGCGGTGGCTCCAGGCGACGGGCAGGCGGCGACGCACGAGTCGCTCTACGACGGCACCCTGGAAGGGCTCGCCTACCCGGAGCTCCGGGCCCGCTCGGTTCAGTTCCACCCGGAGGCCGGGCCGGGCCCGCATGACGCGTGGCCGATCATCGGTGAGTGGCTCGAGGAGGTAACCCTTGCCGCGGCGTGACGACATCTCGTCCATCTGCCTGATCGGGTCGGGCCCGATCGTGATCGGGCAGGCATGCGAGTTCGACTACGCGGGCTGCCAGGCGCTCAAGGTGCTGCGCGACGAGGGCTACCGGACGATCGTCGTCAACTCGAACCCGGCGACGATCATGACCGACCCCGGGTTCGCGGACGCGACCTACCTCGAGCCGCTCGACCTCGAGGGCGTCTCGGGCGTGCTCCGCCGCGAGCGGCCCGATGCGCTCCTGCCGACCATGGGCGGACAGACGGCGCTCAACCTCGCGCTCGAGCTCGCCGCGGCCGGGATCCTCGACGAGCTCGGGATCGAGCTCATCGGCGCCGGGGTGGACGTGATCGCGCGCGCCGAGGACCGGGAGCTCTTCAAGCACGCGGTCGAGTCCTGCGGCCTGCGGGTCGCGGAGTCCACGATCGTGACGGACGTCTCCCAGCTCGAGGGCGTCGGCGTCCCTGTGGTCGTCAGGCCCGCGTTCACGCTGGGCGGCCACGGCGGAGGGTTTGTCACTCGCCAATCGGACTTGAAGCGCCAGGTCGAAGTGGGGCTCGACGACGAGTCCGATTGGCCAGGTCCTCGTCGAGGAATCCCTGCGAGGCTGGGACGAGTTCGAGCTCGAGGTCGTCCGCGACCGTGCCGACAACGTCGTGATCGTCTGCTCGATCGAGAACCTCGACCCGATGGGCGTCCACACCGGCGACTCGGTCACCGTCGCACCGCAGATGACCCTCTCCGACGAGGCGTACCAGGAGCTTCGGGACGGCGCCATCGCGATCATCCGCGCCGTCGGGGTCGACACGGGCGGCTCGAACATCCAGTTCGCACGACACCGAGGTAGCGGCGAGATTCGCGTGATCGAGATGAACCCGCGCGTCTCGCGGTCCTCGGCGCTCGCGTCGAAGGCGACCGGCTACCCGATCGCCAAGGTCGCCGCTCGCCTTGCGGTGGGCTACACGCTCGACGAGATCCCGAACGACCTCACCGGCACGACGCCCGCGAGCTTCGAGCCGACGCTCGACTACGTCGTCGTCAAGATGCCGCGGTTTGCGTTCGAGAAGTTTCCCGGCGCCGACCGGAGGCTCGGCACGCAGATGAAGTCGGTCGGCGAGTCGATGGGGATCGGCCGCACGTTCGCCGAGGCGTTCGCGAAGGCCCGCCGCGGCCTGGAGATCGATCCGGAGTGGCGGCCGGAGCACCTGCATCCGTGGTTCGCGCGCGAGTTGGAGCGCCCGGCGCCCGACGGCGCGCCTGCATTTCGCCGTGTCGACTCCTGCGCCGGCGAGGTCGAGGCGGCCTCGAACTACTTCTACTCGACGCGCGGCGAGCGCGACGAGCAGTCCCCGGAGCCGGGGCGCTCGGTGGTCATCCTCGGCAGCGGCCCCAACCGGATCGGACAGGGGATCGAGTTCGACTACTGCTGCGTCCACGCCGCGCAGAGCTTCCGCGCGCAGGGGTACGAGGCTGTGATGGTCAACTGCAATCCCGAGACGGTCTCGACCGACTACGACACGAGTGACCGCCTCTACTTCGAGCCGCTCGACGAGGAGGCGGTGCTCGCCGTGCTCGAACGGGAGCAGCCGGTGGGCGTGTGCATCCAGTTCGGGGGACAGACCCCTTTGAAGCTCGCGCGGGCGATCGAGCGCGCCGGCCACCGGATTCTCGGGACGCCGTTCGACGCCGTCGACCTCGCCGAGGATCGCGAGCGCTTCGGCCGCCTGGCCGCGGCCCTCGGCGTGCGCTGCCCGGAGTGGGGGATCGCCACGACCGGCGCGGAGGCCTCGGCGATCGCGGAGCGGGTCGGCTACCCCGTCCTCGTCCGTCCCTCCTATGTCCTCGGCGGCAGGGCCATGAGGGTCTGTTACGACGACGCGGACGTCCACGCCGCGATGGAGGTCGTCGACGGCGCGGTTCTGGTCGACCGCTTCCTCGAGAGCGCGGTCGAGCTCGACGTCGATGCGCTTTGCGACGGCCGGGAGACCTACGTGGCGGCGGTGATGGAGCACGTCGAGGAGGCGGGGATCCACTCGGGCGACTCGTCGTGCGTCATGCCGGCACCCTCTGACTCGCCGGAGATCCGCGACCTCGTTCGCCGGCTCGGCCCGGCGCTCGGGGTGGTCGGGCTCCTGAACGTCCAGCTCGCGATCGCGGCGGGCGAGGTGTACGTCCTCGAGGTCAACCCTCGGGCCTCCCGCACGGTGCCGTATGCGTCGAAGGCGACCGGGATCAACCTGGTCGACGCGGCCTGCCGCCTCGCGGCCGGCGCGACGCTCGCCGAGGTCGACCTGCCGCCGGAGGGCTCGGTGTGCGCGGGCTACCACGTGAAGGCGGCGGTGCTGCCGTTCGTTCGCTTCCCCGGCGCCGACCCCGTGCTCGGCCCGGAGATGCGGTCGACCGGCGAGGTGATGGCGAGCGGCGCCGACTTCGCGACGGCCTTTGCGAAAGCGGAGCGCGCGGCCGGGCGCCGGCTTCCCACCGGCGGCAGGGCGTTCCTCAGCGTTCGCGATGCGGACAAGGTCGCCGTCGTGCCGGTCGCGCAGGCACTTGCAGCGCTCGGCTTCGACCTCGTCGCGACGACGGGGACGGCAACCGCGCTCGAGCTCGCTGGCATCGTCGTGGAGCGGGTCGAGAAGGGGACCGCGGTCGTCGAGCTCGTCCGCTCGGGCCTCGTCGACCTCGTCGTCAACACGCCGCAAGGCCGGAACGCCCGCCGAGACGGCTATGCGATCCGCGAGGCGGCCGTGGTCGCGCGCGTCCCGTGCATCACGACGCTCGCCGTCGCGCGGGCAGCGGTCGACGCGATCGCGGGCGCCCGCGCGGAGGAGCCGGTTGCCCTCCAGCAACGCCATTCAGGGCTCGAGCTCGAGGAGGCGCTCCGTGCGGCGTCGTGAGAGGCTCACGGTCGCCGGCGTCGAGGCGGTCGGCGCATACACCCTCGTACGAGTCGGGCGCGGCTCGATCGAGCCGGGCATTCCGGGGCAGTTCTTCATGCTCGAGGCGCCCGGCCGGCTGCTGCCCCGCCCGTTCTCCCTGTGCACCGCGCCCCGGGGTGAGCTCGGCTTCCTCGTCGACCCGATCGGCGCGGGAACGCAGGCGATTGCCGAGCTCGAGCCGGGCGACCGGATCGCGGTCTTCGGCCCGCTCGGGAACGGCTTTCGCCTCGACGTGCCGAGGCCGTTGCTCGTCGGTGGAGGGATCGGGATCGCGCCGTTCCCGTATCTCTCGGAGGCGCTCGAGCATCCGCCCGCGATCCTCGGCTTCCGGACGGCCGAGCACGCCGAGGCCGCGGTTCTCGTCCCGAACGCCGAGGTCGTGATCGACCCCGTCCTCGTCACCGACGCCATGCCGCTCGATCGCGATGTCCTCGCCTGCGGGCCAGAGCCGATGCTCGAAGCGGTTCGCGCGCTCGTCCCGAACGCCCAGCTGGCGTGGGAGGCGCCGATGGCATGCGGCTACGGCGCCTGCTACGGCTGCGTCGTCCCGGTCGACGGCGAGCTCGCCCGCCTTTGTGTCGAAGGACCAGTGCTTTGCTCCTTCTGAACGCGAGCGGTTGCCTCGACGCTCTCGCCGCGCCCGAGGTGGCGCGGTCGCTCGACGCGTTCGTGACGAAGACCGTGACGCCAGAGCGACGTGAGGGGAACCCTCCCGTCCGGATCGCCGAGACCGACGCCGGGATGCTCAACTCGATCGGGCTCGCGAACCCCGGCCGCGAGGCCTTCCTCGGCCAAACGCTGCCGCGTTTGGCTGGCACGTCTGAACATACCGATCTGGGTGTCGGTGGGTGGGTTCTCGGCGGACGACTACGCGGAGACGTGCCGACGACTAGGCCGCGACGAAGTCGCGGCCATCGAGCTCAACCTCTCGTGCCCCAACGTCGACGAGGCGGCGGAGCCCGCGGCGGAGATCGTCGCGGCGTGCCGGGCCGCCACCAGCCTGCCGCTCTACGCCAAGCTCTCCCCTGCCGCCTGGGACATCGCCGAGGTCGCTCGCGCCGTGGAGGCGGCGGGGGCAGACGGCCTCTCCCTCGTGAACACGATCCGCGGCCTCGCGCTCGACGAGAGCCTGCGGCCACGTCTCGCCCGGGCCGTCGGCGGCTACTCGGGCCCCGCGCTCAAGCCGATCGCCCTCGCCGCCGTCTACGCCTGCCGGCGCGTCACCGAGCTTCCGATCGTCGGCATGGGAGGGGTCTCGACGGGACGGGACGCACTCGAGATGATCGCGGCGGGCGCGACCCATGTGGCCCTCGGAACGGTCCTCTTCGGCGACCCGGAAGCCCCCTCGAGGGTCCGCTCCGAGCTCTCACTTGCGGTCGCAAATGTCGGCTTTGACAACACGGAAGAGGCCTTTTGCGCCGCTCAGGAACCTGTTTTCACGTCTGACAACTAGTCGAAACGATCGCGGCTTGCACGGCCCGGAAAGGCTGTTAGTATGCGGCCTCTCATGGTGCCGCCCGCCTCGCAAGTCCAAGCTCCGGTCAGGTCACTCGACCAGAGAATGGAGGCTCTCAAGAGGGCCAACGACATTCGGGTCAAGCGGGCGAAGCTGAAGAAGGACCTCAAGTCGGGAGCGGTCTCGATCGAGCAGATTCTCGGATCACCGCCGGAGTACGTCTCGACGGCGAAGGTCTTCGACATGCTCATGGCCGTGCCGAAGTTCGGCCGGGTGAAGTCGCTGCGGATGCTCAATCAGTGCCGCATCAGCCAGTCGAAGACGGTCGGCGGCCTCTCGGACCGCCAGCGCCAAGAGCTGATTGACCTCTTCAACCGGTAGAGCCCCAGTGATCGTCCTGACCGGTCCCTCGGGCGCCGGAAAGGGGACGATGGTGCAGGAGCTGCTGGCGCGCATCCCGAGGCTGCGGCTCGCCGTCTCCGCGACGACGCGGGCGCGGCGCCCGGGCGAGGGCGACGGCGTGCACTACTGGTTCATCACCGACGAGGAGTTCGACCGGCGGCTGGAGGCCGGCGACTTCCTCGAATACCACGTGTTCCCGTGGGGGCAGCGGTCGGGGACGCTGCTCTCGGAGCTCGACCGGATCGCCGAGGAAGGCGACATCCCTCTCCTCGAGCTCGAGCTCAACGGCTCCCTCGCGGTGAAGGAGAAGGTGCCCGGCGCGCTGACGATCTTCATCGACGCGCCGCTCGACGAGCTCGAGCGCCGGCTGCGCGAGCGGGCGACCGAGAGCGCGGGGGAGATCGAGGACCGAATCGCCCTCGCCGCCGAGCAGCGCCGGCTCGCGGGCCTCTTCGACCACGTCGTCGAGAACGACGACCGCGAGCGCGCCGCCGAGGAGTGCGTCGAGCTCGTCGAGCGCGAGCTGGCCGCCTGCCGGTAGTCTGTTGGGCCATGATCCATCCCAGAATCGATCAGCTGCTCGACGAGGTCGACTCGCGCTATGCGCTCGTCATCGTCGCCGCCAAGCGGGCGCGGCAGATCAACAACTACCACCACCAGCTCGGCGAGGGGACATTCGACGAGTTCCCGCCGCCGCTCGTCCGCTCGCGCTCGAAGAACTACCTGACGATGTCGCTCGAGGAGATCGCCGAAGGCAAGATCTCCTACGACTACAAGCGCTAGCGCCGCCCGGCTCGAGCACCGCTCCCTCGCACCACCTGGCCCCGTTTTAACGGGCATGAGCGCGTTCGGTCCCCCACCCAAGGGTGGGGACGCATCCCTCCGCCCTCGAGATCAATTCTACGAGCGTTCGTGTGACGTGTCCGTGACCGTTTTGAGACGTCTTCTCCACAAGCGGCCGGGAAGGGACCGGGCTGAAACGGACAGCCCGGCAGCGAGGACTTCCCGGCGGTCCGAAGGCACAATGAACGTGTGAGCCGCATCCTCCTCGGTGTGACCGGCGGCATCGCCGCCTACAAGGCCTGCGACCTGACCCGCCTCCTCGTGAAGGCCGGTCACGAGGTCGTCCCGCTCGTCACGCCCGGCGCGGAGCGCTTCGTCCGGACCGAGACCTTCCGGGCTCTCGCGCGTCGCCCGGCGAACGAGGACCTCTACCTGCACCTGACGCAAGCCGACCTGCTGCTCGTCGCGCCGTGCACCGCGAACACGCTCGCGAAGCTCGCGAACGGCATCTCCGACAACCTCCTCACCGAAGCGGCGCTCGCGCACCGCGGGCCGGTTCTCGTCGCCCCCGCGATGAACCCGCGGATGTGGGCTCACCCGGCCACGCGTGCCAACGCCGAGACGTTGGTCGCGCGCGGCGTCGAGCTCGTCGGTCCCGACGAGGGCGAGACGGCCGAGGGTGAGTGGGGAGTCGGGAGGATGGCCGAGCCCGCCGAGATCGCGCGCCGTGCCGAGGCGCTCCTAGCGCCCGGCCGTCTGACAGGGAAGCGCGTGCTCGTCACCGCCGGCGGCACCCGCGAGCCCCTTGACGCGGCCCGGTTCGTCGGCAATCGCTCCTCCGGCCGGATGGGCGTCGCGCTGGCCGAGGAGGCACGGCGCCGCGGGGCCGAGGTGGTACTGCTCGCCGCGAACCTCGCCGTTCCCGCGCCCGAAGGCGTCGAGACGATCCCGACTCCGACTGCTGAGACGATGCTCGACGCCGCACTCGCGCTCGCAGACGTCGACGTCGCGCTCCTCGCAGCCGCCGTGGCCGACTACCGCCCGTCCGCCGCGCTCGCAGGCAAGCGAGCCAAGAGCGGCGACGCTTGGACGGTCGAGCTCGAGCCGACCGTCGACGTCGCCCGCCGCCTCGGCGAGGCCAAGCAGCCGGGCCGGCTCCTCGTCACCTTCGGCGCCGAGCTCGGCGAGGAGGGCCTCGAGCGCAAGCGCGCGATGCTCGAGACGAAGAACGCCGACCTCGTCGTCTACAACGACGTCTCGCGAGGAGACATCGGCTTCGAGAGCGCAGAGAACGAGGTCGTTCTCGTTTCGCGCCTGGGCGAGCGCACCGTCGCGAAGGCTCCGAAGCCGGCGATCGCGGTCGCGATCCTCGACGAGGTGGAGCGGCTGCTCGATGAGTGACGCCTACGACCTCTACCAGGAGGGCCGAAGCCGCCTGAAGAAAGGGATGAACGCCCAGGCGACCGTCCCGCTCGAGAAGGCGAAGAAGCTCGAGCCGGACAAAGCGTCGATCCGCGAGGCGCTCGGGATCGCGTACTTCCGTCTCCGCCGCTGGGACGAGGCCGAGGCCGAGTTCCGCGCCGTCCTCGAGATCCACCCGACCGACGACTATGCCCACTACGCGCTCGGGCGGGTGCTCGAGAAGCAGGGGCGCGACGCCGAGGCGAACGGCCACTACAAGCTCGCGAGCTCGATGAACCCCGGCAACGAGCGATACGCCGCCCGCATCCGCGAGCTCGACTGATAGCGCCACGTGCGCGCCGTCGTCCAGCGGGTCTCGCACGCGCGGGTCACGCCGGGCGGGGAGATCGGGGCCGGTCTGGCCGTGCTCCTCGGCGTGGCGGCCACGGACGACGCGGCCGCCGCCGACCGTCTCGCCGGCAAGATCGCGAGGCTCCGGATCTTCGCCGGCGACGACGGCAAGTTCGAACGCTCGCTCCTCGACACCAGTGGCGCCGTGCTCGTCGTCTCGAACTTCACGCTGATCGCCGACACGCGGCGCGGGAACCGCCCGAGCTTCTCCGAGGCGGCCCGCCCCGAGCAGGCCGAGCTCCTGTACGACGGCTTCTGCATGTCCCTGCGCGAGCTCGGCGTCGAGGTCGCCACGGGCGTCTTCGGCACGCGCATGGAGGTCGAGCTCGTGAATGACGGCCCGGTCACGCTCGTCGTCGACGTGAACCCGTAGGAGGCCGTCTCACGCCCGAGCCGGTCGGCCCTGCCCGGAACCTGCCCGGCCGGCCGGGAGCGGCTGAGAGCGGCTGAGGCCGGGCGCGCCGCCTGGCTCGCGCGAAGCTGACGGCGTCCCGAGGATGGCGGCCTCGGCTCGGGCGTGAAGGACGCTGGTCTAGTGCGTCACGTGGCCCGTCCACGTGGTGGGCGGACCTCAACTCTTGACGGCCTCTGCGATCTGTAGGGCCGCCTGCGCGGCCGTGAGGTGCGTGGTGTCAACGACCTCGGCCTCGGCGTGCAACCACGTCCGCGCTGCCTCGGCGTAGGACTCGAGATACGTGAGACGGAACGGGGACGGGATGGCGTGCTCCCTCTCGATGCGCCCGCGGAGAGTGTCCTGGTCAGCGTGCAGGACGAAGTGCCGCACGGGAATGGCATGTTGGGCGAGGCCGGTGCTGATCTCGCGCCAGTACTGCTCGACCAGGACAGTCATAGGGATCACGAGCGTGCCGCCGGTGTAGTCGAGGACGCGGGAGGCGGTCTCGACGACGAGCGGTCGCCATGGCGGCCAGTGCTGAAAGTTGTCGGTCTCGGGCAGCCCTGGTGTGATGTCCATCAGCGTCTCGCCGACCTTCTCGGCGTCGAACACCCGTGAACCCGGGATCAGCGGTTGCAGTAGAGCACTGGTCGTCGTCTTGCCCGAGCCATGGGTGCCGTTGAGCCAAACAATCACGGGACCGGACGCTAGCGCGATGCGTGCCTGGCGCAAGCGAGAGCTCCGCCGCCTGCGAGATGTTGTTACGCCCAAAGCGCGGTGAGCGGCCTGAACGTGCAGCCGGGCCGGGCGGCCCCGCCACCGGCGATCGCGAGCTCTTCGGCCTCGGCCGCGTCGGCGGCCTCGATCACGTTCGAGGACGACACATCAGCGGGCGGAATCTTCGATTGGTTGAAGGCGAGCTCGTCGGGGCCGGCGCCTCGCGAGCTCCGAGCTCGAGGCGATCCCGCCCAACGTGCCCCACACGAGCAGGGGCGGCCCGAAGGCCGCCCCCGTAGATCAGCTACTGCTCGACGCCCTTTACTTGATAGGCATCCCGATGCAGGAGTGGGCTGCGTCAGAGCCGCCGCCCGGCGAGGAGACGTGGTCGCCATGGTTCTTGTACTGGGTCGTGGCGACGGGGGTCGTCGTGGCGACCTTGAACTCAAGCGCCCAGGGGACGCTCGGGGTCGAGGTTGCCATCCTGATAGGACACTGGGTCATCCTTCACCGGCACTCGCGACTCTGGTACCCGCCCGAGCCCTCACTTTCAGTGGTTCGTCGTGTGGGGCGGCCGTCGCGGGAGACGGGCTCCTAGAGCCTCCGGGGAACCTGTCTGCCGGGGCAACGCGGCGACGGAGCCCCGCCGGCACCGCTGCGAGCAACCGGCGAGGGCCGACACCTCACCGGGCATCCGAAGCCGAGCTCCGCGTTCTCCGCGTGTGGTCGCGGCGTCGAAGCCCTCGCGAAATCAACCTGGTGCGACTTCGCCCGGCCCGCGCGAAGCGGCCGCAAACAGGGGTCTGCTACCCTTTGATCACCACATTTCGGGCATGTCGAAATGGGCGCGCGGCGCCCATTTTTTGTGTACAGAACTGAGTTCTTGCAAGGAGCAAGCCATTGGCCACCGGTCAACAGGAGAGGGAGAAGGAGCTGTATCGCGAGGTTTCCCGCACGGTCACGACGGCGCTTCCAGGCGTCGATGTCCTGGCGCTCGAGATCACCGGGCGCGAGCGCTTCTGCGTCTACGTCGACCAGCAGGGTGGGGTGGACCACGCTCTCTGCGGGCGGGTCAGCGCGCTCCTTCGCTCCTACAACGACCGGTACTCGGTCGAGGTCTCCTCGCCGGGACTCGAGCGGCCGCTCCGCACCCGCGAGCATTTCCGGGGCGCCGAGGGGCGGCGTGTCCGGGTGAAGACCGCGACCGGCGCCAAGGTGCGCGGCGAGGTGGTGACCGCCGGCGAGCGCTCGTTCCAGCTCGTGAACGGGACCGGCGAGCCGGTCGACATACCGTACGACGAGGTCGTGCGGGCCAATCTGATCGACGAAGGGTAGGTGCCTGATGAGCCAGGAGATCGTGGAGGCCGTACGCGAGATCGAGCGCGAGAAGGGAATCGACGCCGAGCAGCTGCTCAGCGCACTCGAGGACGCCCTGCTCGCGGCCTACAAGAAGACACCCGGAGCGTCGCGGCACGCCACGGTCGAGCTCGACGACGCGGGCGACTACCGCGTGTTCGCGATCGAGCTCCCGCCCGACCTCGAGCGCCGGCTCCTCGACGAGGCGCGCGAGCACGCGCTCGACGAGCTCGAGCGGATCGAAGAGGAGACGGGAGAGAAGAACCACACGCTGCTCTCCGACGACGACCTCGACGTCGACTGGTCGCAGGTGCCCGAGGATCTGATGCAGCGCGAGGATGTGACCCCGGATAACTTCGGCCGGATCGCAGCACAGACCGCGAAGCAGGTCATCCTGCAGCGCATCCGTGAGGCCGAGCGCGAGATGATGTACGACGAGTACATCGACCGCGTCGGCGAGGTCGTCACGGGCATCGTGCAACAGGCCGGCGACCGCAACAACGTCCTGGTCGACCTCGGCAAGGTCGAGGCGCTGCTGCCGCGCTCCGAGCAGGTCGACGGCGAGCGCTACGAGCAGGGCTCGCGGATCAAGGCCGTCATCACCGACGTCCGCACGGGGACGAAGGGGCCGCAGGTCATCCTGTCGCGGCGCGACCCCGAGCTGATCAAGACGCTGTTCGAGCTCGAGGTCCCGGAGATCGCCGACGGCCTCGTCACCATCGAGGGCGTCGCGCGCGAGCCCGGCTACCGCTCGAAGATCGCCGTGCAGTCGCACACGCAGGGCGTCGACCCGGTCGGCGCGTGCGTCGGCCCTCGCGGCTCGCGCGTCCGGATGGTCGTCTCCGAGCTCCGCGGCGAGAAGATCGACATCATCCCCTGGAACCAGGAGCCGGCCCGGTTCGTCGCGAAGGCGCTCTCGCCCGCGCGCGTCCGGGAGGTCTACCTCGACGACGCCGGCAAGGAGGCGACGGTCGTCGTCCCCGACGACCAGCTCGCGCTCGCGATCGGCAAGGAGGGCATGAACGCCCGCCTCGCGCACCGGCTGACCGGCTGGAAGATCGACATCGTCAGCGACACCGAGTTCGCCCAGCAGGAGGCCGAGGCGGCCTTCGGCGGCGAGGGCGGCGAGGAGGGCGACTTCTCGGGCCGCTGCTCGGCGGTGCTCTCGAACGGCAAGCGGTGCCCGAACGCGGCGCTGCCCGGCTCGAAGTACTGCGGAGTCCAGGCGCACCAGGAGCTCGCGCTCCACGAGCCCGACAACGAGGTCAACCCGATCGTCGAGGAGTCCGAGCCCGAGCTCGAGGCCCTCGCCGACGTCACCGAGCCCGAGTCGGTCACAGAGGACGCCGCCGAGTTCGGAAACCCCGAGCCTGAGGAGTTTCCCGCCGGGCCGGGAGACGCGCCGATCGTCGGCGAGGACGAGACGCTCGAGTCGGGCCCAATCGCACACGTCCGGGTCGAGGACGACCCCGACGAAGGCGTGCCGATCCTGCACGTGACGCCCGAAGAGGCGAAGAAGATCGAGGGAGTCGAAGACGACGGCTAGCCCCGTCAGGACCTGCGCCGGCTGCGGCCGCCGCTCCCCCCAGGGCGAGCTCCAGCGCTTCCACGAGCGCGGAGGGGTGCTCGTCGCCGGGACGGGGCCGGGGCGTGGCGTCTACACGTGCCGCAGGCTTCAGTGCTTCGAACGTGCGAGAGCGCACCGAGGCTTCAACCGCACGTTGCGTAAGACCGTCCGCGTAGAAGACACACTCGCCCGGCTCTACACTTGAGCCGGGACATCCAGAAGAGAGGCAGGGATCTTGCCAGGCGGTAGACCGATCAGACCAAGAGGGGGCGGAGGCCCGGGCAACCGGAGGCGGCGCGTCGTCATCGACGGCGGCACCGGCCGTCCCGGCGCGGGCCAGCGTCAGCGGCCCGGCGACCGGCAGGGAGACCGCCAGCCGAAGACGCCGCGCGAGGTCGCGCCGCCGACCGGCCCCGTCACCGTCGAGTCGGGCGTCACCATGCGGGACTTCTCGCAGGCGCTCGGGGTCGGCATGGCACAGATCATCAAGATGCTGATGGACATGGGGTCGATGAAGACCGCGACCCAGACGCTCACCGACGAGGAGGTCGAGCTGATCGCGGTCGAGCTCGGTCGCGAGGTCACGATCAAGCACGCAGGCGAGGAAGAGGCCGAGCCGGAGTCCTTCGACGACTCCGAGGAGTCGCTCGTCGCGCGGCCGCCCGTCGTCACGATCATGGGCCACGTCGACCACGGAAAGACGACGCTCCTCGACGCGATCCGGAAGACGTCGGTCGTCGAGACCGAGGCCGGCGGGATCACGCAGCACATCGGCGCGTACCAGACGAACGTCGACGGCAGGAGGATCACGTTCCTCGACACCCCGGGCCACGAGGCGTTCACCGCCATGCGCGCCCGCGGCGCGAAGGTCACCGACATCGCCGTCCTGGTCGTCGCCGCCGACGACTCCGTGATGCCGCAGACGCTCGAGTCGATCTCGCACGCGCGCGCCGCCGACGTTCCGATCGTCGTCGCAGTCAACAAGATCGACCTCCCGGGCGCGAACCCCGACCGCGTCCTCTCCGACCTCGCCTCCCAGGGGCTGCAGCCCGAGGAGTGGGGCGGAACGACGCAGGTCGCGCGCGTCTCTGCGAAGCAGGGGACGGGGCTCGACGAGCTGCTCGAGAAGATCCTTCTTGTCGCCGACCTCGAGCTCGACCTGCGTGCCAATCCGGACGCCGAGGCGTCTGGGCCGATCATCGAGTCGAGGCTTGACGTCGGGCGCGGCCCGGTGACGACGATGCTCGTCCACCGCGGCACGCTCAAGGTCGGTGATGCCGGCGTCGCCGGAGATGCGTGGGGCCGCGTACGCGCGCTGTACGACTATCGCGGGGAGAAGATCGACTCGGCGGGGCCGGGCGACCCGGTCGAGATCCTCGGCTTCGACAAGCCGCCGCCGGCAGGCGAGCTGGCCCGGGTGGTCGAGAATGAGCGCCGGGCGCGCGAGCTTGCGCAGCAGCGCGGAGAGCGGCTGCGGCGGGAGTCGCTCGCGAAGCAGGCGAGCCGCGGCGTGTCGCTCGAGACGCTCTTCGAGCAGCTCCAGTCGGGCGGCGTCGCCGACCTCAACATCGTCCTGAAGGCCGACGTGCAGGGCTCGGTCGAGGCGATCGTCGGCGAGCTGCAGAAGATCGAGCACCCGGAGGTCCGCGTCAACGTCATCCACACCGGCGTCGGCGGGATCACCGAGAACGACGTCAACCTGGCCGCAGCTTCGAACGCCATGGTGATCGGCTTCAACGTCCGTCCGTCGACCGAGGCCCGTGTGCTGGCCGAACGGCAGGGAATCGAGATCCGGCAGTACCGGGTCATCTACGAGCTAACCCACCAGATCGAGCAGGCCCTCGTCGGGATGCTCTCCCCGGTCGAGACCGAGGCGGTCATCGGCGAGGCCGAGGTACGCGCGCTGTTCCGCGTCTCGCGGCTCGGGACGATTGCCGGCTGCATGGTCACGAGCGGTGTCGTCCGGCGCGGAGCCCGCGTGCGGATCTTCCGCGAGGGCGCGCGGATCCACGAGACGACGATCTCTCAGCTGAAGCGCTTCAAGGACGACGTCCGCGAGGTCAGCGAGGGCTTCGAGTGCGGCATCCTTCTCGACGGGTTCAACGACCTGCGCGAGGGTGACGTCTTCGAGGTCTACGAGACGCGCGAGGTCGAGCGGACGTCGCTCGACGAGGCGCCCGAGGTCGGCTAGCCCAGCCGGTTCGACGCCTTGCCCGGCTACGTCGCGATTCTCTCGGCGGAGCTGCACTTCCCCGAGGCCGGGTCTCTGAAGGGCAAGCGCAAGCACGTGCTCTCGGCGAAGGCGCAGCTCGCGAACAGGTTCGGTGCCTCCGTCGCCGAGGTCGACCACCACGACCTCTGGCAGCGGTGCGCCCTGACGGCGGCCTTCGCAGCGCGGGAGGCACGGGAGGCGGAGGAGCTCGCGGCACGGGCGGAGGCCTGGCTCTCGGGCCAGGACTGGGTGCTGACCCGGTCGAGCCACATCCTGGTGTCTCCCGATGACTGAGCGGATGCGCCGGGTGAACGAGTCGGTGCGCGCGGTTGTCGCCGACGCGATCGTCGAGCTCGCCGATCCGCGGATCGGGATCGTGACGGTGACGGGAGTGGAGGTTTCCCCCGATCTGCACGACGCACGCATCTACTTCTCGGTGTTCGGCGGCAAGAAGAAGAAGCGGGCGGCGCTCGCCGCGCTCGAGTCGGCCCGCGGCGTCCTCCAGGGCCGGGTCGCGCACCGAGCTGCGGATCAAGCGGACGCCCCAGCTCGCCTTCGAATACGATCAGTCGGTCGAGCACGGCGTGCACATGGCGAAGCTGATCGACGAGCTCGCCCCGGAAGATCCCCCTCGGATGACCCAGACGCAGAAGGAGCCGCCGACCTTGACGACTGACTTCGACGCCGTGGTCGACGCCCTCGCCGGCCACGACCGCTTCCTCGTCGTGACCCACGAGAACCCCGACGGCGACGCGCTCGGCTCCATGCTCGGCGCGACCCTCGGGCTCCGGTCGCTCGGGAAGGACGTGGTCATGCACCTCTCCGGATCGGCGCCGCTGCCTGCCGAGTACGGCTTCATGGCGCTCGAAGAGGTGCTTCGCGAGCCGCCGGCGGACGCGGGAGAGCGGGTCCTGCTCGCGCTCGACTGCGCGAACGAGCGCCGGCTCGGCCCCGATGCGGCGCTGCTCGGGCTCGTCCCGCTCGTCGTCGACGTCGACCACCATCACGACAACACCCGGTTCGGCTCGGTCAACCTCGTCGTGGCCGATGCCTCCTCGACCGCAGAGATCGTCCGCGACCTGCTTCGTGCGCTCGGCGTCGAGCTCACGCCCGACATGGCGGAGGCGCTCTACATCGGGCTCGTTACCGACACCGGCCGGTTCCAGTACTCGAACACGACGCCCAAGGCACTGCGCCTCGCGGCCGACCTCGTCGAGGCGGGCGCCGACGTGCACGGCGTCTTCAAGCACGTCTACGAGACGGTGCAGTTCGCCAAGCTCAAGCTGCTCGCCCGTGCCCTCGAGCACGCGCGGGTGTTCGAGGGCGGGCGGCTCGTGATCTCCCACCTCCAGCGCTCCGACTTCGTGGACGCCGGTGCCGAGGAGCCGTACTCCGAGGGGATCATCGACTTCCTGCGACAGAGCGAGGGCTCACAGCTCGTCGCGCTGATCCGCGAGCCGTCGCCGAACCCCGGCGCCCCGAAGCACCGGATCTCCTTGCGTTCCTCGACCGACGAGATCGACGTCTCTGCGATCGCACGGAAGTCGGACGGTGGAGGCCACGTCCAGGCGGCCGGGTTCTCCAGCGATCTCGATCTGGAGGAGATCGTGGAGTTCATCCGCCGTGAGTTCCTCGCAGTCGCCCACGAGACCGCGTGACGTGATCCCGCGCGCTGCGAGCCCGGTTGGGATCGTGCTCGTCGACAAGCCAGCGGGACCCTCGTCGCACGCCCTCGTCGACGAGCTGCGCCGGCGCACCGGGGCACGCACGGGCCACGCCGGGACGCTCGACCCGTTCGCGACCGGGCTCCTGCTTCTGTTGTCCGGGTCGTCAACTAAGCTGGCGCCATGCTTCGTCGGGCTGGACAAGCGCTACGTCACGGACGTCGACCTCACCGCGACGTCCTCGACCGGCGACCCGGAAGGGGAGGTGGCGGAGCGCCACGAGCCGCCTGGGCGTACAGAGCTCGAGGCTCGGCTCGAAGCCCTCCGGGGTGAGATCGAGCTGCCGATCCCCGCAGCCTCGGCGGTGAAGATCGGCGGTGAGCGCGCCTACCGGCTGCAGCGGCGCGGGGTGGAGGTCGAGATGCCTCTCCGCCGCTCGCAGGTCTATGCGCTCGACGTCATCGCGTATACAGGCGACCAGGCTCGCCTCGGGCTCCATGTCGGCTCGGGGACGTACGTCCGCTCCATCGCCGAGGCATTGGGCGGCCGCTGCCTCACGCTGCGGCGGACGGCCGTCGGGCCGTTCACGGTCGAGGAGGCCGACCCTGCCCGGCTCGTGTCGGTCGCGGAGGCGCTCGGCCGGCTGCCGGACGAGGCGCTCGAGCGGGTCCCGTACGGCCTCCGCGCCCAGGTGCTCGCGTTCGAGTCCGAGACGGCGGGCTCACGGGTGCTGCCGCCGGCTCCGGCATCGACGAGGAACGCGTGAGAGTCGCGCGGGTCCCGGCCGAGCTCGAGCCGAAGCCCCGCGCGGTCGCGATCGGGACGTTCGACGGCGTCCACCTCGGTCACCAGGCGGTCGTGCGCCAGGCGGTCGAGGCGGGCGGCACGCCCACCGTCGTCACGTTCCACCCGCACCCGCGCGAGGTCCTGGGCTACGACGTCCTACTCCTCTCGTCGCTCGAGCGGCGCCTCGAGCTCCTGGAGGCGCTCGGGGTCGAGGAGGCCCTCGTCGTCGAGTTCACGCCCGAGATCGCCGCCATGAGCCCCGAGGCGTTCGCGACGTCGCACGTCGTCGGGCTCGGCGCGGAGGTGGTCGTGGCCGGCCAGGGGTTCCGCTTCGGGAACAAGCGGAGCGGTGACCTCTCCGTGTTCGCGGAGCTCGGTGCCGAGGTTCGGGCGACGCCGCTCGTCCCGGGTGTCTCGTCGCGCGGCATTCGCGACCTCGTGGCGGAAGGGAACGTCCGGGCTGCGGCGGCGCTGCTCGGGCGGCCCGTCGAGGTCGAGGGCGTCGTCGTGTCCGGCGATGCCCGGGGCGGCACGCTCGGTTTCCCGACCGCGAACCTCCGTGTCGACCACTCGCTGCTCGTTCCGCACTTCGGCATCTACGCGGGTGCCGGGCTCGACCACCGGGCGGCGGTGTCGATCGGGGTCAACCCGCATTACGGAGGCTCGGAGCGGCGGGTCGAGGCGTTCCTCCTCGACTTCGAGGACGACCTCTACGGGCGGCGCGTCGTCGTCGAGCTCTGGGACCGCCTGCGCGACGAGGCCGTGTTCGAGAGTGAGGCAGAGCTGATCGCGCAGATCGCGCACGACGTCGAGCAGACGCGGCGTGCCACGCGCCCCGTCGCCTAGCGAGCCGCCGTAGCCTCGTGGAGTAGGCTCGGAGGGTGACCGAGAGGCCAGTCGGGTTGCCGGGGGCCGCAATTCCGGCCGAGTCGACCCGGGCAATCTCACTGCGGGCGCTCTTCACGCCTGCCACCGCGATCTTCGTCTGCTCGCGCCTTGCGATCTGGGCCGTGGCCCTCGTCGTGCTCGCCTGGTTCCCGATCGAGACCGTGCGTCTCGCGACGCCGACGATGATGCCCCACTCGGCCGTGCTCGACTTCGGCGTCCACCTGTGGTCGCGCTGGGACTCCGGCTACTTCCTGGAGATCGCCCAGAAGGGCTGGGGGAACGACGGCACGGCAGCCTTCTACCCCGTCTATCCCTCGCTGATCGGGCTCTTGGGGCTACTGACCCCGCAGTACACGCTCTTCGGCCTGATCATCTCGCTCGTCTCGTGCCTCGTCGCGTTCGAGCTGCTGTGGCGGATCGCCCGCGAGCGGCTCGGCTCGACCGCCGGCGCGGAACGCGCGGTCCTCTACCTGGCGATCACGCCGATGGCGGTGTTCCTCGGCGCGGTCTACTCGGAGGCGACCTACCTCGCGATCACACTCGCCGCATTCATCCTCGCCGAGCGGAAGCGATGGGCGCTCGCGTCCGGTGCCGCCGCGCTGGCGCTCCTGACGCGGCCGACCGGCGTCGCCGTCGTCGCGGCCGTCGCGGTCCTGATGTGGCCGAACCGCCGCGCGCTCCTCTGGCTCCTCGTCGTCCCGGTCTCGTTCGCGTTCTACCCCCTCGTCCTCTGGATCCAGTTCCGCCGGCCGTGGGCCTTCGCGACGGTCGAGCACCTCTGGTCGAGACACCTCTCGCCGTTCGGCCCGTTCGGCGGGCTCTGGGACGGCATCAGCGTCCTCTGGCGTGCGACCTCCGACCACCACGTGACGGCGGTGAACGTCGAGAACCTCGCATTCACGCTCGTCTACCTTGCGCTGCTCTATCTCGTGTGGCGGCACTGCACGCTCGCCGAGAGCGTGTTCGCGACGATCTCGCTCCTCGTCCCGCTCTCGGTTCCACGCGCCGGCCATCTCCCGCTGATGTCGATGCCGAGGTTCGGGCTCGTCATCTTCCCCTTCTTCCTCGTTCTCGCCCGTCTCGGCGCCGGGAGGCGCGCGAACGCCTCGATCATCGCGGTGAGCGCGCTCCTCCTCGGGGTGGAGGTGGTGAAATGGGTGACGTTCCAGTGGGTGTCGTAAACGGCGGCGGCCACCGGCGCGTGCTCGTCAGGTTCGGGCCTGCGCGCCGCTATGAGCCCGAGTTGTCGACGATCTCGGCGATCTCGAAGAACTCGATCGTGGGCCCGACCCCGTAGAGCTCGGTCATCCGCTCCCGGAGCTCGTCGGAGAAGAAGCTCACCGCCGCTTCCTTCGAATCCCAAACGTAGAAGTTCGTCGCGCGCTGCTCCGCCTCGTCGTAGGTGAAGAACTTGAACCGCAGGCCCGGCATCCCCTCGAACATCGCGCGGGCGTTCTCGGCGACGGCGGTCACGCGTGCGCGATCGAAGGTGCCGTCGTAGTCGAACGTGACAGTGGCACCGATCACAGGAGCCCTCCTGGTTGATGGGCGAGGATGTCTCGCCCTGGATGCGCGACGATACTCGTCACGGCCGGCCGTCGAGGAAGCCGAGCACGAGCGCCGTGACCTCGTCGGGCCTCTCGACGCTCGGAAGATGGCAGAACGCCGATCTCTGCTGCCGCTTCGAAGTCGCCGCACCCGCAGGCTTCTTCCTCTGCCGCCCCACCGTGGAGCAGGAGGACCGTGTCCAACTCAGCGTTGGTCGATCGGCACGAAGTGCCGGACGTCCTCGCCGATGTAGATCTGGCGCGGCCGCGCGATCTTCTGCTCCGGATCCATCAGCATCTCCTCCCACTGCGCGATCCAGCCCGGCAGGCGGCCCATTGCGAACAGGACCGTGAAGTACTCGACCGGGTAGCCCATCGCCTGGTAGATCAGGCCGGAGTAGAAGTCGACGTTCGGGTAGAGCTTGCGCGAGATGAAGTAGTCGTCCTCGAGCGCGATCTTCTCGAGCTCGAGCGCGATCTCGAGCTTCGGGTTGAGCCCCGTCTCGGCGAAGACGGCGTCGGCCGCCTGCTTGATCAGCGTGGCGCGGGGGTCGTAGCTCTTGTAGACGCGGTGCCCGAAGCCCATCAGCCGTCCGTGGCCCGCCTTGACCCCCTCGATGAACGCGGGGATGTTCTTCCTGTCGCCGATCTGGTCGAGCATCTTCAGCACCGCCTCGTTCGCCCCGCCGTGCAAGGGCCCGTACAGGGCGGCGATCCCAGCCGACACCGCCGAGAACGGGTCGACGTGTGAGGAGCCGACACCGCGCACCGCGTTGGTCGAGCAGTTCTGCTCGTGGTCGGCGTGGAGGATCAGAAGCGTCTCGAGCGCACGTTCGAGCACCGGGCTCTGCTTGAAGTTGCCCCCGATCTGAAACGTCATGTTCACGTAGTTGCTCACATAGTCCATGTCGTTCCGCGGGAGGACGTAGGGCAGGCCGTGCGAGTGCCGGAAGACGTACGCGGCGATCGTCGGCATCTTTGCGATCAGCCGCACCCGCTGGAGCCGGCGGTTGGCGGGGTCGGAGATGTCCTTCGCGTCGGGGTAGAACGTCGAGAGTGCGCCGATCGTGCCGAGCAGCATCCCCATCGGGTGCGCGTCGTAGCGGAATCCCTCGAGGAACTTGGTCACGCTCTCGTGGACGTAGGTGTGGTAGCGCACCTCGTCCTCCCACGCGGCGAGCTCGTCGGCGCTCGGTAGCTCCCCCTCGAGCAGGAGGTAGGCGATCTCGAGGAAGCCCGCCTGCTCGGCCACCTCCTCGATCGGATACCCCCGGTAGCGCAGGATCCCGGCGTCCCCGTCGATGAACGTGATCGCGCTCCGGCAGGCGGCAGTGTTCAGGAACGCGGGGTCATAGGAGAGGAGACCCTGGAGATCGGTGGCTCGGATCGCGCCCTCGACGATCGGAACCGTGTAGGTCTCCCCTGTGCGGTTGTCGGTGACGGTCAGCGAGTCGTCGGCCATCGCGTACTCTGAGCCTAGCCGCCGCAGCGAGCGGTCGGGTGCCGGAAAGCCCGCCGGAACGACCGTGGAATGCACGCAAAACCCGCTCGGTTGCTACGATGTCGTCGACCGCGGACTCGGCCGTGCGCGTCTTCCTTGCGCGGCGTTGCTGGGCCGTCGGCGATTCACTACGAGGAGGTAGAGATGGCCCTCACCAAGGAAGCCAAGCAGGAGGCAACGAAGAAGTTCGGCAAGTCGGAGACGGACACGGGCTCGCCCGAGGTCCAGATCGCGATGCTGACCGAGCGCATCAACGGCCTCACCGAGCACCTGCGGACGCACGCGAAGGATCACTACTCGCGGCGCGGCCTGCTGAAGCTCGTCGGCCGGCGCCGCCGGTTCCTGAACTACCTGCAGAAGAAGGATCTCGAGGGCTACCGGGCCCTCATCAAGGAGCTCGGCCTGCGCCGTTAGCTCCGTAGCCCCAGAGGGGTGGAAGTTTGAGCGAGCCCTCGGTCACATGTTCTTTGGCGCCGGGGCTGACTCAAACTCCCACCCTTCACAAGTTCAGTGGAGGAATAGAGAATGAGTATTGTCGAAGCCGAGCAGCAAACGGCGCCGGTTTCCGTCACCGTGTCCGTCGGTGGGAAGGACATCTCCTTCGAGACGGGCAAGCTCGCCAAGCAGGCAGACGGCGCAGTCGTCGTCCGCTCCGGCGAGACCATGGTCCTTGCGACCGCGCAAGGCCGCACCGACGCCCGTGAGGGCGCAGATTTCTTCCCGCTCACGATCGATGTCGAGGAGCGGGCGTACGCGGCCGGGAAGATCCCCGGCGGCTTCTTCAAGCGCGAGGGACGCCCCACCGAGCGGGCGATCCTGACCGCGCGCATGATCGACCGCCCGATCCGGCCGCTCTGGCCGAAGGGCTACCGCAACGAGGTGCAGTGCATCGCCACCGTCCTCTCGGCGGACATGGTCACCCCGCACGACATCCTCGCGATCAACGGCGTCTCCGCGGCCCTCATGGTCTCGCCGATGCCGTTCCTCGGCCCGATCGGCGGCGTTCGCGTCGGCCTGATCGACGGCGAGCTCGTCATCGACCCGACGCTTGCCGAGAGCGCGGAGGAGAGCACGCTCGACCTCATCGTCGTCGGGACGAAGGAAGGCCTGACGATGGTGGAGGCCGGCGCCGACCAGGTGCCCGAGGAGAAGCTCCTCGAGGCCCTCGAGCTGGCCCACCGCGAGATCATCAAGCTGTGCGAGGCCCAGGAGGAGCTCCGCGCCCGCGCCGGCAAGCCCAAGTGGCTCGACGGCTCGGTCACCGAGCGGCTCGAGGCCGCCCACGGCGAGGAGATCTCCGCGGCGATCGGCCAGAAGGGGCTCCACGACGCCGCTTCCGTCGTCGACGAGATCGTTTCGCGCGAGGGCGGCGAGCTGACGATGAGCTCGACCGAGGAGGACGTGATCCGGGAGCTCCAGACGCGGATGTCGCTCTCGCAGATCCTCGAGAAGAAGCGCTCGGCCGCCGTCGACGGGCCTGTTCGCGCCCAGTTCGAGGCCGACCTGCGCGCCCTCACCGAGGCCGAGCAGGACTCGAAGGAGCTCAAGTCCGCCAAGCAGCACCTGCTCTACGACCGGATCGTCGACACGGTCGAGCTCCTGTTCCCGGGCGCGCCCGAGGGCTCCGAGCCCGGCGCGCTCGACGGAACGACCAAGAGCTATGTCCGCAAGGCGGCCGAGTCGATCTACAAGGACCTCGTCCGCAAGAAGATCGCGGTCGACAAGCGCCGGCCCGACGGCCGGTCGGAGACCGAGATCCGCCCGATCTCGTGCGAGGTGTCGGTCAGCCCGCGCACGCACGGCTCGGCGCTCTTCACCCGAGGGCAGACGCAGATCATGTCGCTGCTCACCCTCGGCACCGCCAAGGAGGGTCAGCGGATCGACGACCTGTCGCTCGAGAAGGACCGCCGCTACATCCACCACTACAACTTCCCGCCGTACTCGGTGGGGGAGACGGGGCGGATGACCGGCCCGAGGCGCCGCGACATCGGACACGGCGCGCTCGCCCAGCGGGCACTCGAAGCCGTCATCCCGGCTGCGGCCGACTTCCCGTACACGATCCGCATCGTCTCCGAGACGCTCGAGTCGAACGGCTCGTCGTCGATGGGGTCGGTCTGCGGCTCGACGCTCGCGTTGATGGATGCCGGGGTCCCGATCAAGGCGCCGGTCTCCGGCATCGCGATGGGCCTCGTGAAGGAGGGCGACGACTACGTCATCCTCACCGACATCCAGGGCGCCGAGGATCACCTCGGTGACATGGACTTCAAGGTCGCGGGGACGGAGGCCGGGATCACGGCGCTCCAGATGGACATCAAGATCACCGGTGTCTCGCGCGAGATCCTCGAGCGGGCGCTCGCCCAGGCCCGTGACGCGCGCATCGCGATCATGGGGCGGATGCTCGAGGCCATCAGCGAGCCGCGCACCCAGCTCGCCGGCCACGCGCCGCGGATCTCGACGATCCAGATCAACCCCGAGTACATCGGCATGGTGATCGGCAAGGGCGGCGAGACGATCCGCTCCCTCGAGAGCGAGTACGACGTGCAGATCGACATCGAGGAGGACGGGACGATCCTCGTCTATGCCACCTCCGGCGAGAACGGCGACGCCGCGATCGCCGCGATCAACGCCCTGACCAAGGACCCGGAGGTCGGCGACGAGTTCACCGGCAAGGTCGTCAAGACGACCGACTTCGGCGCTTTCGTCGAGCTCAAGAAGGGCACCGACGGCCTGCTCCACGTCTCCAACGTGGGTCCCGGCCGTGTCAACCACATCGAGGACGTGATCCAGCGCGGCGACGTGCTCGACGTCCTCGTGCAGGAGGTCGACAAGGCGCGCGGACGGATCGGCCTGAAGCTGATCCAGAAGCACGAGAACGGCAACGTCGTCTCGCCGGAGGAGCTCGTCGAGCGGGCGAAGGACGCCCCGCCGCGCCCCCCGCGCGAGGAGCGCCCCCCGCGCGACCGCGACCGCGGCCGCGGCGGCCGCCGCTAGGAACCACCCGGAGGGGCGGCGCGAGCCGCCCCTCCGCGTTCAGTCACAGCAGTCGGGCGTAAGGGACGTCGGCGCAGCCGAAACTCCCCATGAGAAGGATCGTCGTCGTCGACGCGACTGATTTCCCTTGGCCGATGTGAGAAGCCGACGCAATCCGGACACATTCGCTCGAAGTAGTGAGTGTCGCTGGGGACTCAGCTGTCGGGCGTGACCGCATCCAATCGGCGCCGAACCTCCCGCGTGTTCACGCCGAGAGCGCCCAGAAGCACCGCGGCAGGATCTGGTGGTTGGAGAGTGAGTATCTGGGCCAGCACCTGCTGGGCCGTGACCTGGGTCTTCCGGCGCATGGGCTTGACCGCTTCCTCGAGCACTTTCTTTGCCGCGGGCGTCATGCGGAGGCGATCTTTTTTCATGACGTCTCTGATCGTCGGCTTCTTCGGCACGGCGCGCATCGGCAGTGTGGGAGCGTCGGTGCCGGACGCCATGCCCAGGGCAGCCAGGGCTTCCTGATCGAGCGACTCGAGGGCCTGGCGAGCTTGCTGCAGGGTCACGCCCAACACGGCTTCGATCGAGGGATCCTCGAACAAGCCGAGCAAGACGTGATCGGTGCCAATTCGGCGATCACCTCGGCGACGAGCCTCCTCACTGGCCCGCAGATAGATGGTCCAGACGTGAAGCACCTCTGGCGCAACGGATCCGGTGGTCACGATGACTCCTTGTTGTATTTGGTGTGCACGGATTGGCGGGTGACGCCCAAAGCGTCTCCGATCTGCTGCCACGACCAGCCCTTTTCGCGGGCCGACGCGACGTGGTTCGCTTCGACCCTCTCAGCCAGGCGATGTAGCGCCAACGAGGCGCGAAGCCCAATTGCCGGGTCATCCGACGAGAGATTCACGCTGAGTTTTTCGATGTCCATGCCTGTCAGTATAGACTGACAACGTTGATGTGTCAACCTAAACTGACAGAGGGCAGATCGCCACACCGGAGTGCTCCAGATGGCCTGCCTCTTGCGTCATTCCCGAACTGGCGCAGATCAGCGGCCTAACGCTCCGTCTGCGAGCGGCCCGGCCTCCCTGCTCTCTGCGCCATATCCGATAACGACGCGCTTCGGAAGGGAAGCAGCGGCGATGGTCGGTCTCAGCGGGCGTTCGGTGCCGCGTCGGGCCTGGCGGGCTGCCCGGCGTCAGCGAGGCACGCTTCTCCGAAGATGAACCAGCGCGTTACATCGAGCCTTGCCGTCCAACCTTCGTCACCGAGAAGTGACTGCAACTCCTCCGGCTCGTAGAAGACCTCGACGACCTGGAACTCCCTTCCGTCGTGCAAGCGGCGGAGCTCCAGATCCGAACCGCGTCGGATGACGTAGGGGTCCGCGATCTCGCGAGTCGCATGCGACTCGTTGCGGTTGTCGATGAGGAAAACCCGACCCCCCGGTGCAAGACAGGACCGCACCAAGGTCCAGAAGCCCGAAAATCGTGACCGCGGCACGTGAGAGAGCCAGAAGGAGAAGAACACGACCTCATAGGTCCTCAGCGGCTGCCATGTGATCAGGTCGGAAACGAAGTAGTCCACATCGGGTCGACCGACGCGCCTGCGGTTCAGCTCCAGGCTCTCGGGTGACGAGTCGATGACGGTCAGATGCCCAGCAGTGCGGGCCAGACGCGCCGTCCACCATCCGGTGCCCCCTGCCAGCTCCAAGACCTCACCCGTCGCGCCAAAGGTCTCGAGTGCAGCAGCCACCTGTGCAACCTCCCGATCCCATTCCTCGGCCAATTCCGGACCTCGATCGAAGCGGCCGCGCCGCTGCCACCACTCGTCGTACTCGGGCGCACGAGCTTGGTAATACTCTCGCTGCTCGGCGAAGAGTCCATCGTCGTTCATATGCGGAAGTCTCCCAAAGAGCCGCAGCTCGATGAACAGCGGGCGATCGGTTGAATCGCCCTCGTGATCGATCTTCGCGTTTTAGGGCCGGCTATCAGAGGCTCTTGCGGACACGTAGCCCTCGACGACCCTCTTCGGCCTTCCGGCTGGCCGATGCCCGAGCGGCCGCCTTCGTCGTCTCGTTCTTTTCCCTAGACGACTGCTTGCCAGGCCAGGTGCCCGTGAGAGAAGCAAACCCGGTGGCCGCAAAACGTCGGCTCGCTGCTCGCACCACCGCGAACACGGCACCCTCGAGCGCGGAGCCCGACGAGGACCCGGCCCCAGGTGCTGTCCTCGTTCATTGCTTCCGGTGTCTCTTCGTGATGAGTCAGTGCCCGCCAGAGACGTCTATAGAACCTCGCCGCCGCAAGTCCGGCGAGCGCCGTGACTGCCATACCGAACGGTTTGTAGAGAAGCTTCATTACGGTCGGAGCCTAGCTCGCCTCATCGTCCAGCACGGATCCCAGCGTTGGATGCCACAACTCTACGCCGCTTGCCTTCTGATTGCCGCATCCCCCCGGTGGCCGATACCTCCGACCGGAGCCCGTGCGACCCGTCCCTCGCTTCAGGGATTTCGCCGGCTGCCGATATCACCCGCATGACTACCCCGAGCGCCGAAGGTCGACCTCCCGAGCCGATCTCACCCGAGCTCGTTCTCGTCGACCCGGCCCTTCGAAGACAACTCCTCGTCTCGACGAAGCAGGCACTGCCACCAAAGCGTTCCGTTCTACTCCCTATCGAGTCTGCGCATCGGGTCTCAGCTCCCGAACCGATTCGGTCTGCGTCTGGGGAGGGAGCAGACCAGATCGGCGAGTTCAACATGAACGACCTTTCGGAGGACTACTGGCGCGCATACTCCTCCGCTGCCTCGGGCTGGAACTCGAACCCGACGAAGGTCTCGCCTCCGAGGATCTCGGCGTCATGGCCGGGCATGATCACGTACGCATCGCCCGGGCCAATCTCGAGCGTTGTCCCGTCGTCGTGCATCACGCGCATCCGCCCGGACTGAACGACGCCGATGTGGTGGTGCTGACAGCTCTCGGTGCCGGCAACCGGCTTCACGCACTCGGACCAGCTCCAGCCCGGCTCCATCGTGAACCGAGCCGCCGTCGTGCCGCCGACGTGGACGACGTCGACCCGCGTCTTGTCGGGGGTCCGAGTCTCGTCGGGTGAATCGAAGTCGCGCTTCTCCACGCCAGCCATCGTCGACCTCCTAGCTCGGGGATTCGCCGACTATGACAGTCCGTGCGGCCTCGCACACGCTGAGCGTACGATCAGGCGCGTGGAGACCTGGATTCAGACCGAGCTCGACTCGGGTGAGCGCGTGATCTCGGAGCGGCTTCCGCATGTGCGCTCCGCGACGATCGGGTACTGGATCGGCGTCGGCTCCCGCGACGAGACCGAGTCGCGCGCCGGCATCTCGCACTTCATCGAGCACCTCCTCTTCAAGGGCTCGAGCCGTTACAACGCGCTCGAGATCGCCGAGATCTTCGACGAGATGGGCGGTGAGCTCAACGCCGCCACCTCGCGGGAGCACACCGTCGTGTACGGCCGCGTCCCGGAGCATCACGTCGAGACGGCCCTCGACGTCATGGGCGACATGGTGTTCTCCCCGCTCTTCGACGACCTCGACTCCGAGCGCGAGGTCGTGCTCGAGGAAATCGCGATGTACGAGGACACCCCGCAGGACCTCGTCCACGACCTGATCGGCGAGGCGGTCTTCGGCAACCACGCACTTGGGCGCCCGGTGATCGGGACGGCCGAGGTCATCTCGAGCGTGACCCGCCGCTCGATTCGCAGCTACCACTCCGGCTTCTACGCGCCGCCGAACGTCGTCGTGGCCGCTGCCGGGAGCATCGACCACGACGAGCTCGTCGCCCTCGTGCAGCGCTCGATCGAGCAACGGGCCGGGGGAGCGGCGGGGAAGACGCGCATCCGCCCGCCGCTTCTGAAGGCGCCGAAGCCGGGGCTCCGTTTCGAGCGAAAGGACACCGAGCAGTACCACGTGTGCCTCGGTGCGACCGGGGTCTCCCGTTCCGACCGCAGGCGCTTCGCGGCGTCGATCCTCGACGCGATCCTCGGCGGGTCTGCCTCGTCGCGGCTGTTCCAGGAGATCCGCGAGAAGCGGGGGATGGCGTACTCCGTCTACAGCTTCCTCTCCCAGTACGCCGACACGGGGCAGATCGGCATCTACGTCGGGACACGGGAGGACAACCTCGCCGAAGCGCTGCAGATCGCCTCCGAGCAGGTTGCCGACATCGCCGCCGGCAACCTCCGTAAAGGCGAGCTGGCGCGCGCCCAGGAGAACCTGAAGGGCCGGCTCCTACTCTCGATGGAGTCGACGTCGGCCCGGATGACGCGCCTCGGCAAGTCGCTCGTCACCGACTCGGAGATCCTCTCGCTCGACCGTCTCGTCGCCGAGATCGACAGCGTCGACGCCGACGCCGTCTGCGGCCTCGCCGCCGAGCTCCTCGACCCGGCGCGACTCTCCGCCGCCGGGATCGGGCCGAGCGAGGAGCGCTTCCTCAGCGCGCTCGAGCACGCGGCTCCCGAGCTTGCACGCGCAGCGTGAGGATCCTCCTGAACGGCCACGCCCCTCCGTCCCCGGAGACGGGGAAGGTCGGCGCCGTCCTCGGTCCTGCGCTCGCCGAGGCCGGGCACGACCTCGTCTCGTCGGAGGCCGACGCCGAGGTGATGGTCGATTTCACGACGCCGAGCGCCGTCGTTCCGAACATCCTCCGGGCGGTCGAGGCGGGCGTCCCGTGCGTGGTCGGCACGAGTGGGTGGGACCCCTACGACGTCGACAGCCAGGCTCGCGACGCCGGCGTCCCCGTCTTCTACGCCCCGAACTTCGCGATCGGGGCCGTTCTGATGATGCGGTTCGCCCGTGAGGCCTCGCCGCACTTCGAGGCCGCGGAGATCGTCGAGCTCCACCATGCCACCAAGCTCGACGCGCCGTCGGGAACCGCGCTCGCAACCTCGGCCGCGATGGTAGGCGACGTGCCGATCCACTCCGTTCGCCTTCCCGGCCTGGTCGCTCACCAGGAAGTGATCCTCGGCGGACGGGGCGAGACGCTCACGATCCGCCACGACACGAGCTCCCGCGAGGCGTTCGTCCCCGGGGTCGAGCTCGCGATCTCCAAGGTCGCCGGGCTCCCGCCGGGTGTTACCGTCGGGCTCGACGCGCTGCTCTGAACCTCGTCGAGGACAGGCTCGAGATCGGGGGGCTCGAGCTCGTGATCCTGCGGCCGCCCGACCCCGAGGCGCTCATCGATGAGGCCCGCTTCGCCGTCGACGAGTTCATGCCGTACTGGGCGGAGCTCTGGCCCTCGGGTGTCGGGCTCGCCGAGGCGCTGCCCGACGATCTCGTCGGTCTGACGGTCGTCGAGCTCGGCTGCGGCCTGGGCGTCCCCTCGCTCGTGGCGGCGGCGCGGGGCGCCCGCGTCACAGCGGTCGACTGGGCGGCCGACGCAATCGACCTCCTCCGCCGAAACGCACTGGGCAACCACCTCGAGCTCGACGCCGTCCGCGCCGAGTGGAGCTCGTTCGAGGGCTCCTTCGACCTCGTCCTCGGCGCCGACCTCCTGTACGAGGAGCGAAACGGACAGGCACTGCTCGAGGTGCTCCCGTCACTCGCTCCGCGCGTGCTCCTTGCCGAGCCCGGGCGTGCCACGGCCGCCGCGTTCTTCGAGCATGCACGAGACGCCTGGGAGATCGCCGAGGCCGGCGAACGCGTCTACGAGCTCAGGCGAGCGACTCGAGGAGATCCGCCAGCTCACGGGGATGGCTGAGGAAAGGCGAGTGGCCCGCCTCGAGGTAATGCGGCTCGACGCGGAGCGTCTCACGGGCGAGACGCTCCTGCGCCTCCGGGCGCACGGCACGGTCTCGAGCGATCACGATCGACTCGACTCGCCCCGATGGCAAGCCGGTGGCAGGCCCAACGGGAGCCTGGCGCCGGAGTCTCGCGAACGCAAAGGCTGCGTCCGCTTCGTCGAGGTCGGCATAGAGGCGGGAGCGAGTCGTCTCGACGTCCGGCCAGTACGACCGTCCACGCGCGTCCCGCAGCGTGCCTCCGAACTCGGGATCGAGCATGGAGAACGCGTGCTCGACCGGGACGAGCGCAGCCAGGAACACGGCAACGCGAGCGGGGACCAAGGGGATCGTCAGCCCGCCCAGCGAGTGGCCGACGACGACCGCGTCCGGCTGAGGGCCGATGACGGCTGCGTAGTCGTGGACGGTCAACCCGACCTCCTCACAGGGTAGGTCCGGAGCCCAGGTCTCGTGGCCCCGCCGTTCGAGCTCCACGGCGACCCGCTCGAAACACCAGCCGCCGTGCCACGCCCCGTGGACGAACACGAATCTCGCCACGGCCCGAGTATCGCGTCTACGATTGACTCGTGCTGGGCGGTGTCCTGACCGCAATCGTCACGCCGTTCGACGAGCGCGGCGCGGTCGACTTCGACGCCTTCCAGGCGCTCGCCCGGTACCTGGTCGACAACGGATCCGAGGGCCTCGTGGTCGCGGGGACGACGGGTGAGGGAGCCACGATGACCGACCAGGAGGTCCTCGAGCTCGTGCGCGCCGCGATCGACGTCGTCGGGGACGACGCGACCGTGGTCGCGAACACCGGCCATATCTCGACGTTGCACTCGGTCGAGCTGACCGAACGGGCGCACGAGGCCGGCGCCGACGCGTTCCTCGTGGTCACCCCGTACTACGTCAAGCCGCCCCAGCGGGGCATCGTGGCCCACTTCGAGGCGATCGCCGCCGCGACGGACCGCCCGATCGTCGTCTACAACATCCCGAGCCGCGTCGTGGTCGACATCGAGCCCGAGACGATCTCCCGGCTGGCCGAGATCCCGAACGTGCGTGCCGTCAAGCAGGCCCATCCAGACCCCGGCGAGGCACGCCACATCGTCTCGACCGGGCTCGACCTCTACGCCGGCGACGGCGAGCTGCTGCAGCCGTTCCTCGAGCTGGGCGGAGTCGGCGGCGTCCTCGTCCACTCGCACATCGTCGGCCCCCAGGTGGCCGAGCAGGTGCGGGCATTCAAGGCCGGCGACACCGGCCGGGCCCGCGAGATCGACGGCGAGCTGCGGCCCGCCTTCGACCTGCTCGGGATCACGACGAACCCGATCCCGATCAAGGCGGCGCTTGCGCTCCTCGGGCACGACGTCGGCGGCTACCGGCTCCCGCTCGTGCCTCCGACGCCGGACGAGCTCGAGCGCGTCCGCGACTGCCTCGCGCGGCTCGGCCTGCTCGTCGCCGTCTAGGACCTAGGACGCAAGCATGCTGAGCGCGACCTCGCCGAGCATGGCCGGCTCCTCGGCGTAGAGCCGCTTCGGGCTCGACCTGGATCGTCGAGACCTTGGCCTTCGCGAGGAGTGCCCGTCGCCACGAGAGCGGCGCCGTCGGGCCGTATGCTTCCGGTGCCTTGTCGGATCAGCCGCTACGAATCATCCCGCTCGGGGGCCTCGGAGAGGTCGGCAAGAACATGACCGTCTTCGAGCTCGCGGGGGAGACGATCGTGATCGATGCCGGGCTCGCGTTTCCACGCGACGAGCATCTCGGCGTCGACCTGATCCTTCCCGACTTCGGGTATCTCGACGGCCGCGAGGTGCTGGCGGTCATCCTCACGCACGCGCACGAGGACCACGTGGGGTCTCTTCCGTACCTGTTGCGCGAGATCCGTGTCCGCTCGGTGATCGCGACCCGTCTCACTCTCGGGCTCGTCAAGTCGAAGCTCGACGAGCACGGGTTGCTGAACGCCTCGGAGCTTCGGGAGGCCGGTCCGGACTCCGGGCCGATCGAGCTCGGCCCGTTCCGCGCCGAGCTCGTCCGGATGGCCCATTCGGTCCCGGACGCGGTCGGGGTCTGCCTGGAGACGTCGGCCGGCCGCATCTTCCACACGGGGGACTGGAAGCTCGACCACACGCCGGTCGACGGGCTCCGCACCGACGTCGGACGACTCGCGGAGCTGGGGAACCGCGGCATCGACCTCCTACTCGGCGACTCGACCAACGCCGAACGGCCCGGATTCACGCGCTCGGAGCGCGTCGTGGGCGAGGCCTTCAGGCAGATCATCCCGACGAAGCCGGGACGGGTGCTCATCTCCTCGTTCGCCTCGAACATCCACCGGATGCAGCAGGCGATCGACGTCGCGGGCGAGTGCGGGCGGTCGGTGGCGGTGATCGGCCGCTCCATGCGGAAGAACCTGAACATCGCCCGCAACCTCGGGTATGTCGACGCCCCCGAGGACATGCTCGTGCGGCCCGTCGACCTCGACGAGCTCCCTCCCGACCGCCAGCTCATCCTCTGCACCGGCTCCCAGGGCGAGCCTTTGTCGGCGCTGACGCGGATCGCGTACAACGACCACCCCGCCGTCCAGATCGAGCGTGGCGACACGGTGATCATTTCCGCGCGCGCCGTCCCGGGGAACGAGCTGCGCGTTCACGACTCGATCAACCGCCTCACGAGGAGTGGCGCCGAGGTGCTTCACGAGGAGAACGCGGCGGTTCACGTGTCGGGGCACGCGAGGGCCGAGGAGCTACGCACGCTGATCGGGCTACTGCGGCCGAAGGCCGTCATGCCGATCCACGGCGAGTTCCGGATGATGGCCGCGCACGCGCGCCTCGCGCAGGAGGCCGGCGTGCCGGCGTCGTCGATCGTGCTCGCCGACAACGGCGACGTCATCGAGCTGTCGCAGGACGGCGTCCGCGTCGTCGATCATGTCGAGGCAGGGATGACGTTCGTCGACGGGCTCGGCGTGGGCGATCTCTCCGACGTCGCGCTTCGCGACCGGCGCCACCTGTCCGAGGACGGCGTGCTGATCGTCGTCGCGACGTTGTCCGACGGCCTCGCGTCCGCCCCGGAGCTGATCTCCCGCGGGTTCGCCGAGTCGGACGAGCTGATGAGCGAGATGCGAGGCGAGGCGAAGGAGATCCTGCGTGGGCTGCTCGACGAGGACATCCGTGAGATCAAGCTGATCCAGGAGCATCTCCACGACGGCCTCGGGCAGCTCGTGTACGACCGGACGCGGCGGCGGCCGATGATCCTCCCCGTCGTGGTCGAGACATGAGTGAGCGCAGGCTTGACGGAGCCCAGATGAGATCGGGCTGGGCGGAGGCGCTGACAGCGAATGCAGCAGTGCCGCGGACGGCCAAGCGGCTGATCCCCCGTCTGGAGACGCTCGAGGGGGCGGCGCTCGCGTTCTGCCGCCTCCTCGAGGGCTGGGCGCGTGGAGACGCGGTGCCGTCGACTGCCGTCGCGCGTGCTGCGGCGCTGCAGGAAGCAGCGGAGCGGGTGGAGGACGCACTCGGGAAGCTTCAGAGCCCGCTCGAGCGCTACCTGCTCGAGCTGCAGCCCGAGCGGGCCGAGGGCCGCACGTGGTTCGGTGAGCCCGGCGCCGCCGAGCTCGTCAACTGGGAGCCCGTTCTCGTCCGGGCGGGCGTCGACGCCGATCCGAATCGAGTGACCGCGGCCTACCTCGAGCTCGCCGTGCTCGTGCGGGCGCTCGAGGGCCTGTCGGCGGCCGTCGCGTTCGAGGCGGCGCCGGATCGCGGCTCGCTCTGGGCCGGCCTCTTCGACCTGCGCGAGAACCTGCTCGGCCGCGCGCAGGACGACCTCCACACGCTCGCTGCATAATCCTGCGCGGCGTGGCAGTCGAGCTCACCGTCGTCGGGTCGATCAACGTCGATTTCGTCGCGCGGATGGAGCGGCTGCCCCGGCCGGGGGAGACCGTCCCGGCCAGGCAGTTCGAGCGGTTCCCCGGCGGCAAGGGCGCGAACCAGGCCGTCGCGGCAGCGCGGATGGGCGCGACGGTGCGGATGATCGGGGCCGTCGGCGACGACGCGCTTGCCGACGAGGCCCTGACAGGCCTCATCGAGGCCGGGGTAGAGCTCGACGTCGAGCACGCGGGACAGACAGGTGTCGCGCTGATCTACGTCGACCTGCAGGGCGAGAACGAGATCGCCGTCTTCGCGGGGGCGAATGCAGACGTGAGGCCGCGCGAGGTCGAGGGCGCAGTGCTGGCGCAGCTAGAGGTGCCTGACGAGGTCGTCTATGCGGCGGCCGCGAGCGCCGGGTTCTTCGCGCTGAACGCCTCTCCGGCGAGGGTGCTCGACCTCGAGCCCGACCTGCTGATCGTCAACCGGTTCGAATACGAGGTCGTCAAGCGCGGAAAGCTCGTTGCCGTGACCTACGGCGATCAGGGCGCCGTGCTCTTCGAGGACGGCAAGCAGGTGGCCGGCTCCGCGGCGCCGGCGATCGTCCCGATCGACGGGACCGGCGCAGGCGATGCGTTCGCAGCCTGCCTCGTCGTGAGCCTGCTCGAGGGCAGGTCCCGCGAAGAGGCGCTCCAGCGCGCGTGCAAGGCGGGGGGATACGCGGCGGCGACGATCGGCGCACAACGGTCGCTTCCCCTCGCCTCCGACATCGAGAACTGGCCTCGGGACGGTTAAGCGCAATGCAGACGCCGATAGTCATCGACTGCGATCCCGGGCACGACGACGCCATCGCCCTCATGCTCGCGCTCGCCTCTCCGGAGGTCGAGCTGCTCGGCGTGACCACCGTCGCGGGGAACCAGACCCTCGAGAAGACGACCGCGAACGCGATTCGCGTGCTCGAGCTGTGCGGGCGCGGAGACGTTCTCGTCGCTCAGGGCGCTCCCGATCCACTCGTGCGCAGGCGTGACGTCGCAGCGCACGTCCACGGCGAGAGCGGGCTCGACGGCCCTGACCTGCCGCCTCCGCAGGGGCGCCCCGTCGACGAGCACGCGGTGCAGTTCCTCGCGAGGGCGATCCGGGAGCGGGAGGGAGCGCTGACGCTCATCCCGACGGGCCCGCTCACGAACGTCGCGCTGCTGCTCGCGCTCGCTCCCGACGCCAGGCCCGAGCGGATCGTGCTGATGGGCGGCTCGGTCGGCGAGGGCAACCGCACGCCGGCGGCCGAGTTCAACATCTGGGCCGACCCCGAGGCCGCACGGCGCGTGTTCTCGAGCGGGATCGACGTGACGATGATCGGCCTCGACGTCACCCACAAGGCGCTCGTCACAGACGCCGATGCGGAGGCGCTGCGCGGAGTGGGGAGGATTGGCAAGTTCGGCGCCGAGCTCCTCGACTTCTACGGCCTCTGGCACCGCCGCTCCTACCCCGATCTCGACGGCTCCCCGCTCCACGACCCCGTCGCCGTGGCGCACGTGATCGACCCGACCCTGGTCGACACGAAGCCGGCCTACATCGAGGTCGACTGTGGCTGGGAGCAGGGCCGAGGCCGCACGAACGTCGACTGGCGGGACCGCCTCGACACGCAACCCCCGAACGCCACAGTCGGCCTCGGCATCGACCGCGAGCGCTTCGTCGACCTCGTCACGAGCCGCCTCGCCTCACTCGGCTGACGGGTCGAAGCAGGAGCGCGGTGATTCGGAGCGAACTGGCCCGGGATGGCGCAAGCACGCCGCAGCACCCGTCCCGCGAGGCCGCGGCCGAAGACGCCTGCGCGCATCAAGAAGCGCCGTCGCAAGCGCACGCGTGGCCACAACGCCGAGTTCGTCGGCCTCGGGCTTCTGGCGAGTCGGGGTCTTCCTCGCGTGCGTCCTCTGGTTCGGGCTCTCGGGTGGCCCGGTGGCCGATGCCGTCACCTCCGTCATCGGGTGGGCCGCCTACGTGGCCCCGGTCGTCCTGATCCCGCTCGGCGGGCTCATGGTGACCCGGAGCTCCCTCGTGGCCGTCAGCCCGTTCAAGCTCGGGCTGAGCGTCACCGTCGTGGGGATGATGCTCGCGCTCGGCTCCTCGCACGGCGGCTGGGTCGGCGACCAGCTCGAGAGCGTCGTCGCCCTAGGAGTCGGTTCGACCGGGGCGGAGATCCTCGGCGTCCTGCTGACGCTCGTCGGTGTGCTCTTCCTGACGGGCGCCTCGCTCGGCGCGATCGTGCGGCGCTCGGGCCATGCCGTGAAGAACGCGTCGACCCGCGTCCGCCGCGAGCGCGCACCCGGTCCGCCACCGCTCCCGGAGCCGAGCCTCGACCCGCCGTCGTTCACGCCGATCCCCAAGCATGAGGCGCCGGTCGACGCGGTTCACGACTACCCGGACCTCGTCTCGACAGCACCTCCGATCCTCCTCGCACCGATGTCGGAGGCAGACGACCCGACCGAGGACACACAGACCTCGCTCTTCGAGGCCGACCGCGAGCCCCGGCCCGAGTACCGCCTTCCCGAGCCCTCGCTCCTGCACCGCTCTGCACCGGGCACGGGCCCGAACGCCGAGGCGAGCCGCCGCACCGCCGAGGCCCTCCTCGTCTGCCTCGCGAACTTCGGCGTGGAGGCGACCGTCGTCGGCCAGATCTCCGGCCCTCGCGTCACGCGCTACGAGCTCCAGCTCGCTCCGGGCATCAAGGTCGGTAAGGTCGCCCAGCTCCGCGACGACATCTGCTACGCCCTCGCGACGACGGAGATCCGCATCCTCGCTCCGATCCCCGGGAAGCAAGCGGTCGGCGTCGAGGTCCCGAACCTCTCTCCGAACCTCGTCACTCTCGGCGACATCTTCGGCGAGATCCCGCCGCAGTCGAGCCCGCTCTCGGTGTGGCTCGGCAAGGGGATCGACGGGATCCCGGTCTACTGCGACCTCTCGCGGATGCCGCATCTCCTCATCGCCGGCACGACCGGGTCCGGCAAGTCGGGCTGCATCAACGCGATCCTCACCTCGATCCTGCTGCGGGCCACACCCGAGCAGGTGCGGATGATCCTGGTCGACCCGAAGCGGATCGAGCTCAACCACTACGAGTCGATCCCGCACCTGCTGACGCCGGTCGTGTCGAGCCCGAAGGAGGCAAGCGCCGTCCTCCTCAACGTGGTGACCGAGATGGAGCGCCGCTACGAGCGCCTCGCCCAGGTGCGCGCACGCGGTCTCCCGGAGGCGAACCGGGCGTTCCGCAAGCGGGGCGAGCCCGAGCTTCCGTACCTGCTCGTCGTCATCGACGAGCTCGCCGACCTGATGATGGTGAGCCCCCAGGACGTCGAGGACGCGATCATCCGCCTCGCCCAGAAGTCCCGCGCCGTCGGGATCCACCTGGTGCTCGCGACCCAGCGTCCGTCCGTCGACGTTATCACCGGGATGATCAAGGCGAACGTCCCCTCCCGGATCGCCTTCGCGGTCTCGTCGCAGACCGACTCCCGCGTGATCCTCGACTCGAACGGCGCCGAGAGCCTCCTCGGCCAGGGCGACATGCTCTACAAGCCGCTCGGCACGTCGCGCCTGCAGCGCGTCCAGGGCGCATACGTGACCGAGGACGAGGTCGCCCTCATCGTCGAGCAGACGCGCGTCCAGCGCGAGCAGGAGGTCGACGAGACCTTCCTGCAGGCCCCGCAGGTCTTCGCCGACGACGTCGACTCCGACGACGGCGAGTTCGACCCCGACGAGGACCCGCTGCTCGACCGCGCCATCGAGGTCGTCGTCGCCGCCCAGACCGCGTCGGTGTCGCTGCTCCAGCGGCGCCTCCGGGTCGGGTACACGCGCGCAGGCCGTCTGATCGACATGCTCGAGCGCCGCGGGATCATCTCTCCGTACGAGGGCTCGAAGCCCCGGACCGTTCTCGTCGGCGAGGCCGACCTGGAACGGCTCGCCTAGCACGAGCGCAACAAGACGCTTAGAGTCCGCGTCTAAGAAAAGGTCCGGTTCAATTTTCTCAAGGAGGGACGTGTGAGTAGGAGGCGCATCACTGCGCTCGTTGCCTGTGTGTTCGCTGTCGGTGCGCTCGTGTTCGTGGGGGTCGGCGCCGCCAAGTCGAGCAAGCAGTCTGCGACACCGTTCGTCGCGTGTCTCGTGACGGACATCGGCGGTCTGAACGACCGTGGGTTCAACCACCTCGCCTATGTCGGTCTGCTTGCGGCCCACGCGAAGCTGCACGCGACGACGTACGTGCTGCAGTCGAAGAGCCCGAACGACTACATCCCGAACTTCTCGACGTGCGTGAGCAAGTACAAGGCCAACCTGATCATCGGCGTCGGCTTCCTCATGGAGGGCGATATCCAGACGATGGCGAAGAAGTACCCCAGCACGAAGTGGGCAGGCGTCGACATGAACGCCAAGACCGACTTCAAGGGCGGCATCACGTCGAACTTCGAGGGACTCATCTTCGCGGAGAACGAGGTCGGCTACGAGGCCGGCTACATCGCGGCGCTGATGGCGCAGAACGACCATCACACCACGGTGAGCTCCGTGGGCGGCATCCCAGTCCCGGCGGTCGTGCGCTACATCGCGGGCTACCAGGCCGGCGCCAAGAAGGCCGTGCCGAGCATCCAGGTGCTGAACGGCTACTCGCAGGACTTCGTGGCTCAGGACAAGTGCAAGAACATCGCGCTCGACCAGATCTCGAAGGGCTCTGACGTCGTGTTCCAGGTTGCCGGCGGCTGCGGCCTCGGCGCCCTCGACGCGGCGAAGGAGAAGAGCGCGTGGGGCATCGGCGTCGACGCCGACCAGTCCTACGTGAACGAGCGAGTACTCACGAGCGCCCAGAAGAAGGTCGACGTCGCCGTCTACACGGCGATCGCCAACCTGATGAAGGGCAAGTTCGCGAGCGCGAACAACCTGCTCTTCAACGCCGCCAACGGCGGTGTCGGCCTCGGCAAGATCAACAAGGCCGTCCCGGCCTCGATCAGGGCCAAGACCAAGGTCATCCAGCTCGCGGTGGCACACGGCGTGATCAAGCCGCCGGTGAAGTGCTCGCCGAACCCGAACTGCTAGCAGGACTGCTGATGGGGGTGGGCGCTCTGCCCGCCCCCATCAGATGTGCCGCATAGAATCGCCACGCATGGAAGCGCCGCCCGTTCTGGAGCTCCGTGGCATCACGAAGCGCTTCCCCGGAATCGTCGCGAACGACCACATCGACCTCGACCTGAGGCGCGGCGAGGTCCACGCGCTCCTCGGCGAGAACGGCGCGGGCAAGTCCACGCTCATGAACGTCCTCTACGGCCTCTACCGGCCAGACGAGGGCCAGATCCTTCTCGACGGCCGGCAGGTCGTGCTGAAGTCGTCGAAGGACGCGATCGACCGCGGGATCGGGATGGTGCACCAGCACTTCATGCTCATCCCGGTCATGACCGTGGCCGAGAACATCGTCCTGGCCGACGAGCCGACACACGCCGGCATCGTGCTCGACTACCCGGCAGCCCGCGCCCGCGTACGGGAGCTCGCGTCCCAGTTCAAGTTCGAGATCGACCCGGATGCGCTGATCTCCGACATCACCGTCGGCCAGCAGCAGCGCGTGGAGATCCTCAAGGCCCTCTACCGGAACGCGGACGTCCTCATCCTCGACGAGCCGACGGCCGTACTGACGCCGCAGGAGGCGCTCGAGCTCTTCGGAATCCTCCGCAACCTCAAGGCCGAGGGCAAGTCGATCATCTTCATCACGCACAAGCTCAACGAGGTGCTCGAGATCGCCGACCGGATCAGCGTCCTGCGCCGCGGCAAGAAGATCGACACCGTGCCGCGCGAGGGGGCGACCGAGGCCGGGCTCGCGCAGCTCATGGTCGGCCGCGAGGTCGTGTTCCGGGTCGAGAAGCCGCCGACGACGGTGGGCGAGACCCTCCTCGAGGTCGACGACCTTCGCGTCGTCGACGACCGCGGGATCGAGAAGGTCCGTGGGATCTCGTTCGAGGTGCGCGCCGGTGAGGTCGTCGGGATCGCAGGCGTCGACAACAACGGGCAGAGCGAGCTGATCGACGCCCTCACCGGTCTCCGCCATCCGGAGACCGGGCGGATCCTCGTCGGAGGGCGCGAGTTCAAGCACGCGACCCCGAAGGAGATGGTCGACGAGGCGGGCGTCGGGCACATCCCGGAGGATCGCCAGACTCGCGGGCTCGTCCTCGACTTCTCGCTCGCGGAGAACCTCAGCCTCCACGACTACCGCCACGAGCCGGACTCCAAGCTGGGGTGGCTGTTCCCGAAGCGCCTGCTGGCGCGCGCGGCCCGCCTGCTCCCCGAGTTCGACGTCCGCGGCGGCGGCCCCTCGACACCGGCGCGGGCCCTCTCGGGCGGCAACCAGCAGAAGGTCGTCCTGGCCCGCGAGATCGATCGTGACCCACGCGTGCTGATCGCGGCGCAACCGACGCGCGGGCTCGACGTCGGGGCGATCGAGTTCGTCCACCGCAGGCTGATCCAGGAGCGCGACGAGGGCCGCGCGGTGCTGCTCATCTCGCTCGAGCTCGAGGAGATCTACGCCCTTTCCGACCGGATCCTCGTCATGTTCGAGGGTGAGATCGTCGCCGAGTTCACGCCCGACGTCCCCGAGAACACCCTCGGGCTCGCGATGACGGGCGTGACGCAGGAAGGCGCCGTTGCATGACCGAAGCGGCCGTCCCCCCGCCTACCGAGCCGAGGCCACCGGTCGTCCAGCAGGCGGCCGGTGAGGGGCGGAGGCGTTTCAACACGCAGGGCCTTGTCGTCTCGATCATCACGACAGCTCTCGCGTTCTTCGTCGGCGGCCTCGTCGTCCTCGCGACCGGGCACAACCCGCTCAGCACCTACCGGGCGATCTTCAACGGCACCGGGATCACGTGGCTCATCCCCGGCTACGGGAACCGGTCGGCCGAGGCATCGAACTTCCAGCAGACCCTCCTGATCACGACGCCGCTGATCCTGTGCGGCCTCGCGGTCGCGTTCGCATTCCGCTGCGGGATGTTCAACATCGGCGGGCAGGGCCAGTACTTCGCCGGCTCGTATGCGGCCCTGATCTTCGGCACCTACTGGGCGGGCATCCCGGGCGCCGCGCACATCGTCCTCTGCATCGGCGCGGCGATCCTCGCAGGCGCCGTCTGGGGCGGCATCGCCGGGTTCCTCAAAGCCACGACCGGGGCCCACGAGGTGATCTCGACGATCATGCTGAACTGGATCGCGATCTGGATCGGGACGTACTTCTTCGGGCTCCAGGGCCCGTTCGTCAGCTCGGAGTTCAGCCCGATCTCGAAGGACATCGTGAGCAACGTCCACCTCCCGGTCTTCTGGGGCGACCCCCAGCTTCAGGGCCTCCATATCGGCTTCTTCATCGCGATCGCGGCCCTGTTCGTCTTCTGGGCGATCCTCAATCGCACGACGCTCGGGTTCGAGGTCCGCGCGGTCGGCTTCAACCCCGAGGCGGCGCGCTACAGCGGGATCAACGTCAAGAGGAACTACTTCCTCGCCATGGCGATCTCCGGCGCGTTCGCCGGGCTCGCCGGGGCGGTCGACGTGCTGGGCTGGGAGTTCAACATCGCGACGCCGGACATCCTCGTCTCGAACGTCGGCTTCCTCGGGATCGCGGTCGCACTGCTCGGACGCAACAGCGCCGTCGGCGTGTTCTTCTCGGCGCTCCTGTTCGGCGCCCTCACCGTCGGCACCTCGAGCCGCCAGCTCGACCCGAGCGTCTTCGACCCGCAGCTCGCCGGCAACCTCACGCTGATCATCCAGGGCCTCGTCGTCCTGTTCGTCGGCGCCGACCTGCTCGTCCTCTCGATCTGGCGCGCGCGGAAGAAGGTCCCGATCAAGCGGATGCTGGGAGCCGGATGACGGCAGCGCCGATCACGCCTGCGCGGACGAACCGGCTCGCAGAACTTGCGAGCGCACGTCACGTCGCGATCGTCGGGATCATCCTCGGCGTCGTCGCCGGCTACCTGGCGCTGCCGCCGGTGCACGCGAGGAGCATCACCTGGACGCTCCTCCTCGGGATCCTCGCGATCGCGTGCGGAATCTGGGCGGTCGCGCGCGACGTCAAGCGCCCGGGATGGGGGGCCGTCGCCGCGGGGATCTTCGGGATCTCGCTCGGGCTCCTCGCGATCCAGTCGAGCGTCCCGCACCTCCACGCCGTCTTCACGTGGGGCACGCTCCTCGGCGCGACCCTCATCTACGCCACGCCGCTGACCTACGGCGCCCTCGGCGGGCTCATGTCGGAGCGGAGCGGCGTCGTGAACATCGCGCTCGAAGGGATGATGCTGATGGGTGCGTTCTTCGGGATCTGGGGCTCGGTGACGACCGGGTCGTGGGTGCTCGGACTGCTGATCGCGATGGGGGTGGGCGGCCTCACGGCGTTCATCTACGGGGTCTTCGCCATCCATCTCCGCGCCGACCAGATCGTCGGCGGGACCGCGGTGAACTTCCTCGCCGTCGGCATCACGGGCTACCTCTTCATCCAGATCTACGGCCCCTCGGGCACCCCCGACCTCTCGAGCACCGAGTCGATCCCGGACGTGCACCTCTCGTTCCTGGAGCACGTCCCCTGGATCGGCACCTTCCTGGAGCAGGTGTTCGGGCAGCTGAACCTGATGATCTGGCTCGTGTTCGCGCTGATGTTCTTCCTCTACTGGCTCGTGTTCAAGACGTCGGTCGGGCTGCGGATCCGGGCCGTCGGCGAGCACCCACGTGCGGCGGACACGGTCGGGATCGACGTCTACCTGACCCGCTACATCTGCGTGACCGTGTCGGGCATCCTGGCCGCGATGGGCGGGGCGTACCTCTCGATCGGCTTCACGCACTCGTTCAACGAGAACATGACCGGAGGCCGCGGGTTCATCGCCCTTGCGGCCCTGATCTTCGGCAAGTGGCGCCCCTTCGGCGCGTTCGGTGCCGCGTGCCTGTTCGGCTTCTCGACCGCGCTCGCCTTCAGCATCCCGTCGGCGTACGTCGACTCGTCCTCGTCGCTCCTGCGCTCCGGCGCCCTCTTCCAGACGCTCCCGTACATCCTGACCCTCGTCGCGGTCGCCGGCGTGATCGGCCGGTCGGTGCCACCTGCGGCCGACGGCCGCCCCTATGAGAAGCAGTAACCCGGCGCGGATCGTCGCGATCGTCTTCGGGTTGCTCGCGGTGCTGGCGATCCCGGTGGGTGTCGCGGCCGCGCTCTTCATCCCGTCCGTCGACCTCCTCCCGGCGCTCGTCGTAGCGGTTCCATCGGCGTTCGTGCTCGCCGTGATCGGGATCTCCGCGGCCCGGCGCGCCCGGTTCCGGATGGATCGCAGCGTCTACCGCTCCGGCGAGAGAACCGTCCGATTCGGCCGGTTCCTGGTGTGGTCGGGCCTCTACCTCTCGCTCGTCGGCGCCCTCGCGCTCGCGTTCTACTCGGTGCTTCGCGCGTCTGGGTAGCCCGCGCGTCTGTGCGATCATTCCGGGGTGTTCGAGATCGGGAACAGCCTCCGGGAGGCGCGCACGCGCCGCTCGATCGACTTCAACCAGGCCGAGCAGGCCACGAAGATCCGCGCCCGCTACCTTCGGGCCCTCGAGGACGAGCGCTTCGAGCAGCTCCCGTCCCAGACCTACGTCAAGGGGTTCCTGCGCACCTACGCCGACTACCTCGGCCTCGACGGCCAGCTGTACGTCGACGAGTTCAACTCGCGCTTCGCCACCGGCGACGACCACGACGCGCGCGTGCGCCGCTCTTCGGTGCGGCCCGAGCGGCGCACGCGCCGGCTCGAGACCGGCATCGTCCTCGTCGCAGTCGCCGTGGTCGCGATCGTCACGCTCGTCGTCACGAGCGCGTGGCAGACCTCCGGGTCCGGGTCGAAGGCGCCGAAGGTCAGCCATCGCACGCAGAGCCACAAGAAGACCACGATCCCGCCGCCGCACGCCTACCTCGAGATCGCCGCGATCGCCGGGCCCTCATACGTGACCGTCCACCGCGGTGACGCGACCGGGCGCCTGCTGTTCCAGGGGACGGTCTCGAAGGGGAGCGTCGAGCCGTTCGCCGGCAAGAACTTCTGGGTCAGCGTCAGCTCCCCCGAGAACCTGCGCATCACGGTCGCGGGCAAGCGGATCGAGGTCGGCGGTTACAAGCCGGTCGCCTTCACCGTGAACTCGAGCGGCGTTCACGGAGCATAGACAGCTCTGCGCGCGGCGATCGTCGTCACCGGGTCGGAGCTCGTCCGCGGCGACCGGACGGATCTGAACGGCCCGTTCCTTGCGCGGTCGTTGCTCGAGCTGGGAGTCGAGCCGGCCGAAGCTGCGCGTGGTCGGAGACGTTCCCGACGAGCTCGAAGTCGCGTTGCGGGAGGGTCTCCGCCGCGACGTGCTCGTGACCTCGGGTGGGCTCGGCCCGACCCACGACGATCGCACGGTCGAGCTGCTCGCGCTCGCGGCCGGGCGCGCGCTTCGGGTCGATGAGGGGCTGGAGGCGGCGATCGAGGCACGGTCGCGCGCCGTGGCAGAGCGGCTGAAGCGGCCGTATGCCGAGTTCGCGGGTGGCGTGCGCAAGCAGGCGAGCATTCCCGACGGCGCGCTGGTCGTCGGGCTGCTCGGCACCGCCCCGGCGCTCGTGCTCGAGGTGGGGGATTGCGTCGTGGTCGTGCTGCCGGGGCCGCCGAGCGAGCTCCAGCCGCTCTGGGCCGACGCCCTCGAGACGCCGCCGCTTCAGGCCCTGTTGGGACGGGCCGAGGTTCCCGAGCACAGGGTGCTGCGCTTCTACGGCGTGTCCGAGTCGGCCGTAGCGGGCGCTCTCGAGTCCGCCGGAGGGGACGGCGACGGCGTCGAGGTCACGATCTGCGCCCGGGACTCCGAGATCCACGTCGATCTCTACTCGGCGCCCGGCGCCGTCGAGCGGGCCGTCGAGCTCGAGCGTCGCTTCGTCGAGCCGATCGCGGAGTACCTCTACGCGACCGAGGAGACGCCGATCGAGGAGGTCGTGCTCGACCTCTGCCGGGAGCGCGGCCTCACCCTCGTCGCGGCGGAGTCCTGCACCGGCGGGCTGGTGGCGGCGCGGCTGACCTCGGTACCCGGGTCTTCAGCCGTCTTCCTCGGAGCGATCGTCGCCTACGCGAACGAGGTCAAGGAGGCCGAGCTCGGCGTCCCGCCCGAGGTTCTCGCTACGCACGGCGCGGTGTCGGCAGAGACGGCCGCCGCGATGGCGCGCGGCGCGCGAGAGCGGCTCGGCGCGGACGTCGCCGTCTCGGTGACAGGGATCGCCGGGCCGGGTGGCGGGACGCCGGAGAAACCGGTCGGCCTCGTGTACCTGTGCGCCGCGGGGCCGGAGGGGGCGCGCGCCCGTGACTTCGTCGTGACCGGGGATCGCGAGACCGTTCGGGCACGAGCGACCGTCGCGGCGCTCCACCTCGTGCGCTCGCTCGTCACCAAATCGTGAAGGACATGTCACACCTGACCGGCTAGCGTGGACGGAAGTGAACGCCTTCGCCTCTTCTGTGCGCTGCGCCTCGGCGACGACGTCGTCGGCTCGGTCGCGTCCTGGCAGGAGCATGAGCTGCGGGGCGGGCGGATCGTGCCTCCCGGCAACCTCCACCTCACGCTGGCATTCCTCGGGTCGCAGGCGGCCGCCGACGCCCCTGCCATTGCCGCGTCGCTCCGATCCGCCGCAGGCGACGCCGGCTGCCTTCGCTTCCGGCTGCGCAGCTATCGCGAGACGCGGAGCGTGGGGATGCTCACCTTCGAGGACGAGGACGGTCGTGGCGCCGCTCTCGCCGGCCGTCTCGGTGAGGCGCTCGAGGGCCTCGGGCTCTACCGGCGCGAGGCGCGGCCCTGGTTCGCGCACCTCACCGTGCTGCGCTTCCGCGAGCGGCCGCGCCTGCGCCCGCCGCTCCCCGAGCTCGGTGAGGTCATGCCGTCCGATGCCGCTGTTTTCATTTCTCGGCTGCGCCGGGACGGGGCGCAGTACGAGGTCTTCGAGACCGTACCGCTAGGAGGTTGATGCACGTGGATCGCGAGCAAGCTCTGGACACCGCACTCGGGCAGATCGAGCGGAACTTCGGCAAGGGCGCCGTGATGAGGATGAGCGACCAGGCCCAGGTCTCGGTCGGGGCGATCTCGACCGGCTCGCTCGCCCTCGATCTCGCCCTCGGGATCGGCGGGCTGCCGCGCGGCCGCGTCGTCGAGATCTTCGGCCCCGAGTCGTCGGGAAAGACGACGCTCGTCTACCACGTGATCGCCGAGGCGCAGCGCCGCGGCGGCATCTGCGCCTTCATCGACGCCGAGCACGCGATGGACCCCGTCTACGCCAAGCGGATCGGCGTCAACATCGACGAGCTGCTCGTCTCCCAGCCCGACACCGGCGAGCAGGCGCTCGAGATCACCGAGCTCCTCGTCCGCTCGGGCGCGGTGTCGGTGATCGCGATCGACTCGGTCGCCGCGCTGACGCCCAAGGCCGAGATCGAGGGCGAGATGGGCGACTCGCACGTCGGCCTCCAGGCTCGGCTGATGTCGCAGGCGCTCCGAAAGCTCACCGGCACGCTCAGCCGCACCGAGACGATCTGCATCTTCACCAACCAGCTGCGCGAGAAGATCGGCGTGATGTTCGGCAACCCCGAGACCACGCCGGGAGGCCGGGCGCTCAAGTTCTACGCCTCGGTGCGCCTCGACATCCGCCGCATCGAGACGCTCAAGGACGGCGTCGAGGCGATCGGCAACCGCGTCCGCGTCAAGGTGGCGAAGAACAAGGTGTCCCCGCCCTTCAAGCAGGCCGAGTTCGACATCATCTACGGCGAGGGAATCCCGTGGGAGGGCACAGTCCTCGACGCGGGCATCGAGCGCAAGATCGTCGCGAAGTCGGGCTCGTACTTCAGCTTCGGCGACGAGCGGCTCGGCCAGGGGCGCCAGAATGCGTCGGCGTTCCTCAAGGAGCACCCCGACGTCGTCCAGGGGATCCTGCAGGCGATCCAGGCGCAGATCCCGGCCGGGCAGATCGTGTCCGCACGGCTGACGGGCCCCGACGAAGCCCCGCTCTCGGCGGAGGTGGTGCCCGTGGAGGTCGAGGTCGAGATCGAGGCCAACGGCGCCGCGGCGGCGGCGTAGGCGCGGATCGAGGAACGATGCACATCGTCACGGCGCTTCGCTCGGAGCGTCGTGACCGCGTGCGGGTCGAGCTCGACGGAGAACCCTGGCGGACCGTGCCGGCGGCCGCCGTCGTCGCGGCCGGGCTGAGAGTCGGATGTGCCCTCGACCGCGAGCGAGCCCGCGAGCTCCGGCGGGCCCTCCGTCGCGTCACGGCAACCGACGCGGCGGCGCGTGCGCTCTCGCGTCGCGACCGCTCCGCTGCCGAGCTCACAGCTCATCTCGAGCGGCGGGGCATCGACGAGGCGCGAACCCACGAGGCCGTCGAGGCGATGCGGTCCCTCGGTTACGTCGACGACGCGCGGTTCGCGTCGTCTCGCGCCAGGGGGATGGCGGGGCGAGGCTACGGCGATGAGGCGATCCGCTGGGATCTCGAGCAGCGCGGCGTCGATTCCTCCGCAGTCGAGGCCGCCCTCGCGACGATCGAGCCAGAGATCGGCCGTGCCGCGGCGCTCGTGGGTCGCGTCGGCGCCGACCCCAAGGCGGCCCGCCGACTCGCCGCGAAGGGCTTCTCCGCCGACGCCGTCGAGGCGGTGATGGAAACCGAGTGATCGACAGACCTCGGGCGAGCGCGATCGGGCACGGCGAGATGCCGTTCCACAACCCGATCTCGGGCAACGCCGTCGATGCACTCATCGACCTGCTCCCGCTTCGGGCCGGTGACGCAACGCTCGACGTCGGCTGCGGGCGAGGCGAGCTACTGATCAGAATCGCCGAGGCGAGCGGCGCGCACGGCTTCGGCGTCGACTCGAGCGCGGAGCAGATCGGCCGGGCCCGCTACGAGGCGGCAACCCGGGTGCCCGGCACCGAGATGCTGTTCGAGGTGCGCGACGGGGCCGGCCTGGTCGCGCCCGCGGAGAGCTTCGCGGTTGCCGCCTGCGTCGGGTCGAGCCACGCGCTCGGCGGGCTCGCCCCGACCTTCGAGCGCCTCACCCAGCTCGTGCGCCCCGGCGGCCATCTGGTGCTGGGCGAGGGCTACTGGACTCGCCCGCCGCTTCAGGAAGAGCTGGACTCTCTCGGGGCCGCCGAGGACGAGCTCTCCGACCTCCCGGGGCTGCTGGCAGCGGGCGACGGCCACGGCCTTCGACCCGTCTACCTCGCGACTGCGACCGACGAGGACTGGCGCCGCTACGAGTGGTCGTACGTGCTCAACCTCGAGACGTACGCCGCCACGAACCCGGACGAGCCCGGCATCGAGCTCGTGCGGTCACGGGCCGATGCCATGCGCTCCCGTCGGCTTCTTGCCGCCCGGCACGGTGAGGCGCTCGGCTTCGCACTTGTCGCCTACCAGGTGTTGTGAGCGAGGACGCCGCCGTCGACGACGAGGTTCGCGCCCGAGATCCATCGCGCCGCGGGCGAGACGAGGAACAGCACGGCGTCGGCCACGTCCGCCGGCGTCCCGAGGCGGTGGAGCGGGGCGGCCGCGTGCCAGCGCGCGACGCCCTCCGGCCAGGCCTGCTCGATCCCCGGCGCCTCGATCAGCCCGGGCGAGACGCAGTTCGCCCGGATCCCGTTCGGTCCGAGCTCGAGCGCGGCGGCGCGAGTGTGCAGGATCACCGCCGCCTTCGAGGCGCCGTAGTGGCTGTGGTGGAACGCCGGCTGCAGGCCCTCGATCGAGCTGATGTTGACGATCGCCCCGCCCGAGGGCATCAGCGCCGCGGCCTCTCGCGTCATCGCCGCGACGCCCCCAACGTTCACACGCAGCATCTCGACGACATCTTCTTTCCCGATGGCCTCGAGCGGCGCGACGGGCTGCATGCCTGCGTTGTTGACGACGATGTCGAGCCGTCCGAACGCCTCGATCGCATAGCCGCAGATCGCGCGGGCGTCACGCTCCACGTCGCCGACGACGACGGTCGAACGCTCGCCGAGGTCGCGAGGCGCCTGCCGCCCGTGGGCGACGACGGAGGCGCCCGCCTCGTGAAGCCGCGCGGCGATGCCGGCTCCGATGTTCCCACTCGCGCCGGTGACGATCGCGACCTGCCCGGTCAGATCGAGGAGCGAGCCCACGGACGGGATGGGGGTGGCCATGGCGGCCTGACCCTACCGGGTGGCTGCGATAGCTTCAGGTCCATCGACCCCGCTGCCAGAGAGCTGATCGATCGCTTCGCCATGGCGCCGCTGCCGGTCGAGCTCACCTATTTCGCGCAGACCTATCGCAGCGAATCACGCCACGGCGACGGCCCCGTGGGCACCGCGGGCGTCGGACTGTTCTGCGTCGAGCCGCCGAGCCGCTCTCTGTTCCACCGACTCACGTTCGACGAGGTCTGGCACTTCTACAGCGGCGACCCGCTGAGGCTCATCCTGCTTCACCCCGACGGAACTGACGAGGACGTGATCCTCGGCCACCCTCCGGACGGCTACCCAGCCCAGCACGTCGTCCCGGCCGGCTCGTGGCAGGCGGGCGAGGTCGACCCGGGCGGCGCATGGTCGTTCTTCGGGGTGACGATGGCGCCGGGCTTCACCGCTGAGTGCTTCGAAGGGGGCCATGCCGACGCCCTCCTTGCGACCCACCCCGGCCGAGCCGAAGACATCGAGCGCCTGAGCGTTCCCGAAGGGGAGCCCGCGGAGATGCCGCCCGGCTTTCAGCGCGAGAGCTGCTAGGGAAGGCGCTTGATCGCCGTCGGGCTGATCAGGAAGCCGCGCCCGGTCTTACGCACCACGCACTTGACCCCGGCTTTCAACGAGGTACAACGGATCGGCCCGTTGTCGAGCCAGGCTCCATAGGCGAGCGTGGGCACGCCGTCGGGTGGGTTCCCGATGCACTTCACTCCATGGCAGATCGTCACCTTCCCGTTGGCGTGGAGGACGACGCTCTCGGTGTGCGGGTAGGTCTGGCAGTAGGCGTCTGTGCCGATCTTCGGCATCGCGAGGTCGAGCTCGCAGCTCGTCGTCACGCCTGGAGCGAAGAAGAAGTGCTGCTCGCCCGCCGTCGCCGCGGTGGCGGCGGCGAGAGCGACCGCGACGGCGGCGCAGAGAACCGTTCTCATCGCCGGACCACGTCCCTCAGTCCCCTAGGGAACGTCGCAAGCAGCCATGCGACGAGGGTGACGAACAGCACGTACTGCGCGATGACGGCGACGGTGAGCGGCGGAGCCGTGCCGACGGCGGTGGTGCGTGCCCACCACGTGAGCACGCGGCCGACTCCCGGCATCCGAGTCCACACATCGAGCCACATCGCCACCAGGAGAGCCGCGACCGTCACGTAGGCGGTCCCGTAACGGGCTCTCGTCCAGCGCAGGAGCTGTGGCACCGTGAGCAGCAGGAAGATCAGACGGTAGTCGAAGCTGAGGAAGACGGCGTACGAGCCGACGTAGACGCAGGCACCCGCCCAGAACAGATCGAGATCCCTGATCTCGCCCAAATAGGCGGGGGGTGTCGCGAGGTGCGGGCGAAGCAGGCGGCTCACGAGCCAGGCTGCGGCGACCGCGATCACGAGAAGAACGATGTCCCAAGGCCGGTACCAGGCGTAGCCCCCGGTGACCCGCTGGGCCACGCTCGCGAACCACTTGGTCATCCGCCTCACGCCGTAGCTCGTGAAATCGCTCTCCGGGACGGCTTTGAGCTCCTCGTGGAGCTGGTGGAACGTGGCCGCGACGTAGACGAGGAAGGTCGCGACGACGACGACCGCGACGGTCAGGCTCGCGCGGGTCGCACGCCGGACGAGGAAACCGACGGCGAGAACGGGAAAGAGCTTCAGGAACGAAGCAAGCACGAGGAGCGCCCCCGTGACGATCTGGCGGCCCAGTGTCCTCGTCGTGACGACAACGGCTGCGAGCACGAGCGGGAAGAGCGCCAGGTCCGGGTTTCCGCGCTCGACGCCGAGCATGACCGCGGGCGAGCAGAGCGCAGCCACGTAACCGAGCCCGGTGCCGACGCCGGCGTCGGCCGGCACCACGAGCACGGCCGCGACGAGGAACACCACCGCGAGGGCGATTCCCAGTGCGACGGCGCTCCCCTGGCCGAGCCCAAGTGGAGACGCCACGAGCCAGAGCCGCGGGAAATTCGCGGGACGCCCGTACGGATCGCACGAGTCGACCGGCAGGACGGCAAGACCGCGACGGGTGCACTCCCAGGCCGAGATCAGGCTGCGAAGGTCGAAGAACGTGGCCGACGACGGCGGCACGCCGAGCCGCCCCCAGCGCGAGTGACCGCCCAGCACCTCGAGCAGTGCGAAGTACGCGATCAGCGCCCCGACCACGACCAGGCGCGCGCGCTGCCGGCGCAGCGGCTGAATCGGAGCTTCCACGCTCCGGCGGAAGCTAGCCTGTGCCGAGATGCGGCGCTACCACGTCACCACGTTCGGCTGCCAGATGAACGCCCACGACTCGGAGCGGATCAAGGGCATGCTCGAGGAGCTCGGGCTCGGCGAGGCGCCGACGCCGGCGGATGCCGATGTGGTCGTCTTCAACACCTGCACGATCCGTGAGAAGCCCGACACCAAGCTCGCCGCGTACCTCGGCGAGGCGGCGGCGCGAAAGCGGCGCGACCCTGATCGCGTGATCGCCGTGGGCGGCTGCTACGCGGAGGCCCAGCGCGACCGGATCTTCGAGCTGTATCCCGACGTCGACGTCGCGTTCGGGCCGGGCTCGATCGCGCATCTCGGCGACTGGCTCGGCGCAGGCGGGGAAGCGGTGGCACGAGGACGCTTCGGGCTCGACGACCGGGCCTTCGCCGCGACGCTCCCGATGCACCGCGAGCGGCCGTTCCAGGCGTGGGTGCAGGTGTCGATGGGCTGCAACTCGACGTGCGCCTACTGCATCGTCCCTGCCGTCCGTGGGCGCGAGCAGAGCCGCCGCCCCGGCGAGATCGTGGCAGAGGTGACGCGCCTCGCCGGCGAAGGCGTCAAAGAGGTCACGCTGCTCGGCCAGAACGTCAACTCGTGGGGCCGCGACCTCGCGCCCGAAGTCCGAACCGAGTTCGGCGAGCTACTTCGCGGCTGCGACGCCGTCGCCGGGATCGAGCGGATCCGCTTCACGAGCCCGCATCCCAAGGACTTCCGCGACCCGGTGATCTCCGCCGTGGCCGAGTGCAACAGCGTCTGCGAGCACGTCCATCTGCCGCTCCAGTCCGGATCCTCACGCGTCCTCAAGGCGATGCGGCGCACGTACACCCGGGAGCGTTACGTCCAGCTCGCCGAGAAGCTCCGCGCCACGATCCCCGACCTCGCGTTCGGCACCGACATCATCGTCGGCTTCCCCGGAGAGACCGACCGCGAGTTCGAGGAGACGCTGGAGGTGGTGGAGGAGGTCGGCTTCGACAGCGCCTTCACGTTCGTCTACTCCCCGCGGCAGGGCACCGAGGCTGCCGCGATGGAAGGACAGGTGCCCCACGAGCTGAAGATCGAGCGCATGGAACGGCTCGTCGAGCTGACGCAGCGAGTTGCGGCCGAGCGGAACTCCGAACGCATCGGGCGGGTCGAGCAGGTGCTCGTCGAGGGGCCGTCGCGCACCGACGAGAGCCTTCTGCGCGGACGAACCCGGCGCAACACGACCGTGAACTTCACCGGCACCGCAGTCCCCGGCGAGCTCGTGGACGTCCGCATCGATCAGGCCACCTCGACCACCCTCCGCGGCACCGAGGCGGCTCTCGTGGCGGTCTGGCAGGGTTAGTCGATGGCGATGCGGATCCTCATCACCGGCTCGTCCGGTCAGATCGGGACGAACCTCGCCCTGCGCCTGCTGCGCGACGGACACTGGGTCTTCGGCGTCGACAAGCGACCGAACACCTGGACGCGTGAGTTCGACACGCTGCTCCAGGACCTCGCAGGCGGCGTCTACGCCCCGTTCACGGGTGGGATGAACGGAGTCGAATGGCCCGAGGTCGACCTCGTCGTCCATCTCGCGGCCCATGCGAAGGTGCACCAGCTCGTCAAGCAGCCCCAGCGCGCGCTCGAGAACACGATGATGACCTTCAACGTCCTCGAGTACTGCCGGGCGCTGAAGCTGCCGCTCGTCTTTTCCTCGACCCGGGAGGTGTACGGCGACGTCCACCGGTTCGAGGGCTACGGGGAGGACACGGCGGACTTCGCGTTCACGGAGAGCCCGTACTCGGCTTCGAAGATCTCGTCCGAGGCGTTCATCTACTCGTACGCCAAGTGCTACGACCTCCGCTACCTCGTCTTCAGGTTCTCCAACGTCTACGGGAGATACGACAACGACTTGCGGCGGATGGAGCGGGTGATTCCCCTCTTCATCCATCAACTCGGACGGGGCGAGCCGATCACCGTCTACGGCGGCGACGACAAGGTACTCGACTTCACGTTCATCGATGACTGCATCGACGGGATCACGCGCGGTGTCGAGCGGCTCGCTGCCGCCCGAGTCGAGAACGAGACGATCAACCTCGCCTACGGCCAGGGCAACACGCTCGTCCGGGCTGCCGAAGCTGATCGCGGCGGAGCTCGGCGTGACGCCTCAGATCACGAAGGAACGGTCGCTCGTCGGCGAGGTGACGCGGTACGTTGCCGACATCCGGAAGGCCCACGAGCTCCTCGGCTGGCAGCCCGCGACGCCGCTCGGAAACGGCATCCCACTCGCGGTCGACTGGTTCCGCGGGTGGCGAGCGGCGCACCCGGACGAGGACATGCACATCGTGACCGAGAGGCAGCCCGGCGATCTCGAGCACGCCTTCAAGCCAGCCGCTGTGTAATGGAGCGCGTCATCGCGCTCTTCGGGCCGACGGCGTCGGGGAAGACTGCTGTCGCGCGGGAGCTGGCCGAGCGTCTGGGGGGAGAGGTCGTCTCGGCGGACTCGGCAGCCCTGTACGCAGGCATTCCGGTGATCACGGCGGCGCCGCCATATCCGGCGCGCCTCGTCGGCGTCGTCCCGCTCGACCGCGAGGTTTCGGTCGGCGAGTACCAGGCGCTCGCGCACGCCGCGATCGACGACATCCTTTCGGGCGGACGGACGCCGGTTGTCGCGGGCGGGACCGGCCTGTACCTGAGGGCCGCCCTTGCCGAGCTCGGGCTTCCGCCGGCGCCCGCACCCGGTGTGCGCGAACGGTGGAGCGCTCTCTACGACGAGCTCGGCCCGGAGGGGGCGCACGAGCTTCTCGACGAGCGCGACCCGGCTGCGGCGGCCCGCGTCCACCCGAACGACCGGCGCCGCGTCATCCGCGCGCTCGAGCTGGCCGAGGCGGGCGCGTCTCTCGCCCCTGTGGAGGATCGCCTCTGGAGCGAAGGCTTCCGCCGGGCGACGCTCCTCGTCGGCCTCGACCTCGATCTCGACGAGCTCGACAGGCGGATCGACGCACGCGTCGAGGAGATGATCGAGCACGGTGCGGTCGAGGAGGCGCGTCGCGCGTGGTCGGGCGAGCTTTCGGGGACGGCGCGCAAGGTGCTCGGTCTGGAGGAGCTCGCGACGCTCCCACGCGACGAGGCCGCGGTGGCGATCGTCGCGGCAACACGGAGGCTCGCCCGCTACCAGCGGAAGTGGCTGCGCCGCCTCCCCGTCGTCGCTACTCTCGACGCAGGCCGTCCACCGGAAGGTGTCGCCGATGAGATCGTCTCGCTGGCAGGCGCAGGGGAACGTCTACCTCGTAGCTGAGGAGCCCCTGACGGCCGAGCGCGTGCGCGACGAGGTCGGTGATGCCGACGGGATCCTCGAGGTTCGCGATCGTGGCGACGACTGGGTGCAGATCGCCGTCTGGAACCCGGACGGCTCCCTCGCCGAGATGTCAGGGAACGGCACGCGCATCGCGGCGCGCTGGCTCGCCGAGCGCACGAGCGCAGCCGAGGTGACTGTGTGGGTCGGGGCCCGCGAGGTCAAGGCTCGGATGCTCGGAGACGGCCTCGTCGAGCAGACTCTTGGTCCGGTCGAGGTGGGGGAGGCCGACGAGGTCGAGGGAATCCGCTTCACGCCGGTCGACGTCGGAAACCCGCACGCCGTCGTCGAGGGCGATCCTGCCGATCTCGACCGTATCGGGCCGCTCCTCGAGACGCATCCGCGTTTCCCGAACCGGACGAACGTGCAGGTCGCCCGCCGGCTCGACCAGCACACGATCGAGGCGCGAGTCTGGGAGCGCGGGGTGGGAGAGACCGGCGCGTCCGGCACGAGCGCGATCGCGATCGCCGCGGCGCTCGGAGCGGACGCCGTCACGGTGCGGTTCCCGGGCGGCGATCTCCACGTCAGGGTCGAAGGCCCGTGGGCCCACCTGACCGGCCCGGCGGAGCGAGCCAACCCATGAGTCTGAGGAGTATCGTGGGGTGATGCACCCCCGGAGGCTGGCTGCCGCGGTGATGGTCGCGCTCGCTGTGAGCGCGAGCGCGAGCGCTGCCGAGTTGAAGACGATTGCGGTCCCGACAGGTGGCTTCTCGATCGGTCTGCCGTCCTCCTGGGTCAACGTGACGAGCGCGTCGCCGGCGGTGCTGAAGAAGCTCGAGCAGGTGCCGGCGTTCAAGGCGTTCGCGCAATCGGCCAGCCAGAACGGCTCGCTGAAGCTCATCGCCGCCGATCCCGGCTCGAACGGGAGCGCGTACATGGACACCGGGGTGGCGCGCGTCGGCAGCGTGCCGCTCGGCACCGTGGCCTCCGCCACCGTGAAGGCGCTGAAGCAGACGCTCGGGAAGGGAGGCTCGGTCACCTCCGAGAAGGTGAATCTCGCCGCCGGGCCCGCGTACGTCCTGCACCTGGCGCGGAAGGGCTCGCCGAACAAGACGGACGAGTACCTGTTCATCCGCGATCAGGTCGAGTACGTGATCGTCTTCGTGGCGACTGCGAAGAACTGGTCGAAGTACGCCCCGCTCTTCGCGAGGAGCGCGCAGTCCTTCCGTCTCACTCCCGGGCCCGACCTCTCGAAGATCGTCCTGAAGCCGTCGCAGGTGGGTGCCGGGTACAAGGTCACGACCTTCCCGTTCGGGAACAGCTTCATCGGCGAGCCGACGCTCGACCTCTGCGGGGGGAGCTACTCGAGTGAGACGCTCCGCACAGGCCGCCTCCAGGTGCGCTACACGCGTCCGGGGAAGTCGGTCGCCGTGTCCAACGAGGTAGTGACCTACGCGGGAGCAGGCGCCGACCAGGCCCTGGCAGAGGTCGCGAGCGTCGCGAAGGCGTGCGCACGGAAGCCCGTCGTCCTCAGGGCGGGCACGGTCACCGAGACCTACAAGGTCGCGCCGCTCACCGATCCGAAGCTGCCCGCCGACTCGGTCGTCGTGAAGCTCCAGATCACGGCGACGGACGGGAAGAAGAAGGTCAGCCAGACCGGAGTCGCGGTCTACCAGGTGCGGGGGAACACGCTGTCGGGCGTCTACACCTTCGTCGGCAAGGGGACGACGTTCGCAGAAGCCCAGCGGATCGCGTTCCGCGCGGCCGAGCAGAGCACGCACAACCTCGGCGGCGGCGCGCTCGCCGCGTAGTCAGGCGCCGACGCCGTACTCGCGCAGGGCGTCGTTGAGCGACGTCTTCAGGTCGGTCGACTCGTTGCGATAGCCGATCACGAGCGCGCAGGCGAGGTGGTAGGTGCCTGCGGGGAACTCCTTCGGACGGGTGCCCGGGACGACGACGGCTCTGGGCGGCACGAATCCGCGGTGCTCGACCGGCTCGGGGCCGGTGACGTCGATGATCGGAACCGACGCTGTCAGGGACACGTTCGGAGCGAGAACGGCCTCGCTTCCGATCCGGACGCCCTCGGTCACGATGCTGCGCGAGCCGATGAACGCGCCGTCCTCGACGATGACGGGCCGCGCGCCGGGCGGCTCGAGCACGCCGCCGATGCCGACGCCGCCCGCGAGGTGGACGTTCGCGCCGATCTGTGCGCCCGAACCGACCGTCGCCCAGGTGTCGACCATCGTGTTCGGGCCGACCCAGGCGCCGATGTTGACGTAGGAGGGCATCAGTACCACGCCGGGGGAGAGAAACGACCCGTACCGCGCAACCGCCGGCGGCACGACACGGACGCCGAGCTCTTCGTATCCGGACTTGAGCGGGATCTTGTCGTGGTACTCGAACGGCCCGACCTCGCGCGGCTCCATCTTCCGCGAGCGGAAGTAGTCGAGAATCGCCCCCTGAACCTCGGCGTTGACCTTCCAGCCGTCCCCGTCGGGCTCGGCGACGCGAATCTCGCCGCGGTCGAGCGCCGCGATCGTCTCCTCGGTGGTCACAGCGCCGCCTCGAGGATCTCGGCGGCCCGCTCGCATTCGTCCTGCCTCGGCACGAGCGCCATCCTCACACAACCCTCTCCGTCGGGGCCGAAGAAACTGCCCGGCGCGACGAGGATCCCCACGTCCAGGAGGCGCCGCGCGAAGGCCTCCGACGAGCCGTCGACCGCGAGCCAGAGGAAGAACGTCGCATCGCCGCCGGCCAGGCGCAGGCCCTTCGCCTCGAGGACGGGAAGGAGGGCCTCCCGCTTGCGCCGGTACACCTCCCGGACAGCCTGGACGTGCTCCTCATCGGACAGCGCGGCAACGCCGGCCCACTGCACGAACTCCTGCGGCGCCGTCCCGACGGAGGGGCGAAACGCCCTGAGCGCGTCGGAGACGTCCCGAGGGGCGCATACGAACCCGCACCTGATTCCCGTCATCGACGAGCGCTTCGAGAGCGTGTTGAAGACGACGATGTTCGACCGGTCCGCTACCTGGAGGGCCGAGGCGGGCTCCGCGCCGAACCAGAGCTCGGAGTACGCCTCGTCCGAGCACACGAGGAAGTCGTGCTCACGCGCGCGCGCCGCGAGCTCCTCGTAGAACGCGAGCGGTGCGGTGGCACCGGTCGGGTTGTTCGGATAGCAGGTCCAGAAGAGCGCGAGCTCATCCCACGCGCCGAACGCGTCGAGGTCGGGCAGCCAGCCCCGCTCCTCGGACACCGGCACGGTGACCACCTCCGCACCGGCAAAGAGCGCGCCCCGCTCGTACACGGGGTAGGCGAGGCTCGGGACGGCGACGATCCGCTTGCCCGGGGCGACGGCAACCTGCGCGAACGAGAAGATCGCCTCCTTGGAGCCGAGTGTCGGCACGACCTCGACCGCCGGGTCGACCTCGACGCCGAACCGGCGCCGGATCCAGCCCGCGACCGACTCGCGGTAGGCGGGGAGACCGACCGCGCGCGGGTAGGACGAGACCTCGGGGATGGCAGCCGCGAGGGCCTCGCGTATGAACTCGGGCGTCGGCTCGCGCGGGTCGCCGATACCGAAGTCGATCACGTCGATCCCGCGCCCTCGGGCTTCGGCGCGCCAGTCGTCGAGGCGTGCGAACGGATACTGCTCGAGCTCCGCCAGCAGCGGCGAGAGAGCCATCAGGCGCCGAGAAGCTGCTTCAAGGCTTCGTAGTTGCGGCCGAGATCGGCGACCGCGACCTGCTCGTCGGGCGTGTGGGCAAAGCGTGTGCCGCCGGGGCCGAAGTTGATCGCGTCGAGGCCACGCGCGGCGAAGTCGGCGACGTTCGTCCACGCCTGCTTGGGCTGCACCTCGAAATCCCCGATCTCTCGGAGCCGCTCGACGACGGGCGAGGAGATCGCCACCGGCGCCGCCGGGGAGTGCTGCAGGATCTCGACGTCCCGCCCCACGAGCTCGCGCAGGCGCGCTTCGGCGTCCCCGGCGCTCCGGTTCGGCGCGTAGCGGAAGTTCAGCGTCGCCTCGACCCTGCCCGGGACGACGTTGCCGGCATTGCCGCAGTCGGAGATCTGCGTGACCGTGACCACCTCCCGGAAGATGAGCCCTTCGACGTCCACGTCGTGCGGCGGGGCCTCCAGCACGTTCGCGAGGCCCTCGAGCGCGAGCGCGATCGCGTTCACGCCGAGCCACGGCCGGGCCGAGTGCGCCGAGCGCCCCTCGAAGACGACCCGCGCGCTGATGTTGCCCAGGCAGCCGAGCTGGAGGGTGTTGTCCGTCGGCTCGAGGCAGATCACGAGTGCCGCCTGATCCACGACCGGCGTCGCCTCGAAGACCGCGGGCAGCGGGTTCACGTCCGGCCCGATCTCCTCGCGCGGGAAGAACAGCAGCCCGAGGTCGTAGGCGAGGTCGGCGCCGGCAGCCCACGCCGCGAGCTCGATCATCACCGCGACACCGCCCTTCATATCGCTCGCGCCGCGGCCGTGGACGACGCCGTCCTCGATGCGGCCGGGCACGTTGTCGTCGATCGGGACCGTGTCCGTGTGGCCGGAGAGGAGCACGAGCGGCTTGCCCGTTCGTGTCGCGTAGACGAGGGACTCGCCGTCATCGAGCACGAGCGGGATCCCGACGTTGTCCTTGACGTACTGGTAGATCTGCGCCTCGGTCCCGGAGACGGACGGGATGTCGATCAGCGCGAGCGTCCGTTCGGCGAGGGCCTGGTCGGGGGAATCCGCGGGCATAATGCCGCTGATGATTCCACGTTCCCAGGAGGCTGAGCGCGGGTTCGTCCTCGCGGTCCTGGGGCAGGGAGCGGATCCCGACGACGAGCTCGCCGAGATCGAGGAGCTCGCGCGCACGGCAGGGGTCGACCCGGTCGGCCGCATCGTCCAGCACCGCGCCCGCCCGGCGCAGCGAACCTACGTCGGGAAGGGCAAGCTCGCCGAGCTCGAGCAGCGCTTCGCCGAAGCGGAGGCAGAGAGCCTGCTCGTCGACGACGAGCTCGACCCGGCGCAGCAGCGCTACCTCGAGGACAAGCTCGGCACCCGCGTCATCGACCGGACGCAGCTGATCCTCGACATCTTCGCCCAGCACGCCGTGAGCGCCGAGGGAAAGCTCCAGGTCGAGCTCGCCCAGCTCGAGTACAACCTGCCGCGGATGCGCGGGATGTGGCAGCACCTCGAGCGTCTCGGCGGCGGCGTCGGCACCCGCGGCCCGGGCGAGTCGCAGCTCGAGACCGACCGCCGGCTCGCGCGGCGCCGCGTCTCAGTCCTCAAGAAGCGCCTGACCGGCCTCGAGCGGCAACGCGACACCCGCCGCAAGGAGCGCAGGCGGACGCAGGTGCCCACGATCGCGCTCGCCGGGTACACGAACGTGGGCAAGTCGACCCTCCTCAACGCCCTCACCGGTGCCGAGGTGTCCGTCGAGAACCGGCTCTTCGAGACGCTCGATCCGACCACGCGGGCCTTCGAGTTCGACGGCCGCCGCTATCTCGTCACCGACACGGTCGGGTTCATCCGAAGGCTGCCCCATCAGCTCGTCGAGGGATTCGCGGCGACCCTGGAGGAGACCCTCGTCGCCGACCTCGTCCTGCACGTCGCAGACGCATCTGCGCGCGACGACCAGCTCGACACCATGGTCGCCGCCGTCGAGGACGTCCTCGACGAGATCGGCGCCGCCGAGCTTCCCGTGCAACTCGTGTTGAACAAGATCGACCGTGTCGACGAGATCGGCCGGCGCCGCCTCGAGAACCGCTTCCCCGATGCTCCGCAGGTGTCGGCGGCGACCGGCGAGGGCCTCGAGGAACTGAAGGCCAGGGTGGCGGAACGCTTCGCGTCGCGCTTCGAGACGGTTCGCCTTCTCCTTCCTTACGACGAGGGCGGGCGGCTTTCGGAGCTTTACGCGCTCGGAGCACCGATCGAGTCGCGAGAGGACACGCCGGACGGCGTCCTCATCGTCGCGAGACTGCCGCGCCACGATCTCCTCCGGTATGCACCCTTCCTGATCGCAGACGCAGCGCACCGGGAGACCGCCTGATCGAGCTGCCGATCCGCCGGCTGCGCGAAGAGGCTGTGCTCCCTGCGCGCGCGTACAGCGGCGACGCGGGACTCGACCTCTCGGCCTGCGAGCGTGTCGTTCTCGCCCCGGGAGCGCGCGCGCTCGTCCCGACGGGCATCGCCGTCGCGATCCCGGAGGGCTACGCGGGCTACGTCCAGCCGCGGTCGGGGCTCGCCTCGAAGCACGGGATCTCGATCGTCAACGCGCCCGGGCTCGTGGACTCCGGCTACCGCGGAGAGCTGCTGATCAACCTCCTCAATACCGACCCTCGGGAGGCGTTCACGATCGAGCCGGGGATGCGAATAGCGCAGCTCGTGGTGCTCGAGGTGCCTCACGTCGAGCTGGTCGAGGTCGACGAGCTCCCCGACTCCGAGCGGGGCGTCCGCGGCTTCGGGTCGTCGAGGCACTGAACACCAATGCCGGTGACCCCCCGCGTGCGCGTCGCGGCGCTCATCCGTTGGCATGATCGGGTCCTGCTCTGCCGCCAGGAGAAGCCGGGCAAGGAGTACTGGCTGCTGCCCGGGGGCGGGGTGGAGGGCGGCGAGACGCTTCACGAGGCGCTCCGCCGCGAGCTCGGCGAGGAGCTCGGGCTATGGGACCAGCTCGCCTTCGAGGGACCGATCGCCGTCGCCGAGTCGATCGCACCCGCCTGGAAGCCCGGCGACCGCCACGTCGTTCACGTGGTCTTCGGGGCCGACCTCTCCGATCGCTCGCTCGAGGACGTCGAGACGCACGACGCCGCCGTCCGCGGCCTTCGGCTGTTCTCGCTCGATGACCTCCAGGAGGTCGTCGTGCACCCGCCGATGAAGCGATTCGTCGAGCGCTGGCGCCCGGGGGACCCTTCCGTGTACCTCGGCTCGCTCTGGATTCCCTAGGCGTGGTTGCTAGAGCTTGCCGCCGCGGTCGCGGGCGCGCCCGGCGGAGACCGCCTGCGCCTCGTGCTCGAGCTCGTCAGGCAACGGGGCGAGCTCGGCCCCTCCGAGCGCCTCCGAGAGCAGCCGGTCCGCGAGCCACGGATTGCGCGGCAAGAGAGGCCCGTGGAGGTACGTCCCGTAGATCCGGCCGGCCCGGCAGCCCTCGAACCCGGAGACGCCGTCGTTCCCGAACCCGGCGATCACGCGCCCGAGCGGGTCGGCGCCGGGGTCGAGGATCGTCCGGCCTGCGTGGTTCTCGAAGCCCGCAAGCGTCTCTCCCGCCCACGCGCAGTCGAGGAGCACGTCGCCGATCATCCGGCGCTCGCCGGCGACCGTGTGCAACGGCAGGAGCCCCGCGCCCTGAAGCTCCGTCCCGGACGTGTCGCGGTAGGACCGGCCGAGGAGCTGGTAGCCGCCGCAGACGGCGAGGAACACAGCGCCGCCCTCGGCGGCCTCGCGGAGCGCCTCGGCCCTCGCGGCGAGGTCGGGCGCGATGAGCTCCTGCTCGCGATCCTGGCCGCCGCCGACGTAGAACAGGTCGATGCCGGGCGGCATCGGATCGCGCAGGCCGATGCCGACCACCTCGAGCTCGTGGCCGCGCGCGCCGGCCCTGCCCGCGAGCACGGCGATGTTGCCGCGATCGGCGTAGATGTTCAGGTATTCGGGATAGAGATGGCCGACCCGGATCTTCACACTCTCGACTCCCAGAAGTCGGGCACGAGCCCGCGCCCGGCCACGGTCCCTCGCAGCGCCAGCATCGCCGTGTACGTTGGGAGAACCACGAGCTCACCGTCGGGGCCGGCAAGCTCGAGGCCGCGGTCGAGGGCCTGCTCGAGGTCCGGCACCACCTCGATCCGGTCCCTGTCGAGGCCGCCGTAGGCGAATCGCAGCGCGAGCTCCGCCGCCCGCCCGCCGGACACGACGACGCGCTCGAGCCCGGCGAGCAGCGGCTCGAAGTCGACGTCCCAGATCCACGAGACGTCCCGGCCGTCGGCGATCCCGTCGTTCAGCGCCACCATCGCGAGCGATGGAGGGTCACCGTCGAGCAGCGTCCGCACCGCCTCGTTCGCCCCTGCAGGGTTCTTGATCAGGAGCATCAACAGCCCTCGGTCGCCGGCGTCGATCCGCTCGAACCGGCCGAAAGCGGCGGTGAAGCGCGTGAGGCCGTCGGCGATCCCTTCCGGCGAGACGCCGAGCGCGCCGGCGACCGCTCCCGCTGCGGTCGCGTTGTAGACGTTGTAGAGCCCCGGGAGCGGCAGCTCGACACGCACGGCGCCTGCAGGTGTGTCGAGAGTGAATACGGTGCCGTCCAGCCCGTGCAGCTCGATTTCCCGGGCCGCGACCGTCAGTGGGAGCCGCTCGGCGTGACCGTTCGGGCAGCGGTAGTCGCCGAGATGACCGACGTAGGCGGCGGCGTACTCGTAGGGCGCCCCGCACACGAGGCAGTACTTCGAATCCGCGGCGTGCTGCAGCGACTCGCGCGCGTGCCGCGGGTCGTCGAGGCCGTAAGTGACGGTTCCGTCACGCCCGCGCGCAAGCTCGCCGAGGAGCGGGTCGTCGGCGTTCACGACGAGCTGGGCCTCCGGCAGGCCGGCGACCGCCGTTCGCCACCGGGAGGCGACGTGCTCGAGCTCTCCGTAGCGGTCGAGCTGGTCGCGGAAGAGGTTGCCCAGCGCGACCACGTGCGGCCGCACCCGCCGTGCGACCTCGGGAAGTGCCGCCTCGTCTACCTCGAAGAGGCCGAGCTCGGCTTCGGAGGACGAGAGGAGGGTGGAGGCGACCCCCGACAGGAGGTTCGCGCCGGAGCGGTTCCAGGCGAGCCGACCGCCGACGATCTCGGCGATCATCGCCGTTGTCGTCGTCTTGCCGTTCGTCGCGGAAACGAGCACCGATCCGCGCTCGAGACGGGCTGCGAGCCGGTCGACTGCCCCGGGATCGACGCTCGACAGGAGCTTCCCGGGAAGGGTCGTGCCGCCGCCCCGGCGTGCCAGGCGCGAGAGCGCGCCGACCGATCGGGCGGCCGCCACTTCCAGGTCGAGCAACATCGCCTGAGCGTACCCGGCGCTCGGAACTCGCCCGTACTTGGCGTTCCTGCAACGTGATCTACCATTTGTTGCATGGCCGGGAAGCGCCAGTACGACGCGATCGCGCGGATCGATCCCGACGAGCTTGCCTCGTTCCAGAGCACGATCCGCAAGCGCTACTCCGACGAGCAGATCCTCGAGGAGCTTCGCTCGCATGCCGCTCGGCTGGGGCGCTCGCCGACGATGAAGGAGTTCGCGGCCGATCCCGAGACGCACGTCCATCCGCAGACCGTGATCGAGCACTTCGGAACCTGGAACGCCGCCAAGCGAGCAGCCGGGCTCGTACCCCGGCGCTTCGCCACCCGCGAGGAGCTCCTCGACGTCCTCAGGCGTCTCGGCGACGAGCTCGGCCGGACGCCCACCGCGCGCGACCTCGATGAGCGGCGAGGCCGGATCCCGTCGAAGTCGCTGTACTGGCACACCTTCGGCTCGCTCGCCGGAGCGCTGCGGGAGGCAGGGTTCGACGTCGCGGTGGGGGAGGAGAAGCTCGAGCGCGCGGTCGAGCAGGGGGCCGAGCTGGCGCAGGAGCTCGGAAGGCTGCCGAAGTTCGCAGACTGGGCCGCGGCGCGGCGAGAGCGCGCCGAGATGCTGACGGAGTGGCAGGTCTACCGGATGTTCGACTCACGTCGAGGGGCTTGGGCGACCTTCCAGTTCCTCGTGCGCAAGCGTCTCGTCGAGCAGGGCATCGACGTCCGCTCCGACGGAACTCTCTGAAAGGTCAGAGCGCGGCGGCGATCGTCGCGAGCCGGAGCATGCAGGACTCGCGCTCGCGCAGGCCGCGCGACTCGGGAAGCGGGTCCTCTTCGGTGTAAGCGGGCGGCGTGAAACGTTCGCGGCGCACGACCGATCCGTAGCGGACGGAGAGAACGGTCCCGTCGTCCACCTGCCGCTTCTTCAGCTTCGACGTGCAGTAGGCCTCGACGACCTGGAGCGCGTGCTCGGTCGAGGCGAAGACGAGGCCGTCACGGCACTCGCCGAGCCACATTGGCCGCCCGACGCCGCGTGCAAGGTGAAGCACCTCGGGCTGGCGCTCGTCGAGCCACGCCGCAGCCATGGTGCCGTGGAGCACCTCGAAGGCCCTCGCGGCGTTGCCGGAGTGTGCCGCGACCGCGAACACCGCCTCGGAGTCGACCGTCATCTCCGGCTCCGCACGGGCACAGGAATGCTCGGCGAGAAGCTCGTCGTCGTTCAGGATCCGGCCGTTGTGGACGCCCACGACGGGGCCGTGGCGAACCGGATGGTTGTTCGCGGCGATCGACGGGTGGCCCTTCGTGAAGTCCCGGACGTGCACGAGAAGCTCGGTCGCCGTGTCGGGGACTTCGACCTGCTCGAGCAGCTTCGAGGCCGGCGTTCGCTGCTTGATGACCACTGCCGGCCCTGCGGCTCGGGGCTCGCGGTAGGCGTACCCGACAGCATCACCGCCCCGCTCGGCAATCGCCGCGAGCAGTGCCTGAGCCACGAGGGTCCGCTCGAGACGAGAATGCGGGGTCATGCTGAAGCCCGCTATGCCGCACATGGTCTTATCTTAGGCATTACGAGGGACGTACCGTCGAGGTTCGCGCCGTTCTCGGCGCCCTCGAGAATCGGCTTCGACAGGCCGATACGAGTGGTGAGCCGTGGCCGTCTCGCAACCGCACTTCGAGCAAGAGCGTTCGGAGCCGAACGACAGACGCTCGAAGAGCTCGGCGTCGACCTCGGCGTCACCCGCGAGCGCGTTCGTCAGCTCGAGGGCAAGGCGCTTCGGGAGCTTCGTCGCAGCGCTCCCGGGCTCGAGCTCTACCCTCCAGGTGTAGGGCTAGTAGCCGATCACCGTCGCGTCGTCGCCGGCCCACTGCCACATCGGCGTCGCGCCGGCGATCTTCGAGTTCGGCACGAACTCCTCGTCGCCGAGGCTCCTCGAGTTCGACGCAGAACGGACAGAGCCACAGCTCGCCACCGCCGTCCGCGAACTGCGAGAACAGCCGCTCGAGAGGCGGGCAGCCCTCGCAGCCCTCCCCGACGGCGACGCCGGGCAGCCCGAGGCGGACTGCCTCCTGGGTCGCGAAGATCACGACTTCCTTGCCCTGTTCGAGCGCCGAGGTCGCGACGAGGAGCGCGACCGTGACCCGCTCGGGATCCTCCATCCCTGTCGTCAGGTTGACCAGCACCCTGTGCGCCATTTCGACCTCCTTGGAAGTTGGCACGCCTGCCGGCCCGATAGTCTCACACCGTGGGGGCGGACGGAATAGCGGCGCTAGGAGCCGAGGGTGGAGAGCATGTCGCGCGTGGCGAGCGCCACCATCGCATCCTGGCCGAGCTTCCCGAGTACGAGGTGATCGAGCTTCGGTTCGGCCCCGACTTCGAGGGCGTCCCTCTCCACAGCCATGCCGACCACGTCGACTCGTTCTACGTGCTCGAGGGCGAGGCCGAGTTCGAGGTGGGCGAGGAGGTCTTCCGTGCGGGCCCCGGGAGCTTCGTCGCCGCCCCGCGTAGCGTCGAGCACGGCTTCCGGAACGTCGGCGGCACCGAGCTTCGGATGGTCAACATCCACGCGCCGAACGTCGGCTTCGCCGTCAGGCTGCGCGAGGACTGAGAGGCGGGAGGATCCGCGACGGGAGGGATGACTTGATCAATCGTTCAGCGCCGCCGCCTACGGTGACGCCGGTACTCGTCTATGAGGATGTACGCGCTGCGGTCGCGTGGCTCGAATCGGCGTTCGCGTTCGAGGAACGGGTGAGGATTGGTGAGGGGCACCGCGCTCAGTTGCGCGTGGGCTCAGACGGCGCTGTCGTCGTGGCCGAGACCGGTGCCGATCGGGTTGCGCCAGGCGGCGGTGTAACGCACATCGTCAAGGTGCGTGTAGAGGACGTGGATGCGGCGTTCGCCAGGGCGCGCGAAGCCGGCGCGCGGGTCGTGGAGGAGTTGATGACGTGGGAGTACGGTGAGCGCTCCGGCGTCGTCGAGGATATTGGCGGCCACCGCTGGGAGCTGACCCAGACAGTGCGCGATGTCGCTCCCGAGGAATGGGGCGGGGCGACGATCGCCCCCTGGTGAGAGCCGGAGTCAGATCAATCGCATCTCTTTGAGGGAGGCGAGGCGGCCGAGGGCCTCCACCTCTATCTGGCGGACGCGCTCCCGGGTGATCCCGAGCCGCACGCCGATCTCGCCGAGAGTTCGCGGATCGGATTCGTCGAGCCCGTACCGCAGCACGATCACGTCGCGATGGCGCTTCGGGAGGGAGCGCAGAGCTGCCGTAATCGCCTCCGAGCGGAGCGTCACCTCGACGAGATCCTCGGGCAAAGGATCGCCGCCCGAGACGAAGTCGCCCAGGACAGCGTCGTCGTCCTCGCCGACCGGGGCATCGAGAGAGGTCGCGCGAGGGGCGGCCCGTACCTCCTTGGCCTGCTCGAAGGTGATGTTCGCCTCCTCGGCGATCTCGGCAAGCGTCGGCTCGCGGCCGAGCTCCGTCCATAGCCGCCGCTCGGCGCGGTTCAGCTTGTGTACCCGCTCGACCACATGAACCGGCATGCGGATCATCCGCGACTTGTCGGCGAGGGCACGCGCGACCGCCTGGCGAATCCACCAGGTCGCATACGTCGAGAACTTGAACCCGCGCCGCCAGTCGAACTTCTCCACGGCCCTGATCAGCCCCAGGGTTCCCTCCTGGATCAGGTCCAGGAACGGCAGCCCCTGATTGCGGTAGTTCTTCGCGATCGACACCACCAAACGTAGGTTCGCCTGGATCATCCGCTGCTTCGCCACCGGATCGCCACGCTCGATCTGCTTCGCCAGCGCAACCTCCTGGGCCGCCGTCAACAGCGGATGACGCGACGCCTCGCGTAGGAACAGCTGCAACGCGTCAGTCGTCACCTCGAGCCCCGCAGGAGCGGGCAGCCGCTCCGACGGTGCGTCGCCGTCACGACGATCCTCGAGTACCTCGATCGATCGCTTCTCGAGCTCCCGGAACACCGACTCGGTCTCGAGCGGGTTCAACTCCAGCGGCTCCAGCACCTCCGAAAGCCGCGACGCACGCACCCGGCCGCGCTCCTCTGCAGACTCCAGCAGCACCCTGAGCTCGTCGCTCAGGCTCAAAACGTCGACGTCGACGATCACGGCGCCCCGTGCACGATGAGCAGCGGACCAGTGCGTTCAGCCAACGGACCTAGTGCCAGCCAACGGACCTAGTGCGATCGGTCACGATCTGACCCTACCGATTCGGATGAGAAAGTCCGAGGCCCCGATCGGGTTCGAACGCTGCAAATAGCGAGATTCCCACCAGGCAACTGCAGGACGCGACGATTCTCGGAGGGGCCTTGACTCAGAGGATCCGGCGTGAGTTACTCGGCCGAGAAAGGGAGAGAGCCGAATGGCTCTCCGTGTCTAGGAGGTTCTCGATGCGGAACTTGATTCAGCGCCGCAGCGTGCGGCTGCTCGCGTTCGTCTCGGTGCTCGCGGTGGCTGTCCCTGGCGCGGCCTTGGCGGACGAATTCCCAACACTGCTGCCGGGAGCCAGCGTCGCAGTCAAAGGCACACACGTCTCTTGTATCGCTGCCGCGACGTCGGTGACCTGCACGAAGGTGGGCGGACTGTCAGCGACGTTGGTAAAGGCAGGCACCGAACGCGTCACGAAGGCATTGCCGACGAAGTCCTCTCCGGGCAGGAAGCTCGGTAACAACGGCGGGTTCATCCTTGCCAACGCGAATATCTACTGCCACGTCTACGTCGCGACTGGGCTCCCGACGATCACTTGCTCGTCCATTACGCCTGCGGGCGGCGTGCCGAACACGCACGGCTTCGACATGAGTGACAGCTCCGTTGTCGTGTTCCGCTACGGCTCGATGCACGATCGGCAGGAGATGAAGACCTTGTCCCAGCCGTAGACCCTCTCGCGACTCTCGCGACGCCGGAACAGACCGTCTTCGAGAGCGTTGGCCTCACGCACGATAAGCAGCGTTATGTCGAGTCGGCAAAGCAACATCCCAGCGGCTTCCCTCCGACGATCACCCCTGCCCTACGCGGAAGTCCCTCTCTTCGCAAAATGCGGACAATCCCTGTTCGAGCGCCCTTGCCGCAGGACCGCCGCCCGAGTAGCTTGCCGACTGCACCGAGCACGGAGCGCCGGTAGGTCGAAGCCGCTCTCGAGGGCCGTACGCGGAAGCGGAAAGCCAGCGGGAACGGTGGACGAAAGCGCCACCGGCTCGGTGAATTAATTTCACGGGTGGACACCGTCGGTTTCCCGTGTGGGCCCTTCCGAGCCGTTGCGCACGGCTCATGGGTGCGGTGGCTCTTCGCCGGCTCGAAGAACCGCGTGGTGGTTCGGCTGCGTCCTCTAAAATTCCATCGCCATGCGGTTGCCGGCGTTTTCTCACGGGGTTACTTCGTTCCTTTGGGGGATCGGGTTCGGGTTGTTCATCTGGATCGGTGGGGTCGGCGTGGGGTTCTCCGGGGCGACTTCGTTTGTCGTCGGATGCGTTGCGGCGGCCGGGATCTTCCTTTACGTCCGCGTGTACGGCGAGGACGACCCGAACCGGCCGTGACCGTCGGCGCACCGAGGTCGCTCAGTAAGAGATGAGCGATTGCACGTCGAGCCCAACCAGGCGGTCGCGGCCGTTCAGGAACGTCAGCTCGATGATGAAGCATGCACCGACCACCTCGCCGCCGAGCTGCTCCACGAGCCCGCGGATCGCCTCGACCGTCCCCCCCGTTGCCAGCACGTCATCGTGGATGACCACGCGCGCCTCGGGCGCAATCAGGTCGGGATGTACCTCGAGCACGTTCTCGCCGTACTCCAGCAGGTAGGTCGCGCCCACCGTCTCCGGCGGGAGCTTCCCCGGACGCCGCGCCGGTACGAACCCGGCGCCCGCCTCGGCCGCCACCGCCGCCCCCAGGATGAACCCACGGGCCTCCGCGCCCACGACCACGTCGGCGCGCTTGTCGGCCACCCACGCGGACAGGTCTGCGATCGTCTGCCGGAGGGCCACGGGATCGGCCAGAAGCGGCGTGATGTCCTTGAACCCCACACCAGGCGTCGGGAAGTCGTCGACCTCCCGGATCCGCGAGCGCAGGTCGATAGTGGTCACCGGGTCACCATGTCACTGCACGGGTCACCATGTCACTGTGCCGCCATCTCCCGAACCTCCCGCCACAGGAGCAGCGCTACGAGCTCCTGCGCCAGTTCCGCCAGCGATTGGAGGTCTGACAGGCCGGCGGTGCGCCGTTCCTCGTTCCGCGAGCGAAGAGCCGGAGCTATGAGCTGCTCGAGCAACGCGGCCTCGCGGCCGGTGGCCGTCCTGAACGTCCTCAGATGGCGCCCATCGACGCCGAACCGCGTCAACTGCGCACAGACCGCCGCCACGTCGACATCGGTCTCGGGGTAGCGCTTGTCCGAGCCCGAGCCCACCGGCGACAGCAAGCCGTAGTCGTCGAGCTCCTTCAGTAGCTCCGGCGCGACACCCGAGCGGTGCTGCAGCTCCTCGAGATCGATCCGCTCGACCCGCTCCCCGAGCATCGCTGGGCGCCGGCGGCGGCGTTCGGCGGCGCCCGGGTCGGCGAGCTGGTCACGGATGACCCGCAACGGCAGGAACTCGTCGCGCTGCAGCCGGAGGATCGTCTCCAGGCGCTCGACGTCATACTCGGCGAAGAGGCGGTACCCGCCCTCCGTCCTCTGGGGGTTCAGCAGCCCCTCGTCCTCGAGGAACCTGATCTTCGAGATCGAGATGTCCGGGAACTCGCCGCGCAGCCGGCGCACCACCTCACCGATGCGCAGCGGCCGCTCCCGCCGCGGCTGCTCTGTCACGGCGCTCATGGGCGGCCGGCCTTCGGCTGGAGATTCACGAGCGTCCCTCGACGAACGTCATCCGGTACTTGCCCACCTGCAGCTCGTCGCCGTTCTCCAGCCGCGCGCTGTCGATCCGGTGGCGGTTCACGAACGTCCCGTTCAGGGACCCCTGATCCTCCACGTAGAACTGACCCTCGCGCTCGACGAGCACAGCGTGGTTGCGGGACACCGTCACGTCGTCCAGGAAGATGTCGCAGTCGGGCGAGCGGCCGATCCGCGTGCGCTCGCCGGCGGGCAGGAACGCCTCCCCCGCACGGCCTCCGCCCGACCGGACGACGAGCGCCGGGCCCTCGAGCCCTTCCAGAGGGTCGTGCTCATGCCCCTCGACCTCGTCCGCCGAGAACGACTGCGTCGTCTCGTTCGCGTCCCCCTTCTCGAGCAGGGCTCCGCAGCGCGAGCAGTAGTTCGCCGCCTCCGGGTTCAGGAACCCGCACTCGGTGCAATAGACGTGGCTCATCAGACCTCCCCCGCGGGGCGCTCATTCCGGTGGCGTCGCCTTGCCCGTGAGGATCTCGGTCAGCCGGTCGACGTCGAGCTCGTCGAGCGCCTCGAGGCCGCCCGACCGTTGCAGCCGCGCCACGATCTCCGCGCGCAGGATGTCGATCTTGCCGTGCAGGACGCGGCGCTGATAGCTGAGCTCGCGCTCCTGCGCCTCCAGATCGTCCTTGAGTTGCCTGAGCTCCTGGTCAGAGAGAGAGCCGAGTTCGGGGAAGAGTTCCACCTGAGCCTTTCGGTCGCTGTGAACTGATTACAGCGGACGTGAGCCAAACCGTCAACCTCAACTTGAGAGATTCTCTGTTCCCCGCTCCCCGCCGATCTCCTTCCGGGCCTTCAGGAAGTACTGGCAGAAGGAGATCACCGCCAGCGCGAAGCCGGTCCAGAAGATCCAGCGCGGCCAGTCGCCGTGAACGACCATCACGAGTGCCAGGCTCAGGTACAGGAGCCAGGTCGCGAGCTTTCCCAGGAAGTTCACGTCGAACTGGTACCCACGGCTCATCGCGACGGGCGTGAGCGCGATCAGCAGCACGTCGCGGGCAGGGATGACGAACGCCGCCCACGGAAGCTGACCCGCGTGCCAGAGCAGCACCACCGCGATGTCGATCAGGAGTCGGTCGGCGAGCGGGTCGGCGATCTTCCCGAAGCGAGACTCGACGTGCCACCGGCGCGCGAGGAAGCCGTCGATCTGGTCGGTGATCGCCGCAAGCGCGAACAGGATCGCCGCCGCCCAGCTGTGGCCGTTCACCGCCCGGAGGATCAGGACCGCGTAGACCGGGATGACGACGAGCCTCGCGACGGTGAGCGCGTTCGGAAGCTGAGCGAGCGGCCTCGAGACGGTCGGTGCGGCGGTCATCCGTTCAGGATATTTGGCTAGCCCGAGGGCGGCTCGACGACCAGGTAGCCGTCGACGTCGTCCCCGGGCTCCGCGGCGACGAGCCGAACGACAACGAGGTCTCCCCCGCGCCGCCCCCGGTGGATGCGGTCGCCTTCGCGCCACTCGGGTGTGGCGGCGCGGAAGGAGCCGAGATCCTCGCCCTCGGCGGTGATGAGGCGATAGGAAGGCACGGGGGACGCGGCAGGCTACCGCTAACGCCGGACGCTTGCGGACTAGGCGCCGCCCGGTCGTCGATGCCTGCGGAAGTAGATCACGTAGACGGGAAGCGCAATCAGGAGGAAGAAGACGACGAAGAGCGCCCAGGCCGTCTGGTGGCGGATGCCGTTGCGATCGGCGTGAATCCACACCGCGGCGCCGATCACCGCGTCGATCGCGAACGCGACCAGGACCTGCGCGTTTGTCGGGTGCCCCACCCGATCAGGCTGACTGGTCGACGCGGATCCGCACGGGCCCGGAGCGTACCCCGACGCCGGTGGCGGGGCGGCGTTGGAGGCGCCTCCCCGGCCGGCGCTGAGGTCGGCCGCCGCGTCGGCGGGATCGTAGCGGGGCGCGGAAGCGATTCAGCTTTCGGCGAGACGGCGGAGGATCTCGATCGCCTCCAGGAGTACCTGCTGCTCGTCTGGCGTGAGGTCGGCCTCGATCACCGTCGCGAGCCACCCCTCGCGGCGGGCGCGATCCTCCGCGAGGATCGCACCCCCCTGGTCGGTCAGCTCGATCAGGATCTGGCGGCCGTCCTCCGGATCCGGCCTCCGCGCCACGAGCCCGGCCGCTCCGAGCTCCGCGAGCGTCTGTGCCATCGACTGCGGCCGCACGAGCTCGGCAGCCGCGAGTGCACTCGTCGTCGCCGGCCCCTCCCGCTCCAGGCGCGCGAGCACCATTCCCTGCGAGACCGGGAAGGTGTTCTCGGCGCGGAGCCGGCGCACGAGCTGGCCGAGCACGATCCGGAGCTCGCTCGCCGAACGGCCCGCGTCCGCCGGAGGAGTCTGGGTCACCGCCGAACGATACCTCATCTCAACAGGTAAACTGTTTAGCTTGCCTGAAGAGTCTAGCTTGCCTGAAGAGTCTAGCTTGTCTGAAGGGTCTAGCTCGCCTGAAGAGTTCGACGCTCGCTACAAGTGGATCGCCCTGTCGAACACGACCCTCGGGGTGACACTCGCGACGATCGATGCCTCGATCGTCCTCGTCGCGATGCCGGCGATCTTCCGGGGTATCCACCTCGACCCGCTGCAGCCGGGGAACAGCTTCTACCTGCTCTGGATGATCCTCGGCTTCCTGGTCGTCTCGAGCGTCCTCGTCGTCAGCCTTGGACGGCTCGGCGACATCTACGGCCGCGTCCGCATGTACACGCTCGGGTTCGTCATCTACACGGTCGCCTCTCTGCTGCTCACGATCGACTGGATGGACGGGCGGGCCGGGGCAGACTGGCTGATCGGGTTCCGGATCGTGCAGGGCATCGGCGCCGCGTTCCTGATCGCGAACTCGGTCGCGATCGTGACCGACGCGTTCCCCGCCAACCAGCGCGGGTTCGCGCTCGGGATCAACAACGTGGCGGGCATCAGCGGTCAGTTCATCGGCCTCGTCCTGGGCGGCCTGCTGGCGGCGGTCGACTGGCGGCTCGTCTTCCTGATCTCGGTGCCGTTCGGGATCGTCGGGACGATCTGGTCGCACGTGAGCCTGCGCGAGGTCGGGAGCCACGCTCGCGCCGGGATCGACTGGTGGGGGAACGTCACCTTCGGCGGCGGGCTCGTGCTGCTGATGATCGGCATCACGTACGGAATCCGCCCCTACGACGGCCACGCGATGGGCTGGACGTCGCCGTTCGTGCTCGGCTGCGTCGCAGTCGGGATCGCCCTCCTGGTGGTGTTCGTCTGGGTGGAGACGCGTGTCAAGGCGCCGATGTTCGAGCTCTCGCTCTTCCGGATCCGCGCCTACACCTTCGGCGTGATCTCGAGCTTCCTCTCCGCACTCGCCCGCGGCGGGCTGATGTTCATGCTGATCATCTGGCTGCAGGGCGTCTGGCTGCCGCAGCACGGCTACAGCTTCGTGTCGACGCCACTCTGGGCCGGGATCTTCATGCTCCCGCTCACGTTCGGGTTCCTCGTCGCCGGGCCAACCGCGGGGATCCTCTCCGACCGTTACGGCCAGCGGCTGTTCGCGACGGGCGGGATGCTCGTCTCGGCGCTCGCCTTCATCCTCCTCGAGCGACTGCCGCTGAACTTCTCGTACACGGAGTTCGGGTTCCTGCTCTTCCTCATGGGGCTCTCGATGGGCGCATTCGCCTCACCGAACCGCGCGGGAGTGATGAACAGCCTCCCGGCGGCTCACCGAGGGGCCGGCGCCGGCATGAACCAGACCTTCCAGAACTCCGCGCAGGTGCTCTCGATCGGGATCTTCTTCACCCTGATGATCATCGGGCTCTCCGCGACCCTCCCCCACACCCTGAGCACCGGCCTCGAGGCGCAGGGCGTCGATCCCGCCACTGCCGCCCAGGTCGGCGCGCTGCCGCCGATCTCGGTGCTGTTCGCGTCGTTCCTCGGCTACGACCCGGCCACGTCCCTGATCGGAACGCACGTCCTCTCGCAGCTCCCTGCCGCGAACGCCGCCGTGATCTCGGGGCACTCCTTCTTCCCCAAGCTGATCGCCGGGCCCTTCCGCGACGGGCTCCACCAGGCGTTCACCTTCGCCGTGATCATCTGCCTGATCGCCGCGGCCGCGTCCTGGTCACGGGGCAAGACGAAGGTCGAGCAGGCACCGGCGGCACAAGAGGTTCGAGCTACCCCGTAGTTCTTCCGCAGCCGAAACCGGCTGGCGGGCACGGAACCCTCGCTACCCGCGACGGCCCTTGCGGCGTTGACTAACGAGGCGCTATCGGGTTATCGCTCAGTGGACAAGAGCTCAGAGAGCCCAACCGGCGCGCCCACAGGACGTGCAGAGCGTCTCAGCCACGCCCTCTCCGGCGGGCTCGTGAGGCTTCGGGCGCCCTCAGACCGATCACCGGCGAGAAGAGATGAACCGTGACCCCGCCGCGATCCTCGCGGTCATACATCAGCCATGTCCCTCCGTCGTAGTCGAGCTCGTCCCCTGTCGTCAGCCCCCAACGTGTTGCATACGCCGCGTAATCACCTGTCACAACTCCTCCGTCGGCATACCGGAACTCGATCAGCCCTTGGGACTCCATAGGGGACACGGTACTCCGCCGGCTGTCCTCGGCGACGAAACCGCTCCGTGACAGGATTCCACGAGTCCAAGCGACATTCGATACGAACCACGTCTAGAGTGCGCTTGTATGCCCGGTGAGTCCTTCACGACGGGCGAGAAGCTCGGCTCGAAGTTCTGGCTCGCGCTGATCGGCGGAGCGCTCGCGATCTGCATCGGCGCCTTGCTCCTATTCGCGCTGGTCGGAGCAGCCTGGGCCAGATGGGGCGGGCTAGGGGCGCTCATCTTCTTTGGGGTGTCGCTGGTCGCGGTCGGGTACGTCTACGACCGTCGCCAGGCAAAGCTCTGAGGGGGTAGCTATCTACGTACCCCAGAGGCCAGGCTACGAAGAAGGCGCTAGGTGGGCCTCCCCCCGAAGGCCCACCCAAACGCCAGGTCCCACAAGAGGTGGGCCGCCAGCCCCACACGCCGGGCCGCAAGACACACGTTCCCGCTCCGAGGGATCTTCAAACGACCCGCCCCTAAACGCCTCCAGCTCCGTCGTGCCCGAACGGCCTGCTGAGAAGCGTTGAGCTCTGCGACGCGACGCGGTATGTCGACGAGCGCCGCCGCATAGAACTCTCTGCCGCGTTGAATGGAACCTGGCTTTCCGAGACGCCGCGGGGGAGGAGCCCAGCGTTGCCTATCGAAGCCTCGTCAATGCGCGGGAAGGTCATCGTGGCTCTGCTGGTGATGCTGCTCGCCTCGGCTGGAGGGGCATCCGCGGAGGGACCCGGTTGGCCCGGGCGTTACACCGTGCGTGCGGGGGACTCACTTTCGGCGCTCGCGCAGCACTACCACGTCTCGGTGGCAGCGCTCGCACACGCTAACGGGCTCGACTGGAGACGGACGCTCCTGATCGGGGTCGTGCTCCGGGTGCCGGCGGCCGGCTCCGGGGGAAGCGGCTTTGCCGGGACCTACGTCGTGCGGCCCGGAGACACGTTGAGCGGAATCGCACTCCGCTACCACGTCTCGCTCGGGCAGCTCGCGGGGGCCAACGCCTTCGACCCGGCGAAGGTGCTGCTGATCGGGACCCGACTGCGTGTGCCGACGGGCGGCGCCACGGCACTCGATCTGGCCCACCTCGTCGAGCACGACCCCTACCGGTCCGGCGAGGTCGGCGTCGACATCAGCTACCCGAACTGCGCCAGGCCGCTGCAGAGCGTGCACGCATTCGCGGTCATCGGGCTCAACGCAGGACGTCCGTTCACGACGAACCCGTGCTTCGCCGGCGAGTGGGCAGCCGCGGGTCCGCCGCGGAGCCTCTACATCAACACGGCCTACAGCCCGATCCTCGCCCGTCACATCACGCCGGACTGCGCAGCGGCGGCGGCAGAGCTGTACGCCCGGCCCGCCGCGCGTCGCGCCTACGCGGTCGGCTGCAGCGAGGGGGCGGCGGCGCTCGCGCAGCTCGGGGGCACGGCGGCGGAGGCTGTCTGGCTCGACGTCGAGCCTGGCAACTCGTGGTCGTCCCGTCGGATGCTAAACGCCTTAGCGATCAAGGGGATCCTCGAGCAGCTGCTGAACCACTCGCCGCCCCCGACGGTCGGGATCTACTCGAACGCGACCTACTGGGAGCAGATCGCGGGCCACTGGTCCTCGCTGAGCGTCCCGGAGTGGATTGCGACCGGCGCCCCCGATCCCCCGGGTTGCCCGGCCGGCTTCGCCGCAGGGCCGGTCTGGCTGAAGCAGAGCACCGACGGGATTCTCGACGTCGACATGGTCTGCTGAGCGCACTGCGCCCTCTGTCATAACCTTCGGTACAGGAGATCGACATCCCAACGGGCCAAACCGTCGACAGTGATCAGGCCATCCGCACGCAGTACGAGTGGCTGCCGGCCATAGCTCGATCGTGCCGTACGGGGCGATGGAGCCGCGCAGTTCGATCGTCAGTTACCCGTCGACCGTCGCAGATCCGACGAGTGCCACCTGGCCCGGGGCCACCTGGCCGCGGAGCGTGTTGGCTTGACCGGTCGGCGTGGCAGGCACAGGTGCCGGCCCAGAGCCGCTGCTGCCGAACGGATAGACGTGCTTCGCGTAGGTCTTTGAGGCATAGTCGATCGTCGTCGAGATCGTCTCCGTAGAGGTGATCGTGCCGAACAGAGCAGGACGGGCAAGACGACGTCGGCGCTCGGAAGATCAGTCCCTGTTCGTGCGCTAGATCCGTCGATATCGCGCTTCGCTGATCGAGAAGAGCCCGAACGCGATCAGCCCGGCTGCGACGGCGCCCAGTAGCCATGGCCCGAACGCCTGGTTGTAGAGCTTCGCGAGGGCGCCGTCGAGACCAATTGCCTCGTCTGCCCGGTAGTCGATCGCTGCCTTGAGAAGGAAGATCCCGACGAGCCCGAAGACGATTGCCCGTGCGACGTGTCCGACGGTTCCGAAAACGGTGAACCATCTCTTGAAGGCCGGTCTCATCTGCTCGGTCTTCGAATCTTCGAGGAACTTGCGGCGCAGCCCGCGGACAAGCTGGTAGATCCCGACGCCAATCATGACGACCCCGGCAATTCCGACGAGCCAGTGGCCGGTCGGCCACGCGAATACGTCCCTGGTCGTCTTCTTGGCGTTGCCGGAGGATCCGCCTGAGCTCATCAGGATCTCGACGGCGACGGCGCAGAGCAGCGCGTAGACGATCCCGCTCCCGAGTGCGCCGAGACGTTCGAGCGTGCTGTCTGCACCCTCGGGGCCGTGGCCGAGTGCGGCGCGGAAGAGCCTCCAGAGTGAGTAGCCGCCGAGTCCGATCGCGACCAGCGCCAGGAGCAGTTGACCGAACGGCTGGTGCTCGATTGTGCGGAGGGCGCCTTGCTGGTTCGTGATCTTCCCGCCATGTCCGAGGGCGAGGTCGAGTGCGAGCAGTCCGATGATTCCGTAGACGAAGCCGCGCGCGACGAAGCCCGTGCGTGAGAGCACCTCGAAGGCTCTCGTCTGTACGAGCCCTTCGCCTGCGGACCGAGCCTCGAGAACCGGTGAGATCGGGTGGTCGGTGCGCATCATTCGGGGCTCCTATCCTTGGGAACGCAGATCGAGACCGCCCTTGACTCGACTCGGACCTTGAACGACTTGACTCTGGTCCGGGCGCCTCCGTCGATCTCGTAGAGCACCTTGCGGTCGAGCTTGACGTCGATCTTTCGTGCGCTCGTCGTGCGCGTGAACGGGGATCTCTCGGGATGACCGGCGGCGGTTCGCGCGAGTGTCCGCGCCCAGTCGGCGACGCCGTCGGCGTTGACGACTCCGACCTCGAGCCGTCCGTCGTCGGGGCTGGCGTGCTCGAAGACCTCGATCCCGCCGAACAGGTTGCCGAGGTTGCCGATCAGGATGCAGCTGGCACGGCCCTTGTACCAGGACGTGCCGTCGATCGAGATCTTGGTGCCGAAGGGTTTCGCCCGCAGGTTCTCCGATCCCGTCAAGACGTAGGCGAGGCGGCCGAAGCGGTCCTTCAGGTTGCCGTCCGCCTGATGGATCATCGCAGCGTCGAAGCCTGCTCCCGCCATCACGCCGAAGCGTTCGCCGTCGAACCGTCCAACGTCGAGCTTTCGGCGCTCGCCGAGCAGGCCGATCTCGACCGCCCGCTCGATGTCCTGTGGAATCCCGAGGTTGCCGGCCAGGAGATTCGCGGTGCCGGCCGGGACGATCGCGAGTGTGGCGCCGGAGCCTGCGGTCGCGTCGATGCAGCGCTGGACCGTTCCGTCGCCGCCCCAGACGAAGATCAGACGGGCGCCGGCCTCGAGCGCGCGCTTGACCTGCCGCGGGGCGTGCTTGCTCTTCGGGATCTCGTACCAGAGCGGATCGGCGATGCCGTTCCGCTCGAGCTCGCGCCGGAGCTCGAGCAGCCCGCCTCCGAGCGACTTGCCCGAGTGCGCAACCACCGCGACCTTGCTCACGCTGCTCGCTCCAGCTCGGAGTGCGGTCGGCCGTTGCGGACGGCAACCGCGTAACCGGCGGCGCGGCAGATCAGCACGACCGCCACGAGCGTCGCGACGCCGAGCGCGGCGCCCCCGACGACGTCGAGCGGATGATGCATCCCCCGATACATCCGAGACAGCGCGACGTAGATCGTGATCGCTGCGGCGACGCCCCAGATCGCGACACGGGCCCACCGGCTCGCGATCCGGGAGGTCAGAAGCAGTGCAAGACCGCCGTACACGGCGATCGAGGCGGCGGTGTGACCGGACGGGTAGCTCGAGTTCACCGGAAGGTTCTCGAGCCTGACCACGTTCGGACGATGCCGGGGGATCAGGAGCGTCGTCGTCCGGTAGGCAGCCGACTCGATCACGAGCGCGAAGATCAGGAACGCTGCGAGGCGCCATTGCCTGAAGAGCGCGGCGACAAGCCCGAACGCGGCGACGAGGATCGGCAACACGACTCCGCCCGCGATGATCGACCCGATCAGCGACGCTTCGGTGAGGTCGCCCGACCGGTGATGCGACAGAACGCGAACGAAGCTGCCGTCGTCACCAGCAATCGTCCCGTTCGCAAGCAGCACTCTCGTGACGAGGAGACCGAGCAGGATCGAGAGCCCGGCGACGGCTCCGTAGGCAAGGAGGATGCCGATGAAGAACGCGCGGGCCGGGTGCGCCCGGCCGGTGAGTCGTGCCAATCGAGCGGATGCTGCGTTCCGGCCGTCGAGAACGGGTGCAGCCGAGCCGTGGCCGCCATCGGAAGCAACGATGCGATCTCCGCTGCTCGAGTTCAACTCGTTGCGTATCACCGTGCTCGTGGCCATCAGAAGCGGGCCTCCCGGTTAGGTGTCAGCGACTGGTGTCTCCCGATCGTCGTCCGGCGAAACCTTCGGTATCCCGTGCGGACAACGACACGGGGTTGAATCAGCGCGGTCTCTGCTCGTTCAGATCGCCTGTTGCTCGGCGCGCTGGAACCGATTGCGAAGCTCGCGGATCGTCGGAATGAGCGTCAGGGCCGGGACGATCGGGAGCCAGAAGTTGAACAGGCGGTAGATCAGCACGGCGACGAGCGCAGGAGCGAACGGGACGCCCATCCCGACCAGCGCGAGCGTCAGGGCGACCTCGACGACCCCGGCGCCTCCGGCCGGTAGCGAGCGCCGGCTCAGCACGTAGCCACCGGAGTAGGCGAGGATCAGAGCGGAGAGCGTGATCTGCTTGCCGCCGACGAGCTGCAGCGCGGCCCAGAGACAGGCGATGTCGCCGGTCCAGTACAGCGCCATACCGAAGACGCCGAGTCCGTGTTCACGCGGGCTCGTGAGCATGGTCCGGGCCTTGCCGGCGCCGGCCACGGAATCGGCAAGTACGCGGCGGATCCAGCTCCCGTTCGGCTGATGGCGGCTGAGGCGCCTCGAGCGCTTCCGGGACGTTGCCCAGAGCGCGAGGGCGATGCACGGGATGACGAGCAGCGCAGGGAACGTTGCCGTTTCGCCGGCATGGCCGTCGAGGCCGGCATACAACGCTGCAGCGGCAACCAGCGCGACGACGCTCAGCGTCGCGTACTCGAGGAAGCCAAGCGCAAGCACCCGGCGGGCTGCATCCCTTCGACCGGCTCCCTCACGCCGCAGCGCCCAGTAGTCGACGGCAAAGCCGCCCGAGCCTCGCGTCGCGGCGAACACCCCGAACCCGGCGACGACCGTCTTCGTCGATGCCGCGAGGTCCATCTCGGGGCCGTCCTCCACAGAAGCGATGTCTCGAAGCGTGAGGACGTAGCCGAGGTAGGCCAGTAGCTCTCCGATCAGGCACGCAGTGAGCCACATCCACGAGTGCTTCGCGTAGACGACGTGAGTCACATGGCTCCATCCCACCGAGGCGGCGAGGAGGTACAAGGCAACGATCGTCGCGCCCGCGGCGGCGACAACGACCACGACGGGCTTTTCCTCGACGCGAAGCAGCTGATCGCGAATCGCGCGACCAGTCCGAAGGGGCAGTGCTCTGATCACGGTGGCGCGCATCGGGCGGCTCATGCTCAGGTACCCGGAAACCCTCCGGGCGAACCTCGCCCGCGTCGCGAGAGCGTTTACCGGCGTGACGGCGAGGGCAGAACGATCGGGAGTCGGCGCAGAAGGGACCGGTGGCCGATTCCGCCTCATGCCCTTTCTCGTACTCCTCATCGTCGCTCTGGCCGCCGGCGTGTCGGTGGGACTCGTCACCTGGCGCTACCCGAGGACGTCGCCATTTGCCCGGAGCCCGGCCCTCGCCGCCGCAGCGAAGGTCGGCGAGACGGCTCGCGGTCACGCAGGCGTTCGGTCCATGCTCGGACGAAGGCTCGACCCCGAGTCAGCAACAGGTCTGGCGCTGTCGCTCGCTCTCCTTTTCGTCGCCGTCGCGGGGACGGTTCTCGGGCTGCTCGCCTTCCTGGTGCGAACCAACCCTCGACTGAATGGGATCGACAGGAGCGTGGCCGAGTGGGGAGACCGCAATGCCTCCGCGCCTTCGACGCATGCGCTGAACGGGGTTACGCAGCTTGGATCGATCTACGTCGTGATCGGGCTGTGCGTCGTCCTCGCGCTCGTCGAACTGCGCCGGACGGGCGGGACGTGGATCGTGCCGTTCATCGTCATAGTCGTCGCGGGCGAGGAGGCGGCCTCGACGGTGATCAAAGAGATCGTCGATCGAGCGCGTCCAGCGTTCCATCCGGCGGCTTTGGCCCTCGGACCGTCGTTCCCGAGCGGTCACACGACGACCGCGGCCGCGTTCTACGCCGCGGCTGCCCTGCTTCTCGGCCGCCGCCGTCCCCGGGCAGCTCGCGCGGTGATCACGGGGGGCGCCGTCGCGATCGCCGTGGCGGTCGCCGCGAGCCGTGTGTTCCTCGACGTCCACTGGCTCAGCGACGTGATCGGCGGTCTGGCTCTCGGCTGGGCCTGGTTTGTCCTCTGCGGCATCGCATTCGGCGGTCGCCTGCTTCGGTTCGGTGCCGGCGCCGAGGTTGCGGAGGCGGTCGTGTCCACCCCCTCGCCTCGCGCCGAGGCCGGACCGTCGAGTCGTGCCCGACCGGTGTCTTCGGGGGCACCGCGCTCGTAACGCGGCGAGTCGATGTCACCGTCATCCCCCAGCCAGACCGAAGAGGCGCCGTCGCCGGCACGGCTGCGCTCTCTGACGGTGCCGGCGGAGCGTTGGTTCGGGACCCAGCTGAGCCGGCAGATCTGCGCTCACCACGAACGGCGGCTACGGCGGCTCGGCTGGGGACAGGCCCTCGACGCGGAGCCCGGCGGCTGGGCGGCGGCAGCTTACCCACCACGAGCCGGCAACGCGGTCGAGGTGCTCATCGACGGCGCCGAAGCGCTTCCGGCCGTTGCTGCGGAGATGAGGCGCGCCCGCTCGCACGTCCATATCGCGGGTTGGTTCTTCACGCCGTCGTTCGACCTCGAGCGCAACGGCGACTCGGCGGCCCTTCGACACCTGCTGGCCGAGCTCGCGGAGCGGATCGACGTGCGCGTGCTCGTATGGGCCGGCGCACCGTTGCCGCTCTTCCGGCCCTCCCGCGGCGATGTCCGCAAGATGCGCGACCGACTCGTCGACGGGTCGCGCGTGCAGGTAGCGCTCGACTCGCGCGAGCGACCCCTCCACTGCCACCACGAGAAGACGGTCGTCATCGACGACCGGATCGCATTCGTCGGCGGAATCGACCTCACGTCCGAGGACGGCGACCGCTTCGACACTCCCAACCATCCCGCACGAGCAAAGGTCGGTTGGCACGACGTGGCCACCAGGATCGAGGGCCCAGCCGTCGCCGACGTTGCAGAGCACTTCGCCATGCGCTGGCACGAGACGACCGGGGAGCGGCTCGCCCCGGCCGAGCCGCAGCCGAGCGCCGGCGGCGTCGAGCTCCAGATCGTCCGAACGGTGCCCGAGAAGATCTACAAGGCGACACCAACCGGAGATTTCGGCATCCTCGAGTCGTACGTACGCGCCATCCGTGCCGCCCAACGATTCATCTACCTCGAGAACCAGTTCCTCTGGTCGCCCGAGATCGCCTCGATCCTCGCCGACAAGATCGCTCACCCACCCACACCTGATTTCCGCCTTCTCGTCGTCCTGCCGGCGAAGCCCAACACCGGCGCCGACGACACCCGCGGCGTCCTCGGCGAGCTGCTCGAAGCCGACGCGGACAAGGGCCGCGTCGTTGCCTCCACGCTCTACGCCCGCTCCGGGCCCCGCGCCGACCCGATCTACGTGCACGCAAAGCTCGGCATCATCGACGACGCATGGCTCACGATCGGGTCGGCAAACCTGAACGAGCACTCCCTGTTCAACGACACCGAGATGAACATCGTTACCCACGACCCGACTCTCGCCCGTGAGACTCGGCTCCGCCTCTGGTCGGAGCACCTCGAGCTCCCGATCGACGAGCTCGAGCGAGACCCGATCGACGTGATCGACACCATCTGGAAGCCGATCAGCAAGGAGCAGCTCGAGCTCCGGAAAGCCGGTCGGCCCCTTACACACCGGCTCGTCTGCCTACCCCACGTCTCGAAGCGAACAAGCCGGCTGCTTGGTCCGACAACAGGTCTCGTTGTCGACGGCTAAACTTAGCCGGCGCCGCCGCACCCGGCGGCTTCGCTCTCGATAGGGTGCGCCGCCCGGGGCTACGACGCCTTTGTGACGCAGCCCCCGGGCTGTGCAGTTGGGCGCGCTAGAGGCCGCGGATACCTGAACGATCATCGGGGCGGGTAGCGTTCGTACGGGCTCCGAGATACGTCTCCCCGCTGTGATTCTTGACGACCTGCCAATAGTGGCTCGACTTAGCGCTGGCATGCGCCGTCTTGGTGTTCGGCTCGAGCACGCGCGCGTTCGCGGTCGATGCGCCCAGCGCGAGTGTGACGCCTAGGGTCAGTGCAAGGATTCCGTACTGCCGAGTGTTCATTAGATCTCCCTCTTGGATCGCCAGATGGATCGCGATGACAAGGAGAGCGCGCTCTGGCCGGGGTTGATACACCCGGTTTCCCCCAGCAGACGGAGCGGGGTGTCCAGGGTTCGAGCTGCGATTGCGGAAAGAGGAAGGTGACCGGGCCGAGCTCGAGGAGGCGAACCTGCTCGAGCGTCCGTTCCGATAACCGCCGCTCGCAGTAGGTAGAGGCGGGCGGGTGCGGGTCGAGCCGCTCCCGCGTCACGGAGAACCGGAATGAGGCCCCGTAGGCCGTTTCCCTAGTCGGGGTGCCCGGATTCGAACCGGGGACCTCTTGTCCCCCAGACAAGCGCGCTAACCAGGCTGCGCCACACCCCGTTTCTCGGCGTGATCGTACCCGGGGGAAAGGAGGCCGGCGGGGACCCGTAGACGGCCGAGCGCCAGGACGACGACCGACACAGATGCCGCGCAACGGCACAAGCCATCCGGTTTGCGCCGTAGAAACCCGCATGATCGAGACATCCCCGGATCGAACGGCTCGGGGACGTTCTCTCGTTGAGATGGCGTCAGGGCTACATTCGCCCTCGTGGATATCGGCCCGCCCGACTGGCTGCAAGCCTCACGGCTCGAGCTGCCCGCCGACGATGCCGGCGTGAACCCGTGGTACGTCCGCGAGTGGCTCCGTGAGGAGATCGAGCGGCGGATGCGCCAACCCGTGCTAGCTGCGGGAGAGCCCGACCATCGCGACGATCAGGCCGCTGCTCAGTAGCAGCGGACCGCTCGGGTGCACAGGCCGGGCCGGGTTGTGACCCATCAGCGGGTGCGGGTGCACGTCGGCCCACAGGATCACGAACCCGAGCGCCATCAGCACGGCACCGGCGAAGATGAAGAGGCTCATACCGTAGGACCGTACTCCTGTTTCGCGGGGAGGTCGCGCGGCGACGGCAGGAGGCCGCCGGGTGCTTCACTTCACTTACCGGGCCGCGCCCTGACGGCGCAAGGCCCTCCTCGCCCAGCCCGGGAGCGGCCTCTGATGCCTCGACCGCGGCCCGGCTCTAACCGAGATCGAACGGCGCCAGGCTCAAGCGATCACGAACACCGGGTCGCGGTCGGATGGCGCGTTCGCGTCGCAAGTATTTTGCAGTAAGGGTTGTGGCCGTCATCGTGACCCTGACGTCACGCGGACACCCGCAAGAGAACGGCGGCGCGGCCCAGACGAAGGGAGGTCAACGACCGGAGCCGCGCCGCAGCAGGAAAAGTCTCTCCGAGCGAGGAAGCGCCGCCAATGGCCGAACGTCCGTCCCTTTCCTGGACGAATGTCCTGACAGGTCGATCTGCGCTCCGTCGATCCGGCCCCTACTCGAGATCGAGGAGGGGGAACAGGAGCCCCTGGACAAGGTCGGTGGCGCACTCGAGGCACGAGAAAGCATCTCCGAGCTCGCGCGGCGGCAAGGCGTAACGGAGGAGCGTGTATCAGATTCTCGGTCGACGCCCCTAACGGGGAGGGTAGGCGTGGCTGACTACGCAGACTCGATCAGGATCGGAGATCCCGGGGCTCCGGCTGAAGGGAAGATCGAGATCAGCCCGATTTCCTCATTACGAAGACCGACTCGCCCGTCAATCCACGAGGCCCAGATCAGGCCATATGTGTGGCTGGCATCGTTGGTGCCCACGATTGGGTCCCTGTGGAGGAGCCTGAGCGTCACCCAGTCTTCGCCCGCGAGCATCGCTCCTAGGTTTTTCGCGCCTGTGACCGATCTGGCGATACCGTCGCTGCCGCGCTCTGCGATCGACACCGAGACGTCCTCGGCCGCCGCGGGCCCCAGATTGCGTATCTGGATTATGTATTCAACCCCGTCCTCCACACGGGAGACCCGGTTTATCAAGAGGTCGTAGGGACTACCGAGTTGTTTCCCGACGAGCATGGCCACGCGTTGATCTCGGATGTGCGCCTCGGCTTGTCGGAGGTGCTCGCGGTGGACCTCAAGCTCCTCGTTCCGGCGATGCTCCTCGCGGGCGTCGGCTGCCTTGCGCTCTGCCGACTCGCGCGCGAGCGCTTTCCGTTGCTGCTGATCGGTGTGGATGGTCCAGACGAGGGCGGTGCACGCGACGAGGAGCGATCCGCCGGCGATGATGACGGCCCACACGCTGAGATCCTCTCATGTTCATGTCGACACTTGCCTGTTCGCCACTGGTTCGCTGACGACGTCGTCAAACGACTCCGGCAAGGCGCACCTTCGGGCGAGATCACCTTCGATGCGTTCTGCGAGCTCTTCCTCGAGCGGCACGGCGGCACCGTCAGCGCTGCCACCCGCCGCACCTTGACGACCCGGCTCGCGGCGGCGTGCGACCACTTCGGCGACCGGAACCTGCGCGAGCTCGAGGGCGCCACGGACGACACCGCAGCCTGGCAGGCCACCCTCAGTGGCGGCGGGCGTTACCGGAAGACCAAGGCGATGCGCCAGGCGCTCGACGCGGCCGTCCGCTGGCGCGACCTGACAACCAATCCGGCCGGAAGCACTCGCCGCTGACATCTCGATCTTCGAGCTCAGCCATGTGATGGGCACGAACGTCCGGATGATGACCGCACCTACGGTCACCTCGCGATCGACAGCGAAGACCTGATCCGGGCGCGCCTGAGCGTAGGTGGATATGGCACGACCATGCCCAACAGCGACGCACGGCACGCCTGGGGAAAGGAGGCCGGCGGGGCCTCCTCGCCCCCAAGCGATCACGCCGAGGCCCCGTCCGGCTTCCTATCCTTGGACGGCCCCACCTGCGATTTGTTGGCGCTCAGACGCTAAGGCGCTTGTACAGGCGATCGACGAGGTCGGGCATCGCCTCGAGCTGGTCTGTGATCACGCGGAGCCGGTACTCACGGAAGTGCTCGGGCTCGACGTCGAGTGCGTCGGCGAGCCGCTTGATCACGTCGTTCGACGGCACCGGGCGGTTGCCGTGCACGAGATGGTTCAGATAACCGGCGGAAAGGCCGGTCTTCGCGGCGAGGCCGCGGTACGTGGTGCCGGATTCGTTCATCAGACGCTCGACTGCCGGACCGAACGGCTCCGAGCTGAACTTACGACGTCTTGCCATTCAGTACCTCCTTGCTCAACTCGGTTACCCCCACACGCCGATCGGCGCCGGTTTCGCGGTCCCTGAGGTCGACCTTGCCGTCCTCGAGTGTCTTCTTACCCACTGTCACCCGAAAGGGAAGCCCGATCAAGTCTGCATCGGCGAATTTCTCGCCGGCACGCAAATCGCGGTCATCGAGGAGGACGTCGACCCCGGCACGGTCCAGTTCCGCCGCGGCCGCCTCGGCTTGTTCATCCACGCCGGGCAACACGACCACGTGCACATGGTACGGGGCGAGGGCGAATGGCCAGCAGAGACCCGTCTCATCGTGCCGCTGCTCGACGGCGGCGGCCATGACCCGGCCCGGGCCGATGCCGTAGCTGCCCATGACCAGAGGCTTCTCCCTGCCGTCCTCGTCGAGGAATCGAGCTTCGAGCGCCACGGAGTACTTGGTTCCCAATTTGAAGATGTGTCCAACCTCGATCGCGGTCTGGAAACGCAGCGCGCCCCCATCGTGGATGCAGCGGTCGCCTTCGACAGGTACGCGTAGGTCGGCGAGGCGACCCTCGAAGTCGCGGCCGACCTCGACGCCCCGTAGATGCCAGCCGGTGCGGTTGGCGCCGGCGACGAACTGCCCCTCGCGGAGCGTCTCGTCGACAATGACCTCCCCGTTGAACCCGACGGGGCCGAGTGACCCGGGCTCGGCGCCGAACGCGCCGCGGATCTCGTCCTCGGTGGCCGGCCGAACGGCCTCACCGAGCGTCGCGGCGAGCTTGGCCACCTCGAGCCTGTCGTCGCCGCGCACGAGGGCGAGGACGACGGTGCCGTCGTCCTTCGTCATCGGCATCGCCTTCGAGGTGGCAGCGACGTCGATCCCGAGGAACGCGGCCAGATCCTCGCACGTGACGATCCCGGGCGTCTCGACTTCCTCGGGCGCTGCGAGCACCGACGGGAAGACCGGCGGCCGCGGAACGGCCTGGGCGATCTCGAGATCCGCGGCGAAGTCGCCGTTCTCACAGGTGACGAGCGTGTTCTCGCCCGAGCCGGACGGCGCGAGAAAGTCGATCGACTCGCTGCCGCCCATCATTCCGGACTCGGCCTGCACGGCGGAGTACTCGAGCCCGCAGCGCTGGAAGATTCGGTGGTAGGCGCCCTCCTGCGCACGGAAGCTCGCATCGAGCCCCGCCTCGTCCCGGTCGAAGGAGTAGGCGTCCTTCATGATGAACTCGCGGACACGGAGCAGGCCACCGCGTGGGCGCGGCTCGTCGCGGTCCTTCGTCTGGAAGTGGTACCAGCACTGCGGCAGCTGCTTGTAGCTCTGGAGCTCTCGCGCGTGGAAGGTGAACGTCTCCTCGTGCGTCAGCGGGAGCACGTACCGCCGTCCCGCGCGATCCTCGAGGCGGAAGAGCTCCGGGATCTTGTCGCGGCCGGTCGCCTCCCACAGCTCGGCCGGGGTGAGCACGGGCGCGAGCCACTCCTGTGCGCCGATCGCGTCCATCTCCTCCCGGATGATCTGCTCGACCTTCCGGTGCACGCGCCAGCCGAGCGGCGTGAACGACCAGAGCCCGGCACTGACCTGGCGGATGTAGCCGCCGCGGACGAGCAGCTTGTGGCTGACCGCCTCCGCGTCGGCAGGCGCCTCGCGCAGCGTCGGAAGAAAGAGCGTGGAGGCCCGGGTGATGCTCATCGTCCCGGGGAGGCTATTCGAGCGGGATGGCGGACGCTTCGGCCATGGCGAGCGCGGCCGGCTTGCCCATCTTCCGGCGCTCCGGGCGCTGCATGCCCCGGGCGATCCAGCGGTCGATCTCGTTGAAGAGCTCGTCGATCAGCTGCTCGGACTCGACCTTTCGCAGCACCTTGCCGTGCGCGTAGATGAACCCGACGTCGCGACCGCCTGCGATGCCGAAGTCGGCGTCGCCCGACTCGCCGGGGCCGTTCACCGCGCAGCCGAGGACGGCGACCTCGAAGTGCTCCTCGTAGGCACCGAGCCGATCCTCGACCTCCTCGGCGAGCGTCTGCACGCCCACGTTGTCACGGCCGCAGCTCGGGCACGCGATCAGCACGGGGCCGCGCTCACGCAGGTTGAGCGCCTTGAGGATCTCCCAGCAGACCTTGACCTCCTCCACCGGGTCGGCCGTGAGGCTCACGCGGATCGTGTCCCCGATCCCGTCCGCGAGGAGGCTACCCATCCCGACTGCGCTCTTGATCGACCCCGTGAACGGCGGGCCCGCCTCGGTGACGCCCAGATGCAGCGGGTACGGGACGCGCCCGGCGAGCATCCGATAGGCGCGGATCATCGTCGGCACGTGACTCGACTTCACCGAGATCTTGAACTCGTAGTAGTCGAGCCGCTCGAGCAGCCTCACCTCCTCGAGCGCGGCCTCGACGAGCGCCTCTGCCTGGTCCTCGTGGGCCAGGCTCTCGAGGTGCCTGGGGAGCGAGCCGGAGTTGGCGCCGATCCGCATCGGGATGCCGGCCTTCTTCGCCGCGTTCACGACCTCGACGACCTTGTCCGGGCCGCCGATGTTGCCCGGGTTGATCCGGACGGCGGCGACGCCGGCGTCGATCGCCTTCAGGGCGAGGCTCGCGTTGAAGTGGATGTCGGCGATGATCGGCACCGGCGAGAAGCGGATGATCCGGGGGAGCGCCTCGGCGTCCTCGAGCTTCGGGACCGCCACCCGGACGATCTCGCAGCCGGCGCTCACGAGCGAGGCGATCTGCGCCGTCGTGGCCGGAACGTCGTGCGTCTTCGTCAGCGTCATCGACTGCACGACCGGGGGCGCTCCGCCGCCGATCTGGATGCCGCCTACGTTGACCGAACGCTCGCTCGCCACAAGCTGATGCTAGCTGCCACCCGAGAACAGATCGTTCCGCAGGCCCAGGTAGAGCAGGAACGCGAAGAGCGCGAATCCGATCGCGCTGTAGCGGAGGTAGGCGAGCTGCGAGAACGCCCGGCCCCTGATGCGCTCGAGCAGCGACATCACGATGTGCCCCCCGTCGAGCGGCAAGATCGGCAGCAGGTTCAGGAGCGCGAGGGCGAGGCTGATGTAGCCGAGGAAGAAGAAGTAGTCCTGGAGCGACTGGCGGTAGGCGGCGGCCGTATCGCGGACGATGCCGACCGAGCTCGAGATCTGGTGAGTCCCCTGGCCGAAGAACAGGTGGCCGATGCCGGTGAACGTCCCCGAGGTGAGCGCCCAGGTCAGATGCGCCGACTTCTGCGCCGCGGAGAGAGGCGACGAGCCGAGGCCCGTCTTGGACTTGATCTGGATGCCGATGCGGTAGGTGCCCTGGTCGTTCTTCGCGCGCAGAGGGCCGATCGTGACGATGTGGCCGTGCCGGTCGATGCGCATCCGGAACGGACGGCCTCCCGTCGCCGAGATGCTCTTCGCGAGGGTGGCGGCGGTGACAGCGCGCCCCGCGATCGAGACGACGTCGTCTCCCGCCTTGATCCCGGCAGCGGCAGCCGGGTAGCCCTTCACGACCCCGAAGACGCTGCGGGTCGGGACGGTCGACATGTAGACGCCCATGAAGAAGATGAGCGCCGCGGCGACGTTCACGGCCGGACCGGCCGCGATCACGACCACCCGCTTCCATGTGTCCTGCCGCCAGTAGGCGTCCATCGAGAGCGCTCCGTCGGTCTCCTGGAACATCCTGTTGCCGCCGAGCGAGGGCTCGAGCTCGGCGAGGACGGCTCTGGCGGCCGGCTCGTCATCGGCCTCGAGCGCGGCGTCGAGCCGGTCGAGCTCGGCGGCGTGGGCCGCCTGCTCCTCGGGCTTCAGGCTGCCGCGGAGGTCGCCCGGCGCGGCGCGGTGCATCCCGGGGATCTTCACGTAGCCGCCGAGCGGGATCGCGCCGATGCCGTACTCGACACCGCCCCGGACGCGCTTGATCACGGCCGGTGGGAACCCGATGTAGAACTTCCGCGGCCGCATTCCGGTGGCCTTCGCGGTGAAGAAGTGCCCGGCCTCGTGGATGAGGATCAGGAACGCCAGGCCCAGGATCGCCGCGCCGAAGCTCATAGGACTGGCACCAGCTCCCTTGCGCGACGGTCCGCCTCGACGAGGTCAGCCACGTCGCGGGCGGGCGAGCCGTCGACGCGGTCGAGGACGTCCTCGACCGCCGCGGCGATGTCGAGGAAGCCGATACGTCCTTCGAGGAATGCCTGGACGGCAACCTCGTTCGCGGCGTTGTAGGCGCACGGATAGGTGCCGCCCCGGACGCCGGCCTCGCGCGCGAGTGGAAGCATCCGGAAGGTCTCGAGGTCGGGCTCGTGGAACTCGAGGGTGCGGAGCTCGAGCGGCGGGACGGGGGTCGCGGCGCGCTCGGGGTAGGTGAGCGCGTACGAGATCGGGACCCGCATGTCGGGGTTCCCGAGGTGTGCGATCGCCGCGCCGTCACGGAAGCGCACCATCCCATGGACGATCGAGGGCGGGTGGATGATCACTTCGATGCGGTCGTACGGGACGGCGAACAGGAAGTGCGCCTCGATCACCTCGAGGCCCTTGTTGGCGAGGGTCGCGGAATCGATCGTGATCTTCGGGCCCATCGACCATGTCGGGTGCGCCAGGGCCTCGTCGGGGGTGACGCTCGTGAGCCGGTCGGCCGTCTGGCCGCGGAAAGGGCCGCCGCTGGCGGTGAGGACGATGCTCTCCGGCTCGCCGTGGAGCGCGCACTGGAAGAGCGCCGAGTGCTCGCTGTCGACCGGGATCAGCGCGCCCTTTCCGCGGGCGCGGGCCCCGAGCGCTAGATCGCCGGCGGCGACGAGGCTCTCCTTGTTCGCGAGCGCGAGCGCGACGCCGTGCTCGAGCGCCCACATCGTCGGGATCAGTCCCGCGAACCCGACAACCGCGTTGAGCACGACGTCGGGCTCGGCGCGCTCGAGCAGCTCCGTCGGGTCCCCCCCGGTCTGCGTGAGCGGCGCCAGCCCTTCGATCGGCTGCGTCCCCGACGTCGCCGCGACGAGCTCGAGCTCCGGGTGCGCGTCGATCACCTCGATCGCCTGGCGCCCGATCGAGCCGGTCGCGCCGAGCAGGGCGATCCGCTTCACGCACTCAGCGTACCGAGCGGGTTGCGCGAGACCATGCGGCCGTGGCTGCGCGACACAGGTCGCTTCGGCCGCCCTGGCTCAGCGGTAGCCGAAAGCGGCGATGCAGAAGTACGCCGCCGGCACGGCGAAGAGGAGCGCGTCGAGGCGGTCGAGCATGCCGCCGTGCCCGCCGAGAAGCGCGCCCGCGTCCTTGACGCCTGCGTCGCGCTTCAGCATCGACTCGAACAGGTCGCCCATCGGCGCGGCGACTGCGAGGACGGCACCGAGCGCGATCGACTCGCCGATCGTCAGGAAGTGCTGCTTGTACAGGGCCACGAATGCCACGAACACCGTCGCGGCGGTTCCGAATACGAACCCCTCCCAGGTCTTCCCCGGCGACGTGTTCGGCGCCATCTTGTGTCGTCCGAGCAGGCGCCCGCCGACATACGCGAGCGTGTCTCCCGCCCACACGGCCAGCACCACCGTGAACGACGCGAGCCGCCCGAAATCGGGCAGATCCCGCAGCAGCAGCACGAAGGCCAGGCCGCAGCCGATCCACACCGTGCCCATCACCGTCGCCGAGATCGAGGCGGTCGGCGCCTGACGCGTCGCCGAGAGCCCCTTGAGCAGGAAGGCGAGGGCAAGGGTCGTCAGCACTCCGCCGACCATCCAGAGGACGCCGCTCGTCTCGGCGCCCGCCAGCGCGAGCGCGACGCCGACATAGCCGGCCGGCGCGAGCGGGGCGAGGGGCTTGGCGAGGACCCAGTACTCGTGGAGGGCCAGCAGCGCGGCCACGGCGACGAGCGCGAACAGCCACCAACCGCCGAGGTAGACGGCGCCGAGCACGACAGGGATTGCCGCCGCGGCGACCAGGAGCCTCGACGTGACGTTGCTCATGGTGCGCCCCGGAGCGTACGGCTCATCGACCGCCGAACCGGCGGCGCCGCTGCGCGTACTCCGCAAGCGCGGCTCGCAGGTCGCGCTCGTCGAAGTCCGGCCAGAGACGGTCGACGAACACGAGCTCGGCATACGCCAGCTGCCAGAGCATGAAGTTCGAGATCCGCAGCTCCCCGCTCGTGCGGATCAGGAGGTCGGGGTCGGGAAGCTCGGGCGCGTACAGGTTCGCCGCGAGCACGTTCTCGTCGATCTCTCGCGGATCGAGGCCGCTCTCGGCGATCCGGCGGGTCGCCTCGACGAGCTCGGCCCGACCTCCGTAGTCGAATGCGATCCAGAGGCCGAGCCGTGTGTTGAGCTCGGTGCGATCCTCCATCGACTCCATCCGGCCCCGCAGCGCCTCGGGCGCCCGGTCGCGCCGGCCGATGAAGCGGACGCGGACGCCCTGCTCGGCCAGGTCGGGCAGCTCGCGTTCGATCGTCTCGCCAAAGAGCTCCATGAGCGCGTCCACCTCGTCCTGCGGGCGCGACCAGTTCTCGGTCGAGAACGCGTACACGACCATGTGCCGGATCCCGAGGTCGATCGCCGCCTCGACCGTCCGCCGGAGCGCCCGGGTCCCGGCGCGGTGACCGACAACTGTGGGCAACCCGCGCCGCCGGGCCCAGCGGCCGTTGCCGTCCATGATGATCGCCACCGTCTCGGCGACTTCAGGCAACTCCCGCTCGGGCATGGGCCGCACGCGTGCGAGCGTGCGGATGCGAGAGAGGAGGCTCATACCTCCATGATCTCGGCTTCCTTGTGCTTCAGAAGCTCCTCGATCTGGTGGACGTGGTCGTCGGTGAGCTTCTGCACCCTGGTCTCGGCAGCGCGCTCCTCGTCGTCCCCGACGTCCCCGTTTCGGACGAGCTCCTCGAGGTGGCGCATGACGTCCCGCCGGACGTTCCGGACGGCGACGCGCCCCTCCTCGGCCATTCCGCGCACGACCTTGACGAGCTCCTTGCGGCGCTCCTCCGTCGGCTGCGGAATCGGCAGGCGGATGATCTTCCCGTCGTTCGACGGAGTGAGCCCGAGGTTCGACTCCTGGATCGCCCGCTCGATCGTCTTGATCGAGGACGGATCGAAGGGCTGGATCGTGAGCAGCCGCGGCTCGGGCACGTTGATCGTCGCGATGTTCTTGAGCGGCGACGGGGTCCCGTAGTACTCGACCGTGATCCGGTCGAGCAGCGCCGCCGAGGCGCGTCCGGTCCGGACGGAGTTGAAGTGCTCGTGCGTCGCGTCCACTGACTTGTTCATCCGCTGCGTCGCGTCGCTCACGAAGTCGTCGATAGCTGCCACTCACGCACCTCCTTCGGTCGGCGTCGAGATCAGCGTCCCGACGCTCTCGCCGGCGACGACGCGCCCGATGTTCCCGGGTGCGAGCTCGAACACATGGATGGGGAGATTGTTGTCCATGCACAGCGAGAGCGCAGTCGTATCCATCACCCTCAGGCCTTGCTCGATCGCCTGCAGGTGGGTGATGGCCGGCAGGAACGTCGCCGTCGGATCGGTCTTCGGATCGCCGTCGTAGACACCCTTGACGGCGTTCTTCGCCATCAGGATCGCCTCGGCGTCGATCTCGAGCGCCCGCAGGGCCGCCGCGGTGTCGGTCGTGAAGTACGGATTGCCGGTTCCCGCGGCGAAGATGACCACGCGGCCCTTCTCGAGGTGACGGATCGCCCGGCGGCGGATGTACGGCTCGGCCACCTCTCGCACGTCGAGCGCCGAGAGCACCCTCGTATCGGCGCCGTTTCGCTCGAGCGCCTCCTGGACCGCAAGCGAGTTGAACACGGTCGCGAGCATGCCCATGTAGTCGCCCGTGGCGCGGTCCATCCCGGCGGCCGTCGCCTTCATCCCGCGGTAGACGTTCCCGCCCCCGATCACGAGCGCGAGCTCCACTCCGGACGCGTGCACCTCGACGAGCTCACGCGCCAGCTCGTCGACGGTCGCCGGGTCTAGCCCGTACTCCGCCCTTCCCATCAGCGCCTCTCCAGACAGCTTCAGCAGGACGCGCCCGAACGCCGGCGCCGGCTCGGAGCGCGGACGGGGTGCGACGGCCATCAGTTGACCGAGAACCAGGCGTAGTCGACGAGCTCGAGGCCGCCCTGCTCGAGAGCCTTGCCGACCGTCAGCCCGGAGTCGTGGATCCAGGTCTGCTCGAGAAGCACGGACTCGGCGAAGAACCGCTTGTTCAGCATCCCCTCGACGATCTTCTCGCGAACCTCCGCCGGCTTCGACGCGACCTCCTCGGAGTTGCTCAGGATCTCGCGTTCGGCGTCGACGAGCTCGGCCGGGATCTCGTCGCGCGTCCTGTACGTCGGCCGCGCCGAGGCGATGTGGAGCGCGAGCTGGTGGGCAAGCTCCTGCGAGCCTCCGCGTGCCTGCACGAGCGCCCCGATCTTGTTCTGCGGCCCGTGGAGGTAGACGTCGAAGAACTCTCCGCTCCCTGCCTCGAGCCGGCGGGAGCCCACAACCTGGACGTTCTCGCCGAGCCGAGCCGCGACGTCCACGCGCTGCTCCTCGAGATCGCCCGGGTCGCCGCCGTCGAAGGCGGCCCCGAGCACGGCGTCGGCGAAGTCACGGAAGTCCTCGTTCTTGGAGACGGGCTCGGTCTCGCACCCGACTGCGACGATCGCGCCGGTGGAGCCGTCGACCCTCGCGAGGACCACGCCTTCGGTCGTCTCCCGGTCGGCGCGCTTGGCCGCCGACGCCATCCCCTTCTCCCGCAGGATCTTGACGGCCTCGTCGAAGTCCCCGTCCGTCTCCTGGAGCGCCCGCTTGCAGTCCATCATCCCCGCGCTCGTGGCGTCCCGCAGCTGCTTGACCATCGCTGCCGAGATCTCCGTCATGCCTCCTCCTCCGCGTGGCTCTCCTGTCCGGGCTCCGGGTCTGCTGGAGCCACCGGCTCCTGCGCTGCTTCCGGCTCCGGCTCCGGGGCGGCCTCCGCCCGCGGCTCCGGGGCCACGTCGGCCTCCGGCTCAGGCGCGGCCACGGGCTCCGGGTCAGGAGCCGGCTCCGGCTCAGCGTCTGCCTGCGGCTCAGGCGCCGCTGCCGGAGCTGCCACCTCAGCCGGGGCGACCTTCTGCTTCCCGGCCTCGATCCCGTCGGCGATCGCCCTGATCACGAGCGAGCACGAGCGAATCGCGTCGTCGTTGCCGGGGATCACGTAGTCGGCCTCGTCGGGATCGCAGTTCGTGTCGACGAGAGCGATCACCGGCAGCCCGAGGCGCCGCGCCTCGCGGACGGCGAGCTGCTCCTTGCGCAGGTCGATGATGAAGATGGCCTCCGGCTGGCGGCGCATGTCGGCAACACCGCCGAGGTTCGCCTCGAGCTTCTCGAGCTCTGCGAGCATCGCGATGCGCTCCTTGGCGGGGAGCAGGTCGAGCTGTGACTCCTCGCGGAGGCTGCGCAGCTCGTGGAGGCGCTGGATCCGGTCGGCCATCGTGCGCCAGTTGGTCAGGAGACCGCCGAGCCAGCGGTGGTTGACGTACGGCATGCCGACGCGCTTCGCCTCGGAGGCGACGGCGTCCTGTGCCTGCTTCTTGGTGCCGACGAACAGGATCGAGCCGTTGCGCCCCGCGACGTTGCGGGCGAATTCGTAAGCCTCGTCGAGCAGCGCCTGCGTCTGCTGCAGGTCGATGATGTAGATGCCACCGCGCTCGGTGAAGATGAACCGCTTCATCTTCGGGTTCCAGCGGCGGGTCTGATGGCCGAAGTGAACTCCGGCCTCCAGGAGGTCCTTCATGGAGACGACGGGCATGCGAGCCCCTTTCTCGGTTGATTTGGAAGTCCGCCGGCGGTGACTCGGCGGCGCCGGGCATGCCGACGACCGTCCGCCTCGATCCTCCGCCGGATCGAAGGGTCAGAAGCGCCCGAATGGTAGCCCAGCGGAGACGTTCAGCCGAGGGAGTCCCAGTACGCAGCCAGTTCGGGCGGGAGCGGCGAGTCGACCTCGACCATCTCTCCGGTGAACGGGTGCGGGAACCCGAGGTGCGTCGCGTGCAGGAACTGCCGCCTGAGCAAGCGCGTCGGGAACGCCGTAGACAGGGTCTCCGACGACGGGCAGGCCGATCGCCGCGAGGTGGACACGGATCTGGTGGGTGCGGCCCGTCTCCAGGCGCACGCGGAGAAGGGCATCCTCGCCTCGAGTCTCGACGACCTCGAAATGCGTCACGGCGTCGCGCGGTGTGTCCGTCTCGAGCGAGAAGCGGGTCGGGTCGGCGCGATCGCGGCCGATCGGCGCCTCGATCCGGCCGGCGCGCGACGCCGGCTTGCCGCGGACGAGCGCCAGGTAGACACGCTCGAAGGCACGGCGGCGAACGAGCGCCGAGAGCCTCTTGTGGGCCTCTTCGGAGCGGGCAACGACCATGAGCCCCGACGTGTCCCGATCGAGGCGGTGGACGATCCCCGGGCGGCCTTCCTCACCGCCTGCGACCAGACCTTCGAGCTCGTCGACGAGCGTGCCGGTGGAGCGACCTGCACCCGGATGGACGGCGAGGCCCGCCGGCTTGTCGACGACGGCGAGATGCTCGTCCTCCCAGACGATGCGCACCGGCGGCCCGTCCCTGGGCGGGGCGGCGGGCTCCTCGGCCGGGGCGTGAAGCTCGACCCGTTCGCCGCCTTCGAGCCTGTGGCTCCTGGGCCGGCGGCGACCGTCGACGAGCGCCCCCGCGTCGACCGCCCGCGCCGCCGCCGCGCGCGACCCGAGCTTCGTCGCGAGGAACCGGTCGAGCCTCTCCCCCGCGGCCTCGTCCGGAACGACCACAACCGTTGGGCGCATCTCTTCCACGCGTCACAGTCTCGCGACACCTCCGGCGCGACGGCGCGTCTAGCATCGCTCTCGAGGGCGGAGGGAACGCGACCCCACCCTTACTGGGTGGGGGCTCCGAGCGCGACGGGGTCTTCGCGCGGTCCCGCAGACCCTCAGCGGGCGGCGACGTCCATGGGGCGGCGGGCGTCCTTGGGGCGCCGGTCGGCGCCGAGGAGGCCGGCGAGGAGGATCGCGACGCCGATGACGATGAAGCTGTCGGCGAGGTTGAAGGCAGGCCACCAGCCGAAGTCGATGAAGTCGGTGACGTGGCCGAGACGGACGCGGTCGACGAGGTTCGAGACGCTTCCGCCGATCAGGAGCCCGAGGGCGGCTGGGATCACGGGGTGGCGCGCGCCATGGCGGGCGAAGTAGACGAGCATCCACACCACCGCGACGGCAGTCAGGGCGATGACGATTCCGGTGGCCGACCCGAAGAGGCCGAAGGCGATGCCGGAGTTCTCGACACGGTGGATCGAAAGCGGCCCGATCACGCGCGACGACTCGTCGAGCTCCAGCCGGCTCGTGACGACGTGCTTGGTGAGCTGGTCGCCTGCGACCGCGGCGCAGACGACGGCGGCGAGGCCCGCCCACTGCCAGAGGCCCGCCGCCAACGAGCGCTCGGCCATCGACACGGGCGCGAGCCCGTTCGTCGACGAGCCCACGCGGACGTCCGGTTGGGGCGCCAGGCCCTGAGAAGGTGCCGGTGTCTCAGCCACGGTCCGCGAGCCTCTGGTCGTCGATGCAGAGAGTGGCCGAGGGACGCGCGAGCAGCCGCTCACGGCTGATGGTGTTGCCGCAGCGCTCGCAGACGCCGTACGTCCCCTCGTCGAGGCGCGCGAGAGCCCGGTCGATCCGCGCAAGCGACTGCTGGGCGCCCTCCTCGAGCCCCGAACCGAGCTCGCGCTCGAACGTGATCGAGGCCGTGTCGGCTCCGACACCGCCGGGGACACCCACCTCCTCGTCCATCGTCCGCTGCCCGTCCTCACGCATCGTCGCGAGCGCACTCATGACCCGCTCGCGCTCCGCGTCGAGCAGCTCACGGAACTCGGAGGCCTCGACCGCGTTCACGCACCGACTCCAGCGGCCGCTTCGAGACGCGTCTCGATCTCGTCCGCCGACAACCCCTCGCACTCCACGATCTTGTCGCGGGAGCCGGAGCCGGCGACGATCGAGACCGCGCGACGGGGCAGTCGGAGCGTCTCGGCGAGCAGTCCGAGCACGGCCTGGTTGGCTCGGCCGTCCTCCGGCGGCGCTGCCACCCTGATCTTCCACGCCGCGCCGTGCCGTCCGACGACCCCTGGCCGCCGAGCGCCCGGGACGACGCGCAACTCGAGCCTCATCGAGGCATTCACCCTTCCAGTCTACGTCCGGTCATTCACGTCCGGTCATTCACCCCAGTCGAAATCGCGGGAACCGCTGCCCTGGATCGGCTGGAGCGCCGGTTCCCCGACGGGCGCAGCGGGCTCCTCGTGGCGGGCCTCCGGCTCGGGCTCCGGGTCGGGCAGCGCCGAGAGTGGCTCGAACTCGCGCGTGTCCTCGCGCGACCAGCCGTACTCGTTCTCGGCCTCGGGCTCGACCGCGCGCTCGATCTCCGGCTCAGGCTCGACGGTGGGCACCAGCGGCGCCGCCAGGACGACCGACACGGGGGCCGGCTGTTCGACCGGCGCCGTCGCCATGGGCTCGGGCCCGACGAGCGCAGCCGGCATTGGCATCTCAGGTTCCGGCTGAGGCTCGGGTTCGGGCATGGGAACGACGGGTTCCGACGTGGCGGCCGTCTCCGACTCGACGATGCCGAGCGCCGCCCGCAGCATCCCCTGGATCCTCTTCGACTCGAGGAACAGTCGCTCGCGCTCTCGATGCGCGGCGCGCCCGATCGAGCGCGCCTCGTTGTGGGCCTCGGACACGATTGCCTCGGCCTCACGGCGAGCCCGTTCCCGGACATCGCTCGCGGCCTGCTCGGCGGCGATCAGCGTCTGCGTGAGCAGGTGCTCGCGACCGCGGAGCTCCGTGATCTGCTTCTCGAGCGACTCGACCTGGTCGGCCAGCTCGCCGCGCTCGCGCCACGTCGCCTCGAAGCTCTGGGCGACCTCCTCGATCAGCTGCTCGACGGTGGCGCGGTTGTAACCGAAGAGGCTCCGTCCGACCTTCACGTGCCTCAGTTCGACTGGTGTGTACGACATACGTCTCCTTCCGGCTAGTGGATCCGGCCTAGCAGCGCATCGATCAACCTCTGCAGGACGATCAGCCCGAAGATGGCCGCGATCGGCGACAGGTCGAGCGGGCCGACCATCGGGATGAAACGCCGCCAGAGGCTCAGGTACGGATTGACGACGTCGTGCAGGAAGCGCTGGATCGGGCTCAGGGAATACGGCAGGCGAAACCACGACAGGAGCACCCACAGCAGGATCGCGAGTAGATAGACGTAAAGGAAAACGTCGATGAAGTGCTGGGCCGTGGTGACCGCGTCGAGGACCATCGCGGCCGGTTTCGGGTTCGCAAGACCTTTTCCTACGCTTGGTTGTAGAAGCCGCCGCGTTCGAGCAGCTGGGCGCGCTGCTCGGCGCTCACTTCGACGTTTCGCGGCGTCAGCAGGAACACCTTGTCGGCGACCCGCTGCATGCCCCCGTCGAGGGCGTAGGTGAGCCCGCTCGCGAAGTCGATCAGCCGCTTGGAGAGCTCGGCGTCGGCGCTCTGAAGGTTGAGGATCACCGGGATCGAGTGCTTGAACTTGTCTGCGATCTGCTGGGCGTCGTTGAAGCTCCGCGGCAGGACGAGATGGACGCGCACCGATCCGGGATTCGGCACCGCGGCCATGTGCCGCACCCCACCGCGCGAGCTGGTGGGGACAGCCGCGGCGCGAGAGACGGGTGCCGCCGCGGGCTCCTCGGATTCCGTCCAGTCGTCGTATCCCTGCGACCGCCGCCGCGGCGTCAGCCTCCGCACGTTGGGCCGCTCGCGATAGCTCTGCTCGAGCGACTCGCTCGGCTCGTAGACCTCGTCGTCCTCGTAGTAGTCCTCGTCCTCCTCGGCGATGCCGAAGTACACGAGGGTCCGGTTCCAGAGGTCGCCGAAGCTCACGGAGGGATGGTAAACCCCGCAGCTACCGGAAGAGGACGCTGCCGACGCGAATGATGGTCGCGCCCTCCTCGACCGCGACCGGGTAGTCCTGCGTCGTGCCCATCGAGAGCTCGGCGAGCCGGTGCTCGACGGCCAGCTCCCGGAGGCGCCGGAACCACGGCCTCGAGCTCTCGGGATCGTCCGTGCCGGGCGGCATCGTCGCGAGGCCGCGCACGTCGTAGCGCAGGAACCCTGCGATCTCGGTGGGGTCGACTCCCGACTTCGACTCCTCTCCGGCGAGGCTCACCTGGAGCAGAGCCGGGATCTCGAGGCGGGCCGCAGCCGAATGCGAGTCGAGCGAGTGGACGAGCTCGCAGACCCGGTTCAGCACCTTCACCTTGTTCGACTGGAGGTGGCCGATGAAGTGCCAGCGAAAAGCGTCACCGTAGACGGCGTGCTTCGCCTCGAGGTCCTGGGCGCGGTTCTCCCCCACCACCTCGATCCCGGCCTCGACAAGGACGGCCATCTCCTCGACGCTCACGTACTTGGTCGCAGCAACGATCGTCACGTCCGGCCCGACCTCGACGCGAATCCGGGCGAGCCGTTCGCTCACCTCAGCCGGCGACAGCACCGATGACCCCCTGGGCGCCGTGCCGCCGCCCGCTGTGGCGGTGCGAGAAGAACCGGTCGTGGTTGCACCGCGTGCAGAGGTCGAGCCGCTCGACCGACCCCACGCCGGCCTCGCGAAGAGCCCGTTCCGCGGCCGTCCAGAGATCGAGATACCGGCCGGCGGTCAGGTCTGCGTCGAACTGCCCGGCCACCTCGGGACCGACCTCGTAGCAGCACGGCCCGATCGAAGGCCCGACGATCGCCGCGCTCTCAATGGCTCCGAGAGAGTAGACGGCAGCATCCACGATCCCGGCGGCGAGCCCACGCCAGCCCGCATGGAGGACCGCGAGCGCAGGTCGGCCATCCTTCCGGGCGACCGCGATCGGAACGCAGTCGGCAGCGAGCGCCAGCATCGGCAGCCCGGGCTCGTCCGTCCAGAGCGCATCCCCCATCTCGCCGGCCGCGCCCGCTCGCGCGCGGTTCACCATCGAGGTGTGTCGCTGCCGGTTCACCGCGAGCCGCGCCGGGTCGAGCTCGAGCCCCTCGCAGGCGCGCCGGCGGTTCTCGGCGATTCGCGTGGCGTCGTCGTCCCGGCTGCCGAGGTTGAGCGACGCGAAGGCGCCGGTGCTGACACCGCCCTCCCGCGTCGTGAACGCCACGACGTACGGCCCCGGAGCGTCCCAGCGGATCATGCGTGGAGGAGCCGCTCGGCGCGCTCGAGGAGCAGCTCACGCCTGTTGAGAGCCGGATGGTCGACGACCTCGTCGAGAAGCGTCTGGAGAGCCTTCCCGAGCGCAGGCCCGGGCTCGTACCCGATCCCGATCAGGTCCGTACCGTCCACGGCGAGGTCCGAAAGCCGGTGGGGGCTGCCGAGCTCGATCTCGACGGTCTCCCGGAACACCGCCAGACGCTCGAGCCGCTGGGCGACCGACTCGCTGAGATCGCGTCCGCGAAGGTCCGCGTGCCAGTGGTCGAGCAGGTCGAACGTGAGGCCCTCTCCGTACCGCGCGAGCATCCGGCGCGCCTCCGCGGCATCGCCCTCGCCGAGAAGGAAAACGTGGTGCCGCACGATCCGAACGACGCGCTCGCGGAGGTCGTTCGGGTACCGGAGACGTCGGAGGACGCCGCTTGCGAGCTTCGCCCCGACCGCGGCATGGTCGCCCCACCCGACCGGCTTGCCGAGGTCGTGGAGGAGCGTCGCCAGGCGCACGCGAAGCGGCGTGCCTGCGTCGGCGGCTGCCTGCACGACCGAGAAGGTGTGCTCGTCGACGGTCATCGCGTGGTCCCTCGACCCCGGGTCGAACCCGACAGCCGCGGCGAACTCCGGGATCAGGGCCACGAGAACGCCCGTGTCGCGGGCCAGCTCGAGCGCCCTACGGGGCTCGCGCCCGAGCAGGAGCTTCGAGAGCTCGCCCATGCCGTCAGCCGCCAGCCCTCCCCCCACCCGCTCACCCGAGACGAGCGCGACGGCGCTTGCCTCCTCGTGCATCTGCGCGAGGGTGGCGTCGTCGGGCTCGAGCGCGAGTTGGGAGACGAACCGGAGGCCGCGGACGATCCGAAGCGGGTCCTCGGCGAAGCTCCGCGTCGAGACCGTGCGAAGGACGCGTCGCTCCAGGTCCGCGCGACCGCCGAACGGGTCGACGACCTCGCCGTCGGCGAGGCGGCGGGCCATCGCGTTGATCGTGAAGTCCCGCCGGGCGAGATCGTCGGTCACGCCGGCCCCGGGGTCGACGACGATCTCGAAGTCGTGCCGGCCGGGCCCCGTCGAGACCTCCCGCCGAGGCGGCGCGAACTCGATCCCCGCGGGGGCGAGCCCCCTGACAATGCGGTCACGCGGGTAGAGGCGCATCCCCACCGGTTTGCGGGCGACCAGCAGCTCCTCGACCTTCCCGTGCGGTGCCAGCGCCGACCGCAGCGTCGCAGCGTCCACGCCCTGCACGAGGAAGTCGGCGTCCTTGGACTCCCTCCCGAGCAGCTCGTCCCGCACCGCGCCGCCCACCAGGTAGGCGTCGAGGCCGAGCGAGCGCACGTAGTCCTCGATCTCCTTCACAGCCCATATCTTCGCGCAGCGTCGATACGCGTCCGTGAGATGTGGTCCTGGATCGCAATCGTCGCGATGTGGCTCGCCGTGCGGTTCGACGGACAGACGTCAGGCGAGTGCCACTGCCTCGATCTCGACGAGGGCACCGGAGGGCAGCCGTCCGACCTCGACGGTCGACCGCGCGGGCGGCCCGTCGCCGATCGCGCGCGCGTACACCTCGTTCATCCCGGCGAAGTCGTCGAGATTCGTGAGGAAGACGGTCGTCTTGACCACGCGGTCGAGGGACGAGCCGGCCGCCTCGAGGATGGCCTGCAAGTTCGCGAATACGCGCTCGGTCTGTGGGCCGATTCCCCCTTCGACGATCTGCGCGGTTGCCGGATCGAGCCCGAGCTGGCCGGCGACGAACACGAAGCCGTTCGCCACGATGGCCTGGTTGTACGGGGCGCCCTGGAACGGCGCCGGGGCGAGCTCGGTCCTGACGACCTGCTTGCTCATGCAGCTCCTCCTTCCGGCGTGCGGCACGCCTGGCCGATGGCCGCGCCGAGCGCCTTGAAGATCGCACTCAGCACGTTCTGAGGATCCTTGCCCTCGAGGACGCGGATGTGGACGTTCAGTCCGGCGCCGGCGGTCAGCTCCTCGAGAAACACCGCGACGATGTCGCTCCGGAGGCCGCCCACGCCCGAGAAGTCGACGTTCGACGCCAGGAGAGGCCGGTCGGAGACCTCGAGCACAGCGCCGGCGAGCGCTTCGCCCGCCGGGAGCCACGCGGACCCGTGGCCGGCGGCCCCCGGCGCCCGCAGCAACGGGGCGATGCCCTCACCCACACCCCGGCCCGCATCGGCCACCGCCTGATCGACGGCGCCCGGCGCGACCTCGAGCGCGAGCTGGAGGTGCGCCAGCCGGGCGAGCTCGCCGACGAGGTGGTCGAGCACGCTCAGCCCGGTCGAGACCGACGAGCCTTCCCCGGGCGCGACTCGAACGTTGACGCGCGCCTGATCCGCCGGGGTGCCCACCGCCGGAGCGTAACCCGCGCCGGTCAGGTGCGCTCGATCGACGCGCCTAGCGAGCGGAGCCGTTCGTCGATCCGCTCGTAGCCGCGATCGATCTGTCCGATGTTCCCGATCACCGAGGTGCCGTCGGCGCAGAGGGCGGCGATGATCATCGCCATCCCGGCCCGGATGTCGGGACTCTCGAGCCGTTCGCCGTGAAGGCGCGCCGGCCCGTTGATGACGGCGCGGTGCGGGTCGCAGAGGATGATCCGCGCCCCCATGCGCTCGAGCTTGTCGACGAAGAACAGCCGGTTCTCGAACATCTTCTCGAAGATGAGGATCGTCCCCCGTGCCTGCGTCGCCGCGGCGAGCGCGATCGAGGTGAGATCGGCCGGGAAGGCCGGCCACGGCCCATCCTCGATCTTCGGGATCTGGTCGCCCAGGTCGTCGCGAATCACGAGCTCCTGCCCCGGCGGGACCCTGACGGTTCGATCTCCGAGCTCGACCTCGATGCCGAGGCGCTCGAATGCGTGGAAGATCGCCACGAAGTCGTTCGGCTCGACCTCGTCGATGGTCACGTCTCCGCCCGTCATCGCGGCGAGCGCGATGAAGCTGGCGGCCTCGATGTGCTCGGGCCCGATCCGATGCTCTCCCCCGGAGAGGCGCTCGACGCCGTCGATCCGTAGAACGTTCGACCCGATCCCGTCGATCCGCGCGCCGAGCGAGACGAGGAACCGGCAGAGATCCTGCACGTGCGGCTCGCACGCGGCGTTCACGAGGACGGTCTGTCCCTCGGCGAGGACGGCCGCCATGATCGCGTTCTCGGTGCCCATGACGCTCGCCTCGTCGAGGAAGATCCGCGTGCCTTTCAGCCGGTCGGCACGCAGCTCGAACCGGCCGTCGATCTCGATGTGCGCGCCGAGCTGCTCGAACGCATGCACGTGGGTGTCCAGGCGGCGCCGGCCGATCATGTCCCCGCCGGGCGGGGAGAGCACGGCCCGTCCGAACCGCGCGAGCAGCGGCCCGCCGAGGAGGAACGAGGCGCGGATGTGGTCGGAGAGCTCCTCGTCGGCCTCGACCTTCTCGACCGAGGCCGCCTGCACGCGGACCTCGTTCTCACCGGTCCACTCGACGGCGACGCCGAGGTCGGTGAGGAGCGCGATCATCGTGGCGACGTCGCGGATCCGGGGCACGTTCGAGAGCACGACCGGCTCGTCGGTGAGGAGGCACGCGGCGAGGATCGGAAGGGCGCCGTTCTTGTTCCCGGCGGCGCGGACGCGGCCGTTGAGCGGGCGGCCCCCCTCGATCACGAACGACTCCACGGCGGCCTCTCTGGCGAGAGTGGTCGACAAGGCGGGCGGTATGGTACCCGTCGCCTTGGATCCCACTCGCGAACAGGCCTGGGAAACGCTGTGTGAGTACACGAAGGGCGAGGCTCTGCGGCGGCATGCCCTCGCGGTCGAGGCCTCGACCGCGTTCTATGCGCGGAAGTTCGGCGAGGACGAGGAGCAGTGGCGGGTCGCCGCTCTCCTGCACGACTTCGACTACGAGATGCACCCCACGCTCGACAAGCACCCGCAGGACGGTGCCCCGATCCTCCGCGAGCTCGGCTACCCCGAGGAGATCGTGGTCACGGTCCTCTCGCATGCCGAGCACCTGAACCTGCCGCGCGACACGCCCATGAAGAAGACGCTCTTCGCCTGCGACGAGCTCTCAGGCTTCGTCCACGCGTGCGGCCTCGTTCGCCCGACCGGGCTCGACGGGCTCGAGCCGAAGTCGGTGCGCAAGAAGCTGAAGCAGCCGTCGTTCGCGGCGGGCGTCCACCGGGACGAGGTCTACGCGGGCGCCGAGCTCCTCGGGCTCGAGCTCGACGAGCACATCGCGAACGTCGTCGCCGCGCTGCAGCCGATTGCCCGGGAGCTCGGGCTCCGCACGGCCGACGACGCCTAGCTTCCTATCCGACGCGCCCCATCTGGTCGATGCAGACGGTGCAGGCGAGGATCAGCGCGTCGTCCTGGTCGGGCTGGATCTCGATCCCGTAGGTGTCCCGCATGCGCAGCCAGCGCTTCGAGGCCTCGGCGACCTTGTGGCCATCTCGCTCGAACTCGAACTCGTGGTCGACGATGTTGCCCTTGACGTCCATGTCCGGTCCGCCTTCGACCTCGATCGAGTAGCGGTCGCGCAGTGGGCTCACGAGAGCCTTCTTGATCGTCGCCACCGTCTTGCCGTCGTGCTCGACCTCCATCTTGTCGCGGACGCTCAGCTTCTTCTCCTGGATCGTGAAGAGCTCCTCACCGCCGAGGCCCTCGAGCACGAGGGTGTCGCGGACGCGAAGCGCCTTCCCGTTCACCTTGAACGCCTTCTCGCCGTCCTTCTCGATCCAGTAGTCGTCGCCGATCGCGAACATCTTCTCGCGCATCGTGTAGACCGTTCCCGACGGCCCGCGGTCGCGTAGCAGTCCCATCTCTACCTCCTTGTTAGTCCTTCGGGCGGAGCTCGATGACCGCCTCGACCGGCGCGTGATCGGACAGAAGCTTCCTGTTCAGCGTCCGGCGCTCATCCGGCCACGGGGCGACGGACGTGGCAATCGCGCGACGGAAGAGGAACTGGTCGATCCCGGTTCCGGCATGCCGCCAGCGTGACTCGATCGGCGCGCTCACGAGCTCCTGGACGGTCGTGGACGCCTCGGGCAGGACGTTGAAATCGCCGCCGACGATGATCGTCTCCTCGAGCTCGGAGCAGCGGATCACGAAGTTGATCCCGCGACGGAGCTCGGCGTCGGCGAGCCGGGTGTCGGCGAGGTGGCTTGCATGGAGGTTCGCGGCGAGGAAGCGCAGCCGGTTCGGCAGCTCGTACTGAACGAGGTGGAGCACCCGCCGCTCCTTCTCCCAGGCGATCATCTGCTTCGGAGTGAGCCCGAGCATCCGTCCGCGCTCCTCGCAGAACGGGTTCGTGTTGAGGGTGATCGACTTGTCCTCGCGCACCGTCGCTTCCGGCGGGAAGAGGATCACGTTTCCCTGCCCGGCGAACCCTGATCGCGTGAGGCCGTGATGGGGAGCGGTCAGCCCGCGGCCGAGCCCCGGCGGGATCGAGAGCAGCCCGAGCTTGGCGCGTCTCGTGCGGGCCCACACCGAGCCCATTCCCGCCCACTGCCCGATGCGAGGGAGCGCCCACGCCGGAACCTCCTGAAGGCAGACGATGTCGGGACGGTCGGCGGTGATCAGCTCGACCATCTCACGGAGATAGGCCTTGCGTCCCGGCGGGTTGGTGTTGCCATGGAAGAGGTTCCAGGTGCGCACGATCACGGACGCTCTACTGTAGGCGACTACCGATGCGCGTCGTCATCGCCGATCCGCCCGCGTACACGCCGTGGTACGACCACGAGCTCGCGGAGGCACTCGCCCGCGGAGGTGCAGAGGTCGAGCTCGCGACGTCGCGGTTCAGGTTCGCCGACCTTCCGGCGCCTGAGGGCTACCGCCGCGTCGAGCGCTTCTATCCGCTCTCCTCGCGGCTGTTCCGCCGTTCCCGGGCCCGGCTGCCGCTGAAGGCGACCGAGCACCTCGGGGTCGCAGCTTCGCTCGCGCGCCTGAACGCCGACGTACTGCACCTTCAGTGGCTCGCCGTGCCGCAGATCGACGTCCGCGTCCCGTTCCGCTCCCCGACGGTCTTCACGGCGCACGACCTGCTGCCTCGCCGAACTGCCGAGAAACGCGAGCTCTGGTCGCGGCTTCTCCACCGCTTCGACCGTGTCGTCGTTCACACGGACCGCGGTCGCGAGGCGCTGCGAGAGCTCGGGGTCGAGCCGGTCGTGATCTCCCATCCCGTGTACCCAAGCGAGGCGGTGTCGTCAGACGACGGGCAGACGATCCTCGCGCTCGGCGTGATCCGGCCCTACAAGGGCCTCGCGGACGCCGTCGAGGTCGTGCGGCGCCTCCCCGACGCGAGGCTCCTGGTCGCCGGCGACCCGGCGATGGAGCTCGGCGGGCTTCGCAACGCTCCGCGCACGGAATGGCGCCTCGGTTACCTGACCCCCCTGGAGCTCGACAGGGCGCTCTCGGCGGCGACGATCGCGATCTTCCCCTACCGGGCGGAGCTCGACCAGTCGGGCGCGCTCCTGCAGGCGCTCGGGGCGGGCGTTCCCGCGGTCGCCTACGACGTCGGCGGGCTCGCCGAGCCGATCTCGCGCTACGGCGCCGGCCGTGTGGTGGCGGCGGGCGACATCGATGCCCTCACCGAGGCGGCGCGGGAGCTGCTCGACGACGCCGAGGCGCTGGAGGAGGCCCGTCAGGGCGCCGAGCTGGCGCGGTCGGAGCTCACCTGGGACGCCGCCGCTACCCGCCACCTGGAGCTGTACCGTGAGCTTGCGTGATCTTTCGTCGCGGGCGCTTCTCGGAGGTGATCGGCCGTCAGCTCGATCTGTTCGAGCTCGACCACGGCGACGTGATCGAGGAGGCTGCCGAGAAGCTCGTCGCCTACAACAAGGCCGACCGCGACGAGGCCGAGGAGCTCTACGGCGACTTCGTCGACGTGGTCGAGACCGGCACCGAGCTGCTCGCGGACATCCGCGACTCGTTCTCGGCCACCCTTCCCGAGGGCACCGACGAGCTGTACGAGACCGAGTTCAACCGCGCGGTCGCGCGGCGGTGGAAGGCCTTCGCGCTCGAGATCGAGAACCGCTGAAGCTTCAGGTCGCCGCCACGACCAGCCCGAGGAAGACGAGCGCGAGCCCGAGGCACATCCCGACGTAGACGCCGAGCTCGAAGCGGCGGACAAACACCTCGGGCTCCGCCGGACCGAGCCGCGTGGCACTGCGGACGCGCGCATCGGCGTGGTAGAGCCCTTCACGAGCCCGGCGCGACCTGAGGACGACGACCAGCCCGACGACGAGGGCGGCGCCGGCGGCGACGAGGAGCGCCGCAATCAGCGGTGTGCTTCCGTCCGCTTCGGCCGCTCCGACCGAGTGTCCTCGTGCGGGCCTGGGCCGCGGCGCGGCCCGTGTGGACGGAACCTCCGCGGCTCGGGCGGCGGCGACTCGGGCTCGACCGATGAGCGCCGGATGACCCAGATGAGCACCACGGCGACCCAGATGAACGCGATCGGGAAGAGGACCATGCACTAACGATGCCCGAAGTGGTGCGCGGCGGGAAGGGCGGCGCGGACCTCGGCGTCGTTCGCGGCCCGGCGGGCGAGCGGGCCGAGGCTCTCGAGCTCGTCGACGAGGACGTTCTCGTTGCGTCCGACCCGCTCGAAGCGACCGCGCGCGAGCAGGAGCGGCTCGCCGCGGACGATCGCGCGGTGCGCCTCGTAGACGAGCGGCGGGATGATCAGGTTCATCTGGCCGTGCTCGTCCTCCAGGAGCATGAACACGATGCCGTTGGCGGTCGACGGGCGCTGGCGGGCGACGGCGAGGCCGGCGACCTCGACCCTCGCGCCGTGGGGGACGTCGCCGAGCTCGTTACTTGCGTTGCAAGCGGGTGGGAGCGCCGGACGGAGGAGGGCGAGCGGGTGCAGGCCGACCGAGATGCCGGTGTGCCGGTAGTCGGCGAGCATGTGCTCCCAGTCGGTCTGCGGGCGAAGCTCCGGGATCTCGGCGGTCGGCTCGAGCGGGAGGGCGAGCTGGCGGGCTCCGCCGGCCACCGTCTCCCCGCGGGGTGTGACGCCGAGCCGCCACAGAAGCTCGCGCCTCGGCCCCCACTCGTCGCAGGCGCCGGCGGCGACGAGCGCCTCGAGCGCGTCCTTCCCGGCCGTGGCTCGGCGGGCGAGGTCGGCGACCCCCGTGAAGGGCTGATCGGCGACGAGCGCAGTCGCATCCGATTCGCCGACGGAGCGGACGTAGCCGAGGCCGACGCGGACAGCGCCCTCCTCGACGGTGCAGCGGGCGTCGCTCAGGTTCACGTGCGGCGGTCGGACCTCGACGCCGCGGCGCTGCGCGTCGCGGACGAGCGAGGACGGCGGATAGAAGCCCATCGGCTGGGCGTTCAGGAGCGAGCAGAGGAACACTGCCGGGTAATAGCGCCGAAGCCACGCCGACTGGTAGGCGAGGAGGCCGAACGCGGCGGCGTGCGACTTCGGGAACCCGAAGCCCGAGAAGCCGACGAGCTTGTCGTAGATCACGTGCGCGGTCGCCTCGTCGATCCCGTTCCCGAGGCAGCCCTCGACGAAGCGGGGCCGGAACGCCTCGATCGCCTCCTCGGAGCGCTTGCGGCTCATCGCGCGGCGCAGCCCTTCTGCCTCCCCCACGCTGAAGCGCGCGGCGGCCATCGCGACGTCGAGCACCTGGTCCTGGAAGACGACGGCGCCGAGGCTCTCGCGGAGCGGCTCGCGGATCGACTCGTGCTCGACCGGATAGACGTAGCTCGGGTCGTCACGGAGGCGCTGCCGGCGCTCGATGTAGGGGTGGACGGACTTCCCCTGGATCGGGCCGGGTCGGACGAGCGCGACCTGGATCGGTGAGATCGTCGAGGTTCTCGGGCTTCGTACGGAGCAGGCTCTGCATCTGGGCCCGGCTCTCGATCTGGAAGAGCCCGACGGTGTCGGCGTCCTGGATCTCGGCGTAGACGGCTGGGTCGTCGAGTGGGATGCGTGAGAGGTCGATCGGCTCTGCATGCAGGCGCGCGATGAGGTCGACGGCCTCCTCGACCGCGGAGAGCATCCCGAGGCCGAGAAGGTCGATCTTGAGGAAGCCGGCGTCGGCGCAGGAGTCCTTGTCCCACTGGCAGATCTGGCGGCCGGCCATCGCGGCGGGCTGAACCGGAACGAGGTCGATCAGCGGCCGGGTGGAGATCACCATCCCGCCGGGGTGCTGGGAGAGGTGGCGCGGAAGACCGGCGATCTCGTGAGTCAGCTCGCGGAACGCGGCCCAGCGGGGGCCCGAATGGTCGCCGGGGATGCCGTCGAGTTCACCCGAGACGCCGGTTGCGTGCCAGCCGTCGGTGACGCGGGCGAGCCGCTCGAGCTCGGCGAACGGGAGCCCGAGCGCCTTGCCGACGTCGCGGATCGCGCCGCGGCTGCGATAGGTCGAGAAGGTGGCGACGAGCGCGGCGTGGCTTCGGCCGTAGCGCTCGGTGACGGCGACGATCAGCTTCTCGCGGATGTCGCGCGGGAAGTCGAGGTCGATGTCGGGGACGGAGGCGAGCTCCTCGTTCAGGAACCGGCCGAGCGAGAGGTTGGCCTCGACCGGGTCGACGTGGGAGAGGCCTGTCAGGTAGCAGACGATCGAGCCGACGCTCGAGCCCCTCCCCCGCCCCGGCGGCAGCGCGTTTCGGGGCGAGCCGGCGCCGCGCACCTCGAGAGCGCAGGCTCGGGCGAGCTCGAGCACCTCCCAGTGGAGCAGGAAGAACCCGGCGAGGCCGAGCCGCGCGATCAGTGCGAGCTCGGTGTCGAGCCGGTCGTGGGCGAGGCGCTTGTGGCCGTTCGCGCCGGCATAGCGCTCGGCGAAGGCTCTCTCGCAGAGGGCACGGAGCTGGGCGTCGGCGGGGTCTGGGCCGTCGGAGAAGTCGGGGTAGCGGTAGCCGAGCTCTCCTGTCAGGTCGAAGGTGCAGCGGTCGGCGACCTCGCGAGTGCGGGCTGCTGCGGCCGCGGGGAGCCGCTCGGCGGCTTCGGCGGGCGGCAGGAGCACCGACTCGCGGTTGCCGCGCCGCTCGCGCTCGCAGCCGTCGAGGGAGGTGCGGTTGCGGATCGCGACGAGGGCGTCCTGGAGGCGCAGCCGGCGCTCGTGGTGGGAGTGGACGTCGCCGGTTGCGACGGTCGGGACTCCGAGCGTGGCGGCGAGCTCCTCGAGGGCGGCGTTCCGGCGAGCGTCGCCGCGCTCGTAGGGCCGCTGCAGCTCGACGTAGAACGCACCGGGAAAGGCGTGGGCGAGCCGTGCGGCGGCGTTGGGGTCGCCCACGGCGAGCCCGTGGCGGGCGCAGCCGGAGAGGCAGACGAGGCCCTCGGCATGCTGGGCAACGAACGCGGCGGTGGTCCCGGCGGGGAGCAGCTCGCGCTCGCGTCCCTCGATGCGGGTGCGGGCGTGGGCGTCGGTGAGGATCCGGCAGAGGTTCTCGTAGCCGCGTCGCGTCTCGCAGAGAAGCGTGATGTGACGCTCGTCCTCGAGCGTGATCTCGGCCCCGGTGATCGCGCGGAGCCCGAGGTGCTTGGCGGCGTAGGCGAACTCGAGGGAGCCGTAGACGCCGTCGTGGTCGGTCAGCGCGAGCGCGTCGTAGCCGAGCTCGGCGGCGCGTGCGGCGAGCTCCTCCGGCAGCGACGCCCCGTCCAGAAAGGAATACGCCGAGTGAGCGTGCAGCTCGACGTACGTCACAGGGATCCACTAGCCAAATCGATCGGTTTCTTGATCGATTTGGCTACGCCCGCTGGGTGAACCAGATGCCGCTGTCGCAGTCGCGGTAGACGACGGCGTTCTCGCCGGTCTCGAGGACGAGGTCGAAGTAGCGGCGGTCGACGGGCTCGTCAGTCCACCAGCGGTCGACGATCCGCCACTCCTCGCGGATGGTGGCGACGCCTTGCCGGTTGACGCGGTGCGGGATGCCGTCGTAGTGCGCCTCCACGAGCACCGGTCTGGGTTGATTTAAACGGCGCAGCTCGTTCAGTCGTCGCGGGGAACGAGCAGGGCGCGTGCTTCCGGTATGCGCGACCACGGTGCCACCTCCACGACCATCGAGACCCCACCCGCGCCGACGGCGGCTTTCACCTGGCGCAGGCCCTCACTCAGCCTTCCTCTCATTGCGTCTCCTTCAGCCCGCACGAGCTCGAGCTGCTCTCCCCCGCTCCCGGCGAGCTCGGTCGCCTCGAGGCGGAGCTTGAGCACGGGCGCGGGCAGCTCGGCGAGCTTCGGGCCGAGCGCGAGCCGGAGCCGTTCGGGGTCTGCGGTGGGCTCACGGAGCGTGACCGTCCGGCGCCACGAGGCGCCGCCGACGAGCCTCGCCCAGAGGGCGAGCTTTCGCGGCGGGCGCCCCGCGCGGTCCGGTCGGGCGAGCAGCCCGTCGATGAGGACGCCGAGCCCTCGCCGGAGCGTCAGCTCCTGGCCGACTGCATCCGGGAACTCCAACGTCTCGACGAGGCGGGAAGGAGGCTGTCGAGGCGCTACCTTCCCGTCCTGCTCGCCTCTCGCCAGGCTCCAGGCGCGCCGGCCGTCCGGCCCCAGACGTTCGGCGACGGCGCCACCCGGCAGCCCGGCAAGCTGTCCGATCGTTCTCACTCCGAGCTCTTCGAGCTCCTCGTAGCGCTCCCGCTCGAGCGGGAGCAAGGTCAGCGGCAGCGGGGCGAGGAAGCTCCGCGTGCGGTCGTCGGAGACGATCAGCGCCTGCCCCGGCCGCGCCACGTTCGCCGCTGCGAGTGCTGCGAACCGGCGCTCGGCCGCCCCCGCGCGAGCGTCCCACGCGGGCCCGACGGCTGCGAGCGCCCGCTTGAGCGCCGGCTCGAGCCCGCCGTAGAGCCGCTCGACGCCTTTCGTGTCGAAGAGCGCCGTGCCCGGCTCGGCCGGCTCGACCGCGAACCCCGCGTTCTCGAGACCGCGCAGCACCTCTTCCCAGGCCTGCTCCACCCCGGCCGGGTCCTGCTCGACGAGGACGAGCGACGGGCAGGTCGCAAGCGCCTCCCCGAGTCGCATCCCCGGCTTCACGCCCTTCGCCTGCGCCGCCTGCGTCACGGAGCCGACGAAACGGTTCGGTGTCCACGGCAGCGGAGCCAGTGCCGCCGGCTCGGCCTCGAGCCCCGGCCGCAGCCGCAGAGCTGCCCGAAGGTCGAAGGCCGGGATGACGACGGCTGCGATCACGGAACGTATGTTCTATACGAACACACGTTCTCCTGTCAAGGTCCGGTTCAGCCCCGGTTCAATAGAAGGCGGGCTCGAACTGCGCGGCGGCCTCGGTGACCCACTCGACGAGGTCGCCCGGGCGCCAGTCGAGCTCGACGCCGTCCTTGAACGAGAGGCGGAAGCGCGGGTTGTCCGCGATCTGCACCGCCACGGGTAGGCGGGACTCGGTGCGAAAGCGGGCCACCTCCCCCCCGTTCTCGACCGGCCGGTCGAGGTGGTCCTGGCTCTCGAACCGCTCGCCCTCGGGCACGTCGGCAATGTTGATCAGATAGCCGAAGTTCTCGACGGTCAGGACCGCGGCCGGCAGGAAGCGGTGCTTCGTGAGGTTGTTGACGTGCTCCAGGATCGCGAGCGGATGCAGCTCCGGCCGCTCCGGGCGCTGGAAGGGCTGCATCGCCTCGATCAGCTCGGCCCACTCGGGCCCGACGCCCTTCAGCGCCGACGCGCCCTGCACGTCCCAGTCGCGCTCCCGCTTGACGATCGGGAAGCCGGTCTGACGGCCCGGCTTGCGCCCTCCGTGGAGCACGAGCTGCCAGACGAGATAGTCGAGCGCCGAGCGGAGGTTCCCGAGGATGTCGCAGAAGATCAGCGACAGCTCCTCGAGCGGCGGCTCGTTGACGACGACCCAGCGGAAGACATGCCAGCCGGTCTCCGGGTCGAACTCGAACAGGATCGAGTACGGATGCGTCTCGAGATAGCTCTCGAAGAGCTCGTCGTAGACGCGCCGGTGCTCGTCGGCGCGCCTGAGCTTCGCCCGGACGCCGGCGAGATCGGCCACGCCGAATAACCTAGCCTCCGTGGAGCCCGAGCAGCCCTTCCACACGGACTTCGAGTACTACGAGGGCCGTGCCGAGGGGATCGCGAGTGTGAACGGCGTCACCCTCGAGGAGGCGGAGCTCGACCTCGCCCGCCGTCACGGCTTCGCGAGCTGGGGCGAGCTCGAGGGACGCGTCGGAGCGATCCGCGAAGGGCGAGCGCCGGCGCCGCCGTTCATGCTCGCCTACGAGGCCCTCGAGGCACGGGACACGCCGCGCCTCGTCGAGCTCCTCGACGCCCATCCCGGGCTCGTCCACGCCCGCGGCACGAACGGGAACGACCTCCTCGGCATGGCCGCGCTCGAGCACGTGCGCATCCTGCTCGAGCGCGGCGCCGACCCGAACCGCGGAAACGACTACGGCTGGACGAAGCTCCACCAGGCGGGCTACTCGAACCACCCCGAGCTGGCCGAGGTCATGCTCGACGCCGGGGGCCGGCTCGACCTCTCGGCCCGCGGCGACGGCGGTACGCCGCTCATCGCGGCGCTCTTCTGGGGGCACCGAGAGGTCGTCCCGCTGCTCGGCCTCGAGCCGGGCAACCTCAGGGTCGCCGCGGGGCTCGGGCTGCCGGACCTGATCGACGAGCTCGATGGAACGGTTCAGGCCGGTGCCCACCGCGCCTTCTACAGGCCGCACGGCGGCTTCCCGGTTTGGGAGCCGTCCAACGACGCGCAGGAGGTGATCGACGAGGCGCTCGTGTGGGCGGCCAAGAGCGACCGCGTCGAGGTGCTCGAGCTGCTCGTCGGGCTCGGCGCCCGCGTCGACGCCGACCCGTACCGCGGTACGCCGCTCCTCTGGGCCGCAGCGAACGGCCGGGTTGACTCCCTACGGAAGCTCGTCGAGCTGGGCGCCGACGTGAACCAGCGTGCCACCTTCGGCGGCCCCACCCACGGTGAGGGCGTCACCGCCCTGCATCTCGCCGCCCAGGCCGGCCGCCGTGAGGCGGTCGAGGCGCTGCTCGAGCTCGGGGCCGACGCGGAGGTCCGCGACGCGCTCTACGAGAGCCGACCTGCGGGCTGGGCGGAGTTCGGCGGCTACGCCGAGCTCGCAGAGCTGCTTCGCATGGCTACGTGAGGGTCCCGAACCGGCGTCCGAGCGCTGCAGCTGCGACGAGCAGCACCGCCGCGGCGGCTGCGAACCACGCGCCGATGTCGCGTGTCTTCGTGCCGTGGCCGATGCTGGTACCGATGCGGCGGTAGAAGCCCGTCAGCTCCTTCGTGTCCTTCGCGGTCGCAGTGGCCCCGCTCGTGGCCCTGGCGATCCGGCGCATCAGGGCGGGTGCCGGCGCGACACGCGGCGCGAACGGGCCGATCGCCGAGAACGCCGTGCGGCGTCCCGAGCGCGACCGTATCGACGGGGATACCGGCTGCGCGGGCGAGCGCGGCTGCCTGGAGCGGACGGATCCGGCCCTGGTTCTGCTTGCCGTCGGAGAGGAGGATGATGGCGGCGGGCAGCTTCCGGCCCGGCGGGGCGACCACCCCGTCACGTGCGAGGGAGCCTTTCGTGAGCCGCACTGCCGTCGCGAGACCCGCCCCGAGGGCTGTCCCCGAGTCGGGGACGAGAAGCCCGAGGGTCTCGGAGATCCTCGTATGGTCCTCGGTCGGCGTCGCGAGCACCTCCGGGACGTCGCTGAACTGCACGAGGCCGACCTTGAAGCCGGCGGGAAGCCGCTCCACGAAGCCGCGCATCGCCGAGACGGCTGCATCGAGCCGGGTCGGCTCGACGTCGCGTGCGCTCATCGAGCCGGAGACGTCGACGAGGAGAACGATCGTCGCGTTGTCGACCCGCACGGGCAGCCGGGCCTGCGGGCGCGCCGCGGCCGTCGCGGCGGCGGCGAGCGCAAGCAAGAGCAGCGCGGCGGGAAGGAGCCGCCTTCGCGGCCGGCGGCGCGGTCCGACCGCGGTCTCGAGCACCGCGAGGTTCGTGAAGGCGATCACACTCGGCCCTCGGCGGGAGATCAGCCGCGCCGCGACGATCGCCGCCGGGACGGCGACCAGGATGATCAGGACGAATGGCGAGCCAAGGCTCATCTCCTCTCAGAGTGTGCGCCACCCCGGACAGAACCGCAACGGCCGCTCAGGCCAGGATCTCGGCGGCCGGGCCGTCCATGCGGACGAAGCGCGGCACTGTGTCGAGCAGGTTCTCCTGGGCGCACCACGCGATGTCGGCTTCGAGCCCAGGCGGGCCGTAGGTGCGGGCATCGAACGCCTCCTGAGCCGTCGCGAACGACGCTGCGAGGAGCTCGGCGGCCCGGGCGGCGTCGGTGCGCTCTCCCGCCAGGGCGGCGACGATCCGGCCCGCGCAGTAGGCATCGTCGAGGGCGAACCCACCCTTGAAACCGGCGCAGTAGACGGCCACGTCACCGTCCGTTCCCGCCGCGGTGACGAGGGCCGACAGGTTGAGCAGCGACCCGACGAGCACGGTCTTGCAGCGCGCGGCCGCCGAGAGGATCGCCGAGGTGCCGTTCGTCGTCGAGAGGATCAGCGTCGGCGCCTTCGCTCCGTGGGCGAACTCGCGCGGAGAGGCTCCGACGTCGAAGCCCTCCACCACGACGCCGTTCCGCTCGCCCCCGACGACGGCCTGATCGCCGAGCGCGGCGCGGAGCTCGTTGGCCTCGTCGATCTCGCGGCAGCAGAGGACCCGCTCGTACCCGGACGAGAGCGCCTGGACGATCGAGGAGCTCGCTCGGATGACGTCGACGACGATGCCGACCCGCGCGGCGGCGGCGTCGTGTGGTGTGAACGCGACATGAACAGGCACCCCGATACGCTAGTTCGATGGAGGTAGAGACGCAGCCGCGCTACTGCTACCGGCATCCCGACCGCGAGACCGGGCTCTCGTGCTCGGAATGCGGGAAGTCAATCTGCTACGAGTGCATGACACCGGCGCCCGTGGGGCTGCGCTGCCCCGAGCACTCAGGCAAGCCGCAGGGCGTCCGGAAAGCGACCGTGGCGGCCGAGCGGGTCGTCACCAAGAGCGGGACGCGTCCCTATCCCGTCACGATGGTGCTGATCGCGGTCAACGTCGGCGTCTTCCTGCTCGAGCTGGCGATGGGAGGCACCGCCAGCGGCACGAGCAACGAGATCTTCAACCAGGGTGCTCTGCTGGCGAACGGAGTGATCCAGAACGGTCAGCTTTACGGCGTCACCGGCGGTCCGGCGCCGGGTCTCGTCGGGGTCGCGAACGGCGACTGGTGGCGGTTGCTCACCTCCGCGTTCCTGCACGCCGGCCCGATCCACCTGGGCCTCAACATGCTCGCGCTCTACTGGTTCGGCCGCGTGCTCGAGCACGTCATCGGCAGCCTTCGCTTCGCGCTCCTCTACCTCGCCTCCGGGCTGGCGGGCGCCGCCGGGGCGCTCTACCTCAGCCCGAACGTGCCGACGGTCGGCGCCTCGGGCGCGATCTTCGGCATCCTCGGCGCGCTGCTCGTGCTCGAGCGCAGGGGCCAGATCCAGAGCGGCGGCCAGATTCTCGCGCTGATCGTGCTGAACCTCATCCTCTCGGTCTCACTCTCGGGGATCTCGATCGGCGGGCACATCGGCGGGCTGATCGGCGGCGTCATCGTGATGCTCCTCTACACCGAGTTCAGGCGGTCGACGGCGGCGAGCATTGCCTCCGCTGTCGGAGTCGCAGCCGCCGCGGTCGTGTTCGCCTACGCCGTGATCTAGTTCTTGTCCGGCTCCGGCGCGGTCCAGAGCAGGATCCCGACCTCGAGCAGGAACAGGAGCGCCGCGCCGAAGCCGAGGGTCGCGAAGAGGCCCGTGCCGGCCGCGAAGACGCCGTCGGCCTTGACGGAGAGCCCGCCGAGGACCGCGAGGATCGCGAGGAGCCCGCTGAACCAGAGTGCCCAGGCTGGGAAGACTCCTCGCTTGGCTGCGAGCATCACGGAGCCGAAGAGGAGCAGCGAGAGCCAGTACATCGGGATGCCTGCGAACTGGTCGAGCATGTACAGGGCTTTCGCGAGCCCGGGATCGGCGCCGGGCACCACTACGGCCTGGGCGATCACCCCATAGAGGGCGTCGCCGACCGCGAAGAGCCCCATCATGGCGGCGCCGGCGACGAGGACGACGGGCGCGAGCGACCGCTGGCCGGACCCGCGCAGGTACAGCGAGAGTTGGGAGATGACCAGCAGGAAGACGGCGATCCCGATCGCGACCAGGATCACCGCGATCAGCACCTGCTTGTGGTGGCTCGAGTAGTAGTCGACGACCTGCTCGGGCGGATCGCCGAACCTCGGCGGCTTGCCCGAGAGGAAGAACCCGATCAACCACAGCGCGACGACCGCGAACGCGCCGACCGCCGCCTGCCGCCGTCCCGACATGCCGCCCATCCCCGTGCCTCCTGCCCACTCGATTGCGAAGCGCGATCATCGGGCCTCGCGCAGCGGATTTCAAGGCGCCTCGTCGCCCCACCACCCGTCTTCGGACGAGACGCCGTCGCCGCCCTCGGGGCGGTCGGAGCCGATCGCGAGGAGCTCGAGCCCGTCGGGGCCTGCGGCGAAGCCGCGGAACGTGGCGGGCGCGACGCGGACTACGTCCCATTGGCGAATGTCGCGCACATCGTCGTCGAGCTTGACCGTGCCGGAGCCGCCGAGGACGACGTAGACCTCCTCCTGCTCCCGGTGGGCGTGCCCCCCGTCGCTCCGGCGCCCGGGCGCCCAGCGGACGTAGCTCACGCCGAGATGCTCGGACTCGATCGCATTCCGGGCCATCCGCGCCTCGAGCCTCGGGCCGCCTTCGGCGGCGCGGTCCTCGACATCCTTCAGGTTGACGATCGTGTAGCCGGACACTGGGTTCCTCCTCGGGTCGTTGCTGCCGTCGAGAAGAACGTCGCGCGCCCTCGAGCGATTCCGCGGCGCGGACGCCGGACGCGGGTCCTCACGACCCGCGTCCGGCGTCGTCGGTCGGTGCTACCCGGCGGCGATGAAGCCGAACAGGCCGTGCGTCTGGCCCGTGGGGCCGGCTGCGAAGTACAGGTTGTTGCTCGGCCCGGCCGCCGAGCCGTTGCCGAACGCGATCGCCCAGAGGCCGTCGAGGACGACCGGCGCTCCGCTCGCAGACCGGACCTGGCCCTTGTAGACCCACTTCCCGGTCGGCTGCTGGAGGTAGGCGCTGATCCGGCCATTGCCGAAGTTGCCGACGAGGAGGTCGCCGCTGTAGGCGCCGAAGTTCGTCGGTGCCATCGCGAGCCCCCACGGCGCATTCAGAGGAGCGTTGGTCGATCCCTTCGAGGCGACCCGCGTGACGAGCTTCCCATCGGGGGTGAACTCGTCGACGTAGCCCTGGCCGCCGCCCGGGACCGGTGTCGTCGCCTTGGCATCTTGCTTCGCGTAGGTGACGAAGATGTTCCCGTTCAGCGCCTGGATCCCGAACGGCGCCCATCCCTTGGGGATCCCCGGGTCGGAGAAGCCGAGCGAGAGCGGATTGAACGACGCGTCGAAGGCGTCGACCTTCGCGTTGTGGAAGTCGGCGGCGTACAGGCGGTCGCCCGCGACGGCCAGCCCGTCGAACACCGCGTGGGTGGACGAGTTGTCGACCGCCACGATCGCGGCGGTGCCGTTGACCGTCGGCGTCCACCCCAGGATCTGCCCGGATGCCGTGTCGAAGAGGAACCGGGAGGCGCCGCTGACACCGTTCTGGCTGACGGCGAAGGCGGTCGTCGACGGGTTCGCGACGGTGCCCGTGGGGCCGCCCGGGACGGTCACCGTCAGGGCGCTCTTCGTGCCGACGCCGCTGTAGAGCGTCGAGGAGTTCGTCTTGTTGTTGGAAACCCACCAGGGCGAGGTCGTCGTGGCGCTGAGCCCCCAGCCGTTGACGAGCGAGGAGTCGGCGAGCGGCGCCGGGACCTGCGGGCCGTCGGACACGAGCGGGTACACGTTGTAGGCGACGAGCGTCGTGGCGCCGGCTCCGGACGTCAGGAGCGCGAACGCGGCGACGACGCCCGCGACGGCAATGGCCGATCGGGCCCGCACAGCGAATAGCTTGGACATTTTCGAAAACCTCCGTTGAGAGAACTCAGGTCGGGACGCTGGCCAGTACGCGGACGCCCGCTGTGCGGATTCACGGTACCGCCGCGCCGTCTGCCTCGGGAGGGGCACGATGGGCGGGTGAGGTTCCGTGGAGCTGCGTTGGCGCTCGTCGTCGTCGCGCTGCTTGCCGGCTGCGGCGGCGGGGGGCAGCGGCATGCGGATCCCAGCTACGTCAGCAAGGTCGATGCCGTCGCGAACGGCCTCGATTCGGTGACGAACGACCTGTACACGCCGACGGATCCGTCGTCGGCCGCCGCTGAGCTGACGACGGTCCAGGCGGCCCTGCGAAAGGCTGCCGGGCAGCTCGAGGCGATCACACCTCCGAGCGCCGTCAAGGCGGACCACGATCGGCTGGTCAAGGCGTTCGGCGAGCTTGCATCTGGCGTCGGTCCCCTGATCGCGAAGCTGAAGTCCGGCAATATCGGCGCGACGGGCGATCCGCTCTCGTTCAAGGGCGTTGCCGATGCGCGCGCAGCGATCGCGGCGCTCGGTGCCGCCGGCTACAAGGTCCGGTTCCCGCTACTCGGCTGATGGACGGGTAGCGTCCGTCGCTGTGTCGGAGCTGCTCGCCGCCCACGACGCTCAGGTCAGGGCCCGGATTCCGAACCCGCTGCCACGGGGCATCACCGTCGAGAGAGACGGGCCGGTCGTTCGGTTCCTGAAGCCGCTCGACTCCGACCGTCAGGGGTTCGTCTGCTATCGAAACCTCGACGGGCTGACGGGAAGCGAGATCGACGAGTTGATCGCGCGCCAGGTGCAGGTCTTCGCCGAACGAGGGCAGCGCTTCGAGTGGAAGCTCTACGGGCACGACCTGCCGAGTGATCTCCCTGACCGGCTGCTGGCCGCAGGGCTCGTCCCCGAGGAGGAGGAGACGGTCCTGATCGCGCCGGTGGACGTGGTGCCCGGCGCGCCTCCGCTTCCGCGCGGCGTGTCTCTGCGAGAGGTGACCGACCGCGCGGACTTCGACCGGATCGCCACGCTCGAGGACGAGATCTGGGGCGAGGGGCCCCGCACGATCGCGGAGATGCTCGAGTCCGAGCGAGCGGCCAATCCGGACGGGCTGACGGTCGTCGTCGCCGAGGCCGACTCCGAGGTTGTCTGCGCCGGCTGGGTCCGCTTCGAGGAAGGGACGGAGTTCGCGACGCTCTGGGGCGGCGCCACGCTTCCGGCCTGGCGTGGTCGCGGGATCTACCGAGCGCTCGTGGCTCACCGGGTCGGGCGGGCCGTCGAGCGCGAATGCCGCTTCCTCGAAGTCGATGCGTCGGTCAACAGCCGCCCCATCCTCGAACGCCTCGGCTTCGTCGCTGTCACGACGACCACGCCGTACATCTGGTCCCCCGCCTGAGCCCGAATCCGCAGAGGACATGCCCAGACCGGCGACTTGCGCCATCGAGAGCTCGCGAGCACCCTTTGTCCATGCCAGATGCGCCAACCGAGCGCGATGAGGTCGTGGCTCTGCTCTTCAATGTGAGCGACATCGCAGTCACGCTGGCAAACATCGAACGATTGCTGGGAGGCGACGATGGCGAAGAAGAAACTGACGAAGGCTGAGCGAGCCGAGCGAGACGCGAGGCATCAGAAGGTGCTCGCGAATGCCCAGCGCACACGGGAGTTGGCCGAGCGCGCTCAGGCCAAGCTCGACTCGAACTCGGCCCAGCCGTAAGACGACGCCTGGGGCGTGTTCTCAACGGCACGTGCGCAGCAGGCGCCGCGCCGCGTCGTCCGCGAATGTCCGAGAGGGACGGTTCAGGTACGCGAGAGCCGGTAGAGCACGTGCGTCCGAAGCGGGTGGCCGGACGGGAGATTCGGGTGTTCGAACTCGCCGTCGTATCTCATCTCGAGCCGCTCCATGACGGCGATCGAGCGGCCGTTCGCCGGAACCGTGAACGACACGATTTCCTCGAGACAGGCCTCGGCAAAGCCGAATGCGACCGCAGCGCGCGCGGCCTCGGTTGCGAAGCCACGGCCCCAAAACGGGAACGCGAGACGCCAGCCGATCTCAACACAGGGGGTGAAGTGCGCCTCGAACGTGGGAACTTGCAACCCGACGAACCCGATGAACGGGGCGACCCCGGGAACCTCGACCGCCCACAGGCCAAAACCGCGTTCTGCGAGCTCCGGCACGATTCGTTCGTGTACGACGGCGTCCGACTCGTCGCGGGTGAGGGTGGTCGGGTGATGCTCCATGACGCGCGGATCCGCGTTGAGCGATGCGAACGGCGCGAGGTCCTCGGCTCGCCAGCCACGTAGGAGGACCCGCTCGGTTTGCAACTCAGGCAGGGCGCGCTCCGTTTTGCCGCTTACGCCTACAGGCTCAGCCGCCGGCCGCGACGTACGTTGCGGCGCCTTCCTCGGCGAGCGCGGCCTGAGCTGCCGCGAGCCGTGCGACCGGGACGCGGTAGGGCGAGCAGCTCACGTACTCGAGGCCGAGCGAGTGGCAGAAGGCGATCGAGCGGGGCTCGCCGCCGTGCTCGCCGCAGATGCCGAGCTTCAGGCCGGGGTTGGCACCTCTCCCCCGCTCGACGGCGATCCGCATCAGGTCGCCGACGCCGTCGGAGTCGAGCACCTCGAACGGGTTCCGCTCGATCACACCGTCCGAGAGATAGCGCGCCAGGAACTTCCCCTCGGCGTCGTCGCGTGAGACTCCGAGCGTCGTCTGGGTGAGGTCGTTCGTGCCGAACGAGAAGAACTGGGCGTGGGCGGCGATCTCGTCGGCGCGGATGCACGCACGGGGAAGCTCGATCATCGTCCCGATCATCCGCTCGAGCCCCGGCGCCTCCTCGGCCCATACGCGCTCGGTCAACGCGCGCAGGCGCCGAAGCTCCTCGGCGAAGCCGACGAGCGGGTGCATGATCTCGACGTACGGCGCCTCGCCGCTTCGCTCCTCGACGGCGAGCGCGGCGCGGGCGATCGCGCGGATCTGCATCTCGTAGATCTCCGGGTAGACGAGCCCGAGCCGGCAGCCGCGCAGCCCCAGCATCGGGTTCGTCTCGTGCAGCGAACGGATCCGGGCGCGCATCGCCTCGTCGGTCGCCTGTTCCTCGGGCGGCAGGAACTCGTGGAGCGGCGGGTCGAGCAGGCGGATCGTGACCGGCAGGCCGCTCATCGCCTCGAAGATCCCCTCGAAGTCGGACTGCTGGAACGGCAGCAGGCGGTCGAGCGCGGCCCTCCGCCCCTTCTCGTCGACTGCAAGGATCATCTCCTGCATCACCGGGAGGCGCTCCTCGCCGAAGAACATGTGCTCGGTCCGGCAGAGGCCGATCCCCTGTGCACCGAACTCGCGGGCCCGCGCTGCGTCGGGCGGCGTGTCGGCGTTCGCGCGAACCCGCAGACGCCGAATCTCGTCGGCCCAGCCGAGCACCGTCTGGAAGTCCTCGTTCAGCTGAGGCGGCACGAGCTCGACCGCGCCGAGGTATACCGCCCCGCTCCCGCCGTCGATCGTGATCACGTCGCCCTCCCGGAGCTCGCTCCCGGCGAGCCGCGCCACTCCGCCCTCGATCGCCAGCCCGTCGCAACCGGCGACGCACGGCTTCCCCATCCCGCGGGCGACCACCGCCGCATGCGACGTCATCCCGCCGTGGACCGTGAGGATCCCCTGCGCGGCGATCATCCCGTGGATGTCGTCCGGCGTCGTCTCGTAGCGGACGAGGATCACCGGGCCGCCCTTGGCCTTCTCCTCGGCCGCGTCGGCGTCGAAGACGATGCCGCCACTCGCGGCGCCGGGGCTCGCGTTGAGCCCCTTCGCCACCGGCTCCGGCGCCGAGGCCGGGTCGATCCGCGGGTGCAGCAGCTGGTCGAGCTGCGCCGGGTCGATCCGGACGACCGCCTCCTCCCGCGAGATCAGCCCCTCCTCGACCATGTCGACAGCCGCCTTCAGCGCCGCCGCAGCCGTCCGCTTCGCCGCGCGCGTCTGGAGCATGTAGAGCACTCCGCCCTCCACGGTGAACTCCGTGTCCTGCATGTCACGGTAATGCTCCTCGAGCCGCCGCAGCGTGTCGAGGAGCTGCTCGTAGGCCCCCGGCATCTCGCGGCCGAGGACCTCGACCGGCTGCGGTGTGCGGATCCCGGCGACGACATCCTCGCCCTGCGCGTTCTGGAGGTACTCGCCGTAGACCTCCTTCTCGCCGGTCGACGGGTTCCGGGTGAAGACCACGCCCGTCCCCGAGCGGTCGCCCTTGTTCCCGAACACCATCTGGACGACGTTCACCGCAGTCCCGAGATCGTCGGGGATGTCGTTCGCGCGGCGATAGACCTTCGCGCGCGGCGTGTCCCACGAGTCGAAGACGGCGCCCACGGATCGCGTCAGCTGCCCGGTGGCGGTCTGAGGGAATTCCTCGCCCTTCTCGTCGCGGTAGATCCCGCGGAACGTCTCGACGAGCCCGGCAAGATCGTCCGCGGTCAGGTCGGTGTCGTGCGCCGCGCCGCGCTCCCGCTTCAGGTCGGTCAGCGCGTCCTCGAACCGGTGCGCATCGATCCCGTCGACCACCTCGCCGAACATCTGGATCAGGCGGCGGTAGGAGTCGAGCGCGAACCGCCGGTTGCCCGTACTCGCCGCGAGCCCGTCGACCGAGTCGTCGTTCAACCCGAGGTTGAGGATCGTGTCCATCATCCCCGGCATCGAGACCGCGGCACCCGAGCGCACCGACACGAGCAGCGGGTCGGCGGGATCGCCGAAGCGCTTCCCCGTCTTCTCCTCGAGCCGCGCCACGTGCCGGGCTACCTCGTCCTCGAGGCCCTCCGGGAGGCCGCCGGTGGCCATGTAGGCCCGGCAGGCGTCGGTCGTGATCGTGAACCCACCTGGAACGGGCAGCCCGAGCGCCGTCATCTCGGCGAGCCCGATGCCCTTGCCGCCGAGCAGCTCGCGTCCTCCGGGGGCCTGTTCGTCGAAGTCGTACACGAAGCGCGGCCCGCTCATCGGATGAGTCTTAGCACGACGGCGGGCGTCACAAACAAGTGACCTATTTCCGCCGCCGCGCCCTGAACTCCGCCAGCCAGGCGAGCGACCGCAGCGCGAACCAGAACGGCGTGAAGAGCCCGTAGAAGATGACGAGCGCCGCGGCGAGCAGAGCTGACCAGATCGCCCAGCGCCACCTCGGGACGGGAGGCTTCGGCTTCATGGACGCTTTCCTGCCCGGACCTCGACCGCGCGGACGATCCTGAGCGCGATCTCCTCGATCGAGAGCTCCGAGACGTCGATCACCGGGCAGCCGAGCCGCTTGTGGATCGCCGCGGCATGCTCGAGGTCCTCGTAGACCTCGTTCAGGTCGGCGTAGCGGCGGTCGCCGCCCATCAGCTCGATCCGCTCGCTGCGGATCTCCACGAGCCGCCGGGCGTCGATCGTGAGCCCGACGATCCGCGCCGGATCGATCTCGAACAGCTCCGGCGGCGGATCGATCCCTTTCACGAGCGGGACGTTCGTCGCCTTCCACCCGAGGTAGCCGAGGTAGATCGAAAGCGGCGTCTTCGACGTCCGGGAGACGCCGACGAGCACCACGTCCGCACCGCGCAACTGGCCGCCGAGGCCATCGTCGTTCTTGACCGCGAACTCGATCGCGGCGATCCGCTTGAAGTAGCCCTCGTCGAGGGCAGGCCGTGCGCGCGGCCGCATCTCCGCCTTGCGGCCCGACACCTTCGCGACCGCGGCGAGCGGCTCGGCGAGCAGGTCGCAGTAGTCGACTCCGGCCTCCTCGCAGAGGTCGCGCATGACCAGGCGCAGCGTCGGCTCGACGAGCGTGAAGATCACGACCGCCGGCCGGTCCTCCATCCGGGCGAGCGCGAGCTGCAGGTCGGCCACCGTCTCGACCCGCGGATGCCGCACGGTGAGAAACGGCTGGTCCGGAAACTGTGCCTCGGTCGCCGCGACCACCCGGGTCGCCGTCTCCCCGGTCGCATCCGAGACGACGTGCAACTCGACCGTTTCCTCGCCCACGTCGAGACTGTAGTTTCAGGGCATGGCCGAGCTCGAGGCATACGAGGGGACGGCGACGATCGAGAAGGTCGCCGCGCTCAGCCGCAGGCGCGGCTTCGTCTACCCGAGCTCGGACATCTACGGCGGCCTCGGCTCCGCCTTCGACTACGGCCACTACGGCGTCCTGCTCAAGCAGAACGTGAAGGCGGAGTGGCAGCGCTCGATGGTGCAGGAGCGCGAGGACATCGTCCTGCTCGACTCGGCGATCATCCTCCACCCCCAGGTCTGGGTGGCCTCCGGCCACGTGGGCGGGTTCTCCGACCCGCTCGTCGACTGCCGCACCTGCAAGCTGCGGTTCCGGGCAGACCACCTCGACTCATCGGCCTGCGGCCGGAAGCCGTCGAAGCACCCGGGCGAGACTCCCGACTGCGACCTGACCGAGGCTCGCCAGTTCAACCTGATGTTCGAGACGTCGATCGGCCCGGTGCGAGACGAGGGCTCGCTCGCCTATCTGCGGCCCGAGACGGCACAGGGAATCTTCGTGAACTTCAAGAACGTCACCTCGTCGCTGCGCGTGAAGCCGCCGTTCGGCATCGCGCAGATCGGCAAGAGCTTCCGCAACGAGATCACGCCGGGAAACTTCCTCTTCCGTACCAGGGAGTTCGAGCAGATGGAGATGGAGTTCTTCGTGCCGCCGGCCGAGGCGACCCGCTGGTACGAGTACTGGATCGGCGAGCGCCGCCGCTGGTACCTCGACCTCGGCCTGCGCGAGAGCCACCTCCGCGTCCGGGCCCACGATGCCGACGAGCTCTCCCACTACTCGAGCGGCACGAGCGATCTCGAGTACCTCTTCCCGATCGGCTGGTCGGAGCTCGAGGGGATCGCGAACCGCGGCGACTACGACCTCAACGCGCACGCGGCGCAGTCGGGCACGAAGCTCGAGTGGATCGGCCACGAGGAGCGCTACGTCCCGTACGTGATCGAGCCGGCCGCGGGCGCCGACCGAGCGGCGCTCGCGTTCCTCGTCGATGCCTACGACGAGGAGGAGGTCGCGGGGGACACGCGTACCGTCCTGCGGCTCCATCCGCGCCTCGCACCGGTGAAGGTCGCGGTGCTGCCGTTGATCGGGAAGGACGAGGGGATGACCGGCAAGGCCCGGCCGCTGTACGAGGAGCTGCGGCGCGCGATGTCGGCCGAGTACGACGACTCCGCCTCGATCGGGAAGCGCTACCGCCGCCAGGACGAGATCGGGACGCCGTGGGCGCTCACGATCGACTCCCAGACGCTCGAGGACGACACGATCACGATCCGCGACCGCGACTCCCTCGCGCAGGAACGCATTCCGATCGCGGGCGCGCGGGCCCTGCTCCAGGAGCGGCTGCTCGCGCCCTGGACACCGCGCGGCCAGCGATGACCTTGGGCTGGCACGAGCTCGAGATCAAGAGCCGTGCCCTCGAAGGCAACCCGCTCGGAGACTCGCCGGCCCGCCCGCTCTTCGTCTGGACGCCGCCCGCCTACGACGCCCGCTCCGACCGCCGCTTCCCGTCGATCTACCTGCTGCAGGGTCTGACGGGCGAGGTGCGGGCGTGGTTCAACGTCGCCCCGTTCGTGAAGTCGTGGCCGGCCATGGTCGAGGAGGCCGGCGTCGAGGCGGTCCTCGTCTTCGTCGACGCCTTCACGGCGCTCGGAGGCTCGCAGTTCCTCGACTCGCCGGCGATCGGGCGCTACGGCACCTACCTGACCGATGAGGTCGTCCCGTTCGTCGACGAGCGCTTCCGCACGCTGCCCGAGGCCGCGCACCGAGGGATCCAGGGCAAGTCGTCGGGCGGGTTCGGGGCGATGGTCTGGGGCATGCTGCGGCCCGACCTGTTCGGGGCGTTCGCGACGCATGCCGGCGACGCGCTCTGGGAGGTCTCGGCGCTCCCGGCTTTCCCCTCGGCGGCCCAGGCGCTCCGGAACGAGTACGGCGGCTCCTATGACGCGTTCTGGGCCGACTTCCGCTCGCGGCCGCCATTCGCCAAGAAGAGCGACGCGCTCCTGCTCGAGATCTACACCTCGGCTGCGGCCTACTCGTCGACCCCGGAGGGCGGCGTCGAGCTCCCATTCACCCTCGACACCGGAGAGCTCGTCCCCGACGTGTGGGAGCGGTGGCTCGAATGGGACCCGGTACGCCTCGCCGCCCGAAGCGGCGAGGCCCTCCGCGCCGCACGCGCCATCTGGATCGACGCCGGGCGAAACGACGAGTACCACCTCGACCTCGGCGCCGAGGCCTTCCGGCAGGCGGTCGCACGCGCCGGCGTCGACGACGCCGTCGTCCGCTTCGAGCTCTTCGAGGGGACGCACCGGAACACGACGTGGCGCTATCCGCTCAGTCTGGCCTTTCTCGCGGAGCGCCTCGCCTAGCTACAGCTCGGCGGGCAGAACCGCCGTCGCCACGGCCTCGGCGGGCACGAGCTTCTCCTCCACCCGCAGATCGAAGTAGAGGTAGGTCTGCGTGATCGCAGCGAGCGGCAGCGCGAACACGTAGACGACCGCCGCGATCACATTGATCACGTTGAACGACGCGGTCGTCACGAGCAGGAGGAGCGCGCCGATCACCGGGCCGAGCGCCAGGCCCCCGCCCGTCATCACGACCGTGATCGACGCGACGAACCACCAGTGCCCCCGCGTCAGCGCTGCGCTCCGCCGCAGCGGCCTCCGGGTCGGCTCCTCGAGCGCGACCACCTGCGGGATCAGCACCCACCGGAAGAGCAGCCAGGCGCTGATGAACAGCCCGGCGACCGTGAGGTCGAGGACGGCGATCACGACCGCGGCGCGAAGGAGCGCCCCGATCAGACGGCGGAGCCTCGGCAGGACGAGCCGGTAGGCGTCGAGCGGCCCCACGTCGTGCCCCTCGTCGAGCTGGACCATCGCGAGCGCGGTCACTGCCTGGACGAGGGTGAGCCCGATGATCGTGAAGAAGAGGCCGAGCGCGAGGGCGAGCGCCGCGACGAACGCGTTCGATGCCCCCGCCGAGTCGGTGAGCGCCGAGAGCCCGCCGACGCGGAAGAGCAGGTACTGGATCACGGTGATGAGCACGCCGAGCGGCAGGAACACGACGCCGATGCCGAGGAAGAGCCACTTCCGCGACCAGTAGAGGCTGAACGACGAGGTGATGAGCGACCCCCACGGCCGCCTCCGAGCGATCCTGAACGGCGCCGAGACGTCCCAGCGGGTCCGCGAGGCGAGCCAGAGCAGCAACAAGACGATCGCGCCGATCACGACGAAGATCCGGGGCGGGTTGGCGACCGCGGCCGTGAGGAGATTCGACCCCCTGGCGACAGCGCCGCAGAAGAAGTCGGTCGCCGAGGTGCCGACCGTCCCGCCTGCGGGCACCGCGTACGCGTCGCCTCGCCACGTGGTGTCGGCCCATGTGATGGGGTTCGTCCACTGCGACTTCGTGTTCGGGCCGGTCGGGCCGTTGTAGAAGCCGCTGTGCTCCTCTCCCCAGTGCCCGAGGAACCCGAGCCACGGGTACTCGTGCAGGTACGCATCCTTGGCGGTCGGCACGAGCGCCACGACGGGGCGGATGTCGCGCGACGGGCCGAGGGTGTCGTCGCAGCCGACGCCCTGGGGGCCGCTCCGGCCGAGGAAGAGCTGAGACGAGAAGTAGTTCGCGTGCGAGCCGAGTGCCGAGTAGACGACGGGGTGGGTGCCGTCGAGGAGCTTCAGCTTGGAAGAGCCCCAGGCTGCCCGCTCGCCGCCCGTGTGCTGGCTGTAACCCACCTCGTACGGGTCGGTCTTCAGCGCCGCCGCGGCGTCGGCGGCGTCGAAGTCGAGCTGGATCATCTCCCAGTCGCCCTCGTGGGTGTTGTTCCAGTCGTTGAAGGCGTAGAAGAACCAGTACTGCAGTGCGAGCTTGCCAGGGTGATCGGGGTCGGTGACGACCCGGGCATACGAGGTCGGCTTCGTGCCCTCCGTGATCGCATGCGACCACTTCTCGTAGTCGCAGGCCGGGTCGAGCGCGTTTCCCGGGAAGTCCAGGTGGTAGCCGGTGAGCCCTTTCCCGAGGTCGCCTCCGGTCGGGCCGACCTCGACGATCTGCCCTCCTGCCCACCCCCCTCGGAGCGCGACGTCGGGGTTTCGCAGGACGGCGTTCACGTCGATCGGCGTGTACGGCTCGCCGTGGCCGCACTCCTTCTCCTGGGCGACGACGCGAACGACCGGCGCGTACCGGTCGGCGAGCTGGGTCGCGGGATCAGCGGCAGCGGCGGCAGGTGGGGCGAGCGCCACCGCGGCCGCGACCGCCATCGCGAACGCGGCCGCATAGAATCGCGCCACCGTGTGGCGGGTGGAGTCACTCTTCTGGTCCTTCGTAGCCAACGCGATCGTCCTCGCCATCCTGGTGGCCTTCCCGGACATCACGATCGGCTCGCCCGGGGCGCTGGTCGAGGCGGCGGTCGTGTTCGGGCTGCTCAATACGATCGTCAAGCCGCTCCTGAAGCTCATCACGCTGCCGCTCGCTGTGATCACGCTGCGGCTGATCTGGTTCGTGGTCGCCGCGGCGATGCTGAAGCTGACGGCGATCATCGTTCCGAGCTTCGACATCCACGGCCTGCTGACCCTGCTCTGGGCGACGCTCGCGGTCTGGGTCGTGAACCTCGGTCTCGACCTCGTTCCCGGTCCGTGGCGCGGGACGCGCCGTGACGGGAAGGCGATGTCGCGCGGGCGAAACTGACGAGTTAGGTCAGCAGTTCTGCGGCGTGCGGCCGTGCGTCACGCAGAAGACATACGAGGCGACGGCGTTGATCTGGGCCTTCGTCAGCTGGTTGCTGAAATCTGGCATCCCGCCGGTGTTGCCGTTCGAGACGTTGTCGATCACGGTCGCCTGATCGGGCGCGAAGGCATCGAGGTCGATTCCGCCTGTCGCGTTCGCCGCCTTCAGCGTGTGGCAGGTGGTGCAGCCGGCGGTGGCGAAGACGCCGGCACCCACGACAGGATCGCCGACCAGGTTCCCTGAGGCCCCACCGGTACCCGTGGTCGTTCCACCTCCGCCGCTCGACCCGCCGCTGCCGCCGCCGCCCGACGTGCCGCCGCCGCTCGACCCGCCGCCTGTGGTCGTGGTGCTACCGCCGCCCGTCGCGGCGATGACCACGAGCGTGCCCTTGGCCGCCGCGTGACCGGTGACCGGGTCGAGGTACTCGTGCTTGCCGATCCCGAGCTTCGCAACGAGCCTCGCAGTCTTCCCGGGCGCCAGCACGGCGGTCTTCGGCCCGGAGCACTTCCTCGCGGTGCCGCCGAGCGGGCTCGAGCACACCTGGAAGGCGTGAGCCACCTTGCCGGCGTTCGTGACCTGGAAGGTGACGGTGCCGGCGGAGACCTTCGACGGGGTGATCGTGAACGCCATCTCGCGCGGCTTGCCCGCTGTGACCTTGATCACCGTCGCGCTCGTCGCCGTCCATGCCGCCATCGGCAACGCGATTGCGGCGCAAGCCGCGAGCACGGCTGCGCCGCGAAGCTGATTGACCCACCGCCTGCCGATCCGGTTGTTCGTCATTCCACCCCTTTGTACCCATGTGTACTTCGGTCGGGACGGCGGGATGGATTTCAGGCGCGGTCGAGAACGATCAGGAGTGCGGAACGGCGCCGACGGAGGCGAGGCGGATCAATCGCCCGCCGGTGCACGTTAGCGTGACGTTGTCCCCGACCACCGGCGCACCAAAGGGGCCCATGGTCGGGAACGGCCTGAACGAGCACGTCATGCCGCCCGCCGTGACGGTGGTATCCGAGAGGTCATCGATCGTTCCGGTGACGGTCGTGGTGTCGCCGGGAGGCGGGCCACCGAGGTAGAGGACGAAGAGGCTGTAGACGGACTTGCCGACACCCGACGGGGCTCCGGCGGCGGGCGGGCTCGGAACCGTCGTCGACGCGATTCCGCCTCCCGGCCTCGACGTCTGGGCGGTCGCGAGCTCGGGTGAGTACCGGACGCTCTGGAGCCGGCCGTTCAGGCAACTGATCTTCACCGGGTCGCTGATCACGAACCGACCCGCCCTTACCTCGAGCTTCGGCGGGATCGCGCAGCCGACGCGCCCGATCGCGATCTTGGCCGGGCCGAGCTTCGTGATCTCGCCGGTCACCGTCGTCTGTCACGGCGATCGCGCGAGGCGACTGGTGCGCCGCGAGCGACGCCGGGGCCAGTGCGACGGAAATCGCTGCGGCCGCCAGAAGCCCCCCGACCAGCGCCTGCATGCCCAAAGTGTCCTCCCGGGACCGGCCGGTGTCAACGGCGGTGCTCAGTCCTCGTCGAGGAGCTCCGCAACGCCGCGTTGCTCCCGCATGGCGTCCTCGCGCGCCTCGCGCTCGAATCGCTCCCTCTCGCGTCTCGCGGACTCGTTCGACCAGCGGGCGCGATTGAACTCCTCGACGGCTTGCTTGTAGTCGAGCCAGGCGTCGACCAGCTGGTCGGCCGGAATGCCGGCGGAGAACTCGTCCGGGACAAGCAGCCCGTCCCGGCCGATCCTCGTCGTCTCGAGCTCGATCCAGTGGTTGCCCGAGAAGCGATGCGCGGCGCTTCGAAATCTGATCAGCGTCCCCGTTCCGTCCACCGCCACGACCTGGTCCCGATGAGCTGCCTCGAGCTCGAACCCCTCCTCGGGATCGATCGGCCCGGTGGTATCGGGGTCGACACGCTCGAGCCACACGTCGATCGCAGCACGCTCCCTCGCCGCGTGACCGCCGAGGAGTACGGAGAGCGTTCCCGAGCCGTGGTGACGGTGCTCGTGCTCGTGTCGAATCGGACGGCCGTCGTCGAGGACGACGAATCCTCCGTGCGGATCGGCATACGCCGCCTGGAGCTGGGCGCTGCGGAGGCACGAATCACACTTCCCGGTCGCAGACACCCACCCCGTCACGTGCGCGCACTCCGTGCAGACCAGGATCGGGTAGCTCTTCTCCCCGAGCGCCGCCACCCGAATCTCGGCCGCCTCGCGGCGAAGATCGAGGCCGGAGTGCGTCTCTGCGCCGGCCTTCGCGGCCTCCGCCTCGAGCCCGTGAGCCCTCGCCAGCATGTCGTGCTCCTCCTGCAAGCCCTGCGATCTTGCATCGGAGCGACATCGTGCGCAAGGCGATTCGCCCGGAGCACTATGAAGGGATGGCCGAGGTCGCGACGTGGATCTGCTGGGGCGTCGTCATCGTGACGTGGATCGCCGGCGCGCTCGCCGGCCGATCCTCGCCGGGGCGGCACCAGGGCGACGGTGAGGCCGTGGCCTGGCGTATAGGCGCGATCGTCGTCGCAGGGCTGGTCTACCGGCTCTTCCGGGGCGACCTGCATGACGCGACCGACCATTCGCTCTGGCTCGAGATTCCGGGGCTCGTGGTCCTGATCGGCTCGACGGTCTTCACGCTCTGGGCCCGCCTCGAGCTCGGCCGGATGTGGTCGGCTTCGCCGGACATGCTGAGGGAGGGCCACGAGCTGAGAACCGACGGGCCATACGCGGTCACGCGGCATCCCATCTACACCGGGATCCTCGGGATGCTGATCGGGACGGCGCTCCTGAACGGCCTCGGCGCGTCGCTCCTCCTCCTCGTCGTCGGCGTCGCCGTCGTGGCGACGAGGATCCCGATCGAGGAGCGGCTGATGAGCAAGACTTTCCCCGATCAGTACGCCTGGTACCGCAAGCGCACGCCCAGGATCGTCCCCGGGCTTCAGCTGCTCCGCCGGCCGCAGTGAGCGGGCCGACTAGGGCGTAGGCGGCGGCGCGGCCGGCGGCCGCTCCATCAGGCGAACGCCCGGCGTGCCGAACCCGAACTTCCGATACAGCTCATGCGCGTCGGCGGTGTGGAGGATCCACGTCCGATCGGCGAACGGGCCGCGTTCGATCATCTCCTCGACCATCGCCTCGCCGAGGCCGCGGCCGCGATGTGCGGACAGGATGTAGACGTCCGCGAGGTAGACCGCCGGTGTGGCGACCGCACGGCAGAAGCCGACCTGCGCGCCCTCGTGGTAGACGCCCACGACCCGCGAGGCCGTTTGGACCAGCTCCTCCTGGGTCGCGTAGTCCCGGCCGGCGGCCCAGTAGGACTCGTCGCAGAGGAACCGGTGCACCTCGTGGAGGTCGGTCCGACCGGGGTCGTCGTCGAGCTCGTAGCCGTCCCCGAGGTCCCGCCTCATGCGGAGAGGCTGCGCAGACGGAAGCCACCATGCTCCTCGTAGGAGGAGGTCACGACGGCCAGCGCCTCGCGCCGCGCCCGTTCGCCGAGGCCGGCGGCCGCCGCGTCCGCCATCGGGGTCGAGAGGAGCTGCTCGATGCCGGCGAGGCCCTCGCGCGAGAGAGCGAAGGCCCCTGCGGAATGGCTTGCGCACACGGCGCCCCCGGCGCGGGCCGAGAAGCCGGCCAGCTCGTCGCTGCGGCCGCACTCGACGCACGCCGTGACGTGCGGCAGGTAGCCGGACAGCCAGAGGAGCTTGAGCTGGAACGAAAGGGCAAGCGGGTCGAGCTCGGGGCGCCGGTCGGTCGGCACCCGGTCGAGCAGGTCGAGGAAGCGCGCGAGCGCCTCGAACGCCTTCGCGTTCGCCTCCGGCTCGCCGAAGAGCCGAAGCATCGCCTCGGCCCCGATCAGGCCGGCGCCGAGCCGGTAGGGCTGCTCCCGCGTCTCGTGGTGCGAGGCGATCAGGTCGACTCCGGTGACGGTCTGCAGCTCGCCCGAGCCCTCGTGGAGGACGAGCTCGACGTGCGAGAGCGGCTCGAGCCGCGCTCCGAACCGCGACTTGGTCTTCCTGATCCCCTTTGCGATGGCCCCGATCCGGCCGCGCTCGCTGGTGTAGAGGTGCAGGATCCGGTCCGCCTCCGAGTAGCGGAGCGAACGCAGGACGACCGCCTCGGTCTTGTATGTCCCCCTCGCCACCGGATCAGTCTAGGCGCCCCGGCGGCGCGCCCTGTCTCGCGGGGCGGTCTGACAGCCGGGGCAATACCAGGTGCCGCGGCCCCCGACGACGATCCGCTCGATCGGCGTGCCACACCGTTCGCACGGCTCGCCCAGGCGCCCGTACACCCTGAACTCGTCCTGCATCCCGCCTGCCTCGCCGTCGGGGAGCGCGTAGTCGCGGAGCGTCGAGCCCTGCCGCTCGATGCCGAGCTCGAGCACGCCTCGGATCGCCTTTACGAGCTCCTGGATCTCGGCGGCGTCGAGCCCTCCCGCCTCGCGTAGCGGGTGAATCCGGGCGCGCCAGAGCGCTTCGTCGGCGTAGATGTTCCCGACGCCGGCGACGGTCCGCTGGTCGAGGATCGCCGCCTTCACCGGCGCGGTTCGCCTGGCGAGCCTCGCGGCGAGCTCCTCCACGCCGAACCCGGGATCGAGCGGCTCGGGGCCGACACGCGCTGCGAGGTACGGCTCGAGCTCCTCCGGCTCGAGGAGGAGCCAGGTGCCGAAGCGCCGCACGTCGCGGTAGGCGACGTCCGATCCATCGTCTAATCTGACAACGGCACGGCGGTAGGGATCGTCCGGCAGAGGGCCCGCCGCCCGAGGCTGGTAGCGCAGCGACCCCGTCATCCGGAGGTGAATCAGGAGAGCCCGTCCCGACTCGAACCGAACAATCAAATACTTGCCGCGCCGGTCGACGGCGACGACTCGCTCGCCCTCGAGCTCTCGAGCGACGAGATTGGGATCGAAGGGACGTGTCAGTCGCGCGTCCGCGATCTCGACCCGCTCGAGCTGCCGCCCCTCGAGGACGGGCGCGAGACGGCGCCTGACGCTCTCGACCTCGGGCAGCTCCGGCACGCGAACACGCTAGCCGTGCCGTGGATCCCGACCGCTACTCGATGACCTCGAGCAGCACGGGCCGTGGGGGCGGCGCCTCGTCGCCGAGCTCGTATGCGGCCGTGACCTCGCGCACGGCGTCGTCCGCCGAAGCGTCGTCGCGGGCGTGAATCTCGGCGAGGACGTCGCCCTCCTCGACGAGCTCGCCCCGCTTGCGCTTGCAGACGACGCCGACGGCATGGTCGATCGTGTCGCCTTTCACGCGGCGCCCCGCGCCCAGATGGAGTGCCGCGACGCCGACCCGGATCGCATCGAGGCGAACGATCGACCCCGTCCGCGGCGCCGTCACCTCTCGCACGATTGGGGCCTGTTCGAGTGCGGACTCCTCGGCGGTGCCGCCCTGCGCCTCGATCCAGCGGGCCCAGACCGCGTCCGCAGAGCCGTCGGCGACGGCGGCCTCGGCACGAGACCGTCCTTCCTCCACCCCGATCCCAAGGTCGGAGAGGGCCAATAGCCGCGCGCAGCTGTCGAGCACGAGCTCGGTGAAGTCCGGCGGTCCGTCGCCCCGTACGGTGGCCCGCGCCTCGCGCACTTCGAGCGCGTTGCCGACGGCTGCTCCGAGTGGCTGATCCATGTCGGTCAGCAGGCACACGACCTCGCGGCCTGCCTCCACCCCGAGGGCGCGCATGGTCTCGGCGAGCTGACGCGCGTCGTCGATCGTCTTCATGAAGGCGCCGCTCCCGACCTTGACGTCGAGGACGATCGCTTGTGCTCCGGCGGCGAGCTTCTTGGACATGATCGACGCCGCAATGAGCGAGAGCTGATCGACGGTCGCGGTCACGTCGCGCAGGCCGTAGAGCATCAGGTCGGCGGGCACGAGCTCGGCGGTCTGTCCGACGATCGCCATCCCGACGGCCCGGAGCTGCGCGATCAGCTCCTCGGTCGTGAGGCCGACGCGGAAGCCCGGGATCGACTCGAGCTTGTCGAGCGTGCCCCCGGTGTGGCCGAGGCCACGGCCGCTCATCTTCCCGAACGGCACGTCGCACGCTGCGACGATCGGGCCGACGGCAAGTGAGGTCTTGTCCCCGACGCCTCCGGTCGAGTGCTTGTCGACGACCTTCCGACCGAGTGCCGCACCGAGGTCGATCGTCTCCCCGCTTCGGATCATGGCGTCGGTGAGCGCGAACGTCTCGCGGGTCGACAGACCGCGGAAGTAGACCGCCATGCAGAACGCCGCCATCTGGTAGTCGGGCACCTCGCCGCGCGGCGTACCCGAGCACGAGCTCGCCGATCTCCTCCGGAGCCAGCTCCTCGCCGTCGCGTTTGCGCTGGATCAGCTCGGCAGCCGCGATCACGGCTCGAGGAACGGCTTGCCGAGCACCCCGCGCGGCACCGCGCCGCCGCCGAGCCAGGCGTTGACCGTGGCGCCGACATCCCCGAACTCGCCGCCTTCGTACACGCGGCCTGCTGCGTTCCGGCCCTGCACGTAGGCGAGCAGCAGCGCGTACTCGCGCGAGTGGTCGGTCGAAGGCGTCGTCGGATCGCAGCCGTGGTCCGAGGTGAGGATCAGCAGGTCGCCTTCGCGCAGCGCGTCGAGCAGGTCCGGCAGGCGCCTGTCGATGTCCTGCAGGCAGCGATGGAAGTTCACCGGGTCGTTGCGGTGGCCCCAGAGCATGTCGGTCTCGACGAGGTTCGTGAACACGAGACCCTCGTCGACACTCCTCAGGAGCTCCTCCGTCCGCTGGATGCCCTCGACGTTCGATTTCGTCGGAAACGACTCGTCGATGTCGGCGCCGGCGAAGATGTCGGAGATCTTCCCGACCCCGTACACCTTCTCCGCCTTCGCCCGAATAAGTGAGAGGTAGTTCGGGCGAGGCGGCTCGAGCGAGAAGTCGTGACGGTTCGGCGTACGCACGTAGTTCCCCGGCTCGCCGACGAACGGCCGCGCGATCACGCGCCCCACCGCGTGCTTCCCCGTGAGGATCCTCCGGGCGACGCGGCAGGCGTCGTAGAGCTCCTCGAGCGGGATCGTCTCCTCGTGCGCGGCGATCTGGAAGACCGAGTCGGCGCTCGTGTAGACGATCCACTTGCCCGTCCGCTGGTGCTCCTCGCCGAGCTCCTGGATGATCTCCGTCCCGCTCGCGGGCACGTTCCCGAGCACGCCGTGCCCCGTCTGGTTCATGAACGGGTCGATCACCTCGTCCGGGAACCCGTGCGGGTAGGTCGGCATCGCCTGCGGCGTGAGGATCCCCATCAGCTCCCAGTGGCCGGTCGTGGTGTCCTTGCCACGCGACCGCTCGAGCAGCCTCCCCGCGACGGCCGGCGCGCCCGGCTGCGGCGGGCATCCGAGCAGCGGCTCGATGTTCCCGAGCCCGAGCGCCTCGAGCGTGGGCAGGTCGAGCCCGCCGACCGCCCTCGCGACGTTCCCGAGCGTATCCGAGCCTTCGTCGCCGAAATCCGCTGCGTCGGGGAGCTCGCCGGCCCCGACCGCGTCGAGCACAATCACGCACGCCCTGGCCACCCGGCTATCCTAAGGCCTAGTGGAGAACGTTCTTGGTCTCATCGGCTTTGCGCTGTTCATCCTGTGCACGATCGCGCTCGCGGCCGGCATCACGTGGGCGGTCGTCAAGATCAGCCCGAACCCGAATTCCAAGCGGCCCAGCAGCTAGCCCGCTAGCGCGAGAGCGTCGTCGAGAGGCGTGTACGCGAAGCCCGTGCGCCTCGGCAACGGCCTCGTATGTGACCCGGCCCCCGAGCACGTTGACGCCCTTCGCAAGCGCCGGGTCGGCAGCGACGGCAGCCCGCAGCCCCTGGCCGGCGATCGCCTCGACGTAGGGCAGCGTCGCGTTCGTGAGCGCCTTCGTCGAGGTGACCGGCACGCCGCCGGGCATGTTCGCGACGCAGTAGTGGATCACGCCGTCGACCACGTAGACCGGGTCGGTGTGCGTCGTCGGGTGCGAGGTCTCGAAGCAGCCGCCCTGATCGATCGCGACGTCGACGACCACGGCGCCGTCGTTCATCCCTGCGATCATCCCGCGCGTCACGAGCTTCGGCGCCAGCGCTCCAGGGATCAGGACGGCGCCGATCACGAGATCGGCTTGTTCGACGGATGCCGCGATCTCCAGGCTCGAGCTCATGAGCAGGGTCACCCGGCCGGACAGGATCTCCTCGAGGTGCCGCATGCGGTCGATCGAGCGTTCGAGGATCGTCACCTGGGCGCCGAGGCCGAGCGCCATGATCGCGGCGTTGTAACCGACGATCCCGCCGCCGATGATCACGACCCGGCCCGGCGCGACCCCGGGCACCCCGCCGAGGAGGAGGCCGCGGCCGCCGAACGGCTTCTCGAGGAAGTAGGCGCCCGCCTGCGCCGAAAGACGTCCTGCGACCTCGGACATCGGCGCGAGCAGCGGCAACGCTCCGCGCCCGGTCTCGACGGTCTCGTACGCGACCGCGGTGACGCCGGAGCCGACGAGCGCCCGGGTCAGCGCCTCGTCCGCGGCGATGTGCAGGTAGGTGAAGAGCGTCAGTCCGTCGTGGAGTCGGCCGTACTCGGACGCGACCGGCTCCTTCACCTTGAGGAGGAGGTCGCTCGAGTCCCACACCTCGTCGACCGAGACGATCCGAGCACCCACGCGCTCGTACGCGGCATCCGCGAACGAGCTGCCCGCCCCGGCCCCTGACTCGACGGCCACGTCATGGCCACGGTTGATCAACTCGAGCGCCCCGGCCGGCGTGAGCGCGACGCGGTACTCGTCCGGCTTGATCTCTTTCGCGACGCCGATCCTCACGGCGCGGGACGATACAGCGGCGACGGCGGCTCGGGCAGCGGCGCCCGGTCAGCGACCGGCGGCGGTCGCACGATCCGGCACGAACTGGAACGCCGGCTGCGCAGCCAGGAGCCTCGTATCGGGCGGTGCCTTGAACGTCGACATGTCGACCTGGACCGTGACGGGCGTCGCCGGAACGTGCACCGTGACGGTTCGCCTCCCGCCGTTCTGCACGACCACGTGGCGCACGGCGAGGACCTTGCCGAGGACAGGCACGTCCTGGTCGCCCAGCCTGACGGTGCCGACGCGAACCGTGGCGCGCCCGGGCGGGCCGGACCCCGTGAACGCTGTGCGCGAGAGGTCGATCTCGACGGTCCCCGGGCCGCCCCGTGGGAAGTACGTGTAGCTCATCGGCGAGGTCGCCCAGCCGTCGGTGAACACGTTCTGTCTCTCGTCGAGGAGATGCCACCGGGTCGGAGTCCGGTAGAGCGTGAAGCCGTCCTGTTGCTTCACGATCGGCGCCGCCAGGCGGACTCCGGGCCCGGCGAGCGTGAACGGGTCGCCGGTGTAGCCCTGGAGCGCGCCGTCGGCGCTCTCGAGCCCGGGCCCCGACGCAGGGCCCGGCCCCGGCGCGGTGCCGTCGATCGCGGCGACGTGGTCGATCGATCGGTTCCAGAACTCGGTCAGCCAGAGCGGCGTCGGGTCGATGTTGAGCCCCTGCCCGAGGAACGTCACGTGTGAGTCACCCGTGGCTGCGTCGACCCAGTCCCTGGGCGCCGGAAATGCGGCTCGCGAAGACCCTGGAGTAGTTCGTGTTCGTCTTCGTCGCGTAGATCTCCCCGGTGAGCAGCCACGCTCCGACGAGGACGGCGGCGACGGCTGCGGCCCATCGGCGCCTCCTGAGAACGAGCAGGACGACAGTCATGACGACGGCGCCGATCGCGACGAGGTGGAAGTCGTTGATGTCCCAGTAGAGCTCGCGGTTCGCAAGCGTCAGGATCGCGAGCCCGGGCGCCTCGAAGTACGGCGCACCGACGATGAGGAGGCCGCTCCAGCTGACGGCGAGCACGAGCGCCGAGGCGCCGCCCACGAAGAGCCAGTTCACCTTGCGGGCGCCGAGCACGAGCGCGGTGCCGAGCAGGAGAAGGGGCGAAAGGTAGAAGAGGTTTCGCTCCTCGATCAGCTTGTGGAGCGTCGCGACGAGGTAGGTCGACTTCGCGGCCGTGTAGATCCAGAGCGTCACGATCGAGGAGCCGAGATACGCGGCAAACGCCCGGTAGGCGGGATCGCCTGCCCGTTCCGGTAGCCAGAGGGACGCGATCCCCCCGATCACGGGCAGGAAGCCGAGCCCGATCGCGAGCGCGCCCATCGCGAGGCTGCCCTGGCGCACGGTGTGGTGGTTGAAGTACTGCGCGAAGCTCCAGGTCTGGACGTGCTGCACGACGAGGACGTCGAAGAGGACCGCGAAGACGACAAGCCCGCCCACCGCGATCGCGACGCGCCGCCAGGGGATCCCCGCTCCCTGCCCGGGAGACGACCCAGAGGGCTGCGGCCGCGAGGACGAGGATCGCGGGCAGGGCGACGAACTCCGATCGCACCTTGAGCCCGATGACGGCGACGAGAACCGCCGGCACGGCGCGACCGAAGCTCGGCGCCGCGAGCAGCCTGACCGCGAGGAGCGCGCCGGCCGTGAACCACAGGTAGGCGAGCGACTCGGGCACGATCGAGGTCGCATACGCCATCGCCGGAATGGCGATCGAGAGCAGCGCCACTGCGAGTGCGGCGCCGCGCGAGACGAGCATGCGCGCGAGGAGGTAGGCCGGCACGGCGGTCAGGCACATGACGACGGCGTTGATGTACTTGACCGCGGCATACGCGCTCGCGGTCGAATGGATCCACCACGCCGGCGCGATCAGGAACGAGTAGAGCGACTCGAACGAGTGCGGCTCGGTGCGACGGGCGGCATGGCCTGTGGCCGCGATCGCCCGCGAGAGCTGGGTCCATTCGAGCTCGTCGGTGAAGAGCCACGGCGTGCGGCGCAGCGAGGCCTCGATCCCGTAGAAGACGAGGATCCCGAGGACGAGAGCCGCCCACGGGGCGTAACGCGCGACGCCGCGGCCCGAGGCCGTGCTCACTGCCTTGCGGCGTCGACGAGCGCGAGCGTGACGTCGACCATCGCGTCGATGTCCGCGACGGCGATGCTCTCGTCTGGGGTGTGGATGTCGGTCATCCCGTTCGCGAGGTTGACGCACTGGAGCCCGCGCTGGTTGAAGACGTTCGCGTCGGCGGCACCTCCGGAGAGGCCGTACCGCGGCTCGAGGCCGCAGCGCCCGAGCGCATCGGCGGCGAGGCGTACGGCCAGGTCGTCCTTCGCGAAGCGGTAGGACGTGTAGTGGCGCGTGAGCTTCGTCTCGACCTCGCACTCGGCGACCCCGGCGGCGAACGTCAACGCGTCCTGCATCGCCTGCACCTGGTCGGCGAGCTTGCGGTCGTCGTGCGACCTCGCCTCGCCAACGAGCGTGCAGGTGTCGGGCACGACGTTTGCGGCGCTTCCGCCCTCGATCACGCCGATGTTGGCGGTCGTCTCCTCGTCGATCCGGCCGAGCTTCATCTCGGAGATCGCGCGTGCCGCGGCGACGATTGCCGACCGGCCCTCCTCGGGGAACATGCCGGCGTGGGCGGCACGCCCGTGGAAGGCGACCTCGATCAGCTCGGCCGAGGGCGCCCCGAGAATGATCCCGCCGGGCGGCTCGGCCTGGTCGTAGACGTACCCGACGGTGGCGCGGAGACGTGAGGCGTCGAAGGCATAAGCGCCCTCGAGGCCGGTCTCCTCCTTCGCGGTGAAGAGGAGCTCGATCCCGGCGTGCGGCCGGCTCTCGGCCAGGACGCGTCGGACGGCGTCGAGCATGACGGCGACTGCGGCCTTGTTGTCGCCGCCGAGGATCGCGGCGTTCCGGTTCCGCACGACCCCGTCCTCGACGACAGGGTCGACGGCATCGACCGGGGGGACGGTGTCGAGGTGCGCGCAGAGGAAGAGCGGCTCGCCCTCGGCCGTCGGCTCGAGCGCGACGACGATGTTCCCCATCGACGAGCCGATCGCCGGGCCTGTGTCGTCCTCGTCGGCCGGGAGGCCGAGATCGCTGACATAGCCGAGCACGAGATCGGCGACTGCCCGCTCCGCGCCCGACGGGCTCGCCACGGCTGCGAGCTCGAGGAAGAGATCGAGGGCTTCGGAGGGCACGGCGCGCCCATGGTAGAGGGCGGTCGTGATGCCACGGTTTGAGACGACGCCTCTAGGTGGCGATCTCTACTCGGCCGCTTCGCCGCTCACGGGCGCGCTGGAGGGCGGCGGCCACGAACTCGCGGAAGAGCGGCGCCGGCCGCGTGGGCCGCGACTTGAACTCGGGGTGGAACTGCGAGGCGACGAACCAGGGGTGATCGGGAAGCTCGACGATCTCGACGAGCCGCCCCTCCTCGAAGGTGCCGCTGATGACGAGCCCGGCGTCGGCGAGCTGCTGGCGGTAGGCGTTGTTGACCTCGTAGCGGTGGCGGTGGCGCTCGGAGACGACCGGCTTGCCGTTGTAGATCTCCCGGACGCGCGTGCCTTCGGCGAGCTCGACCGCCTGCGCGCCGAGCCGCATGGACCCGCCCAGGTCCTCGACGTCCTTCTGGTCAGGGAGCAGGTCGATGACGGGGTACGGCGTCTCGGGGTCCATCTCGGTCGAGTTGGCCCCTTCGAGGTCGCAGACGTGGCGCGCGAACTCCGAGACGGCGACGTGCATCCCGAGGCAGATGCCGAGGTACGGGATCGCGTCCTCGCGCGCGACGCGGCAGGCCAGGATCTTCCCCTCCCAGCCGCGCGATCCGAACCCGCCGGGAACGAGAACGCCGTCGGCGCCGGCGAGCTCCGCGCGGGCTTCATCGAGGGTCATGTTCTCGGCGTCCACCCAGCGAACGCGGACGCCGCAGCCCGAGTGGATGCCGGCGTGCTCGAGCGCCTGGTGGACGGAGAGGTAGGCGTCGTGGAGCTTCACGTACTTGCCGACGAGAGCGATCTCGACCACCTCGCGGCGCTCGGCCAGGCGCTTCACGAGGTCGTTCCACTCGCCGAGATCGGCGTCGGGAGTGTCGAGCCCGAGCTTCTCGCAGACGAGCCGGTCGAGGCCTTCCTTCTGCATCGCCTTCGGGACGAGGTAGATGTCAGGGACGTCGATGGCGGAGATGACGGCTTCCGGGTCGACGTCGGCGAAGAGCGCGATCTTGTCGCGGATGTCCTTCGTGAGCGGCTCGGTGGAGCGGCACACGAGGACGTCCGGGTGGATACCGATGCGCCGCAGCTCGTTCACCGAGTGCTGGGTCGGCTTCGTCTTCAGCTCGCCGGCGTTCGGGATGAAGGGAACGAGCGTGACGTGGATGTACAGGACGTTCTCGGGGCCGGCCTCACGGCGGAACTGGCGGATCGCCTCGAGGAACGGCTGCGACTCGATGTCACCGACCGTGCCGCCGATCTCGCTGATGACGACGTCGGTGTCGGTGACCTCGGCGACGGAGCGGATGCGCGCCTTGATCTCGTTCGTGATGTGCGGGATCACCTGTACGGTCGAGCCGAGATACTCGCCCTTGCGCTCGCGCCGGAGGACCCGGTCCCAGATCGCGCCGGCGGTGTGGTTCGCGGCGCGCGAGAGGTTCTCGTCGATGAAGCGCTCGTAGTGGCCGATGTCGAGGTCGGTCTCGGCGCCGTCCTCCGTGACGAACACCTCGCCGTGCTGAAACGGGCTCATCGTCCCCGGGTCGACGTTCAGGTACGGGTCGAACTTCTGGACCTGCACCTTGAGGCCGCGCGACTTCAGCAGCCGGCCGAGCGACGCGGCAGTGATTCCCTTCCCCAGAGACGAAACGACCCCACCCGTGACGAAGACATACTTCGTACGCGTCACGGCCGGCGCCTGGCCGCGATGATGATCACGGACCTCCACCTTACCAGCCTCCCTTCCACGGCGACCGATGGTAGGAGGTGCGGAGGACGTCAGAGGGTCGCGGCCATCTGCACCAGGTCGTAGAGCTGGTCCGCGGCCATCTGCGCGAGGTCGCGCTCGACGCGCGAGCCCGTCTCGACGTGGATCGCCACCTCGGTGAGGTCGCCGTCGAGCGGCCTGAGGGCGACCTCGACGGTGCGCGGGGCGACCTTGCGGTCGCGACCTTCGGCCACGCGGCGGTGTAGCTCGAACGACCAGAGGCGCATCGGCTCGATCGCGGTGATCACGAGCGTCCGTTGCGCGCTCGGGCCGCTCGGGCGTCCGACGCGCGGAAAGCGGAGCGGCCCGATACGGACAGGATCGGCGATCGCGGTGACTTGCCAGCGCGCTCCGGTCTCGAAGCCGCGCCTGTCCGGATGCACGCTGACGATCCCGGGCCACCAGTCCGAGAGGTGGTAGGGCTCGGCCAGGAACCCCCAGGCGTCCTCCAGCGAGGCCAGCAGTTCTCGAGACGCGGTGGTCATTCGCGGAGCGTTGCGAGGAACTCGGCGCCGCCGAGCATGCGCTCGAGCTCCTCGCGGCGCTCGTCGGGCCCGAGCGGCTCGATGCTCGTATGTGTTGGGTCGCCGGGTACCTTCTCGACGCGGAAGTGGCGGTCGGCGAGGCTCGCGATCTGCGGCAGATGCGTGATCGTGATCACCTGGGCCCGGGCGGCGAGCCGGCGGAGCGTCTCGCCGACTGCGTGGGCGGCCTGACCGCCGATCCCGGCGTCGATCTCGTCGAACACCATCGTCTCGCCGCCGCCGACCGCGGCGATCGCGAGCGCGACGCGTGAGAGCTCTCCTCCGGACGCGGTCTCGGCGACCGGCCCGAAGGGAAGGCCGGCGTTCGGTCGCACCGAGAAGACGGCCTCGTCGGCGCCCGACGGCCCCGGGACCGCATCGCGAACGTCGACGCGGAACTCGCCCTCGCCGAGCCCAACCCCCACGAGCTCGGCTGCGACGGCCTCGGCGAACCTTGGCGCCGCTTCGCGACGGGCGGCCCGCAGCTCGGCGTGAATTCGGTCGACCTCGGCCTGCCGGGCAGCGACCGCCTCGGCCGCTGCCCGGGCAGGGTCGTGCCCGTCGGCGAGCGCGTCCAGCTCGGAGCGAGCCTCCGCGGCCTTCTCGAGGAGCTCGTCGTAGGTGAGAGCACCGTGGCGGCGGCGCAGCGCGGCGATCCGGTCGAGGCGGCTCTCGACCTCTTCGAGCCGTCCAGGATCGGCCTCGAGCGAGTCGAGGAAGCGCCGCAGGTCGATCACGACCTCGCGGAGCGCCAGCTCCGCGGCGCGAAGGCTCTCGCCCGCGGAGGCCAGCTCAGGCGCGATCGCCTCGAACGGCGCCACGACGCGCTCGGCCGCGGCGACGAGGTCGGCGCCACCATCCCGCTCGTCGGCCGCGAGCGCCTCGAGCGCGGTCGCCGCGGCGAGAGCCAGCTCGGTGACGTGGCGCAGCCGCTCCCGTTCCGCTCTCGCCTCGTCTTCCTCGCCCGGGCTGAGACCGTCCGTGTCCTCGGCGAGCGCGCGCAGCTCCTCGAGCCGGGCCTCGGCCGCGGCGGCGTCGCGGGTGAGGTCATCGTGGGCGCGGCGAGCGGCGCTCAGCTCGCGCCAGGCGCGGCGCGCCGCGCGGGCGAGATCGGCGGTGCCTGCGTACGCGTCGAGCGTGGCGAGCTGGTAGGAGGGACGCGCGAGCCGGCGCTGCTCGAACTGCCCGCTCATCGCGAGCATCGCCTCGACGGCCGCGGCGACGTCCTCTCGCGCCGCGCTCCGGCCCCAGGCATAGGCCCGCGTGCGGCCGTCGGCGAAGATCCGGCGAGCGAGGACGAGCGTCTCCTCCCCTTGGGGGCGGAGCTCGGCGAGCTCACCGAGCACCTCGTCGTCGGGCAGGTCGAGCTCCGCCTCGACGTAGGCCTCGTCCGAGGCGGCGCCGATCATCCCCGCCTCGCCGCGCCCGCCGAGCAGCAGCCCGATCGCGTTCGAGAGGATCGTCTTGCCGGCACCCGTCTCACCGGTGATCGCGTTCAGCCCCGGGTCGAGCTCGAGCTCGGCGTCACGGATGAGGACGAGGTTCTCGATCCGGAGCCGGCGAAGCATCCCGGCATCGTACGACGCGCGCTGGACCGCCGCGACGTCCGTTTCGGCGCGCCCCGGACAGCATGGTCGTGGCCTGCAGTGCGCGAGCACGGGCCTTTTCGGCCCTGTCACGCACGCCCCCCACCCGTGGGTGGGGTGTCACTTCCCTCCGCCCTCTACTGCAAATTCTAGGTCAACACATGTGACAGCGGTGTGTCGACTTCTGGAAATCTTGTCCACAGGCGTGCGACTGTCCTGGCCGGGCGCGCTTGGCCCTCAGTCGATGCCGAAGACCTGGGCATAGCGACGGAAGAAGGTCTGCTCGGGGAGCGTGGCGAGCATCGTCCGGCTGGCGCCGAAGCGCACCGTCACCACCTCCCCGGTCGCGAGGGAACCGACCTCGCGTCCGTCGGCGAGGACGACCGCCGGGACGTCGAAGGTCCGGTTGACGACCTCGAGCTTGAATCCGGGCCCCACCACGAGCGGCCGCGCATGCAGGGTGTGCGGCGCGACGAACGTCAGCACCGCGGCGTCGAGGCCCCACACGAGCACCGGGCCTCCGTTCGAGAGGTTGTAGGCCGTCGAGCCGGGAGGCGTCGCGCAGAGCAGTCCGTCGCAGGGCTGCGTTCCGAGGTCCTCGCCGTCGAGCAGGTACTGGATCTCGACGATCCGTCCCGGCTTGCCGCTCACCACCACCGCGTCGTTGACCGCCGCGAAGCGGCCACCGCCGACCTCTACCTCGAGCGTCGGCAGCGACACGACCTCATACTCTCCCGCGAACACGCGCGCGATCCCGATTTCGAGCTCGCTGCCCGGGATCGCCGTCAGAAACCCGACCCGGCCGAAGTTCGCACCGATCACCGGCACGCCGGTGTCGAGGAAGCGCGTCAGCGCCCGTAGCATCGTCCCGTCACCGCCGAGGCCGACGGCGAGATCGGACGGGCCGCCCTCCCGGTCGAGGAGCTCGACGCCGGCCTGGTCGGCAACCGCCTGGAGCCGCGTGAGCGCGTGCTCCACGTTCTTCGTCACGCCGTGCGTGACGACAGTCGCACGCTCAACCCGTTGCATCAGCGATCCACCGCTCTAGCTCCGACGGGAGCTCAGGCAGTTCCGACTGGACGAGATGGAGGACGAACTCATGGTTTCCCTTTGGCCCCGGCAGGCCCGAGTCTACGACCCCGACCACACGAGCCCCCCACCCGAGGGCAGCCTCGGCGACCTCGCGGACGACCCTGCGGTGCACCTCCGGGTCGCGAATGACCCCCTTCCGGACCTCTGCGCGCCCCGCTTCGAACTGGGGCTTGACGAGCACGAGCGCTACCCAGCCCGGCGCCGCGAGCCGGAGCGCCGGCGGCAGTGCCGAGCGCACCGAGATGAACGAGACGTCGCAGGTCACAAGCGCCGGAGCGAACGGCAGCTCCTCGAGCGTTCGGGCGTTCGTCCGCTCGAGCACCGTCACGCGCGGATCGGATCGCAGCCGCAGGTGGAGCTGCCCGTGACCGACGTCGAGGGCGATCACCCGTGCCGCTCCCCGCTGGAGCAGGACGTCCGTGAACCCGCCGGTCGACGCGCCGACGTCGAGGCAGTCGAGGCCGGCGGGATCGATCCCGAACGCGTCGAGCGCGTTCGCGAGCTTCGTGCCCGCCCGCGAGACGTAGGGCGGGGGCTTCTCGACCTCGAGCGGCGCCTCGTCCTCTACCTGCTCACCGGGCTTCGTATGGCCGGGAACGAGTCCCGCCATGACGAGCGCCTGCGCCTGCGCACGGCTCTCGGCGAGGCCCCGCTCGACGAGCAGCACGTCGAGTCGCTTACGCGTCACGAGGTGCGGGCGGCAAGCCGCGCCACCATCTCGGCGAGCACCGAAGTGTCGGCCGGGATCGCGGCGAGGCGCGACTCCGCGCGAGACGCGGCCTCGTCGGCGATCCCGCGCGCCCTCTGCTCTCCAACCTCGACGACGTACCCGTCGCCGTCGAGGATGTCGTCCACGACCTGGAAGAGCATCCCGAGCTCGGCGGCGAACCCGCGCCAGGGGCCGTGGTCGCTCTCCGGGACCCCCGCGGCCCAGACCCCGCACATCACCGACGCCGAGAAGAGCGCGCCGGTCTTCAACCGGTGGAGCGCCGCTAGATCGTGGCCACCCTCGAGATCCATCTGCTGCCCGCCGATCATCCCGAGCGTCGCCTCGACCAGCTCGCGCGCGACCTCGGGGCCCGCGGCGAGCGCGAGGCGAAACGCCTCGGCGACGAGAGCGTCGCCGGCGAGGATCGCCGTCGCCTCTCCATAGGCGGCCCAGACGCTCGGCTGCCCGCGGCGCTCCTCGTCGGCGTCCAGCGCGGGCAGGTCGTCGTGCACCAACGAGAACGAATGCACGAGCTCGACCGAGGCCGCGGCCGGAAGCAGCCGGTCGAGATCACCGCCGCACGCCTCTCCCGCCGCCAGGGTCAACACCGGCCGCACCCGCTTCCCGCCGAGGGAGTACCGAATCGGCTCATCGAGCGTCCCGAGCTCCGGCATCAGCTCCAGGCCGGCGAGGTAGGTCTCGACGGCCTCGCGAAGCTCGTCAGGCGTCCGCGGCATCCGCCTCTGCTGCGCGCCGCGCCGCCTGGAGCTCGACCTCGATCTGCTTGGCCAGGTCGGAGAGCTCCTGAAGCACCTCGATCGCCTGATCCGGGTCGTCGGTGGACTCGAGCCGCTCACGCGCCGCCTCGAGGCGTGCCAGCAGCTCTTCTGCGCGGGTCAGCGACTCGTCTGCGCTCATCTGAGCACCGCCTCACGCTGGATCCGGCCGAGGATCCCGTTCACGAGCTTCCCCGCCTCCTCGGTCGCATAGCGCTTCGCGAACCCCACGGCCTCGTCGATCACGACCTCCGGCGGGACCTCGCCGCGGTCGAGCTCGCGGATCGCGACCCGAAGGGCGCTGCGCTCGACCACTCCCAGCCTGTCGGCGGTCCAGCTGTCGGCGGCGGCCGTGATCCGCGCGTCGAGCTCCGAGGCCTGCGCGACCGTCTCCTCGGCGAGCTCCCGCGCCCACGGATCGATCTCGGCGCCGTAGCGCTCGCCGATCTCGCCCTCGCCGAGATCCCACTGGTAGACGAGGAAGAGCGCCTGGCGGCGTGCCTGCCGCCGCGTCAACTGAGCTCCCCCACGGCCACGTCGACCCTGGTCTCGATCCCGCACATGTCCTTCAGCATGGCAGCAACGGCATGCTGCACGCGCTCGGCAAGGTCCATGAGCGGCTCGCCTCGCGGCGCTGCTACCGACAGCCGCACGAGCCGGCGCTCGAGGTCGACCGCCCTGCGCCTTCGCACGCGGATCCCCCCCACGCTCTCGGCCGCCCGCACGGCTATCCCGACGAGCACGTCGTCGGGCACCGTCACGGTCCCCGCGTCACTCGTCAACACGAGACTCATCTGCCAACCTCCGGTTGGACGTTCATGCCGCCACCATCCCGAGCTCTCCCAGCGTGGAGGTCGAGTACACGCCGCTTCGGAAGTCCTCGCTCGCGAGGATCGCGAGGGCGAGCTCGCGTGTCGTCGGGACGCCGTCGACGACGAGCTCTCCGAGCACCCGCTCCGCTCGCGAGATCGCTGCTTCGCGGCCCGTGTCCCACACGACCAGCTTGGCGATCATCGAGTCGTAGAACGGCGAGATCACGGTGCCGTCTTCGACGAACGTGTCGACGCGGACGCCGGGCCCGAGCGGCGCCCGGAAGCGCGAGATCGTCCCCGGGGCCGGCATGAAGTCGCGCGAGGGGTCCTCCGCGTTCAGGCGGATCTCGATCGCGTGTCCGCGTCGCGGCGCGCGACCCCCTGCAGGAAGGCGCCCGCCGGCGGCGACCTCGAGCTGACCGCGGACGAGGTCGATGCCGGTGCAGAGCTCGGTGACCGGGTGCTCGACCTGTAGGCGGGCGTTCAGCTCGATGAACGAGAACGTCTCGTCGGGCCCGATGAGGAACTCGAACGTCCCGGCGTTCAGGTAGCCGACGGCCCGGCAAGCGCGTTCCGCCGCTGCCTCCATCTCCTCGCGCAGCTCCGGCGTGAGGGCGGCCGACGGTGTCTCCTCGATCAGCTTCTGGTGGCGGCGCTGGATCGAGCACTCCCGCTCGCCGAGCGTCAGGACGTTCCCGTGCGCATCGCACAACACCTGGATCTCGACGTGCCGGGCCGGCGAGAGCACCTTCTCGAGGTAGAGCGTCCCGTTCCCGAACGCCGCCGCCGCCTCGGCCGAGGCCGACTCGTAGAGATCCTCGAGATCGGCGGGATCGTCGACGAGACGCATGCCACGACCGCCGCCGCCTGCAGTCGCCTTCAGCATCACCGGATAGCCGATCTCCGCCGCGGCGGCGCGCGCGCCCTGGATCGTCGTCGCGCCGTCCGTTCCGGGGACAGTCGGGACATCCGCGGCGCGCATCGCCATGCGAGCGGCGATCTTGTCGCCCATCGATTCCATCACCGACGCCGGCGGCCCCACGAAGACGAGGTCGTTGTCGACGCAGGCCTCGACGAAGGCGGGATTCTCCGAGAGGAACCCGTAGCCGGGATGCACGGCCTCGCAGCCCGTCGTCACCGCGGCCGCGACGATCGCCGGGATGCTCAGGTAGCTCTGCGCCGCGGGAGGCGGCCCGATCCGGACCGCCTCGTCGGCGAGGCGCGTGTGGAGCGCGCCCTCGTCGGCGGTCGAGTAGACGGCGACCGCCTCGATGTCGAGCTCGTGGAGAGCGCGGATCACCCGGACGGCGATCTCGCCGCGGTTCGCCACTAGAACCTTGCGAAACACTTTAGATCCCGAGTGGGCGGCCGTTGAGCGGCTCGAGCTCGAAGAGAAGCTGGCCGTACTCGACGGGCTGGGAATCGGAGACGTGGATCCGCCGGACGATCGCCTCGACCTCGGCCTTGATCTCGTTCATCAGCTTCATCGCCTCGAGGACGCAGAGGACCTGTCCGGGCGAGACCGGGTCGCCCTCCTCCACGAACGGCGCGGCCCCCGGCCGCGGCGCCCGATAGAAGGTGCCGACCATCGGGCTCTCGACCGTCACGAGGCCGGACGAGACCGGGCTCGCGGCCGGAAGCTCGTCGGGCTCGCCGGACGGCTCGGGCCGCAGCTCCGCCACCGGCTCGGCGATGCTGCGCCGCACGCTCACGCGTACCCCGTCCTGCTCGACGGTGATCTCGCCGACGCCCGTCTCCTGCACGATGCGGACGACCGAGCGGATCTGCTCGTCGCGATCCCTGGCAAGTACATCCTCCGGGTCGGGCTCCTCCCCACGCGCGCGCTGGCGGATCGACTGGAGGAGCGGCTCCGCCTCCTCGCCGAAGAGCGCGAGCAGGAGAAGCTCCTCCTCGCTCGAGGCGAGCCCTTCGGCGCCGGCCTTGAGCGCCTCCATGTCGAGTGGCGGCGGCGACGGCTCGACGCCCCTGAGCTCGACGGCCCGCTGGAGCGCCGGGTCGATCGGCCCGGGCGTCTTCCCGAAGTGGCCGAGCACGAGATGGCGGAGCTCGTCGACGATCTCGCCGTAACGGTTCGCGCCGAGGACGTTGACGAGGGCCTGGGACGCGACAATCTGGCCGAGCGGCGCGGCGAGCGGCGGTGAGCCCGCCTCGACGCGAACTCGCTCGACCTCGTCGAGCACCTCGTCGAAACGGTCGGAGTGCGAATGGCTCGTGAGCTGTGCGTCGATGATCGACACGAGGCCCGGGGGCAGCTTTCGTCGGGCCGCCCGCACCGAAACGCGCGGCAGGAGCGGCGAGATCGGCATGTCGCCGATGTGGTCGTCGACCAGCTCAGCTGCCTCCCAGACCTTGTCGACGTCGACTCCTGTGCCGTGGCCGATGCCCGCGAGGGCCGTCGCCAGGGACTCGGCGGTGATGCGGTGCGTCGCGAGCGCCACCGGGTAGATCGCGCAGCTGATCAGGTTGACGCCGGCGCGAGCGGCCTCGAGCGCGAGCGCGAGCCCGTTCCGGCCGGCGCCCTGGCAGTAGAGCCCAACGGGAAGCCCGGTCAGCTCGCCGAGCTCGGCAACGAGCTCGCCGGCGCGATGCGGCTGGAGGAGCCCGGCGGGGTCGTCGAGGACGATGCGCGCGGCGCCGAGCTCGGGCATCCGCCGGGCCGTCTCGACGAGCGCGTCATGACGGCTCGACCCGTAGAGGAGCCCCGCGTCGAACTCGCGGCCGGCGTCCACCACGGCCCGCGCCGCGACACTGAGGTTCCCGGCGTCGTTCAGCGGATCGTGGAGGCGAAACGAGTCGATCCCGCTCTCCGCGGCGCTCGCCATGAAACGGCGCACGAGATCGTCCCCGAGCGGCTGCGAGCCAACGAGAAACCGACCCCGCACCGCGAGCATGAGCGGCGTCTCGGTGCGAGCCTTGATTGCCCGGATCCGCTCCCAGGGGCTCTCGACGCCGCGCCGTACGGCCGCGTCGAACGCGCCGCCTCCCGAGACCTCGAGGTAGGCGTACCCGGCCGTGTCCAGGATCTCCGCCAGGCGCAACAGCTCGCCCGTCGGGAGCCTCCCGGCGAGCGGCTCCTGCGAGAGGACGCGGATCGAGGTGTCGACCAGTCTCGGCACAACGCGGGACCATAGCGGCCTTGCGGGAGGGTGACGCTCCGCCCAGGCGCGCGCCCACACGTCGCACCGGTAAGCGGGGGCCGACGGCGCGGACCGCCAAGATTGGAGCGTGGACGAAGGCTTCGCCCTCCTCGTCGTCGGCCTGATCCTGGGTCTCAGCGTCGCCCTGGCCCTCGGGGCGGCGCGCACCGGCCTGCCCGTGCTCGTCGCGTTCCTCGGCCTCGGGATGCTGCTCGGCTCCGACGGGCCCGGAGGGATCGACTTCGACGACGCTCAACTCACGCGCCAGGCGGGCACGGTCGGGCTCGGGCTGATCCTCTACGAGGGCGGCCTCCAGACCTCGTGGCGGCGGCTGCGGGAGGTCGCCGTGCCCGCGGGCCTCCTGAGCACCGTCGGCGTGGTAGTGACAACGCTCGTCACTGGAGTTTTCGCGCAGGCGCTCTTCGACCTCACGTGGCTCGAATCGTTCCTGCTGGGAGCGGTCGTCGCGTCGACCGATGCCGCCGCGGTGTTCTCGACGCTCCGCTTCACGCACATCGCGCGGCGGCTCGCACGCACGCTCGAGGCCGAGTCGGGCGGCAACGACCCGATGGCGATTGCGCTTACGGTCGGCCTGATCAGCTGGATCGAGCATCCCGAGACGCACGGATTCGGCGACCTCGCGCTGCTCGTCGTGCGCCAGATCTCGATCGGCCTGGTGGTCGGGATCGCGCTCGGGGCGGTCGCCGTGTGGGTGTTCGCACGCATCCCGGAGGCGATCGCGGCATTCGTGCCGGTCGTCTCGGTGGCGGCTGCGGCACTCTCCTTCGGCGCAGCCGACACGCTCGGCGGCAGCGGCTTCCTCGCCGTCTACCTCGTCGGGCTCGCGGTCGGAAGCACGCCGTCGCGGTACCGCCGGCAGCTGGCCGCGTTCCACGAAGGCGTGGCGTTCGTGGCGCAGGTCGGGCTGTTCGTCCTCCTCGGGCTGCTCGTCTTCCCGAGCCAACTGCCGCACTTCGCGCTTCGGAGCGTCGCGCTCGCGCTGGCGCTGATGGTCGTGGCACGTCCCGCCGCCGTGTGGGCCTCGACGCTCTGGTCCAGGTTCTCGAACCGCGAGCGGGTGCTGCTCGGCTGGGCGGGCCTGCGCGGCGCGGCGCCGATCGTGGTCGCGACGTTCGTGCTGTCCTCGAGCGTCGGGCACGCGAACTCCATCTTCGACGTCGTCTTCTTCGTCGTGATCGTCTCGGCGCTCGTGCAGGGGACGACCCTCGAGCGCGTCGCCCAGGCGCTCGGGCTGACTTCACCCGTCCGCCCGGCACGCGCGCATGCCGCCGAGACGGGCCCGCTCGCTCAGCTCGACCTCGTCGAGTTCGAGGTCGATTCGAACCACTCGATCGCCGGCTCGGCGGTGCGCGAGCTCGGCCTCCCGCGTGACGCCCTGGTGGCCGTCATCCAGCGCGACGGCGTCTCGATCCCGCCGCGCGGTAGCAGCGTGGTCCAGACCGGCGACCGGCTCTACGTGCTCATCCCGGACCGGCTGCGACCCGACCTCGAGGACGTCTTTGCCCGCTGGCGGCGTCTGATCTAGGGCCGGCGGACGGTCGCGGTCCAGCCCTCGAACGTGTAGCTGACAGCGATCATCGACGCCACCCAGCTGTCGAGGGCGTCGAGGCCGACCAGCATGGGATGCGTTCGCCCTCTCACCTCGCCCGGCTCGATCTCCGCCTTGTACCCCAGCTGCCGCAGGTAGCCGGCGAGCTCCCTGTCGGCGTCCGGGCCCGCGCTCGCGAACGAGAAGTCGAGCGCCAGCTCGGTTCCTTCACGCACGCCGAGTCGTTCGAGGACCTCCCATGTCCGCGCGTTCTGTATCCGGTGTGTGACGAGGACGTCGCTCTCCGCCGGGAGGGCGGCTGCAGGGCTCGCGGCGACCGGCAGGCTCAACTCGATGACGCCGGTCGAATCGCCGGCAGTCTGGATCTTCATCCGTCTCTCCTCTCGGGACGTGGTCGCACTCTGCGACCGTTCGTAACGAGGAGCGCGGGCGTGTGCCCCGTGATACGTCGTTTGGCCGCGCCTGAACGGAGGGGCCTTCTCGCCGGGGCAGGCCTGCCGGCCGCGCCAGTGGCTGGTTCTTCCCGCCGGTCTCGACGGAGCCTCGCGCCCTCACCCCGCTCTCAAGTCTGGACGTTCAGGGGGGATGCACCCGTCACAATGACGTTGGCCGACGACAAGACACCTACCTACCGTTCGGACACCGCACCCGGTCCGCCTCACCCCGTCGCTCCATGCGCATCACGTTGGAGAGGAACCAGTTGGGGACGGGATACGGGGGCTGGTTCCGCTCGACAGGCTGCGGTGGGCGGACCGGGGCGGTACCCATCGCCTTGGCCTCGATCTCCCGGTGCAGGAGCTCGCGGAGCTCCTCTGGGGTCGAGGCTGGGTCGAACGCGAGCCGTATACCGGCAGTACGCGATGGGTATGACTCCAAAAGACGGGAACGACCAGCCGGCGCCACACCGGCGGGTCGTCCGTCCTTCCTTGGCGCCCTGCTCGCTCGTGGCGAGTGAGCAGGGCGCATCGAAGCCGGAGGGCCGCGCCGCTAGGCACGGCTGATGTAGCGCTTCTCGCGAGAACGGCTCAGCCAAAGGGCTGGGCCGTTCTTTCTACCGGAACTTTCTACCGGAACGGCTCGAGCGCAAGCACCCGGCGGGGCGACTTCGCGAGGCCGCAGAAGGACGCGACCCCGACTTCAAGGGGGGCAGGATGCCGAGGCCGCGCCGCTACCCACGGTAGGCGCGCGCGGCTGGGCCGTACATAACACGATCAGGTCAATCCCCGACGGCGGAAGGGGCGCTCGTCGAGTCGGGGTCGGGCCGCTCGACCTCGCCTTCAATGACTTGTGTTACCGGCGTGGTCTACGTGATCGAGTCGTGCGATCGACGTAGGCGAAGACCGAAGGTAAGGCCGGGGCGACCCGGCCTTACCGCTCGCCAGCGAAGCGGGCGGCTCAGCGCAAGAAGGCCCAGACGACTCACCTATTCGCCGCGCTCGTGTTTTCGACTCGGCTCCGTCGTGAGAACGCGACCTACTGCTCAGCGCGACAGACAGTGAGCCGCACCGGCTCGCCGCTGGAGAGCGTCCACCGACCCAGCAGATGGCAGCCGGCGACGACCCGGGGCCGCGCGCGGGGCCCCGCGACTACGTAGCGGCGCGCGGGCGAGCACACGGCGACGCGTGGGCGCCGGACGGCGAGAAGGACAGGTAACGCCTGCTGCCGCTCGGGATCGAGCCCCGACACCTGGACGGGACAGCCGGAGGCTAGACGGGCGGTGTCATCGACAAGCGCTACGCCTTGACGTTCACCCGATGCCCACGACGACGTGGCCGCGAATGACAGCGGCAGCATCAGCACGGCGACTGCGGCAACCCAGACGGCGCCACGGGCGACGCGCGCGGATCGGGCGGCGAATAGCACCAGCACAATCCCTGTCAGTGCGAGCGATGGTAGGTAGTAGCGGCTAACGAAAAACCCGGTCTGCACGCTCATCGCGACCATCGCCGCCGCGACGGTAAGCAGTCCGGCCTCGAGCGAGATTCGGACGCGGCGACGCCGGAGCGCGACCGCTGCGGTGACGCAGATCACTAGGATAACCGGCCAGAGCGGCGACTCGGTTGCGCCCACTAGCTCTGGTAGAGAAAGCAGCGACAGGACGACGCCGTGGCCGAGTGTCGGGTGGACGCCGTACTCGAGGTTGCGGCGACGCATGATGGCGATCGTCTCGACGAGCATATGAAGGAGCGGCACTATCGCCGCCACCACGCCGCCGGCGAGCAGCCACCGCGTCCGCGGGGCGACGCGCCGCCACCGTTCGAGGAGATCGCGCCGGCGTAGCAGAGCGACCGGAGCTAGCAGCAGCACACAGACGCTGGTCTCCTTCTGGTAGACGCCGAACACCCAGATCAGGTAGCCGACGGCGAAGATCGATATCGCGGCATGTTTCTTGCCTCGCAGCAGCAGCCGCCCTGAGTGGATCAGTAGTGCGGCGCCCAGCGCGAGGCCGCCGATGAGTGCGGGTTCCTGCGGCCCGAAACGGGCGAGATCGACTGCGAACCCTGGCGTTGAGAGGATCAGCAGCGACGGCAGGACAGCTAGCCATACACGCCGTTCGTCGCGCAGTTCGAGCAGCGTCCACGCAAGTGCTGCGACGCCCGCAATCACAAGCAACAGCCGGCCCAGATCGAGCAGGTCTGGGCCAAGCATCGAGGCGGGAGCGCCGGGAGTGTGCCACTGAGCCCAGTTCCAGACGTCCCAGCCGGGATGAAATCTCATCCCGCGCGCCGACAGCAGCGCGACATGCTGGTCGAGGGCCTTCCAGTCGTCGATCAGCGAGGGCCCGTGCACGGAAAGCCGCGGCGCAAGCACCACAGCGCCGGCGGCCGCAACAGCGGAGATGGCGAAGCGGAGTCGGCGACGCCCGGCAAGGCGAGCGGCGTCGACGGCGGGAAGCGAAATCTGCAACACCCTCACTATGCACCCGCGCGGGACGGGGAACCGCTCCGGGGTTCGACGCGGCTGGGCTGACCGCCGCGCGCGGCGGCCCCTACCAGCTGGGCGGGAGAGATCGGGCCGCTCTTGCTGTGCGCAGGAGTGGGGGCACTCCGCAGTTGGAGTACCACGGCCCGATCCAGTCCAGCCCGCCCCCGCCGCAGGGGGCGTACGAACACTACGTGCTCACGGCGCTCGAGGCGTGAGCGGCGAGCTGCTCCCAGACCCGCCGCCCAACACCATCGCGTTGCGCTAGCCACGGCTCAGGCCGTTACGCCCCCGGGGGCACGACCGCGCAACCGCCCATGACGGGGAAAGGAGGCCCGTCGTCCTGCGGCCAGCAGACGCACCGCAAGCCTTGTCTCGTGGCGCTGCGACCGGCCAGGCCCGGAGGAGCCCCGGCCGGTGCGCGCCTCCCTGCGGCGCTCGAGCAGAGGACGCCGCAAGCCTCATGGGATCATCGACGCGCCGATGGTGAAGGAAACCGGGTTGCCATTCCCGCTCACCGTGATCCTCCACGTCGCCGGGAGCGCGTCCCTGACCGCCACGCCCGCGGACGTCACGATCGACGGCGCGATCGTGAACACCGTGGTCGCCACCGCGGTCAGCGCCGAGCTCGTGAGGATGTCCCAGTACGTGCCTGACGCCTTGTCCTTCCCCTGGACTTTCAGCACGAGGGAGCCGAGCCCGCCCGCGTTCGCGGTCACGTTCAGCACGACCTTGACGCCGACGCAGTTCGGGTTCCTGATGTCCGAGCTCGTGAACGTCCCCGACTGCGCGATCTGCGCCGGGAACCCGACCTCCGAGATCGTCGCGGTTGGCATCAGGCCGCCTCGGGCGGCACGTCCTCGAGCATGAGGCTCGCGAGCGAGAACGCGCCCACCCTCGCCACGACCTTCTCCTTCTGCAATGGCGCGCTCGGCGTCGGCGCCGAGTACTCGAGCACCACGTAGGCGTCGCTCTCGAACGGATCGAACACGATCTCGCGCTCCTCGCCACCGACCTCCCGGTAGCGGACGCGCTTCGGCGCCGGCGGCACGTACGGCGGGTCGGCCTCACCCTCCTGGCGAACCTCCGGCCGCAACGCCGCCTTCTGCGCGGCCTCGAACGCCTTGACCCGCGCGTCCATCGCCGCGAGCTGCTCCGGCGTCGGCTTCGTCCGCGCCGCCATCAGCGGAACCTCCCTCGAGCGTCACGCGGGATCGGGGCGTTCCCCGGATGGTTGCGGAACGCCGCCCTGTGAGCCTCGACCTGCTCGTCATGCGCCTGCAACCGCCTCGCGAGCCGCTGGATGCTCGGCGACCTCTCGAACACGCTCCTGCGGGGCGGCTGCCCGAGCGCCGCGTCGGTCTTACGCTCGCCGACGCTGAGCACCGGCAGGCGCTCGCGACACGGATCCGCGAGCTCGAGGTCGACGTCGTGATTATCGGCCCGGTCACGGCGGCGGCGGGGATCACCGACTACGTTCGCCCGCACCATGACGCCCGCCACGGGGCGCTAACCAACCTCGCGGCAGCCGGCGTCAGCGGGCCGACGCTCATGGCGATCGCAGGACACCGCTCGTACTCGACGACGCAGAAATACATCAACCTCGCGGGCGTCACGTTCCCCAACGAGATGGCCGCGCTCGAGCGCAGGCTCCTCGGCGCGAGAACTGACGCATCTCAGGCGGTAGAAAATTCTACCGACCTGAGCGCATCTCAGCCGATCTCAGGTCACCCGACCGCGTCGTAAAGCTAGATACAGAGCCGAACGGGCTACGCTCGGCTTATGTAGCGCTTCTCGCGCGGGTCGACCTTGATCTTGTCGCCGATGTTCACGAACAGCGGCACCTGGACGACCCCGCCGGTCTCGAGCGTCGCCGGCTTCGTGACGTTCGAGACCGTGTCGCCCTTGACGCCGGGCTCGGTGTCGGTGACCTCGAGGACGACGGAGGCGGGAAGGTCGACCCCCGAGGCGCGCTCGCCCACGAACATCACCTGGAACGACTGCGAGGGCTGCATGAACGGCAGGTCGTCGGCGACGGCCGAGCGCGGGAGCGACAGCTGCTCGTAGGTCTCCTCGTCCATGAACACGACGTCGTCCCCCGAGTCGTAGAGGTACTGCATGTTCTTCGTCTCGGTGCGGACGCGCTCGAACTTCTCGCCGGCTCGGAACGTCTTGTCGACGACCGAGCCCGTCTCGTAGTTCTTCAGCTTCGTCCGCACGAACGCGCCGCCCTTGCCGGGCTTCACGTGCTGGAACTCGACGATGCGCCACGTCTGCCCTTCGAGGGCGATGTGCATCCCGTTCTTGAACTGGTTGGTGGAGACGACCTCGGCCATCGGCGCGGCAGTGTAGCTCCGCCCGCCGGGTCTCGGCCGCGGCTACCGGTAGGCTCGCCCGCGCGAAAGGACGCGGATGAGCGAAGCGGTAGCCCTTCGGGCGCATGTCGAACTGACCTGGGAACGTGTCCTGCTCGTCTCTGTCGGCGTGGTCGGGATCGTGCTGCGCGTCCTCACGTACCGCTCGACGCTCGGCGACGAGGACTCCGACGAGGCGTTCATCGGCCTGATGGTCCGCCACGCCGAGCACGGGCACCTCACCGGGTTCATGTGGGGGCACGCCTACGGCGGCATCCTCGAGATCCTCCTCGCCGTCCCCGTCTTCTGGATCTTCGGACCGAGCATCCTCGCGCTCCGAGCGGTCCCCCTCGTGCTCGATCTCGTCACCGTCCTTCTCGTCTGGCGGGTCGGAAGGCGCACCATCGGGGAGCCGGCCGCCCGCTACGCCGCGGCGCTCGCCTGGATCTGGCCCGGCTGGACGATCTTCGAGCACATGCACGAATGGGGCTTCTACTCGAGCGACGCGCTCTTCTCGGTCCTGCTCCTGCTGCTCGCCCTCCGCGCCAAGGAGGATCCGACCGCGCTCCGCGTCGGTCTCTTCGGGCTCGTTGCCGGGATCGCGTTCTACGAGACCTTCCAGATCGCGCCGGTCGTGCTCACCGTCGCCGTCTGGCTCGCCTGGAGGCAGCGTCGCGTGCTCCGGTACGCCTGGCTCGCGGCGGGCCTCGCCGTCGTCGGGGCGCTGCCCGTCCTGCTCTGGAACCTGCGCCACCACTGGGCGTCGCTGCACCTCAACCCTGGGGCCGACCTGAGCTACGCGCAGCGCCTGCGGATCCTCCTCTCGCCGGTGCTTCCGGAGGACATCGGCCTGCGCTTCAGCGGCTCGTCGACTGGGTCGTGCCGACCGCCGTCGGGGCAGCGATCTATGCCGGCCTCGCCGTGCTCTTCCTCTACGGCGGATACCGGTCCAGGCGCCGAGACACGATGGTGGTGTACCTCGTGATCGGCGCATTTCCGTTCCTCGCCGCTCTCTCTCCGAAGGCCAACGTCTCCACCGACCCCGATACCTGATGGCAATCGCGCCGTGCCTCGCGCTCGTCGTCGGGCAGATGACCACGACGTACCGGCGGGCGGCAGTGATCCTCGCACTCGCTCTCGTCGTGAGCGCCGTCGGGCTCCGGGGCTTCGACCGGTACCCGATCTCCCACGCCAACGTCGGCGTCCCGACGTCTCCTCGGAGCCTCTCACCGCTCGTGGCCGAGCTCGACCGGCGCGGCATCGACCGCGTGTTCACGAACTACTGGATCGCCTACCGTCTCGACTTCGACACGAACGAGCGCATCGTCGCGGTCGAGAACCGCTTCGACAAGCTCGACGGTGCGAGACGGGGACGTCCTCCCGACCCACGACACGATCGCCACCTGGCCGGCCTACGAGAACGTCGTGCGAGCCGGCCCGCACGGGTTCGTGTTCTTCGACCACTTCCTTCCGCCAGCCGCACGTCCTCGCGACGCTTTCACGCCACGGATACACGCGCCACTCCGTCGACGGGTTCGCCGTCTACGCGCCGCCCGAGACGCTCAGCCGACGGTGATCAGGTCTTTCGGGAAGCTCGTCAGAAGCTCGAGCCCGTCCTCGCGGACGACTGCCAGGTCCTCGATCCGGACGCCGCCGAGGCCCGGGAGGTAGATGCCCGGCTCGATCGTGATCACGTTCCCGACCTCGAGCGTGTCGCTGGACTCGACCGAGAGACGCGGCGCCTCGTGGATCGCCACGCCGACACCGTGGCCGAGGCCGTGGCCGAACTCCTCGCCGTAGCCGGCGTCGGAGATGATCCCCCGGGCGATCCGGTCGGCCTCGACGCCCGTCATGCCCGGGCGGATCCCGTCGACGGCGGCCAGTTGGGCCTTCAGGCAGACGTCGTAGATCTCGCGGAGCTTCGCCGGGATCTGGCCGGCCGAGAGCGTTCGCGTGCAGTCGGAGCAGTAGCCGTCGAGACGGGCACCCCAGTCGACCGTCACGACCATCCGCGTCTCGACGATCGTGTCGTCGGGCTCGCCGTGCGGCTTCGAGCCGTTCGTTCCGGCGGCGACCGCCGTGTCGAACGCGAGGTGGTCGACGCCGTGGGCGTGCATCAGAGTCCGCAGCCGCCACGCGAGCTCCCGCTCGCTTCGCCCGATCCACGTCTCCGCCGTCAGCGCCTCGAATGCGCGCTCCGCCGCGCGCGCCGCGCGGGAGATCATCCCGATCTCGTCCTCGTCCTTCACAGCTCGCAGCGCCTCGACGGCGCCCGTCACCGGCACGAGGTCGAGGCCGCCCTCGCCGAGCGCCTGCATCTGCGTCCACGGGAGAATGTCTGCTTCGAAACCGACCTTGCCGCGCAGCCGCTTCGCCAGATCGACCATTAGCGACCGCTTCGCGAGCACCGCCTCGACGCCGGGGATCGCCTCGGCACCTTCGATGTAGCGGAAGTCGGTGAACAGCTTCGGCGCGCCCTTGGGATCGACGAGCAGCGCCGCGTTCGACGTGTCGAAGCCGGTCAGCCAGCTGATGTTCACGAGGTTCGTGACCAGGAGCCGTTGCTTCAGCGTCGCCTGCAGCCGCTCGAGCCGCCCAGCGGTCATAAGCCAACCTCTGGTTGGACGGTCATGAGCCAACCTCTGGTTGGACGCTCATGCGTCCCTCTCGCCGGCCAGGTAGACGAGCGCCTCCCGGTAGCCGTCGGGGCCCTTGCCGATCACCCGATGGGCTGCGAGGTCGGCGATCACGGAGTGGCGCCGCCACTCCTCGCGCTCGTGGATGTTCGAGAGGTGCACCTCGACGATCGGCACTTCCAGGATGTCGAGCGCGTCGTGGATCGCCCAACTGTAGTGCGACCATGCGCCCGGGTTGACGATCACGGCGTCGGCGTTCCCGTACGCACCGTGGATCCAGTCGATGTACTCGCCCTCGTGGTTCGTGTTCTCGCAGCGGGCCGTGATCGCGAGCTCCCGGGCCCACCCGTACACCTTGGTCTCGAGCTCGCCGATCGAGATGCCCCCGTAGACCGCCGGGTCGCGGTGCCCGAGCATGTCGAGGTTCACACCGTTCAGCACGAGCACCAGCATCTCGAGGAATCTACGCGATCAACCGTTCGAGCTCGCGACGCACCTCGTCCGCGGGACGTGCTTCGACGTAGGGCCCCTGGTCTCCGAGCAGCACCAGGTTGATCGCATCACCGGATCGCTTCTTGTCCCGCAGTAGCGCCTGCCAGGCCCGTTCGGGGTCGGCAGCGACCGGCCGGGGCTCGAGCTCCTGCTCGACCTCGGCGGTGTCCCGCCCCGAGATCCGAAGCGCGGCGAGGAGCCCGAGCGCGACCGCCTCGCCGTGCGGAAGGTCGTAGTCCGCCCCGGCCTCGAGGCCGTGGGCGAACGTGTGACCGAGGTTCAAGAAGCGCCGCGGCCCGTGATCGTGGGGATCCTGGACGCAGAGGCCGGCCTTGTACGCGGCCGCGCCTCGCACGTCGAGCCGGCGCCCGGCGAGCAGGCGCGTCTTGACGAGCTCGGCCATCCCCTGGCGCCGCTCGCGCTCGGGGAGCGTCTCGAGCAGGCTCTCGTCGAGAACCACTCGCGCGGGCCAGTGAAACGCGCCGACGAGGTTCTTTCCCTCCGGGATGTCGATGCCGGTCTTGCCGCCGATCGCGGCGTCGACCTGGCCCACGAGTGACGTCGGCACCGCGACCCACGGGACGCCGCGAAGGTACGTCGCCGCGGCGAACCCGGCGACGTCGGTCGTGCAGCCGCCGCCCAGGCCGACGACCGTGCCGCCGCGATCGAGGCGGAGCTCCCGCCACAGGCGCGTGACGACCGACACCGACTTCGCCTCCTCCCCCACCGGAAGCTCGTGCTCCGACGAGAGCCGCCCGCCGAGCGCTTCCTGCGCGCGGGCCCCGTAGATCCCCATCACCGTGCTGTCGGCGACGAGCGCGACCGGCCCGGTGCCGGGCACGAGCTCGCCGAGTCGGTCGAGCCCGCCGCGCTCGTAGTGGACGCCTGCGGCCGCGAGCACGATCCCGGTCGTGTCCTCGGCGATCGCGTCTGCCGCCTCCCGGTAGATCGCGTCCCGCTCGACGTAGAGGCGGCGGAACTCGGCCTCGTCGCGTGCGAGCGGGCGCTGCGACCTCCGGGCCCGCTGCCACGCCGTGTCGACGTCGATCTCCATGAGCACCGTGAAGGCGGAGGCGACGAGCTCGCGCGTCTCGGGGCTCCCGAGCGCGCCGCCCCCGAGCGCGATCACGGCCGGGTCGGGATTCGAGAGCGCCACCCGGGCTGCGTGCCGCTCGATCTCGCGGAAGCCGCTCTCACCGCGCTCCTCGAACAAGTCGGGGATCGTCTTCCCTGCTCGCTCCTCGATCGCCCTGTCGAGGTCGAGGAACTCCCGGCCGAGTCGCGTCGCCGCGTCCCTCCCGTGCGTCGACTTGCCGGCACCCATGAACCCCACGAGGACGACGTGACGGCCGAGCGCGCTCAGGTGACCCGTCACGAGATTCGGTCGAGGTACGCGCGCCAGGCGGCAACGAAGTCGCCGACGGTGTCCCCACCGAACTTCTCGTGCGCCGTCCGGGCGAGCTCCCATGCGACCGCCGCCTCGGCGACGACCGCGAGCGCCTCGACCGCGGCGACGTCGGAGCGTTCGACCAGCGCCTGCGCGGGCTCGCCCGTCTCGAGGTCGACCGAGCCGAGGGGTCTCATGAGCGTCGGCAGCGGCTTCATCGCGGCGCGGACGACGATCTCCTCCCCGTTCGAGACGCCCGCCTCGATCCCGCCGGCGTGGTTCGACGTTCGCCGCCTGTCCGTTGCGATCTCGTCGTGGGCCTCCGAGCCGAGCTTGCCGGCGAGTGCGAACCCGTCGCCGATCTCGACGCCTTTCACGGCCTGGATCCCCATGACCGCCGCGGCGAGGCGTGCGTCGAGACGGTCCTCCTTGGCCGCGTAGGAACCGAGCCCGGGCGGCACGCCGTCGGCCCTCACCTCGATGACGCCCCCGACGGTGTCGCGCGCCTTGCGCGCCTCGTCGATCCGCTCCTGCAAGCTCTCCTCGTCGACCGTGGAGCCCTCGACCGTGACGCCGATCGAGGCGAGGAGCACCTTCGCGACGCCTCCCACGGCGACGTGGACCGCGGTGTGGCGCGCCGAGGCGCGTTCGAGCGCGTTGCGGACGTCGTCCAGGTCGTACTTCTGGACGCCTGCGAGGTCGGCGTGACCGGGCCGCGGGAGCGTCACCGGCTTCGTCCCCTTCCCCTCCGGCTCGCCCTCGGGCGGCCACGGGCTCATCCCCCACGTCCAGTTCTTGTGGTCGATGTTGCGAACGACGAGCGCGAGCGGCGTCCCGAGCGTCTTCCCGTGCCGAAGGCCTGCGAGCACCTCGACCTTGTCGGTCTCGATCTGCTGTCGCGGCGAGCGGCCGTAGCCCTGCTGACGGCGGCTCAGGTCGGTGTCGATGGCATCGCGGTCGAGCTCGAGGCCCGCAGGGAGCCCGGTGACGATCGCGACGAGCGCAGGCCCGTGCGACTCACCGGCGGTGGCAACGCGAAGCGGCATGTCTTAGAGGTTATTGGCCCGCCCGCACGGCGCCCCGCATGACCGACATTGGCGCCGGGATCCCCGTCCACAGCTCGAACGACTTGGCGCCCTGCCGGACGAGCGCCTCGAGCCCGTCCACGACCTCGCAGCCGGCCGCGCGCGCCGCGGCGACGAGCGCCGTATCGGCCCCGTCGGGCCAGTAGGCGAGCTCGACCACCACCTGACCCGGTTGTGGCTCGACGAGCAGCTCGTCCCGTACCGGCGTCGCGTTCACGATCAGGTCGCAGCCGGACGCGTCGGGCGGCCACTCCCCGCCACGCGTGAAGACGCGCGTATCGGCCGGAAGGGCCGGGCGGAGCGTCTCGGCTGCGCCACCCGCGCCGATCAGGCAGGCGCTCCGCGCCGAGATCCCCGCCAGGATCTCCTTGTCGGTGTTCACGCCGATCACGCGACCGTCGCGGAAGACGAGCGTGTTCACCGCCTCCCCGTCGGCCTCGTCGCAGGCGGCGACGACAGCGCGCTTGTACGGGATCGTCACGTTGGCACCTGCGAAGCCGAGCTCGCGGAGCGCCCCGACCGCTGCGACGGGATCCTCGACGTCGAACGCCGAGTAGTGCCAGTCGAGGCGGGCCGCCGCGAACGCGGCATTCTGCATCCGAGGCGACAGCGAGTGTGAGACCGGATGCCCGAGGAGCGCGACGTGCGCGGTCAAGAGTGCGGACCGTAGTGGTGGGCCACCAGGTAGTTCTCGTACGCGGTGCTGCTCTCGAAGAAGACGTGATGCTTCGTTCCGGGCACGCGCACGTAATACAGGTAGCCGACCCGGGACGGGTGGGCAGCCGCCCGGATCGAAGCGAGTCCGGGGTTCGCGATCGGCGTGGGAGGCAGACCCGCGAGCCGTCGCGTGTTGAACGGGTTCGAGCTCGCCAGGTCCGACTGGGTGATCGACTTCGTCGGCGGGATGTGCAGGCCGTAGCGGAGCGTCGCATCGATCTGGAGCGGCATCCGGGCATGCAACCGGTTGTAGATCACTCCGGCGATCTTGCTCCGATCGCCGGGCACGGCCGCCTCCTTCTCGACCATCGAGGCGATCTTGAGGACGTCGTACGGGGTCAGGTTCTTCGAGCTGGCGTACGTGCGGTCGACCGTGCGCCACCTGCCGCAGAACGTCTTGATCTGCTCGAGCACGAGCTGGCGCGATGTCGTCTGCTTGTAGAACGGGTAGGTCGCCGGGAACAGGAAGCCCTCGAGGTTCGTGCGCTTCTGCGCGCTGAAGCACGGCACGACCGCGCTCTTCGAAGCGGCGAGGTACGAGGACTCGTCCAGCCGGACGCGGCCTCGATGCTCCTTGTCGGCGATCTTTGCGACGACCTTCACGCGCTCGGCCATCTGTTCCCGTGTGAACCCCTCCGGGAAGACGACGTGGAACGGCTTGACGACGGGCGGGAGCGTGACCGTCGTCGTCGGCGCCGACTTGGTCGTGTGATGCCGAACGGCAGCGACCGAGACGCCGACGACGCCCGCGATCACCACGACGAAGACGACCGCTGCGACGACCCGCCGCCGGCGGATGGTGCGGTCTAGGCCGTCGCTCCGCGCCATTCGAGGTAGCTCGAGAGCAGGTACGCGGCAGCCCGGGCGTCGTCACCGCCCGCGAGGGACGAGGTGAAGCGCTCGTCGTAGGTGTCGATCGGGATCTCGACCGCACCACGGAGCGTCTCGACGAACTCGAGGGTCTCCCGCGCCTGCTCGCCGATCTCGCCGCGAAGGGTCACCGGCAGCCCGACCACGATCCGCTCGGGCTCCTCGGCCGCGATCGCGGCGAGCAGGGAGACCATCCCGGCCGGCGTTCCGACCTTCTCGGCCACTCCGACGGGCCGAGCGACCGTCCCGGTCGGGTCGGAGACGGCGATGCCGGTCCGCGCCGAGCCGTAGTCGAGCGCGAGCACCTTCATGTGTGCACCCGGCCGTGAGTCCGGTGCGTCATCGGCGGATGGATCGTCGTTCGTGGGAAGGACGCAGGGAGCGCCGATATGCAGGCATATCGGCGCGACCGAGGACGCAGCCACGGGCGACGAGACGCCGCCGAGGGCGTGCCATGACTTGCGGCCGGGTGCACTAGGAAAGGGCCGCCGAGATCAGCTCGCGGGCGCGCTCGAGCGCGTCGGCGAGGCCCTCGGGGTTCTTCCCGCCGGCGCGGGCCATCGTCGGGCGCCCTCCCCCGCCTCCGCCGACGATCGGCGCGATCTCCTTCACGACGTCGCCGGCCGAGATCCGGCGCGCGACGCCTTCGTCGAAGTTCGCGACCAGGTGCACGGTGCCATCCTCGCGGGCGCCGAGGACGACGGCCGCAGGAGCGCTCCGCTGCTTGAAGCGATCGGAGAGGTCGAGTAGCGCGTCCGCGTCGAGGCTCGGCACCTCCATCACGATCACGTTCGAGCCCGCAACCTCGACGACGTCGGGTTCGACGTCGGTCGACTGCGCGGCCTTCTTCGGCTTCCTGGCCTCGCGCCGCACCTCCTCGAGCTCGGCGCGGGTGGCGTCGAGCTCGCGCGAGCGTCCGTGCAGGAACGCCCAGGCCTCACCGGCGGTGACCGCCTCGATGCGTCGGGCGCCAGAGCCGACTGAGGCCTCGGAGAGGATCACGAACGGCCCGATCTCCGCCGTCGACCGGACGTGCGTGCCGCCGCAGAGCTCCCGCGAGAAGCCGTCGATCTCGACGACGCGGACCTCGCTCCCGTACTTCTCGCCGAAGAGCATCATCGCGCCGAGCTTCCTCGCCTCCTCGATCGGGGTGACGAACGTGCGGACCGGGATCGCCTCGAAGACCTTCTCGTTGACGAGCCGCTCGACGTGCTCCCTTTGTTCGGGCGTGAGCGGCTGGGGGTGGCTGAAGTCGAAGCGGAGCTTGTCGGGACGCACGGCCGAGCCCGCCTGCTTGACGTGGGCGCCGAGCACCTCGCGAAGCGCCGCGTGGAGAAGGTGGGTGGCGGTGTGATTAGCCATGGTGGGGAAGCGCTCTGCCCACTCGACGACCGCGCGGACACGGGTGCCCTCCGCGAGTACCGGTTCCCCTCCCGTCTCGATCGCGAGCACCTGGTCGTCGCCGAACTTGAGCACCTCGGCCACGTCGAGCTTCATGTCCGTGCCGTCGACGACGAGGTAGCCGGAGTCGCTGACCTGGCCGCCGCTCGCGGCGTAGAACGGGCTCTGCTCGAGCTTCACGAGCTGTCGCGTGCTTGCGCTCGGCCCGACGGCGACCACGGCGGTGAGCACGTCGGTCTTCTCGTAGCCGACGAACTCCGTCTCGCGGAAGCCGGCACCGACGATCTCAGCGGCGAGCTGCTCGGTCGTGCTCTCGCCGCCGGCGCGGGAGATCTCGCGGTGCCCCTCCATCAGGTCGCGGAACCCGTCGATGTCGACAGGCTGGCCGCGCTCCTCGGCGAGCTCCTGGGTGAGCTCGACCGGGAAGCCGTAGGTGGTCGCGAGCTCGAACGCGTCGCGGGCCGAGATCGCGTCCTGCCCGGCGAGCTCGTCGAAGACCTTCTGGCCGCGGGCGAGGGTCTCGCGGAAGCGTTCCTCCTCGAGGCGGACGACGCGCTCGATCTCCTCACGGTGCTCGCGGAGCTCGGGATACGCGTCGCCCATCTGCTCGCAGACCACTCCGCCGAGCCGGTACACGCGGTCGAGGCCGATCCGCTGGCCGTGCTGCACGGCACGGCGGATGATGCGGCGGCAGATGTAGCCGCGGCCCTCGTTCGACGGCGTGACGCCGTCCGCGATCAGGAACGACATCGCGCGGCCGTGGTCGGCGAGGACGCGGTGCGCCTTGGTCGCCACAGGGTCGGAGCCGTAGGCCACCCCGGACTCGGCCTCGACCCAGTCCATGATCAGCCGGAAGCCGTCGGTGTCGAACACCGAGCCGACCTCCTGGAGCAGGCACGCGCCGCGTTCGACCCCGAGCCCGGTGTCGACGTTCTCGTTGGGCAAGGGCACGAGCTCCGGGCCCGGCCGCAGGTCGTACTGCATGAAGACGAGGTTGTAGAACTCCATGTAGCGGTCGCACTCGCAGCCCGGGCGGCAGTCGTCACGACCGCAACCGTGCTCCTCGCCGCGGTCGAAGAAGATCTCCGAGCACGGCCCGCAGGGGCCCGTGTCGGCCGCCTGCCAGAAGTTGTCCTTGCCGAGGCGCACGATCCGATCCGGCGGGATCCCGACGCGCTCCCAGGCGTTGATGGCGACGGTGTCCTCGTCGAGCCCGAGCACCGGGTTCCCTTCGTGAACGGTCGCCCAGAGGCGTTCGGGGTCGAGCCCCATGCGCTTCGTGACGAACTCCCATGCGAACTCGACTGCCTCGTCCTTGAAGTAGTCGCCGAACGAGAAGTTGCCGAGCATCTCGAAGAACGAGCAGTGGCGGTCGGTGCGGCCGACGTCCTCGAGGTCGGTGTCCTTGCCGCCGGCCCGCAGCACCTTCTGGACGCTGACGACGCGCTCGGCCGGGCGGCTCACGGAGGCCGAGGAAGTACGGCTTGAACTGCTGCATTCCCGCGACGATGAAGAGCGTCGAGGGGTCGTCGGCCGGTGGGATCAGCGAGTGCGAGGGCACGCGCAGGTGCCCGCGCTCCTCGTAGAAGCGCAGGAAGCCTTCGCGCAGCTCCGCAGTCGTGCGCATCGAGACAGTGTAGGTCGGCCCGGTTGGGTCGGACCGTCAGCCGTGGGCCTTGCGGATGTCCTCCTGGAAGTCGGCCTCGCGGCGCGCCGCGGCCTCTTTTCCGGATGCGACGGCGGCCTTGAGGTCGCGCTTGGCCCGCATCGTCGCCCAGCCGTGCTTCGCGCCCGCGGAGATGCCGACGAGCTTCTCGATCGGCCGCTTCACCGCGAAACTGACGGTGCGCACTGCCTCGTCGACGGCGAAGACCGCGTCGACCGCGCTGTCGGTCGCCGGATCGATCTTGTCGAGCTCGCGGTTCACCCGGTCGATCGTGCCGCCCGTCTTCGAGATGACCGGCATGACCTCGCTCTCCGAGCTGCGGATGAACGAGGCGGCGCGCTGGAAGACCGACGCGAGCTTGAAGAGCGCGAGCCCGAGCCCGAGGCCGACGACGATCAGGAAGAAGGCGAGGGCGTAGTCGGCCCAGTCGCTCGCGGAGGAAGCGATCACTCCGCGCGATCTTACGCGGCCGCGACGATCGTGCCCGCGCCGACGACGGCGTCGTCCTCGTAGAGCACGGCGGTCTGCCCGGGTGCAACGCCGTAGAAGGGCTCGTCGAGGACGAGCTCGAAGCCGCGGGCGGAGCGCTCGACGGTCGCCGCGACCGCCGGCGAGCGGTGGCGCAGCTTCGCCTCGACGCGGCCGGCGTCCCGGTCGAGGCGGCCGCGGACCGCGACGTGTCGGCGCGCGAGCGAGCTGCGGGGCCCGACGACGACGGTGTTGGTTCGCGCCTCGGTCGAGAGGGCGTAGAGCGGCTCCGCCGACGCGACGCCGAGGCCCCGGCGCTGGCCCGGCGTGTAGCGCCAGAACCCGCCGTGTGTGCCGAGGCGGCGGCCTTCCTCGTCGACGATCGGGCCGGGATCCTGCTCGAGCCCGCGGCGGGCGAGGAAGGAGCGGTAGTCGTCGCCGCCGAGGAAACAGGCCTCCTGGCTGTCGGGCCGTCCGGCGACCGCGAGGCCGGCGGCCAGCGCCTGCCCGCGGGTCTCCTCCTTCGTCTGCCGACCGAGCGGGAACCACAGGCGCTCGAGCGATGCCGGCTCGAGCGTGCCGAGCATGTAGCTCTGGTCCTTGTCGGAGTCGGCCGCGCGGGCGATTGCGAGCGTGCCGTCGCGCTCGACGATCCGGGCGTAGTGGCCGGTCGCGAGGCGCTCCGCGCCGATACGCCGCGTGAAGCGCAGCAGCTCGTCGAACCGAAAGGCGCCGTTGCACCGGCTGCACGGGTTCGGCGTCTCGCCGCGGGCGTACCCGTGCGTGAACGGCTCGACGACGACACTGCGGAACCGCTCTCGCAAATCGAGCGTGACGTGCGGGATCCCGAGCGAATGACAGGTCTGCCGCGCGGCGATGACCGCAGCGGGTGAGCAGCAGACGCGCTCGCCGGCGGCCGCGTTCGGATCGACCCAGAGTCTGAGCGTCACACCGACGGTACCCTCGCCCGCGTGGAGGAGCGCCACCGCGCTGTCGACGCCCCCGCTCATCGCAACCGCCGTCCGACCAGGCGCCCGCCGCACCCGGATCGCCGGCCCGATCGCGTTCGCCAGCGCGTCAACGGCGAGCGTCTCGCCGCCGACGGCCGCCGCCTCGAGCAGAGTCGACCCGACGAGGTCGCGCTCGATCCCGGGTGCGTCAGCGGCGACGATGCGCTGCCCTTCGACCTCGAGCCGCACTGCCGCCCAGTCGCCTCCGCGCGAAGAATCTCCGAGAAGCTCGGTCACGAAGCCAGCGTACTTTCCCAACGTCGGGCAGGCGAAGCGTCTTAAGGCGGATGTCGGACACGATCCACGACCGAAAGCTCGTAGTACCGAAAGCGCTGTGTCCGACACCCCGCGGGTTCGCGAGAGCCTCGGTAGCTCGAAGCGCCCTAATCCCGCCGTCTCGCCGCGCCCGTGTGAACCTGGCAAGCCAGGTGGGTGCCGCGCGGATGAGTTCCCCCACCCGACACGAGCTCCCTTTCACATGGTGTTGGTTCTACATGGTGCGCAACGGCGCGCACGGGATCGGGCGCTCCGAGCGGAGCACTGTAGCCGAGGACTAGGAGCCTGCGTAGCTCCAGTGAACTCGGCGGACGCCGCTGACTCCGAGGCGGCGGGCGAGTGCGTGGGTGAGGAGGAGCGAGGCGCCGGGGGCATCGGCCTGGTCGATCACCGAGGCGAGAACGTGACGGTGGCGATATGTCAGGTAGAGGCGGGCGCCGCACGGGAGCACCGGGCTCGCGATGCCCATTGTCGCGTCGCCGACGAGGACGCCGCAGCTCGTCTTGTGGCCGAGAGCCGATTCGGCGCTTGCGGCGGCGAGGGCGGTGTAGTCGCCGTGAGGCGGCGGCAGCCTCGACACGACGTGGTGGCGCTGGTCGTGGCGGGTGACATAGGCGACCGAGACGGCGACGGCGAGGATCGCGACGGCGGCCAGGATCACCTGCCGTTGCGCGAGCTGTCGCCTCACCGGCGACCCGTCTGCTCGAGGACCCGGCTCGGAAGCGTGCGATCCGGCGGCGGGCCGTCGAGCACCTCCATCGGCGGCGTCTCGTCGCCTCCACCCCTCGAGAAGAGGCGGCGCCGCCTGGACGCCGTCAACGGATCGACACGATGGAATGCCGTTCCCGTGACACGGGCGGGGGCGGCGAGCACGCGCGCCGGCTCCGGCGCACGAACCGGCAACGGCTCGGGAGCCGGCTCGGGGGGCGACGTCGGCGCGGCCGCGGCGGCGACCGTCGCCTCCGGCACGCCGGCGATCGGGAGCAGCTCGTCCTCGGTCTCCTCCGCCGTCTCCTCCGGGACGAGAGCGTCGGCGGCGACGGTCTCCTCGACGTCCGGGATCGGCGGAGGGAGCCGCACGACCGGCACTCCCTCGTCATCGAGAAGGCTCGCGGGCGGGACGGCGACCGTGTCTTCGCCAACGGCAGTCGCTTCGAGCGCCGGCCAGTCGGCGAGCCCCCACTCCTGTGTCGAGGCCACGAAGGTCGGCTCGTCTTCGACCGGAGGCAGAACGGGATACGGCTCGACCTGGTCGACGGCGACGGGCGGCGGCAGGGCGACGTGCGGGACGTAGTACCGCGGCGGCAGCCCCCGCCCGTAATGCGGCTCGTCGAGCCAGGCCGTCCACTCGAGCAGTGCGACGACCGCCCACGCCACCGCCTCGATGCCGATGATCGCCGCCGGCCGGAGCTCGGCGTACGTGAGCGCCGCCGCGACGCCGGCGAGGAAGAGCACCTCGAGCAGGAACCGGCGGGCGCTGTGCCTCGGCATTTCTAACTAGGGATCCTCGACGGTCACGGCGATCCCGAGCTCGTCGAGCTGCGGCTTCTCGACCGGCGTCGGCGCGCCCGACATCGGGTCGACGCCGGCCTGGTTCTTCGGGAACGCGACGGTGTCGCGGATGTACGGCTCGTCGAGCAGGGTCATCGAGAGCCTGTCGATGCCCGAGGCAATCCCTCCGTGCGGCGGCGCGCCCATCGCGAGCGCGTCGAGGAGGAAGCCGAACTTCTCTCGCTGCTCCTCCGGGCTGATGTCGAGCAGCCCGAACACCTTGGCCTGCAGCTCCGGCTCGTGGATCCGGAACGAGCCCCCGGCGAGCTCGACGCCGTTCCCCACGAGGTCGTAAGCGATCGCTTTCGCCGCGCCGGGATCGGTGTCGAGGAGCGCCTCGCTCTCCGGGTTCGGGCGCGTGAACGGATGGTGGACGGCGTCCCAGCGCTCGAGCTCGGGGTCCCATTCGAACATCGGGAAATCAGTCACCCACAGGAATTTCCAGCTGCTCTGGTCGATCAGATCGAGCTCGCGGCCCAAGTGGAGGCGTAGGGCGCCGAGCACCCGCGAGACCATCTTCTGGGTGTCGGCGCCGAACAGGATCGTGGTCCCCGGCGGCGAGGAGAACCCCTCGAGCTCGGTCTCGCTCAGGAACTTCACGATCGGTGAGCGCACGTCGCCGTCGTCGCCGAAGACGAGGTAGGCGAGCCCCTTCGCGCCCCACTGCTTCGCGACCTCCTCGAGCTTGGCGAGATCGCCGCGTGAGAGCTCGCGCGGTACGCGCAGGAACCGCACCGCCTCGGCGTCGGCGAACACCTTGAACTGGGAGGGCCGAGTGACCTCGGTCGCGTCCTCGATCTCGAGCCCGAACCGCAGGTCGGGCTTGTCGGATCCGAACCGCCGGTCGGCCTCCTCCCACGTGAGCCGCAGGAACGGCCGTTCGAGCTCGACGCCGCGGCACTCCTTCCAGATCCGGACGATGATCCGTTCGATCAGGCCGAACAGGTAGTCCTGGTCGGGGAACGCGGTCTCGACGTCGAGCTGGGTGAGCTCCTGGAGCCGGTCGGCGCGAAGATCCTCGTCCCTGAAGCAGCGGGCGATCTGGTAGTAGCGCTCGAATCCGGAGATCACGAGGAGCTGCTTGTAGATCTGCGGGCTCTGCGGCAGGGCGAAGAACCGCCCCGGCTGCAGCCGCGTCGGCACGAGGAAGTCGCGCGCGCCCTCGGGGGTGGGCTTGCCCATGATCGGCGTCTCGATGTCGACGAACCCGTCCCCCTGCATCTCGGAGCGGATGATCGAGACGAGCTTGGCGCGGGTGCGGATGTTGCGCTGCATCCTGGCGCGGCGCAAGTCGAGCCACCGGTAGCGGATCCGGATCGTCTCGTCGACTCCCTCCTCGTCGAGCTGGAACGGGAGCGGCGTCGAGCGCGAGAGGATCTCGAGCTCTTCGGCCTGGATCTCGATCTCGCCGGTCGCCATCGCCGGATTGAGGGTCTCCGGCGAGCGCTCGACGACCGGCCCGCGCGCGCGGACGACGAACTCGTTCCTGAGCTGGTGCGCGATCTCCGCTGCGCCGGGCGCGTTCTCGGGGTTCACGACGACCTGGACGACACCGTCCTCGTCGCGCACGTCGACGAAGACGAGGCCGCCGTGGTCGCGGCGCGTCGCGACCCAGCCGGCGACCGCGACGGTCCGGCCGACATCCCCGATACGCAGCGAGCTACCGCGCTGGTCCCGCCAACGGCTCACGAGCTGAGCGTATCGAGGAGGTCACTCGGCGAGACCGGCTGCTCCTTCCCCCCGCGGCGGAGCCGCCAGCCTTGGGCGCCGGCGATGACGACGGCGCGGGCACCGGTACGGCCCGCCTGCGTCATCTGGCCCTTGAACGACCTGCCTGCGTAGTCGGTGTCACAGGCGAGACCGTGGCGCCGAAGCTCGGCCATCGCGGTCACCACCTGCTCGCGCTCCCCGCCGTCGACGACGAAGAAGACGTCGAGCGGGGCCGCGGCTGCCGTCACGCCCTCCTGCTCGAGCGCCAGCACGGCCCGCTCGATCCCGGCGCCGAACCCGATCCCGGGTGTCGCCGGCCCGCCGATCTCCTCGACGAGGCCGTCGTAGCGGCCTCCCGAGCAGATCGCCGACTGCGCCTTCTCCTCGGGGCCGACGAACTCGAACACGGTGCGGGTGTAGTAGTCGAGCCCCCGGACGAGAGTGGGCTCGAGCGTGTAGGCGACCCCGTAGGCGTCGAGGAGTCGCCTGACCTCGGCGAAGTGCGCGGCGCACTCGGGGCAGAGCGACTCGCCGATCTTCGGCGCGCCCCGGAGGGCCTCGCGGACGGACGGGTTCTTCACGTCGAAGACCCGCAGCGCGTTCGTGGCGCGCTTCGTCCTCGCGTCCTCGTCGAGGACGCTCGCGTTGGCATCGAGCCAGGCCGTCAGCCGCTCGACGTAAGCCGGCCGGCAAGCGGCGTCGCCGATCGAGTTGAGCTGCAGCTCGTACTGGGTGATCCCGACGCGTCGCGCGAACTCGGTGTAGAGCTGGACGACCTCGGCGTCGATCGCCGGGTCGGTCGAGCCGATCGCCTCGACCGAGCATTGCCAGTGCTCGCGGTACCGGCCCTTCTGCGGCGCCGCATAGCGGTACATCGGGGCAACGGTGTAGAGCTTGACCGGCTGCGGATCGCGGTGCATCCCGTGCTCGACATACGCGCGCGCGATCGGGGCCGTTCCCTCGGGTCGGAGCGTCAGCGAGCGGCCGCCCTGGTCCTCGAACGTGTACATCTCCTTCTGGACGATGTCCGAGCCCTGGCCGGACGTGCGCTGGAAGAGGGCCGTGTCCTCGAAGTTCGGCGTCTGGATCCGCCGGTAGCCGTAGAGCTCGGCGACCTCGGCGAGGGTGCCGGTGACCTTCTGCCACAGCGGTTGCTCGGCCGGCAGGACGTCGTGGGTCCCGCGCGGCGCCTGGAAGCGCTCGGCCATCAGCTTCCGGCGCGGAGCTCGGCAAGGAACGGGTTCGACTCGAGCTCGCGGCCGAGGGTCGTCGGGCCGCCGTGGCCCGGGTAGACGACTGCGTCCGGCCCGTAGCGCTCGAGAAGGCGGCGGATCGAGTCGAGCAGCGTCTCCCAGTCGCCTCCGGGCAGGTCGACCCGGCCGACCGAGCCCTCGAACAGGAGGTCGCCCGAGAAGATCGCGCCGTCGACGCAGAACGCGACGTGGTCGGCCGAGTGACCCGGGATACCGGCGACCTCGAGCTCGAGCCCGCCGGCGCGAACCACGTCTCCGTCGGCGACGAGATGTTCCGGCCGGTGTGCGGCGACGCTTCCACCGGTCCGGGTGAGGCCGTTCGCGAGGTTCTCGGCCTCGCCGGCAGGAGCCCAGACCTCGGCGCCCGTCGCCTGCTGGAGCGCCGCGACGCCGTCGATGTGGTCGACGTCGGTGTGCGTCACGAGGATCGCGGCGACGGTCCCGACGAGACCGTCGAGGAGAGGCGCGGGGTCGCCGCCGGGGTCGACGACGACGGCCTCCGTGGCGTCCTCCGCCGCGCGGACGACGTAGCAGTTCGATTCGTACTGGCTCAGTACGAATCGGGAGACGGCAACCGGCATGGAGCCGAGTCTAGTGGCGCTGTCAGCGGGTCTTGCCGCGCGGCGGGGTGCCGCCGGCCTGCTTGCGCTGGAAGCGGCGGTAGACCATCGAGTCCGTCCAGTAGGTGAGCGGGACGAACATGACCGCGTAAACCAGCCCGAGGAGCGGTGAGCCGTGGAGCAGGAAGGTCACGACGACGCCGGCCACGAGGCCCCACGGGAGGCCGCGCTTGAGCGCGCGGTTCCACGACGGCTTGTTCGGCTCGTAGGCCTTGCCTCCCTTGGCGCTCGACCCCCGAGCGCTCGGCTTCGCCGACGCCTTTGCGGGTGCGCCCGAGCCGTCCTGCTTCTTTGCGCGCGCCTCGGCCGCCGAGATCTCGACCTCGTTCCCCTCCTCGTCGTCGACGACGAGCGCGTAGTCGTGGCGGAAGGTCTTGGCGCGCCTGGAGCGCTGCTTGCGCGTGGCCATCACACCCAGGTTACCGAGCGGGCACACCCGAGCAGGTGTCCGATCCGGTCTCTGCCGCCGTCTCGATCAGCGAGCTCGGCGATGCCCTCAACTGCATCGCGCTGATGTGGCCTCGCCTATCCGGCCAGGCGCAGCTCGAGCACGCGTGAGGGATCGACGTCGAGACCGACCGCCGCCCCGGCCGGAATGAGCCCGACGAGCTCGATTCCCTCCACCTCCACCCCGCGCCGGCCCGCCTCCTCCCGGATCCGGGACACCACCGCGTGTGGCGGTGACGACTGCCAGTCCTCGATGTTCATCGACACCTGCACGACCTCCGCGGACGGCAGCTCGAGGCCGAGCGCGCGGACGCCCGTGAAGCCGCCGCCCGCCTCGCGCACGACGGCGGCGATCTCCCGGGCGGCGTCGAGCGGGCCGCGCAGGTTCACGTTCAATGCGATCAGCGGCTTCCGGGCGCCGACGATGACCCCGCCGGCCGCCGGGTCGAGCCCCGACGGGCCGAAATCGGGCGCGAGCTCGCCCGCATCGATCCGTCGCTGGAGCTCGTCGAGGCCGCCGCGCCGGTAGAACGCCGGCCCGCGATCCGGCGGGTCGTAGAGGAACACGGGCAGTCCCAGCTCACCGATCCGGGCCCCGAGGATCCGCGCGACGGCCCACGCCCGTTCCATCTCGGCGGGCGCGATCGGGACGATAGGGACGACGTCGGCCGCGCCGATCCGGGGGTGCCGTCCCTCGTGGCGGCGCAGGTCGATTCGCTCGCGCGCGACATCGATCCCCGCCGTGAGGGACTCCACGAGCTCGTCTCCATCACCGACGAGGGTGAACACCGAGCGGTTGTGGTCGGGGTCGGTGTGGACATCGAGGACCCGTGCGTGAGCACCCAATGCCGCGCCGATCGCGTCGATCGTCGAGCGGTCGCGGCCTTCCGAGAAGTTCGGTACCGACTCGAGCGGCGTCACGGCGGAATGCTTGCGTACGCTGAGGCCATGCGCCAATCGGAGGGGGCACGGTACCGCACGAGCCTTTGGCGCCTGCTGGGGTTCCTGCGGCCGTACAAGGTGACGCTGTGGGCGTCCGTCGGGCTCGCGATCGTCTCGCAAGCGGGCTCGCTCGCGTTCCCGGCCCTGACCGGCGGCGTCGTCAAGGCGATCGACGACAACGACAAGACGCTCGTGCCCGAGCTCATCGGGATCGTGCTCCTGATCGGCACCGTGAAGGCGGCGGCGATGGTCGGCCGGCGGCTGATCTCGGGCAAGCAGGCGCTCGGAGTCGAGCTCGACATGCGGAACGCGATCTACGCGAAGCTCATGCGCCTGTCGTTCGGCTACTACGACCGCTCCCAGACCGGGCAGCTCATGTCGCGTGCCACCGTGGACCTGCAGAGCGTCCGCTTCTTCCTCGGCTACGGGCTGATCTTCTTCTTCCAGCACGTGTTCACGATCGTCGGCGTCTGCGTGCTCCTGTTCATCGCGTCGTGGAAGCTCGCGCTGGTCGTGGTCGTGATGGCGCCCGTGCTGGTCGCAATCGCATACCGCTACTCGATGGTGTCGCACCCCGTTCTGCGCGACGTACAGCAGAAGATGGCCGACGTCGCGACGGTGGCCGAGGAGAACATCGTCGGCGTGCACGTCGTGAAGGCGTTTGCGCAGGAGCAGGCCGAGCAGGACAAGTTCGAGGGAAGGACCGAGGCCCTGTTCACGCAGAGCGTGCGGGCGAACCGGCAGCGGGCGTTGTACGTGCCGGTCCTGGCGTTCGTGCCGCTCCTCGGGCAGGCGGCCGTGCTGCTCGCGGGCGGGAAGATGGTCCAGGACGGGTCGCTGTCCGTCCCGGTCTTCGTCTCGTTCAACCTCTGGCTCTCGATGATGATCTTCCCGCTGCGGATGCTCGGGATGTGGATCGGCGAGGGGCAGCGCGCGACGGCGTCCGGTGAGCGGATCTTCCAGATCGTCGACGAGCCCGAGGAGATCCGGGACCGGCCCGAGGCCGGAGAGCTTCCTGTGGGGCCGGGGCTCGTTCGGTTCGACGGCGTCACCTTCGGCTACGACCCGGAGCGGCCGGTGCTCCACGACATCGACCTCGTCCTCGAGCCGGGAAGGACCGTGGCGCTGATCGGGCACACCGGGTCCGGCAAGACCTCGCTCGCCTCGTTGATCCCCCGCTTCTACGACGTGCAGGCCGGCAGCGTGTCGATCGACGGGGCTGACGTCCGCGACGTGACCCTCGATTCGCTGCGATCCCAGATCGGCGTGATCGCGCAGGATCCGTTCCTCTTCTCCGCGACGGTGCGCGAGAACCTGTCATTCGGGCGGCCCGACGCGACCGACGAGGAGATCGAAGACGCGGCGCACCGAGCGCAGGCGCACGACTTCATCGAGCGGCTTCCGGACGGCTACGACACGGTGATCGGCGAGCGCGGCATCACGCTCTCGGGCGGGCAGCGGCAGCGGATCGCGATCGCGCGGGCGCTCGTCGTCGACCCGCGCGTGCTGATCCTCGACGACGCGACCGCGTCGGTCGACCCCTCCACGGAGGCTCGGATCCGGCTGGGGCTCCGGGAGGCGATGGTCGGCCGGACGACGGTCATCATCGCCCATCGCGCCTCCACGATCGCCCTCGCCGACGAGATCGTCGTCCTCGATCACGGCCGCATCGCCGCCCGCGGGCAGCACGACGAGGTGCTCGCCGTGAGCGACGTCTACCGCGAGATCTACGAGCACGGCCGCTTCGCGCACTCGATCGCCGAGCAGGAAGTGGCCTGATGCGCGTTTGGCAGCCGGGATCGACGCTCGTGCAGCACCGGAAGGTGCAGGTGGACGACTGGTCGTGGGCGGCGACGAAGCGGCGGCTCACCGCGCTCTACCGGCTGGCGAAGCCGTACAAGTGGCGGACGGTGGCGGCGATCGTGTCCCTGCTCGCGGCGACGGCCGCCTCGCTCGTGCCGCCGATCCTGATCGGCGCGGCCGTCGACATCGTCAGCGGCAGCCGCAAGGGGTCGCTCGAGCTCGTCGTCACGCTGTTCGTCACGGTGAGCGTCGTCGGCGTCGCCTGCTCCTACGCACAGACCTACTTCACCGGCTGGACGGGCGAGCGCATGCTCGCCGACCTCCGCGACCACCTCTTCCGCCACCTGCAGCGACTCTCGCTCGGCTTCTACGAGCGAAACCGCGCGGGCGTCCTGATCAGCCGCATCACGAACGACGTCGAAGCGCTCGACCAGCTCGTGACCGACGGGTTCACCTCGCTGATCCAGAACACGCTCACGCTCGTCGGCGCCGCCGTGATCCTGTTCGTCCTCTCGTGGAAGCTCGCGCTCGCGACGCTCGTCGTCATCCCCGCCCTCGGCGTCGCATCAGTCATCTTCCGCAAGAAGTCGGGCCGCTCGTACCGCGCCGTCCGCGAGACGCTGGGCGCGGTCACCGCGACCCTCGCCGAGGACATCGCCGGCATGCGCGTCCTCCAGGCCTTCACCCGCGAGCGCGAGGCGAGCGAGAACTTCCGCCGTGTCAGCGATGCCTACCGGCAGCGCAACCAGGAGACGGTCGTGCAGAACGCGGTCTATTTCCCATTCGTCGACTTTCTCTCGTCGCTCGCGACCGCGATCATCCTCGGCTACGGCGCCTACCTCGTCTTCGACGGGCAGACCACGGTCGGCGTCCTCACCGCGTTCCTCGGCTACGCCACCGCCTTCTTCGACCCGGTGCAGCAGCTCTCGCAGCTCTACAGCACCTTCCTCTCGGCGGTCGCGGCGCTCGACAAGATCATGGAGGTGCTCGAGGAGGAACCAAGGGTCACCGACGAGCCGGGAGCGCACGAGGTCGACCACATCCGCGGCCATGTCCGCTTCGACGGCGTCCACTTCTCCTACGGCACCGGCCCCGAGGTCATCCACGGCATCAACCTCGACGTCCCGGCCGGAACCACCGTCGCCCTCGTCGGGCACACCGGGGCGGGCAAGTCGACGATCGCGAAGCTGATCGCCCGCTTCTACGACCCGACCGAGGGGGTCATCACCGTCGACGGCCGCGACCTTCGCGACCTGAAGCAGGAGTCGCTGCGCCGGCGGCTCGGGATCGTGCCGCAGGAGGGCTTCCTCTTCGCCGGGACGGTCGCGGAGAACATCGCTTTCGGCCGGCCCGGGGCGAGCCGCGAGGAGATCGTCGCCGCCGCGCGCACCGTCGGGGCGGACGAGTTCATCGGTCAGCTCGAGGACGGCTACGACACGGCTCTCGGCGAGCGGGGGTCGCGCCTCTCGCTCGGGCAGCGCCAGCTGGTCGCCTTCTCCCGTGCGCTGCTCGCCGACCCCGCGATCCTCATCCTCGACGAGGCGACGAGCTCCGTCGACATCGCCACCGAACGCCGCATCGAGCACGCGCTGCGCCGCCTGCTCCACGGCCGCACCGCCTTCATCATCGCCCATCGCCTCTCGACGGTTCGCCGTGCGAACCTGATCGTCGTGCTCGAGCACGGGACGATCGTCGAGCAGGGCTCGCACGACGATCTGCTGGAGCGCGGCGGCCGCTACGCCGAGCTCTACGGCAGCTGGGCGACCGAAGCGGACGTCGCGTAGCGCGATTTCCACGCCCGCACCATCGCGATCCGCTGGTCGATCGTCGGGTGGTTCTCGCCGAGCAGGTACTCCCAGGTCGGCGGGGCGGGATCCTCGAGCGTGAGCGGGACGAACTTGCGGAACAGCGACTCGGCATCCTTCGGGTCGCGCGTGGTCTGAAGGGCCCGCCAGTCGGCCTCGGCCTCCATGTGCCGCGAGATCGCGTTCTGGAGCGGAAGCGCGAGCAGCTCGAGCACGACGAGCGTGAGGAGCGCGAGCGGCACGGCGGCAGGCTCGCCCATCCCGCCGCGCCGGCGGGCGACGCGGCTGATGATGTAGGCGCCGGGGAACGCGAAGAGCGCGTACCACGCGATCGCCTTGAGGATGTGCTGCCGCTTGGCGTGCCCGAGCTCGTGGGCGATCACGACCTTGACCTCGCCCGGTGTGAAGCGCCCGTCGAGAAGCGTGCTCCAGAGAACGACCCTGCGGCTCGGGCCGATCCCCTCCGTGACTGCATTCGGGAGCGACCCCGAGACGTCCTCGATGCGCACCGGGACATGCCCGGTGTGGGCGCGTCGCTCGAGCGACGCCACCGTCGCCGCGAGCTGGCGGTCGTCCACCGGGTGCGTCGACTCGAGATAGGGCGAGCCGAACGCGAAGAGCGCCACGAGCCCCACGAACACCGGCGCAGCCAGGAGCCACCACCAGTTGCCCACGAGCCGCGCGAGCCCCATCACGATGAGGAGCGCGACGCACAGGAGCACGAACGCGAACCCGAGCACGAGCCAGCCGCCGAGCACCGCCTTCCAGTAGCTCTCATGAGCAACGTGATGGCGGCGGTCCCACCAGATCCCGAGCACCGTGAACGGCACCTCGGCGAGCCAGAGGAAGCCGAAACCGAGCATTCCGAGCAGCATCCCCGTGCCGATCGGGCCGGCCGCCGAGTCGCGGATGAACCGCGGCCCGACTCGCGCGTAGACGGCGAAGACCACCACGGCGAGGAGCAGCCCGAGGACGCTGAGGACGCTCGCGACACGGTCGTAGGAGTCGGCCCGGTGCAGGACCGAGGCCGGGAATGTCGCCGCCGTGTCGACGTGCGGAAGGTGCAGCGACGAGGGGACAGTCGTCTGCCAGAGGAGGTAGGCCGCGAGGGCCCAGGCTCCGGCCACGACGGCGACGGCGGCCGCCGTGACCGCCCTACGACTCACGCTACCGGCACGAGCTCCGGCTCGACGGCGGGCAGCGGCGCGGGCTCGGACTCAGCCCCTTCCAGCGGGCTCGAGTGCGGGTAGACGTCGGTGAGGAGGTAGAAGTAGGCGTTCGTCTGGCCGGAGTAGCGGAGCGCCCACGCAGTGACGTTGCGGAGTCCTTCCGGGGCCTTCGCCGTCGCGAGGGCGGTGAACCAGGTGAGGATCGCCGCGAGGACGACGACGCCCCAGAGGCCGACCGTCACGATCACCGCGGGGACGACGAGGATCCCGCGGAAGAACGTCTTCCACCGGTTCTGGCGGTCCGGCTCGGGCAGTACGAGGTCGAGCGGGTAGACGCCCGGCTTCCCCGTGAAGCCCGGGAACGGGTTGGCCGCCAGCGAACCGAACGCGTACACGTGGAACGCGTAGCGGACGTAGGCCGAGAGGAAGCGGTAGAAGACCGTCGCCGGCCGGCCCGCGAACAGGGTCGCGAACCACTGCAGGATCACGGCGAGGAACGCGAGGATCCCCCACAACCCGAGCCAGACGAGATGGGGGATGAGCAGCGGGAGCCGGAAGAACACGGTGACGCGCGAGCGGCGGAGGTCGATCGAGTCGCCCTCGAGCCGCACGGGATGCACCGGCGGCGGCTCGAGGCCCGACAGCAAGGCGTGCGGGTCGGAGTTCGGGTACCGCTCGGTGACGAGCAGCAGGTAGGCCAGCGCCTGGGCGCGGTATCCGAGGCCGAACGCCCCGGTGTCACGTAGGCCCCGGGGCATCTCTCCCTTCACGAGGGATGCGAACCACCCGAGGAACGCCGCGATCGCTGCCATGCCGCTGATGTTCCCGCCCGCCGAGCTGCCGCTGCCGTTCGGCCGGCGTGAGAACGCGAACGAGCCACCGCCGCCGGTGAGGGCGGCCGAGACGAGAATCGCCGGGATCGCGACCACGATCCTGACGAGAACGAGCGCCCGGCGCTGCGGCGCCGGGTCGGGCAGCGTGACGTCGACCGGGTAGCCGTCGATCGGCCGGCCGCTGAAGGCCGGGTACGGCTCGGTGACGAGATAGAGGTACGAGAAGACGTGAGTGACGTACCGGATGTAGGCGCAGAAGAACTGGTGCAGCCCGCCCGGCAGCTGCCCGGTGATGAGCGTGATCACCCAGCCGGCAATCGCGGCGAAGAACGTCCCGACCGACCAGACGATGAGCCAGACGATGTGCGGGATCGCCAGGATCAGCCGGAAGAAGACCGTGAGCCGCGAGCGGTGCAGGTCGTCGGTGACGCTGAGGCCGACCGGATGGTCCTCGTGCATGCCTGGATCTATGACATATCGCCCGGAGGACGGCCAGATCGATGTGGACGTATGCTCCGGCGGTGGAGAGCGACGAGCAGGCGACCGAGGCCGAGATCGACGAGGCGATCCCGGATCCCATCCCCATCGAAGCCGAACGCGAGGTACGGCTCACACCCACCGAAGCAGTCGCGCGCATGCGGATCAACGTCCCGGTGCGACGCAACGAGAAGCTCCGCCGGCTGATCGGGCGCGTGAACCGCGACGACCAGCTGAAGGGCTGGTGGCACGTCGCGAACGTCAACGCAGTGGCCCGTCTCGAGATCAACGACCACTCCTGGGTCCACATCCAGATCGTCACGAACATCGCGCTCAAGCTCCTCCGGCAGCTGACCAAGCACGGCGTCGAGCCGGCGATGGTCACCGACTACGGGATGGAGGTGGCAGACGCCGAGGTGGTCGTCGCGCTGACCGCGCTCACCCACTGCGTCGGGATGTCGGTGCACCGCCACGGTCACGAGGACTTCAGCCTCTTCCTGTCGGAGCCGAAGCTGCGCGAGCTCCTCGAGGGGATCTACGACGAGCCGGACCGGACCGTCATCGTCTCGGAGGTGCTGCAGGGGATCATCAGCCACCGCTCCGACGGCGAGCCGCTGACCCTCGAGGCGGGCATCCTGCGGGTCGCCGACGCGCTCGACATGGAACAGGGCCGTTCTCGGATCCCGTTCGAGCGCGGCCACGTCGGCATCCACTCGCTCTCGGCGGCCGCGATCGAGGACGTGTCGATCGGCGACGGCGAGGAGAAGCCGATCCGAATCGACATCACGATGAACAACTCGGCCGGCATCTACCAGATCGACTCGCTGCTCAAGGCGAAGCTCGTCGGCTCGGGCCTCGAGCCCTACGTCGAGGTCTTCGCCCACATCGACACCGAGGCCGAAAAGCGCCTCGTCCCGCTCTACCGGCTCGAGATCTGAGCGCCCCGCGGCGCTACACTCTCTGGGCCCTGCGGGATCGTCTAATGGTAGGACGCCTGACTCTGGATCAGGTAGTCTAGGTTCGAGTCCTAGTCCCGCAGCTAGATGAAAGCCCCGGAAACGGGGCTTTTTTTGCCGGTACTGTTGCTTCTACGGAGAACGAAGGGTGGCGTGCGGGTACGACCTGAGGGGTTGGAGGAGAGGACCGCAACGCACCGACTCGTCTCGCGACGAAAGCAAAGCGGGCGGTTCGGAGTCGAACCGAGCCCTTGAGTGGGTTGCCGAATCCGGGAGCGTGGGAACACGGAAAGGACGTAAGGAGGGTTCTGCGGATGTCGGTCCGCAGGTTGGCTAACGATCGGAGGGGGATCATGGGTAAGAGAAGGACCCGCTTCACCCTTGCGCTCGCAACGGTGCTTGCGTTGGGGGCATCGACCTTCGCGGCGAGCCGTCATGACTCGAAGCCCGTGGATAGCAAGGCGGAGGTGTTCACGGCCCATCTCGATGGTTACAACGAGGTGCCCGCGGACAACTCGCCGGCTATCGGAGACCTGACGCTCACGGTCGGGAACGGCCAGCTCACCTGGTCGCTGACCTACCAGGGCTTCGCGACCAACAACCAGCCGGTCGTCGCTCACGTGCACGTCGGGCAACCGGACGTCTCGGGCGGCGTCTCGTTCTTCTTCTGCGGTGGAACGAAGCCGGCGTGCCCGAGCAGCCAGAACGGACCGGTGACGATCACGGGCACGACCCTGCCGGCCGACGTCGTAGCTCCGACCGCACAGGAATTCGCGGCCGGTGACCTCAACTCCGTCACCAAGGCGATGGAGGCCGGACTCACCTACGCCAACATGCACACTCCGACGCTGGGCGCAGGCGAGATCCGCGGCCAGCTCGTCCGCGGCCACCACGGGCGCGACGACGATCAGGGCAAGACTAGTCCAAGGCTCGCCGGCGTCTCAGCGAGCCAACCGTTGCCGCCTCGACGAGCAGTCGAGAACGTCGAACGTCACCGGGAGTTAGCTGCGCGAGAGACTCCACCGCAGACCCCTGAGTCTCTCGCGCAGTGAGCGCGAGCCCTGGCAGGCCCCGCGAGCTGCCGCAGGGTTGCGCCGTCGCCGGGGGGGTTGGCTCGGGCGCAGGACTCGCATTCCCCACGGTAGGCGCGGGCAACGGGGCCGGGTATGACACGATCAGGTCATTCTCGAGGAATGCGTCACACCTGGTCCGAACCCGTCTCCGCGGAAAAGCTTAGACTGATGGCCTGCGGAGAGTCCGGGGCGGACTCTGGGTCAGGTAGTCTAGGTTCGATTCCTAGTCCCGCAGCTCCATAGAAAAGCCCCGCAAATCGGGGCTTTTTGTTGGCGTAGAGACAGTATCCACTTCGACTTCCGGGGAGAGGTAGTGATGACCGATTCGCAGCCGATGTGCCCGCAGTGCTCCGCACCGCTCAAGCTCCGCGAGATGGCGATCCCGCGGCCGGCGCCCAATGGGACGCCGCGCGCGGTCCCCAAGCGCCAGTGGATCTGCAGCAACGAGGACTGCATGTACACGGCGAACCAGCACGTGTACTCGCTCTCCCGCTGAGACCCGGCTACTCGATCTGGTAGACGGCCCCCGAGCTCGGGTCGACGACAAGCGTTCGCGCGCCGTCGGGGACCGCGGCCGCGCCGACGAGCGCCTTCGGCATCCGTCCCGCCGGAGTCGGCTTGCCCGTGGCCGGGTCGATCCGGACGACCGCCGTCGAAGGCTTCCCGCCGGGCCCGGTGCCGCCGAGCAGGTAGAGGCCCGTGCCGGACGAGACCAGGAGGGCGCCCTGCACGGGGTGAGGCAGCTTGGCGAGCGGCGTCACGACGCCCGATCCGAGATTCACGGCGTAGACGCGGTCCGAGGGCCCGGACTCGGTCCTGCCCCCGGCGACGTAGAGGGTGTGGCCCAGGCGGGCGACCGCCGGCGCGCGAATGCCCTCGGGCAGGCGCGTCACGAGCGAGACCGTGCTCGGCGGTGAGAACTCGAGAATCGCGGTCGCGTATTTCTCGCCCGTCCAGCCGCCGACGAGGTAGACGGCTTTCCCCGCCGGTACGACGCCGGCCTCCGCAAGCGGCTCCTCGAACCGCGAGACGGTGCGCCCCCGGCCGGTGCCCAGGTCGATTCGGAGCACGTCGTCTGAGGGCTTCCCGCCCTGCTCGCCTCCGAGGACGTACAGGTTGCCGCCGAGCTCGAACGCCTGCGCGCTCGCACGGGGCCGCGTGAGACGCGCGACGGGCACGAGCTTCCCACCGAGCGGGCCGGCGAGGACGAGCCCGGTGCCGGTGCCTCCGACAACGGCGAGCCTGGGCCCGACGACCGCAGCGGCCGCGTTCGGCGGGCCGGCCGGTAGCTTCCCGTAGGGCTGCACCGTCAGGGGGCCCCACTCGAAAGTGACCTTGATCGCGGGCCGCGGCGCCGGCGGCGCCGGAATCGCGGCGGTCGTCCCGGTCGTCGTGGAGGCCGTGGCAGCCGCAGTGTGGTGTGAGGGCTCGACCGCCCGCCCGACTGCGATCCCGGCTGCGGTCACGATCCCGAGCAGCGCGACGAGCACGACCACGCGAATGACGGCCTCGCGGCCGGCGCCTCCACCGTCGCCGCTTTCGACCTCCTCCGTGGGCCCGGGCGACTGCGGCAGCACCGGCCAGGGCGCACCGCCGACCCCGGAGGCCTCGGATGCCGGTTGCGACTCGGACATCGCCGGTCACGGTAGCGATCCACCCGGACCGCGGAACGAGCGCAACCTCTTCCCTTGCGGCGCGTCTCAATCTATGCTCTGACGCCATCACCCCCGGTTTCTCCTTCCCAGACAGTCAGGAGGACTTGTGAAGAACCGAATCTTGTTGGGCTCGGCGCTCGGGACGGCGCTCGTCGGCGTTGTGCTCGCGGTGGCGGTCGGCGGTGCGTTCGCGCACTCCACCGGCGCCACGCCACTCCCGTCTGCGACCTGCTCAGCGATTCAGAACCCGGATGGCAACCTGCTCGTCGCGTCCGACCTGCCGCTGCAGGGCTCGGGCCGCTCGCAGACCATCCAGATGACGAAGGCGATCGCCTTCGAATTCAATGCGGCCGGCTGGAAGGCCGGGAATTACACCCTCGCCTACCAGAGCTGTGACGATGCCACCGCTCAGGCCGGCAAGTGGGATTCCGGCACCTGCCAGACGAACGCCTCCAACTACGCCTCCGACGCCAGCGTCGTGGGCGTGATCGGGACGTTCAACTCCGGTTGTGCCGAGATCGAGATCCCGATCCTGAACCGCGCCCCCAACGGGCCGGTCGGGATGGTCAGCCCGGCGAACACGTACGTCGGCCTGACGCACGCCGGCCCCGGCACTGCGCGCCGGCGAGCCCGGCAAGTACTACCCGACGGGTCACCGCAACTACGCACGCGTCGTTGCCGCTGACGACTTCCAGGGTGCGGCAGACGCCACGCTCGCGAAGCAGCTGAAGATCAAGAAGCTCTTCATCATCAACGACAAAGAGGCCTACGGGGCGGGCGTCGCGACGAACGTCAAGAACGCCGCCAAGAAGCTGGGCATCACCGTCGTGAAGAACGTGGCGTACGACCCGAAGGCGACGTCGTACGCGGCCCTCGCCCTCCAGATGAAGTCCTCCGGGGCACAGGCCGTGTTCATCGGCGGCCTGATCTGCGAGAACGGCGGCAAGCTGATCAAGGACATCCGCGCGAACGCTCCGAAGCTCGCGATCCTGGCTCCGGACGGCTTCACGCCGATCTCGGCGGACGTCCAGCAGTCGGGTGGCAAGGCCGAGGGGATGTACGTCTCGGTCGCTGGTCTCCCGAACGACCAGCTGCCTGCGGCCGGCCAGAAGTTCGTCAAGGACTTCGCGGCGGCCAACGGTGGCTCGCAGCCCGACCCGTACTCGGTGTATGCGGCCCAGGCAGCCGACGTGATGCTCGCGGGGATCGCGAAATCGGACGGCACCCGGGCGAGCGTCGCCGACCAGCTGTTCAAGGTCAACATCCCGACCGGGATCCTCGGTCATGTCTCGTTCAACCCGAACGGCGACGTGACGGCGAACCCGGTGACGATCTACATCGTCGTGCACGGCAAGTCCTCGGTGCACAAGGTGATCGTCCCATCGCTCTCGCTGGTGAGCGCCGCCTAGCCGGCGTTTCTCAGCGGTTCGCTCGAACGGGGAGGGCTTCGGCCCTCCCCGTTCCTTTCACGGGACCGAGATTCCCGCTCGTCAGGCCACGGGCCCCGAGCCGGCCTTGGGCGGCACCGCCACCTGCACCCACGAGACGATCTTGCCGTTCACGATCTCGAACCGCGCCGCGGCGAGCCCGCCGGGCGCGTCGCATCTCGTCTTCCCGCGGTTCCCGAGCCGGAAGACCGCCGTGACGTACCGCCCGGAGAAGACGATTCGGGTTACATGCCCGGCGCACGGGAGCAGCGAGTACCAGCGGGCGACCTGCTTCCGGCTCACGAGCCTGTAGGCGTAGGGCCCCTGCACGATCACCGCCGGAACGGCGTACAGGCGTGCGAGGCCTGCGTTGTCGTTCGCGTTCAGCCTGGTGCTCCACTCGAGGACGATCGCTGCCATCCGCTTCTGCTCCGGCGTGCGCGCAGGATGTGCGCCCGCGGCGACGCCGGAGAGCACCGCGGCCGCGAGCAGCGGCACGACAAACCGCTCCATGCCCACACGGGGAGTGTGCCAGCAGGAAGAATCGGCCGGTGAGCACACGAGAGACAACGGGCTTCTCGGGCAGGACCGCGTGGGCCCGGAACCTGGAGACGCCCCTCCGGATGTTCCTGCGGACGGAGACCGGAAGCGCCGTCGTGCTGCTCGGCGCGACCGTGTTCGCGCTCCTGTGGGTGAACGTCGACCAGTCTTCGTACGACCGGATCTGGGACACGACGCTGACGACCAGCATCGGGTCGCACGGGATCTCGGAGCCCGTCCGGTACTGGGTCAACTCCGGGCTGATGACGCTGTTCTTCTTCGTCGTCGGGCTCGAGGCGCGACGCGAGTTCGACATGGGCGAGCTCCGTGAGCGCCGGCGCGTCGCGCTGCCCCTCGCCGCCGGCGTCGGGGGGATGATCGTGCCGATCGCGATCTACCTCGCGTTCAACGCAGGCACCTCGGACGCACACGGGTTCGGGGTCGCGATGTCGACCGACACCGCCTTCGCTCTCGGCATGCTCGCACTCGTCGGGCCGCGCTTCCCAGATCGGCTGCGGGCGTTCCTACTCACCTTCGCAGTCGTCGACGACGTCCTGGCGATCCTCGTGATCGCGACGGTCTACACGACCAACCTGGTGGTCGGTTACCTCGTAGTGGCGGCGGCACTTCTGCTCGCGCTGCGGGTTGTCGCCGTGCTCGGCTTCATCTGGGCCCCGGTCTGCGCAACGGTCGGGCTCCTGGCCTGGGTCGCGACGCAGGCTTCCGGGGTCGACCCGGTCGTCGTCGGCCTCGCGATGGGGCTGATGACCTACGCATCGCCCGCCGCTCGCCTCGACCTCGAGCGTGCTAGCGACCTGTTCCGGCTCTTTCGCGAGCAGCCCACCCCCGAGCTGGCACGGACGGCATCGATCGGCCTCCAGGCGGCGATCTCGCCCAACGAGCGCCTGCAGACGCTCTTCCACCCGTGGACGAGCTTCGTGATCGTGCCGCTCTTCGCTGTCGCGAACGCGGGAATCCCGATCGACGCGAGCTTTCTCTCCCACGCTTACACCTCCCCGGTGACGCTCGGGATCATCTTCGGCTATGTGCTCGGGAAGCCGATCGGCATCACCGGCTCGACTCTGCTCGTCACGAAGCTCAGCCGTGGGCGCCTCCGCCCTCCCGTCGGCTGGGCGGCGGTCGCCGGCGGCGGCCTCATCGCCGGCATCGGCTTCACGGTCTCGCTCCTGATCGCGAACCTCGCCTTCCACGGTGACACGCTCGACGACGCGAAGCTCGGCGTCCTCACGGCCGCAGCGGTCGCTTCGTCCCTCTCCTGGCTCCTCTTCCGCGCGACCGCGAAGCTCCCGCAGCCCGTCAGGATCAAGGCGCTCCTCGGGACGTCGCAGCTACTCACCGATCTCGCCGATCCCGTCGACCCCGACCAGGACCACTACCGCGGCCCCGAGGACGCTCCGGTCACGCTCGTGGAATATGGTGACTTCGAGTGCCCGTTCTGCGGGCGCGCGGAGCCCGTCGTGCGAGAGCTGCTCGCCGACTTCGGTGACCTCCGCTACGTCTGGCGCCACCTGCCCCTGACCGACGTGCACCCGAACGCCCAGCTTGCGGCAGAGGCCTCCGAGGCGGCAGCCGCGCAGGGGCGGTTCTGGGAGATGCACGATCTCCTCCTCGCCCACCAGGACGCACTCCGGCCCCCCGACCTCATGCGCTACGCCGAGGAGCTCGGCCTCGACGTCGACCGCTTCACCGACGAGCTTCGCCGCCACGTATACGCCGGTCGGATCGCCGAGGACGTCGACAGCGCCGATCTGAGCACGGTGTCGGGGACGCCGACCTTCTTCATCAACGACGTACGGCACCAGGGCGCGTACGACATCGAGACGCTGTCCGTCGCGGTCCGTGCGGCTCGCGCCCGCGCCTCGATCGCGGCATAGAGAGGTTTGGGCGCCCAGAGAACGGGAATGCACTCGTCGTGCGCAATCTCACGGAGATCAGGGACGAGATCGATCGGCTGTCCGAGCGGCGCGCGCGCGTGCTTCAGCTTCTCGCAGAGGCACCCGGCGCGAACCTCACGGTCGAGCGTCAAGGGCTGGACGCGAGAATCGCCGCGCTCTGGGACGAGCAACGCAAGACCCGGGCGACGATCCTGTTCGGCACCCGCTCGAGCATCGTCAAGCGCGCCCGCCGCGCCGAGCGCATCCTGAGAGATCCGGCGCGCGAAGGAACCCGCGCCGCCTGACGCCGACATGCAGCAACCGGAGGACCGGCTTCGGGAGCTCGAGGACCGTGTCGAACGCGAAGCGTCGGTGGCCGAGCTCGGCCGGCGAGCGCTGACCGGGACGCCGAGCGGGGAACTACTCGAGCTTGCGGTCGCCGACGCCGCGCAAACGCTCGCCACCGCCCGCGCAGCCGTGCTCTTCGTCGAGGGCGGAGAGCTCCGGTGCTCGACTTCCGTCGGGTGGCCGCCCGGGGAATCCAAGCCGGTGCCACTCGGCTCGCGCACCCAGGCCGCCCACGTCTGCGTCGCGCGTGAGCCGTCGGCCGTGGGCGACCTCGCCCTGGATGACCGGTATCCCGATTCCCAGGCGCTGCTGGCGCTCGGGATCCGAAGCGCTGCTGCAGTGCCCATCCGCGGTGGTGTCGAACGCGCGCTCGGCGTCCTCGCCGTCCACGACTCGCAGGCACGCGACTACGCCGCTGCAGACGTCCTCTACCTTCGGGCCGTCGCGAACGTCCTCGCGGCCGCGATCGCGCGGGAGCGTGCGCAGGCAACCCTCACCTGCCTGCAGGAGACCACCGCGAAGCTCGCCGAGGCCAGGACGTCCCGAGAGATCGCCGATGCGATCGTCTCCTCCGGAGCCACGTGCGTCGAAGCCGCCGGTGGCTGGGTCGCCGAAGTCTCGGCGGACGGCTCGAGGCTCGAGATGCTCGCCTCCCTCGGGTACGACCAGGTCCGCACCGCCGAGTACCGCTCCATCCCCCTCGACGAGCGGAACCCGACCACGGACGCGATCTCCGGCGGAACGCCCTTCTTCTTCCGGTCGGCCGACGAGTTCAGGGCCGCCTATCCGGAGGTACCGTACACGCGCTTCGAGGCGATGGCCGTGCTGCCCGTGATGACTGCTGAGGGCGCGGTCGGAGTCCTGGCGCTGAACTTCGACGAGCCCCGGACGTTCGACGACACCGAGAGGGGGCTCCTGGACGCCCTGGCCAAGCTCTTCTCCCAGTCCCTCGAACGCGCCAAGCTCTACGAGGACGCGCGCAGGCGCGAGTGGGCCGCGTCGCTGGTGGCCCGCATGAGCGAGTCGCTCGAGCGCGCGACGAGCGTTCCGGAGCGGTGCCGACGGGCCGTGGCGATCCTCGCCGCCGAGCTCGCCGGCTTCGCCGCCGTCGACCTCTGCGAGGAGGACGGGACGCTGCACCGCATCGCCTCGAGCCGCCGCGGCGGCACGGCCAACGGTCACGACGCAGAGCTCGCCGCCCGCGCCCTGGCCACCGGTGCGCCACAGAGCGAAGCGGAGACCGTCCCCGGAGGACGGCGCGTACAGCTGCACGCACTTCCGCTCCGGGCCCGTCGCCGCACCGCCGGCGTGCTCGTCCTCGCCACGGACTCCGGCGACCGCGAGCGTTCGCTGGGCCCTGAATGGCTGCGCGAGCTCGCCGACCACGTCGCACTTGCGGTCGACAACGCCCGCCTGTTCGAGCGCGAGCAGAACGCCTCGCGAACCCTCCAGCTCGGGCTGCTCGGAGGTGAGCTCCCGGAGCCGGAAGGAGCAGCGCTCACGGCCGCCTATCGTCCCGGCACGGTCACGAACGAGGTCGGTGGCGACTGGTACGACGCCTTCGAGCTCGGCGGCGGCCGTCTCGCGATCCTCGTCGGAGACGTCGTCGGCCACGACCTCGAAGCGGCAGTCGCGATGGGACAGCTTCGTGGCGCCGTCCGGGCCCTGGCGGAACTCGGCGGACCGGCCGAGCTGCTCGAGCGTCTGGACTCGTTCGTCTCGGGCCTCCGCGGGGGCGCGATGACGACGATGGCGTACGCCGAGCTCGACGTCGCCTCGGGCGAGCTCCGATACGCCTGCGCCGGGCACCCGCCGCCGCTCGCGATCTCCGCCGCGGGCGAGCCACGCTTCCTCTGGGGAGGCCGCTCCGGACCGCTCGGGATCGACATGCGCTCGAGACCGGAGGAATCCGACCGGCTCGATCCCGGAGGGATGCTCGTCCTCTACACGGACGGCCTCATCGAACGCAAGGGCGAGAGCCTCGCGGTCGGCCTCGACCGGCTCCTGGATGCGGCGCGCAACTCCCACGGAAACGGCCTCCGCACGCTCCTCGACGAGCTGCTCTCGACGATGCTCACCGGGCACCCGCAGGAAGACGACGTCTGCGCGATCGTCTGCCGACCGGGCCGCTGACCGACCGAGCAGGACCGCGGTTGGAAATCGCCGAAAAAGGGAACGTTCGTTCCCAGTCGCCCCTCTCCATCCGACGACGGAGGTCCACGTTGCCGCTGCTCCAGACTTGCTCCCAACCGGGCTGCACCATCCTTACGATCGGTGGGCTTTGCATCGAGCACGAGCCCGTTCGCGAGTCGCGGGCCTTCCCGCGCGGACGGCCGTTCCCGCCGGTTTCGACCGCGCTCCTGGGGCGACGCAATGCGGCGCCCGTGCTCGCCACGCACAAGGTCGCGGCCGGCGTCTCCTCCCTGTCCATGTGAGGCCCTCGAGGACGAGGCGCGCCTCTTCCAGCCGGACCGGATCGTCGTGGTGTCGCGACCGGCTCAGGCGAGCGCGTCGTCCAGGGAGTCGACGACGCGGAGCGGCTCGACGAGCTCGGTGATCTCGAACACCTGGCGAATGATGCCGTCGGATGGGCTCACGAGCCGCATCGTGGTCCCTCGGCCTTCGAGCGTCCTTTGCAGCCGCACGAGGGCGTTCAGGCCGGAGGAGTCGAGGAAGCGGACCTCCGAGAGATCGATGACGACACAGGTCGGCGCCGTGGGCCCCAGGTCGGATTCGATCGCGTCGATGAGGGCGGGCGCGGTCGTGAGGTCGATCTCCCCGAACGCCGAGGCGACGACACAATTCCCCTGCCGCGACAACTCGACGCGGAAGGAGTCTCCCACGTCCGGCGACGCTACCAGATCCATCCGGCGCCCATCCCGCCATGGCTGACAACGCTACGACCTCGTGGGCGCGGAAACCCGCTCGCCGCCCGCCACCTGCGCAGCGGGGGCTCGACGCCGCAGTACGGCGCGTGTTCCACGATGGTCCGTGCGGAACTCCGTCGAATCCATCAACCGCCTGATCAGGAGCAGGCCCCTTCCCCGGTCGCCGGCGGGACGATCCTCGCGCCATCTCCCCCGGTCCTCCACCACGGCCTCGAGCCATCCTCCGGTCACCTCCGCGGTCACCCGAAGGGACCCGTTCGATCCCGGATAGGCGTGCTCGACCGCGTTGTTGCACGCCTCGCTCACCGCGAGAAGGATCTCCGACACCGCATCGTCGGAGAACTCACGCCTCGAAAGCCAGCCGCGGAGTCGTCTGCGCATCCCCGCGAGCACCGACGGATCGGCCTCGAGCTCGACGTCGAAATGCGTCAAGCCGGCATCGAAGCCGACGACGAGGAGTGCGACGTCGTCGTCCGGCTGGCCGAGGCGGTCACCGACGTTCGTGACGAGCTCACCAGCGCCGGCCTCCGGAGCCTCGGCCAGGACCTCTGCGAACACACCGATCGCTGCGTCCATGTTGAGGCCACGGCGCTCGATCAGCCCGTCGGTGTACATGGCGAGAACCGCCCGGTCGGGCAGCGAGAGCTGCTCCTCGACGATGTCGCCCGGCTCCGCAACCCCGAGCGGGGGCGCACCGGCACCTTCCAGGCGCACGATCTCGCCCGACGCGCGGTCGAGGAGGAGCGGCGCCGGATGTCCCGCGCGGGCGTAGCGAAGCTCGGAAGTGAAGGGGTCGATGCTGACGACCGCCACCGTGATCATCTCGCTCTCGTTCTCGATGTGCCTGAGCATCCGCTGGACGATTGCTGCGGGAGACTCGCATTCGTACGCGTAGGCACGGAAGGTGCTCCGTTGGGTGTTCATCACGGTCGCCGCGCCGATTCCGCGCCCGCTCACGTCGCCAACGCAAAGCTGGATGAGCCCGTCGGGGCGGCGGACGGCGTCGTACCAGTCGCCGCCGACCTCGACGGCCGCCGCTCCTGCGAGGTAATGGGCGCCGAGCTCGAGCCCGTCGACCTCGGGCAACCCTCCGGGCAGGAGGCTGCGCTGGAGCTGCAGAGCGAGGTCGTGCTCCCGTGCGAAGCGCCACGCGCGCTGAAGTGCGTTCGCGCCCAGGTCTGCGAACGACTCGAGGAGCGTCCAGTCGGCCGCCTCGAACGGTCGCGCCGGGGTGACGATCGCAAGGGTGCCGAGCAGCTCGTTGCGACTGCCTCGCATCGGGATCCCATTGAGCGCCTCGAGCCTCGGCCGTCCCGCCTCCTCGAGCCGGGCGAGCAACGGGTCCTCGGCGAGCGGCCACGTCTTCGGGCCCTGCGACGCACGGCGGCCGACAGCGTCGTACACCGCTGCGTCGATCGCCGGCCCGGCGAGCCGGATCGTACGCGACCGGCCGCGCGACCGAAGGCCCTCGCCGCTCCCCACGGCCACGACCGCCACCGATTCGGGGAAGGCGTCGGCCAGCGTCGTCAGGAGGACCTCCGCGACCTCGGCAGGAGTCGTCGCCGCGGCGAGGCGCCGTGTGAGGCGGCTCCACGACTCGAGCTTCGCTCCCTGCTCGGCGCCGTGACGGCCCGTCCGGCGGAGCATGAGGAAGCCGAGCCCGAAGACGATCAGGAGCGCAGCGCCGATCGACCCCAGCTCCAGCCACAGTGCGTGCCGGGCAGCCGCGAAGACAGAGCCCGAGGGCCGGTCGATCGCGATCAGCCAGTGCGGAAGCTTGACCGTCGCGAAGGCGACCACGTGGTCCGAACGGCCGCCGAGGCCGGAGACGCCCGCAAGGGTCCCGGAGCCCCTCTTGCGCATCGTCGCGAGCAGCGATCCGTTCGTTACGTGGCCGAGGCCGGTGAGAAGCATGCGCCCGTTGCGATCGACGACCTCGAGGTTGCCGAAGCCGAGATCGACTGCCTTCTTGCCCTCCGGCTTCAGCTTCAGCACGATGCTGCCTGCGAGCACTCCGGAGAGCCGCCCCCGGCTGTCGAACGTGGGCACCGCGATGACGAGGATCTCGTGGCGGTTTCGAAGCCCGATCAGCCCTCCACTGAGGTACGGCTTCCGCGTCGCGATTGCCCGCCGGACGTAGATGCGCGACGAGAGATCGAGCGTGGGCCGCACTGCCGGGGTGGTCGACGCGTGGACGTGACCGTCGAGGCCGATCCAGCCGACGCCGCCGGTGAACGGGCCGCCCTTGGGAAACGCGCGGGCCAGGTAGCTCTTTATCTGACCGTCTCGCTCACCGACCACGTCAGGTGACTTCGAGACGGCGGTGAGGGTCGACACGTCACCGGCGAAGGAGGCGTCGAGCACCGCGCCGACGGCGACCGTCCGGGCGTGGAGGTCGGTGAGGGCGCGGGTCTTCGCGTCGTCGTAGAGCTTCCACGCGACGAGGGTCGCGCCCGCCGCCAGCACAAGGACGGCGGCGACGAGCCCGATGACGAGCCGGCGGCGAACCTCGGCCGAGCGCAGGCCGACGAGATCCTCGATCCTCGCCGAGCGGCGCCGGCGCGACGCGCTCCCGGTCGGGCTCCCCTCGAGCCTCACGGGCACACCTTAGCCCCGGACGGGAAAACGGTTAGGAATCGAATGGTTGGGAACCCCGAACTCATGGAGAAGCGGACCGGTAACCGAGAAGGAGAGTCGCAGCAGGTGATGCGTCTCTCGCTCGAGCCGTGCCTTGAAGCGCCGGCGCGCGCACGGCACGCCGTGGCAAGCTTCGTCCGTGGGTCGAGCGATCCTGCTTTCAGCTTCGCCCTCGAGCTCGTTGTGAGCGAGCTCGTGAAGAACGCCGTGCTCTACGGCTCGCATGAGGAGTCCGTGGTCCTCGAGGTCGTGCGCAGCGGCGGGGAGATCGAGCTTCGAGTCACGAACCAAGGCGAGCGGATTCACATGAGCGGTCTTCGCTCCCACCGGGAGGATGGCGGTCGCGGCCTCGAGATCATCGATGCCCTCGCCGAGGGCTGGACGATCGCGAGTGGCCCGCTCGAGACCTCCATCTCGGTGCGCATGCCGTTCCCCTCGGGCGAGGTCCTGCGTTTGTCCCGCCGCGACTGCGGGTACGACCAGCACATGCCCTCGAGCACCCCGGAGCAGGGATTGTCGTGCGATCGAGTCGCGAGCGGCCTCGGCCGGATCTGAGCTCGGGCGGTGGAGTTCCGGGTTTCGTCTGCAGAGCTCAGTGAGGGCGTCTCGAGCGTGATCGTCGGCGGCGAGGTCGATCTCTCGACAGCGCCGGAGCTGAAGGAGGTCCTGAACGGCGTGATCGACGGCGGCGCACGGCTCGTCCTCGTCGACCTCTCGAAGGCGACGTTCATCGACTCGACGACCCTCGGCGTGCTGATGGGCGCCGTGAAACGCGTGCGACCCGACGGCGGGGAGATCGTGATTGCCTGCGACGATCCGAACATCCGCAAGATCTTCGAGATCACGCTGCTCGACCGCGTCTTCGGCATCTTCGACACCCCTGAGGCCGGAGCAGACCATCTTCGGCAGGCGGCCGACGGGGGTCATCCGGTCAGCCCGGTCAGCTGAATCGCTTGACGAACGTGATGGTGCTGCCGGTGGCGCCGCTCACGATCGTCAGCTCATCGGTCAGCGAGCGGATCAGCATCAGACCGACGCCTGCGTGGTCGCGGCGATCGTCGTCGGGGGCCTGCGCCTCGGCGTCGAAGCCGGTGCCCCAGTCCTGCACCTCGACGGAGAGCGCGTCGTCGTCGAGGAGGAACCGGACGACGACTTCGTTGTCTTCGGGGTCGCCGGCGTAGGCGTGCTCGATCGAGTTCGTGCAGGCCTCGGTGACCGCGAGCTTGAGGTCTGCGACGGCGTCGTCCTCGAGCGATGTCCGCGCCACGATCCCGCCCAGTGCGAGCCGGGCCAGGACGAGATTCTCGGGCCGTGCGTCCATGCGGAGCTCGACCGTGTCGGCCTGGCGAACCGTGCTGTCAGCGACCTCGGTCATGGGCCTTCGACCTCCGCGCTCAGCTTTTCGAGCATCCGCCGGATCAATCTCGATACGTGCATCTGCGAGATGCCGATCTCCGCAGCGATCTGCGACTGGGTGAGCCCCTCGACGAAGCGGAGATGGACGATGCGCCGCTCACGCTCGTCAAGCGTGCGGAGGCCCGCCGCGAGCAGCTGACGGTTCTCGGCGGCCTCGTAGCCCGGCTCCTCGTCGTCGAGCATCTCGACGAGCTCGAGATCAGCGCCGTCATCGGGGTCGTGCGAGCTCGTAAGCGACCTGGACGAGTAGGCGCGCCCGACTTCGAGGGCCTCGACGACCTCTTCCTCGTCGATTCCCGCCTCGGTGGCCAACTCGGCGATCGTGGGCGAGCGCCCGAGCGTCGCCGTCAAGTCCTCGAGAAGCTTCGTGAGACGGTAGTGAAGCTCCTTGAGCCTGCGGGGAACCGTGACCGACCACGCTCGGTCGCGGAAGTGCCGCTTGAGCTCGCCGACGACCGTCGGGAAGACGTAGCTCACCACGTCGACCTCGCGCGAGAGGTCGAAGCGGTCGATCGCCTTGATCACGCCGACGGCGGCGACCTGCTCCAGGTCGTCGGTCAGCTCGCCGCGCCCCGAATACCGACGGGCGAGGCTGCGGGCGAGAGGTAGGAAGTCCTCGATGAGGCGGTCACGCGCAGTGGTGTCGCCGTCCTCACGGTAGGCCCGCAGGAGCGCGCGGCGCTCGCTCTCTGTCGTCGACGGCGCACTCACGCAACTGATCCCGCACAGCGCTTGCGCATGACGATCGACGCCGCAGCACCGTCGACGACCTCGACGGTGTCGACGAGTCGTTCCAGAAGCGTGACGAGCGCGATGTCGTCGCTCACGACGGCGCGGAGCCGCCGTTCGAGCTCGTCGAGCTGGAACGAGCCAACTGCGAGAGTCAGCCATTCCCCGTCGCTCGCGAGGGAGACGCGAACGTGGGTGCCGTCGGGGGCGACCGAGCGGACGATCGCCTCGAGGGCGAGCTGGATGTCGTCGACGGCCTCGAAGCCGAGCATTCTCGAGACGAACCCGGCGACGACGAGCCGGACGACGTCCGTGTAGCGCCGCGCAGGCACGGCGACCGACACGGCGTTCGACCCGGTCACGAGGTCGCCCGGACTCTCGGACCACGGGTTCGAGCGAACCGCCACGAAGTCGTTCTTCCCGCCTTCGGGCCCCTCCAAACTGCGGAGCCGGTCAGCCGTCGCGGTGCACTCGGCGCTGGGCGCGCGCGAGCGCACGGTCGACGTCGCCGAGCGTTGCTCGTCCACGCAACCACGCTACCGGCTCCTGATTCCGGAAGACGACAAGCGACGGGATCTCCTTCACCGCGAGCTTCCGGACGAACTCCGGCTTGCGGTCCGCGTCGACGCGGATGATCTCGACCTTCGAGCGCTCGCGAACCTGCAGTCTGGCGAGCATCGACTCCATCCGGCGGCCGATTCCCGACGAGCGTCTCGTCACGAAGACGACCACGATCTCGGCTCTTCCCCCGCCTCTCACGGTGTCCTCCTACCCGGTCGAAGGAGGACTCAATCCCAGCCGCGGGAGAGCTTGAACGCGGCGTTGATCAGGCCGACGTGGCTGTAGGTCTGAGGGAAGTTGCCGCTCTGCTCGAACGTGTCGGGAAGAATGTCCTCGCTGTAGAGCCCGAGGCCGTTGTCGAGCGCGAGGAGGCGCTCGAAGAGCTCCGACGCCTCGTCGCGCCGTCCGATCGCGGCAAGCGCCTCGACCAGCCAGAACGAGCAGACCGTGAAGGCCGCCCGCGGCTTCCCGAAGTCGTCCGGAACGGTGTAACGGTGTAACAGCCCCCCGTCTGTGCCCAGGGCATCGCGGGTCGCGAGCACGTGCGAGGTGGCCCTCGGGTCGTCGGCGAGCAGGAACCCGAGCGGCAGCGCGAGCAGGAGCGACGCGTCGAGGGCCGACTCGCCGGCCGCCTGGGTGATCGCCCCGCGGGCGTCGTCCCAGCAGCGCTCCTCGAGCAGCGCCCTCGCGTGGTCCGCGAGACCGGAGCCCCACGTCGCGAGCCGCTCGTCGCCGAGCTCTTGGCCTATCTCGGCTGCGCGCCGCGCCCCGGCCCAGTGCATGAGCAAGGTGAAGCTGTGGAGCTTCTTCACGCCGCGAAGCTCCCACGGGCCGGCATCCTCCTCGTCGAGGCGCCGGTCGATCTGAGCGAGCAGCTCCTCGACGAGCTCGACGGCCCGCGGCGTCTCGATCGAGCCGCTGAAGCGCGCATCCATCATCAACCGGCTGACGGCCAGGATCATCTCGCCGTAGACGTCGTTCTGCAGATGGTGGAACGCCTGGTTGCCGATCCGGACGGGCCGGTTCCCGCGGAAGCCGGACAGGTGGGTCAGCTCGATCTCCTCCGCGTCGCCACCGCCGCTGATCGTGTAGACGGGCAGGAGCTCGCCCTCCCGCTCCTCGGCGAGATTCCGGAGGAAGAGCAGGAAGAACTCCATCTCCTCGGCGTGGCCGAGCCGCTCGAGGGCATTGAGGGTGAAGTACGCGTCGCGGAGCCAGCAGTAGCGGTAGTCCCAGGTGCGCCCGGAGCCCGGATGCTCGGGCAGGCTCGTCGTCGTCGCGGCGAGCAGGGCACCGGTGTCCTCGTAGGAGTGGAGCTTCAGCACGAGCGCCGAGCGGATCACCTCGCGCTGGTACTCGCGCGGGACGCGGGTGCGCTTGATCCACTCGCGCCAGTGGTCGACGGTCCGCTCGAGGAAGGTCTCGGCCGTCTCTTCGAGTCCTGCTTCGAGCGGCTCGCCGTAGGTGAGCACGAGATGGCAGTCGCTGTCGAGGAGAAACGGCCGCTCCTCCTCGACGTAGGAGAGCGGAACGTTCGTGGTCAGCCGCAGCGGCGCGCCGACACCGGTGAACTCGAGGTGGTTCGATGCCCGCCAGCTCGGCGCCGCGAACCGGCCGTAGTCGTAGACGGGCCGGCAGCCGATGCGCACCCGGGGGTCGCCGGAGAGCGGGCGGCAGATGCGGACGAGCATCGACGGCTTGAAAGCACGGTCGTACTGCTGGAAACGCGGAGCGAAGTCGATCAGCTCGAACGACCCTGTCGGCCCGGTGAAGACGGTGCGAAGCACGTTCGTGTTCTCGAGATAGGAGTGCTCGATCTCGGTCGCGTCGACGCCTTCGACGGTGAACGCACCGCCCCGCTCGCGGTCGAGCAGCGGGCCGAACACGAAGCTCGAGTCGGGTCTCGGCCAGCAGAGCCATTCGATCGAACCGCCCGAGACCAGCGCCAGGTAGGAGCAGTTCCCGATGACGCCGAGCTGAGGATTGCCGTTTCTCATGGCCGGCGCTTAGCCCGACGCTCCGCCGGGTACCTTACGTTCGTGGGGGCGTCGTCGCTTGTCATCGCCAGCAATCGGCTGCCCGTGACCGTGGAGCTGGACGACGACGGGGAGGCCCGCGTCTCTCCGAGCGCCGGCGGCCTCGTATCTGCGCTGCGCGGGCTCTCCGAGGCGCACGTGTGGGTCGGTTGGCCGGGGAGCGCCGTGCCCGAGAGCGCGGAGAGCGTGGTTACTGCGCTGCTTCACGACGAAGGGAACCTCCCTGTGTTCCTGACCGAGGCCGAGGCCGAAGGCTATTACGCGCGCATGTGCAACGAGACGATCTGGCCGCTCTTCCACTACTTCATCGGCGGCCTGCGCTTCACCGACGACGCGTGGTCGAGCTACGTCACCGTCAACGAGCGCTTCGCGGACACGATCGCCGGCATCGCCGACCGCGGAGCGACCGTGTGGGTCCACGACTTCCATCTCGCGCTGCTGCCGGCTGCGCTCCGCTCCCGTCGGCCCGATCTCGCGATCGGCTTCTTCCTGCACGTGCCGTTTCCCTCGTCCGAGATCTACCGCCTCCTTCCCACGCGGCGAGAGCTCCTCCGCGGGATGCTCGGCGCCGACTACGTCGGCTTCCATACCGGCGACTACGTCCGGCACTTCCGCTCCGCCTGCCTGCGGATCCTCGGGATGGAGTCCGGGCCGCAACAGATCGACTTCGACGGCCGCGTCGTCGGGATCGGCGCCCTCCCGATCGGGATCGACGTCGAGTCGTTCCGCGCGACGCTCGGTAGCCCGGAGACGGCGGAGATCCAGGCGGAGATGGAGGAGCGCTACCGCGGCAGGCAGGTCGTCCTCGGCGTCGAGCGGCTCGACTACACCAAGGGGATCCCCGAGAAGATCGACGCGTTCGAGCGGGTCCTCGACCTCGAGCCGGAGCGGGCCGAGACGACGACGCTGGTCCAGGTGCTCGTTCCGTCGCGCCTCGAGAGCCCCGAATACACCGCCAAGCGCGACGAGATCGAGCAGCGGATCGCTCACCTGAACGGCCGGTTCGGCAGGCTCGGTACGACCCCGATCGAGTACGTACACCGCTCGATCTCGATGGCCGAGCTCGTCGCCCTGTACCGGCGCGCCGATGTGATGATGGTCACGCCGCTCCGCGACGGCATGAACCTCGTCGCACAGGAGTTCGTGCTTTGCCAGGGCAGCCCTGGTCCGCACGGAGGCCACACCGGGACGCTGCTCCTCAGCGAGTTCGCCGGAGCCGCCCAGGTCCTCCCGGGCGCGCTGCTCGTGAACCCGTGGGACGCGGGCGACCTCGCAGTGCGGCTCCTGCAGGCCCTCTCCCTCGACGAGGCGGAGCGGACACGACGGCTCGAGCTGATGACCGACCGCGTGCTCGAGCTCGATAGCCGCAACTGGGCCCGCGAGTTCCTGGAGCGCCTTGGACGTTTCGCGGCTCAACCCAAGCCGCACTTCCCAGACCGCCTCGACGAGGCCGGAGAGGCCAAGATTGCAGGCCGGCTGGAGGGCGCTCGCCGGCGAACGTTCCTGCTCGACTACGACGGAACTCTGCGGGAGCTCGTGACGCATCCGGTGCTCGCAGCTCCGACCACGGAGATCCGTGACCTCCTCGAGCGGCTCGCGGCGCTCCCGCGCGCCGACGTCCACATCGTGAGCGGCCGCACCCGTGCCTCTCTCGACGCCTGGCTCGGCGACCTGCCGGTGAGCCTCTGCGCGGAGCACGGGGCGTTCGCCCGTGAGCCGCACGGAGTCTGGCGAAGCCTGGTCGACGTCGACCTCTCGTGGCTTCCCTCCGCCGAGGAACTGCTCGTACGGACGGCGGAGGAGGTGCCCGGCAGCACGGTCGAGCGGAAGGAGACGAGCGTCGCCTGGCACTACCGCGAGGCCGAGCCGGAGTACGGGCAGTGGCGCGCCCACGAGCTTCTCGCCGCGCTCGGCCAGGCGCTCTCCGGCCTGCCGGCAGAGGTCATCACGGGCCACCGTGTGATCGAGATCCGCGCTCGCGGCGTGAACAAGGGCGTGTACATGCGGCACCTCGAGTCGACCGCTGCTCCCGGCTGGGCGGTCCTCGCCGCGGGCGACGACCTCACCGACGACGACCTGTTCGACGCGCTCCCGCCCGACTCGGTCGCGATCCAGGTCGGTGCGCCCCGCCTGCGGGGACGAAACGACACCGGGCCTCTTCGCTACGCGGTCGACTCTCCCGCAGCGCTGCGCCGGGCACTCCTCCACCTCGCCGACGACCTCAGTCCGAAACCGGTCGCTCGGACCGGCTAGCCGAGAGCACGAGGGAGGCGCGGGCCTGGTCTCCCCCGCCCCCCTCTCGGGCCCCCCGGGCCCACTCTCGGCGCGGCACGAGCCGAGCGCGCGGGCGCTCGCGGGTTGACCGGCTGCGCATGGACCGTGCCATTCCACCGGTATTTCCGTATCGCGCAGGGCGCAAACTAGGCCGTGCTTCTGCCGACGCCTGCGAAGACCGCGACGAGCAGGACGGCGAGCAGGAGAAGAAACAGGAACTTCGAGACGACAATTCCGCCTCCGATGGCGATGATCAGAAGGATCAGCAGAAGCAGCCAGAGCATCGGATCATCCGTGGAGCACCTGGGTACCCGGCGGGTTGGTTCCGAAACTACGGGGCGACCAAGAAGGCGGTCTTGGCGTCCGCGTAGCCGACGGCGGTCGCCGTCGCCGTGTACCGCCCGGGCGCGAGCTCGACGGTGGCCGTTCCACTCGCGGCCGTCACCGTGGAGGAGCCGGCGCCTGAGATCGCGATCCGCGCGCCGTGAACCGCGTCGCGGACGAGCCGGCCCCAGGCAGCAGGAGCGCCGCGGCGCACACCAGAGAGAGGGGCAGCCTCGTCGCAGCGTGCATTGTTCCTCTGCCGAGCAATCAGACGTTGTAGGTGGTGACCAGCTCCGGGTCGAGTCGTACCGTCACGCGAACCTCGCCCTCGCCGAGCGTCCGGAAGCCCACGCCGTCGTACTTCCACGAGAGGCGCTCGATGTCGTCGAGCGCGCCCTCGGTCGTGAGCGTGACGGGACCGCTCACGGAGACCCAGTGGTAGGCGTCGGGCGCGACGACGACGACCGACGCGCGCGGATCGTTGTCCAGATCACGAAACTTGGCTCGGTGGAGCGTCGTGTTGAAGAGGATCTTCCCGTCCTCCTCGTCGACCCAGACGACGGTCGAGTGCGGCGAGCCGTCGGCGCGGAGCGTCGTCACGACGGCGTAGTTCGGCTCGCGGATGAAGGCGCGCTGTGCGTCGGTGAGCTTCGCCACGGTCACGCCCCAACTGCCGCGGCAACCCGCTCGCCGGCCTTCTCGCACTCGTCGGCCTTGTGCAGGAGCCCGTCCCCGGTGAAGAGCTCGGCGACCCGCACGACCTCGATCCCGAGCGTCCGCAGCTGAGCCTCGACACCGGTGTCCTTGACCGTGCCGTCGACGTCGAACACGAGGTAGGCGGCGGCGACAGGCACGACGTACGGCACGGCCCAGGCGCGCAGCGCGCGTGTCGCGAACTCCATGCTGATCACCGCCTGAAGCCCCTGTGTCCCGCCGGCTGCGCTCAGGAGGCCGATCACCTTGTCGTACAGGAAGGGCGGCTCGCGGGTGCCGAGATCGTGGAGCCAGTCGAGAGCGTTCTTGAAGGCACCGGAGATCGTCCCCTGATACATCGGGCTCGACCAGAGCAGCCCGTCGGCGGAGTAGCAGGCCTCGATCAGGTGCGTCGCCTCCGGCCCGGGCTCGGCCCCGGGCGAGTACATCGGCAGGTCGAGCTCGCGCAGGTCGAGGAGCTCGGTCTCCGCGCCGGTCTCCTCCGCGCCCGCGAGGGCGACCCGAAGCGCGGCGCGGCTCCGCGACACCTCGGCCAGCGAGCCGCCGAGGCCCACGATCTTGAGCGGCCTCGTCACGGCATCGTCTCGAGAGAGGCGAGGCCACTCGCGTCGACGAGCGTCTCGCCGCGCCTGACCACCGCCACGATCAGGACGTTCCCACAGCTCGGGCAGCGGGCGACGGCACCAGCGGCGGTCTCGTAAACGACCAGCTCGGCGACGTGGGCGGAGGCGCCGCAGAAGCGGCAGACGCCCATCGCGGCCGTCATCTCGTGGCCGTAGGCCTCGTAGAGCGCGCCGCCGATCGCGTTCCCGTCAACCGCGATCATCCGCCGTCCTGCATGCTCATTTCCCTCCGAATCGCTCGGTGCGGATCCTAGAGGGATCGTGCCCGAGGCCGACGAGTGCCTCGGCGGCGGCTTCCACGAACGCCGTCGGGCCGCAGACGTAGACGTGCGGGCTCTCGGCGGGCGCCCACGACACCTCCTCGAGCAGGGTGCGGTCGATGCGGCCGTGGCGCCAGCCGTCGCGCTGCTCTCGCGTCAGCGTCACGACGAGCTCGATCTCATTCTCCTCGGACAGGCGCACCAGCTCCTCGCGGTAGATCACGTCCTCGAGCGTCCGGGCGGAGAAGATCAGGCGTACCGGAACCGTGCTCTCGACGGCGCGGTGGTGGCGGAGCATCGCGCGGAACGGCACGATGCCGGACCCTCCGGCGACGAGCAGGAGCGGCCCGCCCAGGGACTCGTCCCAGACGAACCAGCCTCCGATCGGGCCGCGCAGCTCGACCCCGTCGCCGCCCTGGAGCACCTCGGTGAGGTACGGGGACACCTCGCCGTCGTCGAGCCGCTCGACGGTCAGCAGGAGCTGCTCGTCCTCGGGAGCCGAGCCGATCGAATAGCTCCGCTGGGTCTGGTAGCCGTCAGAGGCGGTGAGGCGCACGTCGACATGCTGGCCGGGACGGTGCCGCTCGCGGCCGGGCAGATCGAGGGCGATGCTCCGTACCCGCGGCGTCTCGTCGACGAGCGCGGTCACCGTCGCGACCTCCCAGCTCAGTCTCCCGCGTACCGCTGCTCCAGCCACGGATCGCCGTAGTTGTGGTACCCGTAGCCCTCCCAGAAGCCGGGCTCGTCGTCGGCGCGCAACTCGATGCCGCGCACCCACTTGGCGCTCTTCCAGAAGTAGAGGTGCGGCACGAGCAGCCGCGCCGGCCCGCCGTGCTCGGGGTCGAGCGGCTCCCCGTCGTAGTCGAAGGCCACCCACGCCTTTCCGCCACGCAGGTCCTCGAGCGGCAGGTTCGTCGTGTACCCGCCGTCGGACCAGGCCAGAACGTACTCGGCGGTCGTCTCGACGCCGTCGAGGAGCGTGTCGAGCGACACCCCGGTCCAGTCGGTGTCGAGCTTCGACCATTTCGTCACGCAATGGATGTCGCGGGTCACCGTCTCGTTGGGCAGCGCCGTGAGCTCGTCCCAGCTCCAGCTCCGCGGCTCGTCCACCTCGCCGCGGATCTGGAAGCTCCACGTGGCGAGATCGGCGTGCGGCGTCGGTCCCGCCGAGAGCACGGGGAACTCGTCGATGACGTACTGGCCGGGCGGGACACGTGCGCTGTCGGCCTCGGACCGCCGCCGGCCCTCGAAGCCGCGAGAGATCGGTGCCATCACTCGGCTCCGAACTGCGCCCGGAGCATCCACTGCTGCTGCTCGAGGGCCCGCAGGACCTCGATCAGGACGTCCTGGGAGGCGAGGTCGAGCTCGCCGACCCGGTCGAGCTTCGCGCGCACGCGCTCGCTGACCTCGGCCACGCGGTGCGCGAGCTCGCGGACGACGATCCGGTCCTCCATCGCCGCCCGCTCGACCGGAGCGATCTCGGACGCCGCGGAGACCGCACCGGACTGCCCGTCCGGGATCACACCGAGAGCGACCGCCCGCTCGGCGACGGTGTCGCCGAGGTCGCGCCACGAGTCGACCAGCTCGTCGAGCTGAAGATGGACCGAACGGAAGTGCGGCCCGACGACCGACCAGTGGAGCTGCTTGCCGAGCAGCGAGAGATCCACCAGGTCGACGAGCACCGCCTGGAGCTCGCGTCCCGTCTCGTCCCGCTGGTGCGTCGAGAGCGCAGGAAGCTGCGCAGATGAAGCCGCTGTAGCCATCTCCCCCTCCTCTTGCGTAGCTGAGTCGGAAGTCTTGCGGACCCGAGGCAGGCTCGGCCATCCTGCTATCCCCCATCTTCCGCCGGCGTCTAAGAAGTGGGGCGGTCGACCTACTCACACCTTCGGCCGCCCCATCATCTCGCATCGGGGCATCAGGTGCATACGATTCGACCATGGCTCAGGCGAAGCGGGTTCCGCGCGTCCTGATCGCGAAGGTCGGCCTCGACGGGCACGACCGCGGCGCGAAGGTCGTGGCGCGTGCGTTGCGCGACGGCGGGGTCGAGGTCGTGTACACGGGGCTCCACCAGCTTCCCGAGCAGGTCGTCGCGGCGGCGATCCAGGAGGACGTCGACGCGATCGGCATCTCGATCCTCTCCGGCGCCCACATGACCCTCGTGCCGCGGATCCTCGCATTGCTACGGGAGCAGGACGCCGAGATCGCCGTGATCGTCGGCGGGACGATCCCCGACGACGACATCGCGGAGCTGAAGTCGCTCGGGGTCGCGGAGGTGTTCACTCCGGGCGCGCCGACCGGGGGGATCGTCGAGTTCGTGCACTCCCTCGTGGCGTAGCTCGTCACCGCGTCGGAATCCCGGCCTCGAGATCCTCGAGCATCTGGCGGAGCTGTGCCCGGATGACCAGCGCGTCCTCCGTCCGCGCCTCCACCGCTCTCAGCTTCGATCCGGCGCGCGCGAGCGCCTGGCCGCCGGGCTCGCCCCTCAGCTCGTGGTCCGCGGCCTCGGCGAGATCCCGGGTCGCTGCAGCGAGCTCCTTGCCGCTCGGCGATCCTGGCAGCGTCCGGGCGTCGACGATGTCGCGGGCGATCGACCGCGTGTGGCGGTAGAGCCGGCCCGCGAGCCGGATGCGGGACTCGAGGCCGGCGAACGCCGTGATGTCCTTGCGCCGGAGCGGGTTCCAGCGAAGCGCACGGCGGGCACGGTCGAGGTCGAAGAAGTCGCGCACCACCTCCTGGGAGCGCGCGCGAACGTCGTCGAGGCGCTCGGCGACCACGCCGCTCCCCGTCGAAAGGTCCTCGGCGATCGAGGCGAGATCGCTCCCGAGCTCCTGCCTCAGCCTCCGGATGCGGTGCTCGAGCTCGCGCACGGGGTCGGGAGGCCAGACGAAGGCGGAGACGAGGATCGCCACGCCGGCGCCGATGGCGGTCTCCCAGAGACGGGCGAAGCCGGAGTGGAACGTACTCGCCGCTCCGAACGCGACCAGGAAGAGTGCGGAGACGGCCGGCTCGACGTTCGGCGTGCTCCCGACCCGTAGGAGGATGCCGACGAGCGTCCCGGCCGCGACTGCAAGAGCGACCGTCCCGAGGAGGCCGATGTGAAGGCGGAGGACGGCGGCGCCGAGAGCGACGCCCACGAACACGCCGAGGACTCGCTCGACCGAGACGCTCACCGAGGCGAACGGATCTCCGCTCATCGCGACGAACGGGATCAGCGCGGCGAAGATGGGCCTCGGCTCGCCGGCGAGCGTCGCGAGCCACCAGGCGAGCACGGATGCGCCGGTCATCTTGATCGCGAGCCGGAGCTCGGCGACGAGGTCTCGCTCGTCCAGGCGGTCCCGTATCCGCACCTCGGCGGACGCTACTCGGATAACGTCGGCGACCGAGTTGAGCACCCGGCGCCTCGAGAGCTTCAGCGACGGCGTGATCGCCGTCCTGATCACGATCATGGTGCTCGAGCTGCACGCGCCCGTCGGCGACCACTGGAACGACCTGCGGCCGCTCGTCCCGAAGCTCGGCGTGTACCTGCTCAGCTTCGTCTTCATCGCGATCTACTGGAACAACCACCACCACCTGCTCTACGTGGTCGAGCGGATCGGAGGAGGCGTCCTCTGGGCGAACGCGCACCTGCTGTTCTGGCTCTCCTTGACCCCGCTTGCAGCCGCGTGGCTCGGGCCCCATCTGGGAGACAGCGCTCCCGTCGGCTTCTACGGCGTGGTGCTGCTCGGGTCCGCGATCGCCTTCACGATCCTCACCCGTTCGCTGCTCGCGCACCACGCGCCCGATTCGCCGCTCGCGCGGGCGATCGGGGACGACTGGAAAGGCAAGCTCTCGATCGTGGGCTACGCCGTCGCAATCGCAGCGTCGGCCTGGCTGCCGTGGTTCTCGACCGCGATCTACATCGGTATCGCGTGCGTCTGGCTCGTTCCCGACCGCCGTATCGAACGCGTCACCCCGACCGGCGCAGGCGACTAGGGTCAGTCAGACCACTAGCGCTTGCCGATGGCGTCCAGGGCGTAGCCGCCCTCGAGCATCGCGGGCGCACGTGCGGCGAGCCGTTCCGGCGAGGGGACGTCCCACCCGAGCGAGTCGGCGAAGCGGACGATCATGCTGAAGAGCGCGCAGACGGTGGCGGCGTCACGGAGCGCGGCGTCCGAGACTCCCGCCGCCCGCACCGCCGCGGCGTCAGCCGGCACGAGCTCGTCGGGGCGCAGCGTCATCTTCTCGAGGAAGACGAGCGTCGCGGCGAGCTCCGGGCGCACGGGCGCTGTCCGCCAGTCGGCTTCGATCGCGTCCCAGACTTCCTTACCGAGCGCGTACGACGCGACCGCGCCGTGGGAGCCTGTTCAGAAGAGGCACTGGTTCAGACGCGACGTGAACGCCGCGAAGAGCTCGCGCTCGCCCGGGCTCCATTCCGACGGCCCGCGCATCGCCGTCTCGAGCGCGTCGCAGAAGGGCGCCCCGAAGATCTCGGGCCGGTAGAGCAGCGTCTTGACCACGCCGAGCGGCTCGTGACCGCTGCGCACGCGGATCGCCGCGAGCCGCGCGGCCTCGGCGGGCGCGTGCCCGCTGATCGACGACCGAAAGCCTCACTCGATCGAGTGCCTCACGACAGAGCGCCGCGTCGAGCCGCCGCAGCCCCTCGCTCATCGCAACGGTGGCGGTCGCCTCGAAGATCTCGTCCTCGGTGAGCCCGGCGTGCTCGAGGGCCTCCACGTCCGCGTCGGTGACGGTGTAGGCGCGTGTACGCACTTTCTCGAGGTACGGCGCGAGCCGCGCGTCGGGGTCCGGTGTCGTGGACACGAGCGCCCGCATCTCCTCGAACGGGGCGACCATGAGAGTCAGCCTACCGTGGGGCAAGTTCGACGGAGCGGCGTAGGAGTCGAACCTACGCAGCCGTGGGTTACACGACCTGACCGGCTTTGAAGGCCGGCTGGGCCACCGGGCCCCGCCGCTCCGGGGTCAGTTCTACCTGCGCCTCAGCCGGCGGGCGTCGCCGACCCGGAGGGTCACGCGGTCGGAGTCGAAGCGCTCCAGGACGAGCTGCGCGGTGCGGCGCGAGAGGCCGGAGAGGTCGCGGAAGCGCGCGAGCGAGATCGTCCCGGCCCGGGTGCACTCGTCGACCACGGTGGCCTTGTGATGCTCGTAGGCTGATGGGGAGAGCGCGAGCCCGCCTCCGATCACGACGAGCCGCCCTTCACGCTCGAGCTGCCGGGCGAGGCTCTGGTCTTCGACGGGGAAGGGCGCAATGCCCTCCGCGGGTGCGGCGACCGAGTCGGCGCGCTCGCCCGAGCTCGGGCGCCGTCCCGGCAGGTACAGCCTTCCCTCGTGCTCGTCGAGGCCGAGCAGCGGCACGACGTCTGCCGCCCACGGCTCGCGCGGTAGGAGCGCCGACACGGGAAGGCCGGGATCGACCTCGGCCTCCCGGGCGCTCAGGGCCGCCTCGACCTTCGCCCTCGTCGCGGCAAGCCACGGCTGCGAGAGCACGTAAGACCCCGCGCGAACGACGCCGTTCAACGATGCGTCGAGCTGTCGCTCGTCGAGCTGGAACCGCCTCGCCAGCTCGTCGACGGCGACGGGAGCGTCGACGACCGCCGACAGGTCGCCCCGCTCGATGCGGTCGAGCCGGTCGGGATCGAGGCTTCGCGGCGGGGCCGAGTCGATCACGAGGCCCCCGCCGACGGTGGATTCCTGCCGGAGGACGACGCGGTCGCCCGGCGCGACGACGAGCGGCCGCTCGAGCCGTAGCTGTGCATGACTCGTGTCGGCGCGCAGCAGCCGGGCCGGAACCGCCGACGTTCCGTGACAGACGGTGACCGGGGCCGGCGAGTTGAGCTCGTCGGCCTCTTCGAGAACGACGTCGACCCGGTAGGTCGGCTCGAGGCTTCCGGGCGCAACTAGCGCGTCGCCGACCGAGGGGCGCCGGCGCCGCTCGGCCACGACCGCGAGGGCGACCCGGCTGCCCGCCTCGGCGCGGTCGACCGCCTCTCCGTGCACCTGCACGCTCCGCACCCGAACCTCGAACCCGGCCGGGAGCACGTCGAGCCGGTCACCGGGTGAGACCGTGCCCGACCAGAGGGTGCCGGTGACAACCGGGCCGGCGCCCGCGAGGCTGAAGGAGCGGTCGACGTAGAAGCGCGCCGTCCCGGCCGGCGAGCGCGGGCGAGCGCGGGCGGCAGCCCGTTCGAGCGCTCCAACGAGCTCCTCGAGCCCGAGGCGCCGAAGCGCGCTGACCGGGATGATCTCGTTATCCGGCAGGAGCTCGGCGGCGGCAGCGCAAGTCGCCCTGACCTGCTCCGTGTCCGCTGCGTCGATCTTCGTGACTGCGACGACCCCGTTGTCGACGCCGAGCAGCCGGAGGATGCGGAGGTGCTCGAGCGTCTGCGGCTTGGGCCCCTCACGCGCGTCCACGACGAGCAGGAACAGATCGACGCCTGTCGCGCCGGCGACCATCGTCCGGACGAACCGCTCGTGACCCGGGACGTCGACCACGGAGAGGTGAGTCCCGTCGGGGAGCACGAGCTCGGCGTACCCGAGCACGATCGAGATGCCGCGCCGCTGCTCCTCCGGCAGGCGGTCGGTATCGATCCCGGTGAGCGCCTCGACGAGCTTGGTCTTGCCGTGGTCGATGTGACCGGCGGTGCCGAGGGTGAGTCGCCTCATCCGCGGCAGGATGCGACGGCTTCCGCGACGTCGGCGACCTCGGCGTCCGAGATCGTCCGGCAGTCGAGAAGCGTGCGGCCGTCGCGGATGAGTGCCACGACCGGCGTCGGCGCCGAGCGCAGCTCCGCCGCGAGCCCTTCTTCCAACGCGCAGGCGAAGCTCGGGAGCTCGTGGAGCGGAAGCGCGCCTCCGCCGACCCGGCCGCTCGACTCGACGGTCTCGCCGCCGGTGAGCTGCGCGAGCGTCTCTGCTCTCGCCCTGACGCGGTCGAGCGGCTCGTGGAGCATCCTGAGCACGGGAACCTCCTCGAGGGCCCGCGCGGGGTCGAGGTAGAGAAGAAGCGTCCCCTCCAGGGCGGCCAGGGCGAGCTTGTCGGGGCGAAGGGCCCGCTGAAGCGGGTGGCGGCGCAGCCGGCCGACGAGGTCTGCGCTGCCGCAGACGATCCCCGCTTGAGGCCCGCCGAGCAGCTTGTCCCCGGAGAAGGCGACGAGGTCGGAGCCGGCGGCGAGCGAGTCCCGGGCGAGCGGCTCGTCTGCGAGCGGGAGCAGGCTGCCCGAGCCGAGGTCGTCGAGGAGCGGGAGCTCGTGCCGGCGCGCGACCGCCGCGAGCTCGGCGGTCGACGGCCGCTCGGCGAACCCGACCGTCCGGAAGTTCGACTGGTGCACGCGAAGGAGCAGGGCCGTGTCCTCCCCGACGGCGGCCTCGTAATCGGCGGCGCGGGTGCGATTCGTGGTGCCGACCTCGACGAGGCGGGCGCCGGAGGTACGGAGGACGTCGGGGATCCTGAATCCGTCGCCGATCTCGATCAGCTCGCCGCGCGAGACGATGGCCTCGCGACCCTGGGCGATTGCGGTGAGGACGAGCAGCATCGCCGCGGCGTTGTTGTTGAGCACGACCGCGTCCTCGGCGCCGGTCAGACGGCGAAGGATCGCGGCGAGGAGATCGTGGCGGGACCCGCGCCGCCCGTCGGTCAGGTCGAGCTCGAGGTTCGAGTAGCCCGCGGTCTCGCGGATCCGCTCGAGAGCGGCGGGCGCGAGGGGAGCTCGGCCGAGATTCGTGTGCAGGACGACCCCGGTGGCGTTGACGACGCGCCGGAGCCTCGGCGCCTCGACGCGCGCCGCGAGCGTGGCGGCCCTGTCGGCGACGTCGCCGGGGTCCTCCCCGGCCTCGATCTCCTCGCGGGCCTCCGCGAGCGCCTCGCGGGCGGCCGCGACCGCCGCTGCGTGCGGCAGGTGCGCGAGCCCGGGCGAGCGGGCGAGGCGGTCGACCGAGGGCAGCTGACGCCGTTCCACCCCTAGAGTGTAGGAATGTCGGTCCCGGCGACCGAGGTGCGTCTCACGGAGCTCGTCAGCTGCGGCGGCTGCGCGGCGAAGTACTCGGCGGCGCTCCTGCAGGATCTCGTCGCGGGGCTCGCGCCGAACGCCGACCCGGATCTCCTCATCGGCCTCGCGCCGTCAGACGACGCTGCCGTCTACCGGCTCGACGACGAGCGTGCGCTCGTGTTCACGCTCGACTTCTTCCCGCCGATCGTCGACGACCCGGCGACGTTCGGCGCGATCGCCGCAACCAACGCGCTCAACGACGTGTTCGCGATGGGAGGACGGCCGCTGGTCGCGCTCTCGATTGCGTCCTTCCCCGAGTCGCTCCCGGGCGAGGCCGTCCGGGCGATCTTCTCGGCCGCGGCGGCCAAGGTGTCCGAGGCCGGAGGCGTGCTGGCCGGAGGCCACACGCTCCGCGAGGAGGAGCCGAAGTACGGACTTGCCGTCGTCGGGACGGTCGATCCCGACCGGATCTGGACGAAGGCCGGCGCGAAGGCCGGCGACGCCCTCTACCTCACGAAGCCCCTCGGGACGGGCCTCCTCGTGCACGCCCGTGCCGACCTCACCGAGGCGGTGCGCTGGATGCAGGAGCTGAACGCCGCCGCGGCCGATCTGCTGCGGCTCTTCGAGCCGAACGCGGTCACCGACGTGACGGGGTTCGGCCTGATCGGCCACGCCTACGAGGTCGCAAGCCGAAGCGGCGTCGCGCTCCGCATCGACGCCGCGAGCCTCCCGGTGCTTCCGGGCGCCCTGGAGCTCGCCGACCAGGGCATCCGCACGGGCGGCGACCGGAGAAACCGCGACTACGTCGGGGGCGCGCTCACGATCGGCGGCGCCTCCGAGGCCCAGGTTGCGATCGCGTTCGACCCGCAGACGGCCGGCGGGCTCCTGGTCTCCATGCCCGAGTCGCGCACCCAGGGTCTCGAGCAGGCGGCGGCCGAGCGCGATCTTCTGCTCGCACGGATCGGCTCGGTCGAGCCGGGTTCCGGCGTAGTGCTCGACTAGCGCCTGGAGCTTGGCCCAGGTGTCCTTGAGGCCGAGCGTGCGGTTGAAGACGAGCCGCCCCGAGGTCGAGTCGGGATCCGGGCAGAAGTAGCCGAGACGCTCGAACTGCACGGTCTCTCCGACCGGCAGCTCGGCGACCGCGGGCTCGACGAAGCAGTCGGAGAGCACCGTCTCGGAGTCGGGGTTGATGTCGGCGAAGAGATCGCCGTCGGCGCCGGGGTCGGGGCGGGTGAAGAGGCGGTCGTAGAGGCGGACCTCGGCGGGCACGACGTGACCGGCCGAGAGCCAGTGCAACGTGGCCTTGGGCCGGCGGCCGTCCGGCGAGTCGCCGCCGCGTGTCTCCGGGTCGTAGGTGCAGCGGAGCTCGACGATCTCGCCGCTCTCGTCCTTCACCACATCGGTGCAGGTCACGAAGTAGGCGTAGCGGAGCCGAACCTCGCGGCCGGGGGCGAGGCGGAAGAACTTGTTCGGCGGGTCTTCCATGAAGTCGTCGCGCTCGATCCAGAGCTCCCGTGAGAACGGCACCTTGCGAGTGCCCGCCCCGGGATCCTCGGGGTTGTTGACGGCGTCCATCTCCTCGACCTGGCCCTCCGGGTAGTTCTCGATCACGATCTTGAGCGGTCGCAGGACGGCGAAGCGTCGGAGCGCCTCCCGGTTCAGCACGTCCCTGACCGCGTACTCGAGCATCTCGATCTCGACGGCGCTCTGGCCCTTCCCTCCGACGCCGACCATGTCCAGGAACTCGCGCACTCCCTGCGGCGGGAACCCGCGCCGGCGCAGGGCCGCGACCGTCGGCATCCGCGGGTCGTCCCAGCCGCGAACGTATCCCTCGCTCACGAGCCGGCCGAGGAAGCGCTTCGAGAGGACGGTGTAGGTGAGGTTGAGGCGGGAGAACTCGTACTGGTGCGGGTGCGACGGCACCGGCAGGTTCTCGATGAACCAGTCGTACAGCGGCCGGTGGTCCTCGAACTCGAGCGTGCAGATCGAGTGCGTGACGCCCTCGATCGCGTCGGACTGGCCGTGGGCGAAGTCGTACAACGGATAGATGCACCAGTCGTCGCCGGTCCGCGGGTGGGTCGCGTGCAGGATCCGGTAGAGCACCGGGTCGCGCAGGTTCAGGTTGGGCGAGGTCATGTCGATCCTTGCCCTGAGGACCCGGGCGCCGTCCGGGAACTCCCCGGCGCGCATGCGCTCGAACAGGTCGAGGCTCTCCTCGACCGGCCGCTCGCGCCACGGGCTGTTCTTTCCGGGCGCGGTGAACGTGCCCCGGTACTCCCGGATCTCGTCGGCCGAGAGGTCGTCGACGTACGCCTTCCCGGCCTCGATGAGGTCGACGGCCCAGTCGTAGAACTGGTGGAAGTAGTCCGAGGCGTAGTAGAGATGCTCGCCCCAGTCGAACCCGAGCCAGCGGATGTCGCGCTGGATCGCGTCGATGTACTCCTGCTCCTCCTTGATCGGGTTCGTGTCGTCGAAGCGCAGGTTGCAATGGCCGCCGAACTCCTCGGCGATCCCGAAATTGAGCGCGATCGACTTCGGGTGCCCGAGGTGCAGGTACCCGTTCGGCTCGGGCGGGAAGCGGGTCACGACCTCGGTCACTCGGCCCTCGCGCACGTCGGCGGCGACGATCTCGCGGATGAAGTCGGTCCGCTCGGGAGTGGTTGGACTTTCGGCCTTCATGTCCGATCCATTGTGCAGGTACGCCTTCAGCGTCCGGCCTGCTTGGTCAGAAGCGCGTGGATCTCCCTCGTCAGGTCAGCGACGTGTTGGGTCAGCTCCTTGTCTTGCTCTGTGAGATTGGTGTTCGACTGAAGGAGCTCGAGGAGCTTGTCCGTTTCTGTTTTCGCCGCATGTTCGAGCCGGCTGTGAGCTTTCTCCATCCGCTCGGTGTGCAGTTTGTCCCGGTCCGCCTGCCGCGTTTGGGCGAGCAGGATGAGCGGGGCGGCGTATGCAGCCTGGAGTGAGAAGAGCAGGTTGAGGGCGATGAACGGGTAGACGTCCCACGCAAAGCCGAGGTGCAGCTGGGTCGAGTTCAGCACGACCCAGAAGAGGACGGCAACGGTCTGCCCGACGATGTACTGCGGCGTCCCGAAGAACCTTGCGGCCTTCTCGGCTATCCGGCCGAATGCGTCGTTGCCGAAGGCGCCGTGCAGTTGCGCACGCCGATGCTCGAGGTCGGTGGCGGCTTCGATTGAGTTCGCGGACGACACGCTCGTCGCGGTGTTCTCGACCTCGAGCTCCGCTCCTCCACACCGTGGTCGGTGCTTACGGGGCCAGGATCGTTCGAACGTCCGTTAGGATGTTCTCACGTCCGGGCCCTGCGGACGGCCGGTCTTGTTCGCTCACGCCGCGAGGAGAAGATGATGATGTACGCCCTGACCGAGGAGGGCCGAGCGCTGGTCACCTCCGTTTTGGCGCTCCGGGTGGGTCGTGTCTGACCAAGGCGTCGGCCTCGTCCAACTCGGAACGATCCGGCCGTCGTTCGAGCGGAACAGGCTCGAGCGCCGGGCGCGCATGCTCGCCTGGGGCGGGATCGCCTGGCATGTGGTCGAGTTCGCGATTGCGGTCGGCGCGGGGATCGCCGCGGGCTCGATCGCGCTGATCGGCTTCGGCGCGGACAGCCTGATCGAAGCCCTCGCCGGGCTGGTCGTCGTCTGGCTGTTCACCGGCGGCCGTCGCGGCTCGCAGTCGGCGGAACGGCGAGCCCAGCTTCTGATCGCGGGCACGTTCTTCGTGCTCGCCGCCTACGTCGGTGTCCAGGCTGTGCGCGCGCTCGCGAGCGGCGATCATCCGGGGGTGAGCTGGGTCGGGATCGCTCTCGCCGTCGTCACCGCGGCAACGATGCCGCTGCTCGCGGCGGCGAAGCGCCGCGTCGGCACCGGACTGCACTCGGCCGCGGCTGTCAAGGAGGCGGGACAGACACAGCTGTGCGCCTACCTGTCGCTCGCGCTGCTCCTCGGCCTCGGCGCCAACGCGCTCCTCGGCTGGTGGTGGGCCGACCCGCTCGCAGCCCTCGTGATCGCCGGGATCGCCGTTCAGGAAGGGCGGTCGAGCTGGCGTGGCGAGGGCTGCTGCGACGCCTGCTGACCCGAATCAGTCGTGTTCGTGCGGGTGGTCGTCGTCGATGTGCTCGAGGTCGATCTCGGCGCGCCGGACGATGTTCCAGGAGTCCCAGGTGATCTTGAGGATCACGAGGGTGATCGCGAGGCCGATGATCGGGTCGGCGATCTGCGCGCCGAGCGCAACCACGATCGCGCTCGCGACGACGGCGAGCGAAACGAAACCGTCGACGCGAGCATGGTTTCCGTCTGCGGTCATTGCAGCGCTCCCGAGCCGCCGCCCCGCCGACAGGCGCACCCGCGCCGCGAGCTCGTTCCCGACAAAGCCAACAATCCCCGCCGCTGCCAGCACCCACAGGTGCGTCAGGTGCTGCGGGTGGACGAAGCGCTGGATCGTCACGTAGAGCGCGACGCAGGCGGAGACGAAGATCGCGAGAACGACGGCGAGCCCGGCGAGTCGCTCTCCGCGAACGCTGCGCAGAAAGAACGCGATCCCGAGCGGGATCGCCGTCAGGGCATCGCCGAAGTTGTGGACGAGGTCGGCCAGGAGCGCGACCGAGTGTGAGAGCGCGAAGATCGCGAGTTGCACGCACGCGGCAGTCGCGAGGATCGCAAGGCTCGCGGCGACCGCCTTGACCCCGGCACGGGAGCGGAGAATCGAGCGATCGACGAGGCCGTGGGAGTGGCCGTGCTCCTCGTGGTCGTGCTCGTGATCGTGTGATGGTCCGCCCGATCGTTTCGCGGCGCCGGACGTCTCGGCGGCGTGTGTGATGGTGGCTCATGGCGCGCGCCTCGCTCGGTCGATCGCGCCGAGGCGGACGTGTTCGACGTGGTAGACGGCTTCCTCGAGCAGGACGGCGACGTGTGTGTCGTGGAGTGCGTAGATGATCCGGCGGCCGCTTCGCTCCCCGACGACGAGGCCGAGATGGCGGAGCAGGCGAAGCTGGTGGGAGACGGCCGATGGCTCCATGCCGATCGCTTCGGCGAGGTCGTTGACAGACCTCGGCGCGTCGCGGAGCTGGGCGAGAATGCGCACGCGGCTGGGCGTCGCGAGCGCTTGCATCGTTTGCGCAACGTCGCGCGCGGTTCCCGCGTCGATTGACGCGGGCGGTGTGTGGCGGCCGTCTGCTCCGTGAGCCATCGCGGTTCATTTTACCTGAGAGGCTGTTCAGATGTGCCAACATCGACGGCTCCGGACGAGGTTTCAACACCTTCGGCGCCTCGTGACCCCTCGGTCAACGTGCGAGGACGCAGATCGCGAGTCCCGGCAGCTCGTAGCCGCCGTCGACCGCGTAAGGCTCGAAGGCGTCGCGGAGCTCCGCCGTCATCGCCTCGCGTTGGTCCTCCGGCGCGGCCGTCCAAGCCCGCGAGAACACGCCACCCATTTCGTTAGCGCGGCGGACGTACTCGTCGACGTCGCAGTAGTCGTTTTGGACCGGCACGTCGTCGATCTGCACATTTGCGAAACCGGCGTCCTCTACCAGCGCACGCAACTCCTCCTTGTTCGCGAGCGCGAACATCCCCGGCTCGCCCGGATCGGGAGGCGGCACCTGGCCGTGCGCGACGAGGATCCGGCCCGCAACCGAGATCCACGGGTTGCGATCACCGCTTCCCCAGACGGCAAACGCAAGCCGCCCGCCCTCGCGCAGCACCCGCCGCGTCTCGCCGAGCGCAATCGCCGGATTCGGCATCAGCATGTAGCCCCAGCGACAAACGACGCCGTCAACGGAGCTCTCTGCGAGATCGAGATCCTCGGCGTCGAGCTCCCGGAACTCGACGTTCGTGAGGCCGAGCCCCTCCCCACGCCGGCGCGCGATCTCGAGCATCGCCGGGCTGAAGTCACTCGAGATCAGCCGTCCGCTCTCACCCAGCAGAACCGCAACCGCGAACCCCACGTCCCCCTGACCGGCCGCGAGCTCGAGGACAACCTCGCCCGGCTTCGGCGCAAGCTCCCGCACGAGCCAGTCGGTGACGGGCGCGCCCACCCGCTCGCGCTCCTCTCGCGCTCGCTCCCAGCCGACCGCCATCGCGGCCCAGTTCTCGAGACGCACCCGCCGCTGATCGCCTTGATCCACGCCGGCATCCTAAGCCGACCCGGCCGTGCGCACGATCCGCGTCAGTGGGAACCTGACGCGTGAGCGGTCGGCGGCGCCGCCGATAGACCTGCTGCAAGATGACGGCGATGAGCACGCTCCAGTCCGACCTCGAGCGCGCCCGCGCCGCGTACGCCGAGTCCTCCTGGCTCGCTGCGCACGACGCGTTCGTCCAGGCAGACGAGGCCGAGCCGCTCGCCCCCGAAGATCTCGAGCTACTGTCGATGTCGTCGCTGATGCTCGCCCGCGATGACGAGTCGGTCGCGAGCCTCGAGCGAGCGCATCACCTCTACACGGAGCGCAGCGAGACGTTGCGCGCAGCGCGGTCGGCGACGTGGATCGGGATGAACCTCGCGTACCGAGGGCTCATCGGGCCGGCAACAGGGTGGCTCGGCCGAGCGCAACGGCTCCTCGAGACGTGGCCCGAGCAGACCGCGGAACACGGGCTTCTGCTGATCCCGCTCGTCTTCCAACATGAGGCAGCGGGAGATTTCGCACAGGCTGCTGCGGTCGCGCGCGAGGCGGCGGCAATCGGGGAACGCTTCGGCGATCGCGACCTCTTCGCGATGGCCTTGCACGCTGAGGGCCACATGCTGGTGAAGGCGGGTCGCGTTCGCGAGGGTCTTGCGCTCCTCGACGAGTCGATGGTCGTGGTGACGACGCAAGAGCTTTGGCCGTTCGTCGTCGGGCATCGTCTACTGCGGCGTCATCCTGGCGTGCTCGGACGCCTTCGAGGTCGCTCGCGCCCGCCAGTGGACGCAGGCCCTGACCGAGTGGAAGGAGAAGCAACCCGAGCTCGTCGCGTTCACCGGGCGCTGCCTCGTGCACCGCGCCGAGATCCTGCAGCTGGGCGGCTCATGGACGGATGCGCTCGAGCAGGCGCGTCTCGCGGGGAGGAGGTTCGTAGAGACCAAGAATCCCGCAGTGGGCGTCGCGCACTACCGCCAAGCGGAGCTGCTTCGGCTCCAGGGCGACTTCGACGCCGCCGCGGACGCATACCGAGAGGCGAGCCGCTTCGGCTGGGAACCTCAGCCCGGCCTCGCGCAGCTTCGCCTCGCGGAGGGAAAGACCGAAGCCGCGCTCACCGCCATCCGTCGCGCGAACGCCGAAGTCACGGAGCCGCTCAAGCGGGCGGCGCTCCTCCCGGCCCGGGCCGAGATCGCTCTCGCCGCAGGCCGGGTCGAGGAAGCGCGCACCGCGTGTCTGGAGCTCCGCGAACTCGCGGAGCGCTACGAAAGCGCAATGCTGAACGCGATCGTCGCCCATACGGAAGGGGCGGTATCTCTCGCCGAGGGCGACGCTCCGTCGGCGCTTGCGAGATTGCGCCATGCTCAGCGCATCTGGCTCGAGCTCGACGCGCCCTACGAGGTCGCGCGCGCCCGCGAGCTGATCGCGAAAGCATGCAGCACCCTCGGAGACGACGAAGCAGGCATGCTCGAGCTCGAGGCCGCCCGAGAGCTGTTCGAACGTCTCGGAGCCGCTCCGGATCTGGCGCGCCTATCCTCCCGGTCAGGCGCGAGTTACGGGCTGTCGGAGCGCGAGCTCGAGGTCCTGCGGCTTGTCGCCTCGGGGAAGAGCAACCGCGAGGTCGCCGCAACACTCGTCATCAGCGAGCACACCGTCGCGAGGCATCTGCAGAACATCTACGCAAAACTCCGCGTCTCTTCGCGCACCGCGGCGACGGCTTTCGCCTTCGAGCACAAGCTCGTCTAGCGCCGTCGAGTGGTCAGAAATGACCACGCCCTCGGCCACGCAAGTTGGTGAATCGGAGCGATGTCGTGGGGACCGAACCCTCCTATGGTCGTCTGCAGCGATGAAAAAGGAGGCACCACGATGAAACACGTCGAACGATACGAGACAGTCATCATCGGCGGTGGTCAGGCCGGGCTCTCCGTCGGCTACCACCTGAAGAAGCGGGGACACTCGTTCGTCGTCCTCGACGCCAGCGAGCGGATCGGCGACTCGTGGCGCCGCCGCTGGGACTCACTCCGGCTCTACTCACCGGCGTTTCGTGACGCACTGCCGGGGATGCCGTTCCCCGCGCCGCGCACCGCGTACCCGACGAAGGACGAGATGGGCGACTACCTCGAGGCGTATGCGACGCACTTCGAGCTCCCGGTCCGCAGCGGCGCGGCCGTCGACGCGCTGACCGAGGAGGACGGCCGTTTCGTCGCGACCGTCGACGACCGGCGCTTCGAGGCCGACAACGTCGTCGTCGCCACGGGCGTCTTCAAGAGGCCCTACACGCCCGAGTTCGCCGGCGAGCTCGATCCGAGCATCACCCAGCTTCACTCCAACGACTACCGCAACCTGACGCAGCTTCAGGACGGGCCGGTGCTCGTCGTCGGCGCGAGCCACTCGGGCTCGGACATCGCGTACGAGGCATCGGCGTCACACGAGGTGATCCTCTCGGGCACCGACACAGGGCAGATTCCGGTGCCGATCGAAAGTCGACGTGGACGGATCGGCTTCCAGGTGCTCGTGTTCGTCGGCACGCACATCCTCACTGTCAACACACCGATCGGTCGCAAGCTGCGCCCACACGTCCGGCACGGCGGCGGTCCGCTTCTCCGCTACCGCAAGAAGGACCTGCTCGCGGTAGGAGTCGAGCGCGTCCTCACGCGAACCGTCGGCGTCGAGCGCGGCCTTCCGGTGCTCGACGATGGTCGCGTCATCGACGTGCGCAATGTCGTCTGGTGCACCGGTTTCCGGCCCGACTTCAGCTGGCTTCGCTTCCCGTTCGAGATCGGCGAGGACGGCTACCCCGCGCAGTACCGTGGCGTCGCGAACTCGTCGCCCGGGCTCTACTTCGCAGGGCTGCCGTTCCTGCATTCGTTCGCATCGATGCTCATCGCCGGTAGCGGCAGAGACGCCGCACGGATCGCGCGGCACATCCTGAACGAGCGCCCACGGCAGCTCGTTACGAAGCCGGACGAGCTCGCGCTCGCAACCGCATTGTGATGGACGCAGTGCTCGTCTGGAACGGGCGTTTCGCGCACCCTGCGCCTTCGCAGGGAGTAGCGATCACTGCAACGACAGCACTGACCGCATCACGATGCCCATCAAGGCAACCTTCAGGCGCTAGACGAACTCGGCGGCGGCCTCGGTCTCGTCGACTGCCTCGCCGCATGTCGGGCAGTACCAGCGCGCCTCGAGTGGCGTCCCGCATGCGGCGTGCGTCAGCGGCTCGCCGTCGGCGCCGCCGCGGCTACCCCAGTCTGCGAGTAGGCGGAGTGCGCCGGCGAGCTCGCGGCCGCTCTCCGTCAGCTGGTACTGGAAGCGGCGCGGACGCTCGCTGTAGGGCGTTGCTACGAGGAGCGTCTCCCGTTCGAGGTGGCGTAGCCGCTGCGTGAGGGTGTTCGGCGCGATACCGCTGACGTCGTCGAGCAGCTCGTTGAAGCGGCGGGGGCCACCGAGGAGCGCGTCGACGAGGAGCAGCGTCCACCGGTCGCCGACACGCTCGAGCGCCTGTGCGAGCGGCGATTCGTTCACACCACCATCGTACTGCGCGAGGTCTCCAGTCGCAGGTAACTTGCAAGTCGCAAGTTACTACGAAGGGAGAGAACATGGGAGTGCTAGACGAACTCCAGACGAGCGTCCAGTCGATCGCAGAGCAGGTCGGTCCCGCAGTCGTCGGCCTCGGGCGCTTCGGCAGCGGCGTTGTCGTAGCGGACGGGCAGGTGCTGACGAACGCGCACAACCTGCGGCACGAGACGCGCACGGTCGTCTTCGGTGACGGGCGCACAGCCGAGGGCACGGTCGCCGGCGTCGACGTCGACGGCGACGTCGCCGTGATCTTGGTCGACACCGCCGACGCGCCGGCGATCGCGTGGGCCGACGGAACGGCCGCGATCGGCCAGCCGGTCTTCGCGCTCGCGAACCCCGGCGGCACTGGCCTGCGTGTCGGCTTCGGCCTCGTCTCCGGGTCCGGGCGCACGTTCCGCGGCCCGCGCGGGCGCCGGATCACGACGAGCATCGAGCACAACGCGCCGCTTCTGCGCGGCTCCTCGGGCGGCCCGGTCGTCGACTCGGAGGGACGGTTGCTCGGCCTGAACACGCTGCGCCTCGAAGGTGGGCTGATCCTCGCCCTCGCGGCGGACGGCGCCCTGCGCTCACGCGTCGAGGAACTCGCGCGCGGCGAGAGCCCGCGGCGCCGCGAGCTGGGGATCGCGCTCGCGCCGGCGTACGCGACGCAGCGCATGCGACGCGCGGTCGGCCTGCCCGAGCGGGCGGGCCTGCTCGTCCGCTCGGTCAAGGAAGGGAGTGCCGCGGACCGCGCCGGCCTCGAGGGCGGCGATCTACTCGTCGCGGCGGCGGGGCAAGAGCTCGAGTCGCTCGACGACCTCTTCGGGGTTCTCGATCGCGCAGGCGCGAGCCTCGATCTCACCGTCGTGCGGGCCCTCGACGAGCGACAAGTCACCGTCTCGCTGGAGGAAGCGGTGCGATGAATCTCGCACAGGAAGAGGCGGAGGCTCTTGACGCGTACTCGCGGATTGTCACTTCCGTCGCGGAGAAGCTCGCTCCGTCGGTTGCGAACCTGCGCATCGTGCAGCGCGCCCGCGGCGGCTACGCGACGACCGGCGCGGGCAGCGCCATCGTGCTCACCTCAGACGGCTTCCTGCTGACTTCCGCGCACGTCGTCGCCGGTCGCTCGACCGCAGGCCGCGCGTCGTTCACCGACGGACGCGAGTACCGGTTCGGGATCATCGGCCGGGATCCATTGTCCGACCTGGCGGTCCTCCGCGCGGACGCGGACAGCCTGGAGTCCGCGACACTCGGGGAGGCGGAGACGCTTCGGGTCGGCCAGCTCGTCGTGGCGATCGGGAACCCGCACGGCTTCGAAGGCTCGGTCACGGCCGGCGTCGTCTCGGCGCTCGGCCGCACCCTCGCGGCCGGCGGACGAAACGGCGACCGGCTGATCGACAACCTGATCCAGACCGACGCGGCACTCAATCCCGGCAACTCAGGCGGCGCGCTGGTCAACGGCCGCGGCGAGGTAGTGGGCGTCAACACTGCTGTGGCCGGCGTCGGCCTCGGACTCGCGATCCCGGTCAACGCCCCGACGCGGGCAATCATCGGCGCGCTGATGACGGAGGGGCGCGTGCGGCGCGCGTGGCTCGGCATCGCCGGCGGCCCGCGACCGCTACCGCCGGCCGTGCGAGAGCGGATCGGCGCCCAACGCGGCGTAGAGGTGCTCGAGGTGATCGACGGCAGTCCGGCCGACCGCGCCGGCCTCCGGCCGGAGGACCTCATCGTCAGCGCCGACGGCGTCCTCGTCGCAGACGTCGCCGACCTGCAGCGGCTGCTCGTCGGCGAACGCATCGGCCGGCGCTTGTCCCTGCGGGTCGTTCGAGCAGGCGAGCTACGCGAGATCGAGCTCGTCCCGCACGAGCTCGAGGGCTAGCCTGGCAGCCGGCGCTGTCTGTCGCGGACGCCGGGCCGCGCTCTTTCGCCCACAGAGCCGGAAGCCCCTCGAGCGTCGTGATCTTCTCGGGATCGCAGGTTCGGTCGAACGTGACGACCTCCTAGCCAGCGACTCGTTTCGCTTCGACTGGCTTTGCGCGCGGCAGAGGCGAACCTCCCCCCCGAGCGGGACGACCTCCGCGCTCAGCTGTCCGACGTGGCGACGGGATTGGCGGCGGCGGTGGAGGATCTGCAGGAGATCTCGCGGGGGATTCACCCGGCGATCTTGTCCAGAGGCGGACTCGGCCCGGCGTTGCGTGCGCTCGCGCTCCGTTCGGCGATTCCTGTCGACCTCGACATTGCGACGGACATGCGTGTCGAGGAGCCGACCGAGGTGGCCGCGTACTTCGTCGCGTCTGAGGCTCTTGCGAACGCGGCGAAGCATTCAGGCGCGTCGCGGATCGACATCTTGCTCGAGCAGTGCGACGGCCGGCTGTTGCTGTCGGTTCGGGACGACGGCATAGGCGGAGCGGATGCGGCGCGCGGTTCAGGGCTCGTCGGCCTCAGGGACCGCGTCGAGGCGCTCGGCGGCTCGATTCGCGTCTCGAGTCTTCCGGGCAAGGGAACGAAGATCGCTGTCGAGTTGCCTGTTGGACTTGGCTTTCCGCAGTCACCCGGCTAGCAGGCCGCCATGCCCAATGCCGGGGTCCCTACGTGGCACTCTTGCCGTATGAAGACCCGTCGGCGCGTGCGCACGCCGATCCGCGACGATGTCCCTGTCGTGCCCGTGGCTCGCCACCGTTCGGTCCGGGTCTGACGGCCGATCGTGCGGGACCGGCGTGCGCTGACGATTCCGGCATTCCTCGCCGCCTCCGCGCTCTGCGTCGCGACGGTGGTGTTCCGCGAGCACCACACCGGCAGCGACTTCTACCGTTTCCTCGTCTGGAACCTCGTCCTCGCGTGGGTGCCGCTCGTGCTGGCACTCGCGGCCTACGCGAGCGCACGGAGCGGCGCGAGCGCGGCGTCGGTCACGTTCGGCGTGCTCTGGCTGCTCTTCTTCCCGAATGCGCCCTATCTGCTCACCGACTTCATCCACCTCAGGGAGACGCCGACCACGCCGCTCTGGTACGACGCACTGATGCTCGCGTCCTTCGCGTGGACGGGCCTTCTGCTCGGCTACGCATCCCTCTACCTGATGCAGATGATCTGGGAACGGGCGGTCGGGACGCTGTCGTGGCTCGGTGTGGTCGCGGCGCTCGCGCTCGCGAGCTTCGGCGTGTACGTCGGCCGCTTCCTGGGCTTCAACAGCTGGGACGCGCTCGTGCGCCCGCGGCGGCTCGCACACGTGATCAACGCCAACCTCGAGAATCCCCTACAGCACCCGCGCCTGATCGAGTCTCTTGTTGTCCTCACGGCGTCACTGACGATCGGCTACCTGGTCGTCTACAGCGGCGCCGGCGCGCACCTGGAGCTCGATCGCGACTGACGCAGCGCCCCTTCCGCCCTAGGACGTCCCCCTCGACCGCGGGCCGTGCCGGCGGTCGATACGCGACGCGGTCCAGTCGATGAGGCCTCCGGCGGCCCCGAGCTCGAGCACGAGCGGCGGGGTGGAAGTTGTGACGAAGGCGAGGCCATCGATCTCGACCCCTCCCGCAGTGTCGATGACGACGCGCGATCCATCGCGGGCGGCGTCGACTGCCTCCGGGCACGCCACGATGGCGATGCCGAGGTTGACGCAGTTGCGGTAGAAGATCCGCGCGAAGCTCCGTGCCGAGGACGCCGCGGACCCCGCTCCCCGCCATCGCCAGCGGGACGTGCTCGCGCGACGAGCCGATGCCGAAGTTCGAGCCGACGACGAGAATCGTCCCGTCCACTAGCCGCTCCCGCAGCGTCCGGTCGAAGCCCTCGAACAGGTACTGCGCCATCTGCTCCGGATCCTCGACGTTGAGGTACGCGCCGGGGTACATGACGTCGGTGTCGATGTTGTCGCCGTGCACGACCAGCGCGATACCTTCGACCTTCACTTGATCAGTTCCGGATGGACGATCTCGCCGGCTACGGCGGCGGCCGCGGCGACCCAGGCGTTCGCGAGGTACACGCCTGCGTCGGGCGACCCCATGCGGCCGCGGAAATTCCGGTTCGTCGTGGTGACCGCGTTCTCGCCGGCGGCGAGCACACCGTTCGAGCCACCGAAGCAGGCGCCACACGTCGGCGTCGACACGATCGCGCCCGCCTCCACGAAGAGATCGAGCAGGCCCTCGCCCGCCGCCTGGCGCCAGATGGTCTGCGTCGCCGGGACGATGATCGCCCGCGCGCGTGGGTGGACGGCACGGCCGCCGAGGATCGATGCGGCTTGCCTGAGGTCGGTCATGGTCCCGTTCGCACAGTTGCCGATGTAGACCTGGTCGACCGGGACGCCGGCGGCGTCCGACACCGTTGTCACGTTGCCCGGCAGGTGCGGGAGCGCCACGAGCGGCTCGAGCGCAGACAGGTCGATGCCGAGGCGCTGGCGGAACGAGGCGTCCACGTCGGAGTGCTCCGCCGTCCAGGCCGTGCGCGCCCGACTCTCGAGATAGGTGTTCACCGTCTCGTCGGCAGGGAAGATTCCCGCCTCCGACCCCGCCTCGACCGCCATGTTCGCGACGGCGAGTCGCTCGTCGACCGAGAGCGCGTTCGCGCCGGGCCCGACGAACTCGAGGACGGCGTTCGTGCCGCCGCCGACGCCGATCTGCCCGATCACGGCCAGGATCACGTCCTTACCCGTGACAAAGCTGCCCGGACGGCCGGTGAGCTCGATCTGGATCGTCTCGGGCACGGCCTGCCAGAAGGACCCGAGCGCGAGGCACGACGCGATGTCGGTGGAGCCGAGGCCCGTCCCGAAGGCGCCCAGCGCCCCGTAGGTGCACGTATGGGAGTCGCCGCCCGCGATCACGGCTCCGGGCACGATCCAGCCCTCCTCGCAGAGGAGCGTGTGCTCGATCCCGCCGCGGCCCTGGCCGTAGTACGTCACGCCCTGCTCCTCCGACCACCGCTTCAGGCGGGCTTGCAGCTCGGCCGATCTTGCGTCCTTCGCCGGCATGAAGTGATCGGCGACCATCACGACGCGCGACGGATCGAACACGCGCTCCGCACCCATCTTCTCCATCGCGCGAAACGCGACCGGCCCTGAGACATCGTTCGCCATCACGACGTCGCAGCGAACCGTGACGACGTCGCCGGGCCGGATGTCCTGCTCGTCGACGTGCGCCAGCAGGATCTTCTCAACGAGCGTGTGTGGCAACCAGCCCTCCCAGCGCCTCGAGGCACTCGTCGAGCGACACGACGTCTCCGTACTTCAGGTCGATGTCGTACAGGGCCGCCTCGTGGGCCGCGGGGTTGCGATCGCCGACCGCCTCCCGCGGCACCACCGGCCGGTAGCCGTACTGCACGACGTCGACGGCGGTCGCCCTGACACAGCCCGAGGTCGACGCTCCCGTGACGATGACGCTGTCGCACCCGTGCGACGCGAGCAGGCTCGCGAACGGCGTGCCGAAGAATGCGGAGGCGAACAGCTTGTTGAGCACCGGCTCGTTCGGACGCGGCGCGATCCGCTCGTCGATCTCGACCCAGCGGGAGCCCGCCTCGAGCGTGACGAGCACAGGCACCTTGTCGATGAACGCCTTCGCGGCGACCTTGTCGCCCTCGCCGTAGGAGACGGTCGTATAGACCACCGGAACCTCGGCACGCCGCGCTGCGTCGAGCAGCTTCCGGATCGCCTCGATCGTGTCGTCGAGCTCGCACACGAGCGGCGATGCAGGGTCGGTGAAGCCGTTGTTCATGTCGATGATGACGAGCGCGGGATGGCGGCCCACGCCGCCGGCCCGCTGACCGAAGCCCTCGAACTGCTGCCCGCTCATCTAGACCCCCTCACGCTCGCGGATGCGGATGAGGGTCACCGCGCCGTCCTCGAGCGGCGACCAGCGCAGCGGCTTTGCAGGCGTCGGCGGCTCGAGCCCGGTCTCCGCCTTGCAGTTGGCAAGCGCCTCCTCGAGCGGCGGGCCGAAGTCGAAGGCGAGGGGCTCGCCGCGCTCGCCGCGCTGACGCTCCCGCTCCCGCTCGGTCGCCCCCGTGTCCACCGAGCCGTCGGCGGCGACGACCACGCCGTAGCCTGCCAGCGCCTTCTCGCGCGAGACCAGGCCGAGCTCGACATCGCGGGCGACGGCCTCGACGGGGCGGTCGAGGCGGTCCTTCCAACCGCCGCCGCCGGCCGTGCGGTACACCAGCATGTCGCCCGGAGCGACCTCGACGTTGTCGCACTTCGACGGCAGGCGCTCCTCGGAGCCGTCCACGCGGACGAGGACCTTCTCGGAGCGCGAGCCCGGCTGGCCGCCGAGCACCCCCCACGGGCGCGAGAGCCACCGGTCGTCGTGGATCGAGACCTCGCCCGGCTCGAGGTAGACGTAGCGTTTCTCGACGCCGTTGCCGCCGCGGTGGAGGCCGGCTCCGCCGGAGTCGGTGATCGTCGTATACCCGTCGATCCGCATCGGGTAGTACGCCTCGAGGTACTCGGTCGGGATGTTCTCGAAGAGCGGCCACCAGGAGTGGCCGTCCATCCCGTCACCGATCGGGCGGCCGGGGATGCCGCCGAAGAGGATCTCCATCGAGTAGAAGAACTCCCCCTTCTCGTCCCAGCCCGAGTAGAGCATGTACGGCGAGGTTCCGTACCCGGCCGCCGTGTTCAGCTCGGGAGCCAGCTTGCAGAGCGCGCCACCGAGGACGTCAAACTGACGGGCGAGCGCGTGCGTACGGCAGCCGAGCGCCGCCGGATACCGGGGCTTGAGCAGGCACCCCTCCGGCATCACGACGTGCAGCAGCGGGTAGAAGCCGTCGTTGAAGAGGATCTGGGGATCGTTGACCATGATCAGGTAGATCCCGATGAACATCTTGAACATGCCTTCGGAGAGGTAGAAGTTGATCGGCCCGAGCGCCTGTGGGTCGGTGCCCGTCCAGTCGAAGAAGGCGTCGTCGCCCTCGCGCCAGATGGTCAGCTTCATCTTGAAGGGGCCGTTGCCGAGCCCGTCGTCGTCGATGTAGTCCTCGAAGCTCTGGGGCTCCTCGGGGATCGCCAACTGGATGAGGGTGCGCATCGCCTCGTAGGTCCGGGTGAGGAGCGCCTCCAGGGCTGCAAGATACGTCTCCTTGCCGAACCGCTCGCACAGGTCGAGAACGCGCCGCTCGCCCGCCCGGCAGCCGGCGACGATCGCGAACAGGTCTGCGCGGTTCATCTCGGGGAGCCGGACGTTGTTCAGGATCAGTCTGAGAACGTCCTCCTGTACAGCTCCGCGCTCGATCAGCTTGACCGGGGGGATGATGATCCCTTCCTCGAACACCGTGCGGGCACCGGTCGGCAGAGATCCGGGAAGCGGGCCTCCCGCGTCCATCTGATGCCCGAACTGGCTCGACCAGCCGACCAGCTCGTCCTCGTAGAAGATCGGCAACAGCACTAGCCAGTCATTCGTGTGCGAGATCGACCCTGAACATTTGAAGGGATCTGAAGTAAGGATCACGTCGCCCGGGTACACGCCCCGATCCCAGTCGGCCATCATCTCGCTGATGTAGGCGCCGAACTGGCCGACGACCATGCGGCCGCGGGGATCGGTGATCATCGGGAACTCGTCGTGCTGCTCGCGGATGACCGGGCTCATCGCAGAGCGGAAGAGCACCGCGTCCATCTCGAACCGCGCGTTCTTCAGTGCGCCTTCGATGATGTCGAGCGTGACGGGATCGACCGTGACGTCGGTCGGGATCTCGGCGATCCGGAGCTCGTCCTCGTGTGTGGTTGTCATCGACGCCCTCTCAGTTGTCCGGGGTGATCAGGATGTTGAAGTTGATGTCGACCTCGGCCGCGTAGCCGGGAAGAACGACCGTCGTCGAGTCGAACTCCGTCACGATCGCCGGGCCCTCGAAGCGCATCTGCGGTCGGAGCTTCGCCCGGTCGTAGACCCTGGTCGCGTGCTGCCGGCCCTCGAACCAGACCTGATGCTCATCGACGATCGCGCCGGATGCGTCCGCGCCGCCGGCCTCGCCGACCGCCAGCTCGGGTTTCGGCACGCTCCCGAAGCCGACGGCTCGGAGGTTGACGATCTCTGCGGCCGTGTCGGGCATCCGGAAGCCGTAGAGCTGATCGTGGAGACGGTTGAAGCGCTCCTCGAGGCCCGCGACGCCGGTCGCGCGGATCTCCTCGGGGTCGATGGCGATCGGGATCTCGTACCCCTGGCCGCGGTAGCGCATGTCGGCGGTGTAGGTGATCGTCCGCGTGTCGCCGGAGATCCCCTCGCTCTCGAGCCACTCGTCGGCCCGGCTTCCGAGCCCGTCGAGCAGCCGGGCGATCTCGTCCGGCTCCGCCGCCGAGAGCACGCGGATGTAGGTCTGGGCGAACTCGTCGCGAAAGTCGGCGACGAGGTCGCCGATGGCGCAGAGCAGGCCGGGTGCGGGCGGCACGAGCACGGGGAACGAGCCCATCAGCCGGGCGACCGCGTTTGCATGGAGCGGGCCGGCGCCGCCGTAGGCGACGAGCGCGAAGTCGCGCGGATCATGCCCGCGCTGGACGGAGACGAGCCGAAGCGCGCCGGCCATGTTCTCGTTCACGATCGCGAGAATTCCCTCGGCGGCCTCCTCGACGGAGGCGAGCCCCATCGCGTCGGCAATCGTCTGCACAGCAGCGCGGGAAGCCTCGGCGTCGAGCGACATCTCGCCGCCGAGAAGCTGCGGCGGCAGGTGTCCGAGCACGACGTTCGCATCGGTCACCGTGGGCAGCTCACCCCCCTTGCCGTACGCCGCCGGTCCAGGCGCGGCACCGGCCGACTCGGGCCCGACGCGAAGCGCTTTCGTCAGCTGTGGCACGTGGGCGATCGAGCCGCCGCCCGCGCCGACGGTGTGAACGTCGACCGACGGAACGCGGATCCGGAAGTGCGAGATCGACGTCTCTCGGCCGATCGTCGGCTGCCCGTTCTGGCAGAGGGCGACGTCCGTGGACGTCCCGCCCATGTCGAAGGTGAGGATGTCGTCGTACCCGGCCTTGCCCGCGACGAAGAGGGCGCCGGCGACGCCGCCCGACGGGCCGGAGAGCACGGCGTAGATCGGGTTGCGTGTCGCCTCCTTCGTCGTCATCAGCCCGGCATCCGAGCGGAGGATGTTGACGTCCGCCTTGGCGCCGACCGACTGCAGCTCGGACTGGAGGCGGCCGACGTAGCTCGCGACCCTCGGCCGGACGTACGAGTTCATACATGCGGTCAGCGCTCGCTCGTACTCGCGGATCTCCGGCAGGACGTGTGCGCTCAGCGTCACCGGGAAGCCGGGATAGAGCCGCTCGACGATCGCGCCCACCTGCTCCTCGTGCGCCGCGTTCACGTAGGAGTTGATGAGCGCGACGGTCAGCGACTCGATCCCCGAGCCGACCAGGTCGTGCACGATCTCCTCGATCTGCGCCTCGTCGAGGGGGACGACGACGCTTCCTCGCGCGTCGATGCGCTCGACAGCCTCGCGCGTGTCGGCGAGGGACGCGGGCGGGTCGGGCTTGATCATGATGATCCAGCCGGCGAGCGGGCCCGGTGTCTGGGAGCGGGCCAGGTGGAGGATCTGGCCGAACCCCGTGGTGGTGATCAGGCCGACGCGTGCGCCCTTCGACTCGAGCACCGCGTTCGTCGCAACGGTGGTGCCGTGGAGAATGTTCTGCAGCTCGCCGACCTCGATGCCGGCCTCGTCGCAGATCCGGCGGACGCCGGTGAGAACGCCCTCGGAAGGGTCGTGAGGCGTCGACGGGGTCTTGACGCGGAACTGGGCGCCGCCGTTGCCCTCGGACACGAGGAAGAGGTCGGTGAAGGTACCCCCGACATCGACCCCCAGCCTGTACGTCATGTAGTCCTCCTTCTCTTAGCCGGCAACCGGCGCGAACGTGCCGGCCTTGTAGACCTGACCCTCGAGCTCGCGCCCGAGGCGTGATTCGAGCCACTGCGCCACGGCGATGAGCGCGACGAGGTCGATTCCCGTCTCGACGCCTTCGCCGTGGAAGAGGTACACGAGGTCCTCGGTCGCGATGTTTCCCGTCGCCCGAGGCGCGAACGGGCAGCCGCCGATCCCGCCGACCGAGGCGTCGAACACCGTTGCCCCAGCCTCGAGCGCGGCGTACGCGTTCGCGAAGCCGATGTTGCGCGTGTTGTGAAGGTGGACGCCGACCGGGACGCCGAGCGGCGCGACCCGGCCGACCAGGTCGCGCACCTGGCGCGGCACGCCCACGCCGACGGTGTCCGCCAGCACGATCTCGGCCGCCCCGGCCCGGGCGAGCCGTGCGGCGAGCTCCGCCACGCGGCCCGGGTCGACGGCGCCCTCGAAGGGGCACCCGAACGCGACGCCGACCGTGACGGTCGCCCTGATGTCGTCCGCGGCTGCGCGCTCGAGGATGCGCTCGCCCTGCGCCAGAGCGTCCTCGACGGACGCGTTTGCGTTGCGGCGGTTGAACTCCTCCGTTGCCGCGAAGGCAAAGTGAACCTCGTCGAGGCCACACTCGCGAAGCCGGTCGTAGCCTTTTTCGTTCAGCGCGAGACCGGCGTAGACAACCCCTGCGCGCCGCTCGATCGCGGCAACGACCTTCTCCGCACCGGCCATCTGCGGCACCGCCTTCGGGCTGACGAAGCTGACCGCCTCGATGCGCGGAACGCCGGCGGCTGCAAGCAGGTCGACGAGCTCGGCGCGCACCGCGGGCGCGAGCGTGACCGGCTGGTTCTGCAGCCCGTCCCTCGGCCCGACGTCGCAGATCGTGATGGTCATACGACGCCGTCCTCGCGCAGAGCGTCGAGCTCGGCGTCGGTGAGCCCGAGCAGGCCGCAGAAGACCTCCTCGTTGTGGCTCCCCTCCTCCCACGTACCCGACCACTGCACCTCGCCCGGCGTGTCCGAGAACTTGGGGACGATCCCGGGACCGATGTACGGGCCGAACTCTGGATCGACGTGCTCCACCAGCATCTCCCTCGCCTGGTACTGGGGGTCGTCGAAGATCTCGGCCATCGTGTAGATCGGCCCGCAGACGACGCCGGCCTCGTTGAGGATCCGGTCGATCTCGCCGGCGTCGTGCTGTGCGGCCCAGCCGGCGACGATGCCTTCGATCTCCTCCTGGTTCTCACCCCTCGGCACATGAGTCGCAAAGCGCGGGTCGTCGGCGAGCTCGGGACGGCCCATCGCGTCGCAGAGGCGGGCGAAGACCCCGTCCTGGTTCGCGGCGATCACCATCCACAGGTTGTCGCGCGACCTGAAGATGTTCGATGGGGCGATGCCCTTCAGGTGCGTGCCCATCGGCTCACGAACGAGGCCGAGCCGGTCGTACTCGGGCACGGCGCTCTCGAGCAGCGCGAACGACGCCTCCATCAACGAGACGTCGACGACCTGCCCCCGCCCATGGCCGAGCACGTCGCGCTGGTAGAGCGCCGCCAGGATGCCCTGGACGGCGAACATCGCGGCGAGCGAGTCCCCGAGCGAGATCCCCGCGCGCGGCGGCGGCTCATCCGGAAAGCCGTTGATGTAGCGAAGACCCCCCATCGCCTCCGCGACAGAGGCGTAGCCTGCGCGTTCGGCGTACGGCCCGGTCTGGCCGTACCCGGAGATGCGCGCGAGGACGATGCGGGGATTCACCGCAGACAACTGCTCGTAGCCGAGGTTCCAACGCTCGAGCGTGCCGGGGCGGAAGTTCTCGGTGACCGCGTCGGCGACGCGGACGAGCTCGCGCAGGAGCTCCTGTCCCTTCGGGTCGCGCAGGTTCAGCGTGATGCACTTCTTGTTCCGCGCCTGGACGGGCCACCACAGGGTGCGCCCTTCGTAGCGGGCCTGGCCCCAGTCGCGAAGCGGGTCGGGCTTGCCGGGCGGCTCGACCTTGATCACCTCGGCGCCCATGTCGCCGAGCAGCCGGCCGGCGAAGGGCCCGGCCAGGAGCGTGCCGAGCTCGATCAACCGCAGGCCGGCGAGCGGGCCCGGGCCGCGCGTCCCCGGCCCGTCGCCCGGGGTGCCGTCTTCGCTCACCGAGTCACCATCCGCACCACTGCTCTACCAGGCCGTCCAACCGCCGTCGACTGCGAGCACGTGCCCGGTCACCATCGCTGCCTGCTCCGAGGCGAGGAAGACGACCGCGCCGACGACGTCCGACGGCGTACCGATGCGTCCCATCGGCATCCGGCGCAGGACGTCGGCGCGAAACGCCTCGTCCTCGAACATCGGCCGTGTGAACGGCGTGTCGATGAACGTGGGCGCGACGGCATTGACGGAGATGCCCGCGGGCGCCCACTCGACCGCGAGCGCACGGACGAGCCCGTTCACGGCGTGCTTGCTCGCGCAGTACGCGGCTCGCCCGGGGTAGCCGACCTCTCCCATCTGCGACGAGATCGCCACGATCCGCCCGCCTCGGCCGCCCATCCTGAGCGCCGCGGCGAACGCCCGGCAGGTGAGGTACGTGCCGCGGAGGTTCGTCTCGATGACGAGGTCGAAGTCGTCGATCGGCTGCTCGAGCGTCGGGCCTGGGCGGTTCAGCCCCGCGGCGGTCACGCAGATGGAGAGGCCGTCGTTGGCGGCGGCCGTCTCGACGAGCCGCTCGACGTCAACCGGCGACCGCACGTCGCCGACGCAGGTCTCTGCCCGCCTGCCGCGCTCGCCCACCTCAGCGGCCACCGCGGCCAGCTCCGCGCCGGAGCGCGAGAAGAGCGTCACGTCCGCTCCCGCCTCGGCGAGCGCGAGCGCGACGGCGCGGCCGATGCCGCGTCCTGCCCCGGTCACGATCGCGTGCCGCCCGTCGAGCCGCTGGGTCGGGAGAACGGCGCTCATGCTTCCACCTCACGCCGGAGCCGCACAAGTCCGGCGTATGCGCGATCGCGGCGCGCAAGCAGCTCGTCGGCCTCCTCCTGCGACAACTCCAGGAACCCACGCCCGGTCTTGACGCCGAAGTCGCCTCTGCCGACGTGCTCACTCAGCAGCCCCGGGGCGGAGAAGCCCGGTCCGAGACCGCGCTCGAGCGTCTCGTAGATGTCCGCGTAGACGTCTAGCCCGGCCAGATCGGCGATGGTGAACGGGCCGAAGAACGGCAGGCGGAAGCCGAACGACGAGCGCACGACCTCGTCGACCTGCTCCGGGGTGGCGAGTCCATCCTCCACGATCCTTGCCGCTTCCCTGAACATCGCGAACTGGATCCGGTTGGCCACGAACCCCGGTCCGTCGCCGACGACGACGGCGGCCTTCCCGAGGCGCGTCAGGGCTCTGACAACGTCCTGCACGACCTGCTCGTCGGTGTCGGGAGCGGCGATCACCTCGACGCACGGGACGAGGAGCGGCGGCACGAACCAGTGCATCCCCAGGAACCGGGCGGGCCGCCGCAGCCCCTCGGCGAGCTCGGAGATCGGGATCGAAGAGGTGTTCGTGGCGATCACGGCGCCGTCTCCGGCAGCCGACTCGATCGCCGCATAGACGGCGGACTTCACATCCGGGCGCTCGAAAACCGCCTCGACGATCAGGTCGGCGCCGGCCACTGCCTCCTCGAGCGAGCCCGCAGCGGAAAGGCTCGTCCGCGCCGTCGCGACCGCGCCTCCTTCTACGAGGCCTGCCTCCTCGAGCCGGGCGAGGAGTGCCACGGCGCGCTCCCGCGCAGCCTCGCTCCGGTCCGGCGTGCTGTCGACGAGAAGGGTCGGGATGCCGCTCGAGGCGAACACCTGCGAGATCCCGACCCCCATCGTTCCGGCGCCGACGATCGCGACGCGCCGCGGCCAGAGGTCGCTCACAGCGACGCCTCGAACAAGGCCTCGAGCTCGGCCGCACCGGTCTCCTTCGGCGAGCCCACGAGGAGTCGCCGCTGGTCGAGCGCTCCCTGGACGACCGCGGCGCGATCGTGCTCGGCATACCCGAGCTCGCGCAGCCGCGTCGGCGCGCCGACGTCCGCGAGCAGGCGCTCGAGCGACACCGCCAGGTCGTCGCCGCCGTCGAGCAGCCGGGCCGCGGTCGCGCACCGCTCCGGGACGGCATCCTCGATAAGGCGGAAGACGGCCGGCGCTGTCACTGCCACAGCGAAACCGTGCGGGATCAGCGCCGCCCCGCCGTAGCCCGGAGGCTCCCATTCGTGCTTGAGGGACGCGATCGGATAGGCGAGCGCGTGGGGGACGTGCACGCCGGCCGCCGAGAAGGCCATCCCGGCGATCGTCGACGCAAGCGCCATCTGCGTACGGGGCTCGATGTCGCCGCCGTCCGCGACGGCAGCGCGGAGGGAACGGCCCACCAGCTCGATCGCGCGCTCGCAGAATGGATCCGAGAACGGATTCGAACCCTGGTAGGGCGGCCGCTCGGCGAGCGGGAGAGCCGGGCGGTCGTCGTACGGCGTGACGGTGTACGCCTCGAGCGCGTGGAGCAGCGCGTCCACGCCGACCGACGCGGTGACGCCGGGCGGGCACGTCAGGGTCAGAGCCGGGTCGACGATCGCGACGGACGGCCGGAGGTACTGGTGTGAGACCCCGGTCTTCGACCCGAGCCGCGGGAAGTCGACGACCGCGACGGTCGTGACCTCGGACCCGGTGCCCGAGGTCGTCGGCACGGCGACGAGCGGGAGCACCGGCCCGGGGATCTGCTTGCCGAGGCCGATCGGGGCGTTGACGAAGTCGAGCAGCTCCCCGTCATGCGTGGCGAAGAGCGCACAGAGCTTCGCCGTGTCGAGGGCCGAGCCGCCGCCGATCCCGACGACGCCGTCGAAGCCGTCCCGTGCCGCCTCGACCGCCTCGCCGATCGAGCTCTCGCTCGGCTCGCCGACGATGCGGTCATAGACGACCGGCTCGACCCCGGCCGAGCGGAGGGACGCCTCGAGGCGCTCCCCGAGCCCGGATTCGGTCACGAACCGGTCGCAGACGACAAGCGCCCGCGTGACGCCGAGGCGCCGGGCGTGCTCTCCGGTCTCCGCAGAGGAGCCTGCGCCGAAGACGACCCGGGCGCTGTTGAACGTGACGATCGTGGCGTTGCCGCCGGTCACGACCCACTCGTGGACAGAGGGCGCCGCGCTGTCTCGACGGCCGCGTTCGGTGGAGTCATCGTGATTGCCACTCGGCGAGGCCGAGCAGGGCGTTGACGTCGTCGAAGCTCGTGAATCGATCCGCGAGCGAGGTCGTCGTCCTGTCCTGAATGACGGCGCGGCAGAGCTCCTCGTACGCCTTCGCGAAGACCCAGGTCTGGGTGCTCGGGAAGATGACGAGCTTGTAGCCCATCGACTCGAGCTCGGCGGTCGGGACTGCGGGCGACCTCCCGGTCTCCGACATGTTCGCGACGGACGGGGTCGAGCAGCGCTCGGCGAGCGCCGCGTACTCCTCGACGGATCGTGGAGCGTCGACGAAGACAAGATCCGCGCCTGCCTCGCCGTACGCGTTGCACCGCGCGATCGTGTCCTCGAGCCCGGTCACCTGCAGAGCGTCGGAGCGGGCGATGATCAGCGTCTCGTCCGACCGTCGCGCCGCGACGGCGGCGCGGACCTTGATCACCATCTCCTCGGCCGGGATCACCTCCTTGCCCTCCATGTGCCCGCAGCGCTTGGGGGAGACCTGGTCCTCGATCTGCACCGCGTTTGCCCCGACGGCCTCGAGCTCCCGAGTGGTCAGCCAGACGCCGGCTTCCGATCCGTACCCGGTGTCCGCGTCGACGATGATCGGTAGGCCCGTCGCGCCGCGCATGCGGCGGACGCTCTCGACCACCTCCGCGCGGCCGACGAGACCCACGTCCGGCAGCCCGAAGTGATGCGCGGCGAGCGCGTATCCGCCGTGGTACAGCGCCTCGACACCCGCACGTTCGGCGATTCGCGCCGTGAGGCCGTCATGCGCGCCGAGGGCGACGATCGCCCCCGGCTCTGCCAGTCTGGATCGTAGGCTCGTCGTCATGCGCGTCCTCCCGTCGGAGCGTGGCCGAAGTCGAAGGTCTCGATCGGGCCGCGCTGCTCGCGAAGTCGCGCGCGCTCGGCCTCGGTGGCGGCCCGATCGACGGCGTCGCCTTCGGTGACGACGCCGTACTCGAGACGTGCCGCCTCGTGCGAGACGAGATCCCGGAGCACGTCCCGCAAGACGAGCTCGGGGTCGCGGTCGAGCGGGTCGCCCCACCCGCCGGCGCCCGCCGTCCGGAAAACGAGCGTGTCGCCGGCGGCCACAGGGACCTGATCGATCTTGGATGGGAGCTCGACCACCTCGCCCGACGCACGGATCAGCGTCTTCGTGCTGCAGCCGCCGTGGCGTCCGCCGTTGATCCCCCACGGCGGGATCGTGGCACGGTCGTCGTTGACGGTGAACGCGCCCGGGCCGAGGAACCGGTAGGTCTTCTCGATCGCGGTTCCGCCGCGGTGGAGCCCGGCGCCCCCGGTGTCGCGCGCGGGGACGTAGCTCGAGATCCGCACCGGGTAGTAGCTCTCGGCGTACTCGGCCGGGGTCGTGCGGAACAGCGGCCACCACGAGTGCCCGTCGAGCCCGTCGGCCGAGTACCGGGCCGGAAGGCCGCCGAAGAGAAGCTCGACGAACTGGAAGTACTCCCCGTTTTCGTCGTAGCCCGAGAAGACGAAGAACGGGCTCGTCCCGTACCCGGCCGCCATCGAGAGGTCGGGTGCATTCTGGCCGAGAGCACCGCTGATGCAGTCGAAGAGCCGGGTGTGGACGTTGAGCCGGTTCGACAGCGGCGCCGGGAACTTCGGGTTCAACAGCGAGCCCTCCGGAAGCGTCACCTCGAAGACGTCGTAGATCCCGTCGTTGAAGAGGATCTCGGGGTCGAACGCCATGATCATGTAGATCCCGAGGAAGAGCTTGCAGAGGCCCTCGTGGATGTGGAAGTTGATCGAGCCGGGCGCCTGGTCGTCGGTCCCCGTCCAGTCCGCATGGCAGACGTCGCCTTCCCGCCAGATCGTCAGCACCATCTTGAAGGGCCCGTTCCCGAGGCCGTCGTCGTCGACCCAGTCGGTGAAGGTGACGGGCTCCTCGGGGATGTACCGGCGGATGATGTGCGCCATCGCCCCGCGTGTCCGCTCGAGCAGCGCGTCGCAGGCGCCCTCGAAGGTGTCCGGGCCAAACCGCTCGCAGATCTCGACGATCCGACGCTCGGCGGCCCGGCAGCCGCCGATGATGGCCATCAGGTCGCTCCGGTTCGTATCGGGCGTGCGGGTGTTGTTGAGGATCACCTCGAGCGCCGTCTCGTTGAGGACGCCGCCGTCGAGGATCTTGATCGGCGGGATCCGGATCCCCTCCTCCCAGATCGAGAGCGCGTCGGAGACCTGGCTGCCGGGGACTTTTCCGCCCACATCCATCATGTGGCCGAACAGCGAGGCGAACGCGACCCGCTTGCCCTCGAAGAAGATCGGCAGGATCACGAGCCAGTCGTTGCAGTGCGAGATCGATCCCTTGCAGAGATACGGATCGTTCAACAGGATCACGTCTCCCTCGCCGATCTCGCCGCCGAAGCGGTCGATCACCTCGGGGATGTAGGAGCCGAACTGGCCGACGATCATCTGGCCGCGGTCGTTGCAGATCATCGGGAACTCGTCGTGCTGCACCCGGATCATCGGCGACATGGCTGCACGGCGGACGACCTCGTCCATCTCGAACCGTGCATTCAGGAGCGCGTTCTCGATCAGGTCGAGGGTGGCGATGTCGATCGTCGTCTTCACGTGCCCGCCTGCTCGGGCCGGATCAGCAGGTTCATCCAGGGGTCGACCACGGCTCGATGGCCCGGGAGCACGACGGTGGTCGCGTCGTACTGTTCGACGATCGCGTAGCCCTCGATCGCCATGCCCGGCTCGAGCGCGGCGCGCGCGTAGGTCGGAACGTCCAGGGCTCCCTCCCGCGTCCAGACCTGCTGGGTGCCGGTCAGCGCGTCCGAGGCGTCGGCGTCGCCCTCCGGGCGCGCCTGGAGCTCCGGCAGCGGGACACGGCCGGTTGCGACGACCCTCAGGTTCACGATCTCCGCGCCGCCCTCGAGGACGAAGCCGTAGAGGCGCGTGTGCTCCTCTCCGAACCTGCGCTCGAGCGCGGCCAGCTCCAGCGCGGCGAGCTCGACGCCGTCCAGCTCGATCGGGATCTCGTAGCCCTGCCGGCTGTAGCGCATGTCGAGGATGAAGCGGACGTCCTGGTCGGCGACGTCGACGCTCTCGGAGTCGAGCCAGTCGCGTGCCCGGGCGGTGAGCACGTCGAACGGCTTTCGGACCGCGTCGGGCGTCGTGGCCGCGATGCTCTTGACGAACGTCTGGCTGAACTCGTTCTTGATCTCGGAGGAGATGAAGCCGAGAGCCGAAAGCACTCCGGACTCCTCCGGGACGATCACCGGGTAGCAGCCGAGGACGGCCGCCAGGGCGTTCGCGTGCAGGCCGCCTGCACCGCCGAAGGCCACGAGCGCGAAGTCGCTGGGCACGCGGCCGCGCTGCACGGTGACGACGCGGAGCGCGCCGAGCATCGCCTCGTCGACCATGCTCACGATCGCGCGGGCGGTCTCCTCGACACCGGCGCCACGCACCTCGGCGACCCGTGCGACGGCGTCGTAGGCGGCGTCGGCGTCGAGCTCGAACTCGCCGCCGAGGAGCCGCGGCGGCAGGTGGCCGAGGACGACGTTGGCGTCGGTGACCGTGGCAGCCGTCCCCCCGCGGCCGTAGCAGGCCGGGCCCGGTAAGGCACCGGCGCTCACCGGGCCGACCCTCAGCGCCCCGGTCGCCTCGGCAACGTAGGCGATCGAGCCTCCGCCCGCGCCGATGCTGGCGACGTCGACGGCCGGGGCGCGCACGGGGAAGTCGCCGACCTTCGTCTCCCTCGTGATCTCCGGCCGGCCCGACACGCAGACCGCGACGTCCGTCGACGTGCCGCCCATGTCGAAGGTCAGGATGCGGTCGAACCCCGCGTGGGTCGCGACGAAGGAGGCGCCGCTGACTCCCCCGGCCGGCCCCGAGAGGACGGTCTGGACCGCGTTCTTGCAGGCCGACTCGAGGCTCATCAGCCCGCCGTCGGACCGCACGATCTGGAGCGGCGCCCGTACCTGCGCCGCCGCGAGCCCGTCCCGGACGTTCGTCAGGTAGTTCTCGAGCGCGGGCGCGACGTACGCGTTCATCAGCGTCGTCACCGTGCGCTCGTACTCCCGGAACTCGGGGAGGATCTCGGAGGAGATCGAAACCGGGAGGTCGGGGGCGATGGTGGCCGCGATCTCGGCGATCACCCGCTCGTGGCGCCCGTTCGCGTGGGCGTTCAGCAGGCACACGGTCAGCGCCTCGACGCCGTCCGCGACGAGCGCCTCGACCGCCTGGCGCGCTGCCGCCTCGTCGATCGGCTCGACGATCGAGCCGTCGGCTCCCGTACGCTCCGGCACCTCCCGCACGTACCTGGTGTCGGTGAGCGGCTCCGGCTTCTCGTAGACCATGAAGCCGAACAGCGGTCCCGGCGTCCACGCCTCGGCCAGGTGAAGGATCTGGCGGAATCCGCGCGTGACGATCAGCCCGACGAGGGCTCCGCGGCGCTCGAGCACGGCGTTCGTCGCCACTGTCGTGCCGTGGAGGATGGCGCTGAACTCCGGAAGGCCGACGTTCGCCCGGGCCGCGGCGAGCCGAATACCCTCGATCACGCCGACCGACTGGTCGAGGGGCGTGCTCGGCGTCTTTGCGAGCCAGATCCGCTGGTCCGTGCTGTCGTAGAGAACGACGTCCGTGAACGTCCCGCCGACGTCGACTCCCAGGCGATACGTCATGCGGTCTCGCTCGCCAGGACGGCCGCGTCGCGGTACTTCTCCACCCGGACGTCGCAGCTGCGAGCATGGCCCTCGAAGTTCTCGATCCTGCACTGGCGCGCGCAGATCTCACCGATCATCGCGCTCGCCCTCTCGTCGCACTCCTGGAAGGTGACGGTCTTGAGGAACTTCCCGACCCAGAGCCCGCCCGTGTAGCGCGCCGCACCGCCGGTCGGGAGGATGTGATTCGTGCCGATCGTCTTGTCGCCATAGGCGACCGTGGTCGCCTCGCCGAGGAAGAGCGCGCCGTAGTTCGACATCCGCTCGAGATACCAGCGCGGGTCGGCGGTCTGGATCTCGACGTGCTCGAAGCCGTATTCGTCCGCGGCGGCGAGCGCGTCGTCGTCCGAGTCGACGACGACCACCTCGCCGTAATCCTCCCACGCCTGCGCCGCGATCCCCGCGGTCGGCAGGGTCTCGAGCTGCTCGGAGATCTGGCGCAGCGTCTCCTCGGCAAGTGCCTGCGACGTCGTCACGAGCACCGCCGGCGAGGCGGGGCCGTGCTCGGCCTGGCCGAGGAGGTCCGCGGCGACGATCACCGGATCGGCCGTCTCGTCGGCGACAACCAGGATCTCCGTCGGGCCGGCGACGAGGTCGATGCCCACCTTCCCGAACAGCCGGCGCTTCGCCTCGACGACGTACGCGTTGCCGGGGCCGACGAGGAAGTCGACGGGGTCGATCGTCTCCGTCCCGAGCGCGAGTGCGGCCAGCGCCTGGACGCCGCCCAGGATGTAGATCTCGTCCGCGCCGGCGAGATGCATCGCCGCAACCGTGGCGTCGGGCACGCGCCCGTCGAGAGGCGGCGTGCAGGCCGCGACCCGCTCGACCCCCGCGACCTTCGCCGTGACGATGCTCATGTGGGCCGAGGCGACCATCGGGTAGCGGCCACCCGGCACGTAGGCGCCGACGCTCTCGACCGGGATGTGCCGGTGGCCCAGCCGGACGCCCGGGAGCGTCTCGACCTCGAGATCCGTCATCGTCGCGCGCTGCGCGCGGGCAAACGCGCGCACCTGCTCCTGACCGAATGCGATGTCGCCGAGCACCTGGGCCGGGACCCGCTCGAGGCTCGCCGCGATCTCTTCGGCAGTGAGCCGGAAGCTCTCCGGCTCCCAGCCGTCGAGACGGGCCGAGTAGCGCCGCACCGCGCCGTCCCCGTCCGCAGCGACGGCGGAGATGATCTCGTCCACGACCGCCGCGAGGGCTTCGTCATTCTCTGCGCGCTCCCGGGTGCGCGAAGGCTTCTTGAGCGTCTCCACAACCTTGGCTTTCTCTCGGATTGACTACGTATGCATAAACCTCAGACGGTGATCTTGTCAAATCGCGGCGGGTGCCGTCTGCGATGCTCCCACTCGTGGCCGTGACGAGCAAGGACATCGCGCGCAAGCTCAGGATCAGCCAATCGACGGTGTCCCGCGCGCTCCGCGGCGATCCGCGTGTCGCAGCCGACACAGCGGCCCGCGTCCTGGAGGCCGCACGCCAGATGAACTACACGCCGAACCTCGCTGCCCGGAGCCTGATCACGCGCCGGACCGGCACGGTCGGGGTGGTGGTCAGCGACATCACGAACCCGTTCTATCCGGAGCTCCTCGACATCCTGCACAACGAGCTGGCGCTCGCCGGCCGCCGGACGATCCTCTTCAACGAGCAGACGGACGCCAGCGTCGAGCAGCACGTGGGCGAGCTGGTCAACGGCGCCGCGGTCGACGGGCTCGTCTACGTCTCGGCGACGCTCGACACGCCGCTACCCGGCCACGGCGGGCGCGATCTCCCCGTCGTCCTCGTGAACCGCTACATCGACTCCGCGCCCGTGGACACGGTGGTCTCCGACAACTACCGAGGAGGCCGGCTTGTCGCGGAGGCGATGGTCGCGCTAGGGCACCGGCGGATCGGGTTGATCACCGGCCCCGAGAACACGACGACGAGCCGCGACCGCGAGCGCGGCTTCCGGGAGCAGCTCCTGGCGAGCGGCGTCCGGTTCGACGAGGCGCTCCGCCGCGTCGGCCAGTTCAGCCACCACAGCGGTTACCAGTGGTGCCTCGACCTCCTCGCAGCAGAGCCCCGCCCGACGGCCGTCTTCGCCGCGAACGACGTGATCGCCTTCGGAGCTCTCGACGCTGCGCGCCGCGTCGGGGTCCGCGTCCCCGCCGAGCTCTCGATCGTGGGCTTCGACGACATCGACATGGCAGGCTGGGAGGGCTTCAACCTGACGACCGTCCGCCAGCCGCTCGCCGAGATGGGCCGCGCCGCTTCGAAGCTCCTGCTCGAGAGGATCGATTCGGACAGCGTGCTTCCTCCGCGCAGGCGGATCTTCCCGGTCGGTGTTGTCCACCGGGACACGCTCGCGGCCGCCGCGGCGACCTGAGCCGCACCGGGTCGGGCCGTCGCCAGATTGACACGCTTTCGCACAGGTTGTATTTTCGCCGGGTCGTATGACTACGTATGCATTGTCGTCGGTGCCTAACTAGCCCCGTCCCCATCCTGTCCAACCTCGTACCAGACGACAACGCACCAACCGCTTCGGGAGCGTTCATCAATCGTTTCGACACCGAAAGGACGTAACAGCATGACGCGCAAGACAACGCGTTGGGTTTCGCTCGCGGCGCTCCTCGTAGCCGCAGCCGTCTTCGCAACCGGTGCAATGGGCTCCAGCAAGGCCGGCCCACTCTCCGGCAAGAAAGTCGGGGTCATCATCTGCACCAACCAGAATCCGTTCTGCGCGGCCTGGGCCAACTCGGTCAAGAGCGGCCTCGAGAAGCAGGGGGCAAGCGTCACGGTCCTCACCTCCGTGTTCGATCCCGCCGTCGACGCGCAGAACATGAACCGCCTCATCGCGGACAAGCCCGACCTGATCATTTCGGTGCCGGCGAGCGCATCGGCGATCGTGCCGTCCTACATCCGGGCGAAGGCGGCAGGCATCCCGGTCCTCGGCGCCATCGGACGCCAGTCGCCGGCCGGCGCGAAGCTGGTCACGGCGGAAGCGCGCACCGACGATCCGGCACTCGGTAAGTTCGCGGCGATGAACCTCGTCGAGGGCATGAAGAAGGCCGGCTTCACGAAGGGCAACGTGATCGCCCTCACCGGCACTGCCAGCCAGAACAACGTGACCGACCGCATGGCGGCGTTCTCGGCGTACATGAAGAGGTTCCCGCAGTTCAAGGTCGTCTCGATCGAGGACGCGAACTGGGATCAGGCGACGTCCGCCAAGGACACGCAGCAGCTGCTTTCCAAGTACGCGTCGCAGGGCGGCATCCAGGGCGCCTACGGCATGGCCGACAACATGGCGGTCGGGATCATCCAGGGCGCCAAGCAGGCCGGTGTGCCGATCGGCGTCGCCAAGAAGGGCCTGATCATCTCGGGCAGCAACTGCCTCGCGGTCGGGATGAACGCGATCAAGTCCGGCCAGGAGTACGGCACCGGGACGCAGGCACCGCAGGTCGAGGCGGCCCTCGCGGTCAAGATGGGTGCTCAGATCCTTCAGGGCAAGACGCCGAGCCCGAAGGTGCAGTACGTCCAGGAGCAGCGCATCACCTCGGCGAACGTGGCGCAACTCTCGAAGATCTGCACCTTCTAGCGGGACCAGCTCCGATTCGATGAGCGGAGAACGGGATCCGGCGGCCAGGTCGCCCGGATCCCGTTCTTCGTCCGGCGCTCAGGCGGGCCCGCAGGTGCTCCTCGAGGTCGTCGACCTCTCCAAGTCGTACGGCCCGGTCAAGGCGGTTCGGGGCCTTTCGCTCGACGTCCGGATCGGCGAGGTGCACGCGATCTGCGGGCACAACGGCGCCGGCAAGAGCACTCTCGTGAAGAGCCTCGTCGGCCTCGTCAGGCCGGACGAAGGGGCGATCCGGCTCGACGGCCGGGAGCTTTCGCTCCGTAATCCTCACGAGGCGCAGGGGTACGGAATCGCGCTCGTGAACCAGGAGCTGAGCCTCGTTCCGGAGCTCAGCGTCGAGGACAACATCTTCCTCGGAGGACTGCACGTCCCTCTGCTCTACCGGCGGCGGCGGCTCTCCGAGCAGGCTCGGGGCGTCCTCGACCAGCTCGGGCTGGGCCACGTGCAGCTCGGGACCGCGGTCGAGACGCTCTCGATCGGCGAGCGGCAGCTCGTCGAGATCGCCCGCCTCCTCGTGCGCGACGCTCGCCTCCTCATCCTGGACGAGCCGACCGCGACATTGAGCAAGCCGGAGATCGAGCGCGTGTTCAGGGCGACGCGCGAGCTCGTCGCGCAGCAGCGCAGCGTCATCTTCGTGTCGCACCGGCTCGACGAGGTCTTCGAGCTGTGCGATCGCGTGACAGTGCTCCGAGACGGGATGCTCGTCGGCACGCACGAGATCCACACGATCGACCGGCGCTCCCTGATCGAGCAGATGCTCGGCGAGATGGAGGGGGCGAAGGCGCAGATCGAGCACGAGCACCTGCCGCCCGGATCCGGCGAGGAGGTGGTCAAGATCGACCGGCTCCACGTGCCCGGGAGCGTCGAGGAGCTGTCACTCACGCTCGAGAGCGGGATCATCACCGGACTCGCCGGACAAGTGGGGTCCGGCACGAGCGCCGTCCTCCGTGCGCTGGGTGGGCTCGTCCCGAATGCCTCCGGCACGATCGAGGTCGGCGGCCGCAAGGTGCTCCTGAACACGCCGCGGCGCGCAGCCGCCGCGGGCGTCCTCTACATCCCGAACGACCGTCAGCGCGAAGGCCTGTTCCTCGGGCAGACGGTCGAGCGCAACCTGACGGTCACGCGGCTCCGGCGGTTGAGCCGGCTCGGAGTCCTCCTCCGGCGCCGTGTCCAGCGCAGCGCCCGGGAGCTCGCAACGATGGCGTCCGTTCCCCTCGACCGGCTCGGCCTCCCCACCCAGAGCCTCAGCGGCGGAAACCAGCAGAAGGTGCTGCTGAGCAGGGCGATGCAGCTCGAGGGCACGGCGCTGCTCGCCCTCGACGAGCCGACCCGCGGCGTCGACGTCGGGGGCCGGGCGGAGATCCACAACCTCATCCGCGAGACGGCCCGCAACGGCACGGCCGTGATCTTCTCGTCGACGGAGCTCGACGAGGTCCTCGATCTCGCGGACGTCGTCGTCACCATCTTCGCGGGTCGCATCGTCTCGGTCGTCCCACGGGCGCAGGCATCGGCCTCGACGATCCTCGCGGACATGACCACGAGCCAGAGCGCACAGGGCGCGGTGTCGCAGTGAGCGGCCCGATGACCGCTGCCATGAGCCGCTTCGGCTTCGAGCGTCGCACGATCGGGCTGGCCGATATCGCGCTCGGGATCTGGATCGCCGTCCTCGCGGTGCTGACGGTCTACGGCGCCACGACGACGACGGGCTTCCTGACCTGGAGCAACTTCAAGGCGATCCTGACCGCGGCGGCGTTCGTCGGGATCATCGCGGTCGGGCTGACAGTCATCGTCCTGAGCGGCAACCTCTTCTCACTCGCCCTCGGCCAGACCGCCGCGATCTCGGCGATGGTCTTCCTCTACGCGCTGCGGATCGACCTCGGTGCCGCGATCGCCCTCACGCTGCTGCTCGGCCTCGCGATCGGCGGCGTTCAGGGGTTCGCGGTCGGCGCCTGGGGAGCGAACCCGATCATCATCACGATCGGCGCCGCGGGCCTGATGGAGGGCATGGCGGTGTGGCTCTCGCACGGACAGAGCATCGTCCCGCCCGACGGCGCTACGAGCTGGGAGCGCCTTGCGAACCCGGTTTTCGGGCTGCCCGCACCTGTATACATCTTCCTCGTCGCCACGATCGTGCTGGCCGTGGTGATGCGACGGACGCGGTTCGGGCGCCAGATCTACTTCCTCGGCGAGAACCGCGTCGCCGCGCGGGCGGCCGCGCTCCCGATCACCCTGCTGACGGTCGGCGCCTTCGGAATCGCGTCGCTCTACACGGCGGGCTCGGGGATCCTGATCGGCGCGTCGAGCGCCAATGCGTCGCTGCTCCTCGTCGGGAGCTACACCTACGACGCGATCGCGGCCGCCCTCGTCGGGGGCAACGCCGTGACGGGAGGTCGCGGGTCGATCGCAAGGACGGCGGCCGGCGCCATCTTCATCGCGACGATCTCGGACATGCTGCTCCTGCGCGGCTACTCGACCGGCGTGCAGATCCTCATCCGCGGCATCATCGTCGTCGTCGTCGTTGTCCTCACGAACCTCAAGGAGCGCAGTCGATGAGGGCGGCGGAGGCGATGCGCCGTCGGCCGCCGGCGCGCGCGCTCGCGCCGTACGTGATCCTGGCGCTGATGATCCTGGCGCTGGCGCTCGTGCCCGCGCTCACGCAGTACACGGTTCGCACTGCGAACGTCTACGACATCTTCCAGAACTTCGCCTCCTACGGGCTCGTGGCGCTCGCGCTCGGCGTCACGATGATCGCGGGCGAGTTCGATCTCTCCGTCTCTTCCGTGTACCTCTTCGGCGGCATGGTCGCGGTGCTCACTGGCGGCGGCTCGCCGCTGGTCGGCATCATCGCCGCGCTCGGCGCGGCGATCATCGTCGGCCTCGTCCAGGGCGGCCTCATCTCGAGATTTCGACTGAACTCCATGCCCGTTACCCTCGGCGGCTATCTGGTCGTCCTCGGGATCACGTACATCCTCGGTCATTCGAAGAGCGTGATCTACAACAACTACACCGTCGGCCTCAGGCTCGACAAGCCGATCCTGCAGATCCTCTCGATCAGGAGCCTCATATCGCTCGGGATCTTCGTCGTCGCCGCGATCGTGCTCCGGTATCTGCGGGTCGGCAGGGACATCCGTGCGATCGGCGGCGATAGGCGAGCGGCACGCGTGGCCGGCGTTCCGGTCGATCGGCTACTCATCGGCGTGTTCGTGATCGCGGCGCTCGGGGCGGCCCTGCCTGGCGCGCTGCTCAGCTACAGCCTCGCCACCGCGAGCCCAACCAACATCGGGTTCGACGTGCTGACGTTCTCCGCGACGGCGGCCCTCATCGGCGGGGTCAGCCTGTCGGGTGGCAAGGGCAGCGCAGTTGGCATCGCGGCCGGCGTGCTGTCCCTGAGCGTGCTCGAGGAGATCCTCGCCATCCTCGGCTCTCCCGACTATGTCTCGAGCCTGATCACCGGCGGCCTTCTGATCGTCGTGACGATCGTCTGGGCTCCTGAGATGTCTCAGTGGTTCCGCACGACGCGCGTCGCCTCGACGGTCGAGGAACGCGCGTGACCGAGGCGGAGCAGATCAGTCTCGAACCAACCTCCACCGAAGCGGCATGGTCAGATCTTGGTCGATAACGACCCCTGGGAAACGAGTTCCGGGACGACAGTCGGCAGATCGCCGTCGGGAGAGCTCATCCTCGGCTTCGTCGCCGTGGCGCGGCCGCCCAACGCGGCTACGGCGAGCGCCGCCATCACGAGCAGCGCGAGCGTCTTCGGCAGTCCGACCTGATCGGCGAGAAGACCGATCAGCGGCGGGCCAACGATGAAGCCCGTGTAGCCGATCGTGAAGGTGGCGGCCAGTGATGGACCGGGCGGATCGAACCGCCCCGCCGCGCTGAAGAGCAGCGGCACGGCGTTCGCGATGCCGAGACCGCAGACGGCGAAACCGATCACGGCAGGCACCGTCTCGCCGACCAACAGCACGCCGCCGAGCGCGACCGCCACCAGCGCCATGCCGCCGCGCATCAACGTCGCGGCGCCCAGCCGCTCATTGAGCAGATCGCCGCCGAGGCGCGCGACGGCCATCCCGAGTGAGAAGCCGGTGAACGCCGTCGCCGCCGCCGCCGCGCTGGCGCCGGCGTCGTGACGGAGGTAGATCCCGCTCCAGTCGCCGATCGCGCCCTCCGTCATCATCGCCAGGAAGCACAGTCCGCCGATCAGGAGCACGGCGCGCGAAGGCAGCGCGAACCCGCTCCGCTTCTCGGAATGGGCCGATACGCTCCCCAGCAGCCCGGTGATCCACAGCGCGGCCACCCAGAGCGCAACCCCGACGAGCAGGCTCTCCAGCCGCGGGTCTACTCCCGCCGCGGCGGCGATCGCGACCAGACCCGCAGAGAGGAACCCGCCCACGCTCCAGCCACCGTGCAGCGACGACATGATCGGCCTGCCCAGCTCGCGTTCGACGGCCACGCCGTGCGCGTTCATCGAGACGTCCATCGCCCCGCCGCTCGCACCGAAGACGAACAGGATCGCGGCGAGCATGATCGGGCTCGTCGCCAGCAGCGGCAGCGGCAACATCAAGCAGAAGATCAGCGTGGCAGCGCGCGTCACCGACGCGCTCGAGCGGCCGTCGAGGATGTGGCCGGTCACCGGCATCGAGACGAGCGCGCCAGCGGCCATGCACAGCAGGCACAACCCGAGCGTCGCCTTCGAGATCCCGAGGTGGTCCTGCACCCACGGGATGTGCGCGACCCAGGTTCCCACCATCGCACCGTTGATCGCGAAGACCGTGAACGTCGCCACGCGCGGCGTCATACGGCCACGACGTCGATGCCGGCGCTCGTATACGGGCGCGTCAGCTCGCTGCCACCGTCGGTGACCAGGTGGTCGATGTCCGCGAGTTGCGCGACGACCCATGGGCTCGCGGTGCGGAGCTTGTCCGCCGTCGCGAGCGCGATCACCTCACCGGCGGAGGCCACCATGGCGCGCTTCACGTACGCCTCTTCGTCGTCGGGCGTCGTGACGCCGACGTCGGGATGCAGCGAGCAGATGCCGAGCACGCAAATATCCGCCCGCACCGTGTGGAACGCCTCGACGGCGGCCGCCCCGACCGCGACCTGCGCGTCCTTCAGCAGCCGACCGCCGACGAGCATGACCTGGGCCTTCGGGTGGCTCGCCAGCGCCGACGCAACCGGCGGTGAGTTGGTGACGACGGTGCCGTCGTAGAGCAGCGGGAGACGGTAGGCCAACTCCAGCGTCGTCGTGCCGCCGTCGAGCACGATCACGCGCGCGCCGACGAGCAGCGGCAGCGCCGCCGCGGCGAGTGCAGCCTTCTCCTCGTGTGAGACCTCGAGCCGGTGCGTGAACGAACCGGTCGGCGGCGCAGACGCCAACGCGCCACCGTGAACTCGATGCACCAGGCCTTGCTCGGCGAGGTCCCGCAGGTCGCGGCGAACGGTGTCCTCGGATACGCCCAGGCTCGTCACCAGCTCCGAGGCGACGACCCTGCCTTCGCGCTCGACCCGCGCGAGAATCGCCTGCCTGCGCTCAGCCGTCAGCACCTGCGTGTTATAGCACGAACATGCAGGTTTCTGCGGATTACAAGGGATCCGTCGACGTGTCCACCCCACCTCGCCCCTGGCGGGTTCTCGGCCCGTAGATTCCGGGAATCCGACAGACCGTGCGCTGGTGATCCTCGGCACACTGTGGGTGAGATGAGCCCGTTGATCCCGATGGTGGTCGAGCAGACCTCGCGCGGCGAGCGTGCGTTTGACATCTACTCGCGGTTGCTGGCCGAGCGCATCGTGTTTCTTGGTACGCCGATCGACGACGAGATCGCGAACCTGATCATCGCGCAGCTGCTGCACCTGGAGTCGGATGACCCCGACACCGACATCTTCCTCTACATCAACTCGCCCGGGGGCTCGGTCTACTCGGGCCTTGCCATCTACGACACGATCCAGTTCATCAAGCCGGACGTGCAGACGATCTGTGTCGGGATCGCAATGAGCATGGGCTCGCTGCTGCTCGCGAGCGGGGCGAAGGGGAAGCGGATGGCGTTGCCGAACGCGCGGATCCTGCTCCACCAGCTCTCCGGCGGGTTCGAGGGGCAGGGCACGGACATCGAGATCCAGGCGCGCGAGGTGATCGGCCTCAAGCGGCGCCTGGAGGAGATCTACGCCGAGCACACCGGCAAGACGATCGAGACGGTCTCGCACGACATGGACCGCGACTTCTTCATGGGCCCCCAGGAAGCTACGGACTACGGGATCATCGACACCGTGATCACCCACCGTGACGCCGCGCTGGCGGTGGCCGTGGCCTGACGATCCGCCACCTGATGGGTGGCCGGATGGCTGGGTGGTTCGACGAGGGCGGCGCCACCCTGGAGCGTCCCCGTCGCGAGGCCGAACATCGAGCGGCTTCTTTCGTCCGGGTTGATGTGTCCGCGGGGCGAGCGGTTGGCGGTTTCACGGCCGTTGATCTTGATCGTCGGTCGGCCGTTCAGCGGACTAGATCGTCCTCGCTGTCGGGGATGCTCTGCACCCTGGTAGTGCTCCCGGGCTCCAGTGAGGCCAGCGGCCTTGATTCGGAGCGCCTGATTCGGAGTTGTGCGTCCGGGATTGGATCGCCGTGCGGATCGTGGGTGGGCCGCCCGAGCAGTTCGTCGATCCGGCTCTCGAGCTCTTCGGAGAGAGCGTGCTCGAGGCGATCGGCTTCGGAGTGGACCGCGTCGATGCCGACGTCGAGCATCTGGTTGAGGTAGAGCTCGAGCAGCCCGTGGTGGCGCAGCACCTCGAGAGCGATGCGCTCGCCCGGCCTGGTGAGCCTGACGCCGCGGTAGGGGACGTGCTCGACGAGTCCGAGCGCGGCGAGTTTCTTGATCATCGCTGTCGTTGACGGCGGCGTGACCGCCATCCGGCGGGCGAGCGCGCTCGTGGTGACTCGCTCACCATCTGCCTGCAGGCTGTAGATCTGGCGCAGGTAGTCCTGCACGGCGTCGCTGACGTCGGCCGCGACAGGCTCGTGCCTTGTCCGCGACTTCCCAGAGTGGTTAGGCAACGAGGAGCCCTGTCGCGTACATGACCAGGATCCCGGCGAGGTAGCCGCCGACGACGTGGCCCGAGCGCAGGCCGCCGGGTGCGCGCCGGGCAACATAGCGCGTCACCTCGACCACGACCTGGGCGGCGGCCCCGGCGGCGAGCGCGAAGAAGAACACGCCGAGCAGGTCGCTCGTGACGAAACCCCCGATCCATGCGCCGGCAATCGCAGGCGCCCCGGCGATCACCGCGAGAGCGACGAGACGGCCGGCCCGGATCTGCCCGCCGTTTGCGATCGGGGCGGCGATGCCGAGCCCCTCGGTGAGGTTGTGCACCATGAAACCGACGATCAGGAATGTCCCGAACGTCAACTCGCCGAGTGCGATCGACGACCCGATCGCAAGACCCTCGCCGAGGTTGTGCAGCCCGATTCCTGCGGCGATCAGTGTCGCCAATGCGACACCCTCGAGTGCGGGCGCCGCGGGCGCCGCCTCCTGTTGCCGGCGCCGTCTCAGCGAGAGGCGCTGGGTGACGTACGTCAGGCCGAGGTAGCTCGTGGCGATTCCGAGCAGGATCAACCCGGGCCCTTGAAAGGCACTCGGGAGCAGCGCCTGACGCTCGAGCGCCTCGGCGAGCGCATCGAGGGCGAGAAAGGAGAGCAACCCGGCGGTGAGCGCCATGAACGCGGCCAGCCAACTGGCGCTCGCGCGTCTGAGTGAGGGCAGCCAGCAGAGCCCGAGCGCAACCGGGAAGACCCCGACGAGCAGTCCGATCAGCGCGTAGCCGGCGACGCCTCGCGACGAGGCGCCATGTGAGAGAACTGCTGCCGCAACGGCGGTGGTCGACTCGACGCCGTGCGAGCTGGTGATCCCCACGAGGTAGGGATCGCCGTCAACCCACTCGAACGGGACGACCAACGTGGCAGAGCGGAGGCGCGAGAGCCCCGCCGCCCCGTCGGCCACGCGGAAGGGGACGATCGCATCGTCGACCGTCACCGCCGCGACCGTCAGCTTCTGCCGCTGCGGGTTCGTGACGCGGATCCTGATCTCACCCGGCTTGAACTCGACCCGACGGATGTCGAACTGATCCGCCGGTGGAGGGGCGCTACCGACAAGATCGAGTAGCGAGGCACCCTTGGCAGCGAACAGGGCGACGACAGCGGCGAGCAAGATGATCGGGGCAAGGGCCCACAGGCGCCGTCCGCGCACGGCCGGACGAGCAGCCTCGATCAATCGACAACCTCGAAGAAACCCATCCAGCCGAGCTCTGTGAACTCGGACTGGTGGGCATGGAACATGAACCTGCCGGCGTGGTGGAAATCGATCTCGATGATCCCGCGCTGACCCTGGCAGAGCATCACGGTGTCGGTGTACTCGAACGTGTCGGTCGAGCCCGTTGGGTAGTAGCGAAAGAACTCGCCGTGGAGATGAAATGAATTGATCAGGTCGAACTCGGTCAGGTTCGCCAGGAAGATACGAACCGTCTTCGAACGGCGCACCCTGATCGGATACTTCGCGTAGTAGAACGCTGGACCATTCACGCCGTAGAAGTTGTTCGCGCCGTCGCCGTCGGTGTCGAAGCCGCTCAGCACCATCACGAGCTCTTGGGCCGGCGGTCGTGGCGCCGGTGGATCGATGATGAAGGCGCCGTAGAGACCCTTGGCGATGTGCTTCTTGAGCGGCGTCGAATGGCAGTGGTAGAGGTGCATTCCGTACGGGCGCGCCGGGAACTCGTACGTGAAGCTGCCGCCGGGCTCGACGACCTCGAACACGCCGTCCATGTTCGGCGGATGCACGCCATGGAAGTGAATCGTGTGGGGGTGCGACCCGGCGTTCGCGAAGCGGACACGGAGCAAGTCATCCTCGGTCGCGCGGATCACCGGCCCCGGCACGCTCCCGTTGTAGGTCCAGGCAGAGAAGGTGATCCCAGCCAGCACCTCGATCTCGCGATCGACCGCGGTGAGCGCGTACTCGCGCAGGCGCCCCGGGTCATGCGGCAACGACGCCGGCGGATATAGCAGGTGATCGAGGGCATCCCGCGCTCCCGGCGCGGGAACCGCATCGCCGATCATCGCGGCGTGACCGATCAGGCCGTCCGCCATGCCGGCATGGCCTGACATCCCTTCGTGCCCAGCGGCTGTGTGGCTCGGCAGATCCTCCCCGAGTGCGAAGCGCGTGAGCGGGCCCGCCGCGACGACCGGAGCCAGTCCGACGAGAAGCTGCTTGCGCGTCACCAGGAAGTTAGGCATGACTAAATCCTGACGGGCTCGCAGCCTCGGTGCGATGGGGTCTCGACCCCATCACGTTCCCGAAGATGGAGCCAAGCACCTATTCCGGATAGACCCAGACGGCATGATCCTGTCGGGGTACAACGGTCGCGAGGAGGAGTCGACGTGTCGTCGGTTCAGTACGATCCGGTTTCAGCACCCCGAGGAGTCCTCGGGCAACCGCAGCTTCCGCCGTCAGCGTCCGGTCGAGCTGCTCGTGCTGGCAAGCGCGACCGAACGAAGAGTGGGTAGCACAATCGCGGTCGGCCGGATCAGGGTTCCGCCGGTCGAGGAACGCGCGCCGCCCGAGCGGTGGCGCGCGGCCGCGGCGAGGCGAAGGGTGTCGCGGCGGGTGCAAGATAGCTCGATCGTGTCGCTGTTTTGGCGTGTGTTCTTGTTGAACGCCGCTCTGCTTGTTGCGGCGGGCATCGTTCTTGCTGTCTCGCCGATCCAGATCAGCACGCCGACCAGGGTCGTCGAGGAGGCCGTGTTGGCGCTCGGCGTGTTGCTGTTGCTGGCGGCGAACTACGTCATGCTGCGGCCCGCGTTCGCACCGTTGGAGCGGCTCGCGGAGCGGATGCGCGATGTGGACTTGCTCCGCCCGGGTGCCCGCTTGACCCCCACAGGCTCTTCAGAGGTGGTCGCGCTGGTGCGCTCGTTCAACGAGATGTTGACCAGTCTCGAGGAGGAGCGGCGCGAGAGCGGGCGGTTGGCGCTCGCCGCGCAGGAGGGCGAGCGGAAACGGATCGCAGTCGAGCTGCACGATGAGGTCGGACAGACCATGACAGGGGTGCTGCTTCTGCTGGAGCGGGTCTCGGGTGAGGTGCCGGCGCGCCGGCGCGAGCTGTTCACCGAGGTTCAGGAAGCGGTCCGCAAGAGCCTCGAGGATGTCCGTCGGATCGCGGAGGAGCTCCGTCCGGAGCTGCTCGAACATCTGGGTCTGGTCAGTGCGTTGAAATCGCTGGCCGGGACGATCACCGGCCGCGCCGGTCTCGACCTCGGATGGGAGTTCGCGCAGGACCTGCCGACGCTTCCAGCTGACACGGAGCTCGCCGTCTATCGGATCGCCCAGGAAAGCCTGACGAACGCCGCGCGTCATGCACAGGCCCGGCGCGTGTGGGTCTCGCTTCAGCCTGGTGAGCGCGGGCTCGTGCTGCGCGTCACAGACGACGGCCGTGGCCTCGACCGTTGGGGTGCGTCCGGGGGCGGCGGCGTGCGCGGGATGCGTGAGCGAGCCGCTCTCATCGGCGCGACGCTCACCATCGGGCAGACAGCCGAAGGAGGAACGGAGGTACGGCTCGAAGTGCCCACCGCAGGGAACTCGACCTGATGCCGATCCCGTTTCCGGTACGAGTTCTCGTCGCCGACGATCACGAGATCGTGAGGCGGGGCCTACGGCTCGTCATGGACAAGGAGCCCGACCTCGAGGTCGTGGCCGAGGCCGCTGACGGCGCCGAGGCCGTCGAGCGGGCGATCGCCGACGACATCCATCTTGCGGTGCTCGACGTCAGCATGCCGAGGATGACCGGGCTGCAAGCGGTTCGAGAGCTAGCGCGACGCAAACCCGAGCTCCGAACGCTGATTCTCTCGATGTACGAGAACGACCAGTTCCTCTTCGAGGCGCTCAAGTCTGGCGCCTCGGGCTATGTGCTCAAGTCCGGCGCCGACCGAGACATCGTCGAGGCGTGTCGCGCTGCGATGCGCGGCGAGACATTCCTGTACGCAACGGCGGTCTCGACACTCGTTCGAGATTTCTTCCACGGCGGCAACGATGCCGACGGGTTCGATCCACTCACGCCTCGCGAGCAGCAGGTTCTCAAGCTGATCGCCGAGGCGCACCCGTCGAAAGAGATCGCCGCGATGCTCTCCATCAGCATCAAGACGGTCGAGCGTCACCGCGCGAACATCCTCGAGAAGCTCGGCATGCGCGACCGGGTCGAGCTGACGCGCTACGCGATCCGTCGCGGCCTCGTCGAACCTTGACGCGGCCGCCGGCCACCTTCCAACACCTCGCGAATCCGAAGCCCGCCGCTGCCGATCCGGCGGAAGATACAGCCAGCACCCCATTCCCAGCGGGCCTGCCACCCGCGACCCTGATCGTCACAGAACGAAGGAGATCAGGTGACCCCCGCAACGACATTCTTCCCCGTTGAATCGGCCGTCGAGCCGGAGCCCTCATCAACCTTGTGGGTGGCGGCTAGAGCGACCACAACGAATCATCTGATCACGCGCGCACTCCTCGAGCGCGGTCTGAACGCCAAGCTCGTCGAGCCAACGTCGCTGAGCCGGCAGGTTCGCGGCGGCGACGTCGTGCTCGGGCGGCTCGACGTGCGAGCGACACTCGACGGTGTCGAGGACGGCATCTGGGATCTACTTCACGTCGAGAAGCGCGGGATCCGGGTCCTGAATCGTGGCGCAACGCTCGTCAGCTGCCATGACAAGCTGCAGACGGCACTCAGGCTCGGCCGACTCGGTCTTCCGCAGCCGGTCACGGCCCACATCGATTGGGAGGCGTCCCTGCCGCGGCTCGAGTTCCCCATCGTCGTCAAACCGCGCTTCGGCAGCTGGGGCAAGGACGTCAAGCTGTGCGAATCCGAGTCGGAGCTCGGGCACTGCCTACAGAAGCTCCGCTCGCGCCGTTGGTTCCGCCGCCAGGGAGTGCTCGTACAGGCCCTCGTTCCGCCGCTCGGCTTCGACCTCAGAATCGTCGTTGCCAGCGGGAACGTCGTCGGAGCTATCGAGCGTGTGGCGGCGCCCGGCGAGTGGCGCACCAATATCGCACTCGGTGCAAAGCGGCGGGCGGTTGATCCTCCGCCCGAAGCCCGCCAACTCGCTCTCGCGGCAGCGGCAGCAGTGGGGGACGCGGACCTGGTCGGCGTCGATCTGCTGCCGCTGCCCGACGGGGGCTATTCAGTCCTCGAGCTCAACGGCGCTGTCGACTTCACGGCCGACTACTCCCTCAACGGCACCGACGTCTTCCGGGCGGTCGCCTCGATGATCGAAGAAGCGGCCGCAGGAACGATCCTCGCGACCGCCAGGTCCGGCTGATGGAAGCAACTCTCGACGGAAGGAAGGCGATGAGGCTCGTGGTCGTCCTCGTCGCGGCCGGTGTGCTCGCGGTTCCGGTCGCATCCGCGAAGGGCTCGTTCCCGTCCACGATCCTGTTGCCGAACGGGTGGCAGCCCGAGGGGATCGCGGTCGGCAACGGGAAGACGTTCTACGCCGGCTCGCGCGCGACCGGCGCCGTGTACTCAGGCGACCTGCGGACGGGCAAGGGCGCCGTGCTCGTCCAGGGCGCTGCCGGGCGGGCGGCCACGGGGCTCGAGTTCGACCGTGGACGGCTGTTCGTCTCGGGCGCCGGGACCGGCAAGGCCTTCGTCTACGACGCGAACACGGGCGCCCTGATCCGCGAATACCAGCTGGGAACGCCGCCGGGCACGTTCATCAACGACGTCGCCGTGACGAACGACGCGGCCTACTTCACCGACTCGAACCAGGCCGTCATCTTCAAGCTTCCGCTCGGGAACGACGGCACGCTGCCCGCGGCCGCGCAGTCGCTCGCGTTGACCGGCGAGTTCCAACTGCTCCCCGGCTTCAACCTGAACGGGATCGTCGCGTCACCCGACGGCACGACGCTGATCGCGGTCCAGAGCAACACCGGCAAGCTCTTCACCATCGACCCGAACACCGGCGACACCCGCCTCATCGACCTCGCCGGTGCGACGCTGATCAACGGCGACGGGCTTCTGCTGCACGGCAAGACGCTGCACGTCGTCCAGAACACGAACAACCGGATCGCGGTGGTCGCGCTCGCCCCGAACCTCAGCAGCGGAACCATCACCGGTGCAATCACCAGCCCGAGCTTCGACGTGCCGACGACGGTCGCCAGGTTCGGGAACCGGCTGTACGCCGTCAACGCACGGTTCACCACGCCTCCGACGCCGACGACGACCTACACCGTCGTGCAGGTCCATCGCTGACGACACGTTCCACCCGCTGCACGGTCAACGGCCACCGCCGTCCACCGACCCGGGCGGTGACAGCACCTCAACGACCGCCCGACGGCCCCGTGACCACGCCGCTCGAGGCCGCCCCAAACGATCCGGCGACTGGGATCAGAGCCGGTGGCCGAGTAGCCGTGGCGGCGATCGGGTACCACTCGTTTCAGCACGGAACGAAAGGAGAACCCGACGTGTCCACGGTCAATGTCCGCTACATCGTCCACGACGTCGACGCGGCGATCGCCTTCTACACGCAACACCTCGGCTTCCGCGAGGACATGCACCCGGCGCCCACGTTTGCGATGCTCTCGAGGGGCGAGCTGCGCCTTCTGCTGAGCCAGCCGAGCGGAGCGGGCGGCGGGGGTCAGGCGATGCCCGACGGCACGAGACCCGCGCCCGGCGGCTGGAACCGATTCAGCCTCGAGGTCGACGACATCGAGGCCGCCGTCGCGCGGCTGCGCGCCTCGGGGGCGCATTTCCGCAACGATGTCGTCACCGGAGTCGGCGGCAGGCAGATCATCGTCGAGGACCCGTCCGGCAATCCGGTCGAGTTGTTCGAGTCGGCGTCAGGCGATGGCCAGAACTGACCAACTCCCCCCGACGACGACTCAATTGGACATGAAGGGGTCCCTGCGTCGGCGGGCCGCACTCGTGGCGGGGCTGGTCGGGCTCGCCGTTGCCGCTGCTGCCTCGGCGTCGGGGCCGGCCCGCTCGCTGGTCTGGATGCGTGAGGACAACGGGCAGACCTGGGAGACGGTCGCGGTCGAGACGAACGGCGCCTCCGAGGTCGGCGTCTTCATCGGCGAAACCAGCGGCACCCATTACGTCCCGTTCAGGCTCTCGCCGGGCCGGCTCGCCGCGCTTCGCTCTCTGGTTGCCGGGACGCGCGGCCTGCAGGGAGACTCCTACCTCGGCAAGCCTTCGTCGCTGCCGTTCGTGAACGACATCCAGTACCTCGTCGAGACGCCGAGCCGCTCATTCACGGCCGCGTCGGGTCACGCTCCGGCGAAGCTGAACGGCCTAATCGCCGACCTGGGCGGCCTGATCGAACGCTATTCCCCCGCCGCCACCACGAGCCCGCAGACGAAGCCTCGGTTCGGCGAGCAGTAGCCCATAGCGGGATCCCGCAGTAGGGCGGTCCCCGGAACCAGGCCGTGCGTGCGGCCAGGTGTGCTCGGGTCGCGCGGCGGATTGCCGACCCACCCGAAGGGGGCAGGCGGCCCCTTCGGCGGCAGTGCGACGGTTCGTGCAACTCACCATGACGAGCAGCGAGCGCTCGGACCGCTGACGGGTCGAGAGGTCAGTCCGTTCTCACCCGAGCCCGGCGAGTGCGCCACGCCCAAACGAGCAACACAGTCCCGAGCAAGAAGACGACGATGCCGAGAACGGTGTACTGACCATGTCCACTCATGCTCGACCCGTGGACCGCATCCGTCCCTTGCCCGATCCAGACCGCTCCGATCAGACACAGCAGCGCACCGGCAATTCCTCGAATCCACATGACAACTCCCGCAAGACGACGAACCGTCTTCGGCACCACTGTACCGCCCCAGACCCACCTGATTCCTCCCGGCTTGACGTTTGCCGATATCGGAATATGATTGCGCCATGGCACGAGCAGCGACGACGACGGACGTCTTCAACGCGATCGCCGAGCAGCAGCGCCGGGAGATCCTGGTGCTGCTGCGGGCGGGTGAGTGGCCGGTGACCGAGTTGGCCCAGGAGCTGGGGATGACCCAGCCCGGGGCGTCCAAACACCTGCGGGTGCTCCGGGAGGTCGGACTGGTGCGGGACCGCAAGGCAGGCAAGCAACGCCTGTACGGCCTCGACGCCCGCGGGCTGCGACCGGTTCACGAGTGGACCGGCGGGTTCGAGCGGTTCTGGAACGAGAGCTTCGACCGGCTGGACGCCTACGTGCAGGACCTCGAGCAGGCAAGGCAGGAGGAGTAGCTGATGAGCGCGACGGGACGAGGAGCGCCGGCGCAGTCCGCGACGGCCGACCGCGTGATCGTGATCTCCCGGGTCATCAATGCCCCACGGGAGCTGGTGTTCGAGGCGTTCACCGAGGTGCGGCACCTGTCGCGGTGGTGGGGACCGGAGGGGTTCACCACCACCACGCGGGCGTTCGAGTTCCGCGTCGGCGGGGAGTGGGACTTCGTGATGCACGGACCGGACGGGACGGACTACCAGGAGTGGATCTCCTGGACCGAGATCGCCCCGCCGGAGCGGATCGCGCTGCTGCACGGTGAGTCCCGCGGCGACCCGAACGCCTTCGAGTCGGTCTTGACGTTCGCGCCCGACGGCGCGGCGACCCGGATCGAGATGCGCACGGTGTTCCCCACCAAGGAGCTGCGCGACGAGGCGGTCGAGACCTACCACGCGATCGAGGGCGGCCAGCAGACCCTGGGCAACCTGGCTGCCTACGTCACCGAGATCGTTCGGAAGGCCAAGATTGTTCAAGAGGTCAGTGAGGACTGATGGCCGGGGGAGTGTTCTTCAGCGTGACGATGTCGCTGGACGGGTTCATCGCGCCCGAGGAGCGCATCGACGACCCGGATGTGCAGCGCTGGACGGCGCAGTGGATGGAGCTGCAGCAGTGGATCTTCCCGCTGCGGTTCTTCCGGGAGAACCTGAAGCTCGGCGAGGGCGGCGAGGAAGGGCGCGACAACGACATCGCGCGGGAGACGTTCGAGCGCACCGGCGCGAGCGTGATGGGCAAGCGCATGTTCGACCTCGGCGAGCAGGCGTGGCCGGAGGAGGCGCCGTTCCACACGCCGGTCTTCGTCGTGACGCACGAGAAGCGTGACCCCTGGGAGCGACCGGGCGGGACCATCTTCCACTTCGTCAACGACGGCATCGAGCCCGCGCTCGACCAGGCCCGCGAGGCCGCCGGCGACCGGGACGTCCGCATCGCGGGCGGCGGCGCAACGATCCTGGAGTACGTGAACGCCGGCCTGATCGACGAGTTCACGATCGCGCTCTCACCCGTGCTGTTCGGCTCCGGAATCCAACTGTTCGAGGGCGTGGACGCGGGCCGCGTGGCCCTGGAGCCGGTCCGCGCGGAGCCGACGCAGCGGGTGACCCACCTGACCTACGCAGTCCGCGAGCGGTAACTGTCTCGACCTCAGCGCCCCGCCGAGGTCAGCAGCCTGTGAGATCCTCGACGCTCTGAGCGTCAGGAAGGGCGAGCGTTAGGGCCGCGAGCGCGTCCCAACAAGACAAAGTTGCGGGAGAAACTGAGTCGCGAGTGATCGCTCGTGTACGCGCGTGACGCCCCAGCGCCGGCAAGAGTGTTGGTTCTGGCGTCGAACGCCGAGCGTAGGTGGTGTTGTTGCGCGGAGCAAGCATCGGCGTCGTAGTCGCGGTGAGTGTCGTGGTCGTAGCCTTGCTACTCGTTGGAGGACGGACACGATCGGCACCAGTGGTGACGGTGACGGTTGCTGGCCGCCCGGTCGAGATCGCAAAGGGGACGACGTTGGCGGCGGTCGTGTCGAGGTTTCGGCTGCGTCCGCGTGCCGGTGATCTTCTCGACGTCAATGGGAGGGTGCTGCGAGTCGGAGCGTTTCCCGGGCGCGTCCTCGTCGACGGGAAGCCGGCCTCGCGGCAGTCGGAACCGCGGAGCGGCGACCGGATCGTCGCCGTGGCCGGACGTACCCGGACCGAGCCGAGAGTGCGAACCGTCGTACCCGAGCCGGGCGGTGTGCCCAGCGATCCTCAGTTCTTTGTCGACCGGGTGCCCGGCGAGCGGGTGATCGTGCGAGGCGCGGTCTCGCACGAGCTGGTCTCGTCACGATTCAGGCCGACGGGTGCCGCGCGCCCGGAGCGAGCGGTTGCGTTGACCTTCGACGACGGCCCCTCACCCGAGTACACCTCGCGCATCCTCGGCGAGCTCGAGAGGTTGCACGTCCACGCGTCATTCTTCGTGATCGGCTATCTCGCAACGGCGTACCCGAACCTCGTTCGGCGCGAGGCGCGGCTGGGGATGGCGGTCGGTAACCACAGCTACAACCACCCCGAGGTGCCACCGTTCGACGAGTTGCCTCCACCGTTGATACGAGACGAGATCGCTCTCGCCAACCACGCGCTCGCAAGGCTCGGTATCGAGACACGCCTGTTCCGGCCGCCGGGAGGCGGCGCCTCTGCGCGCGTCGTTCGAATCGCCGCCGGGCTTGGCCAACGAGTCGTGCTCTGGTCGATCGACCCACGGGACTGGGAGCCAGGCGTCACCTCGAAGGCGATCGTCCAGCGCGTGCTCGCCGCGGTACGGCCAGGCTCGATCATCGACATGCACGACGGCGGCGGCGACCGTTCCGCCACCCTCGCCGCGCTCCCCGCGATCGTGCGCGGCATCCGAGCCCGCGGCCTGCGTCTCGTGACGCTCACCCCCGGCAGCGGCCCCATCGCGGAGACAAGCCCCACCAGATAGCAGACCGCTTCGGGCTGCAGATCAGCCGAACTTCAGGGCGCCTTTCCTCGCGCGGGGGCCTTTCGGTCGGCCGGCGTTACCGTGTCGCCGACACGGACGCGGCCGGGAGCGACGACGGATCCGTAGATGCCGAAGGGCAGGGGTTCCGTACGCCCCTCGGGGCGGTAGCTGACGAGGGTGACGAGCGTCGGGAGGTCGATCACGCCGGTGTCGGGATCGCGTGAGGTGACCACGCAGCGACCGATGTCGCCGTTGAAGACGACTCTCGCCTCGCCGATCTGCACGTCGCCGGCGATCCACTCGTCCTCCTCGTGCGCCTGGACGCCGTCGATCTCGAACAGCATCCGGAAGCGTCGCCCGTCGATCGCCTTTTCGACTCCCGCCTCTTCGCGCAGTCGCTCGAGCGAGGCGCGCGAGACGAGCGAGACGGTACCGCCTTCCGGGGTGCGGTCGACCGCGCCGTCGTCGGCCCAGAGAAAGGTCAACGCTCTGCCGACGTAGCGTGAGATCGCCTCCTCCCACGGGCCGATCACGCGATGCGAGGGCCGTGGCAGCCGATAGAGCTCGGCGTCGACCGGGTCGCCGAGCTGCACCACGCCCTCGACGCGCTCGCCGTCAGGGAACGTGAGCGTAAGCTGCCGGGTTGCCTCGTCCCAGGCGGGATAGATGCGCAGCAGTGTCCCGTCGCGCTTGCCGTCGTACAGCGCGCTCTGATCGTCGCGGAGCCAGAAGCGCCGGTTGCCGACGACGCCGCCCTGGTCGAGCATCACCTCGTCTGGGTGAACGAGACCGAGCGATTTCACCGGTGCGATCGAGATCCGCGTGACACGGGCACCCATGGGCCGACGCTACCTCTCTCCTCGTGGATCCATCCGGAGGGTTCCCGTCGGTTCCTCGGTGTCGCTGCCGGCTAGGTGGTTTCGACCTGTGGGAACTCGGCGGGTGCGGGACGTTCGACTTGTATGTGGGGAAGCCAGCATCGACCGATCGTAGACAGAGAACGTTTCGGTGGTCAGCGAAGGGTGCAGGACGTACGCTGATGACAGTGATCGCCGATATCGATGTCTCACCGGTCGCGGCGCTGCTCGGTGACAGAGCGCGGGCCAGGATCGTCCAGGCGCTACTGGGCGGCCGGGCGCTGCCGGCCGGCGAACTCTCACGCCACGCAGGTGTGGGCGCCTCGACTGCCAGCGCGCACCTGGCGAAGCTCGTCGACGGCGGGCTCCTGACGGTGACACGATCCGGACGGCACCGTTACTTCGAGATCGCGAATGCGGATGTCAGCCGAGCGGTCGAGGCACTCGCTGCGATCGCACCGCCGAGCTTGCCGCACTCGCTTCGACAGGCGTCGGCCGGACAGGCGCTGGCAGCGGGCCGTACCTGCTACGACCACCTCGCCGGCTCGCTTGGCGTCACGCTCACAGACGCGCTGCTCGAACGAGGGGCGCTCTCACAGACAGCCGAAGGCTTCGCGCTCGGGCCGCGGGCGAAAGCGATCCTCGCGATACTCGAGATCGACACCGACGCCCTTCCTCAACGCCGCCCGGCAGCCCTCCGCTGCCTCGACTGGAGCGAGCGGCGCCCGCACGTCGGGGGCGCAGTCGGAGCCGCAATCTGCGCCCGAGCGCTCGAGGCGCGTTGGCTCACGCGATTGCCCAACTCGCGAGCGGTGAGGCTGACCGCCGCTGGAAGACTCGCGTTCGACCTCGGGCGTCCCGTGGAGGCCGCCGCAGCGCAGGGTCAAACGTTGCCCTGAACGAGGTGCGCGAAGACCCCGAATGACGGCTTTTTCCGGCCGTCCGCGGTCATGAGCCCGGACTGCCAGCTCTCGGGAGATGGACTGTCTCGGAGCAGGAACCAGGTGAACAGGTCGATCCGCGGATTCGCTCTCGCGATCTCGTAGGCCTCACGCAGGTATGCCGCCTGCTTTTCCCAGCTCACGCCGAAGAACTCGTCCGGCGGCTTGGTCTGGTAGCCGTACTCGGTGATCCACACCCGCTTCGGGCCGTACAGCCTCGTCAGCGTCGCGATCAGGGTGCCGATGTTGCCGAGCTCGATCGCGTGCGGGCCGACGTGCTGTGTCGCCGGTGTCTGGTCGGGGGCTCCGTAGTACGGGTGGTGGGCCCACGCGTCGAAGGTGCGTAGGCCCGCCTTCTTCACCGCCACGAGGAACGCGAGCGGCGCAATCGACGGCCGGAAGCCGTTCGGCTGATTCGAGCCCCGCGGTGCAGTGGCTCCGCAGGCGACCTGCTCCGGCCCCCCGACTGCGTGGACGCCGGCGTAGATCGCGTTGCAGATGTGGGCGTACGCGGTCGGCGAAGCCATGCGCCAGTTCCCTCGCACGCGGACGAACTGCGGCGTGAGAAAGACCGGGTTGTTCGGCTCGTTCCAGGCGAGCCAGAGTCCCACCCTCGGAAGGATCTTCCCACTCTCGGGGTCGAGGTACGTCCCGCTGTACCGGAGCGCGGCGGCGAACGCGAACTGGCGGAGGGTCGTCGACGAGCTCGGCGACCGCGACGGCGGCTGCCCTCCGTTCGCCCAGGCCGGGGTGCCCACGATCGTGAGCAGCACCTGAATGCCGGCATCGTTAGCACGCTCGATCGCACGGTCGTAGGTCGACCACTCGTACGCGGGATCGCCCGGGTCGGACGGGTGCGCCGGACGCCGGTTCGCAACACCCCCTCTGCCTCCCCAGGTCAAGGTCATCCGCACGACCTGGACGTGGAGCGACTCGAGCAGCGGAAACGTGTTCGTCGTCCCGAGCGTCGAGGAGTCGTCGAAGAGACCGAGAACGAGGCCTTTCGACGCGAAGGCCGAATGAGGTCCAAGCAGCGTAAGCACACCCAGGACGAGCGCCATCCGGGCAAGACGACAAGGCGATGACCGACTGTATCTCAGCAACGAATCCCTCAGATCCCCACCGGAGGATCCGTGGCACCTTCTGAGCTGAGCCGCTCTCTCCTCCTCCGCCCCAGGCTCCGGGCCATCGCTGTTACCGCGACCGCGATCGCACTCGCGCCGGCGGCTTCCGCGTCGCCGAACACCCTTGGCGCCCCCACGCTGTCGACTCGACCAACGGTCGCCGGGATGCCCACGGAAGGCGCCCGCCTCCGGGCAGCGCCGGGCTCGTGGACGGGCTCGGGCAAGGTCCGGCTCGCATACCAGTGGTTCCGCTGCGACACGATGGGCGCTGACTGCACCGCCCTGGGCGGCGCGACCAGACAGACGCGGCTCCTCGGCGGCCACGACGTCGGCCACACGATCGGCCTGCAGGTAAGAGCCACCGACTCCCACGGCTCCACGACGGCCTATGCGAGCCTGATCGGCCCAGTCGCCGGCGAGCCGCCGCTCCTCTCCTCCAGAGCGCAGCCCGTAGTCTCCGGCGCCGCCGCCCCCGGTAGCACCATCCGCGTCGACACAGGGCTCTGGAAGCCCAAGCCCATGTCCTTCAGCTACCAGTGGGTCCGCTGCAGCCTGCGCGCGTGGAACTGCGCGCCGATCAAGGGCGCGACCTCCGACCAGTACGCCGTCGAGTTGAAGGACGTCGGCCACTCGCTGCTCGCGGTCGTCCAGGCCAGGGCAGGTGCTGTCTCGCGTGCGGTCTTCAGCGTCGCAGCAGCGCCCGCACTAGCGGGCGACGAACCGGCCGGCCCCGCGAACTCCGCGCCACCGGCGGTCGCCGAGGTCATCCAGCAGGGAAGCCAGCTCATCGGCCACGCCGGCACCTGGTCGGGCCCCGGAGCGATCACGTACGGCTACCAGTGGTACCGCTGCGACACCGCGGGTGCCCACTGCAAGTCGATCCACGGGGCAACCGCGATCACCTATACCCCGGTGGCCCTGGACGTCGGGCACACGCTCGGGCTTGCCGTCCGCGCCGCCGACCCGGCCGGGGCGACAACGGCCTACGCCGGGCTCATCGGGCCCGTAGCCGCCCCCGGCACCCCGATCGTTTCGAACGGCCAACCGACGATCGTCGGAACGCCGGCCCAGGGCCAGACGCTCCTCGTCTCGCCTGGTGGCTGGAGCCAAACGCCGACGGCCGTCGCGTACCAGTGGGAGCGCTGTAACGGGAACGGTCGGCTTTGCGGCCCGATCCCCGGGGCGACAACACCCACCTACGTGACCACGGCCGACGACCTCGGGTCTGTCCTCATGGTGGTCGTCCGAGCGACGCTCGGTGACGCTGCGCAGGAGGCCTTCAGCACCGCGACGCGCCCGATCACGGCCGCGCCGGGACCGTCGAGCTCGGCACCGCCGCGCGTGAGCGGATCAGCCAAGGCCGGCAAGCAACTGACCGGCACCACCGGCTCGTGGTCGGGCTCGGGGACGATCTCGTACGCGTCCCAGTGGTTCCGGTGCGATGCATCCGGGGCGCACTGCAAGTCCATCCACGGCGCGACCGGGACGACCTACACGGAGGTCGCGACCGACGTGGGCCAGACACTCGCCTTTGCCGTCCGTGCCAGCGACTCGGCCGGAACGACGACGCTCTACACGGGTGTCGTCGGCCCGATCGCCGCCGCCTCCTCGGCGCTTTCCGCAACCGCACAGCCGACCATCACTGGGTCCGCTCAGCAGGGACAGACCCTACAAGCCGGAAGCGGCGCCTGGACCGAGACGCCCTCCGCGATCGGATACCAGTGGCTGCGTTGCAATGCGAACGGCCGCCTATGCGCACCGATCCCGGGAGCAACCGCCTCGAGCTACATGCCGGCGGCCACCGACGCCGGACACTCCCTCATCGTGCTGGTCCAGGCCACCGCCAACGGGGTGGCTCAGGGCGCGCTGAGCAGCCCAACGTCCGTTGTTCCTTAGACGGCGTGGCCACCGGGTGGTCACGCCGCGCACGACGGAAGCCAACTTGCGCCGGATTGGCGCGAATGAGCACGAAATCCACGTTCGCGTCCCCGGCGAAGCACACCCCTGCACGGCCAAGGAGTAGCGAGGAACGCACGCGAGGAACAGCCGACTCGTCCCGACGTCGACTGACTGATCGGTTGGCACGACATTGAACCGGCGGCTGCTCGCCGCCGCTCGACGGTTTGCGGAGTGAAGTGTGCGAATCGTCGAGGAGTCGATGAACTGCGTGTCACAGAGATCGACGATGAGTACGACATGAACCGAGCGTCTCGGTGAGCGTCTTGTCGAGTTGGTCGGCCGTCGACAGGTCGTGCTCGCCGCCGAGGCCGATCTGGATGATGCCGGTGCGGGCCAGCGGACGTCGATGGTCGGTGCGACGTGAAGTGAGGGATCTCGTACGTCGGTCATCCTCGATTCCGCCGGAACTCTCGGCGGCTGGAGCCGCCGGCTCGCCTCCGTCGTGAGCGGCGACAACCGCGAACCCGCGGCTCGGCCGCAAGAGATGATCGGCTACTCGTGCTCGTACTCCTGCTGCTGGCATTCGGCGGCGGCATCCTCATCTCGAAGTTCCTGTTCATCTTCCTGGTCGTTGCCCTCATCGTCATCTTCATGTCGAGGAGGTCGACGGCTTGACCTACGGCGAGTGGTCTCGCCCTTTGCACGTTCATTCCACAGAGAGGCCTTTGATGAGCCGTACCCCGTTCTCTGCTGGCGATCGTGGCCGGCGCACTCACCCTCACCGCCGGATCGGCTCTTGCAGGCGCCGCCCGGACGGCATCCAGCCCGTCCAATACCTCACTTCCCGCGATCAGCGGCAGCGCTCACGCGGGTCAGACACTCTGCCGCGCCTCGCAGCGGCTCCTGGGACGGCACGACGCCCATCACCTATGGCTACCGCTGGCAGCGCTGTAACACCTCCGGTAGCGGCTGCGCGGCTATCGGTGGCGCAACCAGCCAGAACTACGTGGTCTCGACGAACTCCGTCGGACGGACGATCCGGGTCGAGGTGACCGCCACGAACACGGATGGCACGAACCAGGCGCTGTCTGCTGCGACCGCGACGATCGCCGCGGCGACCAGCACCTCGCCGGTGAACACGGCGCTGCCGGTGAAGCTGGGAGGGGCGATCACCACCCTTTCCCCCTCAGACACGGAGGGCTGACGGGGCGGTGCTCAGCCGGCTGCGACCAGGTGGGTGATCGGGAGCGCGAATCGGCGTCGTGCTTCCTCGCCGGCCCCAGACTCGAGCCACGACCCGGATTCGTCGGGCATGGTGATGATTATCACCTCGTCTGCGGGGAACGTCCGTAGCGCATCCTCGATCGCCTGCAGCGGGTCGGAGTCCCCGACCAGCGCCTCGACATTCTCGGTCGGCACTGTTTCGGCCGTGTCGTCCGCCAGAGCCTGGGCCTCTTCTCGAGCGCCGTCCTCGGCGTTGGTGAGCCGGTCGAGACGCGAGATGTTCGACGCCGGTGCGACGACATGGATCTCGGCGTCCATGCCGGCATGAGCCCACACGACCGTCTGGAGAAGCTGGTCCCGGGATTGATGTCGTCGGAACAACGATAACGCGACGCGCCATACGCCGGGTCTATCGTCTCGTGATCGCTGCACTGGCGCAGATCGAGAGGTTTTCCGCTAACGACGACACGACCTTGCAGACAATCACGAGCGTTTTCTGGGACTAGCAATTATCAGGCCCAATATCGTTCAATTATGAGCGTCGATATCCTGAGCCCAGGCGACTCTGCTACGATGCTAACAAGCGCCTGGGTCGATGCACGGAAGCCCGTTGAGGCTCCGAGGGTTTTCCCTCCCCGATCTTTACATCCGGCTCGGCGCAGCAGGGAGCCTGTTAGGGCTCTCCTGTCCAGCTAGATGAACCGAAGGAGCATCACATGTATGCGACCATTCGCCGTTACGACGGTGTCGACCAGAACCGCGCGTCTGAACTGACCCGCAAGGTCAACGAGACGCTTGTGCCGAAGCTGAGCAAGCTCCCGGGGTTCTCGGGCTACTACCTGATCGAGGGCGGCAACGGCGTCTTCAGCGCGCTCGGTCTCTTCGAGACTCCCGAGCAGAGCGAAGAGTCGACGAAGGTCGTCTCCTCGTGGATCCATGACGAGAAGTTCGAGCAGGTGCTCCCGAACGCACCGAAGATCACGGGCGGCAACGTCGTCGCCTTCAACAAGGGCATGACGAAGGTCTAGTTCGACCCATGCGCTTTCACGCGGGGGCTCGGCTTCGGCCGGGCCCTTCGCGTCTTCTACAGGGTCATACCGACATCCGGGCGTCGCGCGCGGTGTTCACCGGCGGCTCCTGAGCCGCCGGGGGTCGCTCGCTCGGGACCGGACACAACGACCACGCCGCCGGTGGGGGCTGCAGCAGCCAGGACGACCGCTGCGGTCTTCCACGATGCGCCGCGTCCAGCGTCACGCGCGGCGACCTCCGTTAGCGTCGTGCGAGGCGGCGGCCGCTTGGTGTTTCTGATGGTGTGTAGTTGAGCTGGTAGTAGTGATAGAGGGCTGACTCGTCCTCTTGGCTGAGCGCGTCGCCTTGCAGTTCGAGGTTGGGCGCGTCCTTGACCAGGCTCTTCGTTACGGAGACCTGCAGGTCGTTGGGTCCGAGGATAATGTCGGTCAGCGGGACGAAGGTCAGATGTCGTCCGAACAGGCCTTCCTTGACGGTGGCGAACTGGGGTTGGTCGGTTTCGACGTCGAAGTAGACGTCCTCGAGCTTTCCGATTCTTTCGCCGGCGCTGTCGATCAAGTCTTTTCCGTGCCACTCGCTGAAGTCGCGAAGCGCGACTGTGGGTTCGGTATCTGGGGCACTCTCCTCCGCCGGTTGGGCCTCCGGTATCGGCTCTCCGGCAGTCTCGTTGGCCTGTAGCTCGTTGTCCTCGCTTTCCATGGAATGCTCCGTTTCTCGGTTCGTGGGATGCGCGATGGCCTGCGCGGTCGGGACTGACGCCGTTCGTCTTCCGCGGCGCCCCAGCTCGAGGGACGCCGCGGAGGCGAGTCTGTCGTGACTTTGAATACCCGCCTAACCCGATCGGGCTAACTACGGGTTTCTATGCCGTCGGGAGGGGTTCCGGCGGTGCCGCTGCTGTCGGTGCCCGAGCGGGAGCCTCGACAGGCAGCCACGAGGCGCGCGAGCGCCGGGACGGAGGCGTGCGCTTCGGCGGGAAAGGCTCCGCGACGCCGTCGCCGCCCTCAACGGCGAGATCGCCCGCCATGCTGCTCGCCCCACTTCCGTCGAACAGGACCGGAGTCGAGGCCGTTGCGGCCGGGATCGAGGCGAGTGGCCTCGCACCGGGAACCGATGCGGCAATCGCAATCGGACGTTGCCGCCACCCAGCTGTTCGACGGCCGTGGCTACCGTCTCACGAGCGAGGGCAGGACCTTGACGGCCGAAGAGCTCGTAGCAGAGCTGCGGGCTGGTGCGACGCCCTCCCGATCGTGTCGATCGAGGATCCGCTGGCCGAGGACGACTTCGAGGGATGGGCGGCCGCAAGCCGCGAACTCTTGAAGCATCAGAAGATCACCTCTGGGCGCGTCGGAACGGAATCCTCGAACAGTGCCGCAAGAAAATCCCTGCACAAAGCTCATTTCCGAGTGCGCTCGAGATCGCGCGCATGGTGTTCGCGGATGAGGCGCAGGTGCGGAAGTGATGAACGTTCAACACGCGTGTGCGATGAACACGTTTCCGGCAAAACGTTTACGAGAGGCGCATAGGGAATGATGCGGTGCGCTCGCCGGGTGCGGTCCTCAGCGCGAGCGCACGTTCGATTGAGACGTCACCCGTCCGCCCTCGATAGGAGGCGCCGGCATGAGGTCGCGTGGTAGCGAAACGAGCTCACCGTGGCGGTCAACGTAGAGCACAGGCTTCTTTCCGAGCCTGTCGTCTCTCGCGCGGTAAATACAACGGATCACCGGCACGACGTCCATGAAGAACCCGATCGCGGGCGAATGGATGACGCCCGCTTCCACACTCTCGACCTCGGCGCCGGGAACTTCTAGCGGTCTGAACCCGCGCTTGGCGAGCGAGACCAATACCTTCGATTCGGAGAGAACGGCCTGGCTCAGATCTGGCCAGTGGATCTCGAGTTGACCGATCGCTCCCTCGCTCGTGAGGCCGAGAATCGCATAGGACGACCAAACCGGTACTCCGGCCGCGCGCCGCTCGGCCCGAGCGATTTTGGCCAGTAGTTCAGGTCTCTCCACGCGAACTTCGCCGTCCGCCAAACGCTCCGCGACCGTACCGCGTTCGGAGGCGACTTTGATGCGCCGGATTTCCGCCGGAGGAACCTTGGCAGCGCGTAAGACCTTCCTACAGGCGGCGACCAGTTCTCGATTGGGGCCGCTCCACGTCCCGAGCTTCCGCCCGTGGCCGTAGTTCTCGTCGCGGGCAAAGATCGTGAGACTGTCCCGCCGCTGGCTGAAGACGAGCGACCTCGTGCGCACGCCCGAGATGTTCGCGGCAGCAGCGAATGTCGGCCTCGCGCCGAGATCGAAGCCTGCAATGCGGCTTGCAGCCCGGATCAGCTCAGGGCGCTCAATGCGTCGAAAGTGCGCGGTGAGCCGGCGAAGGGTGTGCCACTATTCGGTCCGCCATTTCCAGGCAGCCCAGTTCGCTGTTGGGTTGGACCGGCCGTCGGTAATCCGTTCGTTCTCTCGGCGATCGATCGCGTCGTTCCGGTCTATGCCGACGGCGAGCACGACCGCCGAACACCCGCCTTGAATATCGATCGTGCCGGTATCCATCCACGCGTCCCCGACGCTCGACTGAGGAAAGAGCCAGGAAAGCGGTTCCGGCAGACCGACCGTCCGAACGGCAAACTGTGATCCGCGATCGGAGCTATCGAGCGTGTCGGCATTGGAGGTCCCCGAATGGCCGGTTGCGATGTGCAAACCGCCGAAGACGGGGAACCAGTTGCTAGCAAGCGAAACGAGATCCATCGGGCAGGAAGCGTCCAGAAAGAGAAACTTCAGCTTCCCGGGCGCGTTCCCCCAGCGAGACTTACTGCCGATGTTCACGACGTTGGGGCTTCCGAAGTTCCCGCACACGACGACGAAGTCCGGATCGGTCGCCGCTGGCGGGTTCTGGCAGATCCCGTGGCCGGTGTAGAAGTAGATGTCAGGGAGATCGCTTCCGCCAGACGGATCGACGTCTCCACCGTCGTCACGAAAATCGGAGCCCCAGACGTCGCCGTTCTCCCACCGAGTGACCGCTGTGTGACCCGAGTACAGGTACCAGGCTGCAAAGGCTCGGGCCTCGGGAATGGTCAGCGGTAGATCCGGCCCTCCACACTTCGGCACATAGTCGCGAACTGCACCCGTGGAAAATCGCATGGGAGACTATGCGCGCTCGGCGCACCAGTTGTCAACGTGCCGTGAGAGTCTCGGCGAAGCACGGCGAGTGACGAGCAAGCTCTCCAGCCGCGGGTCTACTCCCGCCGCGGCGGCGATCGAAACCAGATCCGCCACGAGCAACCCGCCCACGCCCCAGCCATCGCGTCACCGTGGTACCTGGGCGCGATCACCAAGACCGAAACAGGCACCACAGCCACCTGCTGCGCGTCTTGGCGGCGCTCGCGCTCGAGCCGCTGGCGGGACGGCCGTTCTCCCCTGACCCCTCGACGATCAGCATGCTCGGCTACGAGCACGACCTGGCTGTCCTGCGCGGCTCGAACTACAGCTGCGGACCGCCGTCCTGAGCTGCCGTCCGCCCATGGGCTTCGGGTGGCTCGTCTTGGCATAGGATCGCGGCGATGCCCGGGAACAGGCAGGTGACCCTGGCGGCGCGTCCGGTTGGTGAGCCGGCCGAGTCGGACTTCTCGCTGGTCGAGTCGGAGATTCCGGCACCGGGTGAGGGCGAGGTCGTCGCCCGCACGGTCTGGCTCTCGCTCGACCCCTATCAGCGCGGCCGCATGAGCGAGGCGCGCTCGTACGCGCGGCCGGTCGAGATCGGCGGCGTGATGACCGCACAGGCCGTCGGTGAGGTCGTCGAGAGCCGCTCGTCCCTCTACGAGCCGGGCGACCTCGTGCTCGGGCCGTTCGGCTGGCAGGAGTACGCGGCCGCCTCGGCACACGTCCTGCGCCGAGTCGACCCGGAGACCGCGCCGATCTCGACCGCGTTGCACGTGCTCGGGATGACGGGGCTCACAGCGTACTTCGGTCTCTTCTCGATCGGCCGTCCACTCCCGGGCGACACCGTCGTCGTCTCGGCAGCCTCGGGCGCAGTCGGCCAGATCGCCGGCCAGCTCGCCCGGCTCGCCGGCTGCCGCGTGGTGGGCATCGCCGGCTCGCCCGAGAAGGTCGACGACGTGCTCACCCTCTATGCCTGCGACGCCGGTATCGACTACAAGCAGGAGGACGTCGGCGAGGCGCTCCGGCGCGAGTGCCCGGACGGGGTCGACGTCTACTTCGACAACGTCGGCGGCGCGGTCTCCTCTGCGGTGCACCGGAACCTGGCGAGAGGCGCGCGGGTCGTGATCTGCGGCCAGATCGCCGATTACAACGACGTGCCGCCCCACGGCGGCCCCCGGAGCCTCGGCTTCATGATCGTCCGCCGCGTCCAGATGGAGGGGTTCCTCGTCGGCGACTTCGCCCACCTGTACGAGCCCGCGCTCGGGCGGCTCCGCCGCTGGCTCGCCGATGGCCGCCTCCGCTATCGCGAGGACGTCGTCGAGGGACTCGAGCTGGCACCGCGGGCGTTCATCGGCCTGCTCCGCGGCGAGAACCGCGGCAAGCTCCTCGTCAAGGTGGCAGATCCTTGAGCTTCGAGGGCACCCAGGTCCAGAACGCCATCTACCTCCGGGGAGCCGCCGAGTGGCCGATCTCCCCCGCCGACTGGGAGGCGCGTGCCGAGACCGCGCTCGAGCCGAAGGCCTTCGGGTACATCGCCGGCGGGGCGGGCGCCGAGCTGACGATGCGGTCCAACCGCGAGGCGTTCGAACGCCGCCGCCTCCGGCCGCGGATGCTGGCCGGAAACGATGAGCGCGACCTCTCGGTCGAGGTGCTCGGGACACGCTCGGCCGGGCCGTTTCTCCTGGCCCCGATCGGGGTGCTCAGCATTGCGCACCCGGATGGAGAGCTGGCGCCGGCGCGAGCAGCAGCCGCCGCGGGCGTGCCGTTCATCCTCTCGAGCGCGGCCTCGCACTCGATCGAGGAGGTGGCCGAGGCGATGGGAGACGCTCCGCGGTGGTTCCAGCTCTACTGGATCAACGATCGCGACGTCGCCGCGAGCTTCGTGCGGCGCGCCGCCGCCGCCGGCTACGGCGCGGTCGTGGTCACGCTCGACACCCCGATCCTCGGCTGGCGGCCGCGCGACCTCTCGAACGGGTACCTGCCCTTCCTGAGCGGGGAAGGCTGCGCGCAGTTCTTCAGCGACCCCGTGTTCTGCCGGTATCTGGCAAAGCCGCCCGCGGAGGACCTGCTGACCGCCGCGGCGACGATGCTCGCGACGTTCCCGAACCTCGGCCTCACCTGGGACGATCTCGCCTGGCTGCGCGAGCAGGTCGAGTTGCCCCTGCTCGTCAAGGGTGTGGTCACCGGCGAGGACGCCATGAGCGCGCGGGAGCGCGGCGTCGATGGTGTGATCGTCTCCAACCATGGCGGTCGCCAGGTCGACGGCGCCGTCGCCTCGCTCGACGCCCTCGTGGAGGTGCGCGAGGCGCTCGGCGAGGAGGCGACCGTGCTCGTCGACGGCGGCGTCCGCACCGGCGCCGACGTCCTCAAGGCACTCGCGCTCGGCGCGGACGCCGTGCTGCTCGGCCGCCCGTATGCCTACGGGCTCGCGGCCGGCGGACAGGACGGCGTCGAGGCCGTGATCCGACAGCTACTGGCAGAGACCGACATCACGCTCGCGCTGCTCGGCGGCCGCTCCGTCCGCGAGCTCAACCGCTCGTTCGTTGCCTGAGCGGGCCGGGCGCGGCGCCTTGCTGAACGCGCCGGGCGAGCCGGTCGCGGTCGAGGAGCTCACGCTCGCCGGGCCGGGCCCGGGGGAGGTGCAGGTGCGGCTCGCCTACAGCGGCGTCTGCCACAGCGACCTGCACGCGATCGAGACGGGCGGCTGGGGGATGCCCTTGCCGGTGCTGCTCGGGCACGAGGGCGCCGGGGTGGTCGAGGAGCTCGGCGAGGGCGTGGACGGGGTCGCGCCGGGAGACCGGGTCGTACTCGCCTGGCGCTCGCCCTGCGGTGCGTGCCCCGCCTGCCGGCGCGGCGACCCGCGGCGCTGCCGGACGCCTCTGCGCGCCCGCCGCCGGATCGCGCGTGCCCGCGACGGCGAACGAGTCTCGCAGATGCTCCTGCTCGGCACGTTCGCGACGCGAACGAACGTTCACGCCGGCGCGGTGGTCAAGGTGCCTCCCGAGCTCCCGCTCGAGCAGGCCTGCCTGATCGGCTGCGCGGTCGCCACCGGCGTCGGCTCCGTGCTGAACACGAGCCGCCCGTGGCCGGGCGCGGCGGTCGCGGTGATCGGCTGCGGCGCGGTCGGGCTCAGCGTTGTCCAGGGGGCAAGGCTCGCCGGCGCGGAGCGGATCCTCGCCGTCGACCTCCTCCCGCGGAAGCTCGAGTGGGCGCTCGAGCTCGGCGCCACGGACGCTGTCGACGGAAGCAAGGGGGACGCGGTCGAGGCGGTGCGCGCGCTCACGGGCGGTGAGGGCGTCGACTTCTCGTACGAGGCCGTCGGCCGCGCGCAGGCCGTCGAGCAAGCGGTAAGGATGCTAGGCCACGCCGGCACCGCGACGCTGATCGGCGTGCCGAAGCCGGCGGAGCGCATCTCCTTCGACGTGGAGCGCGAGCTGTTCGACCGCCGCGCGACCATCCGCGTCTCCCACGGCGGCGACCAACTGCCCGCCGAGGACTTTCTGCTCCTCGCGAGCCTCGCGCTCGAGGGCAAGCTCGACCTGGAGCGCATGGTCACGCGGGTCGCAGAGCTGGACGACGTCGAGGCCGCCTTCCGCGACCTCCGCGGAGGCGAGGTGATCCGCACCGTGCTCCGCCTCGGCTGACGGCCCGAAGTAGACTTCGGCCGTGGATCTCCGCGACACGCCCGAGGAGGCGGCTTTCCGGAGCGAGGTGCAGGCGTGGCTCGAGGCAAACCTCACCGAAGAGCTGCGGGGCGGCCGCTTCGGAGAGCGCCGCTTCGAGCAGGCGAGCCGCGAATGGAGCCGCAAGCTCTTCGACGCGGGCTACGCCGGCCTGACCTGGCCGAAGGCGTACGGCGGCGCCGGCGCGCCCTACAGCTACCAGGCGATCTTCCTCGAGGAGAGCACCAAGGCCGAGGCGCCCCAGCACATCGGCGTGATCGGCCTCGGGATGGCGGGGCCGACGATCATCGCCCACGGAACCGAGGAGCAGAAGCAGCGCCACCTGCCCAGGATCCTCTCGGCGGAGGAGATCTGGTGCCAGGGCTTCTCCGAGCCGGACGCCGGCTCCGACCTCGCCTCCGTGCGCACACGCGCCGAGCGGCGGGAGGGCGTGTTCGTGGTCAACGGGCAGAAGGTGTGGTCGTCCTTCGCCCGCATCGCCGACTGGTGCATCCTCGTCACCCGAAGCGACCCGGACTCCGAGCGCCACGCCGGCCTGACCTACCTGATCGTCGACATGCACGCACCCGGAGTCGAGGTGCGACCGCTGCGGCAACTGACTGGCGAGGCCGAGTTCAGCGAGATCTTCTTCACCGACGTCGAGGTGCCGGTCGAGAACGTCGTCGGCGCGGTCGGCGACGGCTGGGCGGTCGCCATGACGACGCTCCTCCACGAGCGCGGCACGCTCGGCTTCGCACTGACCGGCGTGCTCGACGCGGCCGTGCGCAAGCTGATTGCGCTCGCGCGTGAGCTGACCGTTGACGATCCGTTGCTGCTCGACCGGGTGGCCCGCGAGTGGATCGAGCTCCAGGCGCTGAAGTTCACGAACTACCGCGCACTCACACAGCTGATGAAGACCGGCATCCCGGGGCCCGAGGGCTCGGTCTCGAAGCTGCACTGGTCGGAGGCGAACCAGCGGCTCACGAAGCTGGCGCTCGAGATGCAGGGCGAGGAGGCGCAGGTCGTGAACGGCCACGGCGACTGGCAGTACCAGCAGCTGCGCAGCCGCGGCAACACGATCGAGGCGGGAACCTCCGAGATCCTCCGCAACATCATCGCCGAGCGTGTCCTCGGCCTTCCCCGGAGCCGCTGATGGACTTCGCCTTCACCGACGAGCAGCAGGCGCTTCAGACCCAGGCGCGCTCCTTTCTCGCCGAGCGCTTCCCGCCCGAGCGCGTGGCCGAGCTCGCCGACTCGGACGCCGGCTGGGATCCCGGCTCGTGGCGGGAGCTCGCGGAGCTCGGATGGCTCGGCGTCTCGGTCGCCGAGGAGCACGGCGGCGCCGGCCTCGGCTTCGTGGAGGAGGCCATCTTGCTCGAGGAGCTCGGCCGAGCCCTCTATCCGGGCCCGTACCTCTCGACGATCGGGCTCGCGCTCCCGGCGCTCGGCGGGGACGAGCTCGACGCCGTCGTCTCGGGGGAGGTGCGCTGGTCTGCGTCGCTCGACGGCTCGCTGGTCCCGGACCTCGGCATCGTCGATCGCGTCGTGGTCGTCGAGAACGGCGAGGCGCGAGCGGTGTCTGCGCTCGGCGATGTGCTCGAGACGGTCGACTCCACGCGCAGGCTCGGCCGCCTCAAGCCCGAGGGCGGAACGCCGCTCTCCGGCGACATCTCGCTCCTGCGGCCGCGCGCCCACGCGGCGCTCGCCGCCGAGGCCGTCGGCATCGGCGGGCGCGCGCTCGAGCTCGGCGTCGAGCACGCGAAGACTCGCGCCCAGTTCGGACGGCCGATCGGCGTCTACCAGGCTGTCTCGCACAAGCTCGCGGACTCCTACGTCGAGATGGAGCTCGCGAGGTCGCTCTCCTACTGGGCGGCGTGGTGCGTCGCCGAAGACGACCCGCAAGCGAGCGTGGCCGCCGCGTCGGCGAAGGCCTACGCGGCCGAGGCCGCCGTCGCCGCGTGCGAACGATCGATCCAGGTGCTCGGCGGGATCGGCTTCACCTGGGAGCACATGCTCCACCGCTACTACAAGCGGGCCCAGTGGATCCAGGCGTTCGGAGGGAGCTCGGCCGCTCACCGCGCCGGGGTGGTAGAGGCGCTCCTCGGCGAGCCCGCCGCGGTATAGCCGCAGGCGGGTAGCCCTTTGCCGCGATGGGGCGCGTTCTCGTCACCGGCGCCTCGTCAGGGATCGGAGAGGCGTGCGCGTTGCGGCTCGCCCGCTCGGGCCGGGACGTGCTCGTCGGCGTGCGCTCGCGCGCCGACGCCGAGCGCCTGCGCCGGTCGGCGGGCGGCATCGAGCCGGTCACGCTCGACGTCACCGAGCCCGCGTCGATCGCCGCCGCGGTGGAGCAGCTCGGCGAAGGCCCGCTGGAGGGCCTCGTCAACAACGCCGGGATCGCAGTCTCGATGCCGCTCGAGTTCCTGCCGCTGGAGGAGCTGCGCCATCAGCTCGAGGTGAACCTGGTCGGCCAGGTCGCGGTCACGCAGGCGTTCCTGCCCCACCTGCGGGCCGGACGCGGCCGCATCGTGAACGTCGGCTCGATCGCCGGGCGCAGCTCGCTCCCGTTTCTCGGCGCCTATGCAGCGTCCAAGCACGCGTTCGAGGCGGTGACGGACGCGCTGCGGATCGAGCTGAAGCCGTTCGGCATCGAGGTTGTGATCGTCGAGCCCGGGACGATCTCGACGGAGATCTGGCGCAAAGGGGCCGAACGGTTCCAGCGGCTCGCGGCCGAGCTGCCGCCGGATGTGGCCACGCTCTACGGCGAGCGGCTCGCTGCCTTCCGGGAGGCCGCGACGGCCGCCGCGCGGCGGGGCGAGCCGGCGGACGAGGTGGCGAAGGTCGTCCAGCGCGCGCTCTCCGCGGAGCGGCCGAAGACTCGGTATCTGGTCGGGCGGGACGCCCGGCGGCGGGCAGCCGTCGAGCGTCTCCCGGACCGGCTCCGCGACCGCGTGTACGAGCGCATGCTGCTGCGCCCGTGAGGCTCCACCTCCACGAGTGGGGCGGCGGCTCTGCCACGATCTTCTGCCTGCACGGCGTCACGGCGCGCGGCGGGCGCTTCGGCCGGCTGGCCGGCCGGCTGCCGGGCTTCCGGGTGATCGCTCCCGACCTGCGCGGTCACGGCCGGTCGGGGTGGGAGCCGCCGTGGGGAATCGAGACGCACCTCGCCGATGTGCTCGAGACAGTCGAGGCAGCCGGCGTCGAGCAAGCCGCCTGGGTCGGCCACAGCTTCGGCGGCCGCCTCGTCCTCGAGCTCGCCGCGCGCGATCCGGAACGCGTCGAGCGGGCCGTCCTCCTCGACCCGGCGATCCGCATCCGTCCCGACCTCGCGCTTGCCGCCGCCGAGGGAGCGAGGCCCGACCGCGTCTTCGCGGGCCCGGCCGAGGCCGTGCCGGGCGGCAGGCTTTACCGCACTGCGCCGGAGCTGCTCGACGAGGAGCGCGAACAGCACCTCGAGCGGGTCGGCGACGGCTTTCGCTGGCGCTACTGCCGGAGCGCGGTGGTGGCGATGCTCGGCGAGCTCGCCGCCTGGGGGCCCCCACCCGAGGAGGGCCACGCGCCGGTCCTGATCGTGGTCGGGTCTGCTGAGAGCGTCGCCGGGCCGCGGCAGCTCGAGCGCTTCCGGAGCGCGCTCGGCGACCGGTTGCGGGTCGTCAAGGTTCCCGGCGGCCACGACGTCCTCTGGGACGCATTCGCCGAGACCGCCGCTTCGGTCGCGGCGTTCCTCGTGTCGGCGTAGACTTCGCGGATCGTGGGCCACACGGTCGGATCGCTCGACGAGCTGGGCGAGGGCTACGGCTTCCGCAAGATCCGGCGCGCGCTCGGGGTCGAGGCGTTCGGGGTGAACGCAATCGTGATGCCGCCCGGCTACGAAGGCGTCGAGCACTACCACGAGCTGCAGGACGAGCTCTACTTCGTCCATCAGGGCACAGCGCGGGTCGAGGTCGAGGGCCAAGTCCACGAGCTCGGCCCCGGTGGGCTCTGCCACGTCGAGTCGACGACGCCGCGGAAGTTCTCGAACGCGGGCGACGACGACCTCGTCATGCTGGTCGTCGGCGGCAAGGGCGGCTACGTGGAGCGGGACGGCCACCTGGTCGACCTCGCCGACCTACAGCGCCGGCAGGCGTTCTCGGGAGGAGGAGGACCGTCGTGAACGGCTTGATGATGGACTACCAGCTGACGCTGCCGACGATCCTTCGCCGGGCGGAGACGTACTTCCCCGGCAAGGAGATCGTCACCCGCCTCCCGGACAGGAGCTTCCACCGCTACACCTACGCCGACTTCGGCCGCCGCTCCCGGCAGCTCGCCGTCGCGCTGCAGGAACTCGGCCTCGAGCGCGGTGATCGCGTCGCCACCCTGTGCTGGAACCACTACCAGCACCTCGAGGCCTACTTCGGGATCCCGTGCGGCGGGTTCGTCCTCCACACGCTCAACCTGCGCCTGCACCCGAACGACCTCGCCTACATCGCGAGCAACGCCGACGACCGCGCCGTGATCGTCGACGCGTCGCTCGTGCCGCTGCTCGACCAGTTCAGGGACCGCACCGGAATCGAGCACGTCTTCGTGGTCGAGGACGGCTACGAGGAGCTGCTCGCCGGCTGCGATCCGGACGCCTGGACCGACCCGGGGCTCGACGAGAACGAGGCCGCGGCCATGTGCTACACGTCGGGGACGACCGGGCTGCCGAAAGGCGTCCTCTACTCGCACCGCTCGACCGTTCTTCACACCCTCGGCGTCGCCGCCGGGAACCCACTCGGCCTCAGCGTCTCGGAGCAGGACACGATCCTCCCGGTCGTGCCGATGTTCCACGCGAACGCGTGGGGCTACCCCTACGTCGCGGCCATGATCGGGGCGAAGCAGGTCTTCCCCGGCCCGTATCTCGACCCCGAGAGCCTCCTGGACGACTTCGTGGCCGAGCGGGTGACCTGGACCGCGGGAGTCCCGACGATCTGGCTGGGGATCCTGCACCTGCTGGACGAGCAGCCCGGGCGCTGGGACCTGTCGCACATGAAGGGGATGCTCGTCGGCGGCTCGGCGGCGCCGCGGGCGATGATCGCCGCGTTCAAGCAGCGGCACGGGCTGGCCGTCTGCCATGGCTGGGGGATGACCGAGACCTCGCCGGTCGCGACCGTGACGGCTCTGCCGGGTGCGCTCCGAGAGGCCGACGAAGAGACCCAGTTCGACCACATCGCCATGCAGGGTGTGCCCTTGCCGCTCGTCGAGCTGCGCATGCGAGACGAGCAGGGGAACGAGCTGCCGTGGGACGGAAGCGCGATGGGCGAGCTAGAGGTGCGCGGGCCGTGGATCGCGGCGTCGTACTTCGACTCGCCCGACGAGACCGAGCGCTGGACCGAGGACGGCTGGTTCAAGACGGGCGACATCGTCTCGATCCACCCGAGTGGGCACATCCAGATCCAGGATCGGGCGAAGGACGTGATCAAATCGGGCGGGGAGTGGATCTCCTCGGTCGCCCTCGAGGGGGCGCTGATGGCGCACCCCGCCGTCAGGGAGGCGGCGGTGATCGCGATCCCGAACGAGAAATGGCAGGAGCGCCCTCTCGCGGTGGTCGCGCTCAAGGAGGGCCAGTCTGCGACCCCCGACGAGCTGCGCGAGTTCCTCGCACCCCAGTTCGCGAAGTGGTGGCTGCCCGACCGGTTCGAGTTCGTCTCCGAGATCCCGAAGACCGGGGTCGGGAAGTTCCGCAAGACCGCGCTCCGCGAGCAGTTTGCCAAGACACCCGTGCCGGCGTCCTGACGTGGAGATCCCCGGGCGGACGTTCCTCGTCACGGGCGGCAGCTCGGGACTGGGCGCCGCGACGGCGCGGCTCCTCGCCGGCGAGGGCGCGAACGTCGTCGTCGCCGACCTGAACCCGGGCGAGACCGGGCACTTCGTCGAGACCGACGTGCTCGACGAGGTGGGCGTCCAGCGGGCCGTTGACCTGGCTCTCGCGGAGCTCGGCGGGCTGCACGGCCTCGTCAACTGCGCCGGCATCGGCCGCCCGGGACGTGTCGTCGACCGCGACGGCGAGCCGCTACCCCTGGAGTCGTTCAGGCGCGTGGTGGAGGTCAACCTCGTCGGCACCTTCAACGCGATCCGGCTCGCCGCCGCCGCGATGGCCCGGAACGAGCCGACACCGGACGGCGAGCGGGGCGTGATCGTGAACACCGCGTCGAACGCGGCCTTCGACGGCCAGATCGGGCAGGCGTCGTACTCCGCCTCGAAGGGCGGGGTCGTCAGCATGACGCTGCCGGTCGCCCGCGAGCTCGCCCGCCACGGCATCCGGGTGATGACGATCGCGCCCGGGCCCGCCGACACGCCGATGCTGGGCGAGCTGCGCGACGACGTTCGGGCCTCGCTCGAGGCTCAGGTCCCCTTCCCGCCCAGGTTGGGGCGGCCCGAGGAGTACGCCGCCCTCGTCAAGCACATCGTCGAGAACGTGTACCTGAACGGCGAGGTGATCCGGCTCGACGGCGCGCTGCGCATGGGCTCGCGCTGAGCCTGAGCGCGCCGTTCCCGCGGACCGCGCTCGTCACCGGCGGGGCGTCGGGCATCGGCCGCGCGATCGTCGAGCTGCTCGAGCGCGAACGCTGCGAGGTCGCGGTGCTCGACGCGCGCGACGGCTTCGACGTCGGCGACCCCGTGGCCTGGGAGTCGGTGGGCGCCGTCGAGCTCGCGTGCCTGAACGCCGGCGTCTCGACGGGCGTGTCGGACGTGACCGCGGTCACAGACGACGCGTACAGGCGCATTCGCGGCGCGAACCTGGACGGCGTCGTCTTCGGCGTCCGGCGCCTGGCAGGCGTCATGCGCCCGGGAAGCGCGATCGTCGTCACCGCCTCGCTCGCCGGGCTGGTGCCCATGGCGCGCGACCCGCTCTACACGCTCACCAAGCATGCCGTGATCGGCTTCGTCCGCAGCGTCGCCCCCCAGCTTGCCTCGCGCGGGATCAGGATCGGCGCGGTGGCGCCGGGCTTCACCGACACGCCGCTCGTCGGCGGCGAGAGGCGTGCGGCCATGTTGGAGGCCGGCTTCCCGCTGCTCGCGCCGGAAGAGGTCGCCGCCGCCGTGATGCATGCCGCACGCGAGCAGGACCCGGGCGAGGTGTGGGTCGTCCAGCCGGGCCGCGAGCCGGTGCGGTTCAGGTTCCCGAACGTCCCTGGGCCTCGGACGGCCGACGGCGAGACAGCGCCGCCGCCGGCCTGATGCGCGTCGTCACGACGGCGGTGAACATCCCGGGGCCCGTGGCCGCCGCCCGGCTGCGCGAGCTCGGCGCGACGGTGACGAAGGTCGAGCCGCCCGGCGGCGACCCGCTCGCGCTCGCCGCTCCCGGCTGGTACGAGCGGCTCGTTTCGGGCCAGGAGGTCGTGCGGCTCGACCTCAAGGAGCAGACACTCGACCACCTGCTCGTCGAGGCCGATCTGCTCCTGACCTCCCAGCGGCCGTCCGCGCTTGCGCGGCTCGGACTCGCGTGGGGAACGCTGCACCCACGGCACCCACGGCTCTGCCAGGTGGCGATCGTCGGAGAGGGAGAACGCGCCGGCCACGACCTCACCTATCTCGCCGGGCGCGGCCTGCTCGACCCACCCCGCCTGCCGCGAACGGTGATGGCCGACCTGATGGGCGCGGAGCGTGCGGTCAGCGCCGCGCTCGCAGCGCTGCTCGCCGGCGAGGGCTCGTACGTCGAGGTCGCGCTTGCCCGGGCAGCGGACGCGCTGGCGGAGCCGCTTCGCGCCGGCCTGACAGCGCCCGGCGGGGCGCTCGGCGGCGGGCTGCCCGTCTACGGCCTGTACGAGGCCGGCGACGGCTGGATCGCGCTCGCCGCCCTCGAGCCGGGCTTCCGTCTCCGACTGGCCGACGGGCTCGGTCTGGCCGACCTGACCCGCCCGGCGCTCGAGGAGGCGTTCCGCACCCGCAAGGCCGCGGACTGGGAGGCGTGGGCCCTCGAGCGCGACCTTCCGCTGGCGGCGCTGCGAGATCCGTAGGATCGTGCGCGATGACCGGTGCGCCCCCACGCTGGGAGATGCTGCGCCCCGGCGCCCCCCACATCTGGCGCACGCTCGGCTACCGGGCGGTCGAGGCGGACGAAGACCATATGGTGATCGAATGGGACGCCGGCGAGGAGTACTCCTTCCCCGACACGAGCGACAGCGTCGTCGTCCACGGAGGGATGGTCGGCGCGCTGCTCGACACGTCGATGGGCGGCGCCTGCGCCGGCGCGCTCTCGGGCGACCAGAGCTTCCTCACCGCCGATCTGCACGTCGAGTTCTTCCGGCCGGCGCGCCCGGGAACGCTCCGTGCCGAGGGCCGGGTCGTCCAGCGCACCCGCCGCGTCGCCTTCTGCGCCGCCGAGCTGACCGACTCCGAGGGGCAGGTACTCGCGAGCGCCCGCTGCACGCAGATCCTGCGCTAGACAGCAGAGGCTGACGCCGCAGCTCCTACGAGAACTGCCAGCCCTCGCCCTCGGCGAAGGCACGCAGGATCCTACGGCTGACGACCATCCGGTGCACCTCGTCGGGGCCGTCGTAGATGCGGGCCCCCCGGGCCGTCAGCGCCATCGTCGCGAGCGGCGTCTCGTCCGTGAGCCCGAGCGCACCGTGCACCTGCACCGCCCGGTCGATCACGTCGTTCAGGACCCGGGCGGCGTAGAACTTGATCAGCGAGATCTCGACGCGCGCCTCGCCGCCCGCGTCGATCTTGTGCGCCGCGTCGAGGGTGAGCAGGCGGCAGGCCTGGATCTCCGCCGCCGAGTCGGCGATCCAGTTCTGCACGGTCTGCTTGTCGGCCAGCGGCCCGCCGAATGCCTCTCGCTCGAGCGCACGGGTGCACATCAGCTCGAACGCGCGCTGCATCTGCCCGAGCCAGCGCATGACGTGATGGATGCGGCCGGGACCCAGCCGCTTCTGGGCGATCCTGAAGCCGGCGCCGCGCTCGCCGAGCAGGTGGTCGTACGGAACGCGGACGCCCGTGTAGCGCACTTCGCAGTGCGTCGACCAGCCGCGGCCGCGATGGCCGAGCACCGGGACCGCGGTGATCTCGACGCCCGCCGCGCCGGCCGGGACGACGATCTGGCTCATCCGGCGGTGCGGCTCCTCCTCGGGCTCGGTCACCGCCATCACGATCCCGAACGCCGCACCCTCTGCTCCGCTCGAGAACCACTTGCGGCCGTCGATCACCCACTCGCCGCCGTCGGCGACGGCGGTCGTGCGCAGCCCGGTGGGGTCGGCTCCCGAGACCTCCGGCTCGGTCATCGAGAAGAACGACCGCACCTCGCCCGCGACGAGCGGCTCGAGCCACCGCGTCTGCTGCTCGCCCGTGCCGTAGAGATGCAGGATCTCCGCGTTGCCGGCGTCCGGAGCCTGACACCCGAAGACGAGCTGGCCCCAGATGCTGCGTCCGATCACCTCGTTCAGATACGCGTAGGCCAGGAAGCCGCGGCCGGTGCCGCCGGCCTCAGGCCCGACGTGCGGCGCCCACAGACCCTCCGCCCTGGCCCTTCCTCGCAGCTCTGCGACGAGCGCGTCCGCCTCGTCGTCCTCGCCACCGAGCACGGGCTCGTTCGGATAGACGTGCTCGTCCATGAACGCGCGATAGCGCTCGCGCAGCCCGCGCACGTCGCTGGAGAGCTCGGGGGCCGCGACGGCCACGGCGTTAGCATTGCAGTTCCGTGCGCCTCGGTCTGTACCTCGGCTACGCCCCGCCCGGGACGAACCCGACGCAGCTGGTCGCGCTCGCCGAGGAGGCCGAGCGACTCGGCTTCGACTCGGCCTGGGCGGCAGAGGCCTGGGGCACCGACGCGGTGACCGTGCTCGCGTGGCTCGGCGCCCGCACGACGTCCCTGAGGCTCGGCGCCGCGATCATGCAGATCCCGGCGCGGACGCCGGCGAGCACGGCGATGACGGCGATGACGCTCGACCTGATGAGCGGTGGGCGCTTCCTGCTCGGCCTCGGCGTCTCGGGACCGCAGGTCGTCGAAGGCTGGCACGGGCAGCCCTGGGGCAAGCCGCTCGGAAAGACGCGCGAGTACGTGGAGATCGTGCGCACCGCCCTGCGCGGCGAGAGGGTCTCCCATCACGGCGAGCACTACGACATCCCTTACACCGGGCCGGGCGCAACCGGTCTCGGCAAGCCCCTCAGGCTGATGGGCCGCCCGCTCCGCGCCGAGATCCCGATCTACCTGGCCGCGCTCGGGCCGAAGAACGTCGAGCTCGCCGCCGAGATCGCGGACGGCTGGCTGCCGCTCTTCGTCTCGCCCGAGCGCTTCGACGAGGTGTTTCGCCCTCACCTCGTGCGTGCTCGTGACGGCTTTGAGATCACCGCCGGCGTCCAGATCGCGGTCGGCGACGATCTCGAGGCCTGCCGCGCCTCCGTGAAACAGCACCTCGCGCTCTACGTCGGCGGCATGGGCGCCCGCGGCGACAACTTCTACAACGCGCTCATCTGCCGTTACGGCTACGAGCGAGAGGCCGCCGAGGTGCAGGAGCTCTACCTGGGCGGCAGGCAGCGCGAGGCCGCCGCCGCCGTCCCCGACGCGCTCGTCGACGAGGTGGCCCTGGTCGGCCCGCGCGCGCGGATCGCCGAGCGGCTCGAGGCCTGGCGGGAGTGCGGCGTGTCGACGCTCCTCTGCCAGACACGGGACGTCGAGACGATGAGGCTGATGGCCGAGCTTGCGGGCTGAGGGAGCAGCTCATGGACGCGAGAGAGCTCTTCGACCTGACCGGCAAGTCCGCGATCGTCACCGGCGGCGGCACCGGCATCGGGCGCGACATGGCACAGGCGCTCGCGGAGGCAGGGGCGAACGTGGTCCTCTGCGCGCGCAACGTCGAACGCTGCGAACAGGCGGCTTCGGAGCTGGCGGAGCTCGGGGTGAACGCGCTCGGCCTGCACTGCGACGTGCGCGAGCCGGACGAGGTCCAGGCTGTCGTCGATCGCACGAACGAGGCGTTCGGCCGGGTCGACATCCTGGTGAACAACGCGGGCACCGTCTGGGGCGCCTCTCCGGAGGAGACGCCGCTGCACGGCTGGCAGAAGGTGATCGACGTCAACCTGACCGGCGTCTTCCTGTTCGCGCAGGCGGCCGGGCGGGTGATGATCGGGGACGGCGGCGGCGGCAAGATCGTCAACATCGCCTCGGTCGCCGGTCTCGGCGGTGCGCCGGCCGAGGTGATGAACGCGATCTCTTACAACGCGAGCAAGGGGGGCGTGATCGCCTTCACTCGCGACCTCGCCTGCAAGTGGGCACCGCACCGGATCAACGTGAACGCGATCGCTCCCGGCTGGTTCCCGAGCGAGATGTCGCGCTTCGTGCTCGAGCGGCAGCCGCAGGTCGTCGAGCGCATCCCGCTCCGCCGCTTCGGCGGCCCGGACGACCTCAAAGGCGCGGTCCTCTTTCTCGCCTCTTCGGCGGCCGACTACGTGACCGGGCACACGCTCGTCGTCGACGGCGGCCAATCGGCGTGGTGACAGGATGGGAGGAGGAGCTGCGGGAGCGGCTCGCCGAGCTGCTCGGGCCGGTCGAGGTCGACCCACCCCGGCTCCTGGCCGGCGGTGCCTCGAAAGAGGCCTGGGCAGTGGATGTGCATACAGGCGGCGGCGACGTGCCGCTGCTCGTGCGCCGCGCAGCGGGCGGAGTCATCCACGCCGAGACGCTGACGCTCGAGGACGAGTACCGCGTGGTCGAGGCGGCGTACGAGGCCCACGTGTCGGTCCCGAGGCCGTACCGGTACCTCGGGGAGCTCGGCGGGCGCGAGGCCTTCGCGCTGGAGCGCGTGCGCGGAGAGACCATCGGCCGCCGAATCGTGCAGCGGCCGGAGCTCGCCGCCGCGCGGGAGGCGCTGCCGCTCCAGCTCGCCGACGAGCTGGCGAAGGTCCACGCGATCGAGCCCGGGTCCGTACCGTTCCTCGGCGAGCGAGACGTGCTCGAGCGGTTCGAGGACGAGCTCGACTCGGTCGGCGAGCCGCACCCGGCGATCGAGCTCGGCCTGCGCTGGCTGCACGACCACCGGCCCGAGCCGCTCGCGCCGGTCGTCTGTCACGGCGACTTCCGGATCGGCAACGTCGTCGTCTCGGAGCGCGGGCTCTCGTACCTGCTCGACTGGGAGTTCGCGCACCTCGGCGACCCCCGCGAGGACGTGGCCTGGCCTATCGTCCGGGCATGGCGGTTCGGCGTCGACGAGCTCCGGCTTGGCGGGGTCGGCGAGGTCGAGCCCTACCTTGAGCGATACGTCGCGCTCACCGGGCGCGCGATCGGAGTGGAGGATCTCGACTGGTGGGAGGTGCTCGGCAACGTGAAGTGGGCGATCGGCTCGCTGACCCAGTCGCGGCGGCACCTCCGCGGGCAGGAGCGCAGCGTGGAGCTCGCCGTGCTCGGCCGCCTGGCGGCGGAGATGGAGTACGAGCTGCTCGACCTGCTGGACCCCACGTGAACTACCGACCCACCGCTGCCGAGCTGGTCGAGGCGACCCGCGAGTATCTCGAGCACGAGATCCTGCCGGCGCTCGACGACCGGCGCCTCCGCTTCCGGACGCTCGTCGCGATCAACGCGCTCGGAATCGCCCAACGGGAGCTCGAGTCTACGGAGGCGGACGTGCTCTCGCCCGAGGAGGCCGCCGAGCTCGCAAGGCGGATCCGCGCCGGCGAGACACCCGAAGGCGCGGCCGAGCTGCTCAAGCGGCACCTGGCCGCTGTGCTCCGGGTGGCGAACCCGCGGTACCTCGAGCGCTACCGGTGAGCAGGCGCCGGTTGTACCTGATGCGCCACGCCGACGTCGCGTACTTCGACGGCGCCGGCCGGCCGGTGCGACCCGACGACGTGGCGCTCACGCCCGAGGGGATCGAGCAGGCGCGCGCGGCAGCCGGTGCGCTCGCGGACGTGCGGTTCGACCGGGTGGTGACGAGCGGTCTGCTGCGTACGCTCGAGACCGCGCGTCTCGTCGCGCCCGACTTCGAGCCGGAGTCGCTGCCGGAGCTGCGCGAGATCGAGCCGGGGCGCCTGACGGACATCCCGCCGGACGAGCTCGAGGAGGCCTTCGTGCGCGCCTTCCGCGGTGTCCTGCCCGAGGACCGCAGGTTCCTCGGCGGCGAGACCGTCGGCTCGCTGCTCGACCGCGTCCTCCCCGCGCTCGAGCGACTGCTCGCCGACGGCTCCTGGGACGTCCTGCTCGCGGTGCTCCACGGCGGCGTCAACCGCGCGATCCTCTCCTACGCCCTCACCGGGCGCCGTTCGTTCCTCGCCGGCTTCGAGCAGGCTCCCGGCTGCATCAACGTCCTCGACGTCGGCTCCGACTGGATCGTCCGCGCCGTCAACGTCACACCGTACGACCTCGCCCACCGCGGCGGCCGGCAGACGACGATGGAGCGGCTGTACTCGCAGTACCGCCCGTAAGATAGGGCCGTGCTCGAGGGCAAGGTTGCGATCGTCACAGGCGCCGGGCGGGGAATCGGCCGCGAGCACGCGCTCGCGCTCGCGCGGGCGGGCGCGAAGGTCGTCGTCAACGACCTCGGCGGCTCGCTCGCCGGCGACGGCTCGGACCGGGGCCCGGCGGAGCAGGTGGTCGAGGAGATCCGGACATTCGGCGGCACGGCGGTTGCGAACGGCGAGGACGTCGCCGACTTCGCCGCCGCTGCGCGGATGGTCCGCCAGGCGGTCGAGGAGTTCGGCCGGCTGGACATCCTCGTCAACAACGCCGGCATCCTCCGCGACCGGATGCTCGTGAACATGACCGAGGACGAGTGGGACGCGGTGATCGCGGTGCACCTCAAGGGCCATTTCGCCCCCACGCGGCACGCCGCCGCCTACTGGCGCGAGCAGTCGAAGGCCGGCGAGACGCTCAGCGCACGGGTGATCAACACCTCGAGCCCCTCCGGGGTGTTCGGCAACGTGGGGCAGGCCAACTACGGAGCCGCGAAGGGTGCAATCGCGTCGTTCACGCTGATCGCAGCGCAGGAGCTCGCCCGCTACGGTGTCACGGTCAACTGCCTGGCGCCGAGCGCACGTACGCGGATGACCGAGGAGACGTTCGGCGAGCTCCCGCCTCCGGCCGATGGATTCGACCCTTTCGACCCGGCGAACATCTCCCCGATCGTTGTCGCCCTGTGCGCCGAGGAGGCACAGGAGATCACCGGACAGGTCTTCTTCGTCTACGGCGGCACCGTGAACGTTCTGCGGCCGTGGGACGCCGGCGAGCTCCTGGCCGCGGACGGGTGCTGGGACGCTGCCGAGCTCCTCGCCCAACTCCGTGATCGCTTCCCCGAGGGGGCTGCCCCCGTCGGGGTGATCGCGATGATGGCGAAGGCCGGCGGGCAGTCGCTGCGCCTTGGCTGAGCTCTTCGTCGAGCACAACCTGGCGAGACTCGCTGAGCGCTCGCTCGAGCGGCACGGCGACTACGAGTCCCTCTTCTTCGAGGGATGCTGGCACTCGTCCGCGATGCTGGCAGGCCGCGCGCAGCGGCTGGCGGCAGGCCTCGCCGAGCTCGGCGTCGCGCCGGGCGACCGCGTCGTCGTGCTGATGTCCAACTGCCCGGACATGGGCGTCGTCTACTCGGGAGCCTGGCGCGCCGGCGCCGTGCTCACACCGCTGATCTTCCTGCTCTCGCCGGAGGAGCTCGAGCATGTGCTCGCCGACTCCGGCGCACGCGCCGTGATCACGACCCCCGACCTCGCGGACCGCATTCGGCAGGCCGGCGGGCGGATCGAGACGCTGGAGTGGATCGTGACCACCGGGGAGGCCGGCGAGGGTGAGCTCGCGCTCTCGGAGCTCGAGCAGGCGAAGCCGCGCCCGATCGTCCCTCGCGACGACCGCGACCCGGCCGCGTTGATGTATACGGGGGGCACGACCGGCCGCGCCAAGGGCGTCGTGCTCTCGCACGAGATGCTCTGGCGCGCAGGCCAGGCCGGACACGACGCGAGCTACGTGCCCGGCGTCAACCGGAGCCTGGTGACGCTGCCGCTCTCGCACGCCTACGGGCTGCTCGTGACCGTCGTGGGGCTGCACGCGCGGGAGCCGAGCGTCGCCGTGCTTCTGCGCTGGTTCGACCCGGCGTCGTTCCTCTCGCTCGTGGCCGAGCACGGGCTCCAGACGAGCGCGGTCGTGCCGTCGATGGTCCAGGCTCTGCTCGCCTGCCCCCTCGAGCAGTTCGACCTCTCGACGCTGCGCCAGCTCGTCTGCGGGGCGGCGCCGCTCGCGCCCGACCTCGTCCGCTCCCTAAGGGAGCGCCTGCCGCACGTCGAGCTGCGGGAGGGCTACGGCCTGACCGAGTGCTGCGCGCTCGTCTCGACGAACCCGCCCGGACGCGCACGGACCGGCTCCGTCGGCCTGCCCGTCGCCGGCGTCGAGGTGCGCATCGTCGACGAGCGCGACCGGGCGCTTCCGGCCGGCGAGGTCGGCGAGATCTGCTGCCGCTCGCCCTTCGTCATGCTCGGGTACTGGCGCGATCCGGAGCTGACCTCCCAGGTGACCCGCGGCGGCTGGCTGCACACGGGCGACATGGGCTACCTCGACGACGACGGCTACGTCTTCATCGTCGACCGTATGAAGGACCTGATCATCCGGGGCGGCTTCAACGTCTTCCCGCGCGACGTCGAGGACGCGCTGCTCGAGCACCCTGCCGTCGCCACCGCCGGCGTCGTCGGTCGGCCCGACCTGGCCCACGGCGAGGAGGTAGTCGCATTCGTCACGCTCCGCCCCGGTCACGAGCTCGAGGAGGACGAGCTGGTCGAGTATGCGAGGCAGCGACTCGGCGGGTACAAGTATCCACGCGAGATCAGAATCGTCGCGCAGGTGCCCCTGACGCCGGTGGGCAAGGTCGACCGAAAGGCGTTACGGGCGCTTGCCCGAGGAGAGGAGTGAAGTGACGACGCAGTTGACGATGAGCGAGCTCGAGCAGTCGGAGGGGCGGGAGCTCGGGACGAGCTCGTGGGTGTCGATCGAGCAGCGGCAGATCGACCTGTTCGCTGAGGCGACGGGTGACCATCAGTGGATCCACGTCGACCCGGAGGCGGCCGCGCAGGGGCCGTTCGGGCAGACGGTCGCCCACGGGTACCTCACGCTGTCGCTGCTCCCGATGCTCCTCTCGGAGGTGATGACCGTCGCCGACGCGCGGATGGGTGTGAACTACGGCGTCGAGCGGGTGCGCTTCACGGCACCCGTGCCGTCGGGCTCGCGCGTGCGCCTCCACGCGAAGCTGCTCGGAAGCGAGCGCCGGCCGAAGGGCGTCCTCTTCCGCATCGGAGTCGAGATCGAGATCGAGGGCCGCGACAAGCCTGCGCTCGTGGGCGAGGTCCTGTTCCTCGCGTACGAGTGAACGGAGGGAGCGAGAGATGGCCGATCAACCGGACCTGATGCAGCTCACGGAGGGAAGCGACGAGGAGGTGGCGCAGAGGATCCGCGGCGTCGGGACCGGGCAGGTGCTCGACAGCGTGTTCGCAGGCATGAAAGAGCGGTTCCAGCCGGATCGCGCCGCAGGGGTCGACGCCCGGGTGCAGTGGCTCGTCTCGGACTCGGGGGAGGAGCACCCGTACGTGATCACCATCGCCGACGGCGCCTGCGAGACCGCCCCGGGACAGGCCGAGAGCCCCAGGGTGACGCTGTCCACCGACGTCGCCTCCTTTGCCAAGCTGACGGCGGGGAAGGTGCCGGGCCCGGCCCTCTACATGGGCGGCAAGCTCCAGATCCAGGGCGACCTGATGCTTGCGCAGCGGATGACGACGTTCTTCGCGCCGCTCCAGGGCTAGACGGCGATCTTCTTGCCGGGGTTGAGCAGGTCCTTCGGATCGAAGGCGGCCTTGAGCGCAGCATGCAGCTCGAGCGCCCGCGTGGAGCCACTGGCGGCGAAGCTGACCGCGCTTCAGGAGGCCGAGGCCGTGCTCACCGGAGATCGACCCGCCGAGCCGGGCCGAGAGCTCGAAGAGCTCCTCGCAGGCACGGTACGCCCGCTCGAGCTCGTTCGGGCTCTCGGGGGAGATCAGGAACGTCGAGTGGAGGTTGCCGTCGCCCGCGTGACCGAAGGAGAGCCCGACCAGGTCGTGCCGGCGTCCGATCGCGACGGTCTCCTCGATCGCCTCCGCCAGGCGCTCGAGCGGCACGACGATGTCGTCGCTGATCGCGCCGCCCCGGCGTGCGAGCACGGCGAAGCCCAGGCCGGCTCGCCAGCGCCACAGCGCCTCCTGCGACTCACGGTCGCGCGGCGCGTGAACGGCGAGCGCGCCCTCCGAGAGCGCCTCGACGAGCTCCGCCCGGATCCGTTCGGCCTCGGCCGCCGAGCCGTCGGCCTCGGCGATCACCATGAAGCCGGCGCGGGCGGGGACGCCGGGGTCGTAGGACGCGGCGGCGGAGGCGAGCGCCTCACCGTCGAGGTACTCGATCGCAGCCGCACGGACGCCGTGTCCGAGGACGCGCAGGATCGCCTCGCAGCCCGCGCTCGTGCCGGAGTGGAACGCGGCGACGGGCAGCGTCACCTCGGGTGAGGGGATCAGCTTCAGCCAGACCGCCGTGACGATCCCGAGCGTGCCCTCGGAGCCGACGAGCAGGCTCTTGAGGTCGTAGCCGGCGACGTCCTTGCGAATCGGCCCGCCGACACTCACAAGCTCGCCTGGCGGAAGCACGGCCTCGAGGCCGGTGACCCACGCGCCCGTGCCGCCGTACTTGAAGGCGTGTGGGCCCGCCGCGTTCGTGGCGACGTTGCCTCCTTAGGCGAGACGCTCGACGAGCATCGCCATCCCCTGCCCTCCGCCGACGCACATCGTCTCGAGCCCGATCGTCCCGTCGAGCGTCTCGAGGTCATTCAGGAGCGTGCACATGATCCGCGCGCCGGTCATCCCGTACGGGTGGCCGAGCGCGATTGCACCGCCGTGCGGGTTCAGCCGTTCGCCGAAGGGATCGACGCCGAGCTCCCTGCACACCGGTAGCACCTGCGCCGCGAACGCCTCGTTCAACTCGACCACGTCCACGTCGTCGATCGTCATCCCGGCCTGCTCGAGCACCTTGCGCACGGCGTCGATCGGCCCCACGCCCATGAGCTCGGGGTCGAGTCCGGAGACCGACGAGGCGACGATCCGTGCCCGGGGCGCGATCCCGAGCTCCCGTGCGCGCCTCTCGCTCAGCACGACGACCGCCGCGGCGCCGTCGTTCAGCGGGCACGAATTCCCGGCGGTCACCTTGCCGCCGGGCCGGAACGCCGGCTCGAGCTGCGCCAGCTTCTCGAGCGTCGAGTCAGGCCGCGGGCCGTCGTCCTTCGCGACGAGCCCGGAGCCGTTCGCCGGGTAGGGCGTCACCTCGCGGTCGAAGAAGCCGGACCGCTGCGCAGCGACGGCCCGCTCCTGCGAGCGCTGGGCGTAGCGGTCCATCTCCTCGCGCTCGACGCCGAACCGCTCGGCGACGTTCTCGGCCGTGAGCCCCATCGGGATGTACACGTTGGTGATCGCCCCCTCCCCGCCGGCGAGACGCGGGTGGAGCTCCTCGGCGTCCCTCGGGAAGCCCTCGACCTGCGAGATCGACTCGACGCCGGCGGCGACGAACGCGTCCCCCTCGCCGGCCTTGATCGCGTGGAAGGCCATCCGGATCGTCTGGAGGCTCGAGGCGCAGAAGCGGTTGACGGTCGTGCCGGGCACGTGCTCCGGCAGCCCTGCGAGCAGCGCGGCGCGGCGCCCGAGGTTCATACCCTGCTTCTCCTGCGGGAAGCCGCAGCCGACCATCACGTCGACGATCTCTCCGGGATCGAGCCCCGGCACCCGCTCGACCGCGGCGCGGACCGCGAACGCAACGAGGTCGTCGGGCCTGGCATCGACGAGCGAGCCCTTGCGTGCGCGGCCGATCGCCGTGCGCACCGCGCTCGCGATCACCGCCTCCGCCATCAGGCGAACGCGCTCTCGCCCGTGAGCGCTCGGCCGATGATCAGCTTCTGGATCTGGCTCGTCCCCTCGTACAGCGTCGTCACCCTCGCGTCCCGTAGGTACTTCCCGACCGGGAACTCGTCGACGTAACCGTAGCCGCCGTGAACCTGCACGGCCGCGTTGGCGGCGCGCACCGAGACCTCACTCGCGTAGTACTTCCCGACCGACGACTCGAGCGTGTGAGGCTCGCCCCGGTCGGCGAGCGAGGCAGCGCGCCAGACGAGGAGGCGCGCGGCCTGTGTCTCCACCGCGATGTCGGCGATCAGTTCCTGCACGAGCTGGAAGCCCGCGATCGGCTTCCCGAACTGCCTCCGCTCGCACGCATAGCCCACGCACGCCTCGAGGCAGCCCTCGGCGATCCCTACGCAGCCTGCGGCGAGCGAGATGCGCCCGTTGTCGAGCGCGGACATCGCAACCTTGAAGCCGTCGCCCTCGGAGCCGAGCCGGTTGACGTCCGACACCCGGACGCCGTCGAGGAAGAGCTCGGCCGTGTCCTGCGCCCTCAGCCCGAGCTTGCCCTTGATCGGTGTGGCGCTGAAGCCCGGGCTCGAGGTCGGGACGAGGAAGCAGGTGATTCCACGCGGGCCGTCGCCGCCCGTGCGGGCGAAGACGAGGGCCAGGCTCGCCCAGCTCCCGAGCGTGATGAAGAGCTTCGAGCCGTTCAGCACCCACTCGTCGCCGTCGCGCACCGCTCTCGTCGCCAGGCTCGCCGGGTCGGAGCCGGACCCGGGCTCGGTCAGCGCGTAGCAGCCGAGCCCCTTGCCCGAGGAGAGGCCGGGTAGCCACTCGCGCTTCTGCTCGGCCGTTCCCCAGGAGGCGATCGTCTTGCCGACGAGGCCGACGTTCACCGAGACGATCCCCCGGACGGACGAGTCGGCGCGGCCGAGCTCCTCCATCAGCAGGCAGTAGGAGATCGTGTCGAGACCGAGGCCGCCGTGCTCCTCCGGCAGGCCCGCGCCGAGGAAGCCCGCCTCCGCGAGCTTGCCAACGATCGCGCGGTCCATCGACTCGGTGCGGTCCCACTCGCGCGCGTGAGGCGAGATCTCCCGCTCGGCGAACTCGCGCGCCGAGCTGCGGACGAGCTCTTGCTCGGGGCTCAGGGTGAAGTCCGGCACCGGGCGCAAGCTTACGGCGCGCGGTCATCGCTTGAATAGGGGTGTGATTGAGCTCGCCGAGGGCATCCGCCGCGTCACCTTCCCGCTACCGCTCGGGATCGACCACGTCCACTGCTACCTCGTCCGCACCGCCGACGGAGGCTGGATGCTCGTCGACACCGGCCTCGGCCTGCCGGACCCAGAAGCGCGCTGGGCGCCGGTGCTGGCCGCGCTCGACGGCCCGGTGACGAGAGTCGTGGTCACGCACTTCCACCCGGACCACGTCGGTGACGCCGCTCCCATCGCGGAGCTCTCCTCCGCGCCCGTCTTCCAGGGCCGCGCCGACTACGCTCAGTGCGTGCGAACCTGGGGCGAGGGACGGGTGCCCGAGCGCTTTCTCCGGCACGTCCTCGTCCACGGGATGCCCCCTGCCGAGGGAGACGACCTGCGCCGGGAGTCCGACGCGCTCGCGCAGCTCGTGCACGCCGCCCCGGAGCCCGAGCCGCTCGAGCCCGGGGAGACGATCGACGGCTGGCGGGTCGTTCACCTTCCCGGCCACGCGGACGGCCACCTCGCGCTCCTGCGGGGCGGCATCCTGCTGGCGGGCGACGCCATCCTGGCGCGGATCAGCCCGGCGGTCGGGGTCTATCCGGACGGACGTCCCGATCCCCTGGGCGACTACCTCGGCTCGCTCGAGCAGATCGCCGAGCTCGACCTCGTGGTCGCGTTCGCAGGCCACCACGAGCCGATCACCGATCCGACCGCCCGTGCGCGCGAGCTCGTGGAGCATCATCGGCAGCGGCTCGAGAAGACCCTGGAGGCCCTCTCCGCAGGGCCGAGGAGCGGATACGACGTCTCGCTGGACGTCTTCGGGCTCGAGCTGACCACGGTTCAACGCCGCTTCGCCCTCGCCGAGTCGCTCGCCCACCTCGAGCGCCTCGTCCGGGAGGAGCGGGCCGAGCGCGTGGAGGACGACGGCCGGATCCTGTACCGCGCTCTCGGGCGCTGATCCAGGCTCAGAGTCGCTCGATCACGCCGGCGAGCGCCTGGCCGAAGCCGATGCACATCGTCGCGATCCCGTAGCGCTCCCCCCGCCGCTCGAGCTCATTCAGGAGCGTCGCCGTGATCCGCGCGCCCGTCGCGCCGAGCGGGTGGCCGAGAGAGATCCCGCCGCCGTTCGGGTTGACGTCGGCGAGCCGATCGCCGAGGCCTGCGTCGGCGACGAACTGGAGCACGACCGAGGCGAACGCCTCGTTCACCTCGATCACGCCGACGTCGTCCCAGCCGAGCCCGGCCTTCGCCAGCGCACGCTCACACGCCTGCGGGTTGCCGTGCAGCATCCGGTGGGGATCCACCCCCGCGAGCCCGAACGACAGGAACCGCCCGCGCGGCTCGAGCCCGAGCTCGGACGCCTTGCGCTCGCTCGCGATCAGCACCGCCGCGGCGCCGTCGACGATCTGGCTGGAGTTGCCGGCCGTCACCTTCCCGTCCGGGACGAAGGCGGGCGCGAGCTGAGCGAGCTTCTCGACCGACGTGTCCCGCCTGGGCGTCTCGTCAACGGCGAACACGGCGAGCCGCCCGCGCACCGCGGTCGCGGCGCCGAAGCCGTCCCCCGGCCAGGCGCCGCCGCCGTCCCCCGTCTCCGCCAGCTGGATCGGGACGACCTCGCGCTCGAACCTTCCCTCGTCGATAGCCGCCACAGCGCGCCGGTGCGACTCGTACGAGTACGCGTCGAGCTCCTTGCGCGGCAGGCTCCACTCCTCGGCGAGCACTTCTGCCGAGACTCCCTGCGGGACGATCTCGAAGCGCTCGAGGAGCTTCTGCGAGAGGTCGCCGCCGTTCGAGCCCATCGGCACGCGCGACATCATCTCCACCCCTGCCGAGACGACGAGGTCGAGCTGTCCTGCCCAGACCGCCGCGGCCGCGTTGAAGTTCGTCTGCATCGACGATCCGCATTGACGGTCGACCGACGTCCCGCACACCGTCTCGGGCCAGCCGGCGACGAGCGGCGCCATCCGGCCGATGTTCCAGCCCTGCTCGCCGATCTGGGTGACGCAGCCGAGCTGGACGTCCTCGATCTCCGAAGGATCGACACCCTGACGGGAGACGAGGGCACCCAGCACCTGCGCCGCGAGCTCGTCGCCCCGGATCCCCGACAGCGTCCCGTTTCGCCTGCCGATCGGGCTGCGGACCGCGTCGAGAATCAGCGCATCGGATCTCCAACCGGCCACGCGAGCAGTCTAGTGTTCGCTCGTGGCGCTGCTCTCGCTCGAGCACTTACGCCGCCGTTTTGGCGGCATCGTCGCCGTCAACGACGTCTCCTTCGACGTCGAGGCCGGCCAGATCGTCGGCCTGATCGGACCGAACGGGGCTGGGAAGACGACGCTGTTCAACCTGATCACGCGCCTGTACAAGCCGGACGAGGGCTCGATCGTCTTCGACGGCGAGAGCCTCCTGCGCCTGGCGCCGCACGAGATCGTGCGGCGCGGGATCGCGCGGACCTTCCAGAACGTCGAGCTCTTCCCGTCGATGTCGGTGCTCGAGAACGTCCTCGTGGGGTACCAGAATCGCACCGGTGCTCGCACGCAGGGCCAGGCGGAGCGCGAGGCGAGCGCGCTCCTCGACTACGTCGGGCTGGGCGATGCCGCTCACCGCTCCGTCGTGGGACTGCCGTTCACCACCCTGAAGCAGGTCGAGTTCGCGCGGGCACTCGCGTCCCAACCGCGGCTGCTCCTGCTCGACGAGCCGGCGAGCGGTCTCAGCCACGAGGAGGTCGAGCGCCTCGCGGACTTCATCCGGGCCCTTCGCGACGACCTCTCCCTCACCGTCCTGCTCGTCGAGCATCACATGAACCTGGTCATGCGCCTGTCGCAGACGGTGCAGGTGCTCGACTTCGGCAGGCTGATCGCCAGCGGAACGCCCGACGAGGTGCGTGCGAACCCGGCGGTGATCGAGGCGTACCTCGGTCCGGGTGCCGATGCCGATGCCGCTGCTTGAGCTCGAGCGCGTCGAGGCGGCGTATGGCTCGCTGAAGGCGCTGCACGGTGTCTCCCTCGCCGTCGACGAGGGGCAGGCCGTCGCGATCCTCGGCCCCAACGGCGCCGGGAAGACGACCACCCTGCGCGCCATCTCGGGCACTGTCCGGACGAGCGGCGAAATCGTCTTCGAGGGACGGCGAATCGCAGGACGGGCCCCCGAGTCGATCGCGCGGCTCGGTATCGCCCACGTGCCCGAGGGACGCGGCATCTACGCCGAGCTCTCGGTGCATGAGAACGTGCTCCTCGGCGGTGTCACCCGACGCGACCGGAAGGCTGTGAAGCGCGACGTCGAGCGCGCGCTCGAGTACTTCCCGCGGATCGCCGAGCGGATGAAGCAGCAGGCGGGAACGCTCTCGGGGGGCGAACAGCAGATGCTGGCGCTGGCCCGCGCCCTCGTCTCCCGGCCTCGACTGCTCCTGCTCGACGAACCGTCGCTCGGCCTCGCGCCGGCATTCGTCGGAGAGCTCTACCGGATCGTGCGAACGCTCAACCAGGCCGAGGGGATGGCGATGCTCGTGGTCGAGCAGAACGCGAAGATCGCGCTTGCCTCGGTGCAGTACGCCTACGTCCTCGAGGTCGGCCGGGTCGCTCTCCAGGCTCAGAGCGACGAGCTCGCGCGTCACGAGGGCGTGCGAGCCTCCTACCTCGGCTACTGATGGCGAACTTCTTCCAGCACGTGGTAGCGGGCCTCGCCAACGGGAGCATCTACGCGACGCTCGCGCTTGCGCTCGTGCTCATCCACCGGGCGACCGGCATCCTGAACTTCGCCCAGGGGGAGATGGGCATGTTCGCCACCTACATCGCCTGGTCGCTCATCAACACCGCCGGCATGACGTACTGGCTCGCGTTCGGCGTCACGCTGGTGATCGCGTTCTTCGGCGGCATCGCCGTCCACCAGGTCGTGATCCGGCCGTTCGCGCACCGATCCGAGCTCACCGTGGTGATCGTCACGGTCGCGCTCCTCGGAGTCCTCAACGGAGCCGCAGGATGGATCTGGTCGCCGCAGGAGAAGTTCTTCAAGAGCCCCTTCCCGCTGCGCGTGCTCCATGTGGGCAGCGTCGCGATCAACGTCCAGGATCTGGGCGTGATCGGCGTCACCTTCGCGTGCGTGGCGGTCGTCTTCGTCCTCTTCCGTTTCACGCGCCTCGGCCTTCAGATGCGGGCGTCGGCGGTGGCGCCCGAGACGAGCAGGCTGCTCGGGATCCGCGTCATGCTCATGCTCACGATCGGCTGGGGGCTCGCGGCGAGCCTGAGCGCGGTCGCCGGGATGATGGCGGCCCAGGCACTCGTCCTCTCACCCAACTTCATGCTGGTCGTGCTCACCTACGCGTTCGCCGCTGCCGTGCTCGGCGGCATCGACAGCCCCGTCGGCGCAGTCCTCGGCTCATACATCCTGGGCGTCGGGCTGGCGCTCCTCAACGAGTACGTGAGCTGGCTCGGCAGCTCCCTCCAGCTGCCGGTCGCTCTCGCCGTCCTCCTGATCGTGATCGTCGTCCGGCCCGCCGGGCTCTTCGGCCGCGTCGTCGTGAGGCGGGTGTAGTGGCGCGGATCTCGATCAGCCGCGCCCACACCGCCCGTGCGGCGCTGCTCGCCGCCGCCGCCGCACTCGTCGTGCTCCTGCCTGCCCTGGTCAGCCACTTCCGCTCCTATCAGCTCACCTTCGTGGGTATCTACTTCATCGCCATCGTCGGGCTGAACGTGGTCACCGGCTACAGCGGCCAGATCTCGCTCGCGCAGGGAGCGTTCCTGGCGATCGGCGCGTACACGACGGCGATCCTCAGCGTCAACTACGGCGTCGGCGAATACTGGACGATCCCGTGTGCGGGGATCGTCGCCGGCGTGATCGGGTTTGCCTTCGGCTTTCCGGCGCTGCGGCTCTCGGGCGTCTACCTGGCGCTCGCGACCTTCGCGCTCGCGACCTCGATCGTCCTCGTCGCCAAGCGCTTCGACCACTTCACGGGCGGCACTCCCGGGAAGGTGCTCCGGCTGCCGTCGTCGCCGACGGGGAGGCTCGCGGCGCAGGTGTGGCTCTACTACCTGACGTGGGCGATCGCGATCGTGCTCCTCGTCGCCGTCTGGCTCTCCCTTCGAGGGCACGTCGGGCGATCGCTCCGGGCGCTCCGGGACGCGCCCATCGCTGCCGTGGCCTTCGGTGTCAGCCTGACCCGGTTCAAGACGCTCGCGTTCGCGATCTCGGCGTTCTACGCCGGCGTCGCCGGAGCGCTGTACGCCATCGCGATCGCCTTCGTCAACCCCGACACCTTCCCGGTCTCGCTGTCGATCCTGCTCCTCACGGGCGCGGTTATCGGCGGCCTCGGCTCGCTCAGCGGAATGATCTTCGGCGCGCTCTTCATCGAGTTCGCGCCGATCTACGCCCAGAATCTCAACCAGTCGGCGTCAAGCGTGCTCTACGGCGTGATCCTGATCGCAGTCCTCTACGCGTTGCCGGGCGGAGCGGGCGGGGTGATCGAGTCGCTGCTCGCGTCCTGGAGACGTGCCTCGCGGCGGCTCGCCGCCCGCCGCGGCGCTCGCGAGGCAGCCTGAGACCGGGCCGTCTGGATGCTCGGGGCTGGATGGGAGAATCCGTCGAGCAGGAGCTCGGCGTAGGCGACGGCGAAGTCGGCGGCACGCTCGGGCCCCGAGGGGTCGAACCAGCGGGCCATCCAGTTCAGCATCGAGAGGGCCGCCCGCGACGCAGTCGGCACGTGGACGGGGCGGAAGTCCCCACTCTCGATGCCGGCCTCGATGATCTGCCTCAGGTAACGCTCGTAGCGATCGCGCTGCTCGACGACGGCCTCGCGGGTCGCCTGGGAGCCGAGGCCGCCGAAGCCGACGAGCATAGCGGTGAAGGCCCAGTAGTTCGCCTCGAAGTAGGCGGCGTGCGCGCTCATGAAGGTGACGAATCGGTGCCTCGCGCCGCTCACCCGGTCCGTGGCGGCGACGACCGCGTCCTCGAGACCGTCCAGCGTGGTCACGACGATCGCGTCGAGGATCTCCTGCTTGGCCCGGAAGTAGTGGTAGACGCCCGCCTTCGAGATCCCCACCGCCTCCGCCAGTCGGCCCATGCCCACGTTCTCGAATCCCTCGCGCGCGAAGAGCTCGGCCGCGCACGCGATCACGCGCTCGCGCTGGTTGTCGTGCAGGGGGGGCCTGCCCAGGTTGCCACGGCGGGGCGCGACGAGTTGACCTGCGGTCACCGGAGTATTATAAACCGGCCGACCGGTTACTAATTCGCACTCGACCGGTTACCAGATGGCAGCCGACCGTTTCACACATTCATCCCGGCACGAGTTTCGGCCTCGGGAGTGTGACGCGCCGCAAGCGCCGAGTCGAAGCCGACCGTCGTCTAAACCCCAACCCCGCGGAACCGGCCCAAGCGAGCGGGGCCTCGAAGGAGGCGAAATGCGAAGGAAGCTCTTCCCGGTGACCGCTCTTGCCGTCGCCGGCGTCGTGGCCATGATCGCGCTCCCGAACGCGCTCGGAGGCGCGCATGCCACCACGCCTGGTCTCACGGCGAAGACCGTCACCATAGGCGGCACGTTCCCGCTCAGCGGACCGGCATCGAGCTACGCGCCGATCCCGGCTGGGATGAAGGCGTATTTCAGCTTTGTCAACGCAAGCAGGGGACCCGACCACAAGCGGGGCGTCGGGGGGCGCCAGATCATCTGGAAGTACTACGACGACGCCTACAACCCCGCGCTGACCGTCCAGTACACCAGGCAGCTCGTCGAGCAGGACAAGGTCTTCGCGCTCGTCGGCGGCCTCGGTACCTCGCAGCAGGAGGCGGTCAGGGCCTACGCCAACCAGCAGAAGGTTCCGCAGATCTACGTCTCGACCGGAGCCACCGAGTGGGGCGCCCAGCAGACCGCGTATCCGTGGTCGATCGGCTGGCAACCCGACTACCAGGCCGAGTCGGCGGTCTACGGACGGTACATCGTCGCGAACCTGCCGAACGCCAAGATCGGCGTCCTCTACCAGAACGACAACTTCGGCAAGGACTACATCGCCGGCCTCCAGTCAGGCCTGACCAAGGCGCACACGAACATGATCGTCGCCACCCGGGGGTATGAGCCCACGGACACGAGCGTCACGAGCCAGCTGCTCGATCTCCGCGCGGCGGGGGTCGACACGCTGCTGATCGCGGCGCTGCCCACCCAGACGATCGTCGCCTACGCGACGATGGCGAGCATGGGGTGGAAGCCGGCGAACATCTTCACCACGTCGGTCGCCGCGACCTCGACTTTCCTGCCGATCGCGGTCGCCAGGGCCGGCGCGGCGGAGGTCAACGGCACGATCTCGACGTACTACAGCAAAGACCCGGCGAACCCGTCCTGGGCGAACGACCCCGGCATGAAGCTCTACATGACGATCATGGCCAAGTACCTGCCGGGGGCCGATCCGAAGAACGGCAACTACCTGTACGGAATGGCCAAGGCCTACACGTTCGTCCAGGCGTTGCGTGCGGCCGGGCCGAACCCGACGCGCGCGAGCCTGATGGCGGCCGTGCTGCACATGAACGACAAGACGAACCCGTTCCTGCTCCCGGGCATCGTCACGAAGACCGGCCGAAACGACGCGTTCCCGATCTCGCAGCAGCAGCTCGTGAAGTGGAATGACGGGCTGTTCACCCCGTTCGGGTCGATCGTCGACACGCGGCCGAAGGGCCTGTAGTAGAGAGGGGCGGAGCCGGCGCCGCCGGCTCCGCCCCTCCTTCGCGAGGCAAGGCGCCGGCCGGATCGAAGGCAGCGCTCGCAGCTCGCGTTGCCCCCGGGGCAGGCTGACCGTAGACTCGAGTCGAGGTGCCTGCCTGCGGCGCGTGTGGAAGGGATCTACCGGGGGAGTTTCCGTTCTGTCCGTTCTGCGGTGAGGCGACGTCCACGCCGGTGGCTGCCGAGCCTGCGCGGGAACGGAAGCTGGTATCGGTGCTCTTTTGCGACGTGGTCGGGTTCACGTCGGCATCCGAGCATGCAGATCCGGAGGACGTTCGCGCGCGGATGCAGACGTACTACGAGCGCACACGCCGGGAGATCGAGTCGTTCGGAGGGACGGTCGAGAAGTTCATCGGCGACGCGGTGATGGCGGTGTTCGGTGCGCCGGTCTCGCACGAGGACGACGCCGAACGTGCGGTGCGGGCCGGCTTGCGCATCGTCGAGGCGGTGGACGAGCTGAACGGGTTGGCGGTGCGGGTGGGTGTGAACACCGGCGAGGTGCTCGTGGTCCTCGATGCTCGACCGTCGTCGGGCGAGGCGAGCGTGCTGGGCGACGCCGTGAACACCGCGGCGCGGATCCAGGCGGCCGCGCCGGTAGGCGGAGTAGCAGTTGGGGAGAGCACGTTCGCCCTGACCAGGCAGCTGTTCGACTACGAGCCGCTCGAAGCGGTGAGTGCGAAGGGCAAGTCGGAGCCGCTCTCGCTCTGGCGTGCGGTCGCACCTCGTGGGCGGCCCGGCAGCGACCTGAGCCGCTCGCCGACAACGCCGATGGTGGGCCGCGAGCGCGAGATCACGCTCCTCGCCAAGACCCTCGAGCGGGTCGAGGTCGAGCGCACGCTGCAGCTCGTCACCCTCGCCGGCGTTCCCGGGATCGGGAAGAGCCGGCTCGTGCAGGAGCTCGTCCGGTCCCATTTCACCGACGGAGCAAACCGGGCGTGGCTGCAGGGACGGTGCCTGCCGTACGGCGACGGTGTGAGCTTCTGGGCCGTGGCCGAGATCGTGAAGGCGCAGGCCGGCATCTTCGAGCGCGACGATCCTGGGCTCGTCGCCGACAAGCTCTCGCGCGCAGTCAGCGACGTCGTCTCCGACGACGAGGTCGCGCGGGTCACCGGGGCGCTCCTGCCGCTCGTCGGGCTGGAGCCCGACGAGGAGAGCGCTAGCGATCGGCGAGACGAGTCGTTTGCTTCCTGGGTGCGGTTCCTCGAGTGCGTGGCCCGCCGCAAGACGCTGATGGTGGTGATCGAGGACTTGCACTGGGCCGACGACGGGCTGCTCGATTTCGTCGACTATCTCGCCGACTGGGCCGGCAGCGTCCAGCTCATGCTCGTGTGCACCGCCCGGCCCGAGCTGCTCGAGCGCAGGCCCGGGTGGGGAGGCGGGAAGCTGAACGCTCTGACCCTGGGTCTCTCTCCGCTCGGAGACGCCGACGCGGCGCGCCTGATCGCCAACGTCCTCGATCGTGCGGTGCTCCCGGCCGACACCCAGGCCGCGCTCCTCGAGCGGGCCGAGGGGAATCCCCTGTACGCAGAGCAGTTCGCGCTGCTCTTCCTCGAGCGCGGCACCGAGGACTTCCCCCTCCCAGAGACCGTCCACGGCCTGATCGCCGCTCGAATCGACACGCTGGCTCCCAGAGAGAAGACGTTGCTGCAGGACGCGGCCGTCGTCGGAAGGATCTTCTGGTCGGGAGCGTTGCCGGCCGACGACGGTCTGAAGGACCGTCTCCACGGCCTCGAGCGAAAGGAGTTCATCCGACGTGAACAGCAGTCGTCAGTCGCAGGCGAGGACGAGTACGCCTTTCGCCATGCGCTCGTGCGGGACGTCGCGTACGGTCAGATTCCCCGCGACGACCGCTCCCGGAAGCACCGGTTCACCGCGGAGTGGATCGAATCGCTCGGTCGACCGCAGGATCACGCCGAGCTGCTCGCCCACCACTACGCGGCGGCGCTCGAGCTCGCAACAGTGAGCGGGCTCGACACCGGCTCGCTCAGGCCGCGAGCGCGCGACGCGCTGCGGGACGCCGGCGACCGCGCTCTCTCCCTGAGCGCGTTCGCCACCGCGGATGGGTTCTACTCGACGGCGCTCGGCCTGACCGCCGACGACGACCCGGAGCGCCCGCTTCTGCTCTTCAGGATCGCCGAGGCGCGGTTCAACAACGAGGAGGCGGATGACAGCGTGCTCGTCGAGGCGGCCGAAGCGCTCCGCGCCGCCGGCAACCTCGAGGCTGCCTCCGAGGCCGAGGTGATGCTTGCGCATGTCGCCTGGTGGCAGGGTCGAAATGATCGCGCATTCGAGCACTTCGAGCGGGCGAACGAGCTGATCGACACCATTCCCGGCGCATCGGCGGAGACGCACGTGCTGAGCCAACGCACGCGGCACTCCGTCCTCGTCACCGGCGATCGCGGCCTTCGCGCCGTGATCCGGGCCTCGTACGGCGACATGGAGGGAGCGCTCGACGACACCGCAAGGGGGCTCGAGATCGCTCGCAAGAGCCGCGATCCGCGCGTCCTGTGGGGTGCGCTCGCCGTTCGCGCCTGGATGCTGTCCGAGGCCGGGCGCGCGGCGGAGGCCGAGGAGCTGCTCGACCAGATCCTCGACGACGTCCGGACCGCGGCGTCAGGTCGCTTCTTTCGCGGCCACCCGCTTGCGCTGTGGGTTGCGCACGAGGCCGGGCGGACCGACGAGCTGCTCCACTGGATGACCCGAGCCGGGGCTCGCAAGTCGCGCTGGCTCGAGGCGGCCGAAGCGATGGTGGTCGGTGACCTGATTCGCGTGGCCGAGCTCTACGGCTCGGGCGGGCATCGGCCGCTCGAGGCGTTCATCCGCCTGCGGGCGGCCCGCTCGTTTGCCGCAGAGGGGCACGACGCGGAGGCCGAGACGCAGACCGATCTCGCGCTCGTGTACTTCCGCTCCGTCGGTGCGACGCGCTACGTGAACGAGGGGGCTTCGCTCCTCGCCTCGCTCAAGGCGGCGAGCTAGCGGTACCAGTCTGCGCGCACGAGCGGCAATCCGCTCCGGCCCAGGTCCGGCTTGACGAGCAGCGTCTGGTGGAGGTTCACCCTTCCGGTGGCGAAGCCGTGCACCGACCCGGACATGTAGAGACGCCAGACGCGGTAGCTCACCCCGTCGGCTGCTCGGACGGCTTGCTCGTGGCCTTCCTCGAGGCGTCGGATCCAGTGCCTCAGTGTCAGCACGTAGTGCTCTCGGAGGCTCTCGACGTCGCGAACCTCGAAGCCGGCCCGCTCGGCCAGCAAGAGCGAGGTCCCGACCGGGACGAGCTCTCCCTCTGGAAAGACGTACTTCTGGACGAACGATGGACCACGCCGCGCTGGTTGGTCGACGGGTCGGCTGATCCCGTGGTTGAGAAAAGCTCCGCCCGGCCGAAGCAAGCGCCAGGCCTGCTGGAAATAGCCGGCGAGGATGTCCTCGGCGACATGCTCGAACATCCCGACGCTGACGAGCTTGTCGAAGCTCTCCACCTCGTCGAGTTCGCGGTAGTCGCGAAGCTCGACCCGGCACCGGTCGGCGATCCCCAGCTGCGTTGATGCGCTCGCTCGCGAGCTCGGCCTGGCGTTCGCTGAGCGTGATCCCGAGCGCCTCGACGCCGTAGTTACGGACGGCGTGCCGGAGCAGGCCGCCCCAGCCGCAGCCGATGTCCAGGAGTCGTTCGCCTGGGCGAAGCCGCAGCTTCCGGCAGAGGTAGTCCAGCTTGCGGGTCTGCGCGGTCGAGAGATCGTCGTCCTCGGAGGCGAAGTACGCGCACGAGTAGACGAGCTCCGGATCGAGGAACACCGCGAAGAACTCGTTCGAACGGTCGTAGTGGTAGCTGACAGCCTGCCGGTCGCGGGCAAGCGAGTGTCGCTTCCCCGAGAGGTCGACAGCGCTCGTACCCGCCGGATGGCGGTCGTCGCGCGGGAGCTGGATCAGCCGGCCGGCGGACCGCACCCGCGTGCGGAGCCGGGGCCGCTGATCGAGGAGCAGGTGGTCGGCGAGCGGGAACACGCTCTCGAGCGAGCCCTCGATGTCGTAATCGCCGTAGATGTACGCCTCGGCGAGCGACAGCTCGCCCGGCGGAAAGAACATCCGCCGGAGCGCCCCTGGATGGCGCAGGACGATCGTGAACAGCTCCGGTCGGCCCGGCTCGGGCCCCCAGGTCGAGCCGTCCCAGAGACGAACACCGAAGTCCCGGGGTCGGTATCCACCGAGAAGATCGTCGAGCAAGGCGAAGGTCGCGTCACTCGCCCGCGTCGAACCCGCGCGATCGGCGATCACGTGACCACCTCCTCGCTTGCGCGACGACGAGCGGCCTGGGCTCGGCGCTCGATCGCGTGCAAGTCCGGCGCTGCCTTGACATTCCAGACGAGGCCGAGCCACGCGAGTCCGCGGATCACGAGGCCCGCCGGGTCGAATTGCCACAACGTCATTCCATGCGAGGCCATCGCCGGGAAGGCGTGGTGGTTGTTGTGCCAGCCGTCTCCGAACGAGAGCGCGGCGAGGAACCCGTTGTTTCGACTTCGATCGCCGGTGTCGAACGGCTGGCTCCCGTAGGTGTGTCCGAGCGAGTTGACCGAGAACGCGGCGTGGTTGGTGAACCAGATCCTGACGAGTCCGCCCCAGACGAGGCCTTTCCACCCGAAGATCGCATACGGGCCGAGTAAGCCGACCATCACCCAGAGCGGCCCGACCCGATCGGCCAGGGTCACCACCCGATCTTCGAGCAATCGCCTGCAGTAGCGCTCGCGGTCCGCAGGCGGCCCACGCAGAATCCACCCGCAGTAAGCATGGACGAGGCCGTCGAGCGGGCTATGTGGGTCGCCCTCGCGGTCCGAGTATGCGTGGTGCTTGAGATGGTGGGCAGCCCAGTCGATGCATCGCCCCTGATTCGCCATCGAGCCGAGCCCAAGGAGAATGAACGTCGAGCGCCGGTCCGGTCTCGAAGCTCCGGTGCGTGAGAAACCTGTGGAAGCCGATCGTGATCCCGAGCCCCGTCAGCGCCCAGAGGCCGACGAAGAGCGCGAGCTCGCGCCAGCCGAGCCACTCGTTCCACAGGAGCCACATGGCGAAGAAAAGACCGGCGAAGGGTGCGAGGATGCCGACACCGAGAACGGCGCGACCGAGCCCGGCCGGCAGGCTCCGCTGCACGAGCTTTGCCGCCGCGGCCAGCAGCACGATGAGGACAACCGAGTAGGCGATCGGAACCTCGCAGGGTCGAGTCCGCGGGCAGTCTCCCTGTGGGGAAGGGAGTCTGTCAAGACAGGAACTCGCGCGCGAGCCGAGCGAACGTCTCCGGATCCTCGAGCATCAGGTTGTGGCCGCGACCCGGGAGCTCGACGTACTGCGCGAGTGGAAGGCGACCGGCCAGCATTCGGCCGTTCTCGACCGGAACGATCAGGTCCTGATCGCCGTGGACGACCAGCGTCTCGATCTCGATGCTCCCGAGGTCGCACTCCTCGTCGTAGAACCCGAAGCAGGCGGCGGCGTGTGCCTCGAGCAGCTCGACCGGAGTGGGATTGGCAATTCGAACCTCGATGATCTCCTGAAACCGGTCGGGTTTCGCCTCGACCCACCCCGGGGAGAACGTAAAGGGCATCGTGCGGTACGCGAACTCGGGGTCGCCGAGCCCGAGCGCCTCGGCGGTCGCATCGGCGACGTACCGTGGACGAGGAACTCGTCCCGGCCCTCCGCCGCCGGTCGCGAACAGAAGAAGTGAGCGGACGAGCTCGGGCTTCGTCACGGCCAGGGTGAGAGCGACGTACCCACCCATGGAGGACCCGAGCACGTGCACAGGCCCGTCCAGCTCCGAGAGGACGTCATCGACCATCTCGTGCACGGAGCGCCTCGGCGGCAGATCGCTGCGTGCTCCCGTGCCCCGCGCCTCGAATCTGAGCACCGGTCGGTCGCGAGCGAGTACCGGCAGGACGTCGCCCCAGACCCAGGTCCCCTGACCCAGCCCCGCGATCAGAAGAAGCGGCTCGGCTGACGGAGGCCCGTCGTGCACCCGGCAAGCCTACGTCTAGCCGGTTGCGCCCCGGCGTCGCCGCGGCGGGCCGACTCGACCCCGCCCGATCCGAAGCAGGCCGGGATCCCAAGAGTGACCGGCGCGCGACCCGAAGCCGTCCCAGCATGAGCAGAGCACGACGATCTACCCCTACAAGGGCACACCGTTCGACGAGCTTCTGCTGTGTCGGGCAAAGGCGCAGGCTTCTATCAGGTCACCGGCCAGTCGAGCGAAGCGGCGACGGGAGACAGGTCGGATTCAAGGCACGAAAGATCCGCCAGCATGGTTGAGGGTCATCCCGCCGCCGCCTCGCACTCTCAGCCGCCCCTCGGACAGACGCGGCCACCCAACGACGCTACACAGCATGGTTGAGCGGAATCTGCGCAGCAAGCAAAAACCGTCCCGCTCGGACCACGCTCGAGACCGCTACGGAAGGGGTGCTTTTCTGCGTCGGCGCGTCAGTCATCATCCGGCAGCGACGAGCACGTCGATCGCCGCGGCAGCCGACTCGAGAGCCTCGACCGTCTCGACGCGACCCGCGTAGACGTCCAGCAGCGCCTCGACCCACTGGCTTGCGACGGCCAGATAGTTGGCGGCCGGTGTGACCAGCACCGAGGCCTCACGCTCGATCAGCGATCTGGCAACGTCGTAGAAGGAGCCCCAACCCGATGTGTGAGCGCGAAAGAGCTCGTCGTTCCAGATGCTCGTGCGCGTCGGGTTCATGTTGCCCTCGAACGCCGACCGGAGAAGGAACTTTCGCCCAGTGGCCCACTCGATGAAACGCCAGGCCTCTTCGCGGTCTCGCGCCCGCGTGTTCATGACGACCGACCACGTCCAGAGGTTGGGCCTGCGCAGGCCGGTCGGGCCGAGCGGTGGTCGCGCGTAGGCGATCCGGCCGACCAGGTCGGAGGTGCTCGGCTCCTCGAAATAGGCGACGTAGTGGTCCGAGTCGACGATCAAGCCGTACCGGCCCCGGGCGAAGTCGAGCGCGAGCTCGTACCAGCGCTGGTCGAGCCAGTCGCGCGGGCCCGCGTCGCGCAGTGCAGCCATGAAGTCGGACGTCGCGCGGATGGCCTCTGGGCTCGCAATCGCGCAGCGACCTCCCTCGAAGTCGGAGGCGCCGTAGGACCAGAACTGGGTTGCGAACCCCGTGTACATCGTGTGCCAGGCGTCGGTGCCGCGCTGCGCGAATCCGCGGACGCTGCCGCCTGTCCTGTCGACGATCGCTTGCGCGGTCGCGAAATACTGCTCCCATGTCGACGGCACCTCGAGACCTGCGTCCTCGAGCACCGCGGGCACGTAGGCGAGGTTGTACGACTCGCAGTTAACCGGGATCTCGAGCAGCGGGCCCTCGCCGAGCGGGTCGCCGAAGCGACCGCTCCAGCGGTTGCAGAGCATCAGCCGGCCGCAGAAGTCCGCGGCGTCGTACCCGTCGCCCGCGCGCGAGAGGAACTCGTCGAGCGGCTGAACGAAACCCGCGGCGAGATGCTCCCAGACGAGGACCGGGCCCGACATGAACACGTCCGCAGCCGCATCGCCGTCGAGCAGATGGTGGATCCGGTTGGAGAAGTACAGGTCGCTCGGAACGATCTCGATCTCGAGCGTGATGCCCGTCTCCGCCTCGAACTCCGAGGCGTGCCGCTCGACGCTCGCGACGTACGCGTCGGTGTCCGGCCCGAGGAACCGCACGCTCATACAACCGCCGCGAGCTCGAGCCCGAGGAGATCGGCGACCTTGCGCAAGCGCGACAGCTGGTGTCCCACCCCCAGTGCAACGTGGTGCGTTGGGCCTTCGGCGCACCAGGTGTCGAAGAAAGTGGTCGGGCCGGACCGGAACCGGATCCGCGAGTTCGTGTTGCCGATCCGGAAGGTCGGCCCGGATATCGACTCGCCCTCGGCGGCGATCAGCTTGAGTCGACCGTCGGCGGTCTGCGTCACACCGAGAATCGTCACCGGCCCGAGTCTGACCTTCATCTCGATCGATAGCCCCGCACCCGACTTCCCGTGGTAGAGCTTGAGTGCGCGGGCAACCGGCCGCCTCTCGGCGATCGCCAGGTGACCCGGCCCGTCGTGCCCCATCAGGACGAACTCGCCGTCGAAGTCGAGGGCGTAGAACTCCGTGTACGAGCCGCCGCAGCCGAGCCGGTCGAGCACGAGCATCCCGACGTTCGTCTTCAGGTCGCCCTCGCCGGAGGCAGGCACGCCCCGTGCCGTCAGCAGCGAGTTGCCGACGATCAGGCCGGCTGTGACGCGCTCGGCGATGTTGCCCCCGACGCCGCGATAGTAGTAGGTGAGCCCGTCCAGCTCGAAGTCCTCGACCAGGCGATCGAGCCCGACCGCGACACGCGCCGACCATTCGAAGATCTCGGGCGTGATCTCGGCCGCGATCGGGTCGTTGCCCGCATCGGCGAGATCGAACGTCTGTCGAATCTCCTCACCCTTGCGCTCGATCGCGTCTGCGTCCGCCGACTCGACCCGCTCGATGAGGCTGTCGATCTCGAGCACCTCGACGTGCACGCCGGTCTGCGCGTGCACCTGCGTGAAGTCGGAGTACAGGTCGAGCATTCCGGGATAGGTGTGACCGAGGAAGCCGATGCGTGCGGTCCTCAGGCTGTGTACCGCGTGCGCCGCATCGAGCCATTCGCGCAGCGCTTCCCATGCCGGGTCGCCGTCCAGGAGCGTGCCGGTGACGGTGCGGTACGGGATGCGCGCCCTCGTGAACGCTCCGGCGATCTCGGGCACGCAGCAGGCCGAGCAGTTCGCCAACCATTCGCCGGTCGTCATCCCTTCGTAGTCGAGCGTCCTCGTCGGCTGGAGATTGAGGATGACGACGGGCGCATCGACCGCCTGCACGGTAGGCAGAACCTGTGACGACGTCGCATAGGTCGCCGTGTAGAGCAGCACGAGGTCGGGGCGGGCCGCGGCGAGCGTCTCTCCGGCCTGTCGCGCGGCCTCGGCCGTGTCGACGAGGCCGGCGGAGATGACCTCTGCGCCCAGCTCTCGGAGACGGGCCTCGATCCCGCGCTGATAGCCCTCCAGCCGCTCACGCAGGCCCGTCGAACTGCGGCCAGTATGCCGCGAGGCCGATCCCGAAGATCCCGACTCTCACTGTCCCGCCGCCTGCGCCGCTCCGGCGCGGTTCCGCCGAGCCTCCGCGATGCGTAGCCGCGCCCGGGCGCGCCGGTAGAAGTCTCCCGCGTTCGGGACGATAACGCTGGCGAGGAGGAGAGCGCCGACGATGATGTTCTGGTCCTGGGCGGGCATGAGGTCGGCAGTCAGCGCCGTCTGCAGCGTGCCGAGGACGGCCACGGCCAGGACCACTCCTGCGATCGTGCCGCGACCGCCGAAGATCGACACCCCGCCGAGCAGAACGATCGTGACGACGTAGAGCTCCATCCCGACGCCCGCGTCGTAGCGGGCCGAGGCGAAACGGAGCGTCCACAGCACACCGGCGAACCCGCACAGCATCCCCGAGAGGACGTACAGCCAGAACTTGATCCGCTTGACGCGAATGCCTGCGAAGAAGGCCGCTTCCTGGCCGGTGCCGATCGCGAAGATCGCACGACCGAGCGGCGTCGCGTGGAGAACGACGGCGAAGACGACGGCCAGCGCCGCGAAGAACGCGATCGAATACGGGATGTGCGTGCCCGGGATGGGAGTGACGCCGATCGCCGTGAGATGGGTCGGGAAGCCGCCGATCGTGTCCGTCGGAAGAATCCCCTGCGCGATCCCTCGGTAGAGCGTCAGAGTTCCGATCGTGACCGCCAGCGACGGCAATCCGAGTCTGGTGACGAGAAAGCCGTTGAACGCGCCGAGGATCATGCCCAAAGCGACGGCCGCGAGCATCGCGGGCCAGATCGGGCATCCGTGCTTGAAGAGCTCGGCCATCAGAACGCCCGGTCAGACCGAGCATCGACGCCACCGAAAGGTCGATCTCGCCGGTGATGACGATGAGGGTGAGCGGAAGCGCCATGATCGCGACCTCGCCCACGTTCAGGCAGATGTAGAAGAGGTTGGTCGACTCCAGGAAGTACGGGGAGACGCTGGCGCCGAACGCGATCGTTCCGCCGAGCAAGAGCAACAGGAGCGTCTCCCAGCGGACGAAGATGCCAAGGCTCTGCCGCCTCGGCGGCGGCCCTCCGGTTACCTCGTCGCCGGGCTTGAAGTCATCGAGGTCAGCCACGATCTCTCCTTCGCGTGCGCAGGGCCGGCGCGACACGCAGCGCGATCAACCGGTCGAACGCGATCGCACCGATGAGCAATGCCCCCGAAAGCGCCGAGCTCCAGAAGGACGAGACGTTCACGACGACGAGCGCGCTGTTGATCGTGTTCAGGAGGAGCGCCCCGAGCGCGGCCCCGAAGACTGTGCCGCTACCGCCGAAGATGGCCACGCCACCGACGACGACTGCGGTGATGACCTGGAACTCGTAGCCGACCCCGGCGATCGCGTCGACCGAGCCGTACAACGACAGCCAGACAGCCCCCGCGAAACCGGCGATGCCACCGCTGAGGACGAAGGCCAAGAACACGCGCGACCCCACAGGGATGCCGGCGAGGTGGGCCGCGGGCGGATCCGATCCGATCGCGTAGAAGTCCCGCGCCGTGCGGAATGTGCGCATCGCGTAGGTCGCGATCGCGACGGCGATGATGGCGATGATGGCGAGATACGGGACCCCCGCGATGGTGCCGTAGCCGATCTTGTTGAAACTGCTCGGGCAACATGGAGGCGTTGACCTGGTTTCCGCCGGCCCACGCTCCGTCGATGCCGCGGATGATGTAGAGCGTCCCAAGCGTCACGACGAGGCTCGGTACGCGGGCGACCGTCACGATGGCGCCGTTGACAACTCCGCAGGCGACGCCGATTCCGAGGGCGAAGAGAAAGACGAGGACGAGCGGGGCATGCGGATGGTGCACGTAGAGCACTCCGGTCGCGTACGCAGAGATGCCGAGCACGGAGCCGACCGAGAGATCGACGTTGCGCGTGATGATCACGACGGTCTCGCCGATCGCCAGCAGCGCGATGATCGCTGCTCCTGAGAGAATCTGCTGGACGTTCGTGGCGCTGAGAAAATTGGGATTGTCGATTGTGGTCGCGCCGACGACGAGAACCAGGGCGAGCACGATGCCGAGCTCGCGAAAGCGCAGCAGCATCTCCGCGACCGCGTGCGAGCTCGACGGTGGCTTGGCGAGCTTCTGCTCTTCGGCGAGTGTCGTCATGCCGCTTCCGGGGCCATCCCGGTGGCCGCGCGCATGATCGCGTGCTCGTCCGCCTCGGCTCGTGTGAACTCGCGCGCGACGCTGCCCTCGAACAGGACGACGATTCTGTCGGCCATGCCGAGCACCTCCGGGAGCTCGGACGAGATCATCAGCACGGCGACCCCTCGCGCGGCGAGCTCGGAGAGCAAGCGGTGCACCTCGGCCTTCGTGCCGACGTCGATGCCACGCGTCGGTTCGTCGACCATGAGCAGGGTGGGATTGCGTGCGAGCCACTTCGCCAGTACGGCCTTTTGCTGATTGCCGCCCGAAAGCGTCCAGGCGGGGTCCGACAACTTCCCGTACCTCAACTGCAGCCGAAGTGCCCAATCCCTGGCAAAGTTCCGCTCGGCACCGCGTGGGATCAAGCCTCCCCGGCGGACGGCATCGAGCGAGGCGAGGGCGATGTTGCGCTCGATCGAGAAGTCCATCAGGAGCCCCTGCTGGCGCCTGTCTTCGGGGACGAGCCCGATACCGGCGGCCATCGCCGCGGTGGGCGACCCCGGCGAGAGGCCCCTGCCTTCGATCTCGACCGATCCCGCATCCCAGCGATCGATCCCGAAGATCGCACGGGCGACCTCCGTCCGCCCGGCACCGACCAGGCCGGCAAGCGCGACGATTTCCCCGCCTCGCACATCGAAGGAGACGTCGGTGAAGACGCCCTCGCGGGTGAGCCGGTCGACCTTCAGGACGACGCGACCCGGCTCGGTCGGCACTTTCGGAAAGAGCGCGTCCATATCGCGACCGACCATCGCCCGGATCACCGAATGGATCGTCAGCTCATGGGTTGGCTTGGTGAGGACATGGCGGCCGTCGCGCATCACGGTGACGCGCTGACAGATCGCGAAGATCTCGTCGAGCCGATGTGAGACGAAGAGAACCGCGTTTCGCTGCGCCTGCAGCGCCTCGACGATGCCGAACAGCCGGTCGACCTCCGTGTTGGTCAAGGCGGCGGTGGGCTCGTCCATCACGATCACCCGCGCGTTCGTCGTCAGCGCCTTTGCGATCTCGACGAGCTGCTGGTCGGCGATCGAAAGCCCGCGAGCGAGCCGATCGGGGTCGAGCCGGACGCCGAGCCGCTCGAACACAGCGCTCGCCTCACGGCGCATTCGTCTGTGGTCGATGCGGCGGAACCGCTTGAGCGGCTGCATGCCGACGAAGATGTTCTCTGCGACGGTCAGGTCGGGGAAGAGCGTCGGCTCCTGGAAGATGATCGCGATCCCGGCAGCCTGCGACTGCTTGGCGTTGTCGAAGATCGCTTCCATCCCGTCGAGCACGAGTCGGCCGGCGTCGGGCCGGTGCACGCCGGCGAGGATCTTGACGAGGGTGGACTTACCGGCACCGTTCTCGCCGACGAGGCCGTGCACCTCGCCGTCCAACAGTTCGATGTCACCGTCCACGAGCGCGCGAACGGCACCGAAGTTCTTCTGAGCGTGCTCGAGAGAAAGGACGGGTACGGGATGTGTTGTAGTCACGGCCGTCGGGGGAGGAGGGGGCGCCGCGTCAGACGGCGCCCCCTACCTGCCTGTTCTAGAACTTGAACTTGTCGACGTTCTGGACAGTGAACGTGTAGGGCGGCCCGAGGATGACCTGCGGCTTTCCGTCCGGGCCCTTGATGATGGTGTACGTGCCGAGCTTGCCGGCCTTGAACTTCTCGCCGACCTTGCCCGTGATCGTCCCATCGGAGAGCGCGGAGACCGCGTAGCCCGCTAGGTACCCGAGGTCCTCGGGGTTCCAGAGTGCAAACGCCTTCACCGTCCCGTTATGGACGTACGTCTTCATCTGGCTCGGCAGGCCGAGGCCCGTGATAACGACCTTCCCCTTGTACTTGGAGGTCGAGAGGTACTGCGCGGCCGAGGAGATGCCGACTGTGGTGGGCGATTCGATCCCCTTGAGGTTCGGGTATGCCTGCAGCATGCTGACCGTCGCTTGGCGCGACTGAGCCGGGTTGTCGTTGCCGTAGTAGATCTTGACGAGCTGCATGTTCTTGTAGATCGGCCTCTTCAGCTCGAGCTGCATGTACTTGATCCATGCGTTCTGGTTCGTGGCCGTCGAGGCCGCGGACAGAATCGCGAACTGACCCTTGTAATGCATCAGCTTGGCCAGCAGCTGGATCTGGCTCCGCCCGATCGTCTCGGTGTCCGCCTGATTGATGAACAGCTGGCGGCAGTTCACGTCCGAGTCGAAGGCGACGATCTTCGTGCCCTGCGCCTGGGCCTGCTGGAGCGCGGGGCACACGGCCTGCGGGTCGTTACCGGCGATGACGATACCGGCCGCATGGGACTGGATCGCCGCCTGGATCGCAGGCTGCTGTGCTGCGGCGGTGTCCTCGGTGCCCGAGGACACCACCTGCGTGTCACCGAGCTCAGTGAGGGCGAGCTTGCCGCCGTGATCGGCGATCACCTCGTATGGGTTCAGGGTGTCCTTCGGAATGTAGTAGAACGTCTTGCCGGCCGTCGAATGGTTCGGCGCGGCGATCGCGGCCGCCACCGCGACGCTTGCGGCGAGGATCGCGGCGACGACGAGGACTGCCCATCTGGGCCTGTGCATGGATGTTTCCTTTCGTGTGGGGGACTGACTGACCAACGTGCGCCTAGCTCGCACTACCGGGGGTAAGCGGCGGTCACGCCGCCATCGACGTTGACGATATTTCCGGTTGACTTGTTGGAGCGAGGCCCGGCGAAGAACGCAATCGCCTCCGCGACGTCCTCGGGATAGACGTCCACTGCGAGCTTCGTGCGCTTGCGGTAGAAGCTCTGCAGATCGTCCTCGGTCACGCCGTACGTGCTCGCGCGCTCGGCCTTCCAGTCGGAAGACCAGATGCTCGAGCCCGCGATGACCGCATCGGGATTCACGGTGTTGACACGGATCCCGTGCGGGCCGCCTTCCTCGGCGAGGCAGCGAGCGAGGTGGAGCGAGGCCGCCTTGGCGGAGGAGTATGCCGCCGCGTTCGTACCGGCGACGAGAGCGTTCTTCGATCCGACGAACACGACAGAGCCGCCTCGTCCCTGCTCGAACATGACCCCGAACGCCTCACGCGCTGCCAGGAAATAACCCCGGGACAGGACCGCGAAGTTGCGGTCCCACTCCTCGACGCTCGTCTCCGTCAACGGTGCGCTGGTGGCAAGCCCGGCGGATGCGACGAGGATGTCGAGACCGCCGTACTCGAGGACGGTCTCGCGCACCATCTGCCGAACTGCGGCTTCGTCGGTGACATCCGTCGCGACTGCGATCGACCGCCGCAAGCCGTGAGTCGCGACGAGCTCATCGGCCACCTCCTTCGCGCCTGCGGCGTTCAGGTCGGCGACGACCACGTGCGCGCCGCGCTCGGCGAAGATGCGTGCGGTCGCACGTCCGATTCCGCTGGCACCGCCGGTGATCACCGCCACGCGCCCGGCGAGCTCGCCGGGAGGCGGCGCCTGGGCGAGCTTGTACCGCTCGAGCGGCCAGTATTCGATCGCGAACGCCTCACTCTCGCTCAGCGAACGGAAGCCGCCCATCGCATCTCCGGCGTCCTGGACGGAGATCGCCCGGTGGTAGAGGTCGCGGGAGATGCGTGCGCGCGCGGCGTCGGAACCCGTCGTGACGATCCCGACGCCGGGCACGAGCACGACCCGGGGCCCTGCTGGATCGATCGGGAACTGCCGCGTCTCGTCGTCGAGGTTGCGCTCGTAGTAGCCGCGGTACCAGTCGGCATACGCATCGACTCCAGTGCGGAACCTCTCGGCGAGCTCCGCCGCATCGCCCGTCTCCGGGTCGAACTCGACGACAAGTGGCTTGTGCTTGGTGTTGATCAGGTGGTCGGGACAGGGCGCGCCGATCTGGCTGACTTCCGGCGCGCGCACGGACGACGCGAACGCCACCGCCTCTGGGCTTCGGTCGAGCTCGAGCACGAGCCCGTCGGCGTCGCCGAGGAGTGCGCCGCGGAGTGCGGGAAGGGAGCTCGAAAGGAGGAGATCGTCGCTCCCTTCGTCGCGCTCCGCGATCTTCTGGCCGCCCAGGCCGAACCGCCCTCCTGCCGCCTTTTCGATAGCGCCAGCGGCGCGCGCGACAAACTCGATGGTCGTCTCGTAGCTCTCGTGGCCGGTGGGCCCCCAGGTGACGAGCCCGTGCTTCTCGAGCAGGACGGCGCGCGCCGCGGGGTGCTCCTCCAGGAGCAAGGAGATCCGGCGTGACATGTCGAAGCCGGGCCGCTGATAGTCGAGCCAGACGGCCTCATCGCCGAACGCCTCCTCCGCGAGACGGCGGCCTTCGGGCGTCGAGGTCAGCGCGACCACCGCGTCGGGGTGCGTGTGGTCGACGTGCGGCGCCGGGATGAAGGCGTGCAGAAGTGTTTCGATCGACGGCCGCGGCTGATCCGGACGCAGTGCGCTGCGAAGCAGGTACTCGACCATCTCGGCGTCGTCCATCGTCGCCCGTTCGCGCAGCGGCAGGAGCTCGTCGAGCCGGAGCCCGGGGAATCCGGCGGCCGTGATCGTCGCGAGATCTGTGCCGGAGCCCTTCACCCAGAGCGCCTGCACTTCTCTGCCGACGTGGTCGTGCACGGTCTCCTTCGCCGACGTGTTGCCGCCGCCGATGTTCGCGAGCGCGCGATCGGCGCCGAGGAGGTTGGAGCGGTACACGAGCCCATCGATCACTGACAGGCCGGCCGCGGCGGGATCCTCCCAGCGGCTGACAGGGGCCGGGATTCCGCGCAATGCGCCGAGCGTGCTGCTCACGCGGTGACCTCCAGCTCCGCGAGGCCGCCGAGCTCGGCGAACCGCCCTCGCGCCTCCTGCCACTCGGAGGAGGGCGCGGGCTCGTACGTAGCCGGCTCGAACGAGGCGTGGACGACGTCCCGCGCCTCGGCGAGCGAGCCGATCTCGCCGAGCGCGATCGCCTGGACCAAGAGGTTCCCGAGCAGGGTCGCTTCCTCGGGCCCCGCGAGGACCGGCAGGCCGGCGGCCTCGGCCGTCCAGGTGCAGAGCAGCTCGTTCCGGGCGCCGCCGCCGACGATGTGGAGCTCGGCGGGATCGGAGCCGGTGACGTCCCGCAGCACGTCGACCGTCTCCGCGTGCTTCAGGGCAAGGCTCTCGAGTACGCAGCGGACCGTCTCGCCGACTCCCGGCGGCTCGAGCTGGCCCGTCAGGCGGCAGAACGCCTGGATCCGAAGCGGCATGTCGCTTCCCCGCTCCAGGAAGACCTCGGCGTTCGGATCGACGAACGAGCGGAGCGGTGGGGCCCTCCGAGCGAGGGCGACGAGTTCCTCGAATGTGTGCTCACGGCCTTCCTCCGCCCAGCAGCGGCGGCACTCGTCCAGAAGCCAGAGGCCCGTCACGTTGCGGAGCAGTCGGAAGGTCCCGGCCACCCCGCCCTCGTTCGTCAGGTTCGCCGCGAACGTGTCGTCGTTGATCAGCGGCTTCTCGACCTCGACACCGACGAGCGACCACGTGCCGACGCTGAGGAAGATCGAGCCCGCTCGCTTGAAAGGCACGGCGGCGACGGCGGAGCCGGTGTCGTGCGTCGCGACGGCGATCACGACGGCCTTCCCGAGCCCTGCCCCCATGTCGACCTCGCCGAGCGGGGTTCCGGCCGCAACGACATCGGGAAAGAGGCTGGTGGGGATCTCGAGGCGCTCGAGCAGGTCGGTCGCCCATTCCCCAGCCGCGGAGTCGAGGCACTGGGTCGTCGTCGCGTTCGTGAACTCCGTCGTGCGGCTCCCGCACAGCCAGTGGTGAAAGAGGTCGGGAATCAGCAGCAGCACCTCCGCCGCCGCGAGCGCCGGGTCGCCCTCGGCGGCCATCGCTGCCAGCTCGAAGACGGTGTTGATCGGGAGCAGCTGGATCCCAGTCCGCTCGTAGAGCTCGCGCGCCGGCACCCGTGCGAACAGAGCCGGAGCCGCTGCCGCGCGCCGCGGGTCGCGGTGGTGGACGGGGTTCTCGACGAGACCGCCCTTTCGGTCGAGCAGGCCGAAGTCGACACCCCACGAGTCGACTGCGACGGAGTCGAGCGACTCGTCGCGAGCGGCTGCGCGCAGCCCGTCGAGTGCGTCGCGGCGCAAACGGTCAATGTCCCACCGGAGCCTTCCGGCGACCTCAACGGGCTCGTTGACGAAACGGTGCACCTCCGACACGGCGAGCTGCTCACCGTCGAAGCGCCCGATTGCGACACGGCCGCTCTGCGCCCCGAGGTCGACGGCCGCCATCGTCGCCATCAGTTGGACTCACTGTCCTGGCGGACGGCACGGCGGAGATCGCGCGGGCGCACGGGCGGCGGCTCGGCCGGCCCCGGATCGGCGGTGATGACCTCGATGCCCGCGGCCCGCCACGCCTGCACCTCCTCCTCGGGAGCACCCGAGTCGGTGATCACGCCGGCGAGGTCGTCCGTGGCGGCAAACGAGAGCAACGCGCTGCGATGCCACTTCGTGCCGTCGAGTATCCCGTAGACATCCTCGCATGCGTCGGCCATCTCCTGTTTGATCCGCACTTCGTCTGGGTTCATGTCCATCAGGCCGCGCTCGAGGCTGAGGCCGCGCGCGCCGAGAAAGCCCTTGTTGATTCGGGTGGTGCGCAGGACGTCTGTGCCGAGGTCGCCGACGAGCGACATCGCCGACAGGCGCAGCGTGCCGCCCGTCACGATGACCGTGATCCCGGGGGCGTCGGCCAGCGCGGTCGCAACCAGGAGCCCGTTCGTGACGACCACGAGCTCGCGCTTGTTCCGGAGCTGCAGGGCGACGTAGTACGCAGTCGTGCTCGCGTCCAGTGCGACGGCCTCACCTTCCGCCACGAGCGACGCAGCCGCGCGCGCGATCGCGAGCTTCGGCCGCACCTCGAGCCGAAGTCGAAGGTCGAACCCGACCTCCGACTGCCCGTGGTTCAGGGCACGGACACCGCCACGCACGCGGGTGACGAGGCCCTGCTTCGCGAGAGACGAGAGGTCGCTGCGGATCGTGACTTCGGAAACCGAAAACGATTCCGCAAGTTCCGCAACATGAACCGAATCGCGCGTCTCGAGGATCTGCAGCACCTGCTGCATCCGCTCTTCCTGCGAGAAACCCGGGAAATCTTGCGGCGAGTCGATCGGGCCACCCTAATACTCCTCCCGCGCTCCTGTCAACCACCTAGCATCATCATTGCTTTCGAAATGGGACAAGACCAAGCCCATTCGCAAACTTGTCGCAGATGGTGCAGACTTCCGCTCCATGGACGAAAGCTCCGCCATCGCGCGGCTTCGCCGGCTCGAGATAGAAACGCCGTCCTGGGGCTACGGCAACTCGGGGACGCGCTTCCACGTCTATCCCTGGCCCGGCGCCGCGAGAAACGTGCGCGAGCGCATCGCGGACGCTGCGCTCGTCCATCGGCTTACCGGTTGCTGCCCCTCGGTCGCGTTGCACATCCCATGGGACGCCGTCGACGACTACGCGGAGCTCGGGCGCTACGCCGAGGAGCAGGGCGTCCGTATCGGCGCGATCAACCCGAACTCGTTCGGCTCGGACGAGTACCGGCTGGGAAGCCTCTGCCACCCTGACGCCGCAGTCCGCGCCCACGCGCTCGAGCACTGCCGCGAGTGCATCGGCATTGCCGTGGAGACCGGCTCGACCGTCGTCAGCCTCTGGCTTGCCGACGGCACCAACTACCCCGGCCAGGACGACCTCCGCTCCCGGTACGGGCGGCTCGTGGAGAACCTCGAGGAGCTCTATGCGTCGCTGCCGCCCGGGATCCGCCTGCTCGTCGAGTACAAGTTCTTCGAGCCTGGCTTCTACAGCACCGATCTCCCCGACTGGGGGACCGCGGCCATGATCTGCCGCCGCCTCGGGCCGCAAGCGCAGGTGCTCGTGGACACGGGCCATCATCCGCAGGGAACGAACGTCGAGCAGATCGTCGCCCTCCTCCTGGCCGAGGGGCTCCTCGGCGGCTTCCACTTCAACAACCGCAAGTACGCGGATGACGATCTGATGGTGGGCTCTATCGATCCGTTCGAGCTCTTCCGGATCATGCGTGAGATCGCGCACGGGGCGGGCGCCGCGGACGTCGCGTTCATGATCGACCAGTCTCACAACATCGAGGGGAAGATCGACGCGATGCTGCAGTCGGTGATGAACATCCAGACCGCGTACGCGAAGGCGTTGCTCGTGGACGAGGAGCGTCTCGCCCAGGCGCAGGCCGAAGGCGACGTGCTCGCCGGTCACCGGATCATGCTCAACGCTTTCGAGACGGACGTGCGGCCGCTGCTCTCCGAGCTCAGGCAGGAAGTCGGAGTGAGCGCGGATCCGGTGGCGGCGTTCCGCAGCGGAGGCTACGGCGACGCGCTCGCCCGCGAGCGGGGCACCACCTCGGTCGAGAGCGCGTACGAGAGTCGGTGACCGAATCGACCGCGCTCGAGCCGGCCGGATGATGCAGGCTGCCCCGGTGCAAGTAGCGCTCTTCATCACCTGCATCGGGGACACACTGTTCCCGGAAGCAGGACGCGCGACGGTGGAGATTCTGGAACGCCTCGGTCACGAGGTCGTGTTTCCGGAGCAGCAGACCTGTTGCGGACAGATGCACATGAACAGCGGATATGCCGACGAGGCTCGCCGGCTGGGTCGGCGGTTCGAAGCGATCTTCCGTGAGTTCGAGGTAGTCGTCTCGCCCTCCTCGTCCTGCGTCGGGACAGCGCGAGAGACCTATGGGATGGAGAACGTCTACGAGCTGTCCGAGCTCCTCGTCCACCGGCTCGGAGTCGACGACGTCGGTGGCTCGTTCGCCGGCCGAGTCGCGTACCACCCCACCTGCCATTCCTTACGGGTGACACGCGTGGGTGATGCGCCGCTCCGTCTGTTGCGAAACGTCCGCGGTCTCGAGCTCGTGGACTTGCCCCGAGCGGACGAGTGCTGCGGGTTCGGCGGAACGTTCTCGCTCAAGAACGCCGAGACGTCGAGCGCGATGCTTGCCGATAAGTGCGACGCGATCGTGACGACCGGCGCAGACACCTGCACCGCCGTCGACGGCTCCTGCCTGCTCCAGATCGGCGGGGGGTTGTCGCGCCGGGGCGCGAACGTGCGCGCGATTCATCTCGCGGAGATCCTCGCGTCGGCATGAAGAGCTTTCCGGAAGCCGCGCGCGTCGAGCTCGCGAACACCCAGTTGCGGACGAACCTGCGCAACGCGACCGACACGATCCGCGCGAAGCGCGCGAACGTCGTCGACGAGCTTCCAGACTGGGACGAGCTCCGCGAGGCGGGCAAAGCCATCAAGGAAGACGTGATGGCGAACCTCGGTCGGTATCTCGTGCAGTTCGAGCAAGCGGTCGAGGCGGCCGGTGGACAGGTCCACTGGGCACGTGACGGAGCCGAGGCGAACGCGATCGTCATCGATGTGGCACGGGCTCACGGCGCGGACGAGGTTGTGAAGATGAAGTCTCTGACCACAGACGAGATCGAGCTCAACCGCGCATGCGACGAGGCCGGCATCCACGCACTCGAGACCGACTTCGCAGAGCTGATCCTCCAGCTCGACGGCGACTGGCCGTCGCACATCCTCGTCCCGGCGATCCACCGCAACAGGAGCGAGATCCGCGACCTCTTCGCGCGAACGATCGCGCCCGGAATTACGTCGAACGAACCGGCCGACCTTGCAGAAGCAGCCCGGCGGTACCTGCGTGAGCGATTCCTAGACGCCCGCGTCGGCGTGAGCGGCGCCAACTTCGCCATCGCTGAGACGGGCGCAGTCTGCATCGTCGAGTCCGAGGGAAACGGCAGGATGTGCACGACCCTGCCACCAGTCCTTGTGTCGATCCTCGGGATCGAGAAGCTACTGCCACGGTTCGCCGACCTCGAGGTCTTCCTCCAGCTCCTGCCGCGCTCGTCAACCGGAGAGCGGATGAACCCGTACACCTCGATCTGGACAGGAGTAACAGATGGCGATGGACCGCAGGAGTTCCACGTGGTCTTGCTCGACAACGGCCGCACGCGTGTTCTCTCGGATGAGGTCGGCAGGCAAGCGCTGCACTGCATCCGCTGCAGCGCCTGCCTGAACGTCTGCCCGGTCTACTCTCGCACCGGCGGTCACGCCTACGGATCCGTCTACCCGGGCCCGATCGGTGCAATCCTCACGCCGCAGCTCCGCGGGATCGAGAACGCGTCATCGCTCCCATTTGCGTCGAGTCTCTGCGGCGCCTGCTACGAGGTTTGCCCGGTCAAGATCGACATCCCGGGGGTGCTGCTCCACCTACGCGCAAAGGTGATCGAGGCGAAGGGTCGTGCTCCGGAGCGCGCGGCGATGCGAGCAGCGGCTTGGGTCTTCGGCAGTGCCCGCCGTTTAGCCTTCGCCCAGGGGCTCGGTCGGCTTCTCTCACGCCCCTTCGCCGGGTCAGGCGTAATCCGAAAGCTGCCACCGCCCCTGTCGAGATGGACACGAACGCGGGACCTCAAGCCCCCGGCCCAGGAGAGCTTCCGCTCCTGGTGGCGGCGGGAGCATCCATGAACGACGCACGCAAGGTGATCCTCGAACGCGTCACGAATGCGACCGGCGGCGCACAGAATCTGGAGCAGGTCTCGCGCGCCTACCGTCGCTCGAGCTCCGTCGACAACGATCTGCGCGTAGCACTCTTCTGCAGCCGGGTCGGCGAGTACCACGCCGACGTGAGACGAATCGACGAAGCAGACGTGGCTTCGACTGTGGCGTCGGTCTGCAACGGACGGACGCTCGTCGCGCCCGGGGGGATTCCCCACTCGTGGCGCCCAACTGACGTCCGACTCCTGGAAGACGACACGCTCTCGCCACGCCGGCTCGACGCAATCGACGGCACGCTCACCGGCTGCACAGTCGCCGTCGCCGAAACGGGCACGATCATCCTCACCGCCGGACCTCATGAAGGGCGACGTGCGCTCACTCTGGTGCCAGACCTCCACATCTGCGTCGTTCGGGAGTCCCAGATCGTCCACCTCCTGCCCGAGGCGCTGACACTGATCACCGTCCAGGGACTCGACAAGCGGCCGATCACCTTGATCTCCGGCCCGTCGGCCACGTCCGACATCGAGCTCAGCCGCGTCGAAGGCGTCCACGGCCCGCGAACCCTCGTTGTCCTCGTCGTCAAGGAGGTCACATGACACAGCGATCGGCATTCGTCCTCCGCGTTCAACCGGAGAGAATCGACGAATACGTCGAAGCACACTCAAACGTCTGGCCCGAGATGCTCGAGGCCCTCAGCGGGGCGGGCATACGCAACTACACGATCTTCCGAGCCGGGAACGAGATGTTCGGCTACTTCGAAGCCGACGACCTCGAAGCCACCGGGAGGTATCTCGCGCAGCAGGACGTCTGCACCCGCTGGCAGGACCACATGGCCGAACTACTCGACGAACGCGTCCCCGACGCCGGGCCGCCGCAGCTCGAGGAAGTCTTTCGACTGCCTTAATGGCAGCACTCGTGCCCGATCTGCGTGCGAGGCAAAGCGTCGGGTGAGCACTCGGAACTCGCACCGACCGACAGCCCGGCCTCCGAGATTCCGCCGCTCCCAGTCGTGGTGATCACTGGCTGCGCTGTTCCAGGGCGCAGGCCGACATGTGGATAGAACGCGGGGTGAATGCAAGGTCAAATCCTGGACAAATGAGGAGGCTGAGCGGGTGGCGGCGGACCGAACGAAAGTCGTCCAACCCGACCGGCAGAGCCAAAAACGCACGTCGTGTGCGAAAGTGACGAGAAGAATTTGGTTCTCGCCTATCCAGACAACACAACTTGCTGTTTTGCAGCTCCTTTTAAGGCCCATACGGGATTCGAACCCGTGCCGCCGCCGTGAGAGGGCGGTGTCCTAGGCCACTAGACGAATGGGCCGCGCTAGGAGCGTCCAGTCTACCGAGTCGGCTAGGCCCCGAGCTCGTGCAGGAGCGGGCCTGTGTCGAGCGGGTCGTAGCCGATCCGGCCGGCGATCTCCTCGCTCGAGGGCTTCGTTCCTTCCCGGAAGAGCCCTCGCAGGAACTCGCCGGTCTCGCGGTTGCGCCACCAGTCGGCGCCGAAGGCCTCGATCAGGTAGCGGCGGAGCTGCGCCGAGCGCACCCACGCCCGGAGATAGTCGGCCGAGTAGAAGCCCGCGTCCATGTCGGCGAGGTAGCCGGAGCTCTTGTAGCGGATGCCCGTGGCGGCGGTCAACGCCTCCTCGTATCCCTCGGGCGTCCCGCCGATCTCCGCGAACCGCGACCAGAACTCGAGCTCGAAGCGGAGCTTCGCCTCGTAGCGGCGGAAGAGCACGGCCTCGAGGAACGTCGTCGCCTCGGCGTTGTGAGCCGCCTCCGCTTCGGACAGCCCGAAGTAGCGGGCATGCCACGCCGGCTCTTTCGAAATCGCCTCGACGATGTACGAGTAGATCTCCGTCAGCGCGTGGTCGCGCGAAAGTCGCCGGAAGGCCATCGGGAGCGAGGGGTCGACTCCGCCGTAGTGGAGTGCGTGCCCGGCCTCGTGGAGAAACGCCTGGTAGTCGTGCAGGCCGCCCTGCGCACGGGTGATCAGGTGGACGACACTCGGCGGGTCGCTCGCGATCACGCACGCGCGCGGCGACTTCTGCGGCCGGTCGTCGAGGTCGAGCTTGATGTTCGTCGAAGCGGCCAGGTCGAACCCGAGCTCCGAGAGCGTCGCCAGGCACACCTCGGTTGCCCGCTCCTTGGTGTAGGTCGCCTCGAGCGGCGAGAGCCGCCGCATGTAGGACATGTGGTACCGGTTCGGAACCGGATCGCGCTCGGGCCCGAGCAGCGTGTCGAACCACCGGTCGCGAAGCGGGATGTAGGCGCTGGTGAGCTTCTCGCTCGTGTCGCTCAGCACGGCCGAGAGCCCGCGCAACGAGATGCCCTTCTCCTCCTCGTTGCGCTCGACAGCGCCGCTGATCCCGGAGAGCTCGGCCTCGATCTCCTCGCCGGCGCCGAGCAGGTCGAGCCGGTCGGGGTTGAACGCTGCGTTCGCCTCGGAGTGGATCTCGCCCAGCTCCTCACGGTCGGCGTACGACGGAAGCACTGCCAGCTGCGCCTCCGCGGTGCGGAGCGGGATCTCCTCGCCCTTGAAGACGATCCGGGCAGCCAGCATCCGGTTCGAGAGCTCGTCGTAGCGCTCGACGAGCTCGTTCGCAATGAGGCCCCCCTCGCAGGTCTTCCGCAGCCGATAGAGGATCTCGCGCTCGTCGCCCGCCGCCGCCTGCTCGGCCTCGCGGAGCGCATCGAGCTGCGCGCGGCTGAACAGGTCCTCGTAGCGGCGGACGATCTCTGCCTGCTCGGAGACCTCCTTCTCCCCCACCCGCACCGCGCGCCCCTCCTCGGCCCGTTCGTAGAGGTAACTCGCGAGACGGCTGTCGAACTCGGCGGGGGTACGGACAGCGCTGACGGCCATGCGCCTAAGCTAGCGCGTGCCGCCGAGCCGCCGCGACCAGCTCGGCCGGGTCGAACTGCTTCGGCATCACCGCTGTCGCACGCCCCTCGTACTCGGTGACGTCCACCGTCCCGCTCACGAGCACGACGGGGATACCGTCCGCGCGCAACTCGTCGAGGAGGTCGTCCGAGGCGCCCGGGCCGAGGTGGAGGTCGAGAAAGACGAGATCGGGCCGCTCCGCCGCGACGGCCTCACGCGCCTCCTCGATCCCGCCGGCCTCACGCACCCGGAAGTTCTCGAGCTCCAGGTTCACCCGGCAGACGAGGCGAAGCGAGGCGTCGTCCTCGACGACGAGGATGCTCGCTCCCGCAGGCTCCACGCGCGGCGATGGTACTCGATCGACGGCGCGCTAAGATGCCCGCGTGGCGCCCGAAACTCAGGCGGGGCTTCGCTACGCGTCCCAGGTCGGAGAGCTGTGGAGCGAGCTCTCGCAGACGCTTGCGCGGCTGGAAGCGATCGCCCTCGCACCTGAGCGGCTCGACGACGACGAGACCGTCGGGGCACTGCGCCGGCTCCAGTACAGGCTTCATCTGGCGAGCGAGTCAGTGCTCGGGCTCTCGCCGCCTGCCGTCGCCGAGCACGCCCACACCGAGCTCGCCGATGCGCTCGCCGGAGCCAGGGACGCCACCGGCGACGTCGCGATCGTCGTCGACGAGCGCGGCAGCCACGGCGCCGAGCCCATGCTCTTCGAGTGGCGCGGGGCGCTTTTCCGTGTGCGCCTGGCCCGCCTGCGACTGACCGGCGAGCAGCCGCCCCAGGCACCGTCGCGTCCGCAGCTTCCCAGGATCGAGGCACCGATCGCGGCGTCGGCGCTCACCATCGGCGGCACGGCGGCCTTCGCCGTCGGCGCCACCCTCGGTCCCTGGCCCCTCTGGATCGCCGGGATGGTCGCGCTGTGCCTCTCGCTCGTCCTGTATCGCCCCTAGGTTGCGAGGAGCCGCGCCAGCGACTCGTCGCGACCCAGCAACTCGAGGCTCTCGAAGAGCCCCGGCGACACCTTCGCCCCGGTCACCGCGAGCCTGATCGGCTCGAAAGCCTGGCGCGGCTTCATCCCCTCCGCATCGGCGAATGCTCGCAGCGCCTGCTCGATCGAGGCGGCGTGCCAGGTCTCGAGGGCGCCGAGCACCTCGGCGGCTGCGCGGCAGACGACCGGGTCGGCCCCGGTGTCGCTGACGGGCTCGAAGAGGAAACGGACACGGTCCGGGTACTGCGAGAGCTTCTCGAGCTTCTCCTGGATGAGCGGCACCGTCGCGCGGACGCGCTCCTCGGGCCAGTCGATCCCCTGCTCGCCGAGCCACGTGACCAGCCGTGCGGCGTAGTCGTCGGGAGCGAGCTCGCGCAGGTAGACGCCGTTCATCCAGTCGAGCTTCGCGTAGTCGAACGTCGATGGGCTCGGGCCGACGCGCTCGAGGGAGAACCGCTCGATCAGCTCGGCCGGGCGCATGATCGTGGTCTTGTCGTCGTAGCTCCACCCGAGCAGCGCCAGGAAGTTCATCAGCGCCTCGGGCAGGTAGCCGTCCTCACGGAAGGCATCGATCGACACGGCGCCGTGACGCTTGGAGAGCTTCCGGCCGTCGTCCCCGTTCACGTCGGGCGCATGCGCGTAGACCGGGAGCTCGGCGCCGAGCGCGGTGAGGATGTTGATCTGGGTCGGGGTGTTCGAGACGTGGTCGTTGCCGCGAATCACGTGGGTAATCCCGTCGAGCATGTCCTCGACCGGTGAGGCGAAGTTGTAGGTCGGGCGGCCGTCCGACCTCACGATCACGAGGTCGGTGAGCTGATCGTTCTCGAACTCGATGCGCCCGCGGACCGCGTCGTCCCAGCCGACCGTGCCCTCGTCGGGCATCCGGAACCGGATCGCGCCCTCGTCGTGGTATGCCTTGCCCTCGGCGAGGAGCCGCTCCGCGTAGGTGCGGACCTCGCCCATCCGGTCGAGCTGGAACGTGACCGGCCCGTCCCAGTCGATCCCGAGCCAGCGGAGCGACTCCTGGATCTGCTCGGTGGCTTCGGAGACCTCGCGGCTCGTGTCCGTGTTCTCGATCCGTAGCCGGCACTCGCCGCCCTTTTGCCGGGCGAAGAGCCAGTTGAAGAGGAACGTGCGGACGCCGCCGACGTGCAGGAAGCCGGTCGGGCTCGGAGCCATGCGGACGATGACGGCCACCACGCCATCCTAGAGTGGCGCCCGTGAAGCGAACCGGCCTCCCCGCCCTGGCCTATCTCGGCGTCTCGCTGCTCTCCTTCGGCCCGCGCGTCCTCCCCCACCTCTCGAGCCGGGTGGTCGGCGACGGCCCGGACACGCAGATCTTCGTGTGGTCGTTCGCCTGGTGGCCGCACGCCATCGCGCACGGCGAGAACCCGTTCTACACGCACGCGATCTTCGTGCCGGGCGGATACAACCTGACCTGGGCGACGAGCGTGCCGGGGCTCGCACTCGCCTTCGCCCCGCTGACCTGGGCGTTCGGCCCCGTTGCATCGCTCAACCTGGCCGCGATCCTGATGCCGGCCCTCGACGCCTTCGCGGCGTTCCTGCTCTGTCGGCACGTGACGCGGTCGACGTGGGCGTCGCTTGCGGGTGGATACCTGTTCGGCTTCTCGAGCTACGTGCTTGCCGGGACGCTCGACCACATCCACACGACGGCGGTGTTCCTCGTGCCGCTCGCCGCGCTCCTCGTCCTCCGTTTCCTCGAGGGCAGCCTCGACGGTCACGCGTTCGGCCTGCGCTTCGGGGCGCTCGTCGTCGGGCAGCTCCTGATCTCGACCGAGATCCTCTTCACGCTGACGCTCGCGCTGGCCGGCGCGCTCGTGCTCGCGCTGCTCGTGTCGCCCGGCTCGCGCGCCCGGGTGCGCGAGCTCGTCGCTCCACTCCTCCTCTCCTATGCCGGCGCGGCGATCGTCGCCGCTCCCTTCCTGTACTACCTCGCCACGGGAGCGGGGTTCCGGCCGTCGGCCGGGTCGGAGAGCTATGTCGCCGACCTGCTCAACTACGTCGTGCCGACGCGCGTGACGTGGTTCGGCCACTGGTGGACGGCGGCGCTCGCCGCCCGGTTCCCCACCAACGACGTCGAGCGCGGCGCCTACCTCGGCCTGCCCGTGCTCGCCATCGTCGGATGGTTTGCCGTGCTTCGCCGGCGAACCGCAGCAGGCCGGTTCCTTCTCGCCGGCTTCGCGATCGCGGTCATCGCCAGCCTGGGCCGCCTGCTCTGGGTCGGCGGCCACCAGGTCGTGTCGCTGCCATGGCGATGGATCGCGTCGCTCCCGTTCCTCGTCAACACGACTCCGGCACGGTTCTCGCTCTACGCCTCGCTCGCTGCGTCGGTGATGGTTGCGATGTGGGCGGCCTCGGGCCGGGTGCCAAGGGGCTTCCGGATCGCGCTGCCCGTCGCGGCTGCGATCGCGATCGCGCCGAACCTGGCGCTCGGCGCCTGGTCGAGAACGCTTCACGTCCCGAACCTCGACTGCTTCGGGCCCGGCGAGACGCTGCTCGTATTCCCCTTCGGCTCCGCCGGGGACTCGATGATCTGGCAGGCGGAAGGCCGGTTTCCGGTTCCGGCTCGCGGGCGGGTACATCGCGTTCGCGCCGCCCGCCTCGTACACGACGCCGGCGATCCAGCACGTGACGACCGCCGACTACCCCGCGGAGATCACGACCGGGGCGGTGCGGACGCTCGTCCGTGAGAAGTCGGTTGACGCCATCGTGGTCGACGGGCGGGCGAGGAGTGCCTACGAGCGGCTGCTGCGGCCCTTCGGGACACCGAGGCCGGTGGGTGGCGTCCTCGTCTACCGCGTCCGTCCCGGCGCGTGTCGGCAAGCTTGAGCGGATGGAGTTCGGCGGCCACATGTCCTCGGCGGGAGGGATCTACACGGCGATCGACCGGATCGAGGCGATCGGAGGCGACTGCGTCCAGGTGTTCACGCAGAGCCCGCGGATGTGGCGACCGACCGCGCACAAGCCCGAGGCGGTCGAGCGCTTCAGGGAACGCCGTGCCGAGGCCGGGATCGGCGGGGTCGTCTGCCATGCGCTCTACCTGATCAACCTGGCCTCGGACGAGTTCCGCGGCAAGTCCGTCGCGGCCCTCCGGACGACGCTCGAGGTCGCCGGCGAGATCGAGGCGGGCGCGGTGATCTTCCACGTCGGCTCCCACCTCGGAGCAGGATTCGTAGGATCGGTCGACGGCGTCGTCTCGGGCCTCCAAGCGGTGCTCGACGGATATGACGGCGAGCCGTGGCTCGCGATGGAGAACTCCGCCGGGCCGGGCGGCACGATCGGCCGTTCGATCGGTGAGCTCGCGACGCTCGTCGACGCGCTCGACCGCCACCCGCGCCTCGGGATCTGCCTCGACTCGTGCCACCTCTACGCCTCGGGCTACGACGTCGGCGACCCCGGCGCAGTCGACGATCTCGTCTCGGAGGTCGACGAGACGATCGGCCTCGACCGCCTCACCGCGCTGCACGTCAACGACAGCGCCACCCCGCTCGGGTCGAACCGTGACCGGCACGCGAACATCCTCGAGGGCGAGATCGGGGAGGGGCTCGGTGCCTTCCTCGCCCACCCCGCCTTCCAGGAGCTCGGCGCCTACATGGAGGTTCCGGGCGCCGGCGACGGCCCGGATCGAAACCAGCTGAAGAAGCTCCGCGAGCTCCACGCGCGCTGGACGGTGTGACGCCGTGGCCTCGGGAGGCGTATGGAGGGCGTGACGAGCTTCTCCCAGGCCGCCGAGAGCCACCTCGACGACGTCTACGGCTATCTCGCCTGGTTCACGGGCGACCGATTCCTCGCGGAGGATCTCGCCGGCGAGACGTTCGAGCGGGCGCTGCGGCTCTGGCACCGGTTCGACCCGAAGCGCGGCTCGTCGCGAACATGGCTCTGTCAGGTCGCGCGCACGGTCGCGCTCGACCACTTTCGTTCCGAGAAGCGCCGGCAGCGCCGGGAGCAGCTCAACGCCGTATCCGAGCGGTTCGACGAGCATTTCCTGGAGGGTCTGTCCCCCGAGATCGAGGCTGCGCTCCGCGGGCTCACCGCCGGCGAGCGCGAGGTGATCGCGCTCCGCGTGGTGCTCGACTTCGACGCACGCACGGCCGCGGGGATGCTCGGGATCTCGCCCACCAACTGCACGACGCGCCTGAGCAGGGCGCTCGGCAAGCTCGAGGAGGCGCTCAGTGTCGCAGCGTGACGATCTTCTGATGGAGCTCCGGGAGTCACTGCCGATGGCTCCCGCCGAGCTTCGCGAGCACGTCCGCCGCATCGCCGCCGAGGCGGAATCCGAGCCGCGGCAGCGTCTGAGGTGGCGGCGCGCATTCGTGGTCGCCGTACCGGTCGCACTTGCGATCGTCGGCGCCGCCGTTCTGCTGCCGGGTGGGAAGAACCGGCAGGCAGCACTGCCCCCGCCCGAGCTCTCGCCGCCGTCCGTGAAGGCGCCGGCGCCGATCCGGCCGACGACCGGCGCCGGCGCGTTCTCGTACTCGTCAGGCACGGCCGCGAGCGACCAGGCCGCCCTCCCCGCCCCGAGCAGCACTCGCGTCCAGCGGATCACCACCTCACTCGAGCTACGCCTCCCGAACACACAGGCCGTTTCGGATGCGACGAAGCATGCGGTCGCGATCACCCGCTCGCTCGGCGGTTATCCGAAGGCGCTCAACGTCGACGCGGAGGGCCGCACCGGCTACGCGTCGCTCGTTCTCCGCATCCCCAAGCAGAGCGTCCAGCGCGCCGTCTCTCGGCTCTCGGATCTCGGGACGATCGTCGGCGAGAACGTCCAGATCGCCGACATCCAGGCGCAGGTCGACGCGACTGCCCGCAAGATCGCGAGGCTCCAGACGAGGCTCACGTACTGGCAAGCGCAGCCCACCTCGACCGACGCCGAGCAGCACGTCGCCGCGCTCACCGCCCAGATCGCGAAGCTCCGCCGCGGCCGCGCGAACACGATCAACGCGGCGAGCTACGCGACCTTGTCGGTGCAGATGACGACGAAGCCCGCACCGGCGCCCGTCCACAGTGGCCACGGGCCGCTGCACAACCTCGGCGTCGCGTTCCGCTGGATCGGCATCGTCGCCGTCTACGTCGTGGCGCTGGCCGCGCCCTTCGTCCTGCTGGGCCTGCTCGTCTGGATGGTCGTCCGCGCCCTTCGCCGGCACCGCGAGAACGAGTTGCTCAGCTCGACTTGACCTGAGCGAAGACGCGAAACGTCGGCTCACCAACGGGCAGCTCGCCGAACTCCGGGTTGATGCAGCCGGTCTCGTCTGACCGCGAGGCGTAGGTCGCCTCGACCTCGGTCTTGCACATCGGCAGCGGCTCGCGCACTGCCCGGATCGCGCCGAACCCGGCCGAGCGCCGCTCGGCTGCCCTCAGCATGTCGAGGTCGATCTCGACCTCGTAGACCTTCTGCATGCAGCCGACGTAGGTGTGCCCCCACGCCTCGTAGGAGTAGACGAACGGGCAGCTCTTCTCGAGGCACGCGCCGGGGTAGACCACCTTGTCGCAGTGAACCTCGCAGCGCCGGCACTGCATCTCCGCGTGGGGATGCAGCGGGAGTGATTTCGTTGCAGACTGGGGTGACACGAGGACATTGTCGGCACGGTTGCGGCGATCTTCAAGACTTGACTTTCCTGCCGCCTGAGGGTAGTCGCGTAGGCTTGCCGCAGTGGCGCGGCGACTCTACCTGGCGTCCCTCGCCCTCGCGCCCGCCGTGCTCGTCGCGCGTTACGTGCTGCATGCGAACGGCACCGTGCTCTTCGTCCTCTCGGCGGTCGCGCTCATCCCGCTGGCCTATCTCATCGGCGAGGCGACCGAGAACGTCGCCGAGCACACGGGCTCCAGGGTGGGCGGCTTCCTCAATGCCAGCTTCGGCAACGCGCCCGAGCTGATCATCTCGCTCTTTGCGATCCGCGACGCCCTGCCGGCGGTCGTCCTCGGGTCGATCACCGGTTCCGTCGTCTCCTGCGCCCTCCTAGTCCTCGGCGCGGCCATCGCGTACGGAGGCGGCGAAGGCATCGACCGCCGATCGCTGCTCCTCCAGGTGGTCGTGCTCGGGGCGGCGGTCGCGCTCTTCCTCGTCCCGTCGATCCCGTCGTGGGCCGGCCAACCGAGTACGCACGACCTCTACCTCGTGACCCTGCCCGTCGCGCTCGCGCTCCTCACGATCTACCTCGTGACGACGGCCCACAACCTCCGCGGGCCGAGCGGGCCGCCGCCCGTGGACCGGCCCGGCGAGGCATGGAGCCTGAGAGTCGGGATCGCGGTACTCGTCGTCGCGACGATCGCGACGGCTGCGATGTCAGACGTCCTCGTCCACTCGCTCCAGGCGTTCGTCGACAACCTCGGCCTCAGCCAGTTCTTCGTGGCGGCGGTCATCGTCGCCCTCGTCGGGAACGCGACCGAGCACGGCGGCGCCATCGTCACGGCTCGGCGTGGGAACTCGGGACTGGGCTCCGAGATCGCAGTCTCATCGGCGACGCAGGTGGCAGTGCTGGTCGCCCCCGTCGTCGCACTGCTCTCCGGTCTCGCCGGGAAGGAGCTGCCGCTCGCCTTTCGCCCCGTCGAGATCATCACGATGGGCGGAGCCGCGCTCGCTGTCTTCCTCGTGATCCTCGATTCGCGTGCGCGGCGCTGGGAGGGGCTTGCCCTGCTCGGCGGCTACCTCGCGTGCGTCGGCATCTACTGGGTCGCCGGCGACGGCTGAGTCTCAGCCGGTCGTCCGCTCCTGCCGGCGCGAGAACGGATACCCGCCCCAGACCATGCGGTCGCCCTCGATCCGGAGGCGCTCGCCCCGCTCGCGCCCTTCGACCGCGCGGAAACCGCCCCCTGGAAGCGGTTCGAACACCGTCGGCTTGATCCGCTTCGGCGCCCCCGCCATCCGCGCCGTGAGCTTCCCGTCCTCCCACGAGAAGACGTGCTCGTAGCCCTCCGACCACCAACGGCCGAGGATCCCCTCGACCTCGGGCGGCGGCGGGCTCTCGGGTCGCCATGCGTTGACGTCGGGAGGCCAGAGCTCGATGGTGGCGCCGGCCAGGTCGAGCGCGATGTCACGCGTCGGGGCGCGCGTCCCGGAGTTCGTGAGGACGGAGGCACCGGTACTCGTCTGGCGGTTCACGTACAGGCCGGCGAGGAACCCCGGCATCGAGCCGCCGTGGCCCCCGAACACGTGGCCCTCGTGGTTCACGAGCTCGAGACCGAGCCCCCACCCGACCGTCCAGTCGTCCGGGTTCATCATCGACTGCGGTGACCACATCTCGTCGAGCGTGGCCGCCGAGAGCACGTCGTCGTGTCCCTCGACGAGGAATGCAGCCCAGCGGCAGAGGTCGCCGACGGTCGACCAGAGCTGGCCCATCGACGCGACTCCACCCATCTCGGTGTGCGGCTCGCGCACTGCCGTGCCCGCGTACTCGTCGACGAGATAGCCGATCGCGCGCGGTTCCTGCTCGGCCCACGCCGTCCGCGTGAGCCCGAGCGGGGCGAGGATCCGCTCCTCGACGTAGTCGGTGTACGGGAGTCCCGAGAGCCGGGCGATAACCTCGCCGAGGAGCCCGTAGGCGAGATTCGAGTAGTGGTGGGCGCGGGCGGCGGGCAGCACCTGCTCGTAGCTCTCCATCGTCTCGACGATCTCGTCGATCGTCGGGATCTCGCCGGTGACGAACATCTCGCCGGCCTCGCGCTGGAGTCCCGAGAGGTGCGAGAGCATCCGGCGGATGGTGGGCGCGCCGAGCGCGATCCCGGGAAGGTGCTGCTCGAGGCGGTCGTCGAGGTCGAGCTTCCCCTGGTCACGGAGGCGCATAACCGAGACGGCGGTGAAGGTCTTCGTGATCGAGCCGACGCGGTACTGCGTCTCGGGCGTCGCCGGGATCCCGCCCTCGAGATCGGCAAGCCCGACCGTCCCGGACCAGACCGTCTCGCCGGCGCGGACGACGCCGGCCGCAATCGAGGGCAGACGCTCGGCCTGAGCCGAACTCAGTATCCGCTCGAGCCTCGGCTCGAGGGCGTCAGGCGCGGGCAAGGAGCCCCAGTGCCGCAGGGACCAGGTCGATCGCCTGCTCGATCTCGTCGTCGTCGACGTCGAGATGGGTGACGGCACGGAGGACGCCCGGATGGACCGTGGCGCTCAGGCCGACGCCGGCCTCGGCGAGCCGTCCCGCGGCCTCGGCCGACGTGAGCCCGAGCGCGCCGACGTCGACCTGCACGAAGTTCGTCTCCACCTCGTCCGGCTCGGTGGGGACACCCCGCTGGGCCCAGCCTTCGGCGAGCCGGTGGGCCCGGGCGTGGTCGTCGGCGAGCCGCTCCACGTTGTGCTCGAGGGCGTAGAGACCCGCCGCCGCGACGATCCCGGCCTGGCGCATCGCACCGCCGAAGCGGTGTTTCTCCACGCGAGCCCGGGCCATCAGCTCCGGCGTGCCGGCGATCACGGCGCCGAGCGGGCAGCCGAGGCCCTTGGAAAGGCAGAGCGTCACCGTGTCGGCCAGGCCGCCCATCCGGGCAGCGGCGATGCCGGTGGCGACCGACGCGTTCGCGAGCCTGGCGCCGTCGAGGTGCACGGCAAGACCGAGGCGGCGTGCGCAGGATACGACGGCGCCGAGCTCCTCGAGCGGCCAGACGGTGCCGCCTGCGCTGTTGTGTGTGTTCTCGAGAGCGACGACCGAGGCGCGCGGCCGGTGAAGCGGGTCGGATGGTCGTACCGCTGCTTCGACCTGAACCGGAGACAGCCGTCCGCGGTGGCCGCTCAGCCCGCGTGTCTGCAAGCCGGAATGCATCGCGGCGCCACCGAGCTCGCTGACCATGATGTGTGCCGTCTCTTCGACGATCAGCTCGGTTCCCCGCTCTCCGAGGATCGCGAGCGCGATCTGATTCGCCATCGTCGCGGTCGGCAGATAGACCGCCTCTCCCTGGCCCAGGTAGGCGGCGGCCCGCTCTTCGAGCGACAGCACGGTCGGATCCTCGCGCCGCTGCTCGTCGCCCACCTCCGCCGCAGCCATCGCGGCGCGCATCCCCGGCGACGGCTTCGTCTGCGTGTCCGAGCGAAGGTCGATCATGCCGTCCAGACTAACCCGGCGACGGTACGGTGAAACGGTGAATCTCGAGCTGCTCGACGCGGCCCTTGCGGGCCAGCCCACCTACCGCGCACGCCAGGTCTGGGAATGGACAGCGCGTGGCGCGGGCTCGTACGCCGAGATGACGAACCTTCCCGCCGGCCTGCGCGCGGTGCTCGAGGAGCGGGTGCCGTTCTCCTCCCTCGCGGTCGTCTCCGAGGCGCTCGCCCGCGACGGCACGCTCAAGGTCCTCTTCGAGACACACGACGGGCACCCCGTCGAGGCGGTGCTGATGCGGTACCGCGACGGACGCCGCTCGGTGTGCGTGTCGTCGCAGTCGGGCTGCCCGCTCACCTGCACGTTCTGCGCGACGGGCCAGATGCGGTTCGGGCGGAACCTGACCGCGGGTGAGATCCTCGATCAGGCCCTGCACTTCCGTCGGATCGAGCCGATCGACCATCTCGTCTTCATGGGGATGGGCGAGCCGATGATGAACCTCGACCCGGTGCTCGCCGCCGCAAGGCGCCTGCCGGCCCTCGGGGTGACACACCGCCGGACGACGATCTCCACCGTCGGGTGGCTGCCCGGCCTGCGGCGATTCATCGACGAGGTCGACGAGCCGATCCGCCTCGCGCTCTCGCTGCACGCGCCCTCGCCTGCGCTGCGGAGCCGCCTGATGCCGGTGAACGACCGCTACCCCCTCGAGGACGTGCTCGCGGAATGCCGTCGGTATGTGGCGCTGCGCCACCGGCGGGTGTTCGTCGAGTACGTGATGCTCGGCGGGGTGAACGACGCGCCCCACCAGGCGGCCGAGCTCGCGAAGCTCCTCGACCCCAGGGTGTTCAAGGTGAACCTCATCCCGTACAACCCGACGGGACGGTTCGACGGCTCCTCACGTGAGCGGATCTCGGCCTTCAAGGCGGTGCTCGACCGGGCGCGTGTCCCGGCCACGATTCGCCTGACGAGAGGGCGCGAGATCGCCGCCGCATGCGGTCAGCTCGCCGTCGAGCGCGATCGAGGGATCCTGGCGGCGCCGGGCAGCGAAACGCGTTAGGCTCGGGCTCCGGCAGCCAACGTCACGAAGGAGCGGTCATGCGTCGGAGGTCCACCCAGATACTCAGCATCCTGCTCGTGCTCGCCCTCGTCCTCGCAGCGGCCGGCTGCGGGAAGAAGAAGAGCACGACGTCGACCACCACGACGACCGTCACGGAGGCGACGAGCACGACCACCACCGCGGCCGAGACGACCACGAGCTCGGGCACCACGACATCCGCCTCCGGCCTCGCCGCGAACTGCAAGAAATTCTCCGACCTCGGCTCGTCGTTCTCGCAGGCGCTCCAGGGCGCCGGCGGCGACGTCCAGAAGGAGGTCCAGGTCTTCAAGCAGTTCGCCGACCAGACGCCGCAGAGCATCAGGCCCGACTTCGAGACGCTCGCAGACGCCTACTCCCAGGTCGCGGACGCGTTGAAGGGCGTCAACGTCTCCAAAGGCCAGGCACCTGACGCGGCGACGTACACCAAGCTGCTCGCGCTCTCGCAGAAGATTCCAGAACGCGAAGTTCCAGACCGCGCTCAAACACGTCGAGACGTGGGTCTCGCAGGGGTGCCCGGGCTGACCGTGTGGCTGGGCCTGCCCGGCGTCGCCGGGCAGGCCCTCGCCCTCAGTTCTCCTCGAGCTTCAGCGAGGCCGAGTTGATGCAGTAGCGCACACCAGTCGGGTGCGGCCCGTCGGGGAACACGTGCCCCAGGTGGCCGCCGCAGGAGGCGCACATCACCTCGGTGCGGACCATCCCATAGCTCGAATCCGTCTCCTCGTCGATCGCATCCTCGCTCGCAGGCGCATAGAACGCCGGCCACCCGCAACCTGAGTCGTACTTCGTGTCGGACGTGAAGAGCTCCGCGCCGCATCCGGCGCAGCGATAGGTCCCCGGCTCGAACACGTGGTCGTACTCCCCGGTGAACGGGGCCTCGGTGCCCTTCTGGCGGAGTACGCGGTATGCCTCGGGGTCGAGCTCAGCGCGCCACTCCGTCTCGGTCTTGACGACCTTTGCCAATCGGTCTCCTTTCCGTTCTGTCGATTCCCTACACAGATGAAAACGAGAGCGGGCGGCCCGGAGTTCCCGGCCCGCCCGCCAATTCAGCACCCGTTGAGACCGTGACTCAGGGCATGACCAGCTTGAAAACGTCCACATGGTTGCCCGCCGGAGCGACATAAACGGTGCCTTTGACTCCCTTGAAGATGCCGGTGCCGCCCTGGATCGGGCAGGATGATCCCCTTTGCGAGCGAGACGTTGATCCCGTTCGCGGTGATCGTGCCGCCGGGCAGCCGCGTCAGCGTCAGGATGTTCGTCGACCCGTTGCACTCGGCCGCGTTGGAGCTACACGCGCCCTTGAGCGGGCCCCAGGTGAACGCCATCGTCCCCATCGGAGTCCCGCCCGGGAAGCCGAGCACGCTCCCGATGGCGTTGAGCCTGAGCACTGTCGAGAAGGTGTCACCTGCGTCACCGTCTGGCGGGTGAGGATGCCGGACGGTCGCCTCCTGCACGAGGGTGACCTGGAACGTGAGCGGGCCCTTGGTCTTGGCCCCCTGGCCCGTTGCGGCAACCGAGGCGGCGAGCGCGAGGGCGAAGAGTGTGGGAAGAAAATAGCGGCGCATGCTGCCATTGTCCCACGAACGCCACCCGTGGTGCCAGAGAAACGAAAAGCCCCGCATCGCGGGGCTTTTCGCTCAGAGCCTGTGCGTGCTGCTGTTCGGCTAGCCGCCCGTCGGGAAGCCTGCGGGCGTGATGCCCTGGCACTCGGTGCAGGTCTTGTATCCGCCCGAGTACTTGTCGATGAACGCCGCGACGTCCTGGATCTGCGTCTTCGTCAACACTTTCCCGAATGGGGTCATCTGCGTCGGGTACAGCGGCAGTGCCGCCGGCAGCCCGCTCGTGACCGCCGCGACCGCAACCGGGAACGGGGCATGGATCTTGTTGAAGTTCATGCCGAGGTTGCAGGCCGTGTCACCGTTACACACGTTGTAGCCGCGGTACGAGGCGGGTCCGGCCGCCTTCATCACGTGGCAGGCAACGCAGAAGTAGTTATTGAACACCTGGAACCCGTTCGCGATGTTCCCGGTGGGTGCCGTCGCATGCGCAGCCGTCCGGTGGGCAAGCGCAACGGGCGTCGCCAGCGCGACCGCGCAGGCCACCACTGCGAGCCCGATGCCGGTGCGACGACCGATTCTCATCTGACGCATCGTCCTCCCTTGTTTCGACACCTCTCGGTCTCCGACCGAGCCTGCGCCTGTTGCGCAGGCGCATTCTTACATGATTGTGACGTTCACTACCACTTGATCGTTAGCCGGGCCCGCGGGCTGCCTGCCGTTCGGCTGCACAATCCGCCGCCGTAAGGCGTATAGACCCCCTCCGACCCCAACATGAGAGCAGCGATTCTCATCATCTCGTCGGACGGCGCCGCTCGTCAGCTCCCCGCGAAGCGGTGGCGCACGACGAGCTCCTTGGCGGCGCGCGCCTCGTCGAGGCGCTTGACGGGTCGGCCATGCGGCGCCGAGCGGATCTCGTCGGGCGCCTCGGCGGCCTCGCGGACGATCTCGAGCATCGCCTCGGCGAACGCGTCGAGCGTCTCCTTCGCCTCGGTCTCGGTCGGCTCGATCATCAGCGCCTCGGGAACGACCAGCGGGAAGTAGACCGTCGGCGGGTGGAAGCCGAAGTCCATCAGGCGCTTCGCGACGTCGAGCGCCGTGATGCCGTGCTCGGACTTGAGCGTCTTCGCTCCCAGCACGAACTCGTGCATGCAGAGACGGTCGAACGGCAGGTCGTAGGCTCCCTTGAGCCGTGCGAGCAGGTAGTTCGCGTTCAGCACGGCGATCTCGCTCATCTCGCGTAGCCCAGGGCCCCACGCCCGCATGAAGGCGTAGGAGCGGACGAAGACGCCGAACGGCCCGGAGAAGCCTCGCACCTTCCCGATCGAGCGTGGCCGGTCGTAGTCGAGCCGGAAGCGGTCGCCGTCGCGGACGACCACGGGCTTCGGCAGGAACTCTGCGAGGCTCTCGCGGACGGCGATCGGCCCCCCGCCCGGGCCGCCGCCGCCGTGCGGCTGCGAGAAGGTCTTGTGGAGGTTGATGTGGACGATGTCGAACCCCATGTCGCCCGGGCGGGAGATCCCGCAGACGGCGTTGAGGTTCGCGCCGTCGTAGTACATGAGCGCGCCCGCCGAGTGGAAGATGTCGCGGATCTGCTCGATGTTCTCGTCGAAGAGGCCGAGCGTCGAGGGGTTGGTCAGCATCAGGCCGGCGGTGGTCTCGTCGACCTTCGCCCCGAGGTCGGCGAGGTCGATGTTCCCGCGGGGGTCGGTCTTGACGGGCGTGACGTGGTAGCCCGCCATCGTCACGCTGGCCGGGTTCGTTCCGTGAGCCGTGTCCGGGATCACGATGTTCGTGCGGCGGTCTCCCTCGCCGAGAGCGTCGAAGTGGGCGCGCATGAGGAGCAGGCCGGTGAGCTCGCCCTGCGACCCGGCCGCGGGCTGGAGGCTCACGGCGTCGAGCCCGGTCACCTCGCGGAGGATCTGCTCGAGCTCCCACTCGAGCTCGAGCGCGCCCTGCGCCGCGTCGTCGTCGACCAGGGGATGAAGGTCGCGGAATCCTGGAAGCCCCGCGAAGCGCTCGTTGACACGCGGGTTGTACTTCATCGTGCAGGAGCCGAGGGGGTAGAAGCCCGTGTCGATGCCGAAGTTCCTCGTCGAGAGCTCGGTGAAGTGGCGAAGCACCTCGGGCTCGGCCAGCTCGGGGAGTCGGGGCGGCTTCGCGCGGGCCAGCTCCGGCGGGACGGCCGGGACGGGAAGCTCCGGCCTCGGGACACCGAGCCCACGGCGGCCCGGCCTCGACTTCTCGTAGATCAGCTTCATGCGGCGAGAGCGGCTGCGAGCCGGTCGATTTCCTCGGTCGTCCGCTTCTCGGTGACCGCGACGAGAACGGCGTTCTCGAGATCCGGGTAATCGCGGCCGAGCGCGTAGCCGGGGTTGACACCGTGCGCGCGCGCGTCGCGGATCGCGTCGGTGGCGTTCCGTCCGACGTCGACGGCAAACTCCTTGAACGTTGTCCGTTCTGGGAACAGCGGCTCCACTCGGCTCTCGGCGAGCCGCTCTCTCGCGTAGGCGGCGAGGGCCATGCAGGTCTCCCCCGTCTCGCGCAGCCCCTCGGGCCCGAGCAGCGACAGGTGCACCAGGCCCGCCAGGGCGAGGAGGGTCTGGTTGGTGGTGATGTTCGACGTCGCCTTCTCCCGCCGGATGTGCTGCTCGCGGGTCTGCAGGGTGAGGACATAGCCGCGGTTCCCCGCGGCGTCTACCGTCTCGCCGACGATCCGGCCGGGGAGCTTCCGGATGTACGGGTCGCGGGCCGCGAGGAATCCGTAGTGCGGGCCGCCGTAGCTCATGAAGTTGCCGGCGGACTGCCCTTCGCCGATCGCGAGCGCGCACCCGTAGTTGCCGGGTGCCTCCAGCAGGCCGAGGCTGATCAGGTCGACGTGGGCCACGGGAAGCGCCCCGGCGTCGTTCGCGGCGGCGGCGAGGTCGGGCGCCGGCTCCAGGCAGCCGAAGAAGTTGGGCTGCTGGAAGATCACCGCGGCGGCGCCCTCCGCTGCCTCGCGCACCCGGGCGGGGTCGGTGGTCCCGCCGTCGTGAGGCACCTCGACGACGTCGAGTCCGAAGCCGACGGCGAACGTCCGCACGACCGCGCGCACCTGCGGGCTCGTCGCCTCGGTCACGACGACGCGGTCGCGGCCGGTGACCGACTTGGCGAGGTAGCAGGCGTCCGCGGCGACCGTGGTGCCGTCGTAGCCCGACGCGTTCGAGACGTCCATCCCGGTGAGCTCGCAGATCGCGGTCTGGTACTCGAAGATCGCCTGCAGCACCCCCTGTGAGAGCTCGGGCTGGTAGGGCGTGTACGCGGTCAGGAACTCGCCGCGCTGGAGCACGGCGTCGACGACCGCCGGCACGTAGTGGTCGTAGATCCCGGCGCCGAGAAACGAGACCTCGTCGATGACGTTCTTCGCCGCGAGCTCTTCGAGGTGGCGCGTCAGCTCGGCCTCGGTGAGCGCCGGACGCACGTCGAGGGCGCCACCGAACCGGACCCCGGCGGGGATGTCGCGGAACAGGTCGTCGACCGTCTCGACGCCGATCGCCGCGAGCATCGCCTCGCGGTCCTCCGCGGTCAGCGAGGTGAAGCTCACTGCGATGCGAGCACGTCGCGGTAGGCCGCCACGTCGAGGAGCGACGAGGCCTCGCCCGGGTCGGCGAGGCGGATCCGGATCAGCCAGCCGCCGCCGTAGGGGTCCTCGTTGACGGTCTCCGGGGCGTCGACGACGAGCTGGTTCACCTCGAGCACCTCTCCCGAGAGCGGGGAGATCAGGTCGCTGACGGCCTTGACCGACTCGACCTCGCCGTAGGAGGCGTTCTTGGCGACGGTGGCGCCGACCGCAGGCGGCTCGTAGTGGACGAGCTCGCCGAGCGCGTCGACGGCGAACCAGGTGACCCCGAGCACGGCCTCGTCCCCGTCGATCCGGGCCCAGTCGTGCTCGGCGTGATAGAGCAGATCGTCGGGGTAGGACTCGGCTGCTGCCACCTCACTCCTCTCGCTTGTAGATCGGTTTCGTCGTCACTTCGCCGTGGCGAATCCGGCCACGGACGTCGACCGTCAGCTCTGTGCCGGGCACGCTCATCGGGGTGGGAACGTACCCGAGCCCGATCCCCTGGTCGAGCATCGGCGAGAGAGAGCCCGAGGTCACCTCGCCGCCCCCTTCGATCGTCATGCCCGGCCGCGGGATCGCCTGCTCCGTCATCCGGAACGCAACGAGCTTGAACTCCGGCCCGTGCTCCTTCACGTACCGCAGCTCGTGCGCGCCGGTGAACTCCGTGTCCAGGGCGCATACCCAGCCGAGGCCGCTCGAAATGGCGTCCCACTGCTGCCCGATGTCGTTGCCGTGCAGCGGGTAGCAGACCTCGAGGCGAAGGGTGTCGCGCGCGCCGAGGCCGCACGGCGTGACACCGGCCGCGAGGATCGCGTCCCAGAGCGCGGGAGCGTCCTCCGGGGGGCAGGCGAGCTCGACGCCTTCCTCACCCGTGTACCCCGTGCGGTTGACCATCACCTCGGTCCCGCCGACGTCGCCCATCTCCCAGGTGAACGCGGGGCCGTGCTCGACGCCGATCCGGTCGAGCGCGTCGGGCCCCTGGACGGCGAGAAGCGCGTACTCGTCGGAGACGTCACGGACGTCGGACCCTCTGATCTCGCGCTCGCGAAGCCAGTCGAAGTCGGCGGCACGGTTGGCGGCGTTGACCACGAGCAGGTAGCGGTGCGGCCCGGTCCGATACACGATCAGGTCGTCGACGATCCCGCCCGCGTCGTTGGTGAGAAGGGTGTACTGCGCATCGCCCTCGTCGAGCCGCGAGACGTCGTTGGAGAGCACGCCCTGGAGCATCTCGGCCGCGGTGGGACCTTCGACCTCGATCTCGCCCATGTGGGAGACGTCGAAGACCCCGGAGTCGTTGCGCACCGCCTTGTGCTCGGCGATCACGCCCTCGTACCGCACCGGCATCTCCCATCCGGCGAACGGAACGAGCCGGGCACCCGCGGCGAGGTGGCGTTCGTAGAGGGGTGTGCGGCGGAGTGTCGGCATCCTCCCGATGCTAACCGGGGCCGCCCTTTCGGCGGCCCCGGTGGTGGTGCTAACGGATGAGGAGCGCCGTGGCGCCCTCACCAGGCGGTCATGCGGCCTCCGGGATGGGGGCGCCCGAGATGCGGCCGGTGCCGTGGTCGAGGCGGGGCAGCCAGCCGAGCCAGCTCGGCAGGTACCAGTTCCAGTCGCCGAGCAGCTTCATGGCGGCCGGCAGGAGGACTGCCCGGACGATCGTGGCGTCGATGAGGACGGCCGCGGCCAGCCCGATGCCGAGCTCCTTCATGTCGAGGATCGGGAGCGTCGCGAAGATCGAGAACACCCCGACCATCACCACCGCGGCGCTCGTGACGACGCCCGCCGTGGTCTTGATGCCGTGCGCGACCGCGTCCTCGGTCTTCATGCCGCGGTCGAAGGCCTCCCGGACCCGGCTCAGGATGAACACGTGATAATCCATCGAGAGCCCGAACAGGATCACGAAGAGGAAGATCGGGAGCCAGGACGCGATGCCGCCGTTCGAGCGGAAGTTCAGGAGCGACTCCCCCCAGCCCCACTGGAAGATGATCACGAGGACGCCGTAGGCGGCCGCGACCGACAGCAGGTTGAGGACGATCGCCTTGGCCGCGATGACGATCGAGCGGAACGAGACGAGCAGCAGGATGAACGCCAGCGTCAGCACGAACCCGAACACCAGCGGCGCCGAGTGCTTGAGCAGGCTGTTCTCGTCGGCCGACGCCGCGGTCGGGCCCGTCACCGCGTAGGCGGCGTTCGGCAGCGTGCCGATCGTCGCCGGCAGGACTGTGTCCCGCAGCTCGTGCAGCGCCTTCAGCGACGTCGAGTCCGTGCCGTTGCCCTTGAGCGGGATCGCGACGCGCGTCGTGGTGCGGTCGGCGCTCACATCGACTGCGATCGGGCCGGTCATCAGGCCGGTTGCGAGGGCCTCGCCCTCGAGCCGGGTCACGGCGGCCTTCACGGCCGGCGAGTCGGCGGGAGCCTGGATCGCGACGAGCGCCGGGGTCGCGCCGCCGGGGAACGCCTGCTGGAGCCTGTCGATCGTCGGGACGGTGGCGATGCTCTTCGGCAGGGCGTCGAGCCCGGTCTGCGAGGTGTGGATGTGAAGCACGGGCAGGGCGAGCACGATCAGCGCGCCGGCCGACGCGACGACCGCGACGACCGGGTGCCGGAGCACCGGGTCGAGGACGGCCGACCAGAAGCGGTTTTCGCCGCCCTCACGGCGGAGCCGGTGCAGGAACGGGACCTTTCCCTTCTCGACCTTGTCGCCGAGACGCGAGAGCAGCGCCGGCAGCACGGTCAGCGAGCCGATCATCGCGACCGCGACGACGGTCATCGTCGCGACGCCGAAGGACAGGTACGTGCGGTCCTGGGCGAACAGCAGCCCGGCCATGGCGACCATGACGGTCAGGCCGGAGATGAGCACCGACCGGCCGGACGTCGCGGCAGCGGCCTCGAGCGCGGCCCGGGGCCCCGCGCCGGCGGCCCGCTCCTCGCGCTCGCGCTTGAGGTAGAAGAGCGAGTAGTCGACGCCGACGGCCAGTCCGACGAGCAGCACGACCGCGCTGACGTTCGGGTCCATCGGGACGAGGTGGCTCGGGATCGAGATCAGCCCGAGGGTGCCCATGACGGCCGAGAGGGCGAGCAGCAACGGGATCCCCGCCGCGACGAGCGCACCGAACACGATCAGCAGCACGAGCAGCGTCAGCGGCACCGACCGCTCGCCGGCCTTCGCCAGCTGCGAGTTGAACGCGTCGTTCAGCGCCTTGCCCGAGCTGATCGAGCCGGCCTCCCCGACGAAGAAGCCGGGATGGCGGGCGGCGATCTTGCCGGTCGCACCGGTGATCGGGTCGATGCGCTTCTCGGCGACCTTCGAGGTGCCGCGCATGTCGAACTCGACCATGGCGGTATGCCCGTCGGCCGTGACCTGGTCGGCGTGCGCCGGGTCGAGCGGCGAGCGGAGGTTCTTGTAGTCGGCCGCGTACGGCTTCACCGTCGCGAGCGCGTCGGCGACGGTCGAGCGGAACGCGGCGTCGTGGATCGTCTGCGTCTTGGACTGCACGAGCACGATCTCCGTCTGCGGGTCGGCCTGGAAGCCGGCCTGCTTCAGGATCTGGTCGGCTTTATGGGCCTGACCGGTGTTGGCGTCGCGCGGGTCGATCTGCTTGGTTCCGATCATGTTCCCCGCGACGAGGGCGAGGATCACGAACGCGATCCACCCGAAGACCGCCGTCTTCCAGTGACTCGCGCTCCAGCGACCCATCCGGGCCGCGATGTTGTTCGACTTCATGAGGGGTGACATGGCAAGCGTGTCCTTTTCTGACGAGGGTCTTGATCTGTGTGACCCGACCTTCGCAGCGGAGTCATCGCCCGGCCGTTCGGCGGGCAGGCCTCTTCGGGTGCGGTTACCCGCACAACTTCGTGTCGGTTTCTAACTTCGCAGGTAGGCGAGCACCGCCAGGACGCGGCGGTGGTCGCCGGCGTCCGCGGGCAGCCTGAGCTTCGCGAAGATGCTCGTGACATGCTTCTCGACCGCGCGCTGGGTGATGAAGAGCCGGTCGCAGATCGCCTGGTTGGAGCGTCCCTCTGCCATCAGCTCGAGCACCTCGCGCTCGCGTGGTGAGAGGTCGCCAAGCGGGTCGTCCTTGCGGCGGCGCCCCACGAGCTGCGAGACGACGGTCGGGTCGAGGGCCGAGCCGCCCTCTCCGACGCGGCGGACCGCCGCGGCGAACTCGCCGACGTCGGAAACGCGGTCCTTGAGGAGGTAACCGACACCCTCGGCGCTCTCGGAGAGCAGGTCGAGCGCGTACTCGGCCTCGACGTACTGCGACAGCACGAGCACACCCGTCCCCGGATGTTTCTCGCGGATCTCGCGGGCGGCGCGCAGGCCCTCGTCGGTGTGCGTCGGAGGCATGCGGATGTCGACGATCGCGACGTCCGGGCGGTACGAGCGCACCTTGAGCATCAGCTGGTCGGGGTCGCCCGCCTGGCCGACCACCTCGAATCCCGCATCGACGAGCAGGCGGGCGATTCCCTCCCGCAGGAGAACGGAATCGTCGGCCAGAACGACGCGCATCCGGCGAAGCTACTCCGCCGCGACGACCGGGGGCAAGGGGAGCTCGGCGGTCACACGAGTCCCCGCGCCCGGCGGGCTCTCCAGCTCGAGCCGACCGTCGAGCGCGGAGACCCGGTCGGCCAGGCCACGCAGACCCGAGCCGGCCGCCGCGTCGGCGCCGCCGACGCCGTCGTCCGACACCTGCACGCGGAACGTGCCGTTCTCGGCCTCCAGGTCGACCCGGATCGAGGAAGCGTGGCCGTGCTTGACGACGTTCGCCACCGCCTCGCTGACGACGTAGTAGGCCGCCGCCTCGATCGGCGCGGGCAGCCGTCGGCCGACCCGATCGAGCTCGACCGGCACCGGCGTTCGCGCCGCAAGCCCCTCGAGAGCCGCGTCGAGGCCGCGGTCGGTCAGCACCGCCGGGTGGATTCCGCGGGCAAGCTCGCGCAGCTCCTCGAGCGCCGCCGCGAGCTCCTCGCTCGCCCCCGTCAGGATCTCCGACGCCCCCGCCGGATCCGACTCGAGCCTCGACTGCGCCAGGCGGAGGGCCAGCGAGAGTGAAACGAGCCGCTGCTGGGCACCGTCGTGCAGGTTCCGCTCGAGCCGCCGGCGCTCTTCGTCGCCGGCCGCCACGATCCGGCCGCGAGAGGCGCGAATCTCCTCCTCGGCGCGGCGGTGGTCGGTCACGTCGAGGCCGGCGGCGACGATCCCTTCGACCTCGCCCGCATCGCCCTTGACCGGGGCGCCGCGCCAGATGATCGACATGCGCTCGCCACGAGCGTTGCTGAACGTGTTCTCGTACTCCGCGGGCGGGTGATCGGGCGCTCCCGCGAAGAAGCGCGCCCGCATCGCCTCACGCTCGCTCGGGTCGATGAAGATGTCCCAGAAGTACTGCCCGAGGACGTCCGACTCCTCGGCCCGGCCGCTCGCGTCGAGGGTCGCGGGATTGAGCGTCCGGATTCGCGCCTCGGTGTCCACGGTCAGGAGCAGGCTCGGCGCCGTGTCGACGATCGTCGCCAGCAGCGCGTTCTGATGGCGCAGCTCGGCTTGCAACCGCTCGTTGTCGAACGCGAAAGCCGCCGCGGCGGTGACGCTCTCCACGAGCTCGGGCTCTGCCGCGAGAGACTCGTCGTGCAGGAGCGCCCCGACCCTGCGGCCCTCGCGCTCGACGAGAGTGATGGCGGCGCTCGGGACATTCTCGAGGTCGAGCGTCCGCCCCTCCGAGTCCACCCACCGCTGCTCGTCCTCGAGCCAGAACGCCAGCCCGAGCGATGGGTCGCCGAGGGCTTCGGCGATCGCCGGCCGAAGCGGTTGTCCGTGCTCGAGGCCGACCATCATCCCGGCGACGGAGCCACGCGCAAACCGGCTCCGGAGGATCCCGAAGAGGAACGCCCACGGCACCAGCAGGAAGAGCGCGAGGAAGAGCGCACCGATGACCTCGTCGAGGGCAGTGCTGAACGCATCGAGGACGTTCCCCAGCAGGAGCGCCAGGAGGGTTGCCGTGCCGGCCGCGTAGACGGGGAGGAGGACCCGCCTCGCGGGCGCCGTCGCCGCCCGCCAGCGCACGGCCAGCACGACCACGAGCGACACGATGATCGCGGCCGTCACCGCTGTCGCGGTGAGCTCGACGATGCGCGCGAGCGTCGGGGAGTCGCGCACCACGATCGCGCTCTCCGGGCAGTCGCCGGAGCAGCCCCACTTCGGCGTCTTGCTGACGAGGAAGACGATCGGCGGCCCGAGGACGACGAACCACGCCGTCGCCTCGACGATCCGCTTCCCCGTCCGGTCGAGGCGACCGGTGGGGAAGGACAGCATCAGCGCGGCGAAGGGAATGAAGCAGAGGTTCGAGAGGGCCGCGCCGATCGTGTAGACGACGTTGTTGTTCGCCTCGGGGAGGGCGCCGAAGAACCAGAGGAAGCCGACGAGCGCGAGGTACAGGCCGGTCGGGTTCTCCGGCCGCAGGTTCAGCGCGATCATGCCGGCGAACACGAACGAGACCCCGCGGTGATCGCAAGGGAGGCGGCGAGCACCTTGTGTGGCTCGTGGTCGCTCGCGTGGATGAGCAGAATCGCCCCGACCACCTCGGCGGCGAGCACCGCCGTGACGAACGTGAGCTCGACCGCGCGCCGGCTCAAGCGAGTAGGGCGCGCACGGCGGCCCCGCTGAGCTCGCCCTTGGGCACGAACCCGCGGGCCCCGGACTGCGCGATCAGGTCGCCGTAGTCGTAGGCGTCGCGGCTCGAGACGAGGACGATCGCCGGGCCGCTCCCGTTCATCGCGGCGAGAGCGGCGGCGACTTCGAACCCCGTCTGGTCGGGAAGCTGGACGTCGAGGAGGACGACCTCGGGATGCAGCGCGGCCGCGAGCTCGACGGCTTCGGCTCCGTCGCGCGCTTCACCGACGACCTCGAATCCCTCGGCCTCGAGCACTGCCCGGGCTGTCGCGCGGAAGCTCGGGTGGTCGTCGACGATCAGCACGGTGCGCGTCATGGCCGAATCGTCGCAGAGCCCGGCCCGCCGTGGAATACGGCTATCCGTACCCCGGCGAAGTCTAGTCGCGCAGGAATGACGGCACGTCGAGGTCGCCCGGCTCGGGGCTCGACGGGCGGACGGGCGCGGGGCCCGGCCCCGGCGCCTCGTCGCTCAGCCTCGGGCGGCGGCGGCGCTGCTGGCCGAAGCCGGTCGCGATGACCGTGACGCGGACCTCGTCGCCCCGGCCCTCGTCGATCACCGCTCCGAAGATCACGTTCGCGTTCTGGTCGGCAGCCGTGGTCACCACCTCGGCGGCCTCGTTCACCTCGAACAGGCCGAGGTCGGCCGGGCCGGTGATGTTGAGCAGGATCCCGGTCGCGCCCTCGATCGACGACTCGAGGAGCGGCGAGCTGACCGCGACCCGGGCGGCCTCTGCGGCGCGGTTCTCGCCCTGGGCGACGCCGATGCCCATCAGCGCCGAGCCGGCGTCGCGCATGATCGTGCGGACGTCGGCGAAGTCGAGGTTGACGATCCCGGGGACCGTGATGAGGTCGGTGATCCCCTGGACGCCCTGGCGCAGCACGTCGTCGGCCATCTTGAACGCCTCCGAGAGCGGCGTCTTCTTCTCGACGACCTGGAGGAGCCGGTCGTTCTCGATCACGATGAGCGTGTCGACCTTCTCGGACAGCTCCGAGATGCCCTGCTCGGCCTGTTGCCCGCGCCGTCGGCCCTCGAAGCTGAACGGCCGCGTGACGACGCCGACCGTCAGCGCCTCGAGCTCGCGCGCGAGCTCCGCGACGATTGGTGCGCCGCCGGTGCCCGTGCCGCCGCCCTCGCCGGCTGTCACGAAGATCATGTCGGCGCCCTTCAGCGCCTCTTTCAGCTCGTCGCGGCTCTCCATCGCGGCCGCGCGACCGATGCCCGGGTCCGCGCCGGCGCCGAGCCCGCGGGTCGCCTTCGCGCCGATGTGGATCTTCACGTCGGCGTCGCACATGAGGAGTGCCTGCGCGTCGGTGTTCACGGCCACGAACTCGACGCCCGTGAGGCCGGCGTCGACCATGCGGTTGACCGCGTTCGTGCCGCCGCCGCCGACTCCGACGACCTTGATCACTGCAAGGTAGTTACCGGAACGATCTCTCATCTCGAGTTCACTCGGAAGTTGGCTCAACCTAGACATCAAGTGCAGGCTGGGGCTAGCCGAAGCACCTCCTCGACCCCACTGTACGGGCAATCGGTCCCCGTGTCAATGCGGAAAACGAGACTCTCGACCAGTATAACGCTCAACCTAAACCTTCGACTTTAGGGTTATGGGGCCGCGAGGACGGGCCGTTCGGGGACGCTGACGTCGACATAGGCCGGGGTGGTGTCACCGTTCGCGGCGGCCACTCGGAGGATCCTCCGAGCGATCGCGAGCTTGAGTCGAAGATCGCCGAGATCGCCGAGCCTGACCTCCGTTCCTTCGCCGAGCACGAGCGTGAGGGCCTCCTTCCCGGAGACGACGGCTCGCACACCACCCGGGTAGGCGCGTCGTGCGATCGGCGCGACGGCGGCCGCGGCGACCCGTCCCTGGTCGAGCGGGAGCGTCTCGCCCGTCACGAGCTGGACGCTTTTTCGGACCCACAGGCGAGGCAGCCGGGAGCGGCGCGGGTCGCCGACCTTCCTCATCACCCGGCCGCGCGCGGACACGACCCAGCTCTTCGATCCCTGGCGCACGAGCAGAACGGCCCGCTCGGCGTGAACGGTCACGATGAGCGTGTTCGGAAACGAGCGCTCGAACGTGGCCGAGAGGACGTCGGGCAGCGCGTCGAGCTGTCGTGTCAGCGCGCCCTCGTCGACCCGGAGCAGGCTCCGCCCGAGCTCGGGCGACAACGTCTTCTGCACCTCGTCCTTCACCCTCGGCGAGCCGCTGTGTACCTCGATGGTGCGCACGGCGAACACGGACGTGTCTCGCGCGACCAGATAGGCCGCCACCCCGAACGCGACGATCGCGGCGCCGACGACGACTGGCTTGACGGGCGTCAGCACCCAGCCCATTTCGCCGCGGAGCACTGCTTCCCTACAGCTGTTTCCCTACAGCGGCGGCAACGCGATCGGGCCGAGGAACCGGACCTCGTGCTCGAGGGCGACGGCGAAGCGCGCATGGACGCGGCGTCGCGACTCGGCCATCAGCCCCAGCGCATCCGCGCTGGTCGCACCACCGGCGTTCTCGATGAAGTTCGCGTGCCGTTCGGAGACGAGCGCCCCGCCGATCCGGAGCCCCTTCAGGCCACACGCCTCGATCAGTGCCCCGGCGCCCGGCCCCGAGCGCGGGTTCTTGAAGACGCTCCCGAAGGTCCGTTTTGTCGTCGGCTGCGTTGCCTTCCTCTGCGCGAGCAGCTCGGCTATCTCGGCGCGGATCGCGCGGGGCGGGCGCGGCGACAGCCGGAACCGGACCTGCGCGACGACGTCTCCCGGTGCGAGCCTCGAGTGGCGGTAGGCCAGGTCGAGGCCCGCGAGGTCGACCGTCCGGGTACCTTCCGGCCCGACGACGAGCGCGTCGAGCAGCACCGTGCTCCAGTCGCGGCCGTAGGCACCGGCGTTCATGCGAACGCCGCCGCCGGCCGTGCCGGGTATCGCCGAAGCGAACTCGAGGCCTCCGAGCCCCGCGTCGCGGGCGCGGTGGAGGCAGACGGCGTTCTTGGCGCCCCCGCCGGCGACGAGGATCTCGCCCTCGACCCGCACCGCGGCCAGGTCGCCCTCGAGCCGGAGGACGAGGGCATCGATGCCCGCGTCGGCGGCGAGAAGGTTCGATCCCAGCCCGACGGGCTCGACCGGCACCCCCTCGGCGGCCGCCCAGGCGACGGCCTCCTCGAGCTCGGTGAGGTTTGCCGGACGCGCGAGCCACCGGGCGGGGCCGCCTGTGCCGATCGTCGTGAGTCGTGAGAGCGGGACGCCCTCCTCGAGCCTGATCACCGCCGATCCGCCAGACGTTCGCGGATGAGCGCCGGCGCCGCATCGACGTCGCCGGCCCCGAGGACGAGCAGCACGTCACCCGGGCGCGCCCTCCCGGCGAGGTACGCAGCGGCCTCGGCCACCTCGGGGATCCACGCCGGGACGCGGCCGCGATCCGAGAGCGCGTCGACGACGAGCTTGCCGTTCACCGATGGGTCTCGCACCTCGCGCGCGAGATAGACGTCCGTGACGACGACGTCGTCGGCGGCCGCGAGGGCGGCTCCCAGATCGTCGGCGAGGTACCGCGTCCTCGAGACGAGGTGCGGCTGGAAGAGCGCCCGCACCCGCCTCCCCGTAAAGGCCTCGCGCGCCGCCGCGATGGTGGCTGCGATCTCGGCGGGATGGTGGGCGTAGTCGTCGACGATCGTGACGCCGGCCGCCTCCGAGGTCTCGAAGCGGCGGCCGGTGCCGGTGAAGCGGCCGAGCGCCTCGGCCGCCTCGGCTCGATCGACCCCCGCGAGCTCGAGCGCCGCGATGGCTGTCCCCGCATTCGCGCGGTTGTGCTCACCCGGCAGCGCGAGCGGGCCGTCGAAGAGAGGAGCGCCCCGCACCGTGCGGGAAGCTGCCTCGGTCCAGCGCCCGAACTCCGCCTCGAGCTCGGTGAGCGAGGCGAACTCGCTGTGGTGGTCGAGCTCGACGTTCGTCACCACGGCGATCTCCGCCGGAAGCCCGAATACCGTCCGGTCGGACTCATCGCCCTCGACGACGAGCCACCCCTCCCCCGCCCCCGCGTTGCTGCCGAGCTGTGGCACCGGAGCGCCGATGAGCCACGCCGGGTCGCCGCCTGTCTCGCGGATCGCGAAGGCGATCATCGCTGCCGTCGTGCCCTTGCCGTGCGTGCCCGCGACGACGATCGATCGGCGCAGCCCGACGAGCTCCGCGAGCAGGTCGGCGCGCGAGGTGCCCGCGACGCCCGGGTAGGCCGACGAGACGACCGGCTCCCAGCCATCCGGCACGATCGGCTCGGGCGAGATCTCGACCTCGATGCCGTGGAGCGGCTCGAGGTACGGCGTCCGGACGCGGTCCCAGCCGCCGACCTCCGCCCCCCAGGACCGCGCGAGCTGCGCGTACGCGGAGAGGCCGGCCCCGCCGATGCCGACGAACCAGAGCCGGCGCCCGTCAAGAGCCGGCAAGGGCGATCAGCCCCTCGGCGATCTCGTCCGCGGCGTTCGGCTTGGCCACGCGGAGCATCGCCTCGCCCATCTCCTCGAGGCGCGGCGCGTCGTCGAGAAGCGACCGGACGCGGTCGGGAACGTCGTCGAGGTCGAGGTCGCGGATCATCATCGCCCCGCCCGCCTTGACGAAGTACTCGGCGTTCAGGGCCTGGTGGTCGGCGGTCGCGAACGGATAGGGAACGAGGATCGCAGGCTTCCCTGCGGCCGCGAGCTCCCAGACCGAGCTCCCGGCACGCGTGACCACCAGGTCCGCGGCCGAGTACGCGGCACCGATCCGCTCGGTGGACGGGATCAGCCTGTAGTCCCCGCGGCGGACGCGAGCCTTCAGCGACCAGTAGTCGCGCTCGCCGGAGATGTGCAGGACTGCCGGGCCGATCTCGCCGAACGCCTCGATCATCGTCTCGTTGATCGAGCGAGCGCCTGCGAGCGCCCCCGCGACGAGGAGCACCGGGCCGTCGGGCGGGAGCTCGAAGATCTCGCGCGCCTCGTCCATCGAGATCGGGCGGGCGCGGGCGGGGATGGGCCGGCCGACGACACGGAAGCGCGGCTCGTGCCGGCCCTCGTTCGGGTAGGAAAGGAACACCATTTTCGCGAAGGGAAGCGCCATCCGGTTCGCGAGCCCTAGGTGCGCATCGGCCTCCGAGAGCGCCGCCGGGATGTGCATCGTCGAGGCGGCGAGGACCATCGGCCCGGCGACGTACCCACCGGCACCGTAGACGACGTCGCACCGGCGCCTCCGGAGAATCGCGCGGCAGGCCCGCGGCGCGACCCCGGCGCGGTAGAGCGACCTGAAGAACGCCGGCGTCGGCTGCCGGGGAAAGCCGGTGATCTTGAAGGTATCGAGCTCGTAGCCGGCGTCAGGGACGAGCTGCGCCTCGACGCGATCCGGCGACCCGGCGATCGTCACGTACACGCCCCGCTCCGTCAGGGCGTCCGCCACTGCGAGGGCCGGCAGGACGTGCCCGGCCGTTCCCCCGGCCGCGATCACGCACCGAAGCTGTCTCTGCGCTCCCACGAGAAGCGATGTTAAGGAGGATTCCCACCGAGGCGAGCAGTACGACGAGGCTCGAGCCGCCGTATGAGAGGAAGGGGAGCGGGATGCCGGTGAGCGGAGCGACGCCCATCACGGCGGCGATGTTCACGGCAGCCTGCCCGCAGACGAGCATGGTGAGAGCCACGGCGAGGCGTTTCCCGAACGGGTCACGGCATCCGAGCGCGATCCGGAACCCTGCGTAGCCGAAGACGCCGTAGGCCAGGATCACGCCGGTCACGCCGACAAGGCCGAGCTCCTCGCCGATCGAGGCGAGCATCATGTCGGTGGGCGCCTCCGGGAGATAGAAGAGCTTCTGGACGCCGTTCCCGAGCCCGACGCCGAAGATCCCGCCCGAGCCCATCCCGATCATCGCCTGCACGATCTGGAAGCCGGTTCCCTGCGCGTCGTGCCAGGGGTTGAGGAACGAGAAGAAGCGCGCGCGCCTGTAGGGCTCGATCCAGATCGCGAGCGTCCCGATCGCTCCCGCGATCAGCCCGGCGGCGACGAGCAGCCTGCCCGGCGTCCCGGCGACGAGTAGGACGGCGCCGAGCATCAGGAAGAGCGCGATCGCCGTGCCGAGGTCCGGCTCGGCAAGGAGGAGGAGCGCGTACACGCCCGCGAGCAGCCCCATCGGGCGCGCGAGCTGCTTGAGCGTTCGCGGCGGCGCGCGACGCGAGAGGTAAGCGGCGGCCCAGACGGCGAGCGAGAGCTTGGCGAGCTCCGAGGGCTGGAAGACGGCGGGACCGATCGAGATCCAGCGCCGGGCGCCGTTGACCGCCGGGCCGATCACGAGCACCGCAGCGAGAAGGGCGAGCGAGGCGACGACGAGGGCCGGCGCGAGCGCGCGGAGGCGACGGTAGTCCCATCGCTGAGCGACGACCATCAGGACGATGCCGAGGAACGCGTACATCCCCTGGCGCTCGACGTAGAAGTTCGGGTTACCGCCTCCCACCGCGGCAGGCGCCGAGGTCGCCGAGTACACGCACACGATCCCGAAGGCGACGAGGGCGAGCGTGACGAGGATGAGGATCCTCGACTCGATCTCCCCCCGTCTCATCCGGATCGATTTCGCCCGCGAAGACCCGATTCCTCGCACCGGTCGCAAGAAAGGACGGGCGGGGAGCCCGGGGCCCCCCGCCCCGACGAAGAGGCGACTCGATGGGCAGCCCCAGCCCCATTCCGCCACAAAGGCAGCAACAGAAGACAGCGTCGCGATCAGCAGCAGGGCGCGCAACTTCATTACCGGACTCACCTCCTTTCGCCTGATCCGAGGGTCATCGACGAAAGTACAAACGAGATCGGCCAACACCGTTTCGCAGGTCCACCGATCGCGGAGCAACCGGCTACGATTTCCCCCCGATGTCGGGGTCCGAGACGATTGGTGAGCGCCTACGGCGCGTTCGTCAGGAACGTGGGCTCACGCAGCGCGACCTGATCGCGCCGGGCGTCTCGGCCCAGTACATCTCGAAGATCGAGCGCGGCCAGCGCAATGCGTCGGTGAAGGCGCTCCGGAAGATCGCGCCGAAGCTCGGCATCACCGCCCAGTACCTCGAGACCGGCTCCGACGTCCCCGAGACCGAGGTGCGTGAGTTCTGGCTCGACGACGCCGAGCTCGCGCTCCGTCTCGGCAGCGATCAGGAGGCGCTCGAGTCGTCGCTCGAGGAGGTGCTCGCAGGCGCGAGGACGGCCGGACATGCCCGCGCCGTGACGCGCGCCCAACTCCTCCTGGGGGCACTCGCATCCCAGCGTGGCAACCATGCCGCCGCGATCGACCACCTCGAGCCCGCGGTCGCCGAGGACTGGGTCACCCCGATGACCCACACCGACGCGTTCATCACCCTCGGGCACTCGTACGGCGCCTCCGGGCGTGAGCCCGAAGCGGCCGCACTCTTCCGGACGTGCATGGAGGAGGCGCTTTCCGCTGCTGCGGACAACACGGTCACGGCGGTTCGCTTCTCGATCTACCTGAGCTTCGTCTGCGTCGACATCGGAGCGCTCGAGGACGCGCGGGCGGCCCTGGACTTCGCCCTCGAGCACGCGAGCTCGAGCAGCGACCCCTACACGAAGATCAGGCTCCACTGGTCGAGCGCGCGGCTCGCCGCACACACCGGCGACTACTACGTCGCACGGATCGCCATCAACCGTGCGATCGGCCTGCTCGAGTCGACGGAGGACAGCTCCCACCTTGCGAAGGCGCACCTCCTTGCAGCCGAGATCTCCCTCTGGGACGGGAACACCGCCGACGCGTCAGAGCACCTCGAAGTCGCCGAGCGGATCCTCCCCGTCGACGCCGACGTCCAGGACCTCGCCTATCTGCTGATCCAGCAGGCGTTCGTCGCGGCGCGCAAGGGCGATCCGGCGGAGGGCGTCGACCGGGCGAACGAGGCGATCCGCGTCCTCGGCAACCGGGAGGATCCGACGATCCGCGGCCGGGCCCACTGGGCGCTCGCCGAGTCGTTCGCTGCGATGGGCGCCGAGTCGTCCGCGCGCGCCGAGTTCACCCGCGCATCGGAGCTGATCCCGCCCGGCACGAAGCATTCCGCGAGGCTTCTCGAGGCCTGGCAGCGCCTCGCGCCGGCTGAGAGCTCCTAGCCCTAGCCTGGCGGAGCCAGGTGCTCGAAGAGGCGCTTGAAGTGCTCGCCGCGGCGCTCGAAGTTGTCGTACTGGTCGTAGCTCGCGCAGGCAGGGCTCAGGAGGACGACCGAGCCGGGGCTCGCGTCCGCGGCGGCATGGCGCACGGCGGCGTCGAGAGTCTCGTCGTCGTGGGCACGGCCGGCGCCGATCGCGTCCTCGAGCTCGGGCGCCGCCTCGCCGACGAGATGAATCGAGAGGACATTCGGTCCGATCGCCGCCGCAAGCGGGGCGAAGCCCTCGCCCTTCAGCGAGCCGCCGAGGATCAGATGGACGGGCTCTTCGGAGTACGCCTCGAGGGCCCGCAGAGCGGCGGCGACGTTCGTCGCCTTCGAGTCGTTCACGAACCGCACGCCGCCGGCCTCTCCCACCGGCTCCAGGCGGTGCGCGATCCCGGGGAACGTGCTGAGCGCCTGCGCGATCGCCTCGTCGTCGATGCCGGCCGCACGCGCTGCGGCCGTGGCCGCGGCCGCGTTCTCGCGGTTGTGCCGGCCTCGGATCGACGGCTCCGCGGGCAGAGGATCGCCTGCGGAGAACTCGATCCCCTCGAGGCCCGAGCCTGCGGGCACGACCGCGACGGCGGCCCGCTCGAAGATCCGCAGCTTCGCGTCGCGGTACGCGTCGAAGCTCCCGTGCCGGTCGAGGTGGTCCGGCTCGAGGTTGAGCAGCACCGCCACGTCCAGGGCGAGCTCGTGGACGTCCTCGAGCTGGAATGACGACACCTCGCAGACGACCCATTCGGCCGAGTCGATCGAAGAAAGCGGCGTACCGATGTTTCCGGCGACGGCGACGTCCTTTCCCGCCGCACGGAAGATCGCGCCGAGCAGCTCGACCGTCGTCGACTTGCCGTTCGTGCCCGTGACGCCGACGAACCGGCTCCCGCCCGGCGCGAGCAGCCGCCACCCGAGCTCGAGCTCCGACCACACCGGGATCCCGCGGCGTCGCGCCTCCTCGACGAGCGGCCGCTCGCCCGGCACGCCCGGCGACTTGACGACCAACTCCACGCCGTCGAGCAGCGAGAGATCGTCCTCGTTTCCGAGCGACCGGTCGACCTCGAGGACGTCGTCGCCGCGCTCCTCGAGAGCCGCGGCCGCCGCCTCGCCCGAGCGCGCCAAGCCGTAGACGAGCACTCTCACTGAATCATCTTCACTGGGGCCTGATGAACGGGTAGTACTTGTAGAAGAGCGCGAACCCGCCGGCGCACAGGATCCCGGCGACGATCCAGAAGCGCACCATGATCTTGGTCTCGGACCATGCCTTCATCTCGAAGTGGTGGTGGATCGGCGCCATCAGGAAGATGCGTTTCCCGAACCAGCGAAACGAGATCACCTGCAGCATCACCGACAGGGCCTCGATGACGAACACGCCGCCGATCAGGAGCAGGAGCAGGGGCACCTGAAGGAAGATCGCCATGGCGCCGATCGCTCCGCCGAGCGCCATTGCGCCCGTGTCCCCCATGAACACCTCGGCCGGGAACGCGTTGAACCAGAGGAAACCGACGGTGGCTCCGATGATCGCGGCCCCGATGTAGGCGGCGTCGAGCCGGTTCGCGATCCGGTGCCCGCCCTCGGTCTGCCGGATGTAGATCGTGACCGCGATCGCGGTCAGCGTGAAGAGCGAGATGATCGAGGTGCCGGCGGCGAGCCCGTCGAGACCGTCGGTCAGGTTCACGGCGTTCGCGGCGCCCGCGATCACGATGAAGATCAACACGTAGTAGCCCCACTCGAGCGGCACCCACTTGTCCACGATCGGGATGAAGACCGCGTGCCGCAGCTTCTGGTGCTCCGCCGCGATGCAGACCACCACCGAGATCGCGAGCAGGAGCAGCATCTTGATCCGGCCCGACAGGCCGAGCGAGCGGCGGTGCCGCACCTTGATCAGGTCGTCGACGAACCCGATCGCACCGCAAGCGAGGAAGGTCGCGTAGATCGTGAGCGCGGGCACGGTGCGAACGGAGGTGGCGAAAAAAGCGATCGTCGCCGCAATCACGATCAGAACGCCGCCCATCGTCGGCGTCCCCTGCTTCACCGAGTGGTGCTCGGGGCCCTCCTCGCGGATCGTCTGCCCGAGGGAGTGGCGCCGCAGGAAGTCGATGAAGAACGGGCCGGCGAGGATCGCGATGATGAGCGCGACGAGGGCCGCAACGAGAACGTGTGCCATCAGGCCATCAGATTCGCTGCCACCGCTTCGAGTCCCACCGCCCGCGAGCCCTTGACGAGGACGACGTCGCCGGGACGGAGGAGCTCAGACACGGTATCGGCAGCCGCCTGGGCGTCGTCGACCGAACGAGTCTCGACGCCGTCCGCGGCGGCCGCGTACCCCTCGGCCAGCGGGCCGACCGCGACGAGCACGGCGACGCCCGACCGCGCGACCTCCTCGCCGACCTCGCGGTGGAAGACCTCGGCCTCCTCCCCCAGCTCCGCCATCTCCCCGAGCACCGCCACGCGCCGGCGGTCGCCCGCGAGCTCCGCGAGGTGCTCGAGCGCCGCTCGCATCGACGCCGGGCTCGCGTTGTAGCAGTCATTGATCAGGGTCACCCCGCCGTCGAGCTCGAGCACCTCTTCACGCAGCGGGCTGAAGGCGACCTCGAGCGTCCCGCCGTCGGGAAGCGGCACGCCGAGCGCGTCGCAGACGGTCAGAGCAGCCAGCGTGTTCTGCAGCTGATGTGGCGCCCGGTAGTTCGTCTCTACCGAGATCTCCCGCCCGCCGACCCGGTAACGCCCGAGCTCGCGGATCGTCCCGAACCGCCGCACGTCGATGTCGCTCCGCAGGTACGGCTCGAGCAGCGGCTCCTCGGGCACGACAGCGATTCCTCCCGGCGGAAGCGCCTCGACAAGCTCGGCCTTCGCCTTCGCCACGTTCTCGATCGTCCCGACGAGCTCGAGGTGGACCGGCGCGATGTTCGTGATCAGGGCGACATCCGGCCGTGCGAACGAGGCGAGGTAGGCGATCTGCCCGAGGCCGCGCATCCCCATCTCGACGATGCAGAGCTCTGTGTCGCGATCGATCCGGCACAGCGTCAGCGGCACGCCGAGCTCGTTGTTGAAGTTTCCCTCGGATGCGACCGTCTTCAGGTGCGGCGAGCAGAGAGCGGCAAGGATGTCCTTCGTCGTCGTCTTCCCGGTCGCGCCGGTGATCCCCACCACACGCGCCGTCGAGCGGTCGCGCACGGCTCCAGAGATCGCCGCCAGCGCCCCGTGCTCGTCAGCGGGGACGAGCGCCGCGGCCGCTCCGCGGGCGAGCGCGTGCGCGACGAAGTCGGTGCCGCCGCCGATCGCGACGAAGAGGTCGCCCTCCTCGATGCGGCGGGAGTCGATCTGCATGCCCGTAACCGAGTCGGCCCACGGGCGCGCCGTCAGCCCGCCGAGCGGCTCGATCAGGCCAAGCTCGAGCGGGATCACCCGGCCGGTACCTCGATCATCGACTCAGTACCTCGCGTACGACTGCTCGGTCGTCGAACGGCACCTTCCGGGAGGCGAGCTCCTGCTCGGGCTCCGCCCCACGCCCGGCGATGACGACCACGTCACCCGGCCCGGCTCCGGAGAGCGCAAGCTCGATGGCGGCGCGCCGGTCGAGCTCCTGCTCGAGCGGGCCGAGCGCCCCGGAAGCCACGTCCGCGGCGATCGCCTCGGGATCCTCGGACCGCGGGTTGTCAGACGTGAGGATCGCCCGGTCGGAGAGCTCCGCCACCACCCGGCCCATGAGCGGGCGCTTGCCGCGGTCGCGGTCGCCGCCGGCGCCGAACACCACCGTCACCCGCCCCTCGCCGAGCCCTCGCGCCGTCGAGATCACGTTCGCGAGCGAGTCGGGCGTGTGGGCGTAATCGACGATCACGGTGAACGGTTGCCCGGCGTCGATCGACTCGAACCGGCCGGGGACGCCCGCGACCGACTCGAGCCCGCGCTTGATCGCCTCGGGCTCCACCTCGAGCGCCTCGGCCGCGAGCGCCGCGCCGATCGCGTTCTCCCGGTTGAAGGCGCCGCGCAGGCGCAGCTCGATCCCGTCGAGCGCGTTCGAGGCGGCGTCGAAGGTGATCGCGTCGGGCAACTCGGACGCGAGCCGCTTTCCCCACTCGCCCTCGACGTTCACGACGGCCCTGTCGGCCTGGGCGAAGAGTGCCGCCTTCGCCTGGTAGTAGGCCTCCATCGTCCCGTGGAAGTTGAGGTGGTCCTGGGTGAGGTTCGTGAACACGAGCACCGCGAACGTCGTCCCCTCGAGACGGCCCTGCGCTCCCGCCTCCGAGGTCGCCTCGAGCACGCAGGCGCGGTCGCCGGCATCGGCCATCTCCCGCAGGAGCCGCTGCAGGTCGATCGCCTCGGGGGTGTTCAGCCCGGTCGGCCGCTGCTCGCCGCCGACGCACCGCTCGATGTTCGTCAGCAGGCCCGACGGCCATCCGGCGGCCTCGAAGATCGACCGCAGCAGGAACGCCGTCGTCGTCTTCCCGTTCGTGCCGGTGACGCCGGCGACCTCGAGCTCGCGGGACGGATCGCCGAAGAAGAGACGAGCCGCGACCGGCATCGCCGAGCGAACGTCGGCCACGACGAGCTGGGGCACCCCGATGTCGAGCGAGTGGTCGACGACCAGCGCGGCCGCCCCGAGCGCCGCCGCGGTCGCGGCGAAGGCGTGGCCGTCCGCGTTCCGCCCACGAACGCAGAAGAAGAGCGCGCCCGGGCTGACGGCACGTGTGTCGTAGGCGAGATCCGAGATCTCGACCGAGCCCGGCTCGCTTTCTCCCCCGCCGACGACCTCGCCCGGCCCGAGCGCCGCGATGAAGCGCTCCAGGTTCATCCCGGGCGCTGATGCTAATGCCTCGCGCTACCCGGCCGTCGTCTGTGTCTTCGGCGCGTCCGGAGGTACTTCGAGGTACTGGAGGTCGAACTTCGCGATCGCGGCGAACGCAGGCGCGGCGACCACGCCCCCGAAGATCGAGCCGCGCGGCGCGTCGACCTTGACGAGCACGACGAGCCTCGGATGCGACGCGGGCACCATGCCGACGAACGACGCGGTGTAGTCGCTCGTCGAGTAGCCGTGGGCCGTCGGCACCTGAGCGGTGCCGGTCTTCCCGGCGACCGTGTAGCCCGGGATCTGCGCCTCGTTGCCCGTGCCGCCCTGCACGGAGACGACCCCGGTCAGCATCTTCTTGATCTCGCGATCGACGTCGGCGGACATCAGCCGGCGCCTCGTCCACTTCTCCGGCGCGTGCCCGCCGACACGCTCGACGAGGTGCGGCTGGATCCAGACGCCGCCGTTCGCGACCGCTGCATACACCGATGCCATCTGGATCGGCGTGACCGAGATCCCCTGCCCGATGGGTACGTTGCCGATCGTCGGGTCGCTCCACTGCTCGAGCGGAAGCACGAAGCCCGGGCTCTCACCGGGGAAGTCGATGCCGGTCGTCGAGCCGAACCCGAACTTCTTCACCCAGTTCGCGAGCCCCTGCGGCCCGAGCTTCTCGGCGAGCGTGACCGCTCCGACGTTCGAGGAGAACTCGAGGATCTGCGAGACCGAGTAGTTCACAGTCCCGCGAAGCTCGGCGTCGTGCACTGCGCACTGCAGGCACGAGCCGTACCGGAAGAGGTAGGGAAGGGTGAACCGCGTGTTCGGGGTCACGAGGCGCTCGGAAAGGGCGCCGGTAATCGTCACGAGCTTGAACGTCGAGCCGGGCTCGTAGACATCGGTCACCGCCCGGTTGCGGAGAAGGCCCGGCGAGTAGCGGGCGACGTTCGAGGTGTTGTTCGCGTCGTAGCCGGGGGTCTGCGCCATTGCGAGCACCTCGCCCGTCGAAGGGTCGAGGACGATCGCGGTCGCGTCCTTCGCGCCCCACTTGGACACGGTCTCACGCAGCACCTTTTCGGCCTGCGCCTGGATCGTGTGGTCGAGGGTCGTGAAGATGTCGGCCCCTTGCAAAGCGGGTCGCGAGCTGATCACGTCGATCGTTCGCCCGGTCGGATCGCGGACGATTGTCTGCTTGCCGACGCGGCCGGCGAGCTTGTGGTCGTACTGCAGCTCGAGCCCCCCGAGCCCGTGGCCGTCGATCCCCGCATAACCAAGCACCTGCGCGCCCACGCCGGCCTGCGGGTATGTCCGCAGCTCCTCGGGGTACGACTCGACGCCGCGGAAGCGCTTCTTCAGGAACAGCTCCGCGGTCTTCGGGTCGGCGAAGCGCTTCACGTACACGAACCTGCTCTTCTTGTTCATGAGCTCGGGCAGGAGCGTGTTCGGGTCGACGCCGAACACGTCGTGCGCCGCGACGGCGATCGCACGGGCGTTCCGCACGAGGTACGGGTCGGCGAAGACGGTCGTCGTCTGCTCGCCGAGTGCGAGCTGGACGCCGGTCCGGTCGAAGATCGTCCCCCGACCGGCGGGGATCGTCTGGGTCTCCTCGTGCTGGTTCTTGGCGAGCGCCGAGAGATGCGCCGCCTGGACGCCCTGCAGCCAGGCCGCGCGTGCGAGCATCGCGGCGAAGACGAGCGCGAAGATCGCGAGCAGGAGCCGGATCCGGCGGTTCGCGTGCCTCTCGCGCATCGGCGAAGCCATCAGCGGCCCAGGTCGATGTAGCCGATCGTCGACGGGTCGGCCTGCGTAAGGCCGTCCTGCTGATGCGCGAGCGCCTGGATCCTTGGCGACGCCAGCGCCGAGCTGAGCTGCGAGGAGAGCGCCGCGTTCTCGGCCCGGAGCTTGGTGCGCTCCTGGGTGGCCGAGTCGAGGCGGAGGTTCAGACGAAGCACGGCGAGGTTCACGAAGACGACGCCGGCGAGGAGCAAGGCGCCGACGACGATCCAGGCAATGCCCGCGCGGCTGCGATAGTGGCGGCGCGCCCTGGGCTTCGCCTTCGGCGTCGGCTTCGGGCCCGGCTTCGGCCGAGTCGCGGCCGCCGGCTTGCGCTCGGGGCGCGTCCGGGTGCGTGCGGGCGCAGCGACGGTGGCCGCGCGGGTGCTAGCCAACCTTGACCGCCACCCGGAGGCGCGCCGAGGCCGAGCGCGGGTTGCGGGCGATCTCGGCCGCCGAGGGCCGGATCGCCCGCCTGGGAATCGCGCGTAGCGTCGGCGTCGAGCCGCAGGCGCACACCGGGAAGTCCGGCGGACAGGTGCAGCCGTGCTCGCCGTCACGCATGAATCGCTTGACGAGCCTGTCCTCGAGCGAGTGGAACGAGATCACTGCGAGGTGCCCGTGCGGCCGCAGCATTTCGAGCGCGGCCGGCAGCGCGCGCTCGAGTGCGCCGAGCTCGTCGTTGACCTCGATCCTGAGCGCCTGGAAGACCCGCTTCGCGGGATGGCCTTCGCCGAAGCGCGCCGGGGCGGGCATCGCCTGCTTGATCACCTCGACGAGGTCGCCCGTGCGCTCGAAGGGCTGCTTCGACCGGCGGCGGATGACCGCTCGGGCGATCTGGCGTGCGTAGCGCTCCTCGCCGTAGCGCCGGAAGATGTCCGCGAGCTCCCACTCGTTGGTCTCGTTGACGACGTCTGCGGCGGTGAGATCGGCCGATGGGTCCATGCGCATGTCGAGTGGCGCGTCGGCGGCGTACGAGAAGCCCCGCTCGGGGCGGTCGAGCTGCATCGAGGAGACGCCGAGGTCGAGCAGGATCCCGTCCGCGCGCACGCCGTTCCCGGCAAGGCCCTCGAGCACTTGCGAGAACTCCCCGTGCAGGAGGCGGGTCTTGGCCGACGTCGATCGGCGGAGCCGCTCGAAGTACGGCGCGACGGTCGGGTCGCGGTCGATCGCGATGAGCTTGCCCTCACCGCGCAGCCGTCCGACGAGGAGCTCGGAGTGACCGCCGGCGCCGAACGTGCAGTCGACGATCGTCTGGCCGGGCCGCGGGTCGAGTGCGGCGAGGACCTCGTCGGCGAGGACGGGGACGTGATCAGTCTCGGTTGGCAAGACGCTCGGCAACATCTTCCGCGCTCCCTTCGGCATTGCGCTGCTCGCGCCACGCGGCGCGATCCCAGATCTCGAGGTGGTCGTAGACGCCGGCGATCGTGACCTCGCGGCCGATCCCGTACTCCTCGAGGAGCTTGGCGGGGAGCACCATGCGTCCCGCCTTGTCGAGCTCGGCGAGGGGCGCGCCGGTATAGAAGTGGCGTTGGAGCCGGCGCGCGTCGCGGTCGAAGGGATCGAGCGTCCCCATCCGGGCCGCAAGGACCTCGAACGCGGCCCTGGAATGGAGGAAGAGACATCCATCCAGGCCGCGGGTGATCACGACCTCATCCCCGAGCTCTGCCCGGAGCCTCGCCGGCAGGGTGAGGCGGTTCTTGTCGTCGAGGGTGTGGTCATATTCGCCGAGCAGCATTCCACTTGGCCCCACTTTAACCCAGAACGTCCCACTTGTCCACACCTAGCGAGTGATTTGTGCCGAATACGGCCCCTTTCCGGTGACGACGGCGGCGCCCGCTCGGGACGCCAGCTCGAGAGCGGCGTTCAGCGAGTCGCCGCGGGCAAGGGCGAAGAACAGCGCCGCGCCGAACGAATCTCCCGCGCCGTAGGCGTCCTGGAGCGGTCCGGGACGCGTGGCGGCCTCGAACCGATGCCCGTTCGCGACGCCGCCCCGCGCGCCCTCCGTGGCGACGAAGACGCCCACGTCGAGGCTCCCGTCGTACTGCTCGCCCGGGTCGGTGCCGCTGCCGACCAGCAGGTCGAGGCGGACGGCGCCCTGGCTCAGGGTGGGAACCTCGCGTGGAGTGGCGGCGAGGTAACGGGCCGCGCGTGCCGAGTGGAGCGCGGCCACGTCACCGGCGACGAAGAACACGCCGTCGTAGCCGTCGAGGGGTAGCGGCCCGGCCGGGAGCAGCTTGGCGCCGACCGTGGTGATCGTCCGCTCGCGGTCCCGGTCGACGTGCACGAGCGCCCGGCGCGTCTGCCCGAACCACTGGACGTGCAGGTCGAGGCCGAGCTCCGTGAGCCGCTCGACGGAGCGGCGCCCGAGGTCGTCGTCTCCGAGCGCCGTGTAGAAGTCGCAGGCGCCGTTCAGCTTGAGGACCTGGATGGCGGCGACCGCGCCTCCGCCGGCCGGCTCCGACCACGAGTCCGTGCCGTGCGCAATCTGGCCGGGAGCCGGCACACGGTCGACCTCGACGAACTCGACCCACTCGATGTGCCCGACGACGGCGATCTTCACCCCAGCGACGGTAGCTCAAGTGCGATCTCACATCTGGACGTCGGCCCTCCGTTACACCTCATGATGCAAGCCGTGGCAATCCCACCATTCGAGCGTTTCTACTGCGAGCACTGCGACGAGGTGCTCGGATACTTGCGCCGGCTGCTCGGGGCGCGGGCAGAGGATGCGTGGCAGGAGACGTTCCTGCGCGCACTGCGGGCCTACGACCGTCTCGAGCACGGCCGTCACCTTCGCGCCTGGGTGTTCACGATCGCGACGCGGGTGGCGATGGACGACCTGCGGCGGAAGAGCCGCACCGACGTGGCGCTCGACCAGGTCGAGGAGCCGGGCTCGGACGGCGAGTGGGAGCGCGCCGCATTCGAGGAGCTCGAGCACCTCACCGTCGGCCTGCCCCCGACGGAGCGCGCAGCGGTCGTGCTCCGTTACGGCTACGACCTTCCCTATGCCGAGATCGGCGCCGCGCTGGGCTCCTCCGAGGAGGCCGCCCGGGCCGCTGCGTCATCCGGTGTTCGCAGACTGAGGAGGACCATTGAACGTCTCGCCTGATCTCGACGCCCGCTTCCGCGCGGCCGCGCTGCGCGAGGGCATCGTCGACGTCCGCTACGACGTCGTCGACTCGCCCGTCGGCGACCTCTTCGTCGCCTCCACGGAGCGCGGGCTCTGCCGGATCTCCTACACCGTCGAAGGGCAGGACGAGGCCGTGGCTCGTGTCTTCGGCGCTCGCGTCCTCCGCATGCCCCTCGACGAGGTACGCCGCGAGCTCGACGAGTACTTCGAGGGCCGGCGGCGTGAGTTCGACCTGTCGATCGACCTCCGCGTCGCGCCGTTCCACGAGGCGGTGCTTGTGGAGCTCGCCCGCGTCCCCTACGGCCAAACCGACACCTACGGCCACCTCGCCGCCCTGGTCGGCCGCCCGAAGGCCGCCCGCGCCGTCGGCACGGTGATGAACCGCAACCCGATCCCGATCGTGCTTCCCTGCCACCGGATCGTCGGCGCCAACGGCTCCCTCACGGGCTACGGCGGCGGGCTTCCTGCGAAGAAGCTCCTGCTCGAACTGGAGGGCGCGACGCTCTTCTAAGACTCGGGATGCAACCCGATCAGGCGGTACCCGACTCCCCACTCGTTGTCGATCCAGGGGGTGTCGGGATCGACCGCCCGGAGCTTGCGGCGGAGTCGTGAGGCGTGGGTCTCGACGGTTCGGGTCGTGGTCGACTCCGGCCAGTTCCAGACCCAGCGCAGGAGCTCGGGCCGGGTGAAGACGCGGGTCGGCTCGCTCGCGAGCACGGCGAGCAGCGAGAGCTCGCGTTGCGAGAGGCGGAGCGCGACATCGCACAAGGTGGCGATCCGGCTCACCTCGTCGACCCGCAGCTCGCCGACGTAGAGCACACGAGGCTCGGCCGTCCGACGCCGCCGGAGCACGGCCCGGATCCGCTCTACGAGCTCCTCGTGGTGGAACGGACGGGCGACGTAGTCGTCGCAGCCGCGCCGGAACGCGAGCACCCGGTCTACGGGCGCGTCGTCGGCGCCGCCGAGCAGGATGACGGGCGCCTCGGCCGAGAGCCGCTCGACCTCGCTCGCCTCTCCCGCGATCACGACGTCCGCACGCGCGCCGGGCCCGGCGATCTCGAACCCGTGGTCGCGCAGGGGCCCCTCGAGGGGCTCGCTCGTCTCGGGGCCTGCGGCCAGCAGCACGGTCGTCGACACCCCGCCGACGGTACCGGCGGCTCGCTTCGGCGCCTAGATGTCCTTTGCGCCGAGTCTGTGACGATTCATCCTCAGCCGGCCGGCCCGGCCGAGCCCTTGGGGGCCCAGGCCAGATGGGCGAGCAAGGCGATTCGGCGGGCGGAGGTCGTCGTCAGAGGCGCCCGGATCGAATGACTCCGACCAGGAGCCAGATTCCCAGCACGCCGGAGGCGAAGAAGCCGACTGCGGCGACGAGGTTCAGGCCGAGCAGGTGCGGCCCGGTCTTCGCGAAGATGCCGATGAGGCTCGATCCGATCAGCCCACCGGTGACGATGAGGGCGACGACGAGTCGGTTCGAGACGACGTCGAGCTTGTGCATCAGATCGTCCAGCCCCTTGTGGACGAACCCGATCTCGATCTCGCCCTCCCGCACCTGCTCGAGCGTGTCGTAGACCTGGTACGGCAGCGCCGCCGCCATCGAGGTGAGCTGGATCCCCTCGCGCTTCGCACGCGCGGCGATGCGCCTCGGGGTGAAGCGGTCCATCATCAGTCCTCGCGCGTACGGTTTCGCGACCTCGAAGACGTTGAATCCCGGGTACAGGTCAGCGCCCACCGAGCCGATCGTCGCGATCGTCTTGTCGAGCATCACGAACCGCGAGGGCAGCCGCAGGTTCATCGAGTAGATCAGGCCGAACGTCTCGCGGATCACCTGAATCGGGTCGATCTCGCTCAGGCTCGAGCCGTAGTAGCGCGAATAGATCGTGTGGAGCTCCGAGATGAACTCCTCCTCCCTTCCCTTCGGGTAACGCACGCCGAGATCGGCGAGGCGCCGGGGAAGCAGCTCGATGTTCTCGTTTGCCGCGTCGATGAAGAGGCTCGTGAGCTTCGAGAGGTCGCGGTCGGTGAGCTTCCCCGAGAGGCCGAAGTCGACGAGGCCGATGCGCTCCGGCGAGAGCACGAGGATGTTCGCCGGGTGCGGGTCGCCGTGGAAGAACCCGTGACGGAAGATCATCGTCAGCCATGCCTCGGCGATGACGTAGGCGAGGCGACGGCGCTGCTCCATCGTCCACTGGTCGACCTCGAGATCGGCGAGCTGAATCCCGTCGAGGTACTCCAGCGTCAGGACGCGCTGGCTCGTGTAGCTCCAGTAGGTACGCGGCACGACGACGTGAGGATGGCCCGCGAAGTTTCGGTGGAACGCCTGGGCGTTGCGGGCCTCCTGCCGGTAGTCGAGCTCCTGGCGGATCGAGCGGGCGAACTCGTCGATGATCTCACGGGTGTCGATGAAATCGAGCGCTCGCACCCGCTCCTTGACGATCCGCGCGGCCTGCTCGAGAAGCTGGATGTCGCTCTCGATCTGGCGCGGGGCGTTGGGCCGCTGAACCTTCACCGCGACCCGGCGGCCGTTCGGGAGCACGGCGCGGTGCACCTGCCCGATCGATGCGGCGGCCATCGGCTGCTCCTCGAACTCCACGAAGAGGCGCCCGATCGGCTGGTGCAGGTCCTCGAGCACGACCCGCTCGACGTCCGCGTAGGGGAACGGCGTGACGTCGTCCTGGAGACCGCGAAGCTCGGCGATGATCTCGGGAGGGACGATGTCAGGCCGCGTCGAGAGGAGCTGCCCGAACTTCACGAACGTGGGACCGAGCTCGTCGAGCATCTCGCGCAGATGACGCCCGCGGACGGACGCGCTCTCCGACGCGGGCGCGCGCCGCCCTTCGAGGACGAATCCGAACCCGTGGCGCACCGCGACCTGGGCGATCTCGCCCAGGCGCCCGATGCTGGCCGTCCTCGAGCCCTTGGCCATGGCTCAGTGTTGCACGCTACTCGGCCATCCTTGGGGCTCAGCGAGGGAAGGCGGCCGGGACGCCGCCGTCGACCGGGATCACGGCGCCCGTCGTCGCCTTCGACCGGTCGGAGACGAGAAACGCGACCGCCTCGGCGACATCGGCGCCGGTAACCGGACGGCCGAGCAGGCTCCGGGACGCGTAGAAGGCCTCGACGTCCTCGACCGGGATGCCGTAGGCCTCGGCGCGCTCGCGCCGGAGCTCTTCCGACCAGAGCTTCGAGCCGGTGAAGATCGCGTCGGGATTGACGGCGTTGGCGCGGATGCCGTCCTTGCCGCCCTCGAGCGCGGCGATCCGCATCAGCTGCACGAGGCCGGCCTTCGCGACCGAGTACGGGCCGAATCCAGGACCAGGCTGGAACGCGTTCTTCGACGCGACGTAGACGAGGCTGCCGCCGATGCCTTGCTCCCGCAGCAACCGGGTGGCACGGCGGGTCAGCTGGAAATGCGAGGTGAGGTTCACATCGAGGCTGCGCTCCCAGACCGAGTCGGCGAGCTCCTCGAGGCGCCCCGTGGCGGCGATCCCCGCGTTCAGGACGACGGCATCGAGGCCGCCGAAGCTCGCGACGGCGGTGTGCACGACGCGGTCGACGACGGCGGCGTCGGTGAGGTCCCCGGCGACCCCGACCGAGCGGTCGAGCTCCTCGAGCCCGTCGCCGTCGATGTCCGCGAGCACGAGATGCGCGCCACGAGCGGCGAGGTCACGGGCGACGTCCCGGCCGATGCCCGAGGCCGCGCCCGTGACCAGCACGACGTGGCCGGCCAGCTCCGGAGGCGGCGGCAGCAGCGTCAACTTGTGCAGCTCGAGGGGCCAGGTCTCGAAGTCCTCGACCTCGTTCTCGGTGAGCCAGCTCGCGACGCCGAACCGGTCGAGGGTCGCGGCGACCGAGGTGTGGGTGTGGGCCGCGATCTCGGCGCGCATCCGTGCCGCCCGGCTGTCGGGCCCGGCCGCGACAGCGCCGAGGCCGCGGACGAGAAACACGGTGGCGTCTAACACCGTGCCATCCGCCGTGTCGCCGTCGAGCGCGGTCACGCTGGTGCGCGCGCCGATCCGGAGCATGTGATCGGGGGTGCTGCGCATCGACGCGATCCGCTCTGCGTCCGGCCGGTCCGCGAGCGCACGCTGCGAGCGGTCGGTCGCGAGCACCATGCGCCGCTCCGACGAGAGCCGCCCGCGGAGCCGCACGAGGAAGCTCTCGACGATCGGGCCGTCCGGCTCGGGTAGCTCCGGCTCGGGCGCCGGCACCGCGAGGTATCGGCGGGCGCGCTCGACCAGCTCGAGCGTGAGCTCGTACGACTCGTCGTGCGTGTCGCCCCAGGTGACGAGACCGTGGTGCGCGAGCACGACGGCCCGCGCATCCGCGAGCTCGGCGACCCGCTTCGAGAGCTCGAATCCGGGCCTCAGGTACGGGACGACGGCCACATCCGCGCCGAGCGCCTCGTGCACCGCCGCCTCCGGGTCGGGAGCGTTCGCGAGCGAGCAGATCGCGTCGGCGTGGACATGGTCGACATGCGTCGCCGACAGGAACGCATGCAGGAGCGTCTCGATCGAGGGCCGCGGCGCCTCCGGGTCGACGAGGGAGCGCGCGAGGTAGGCGATCATCTCCTCGTCTGTCATCGCCTCGCGCTCGCGCAGCGGTAGCAGGTCGTCGAGCCAGAGCCCGGGGAAGTCGGCGGCCGTCGCCGTCGCGAGGTCGGAGCCGCTTCCCTTGATCCGGATCGAGCGGCGCTCGCGGCCGAGGTGGTCGGTCTCGACGAGCTTGGTCGAGGTGTTGCCCCCGCCGTAAAGGACGAGCGTCGGATCGGAGCCGATCAGCCGCGAACGAGCGACCAGCCTGTCGAGCTCGGATGCGTTCGGATCGATGCCGCTAGCCATTTGATCGGCCGGTCCGATCAAATGGCCGTCAGCGAATCGCCTGGATCGTGGCGCGCCACGACCCCCGGGGCGCCGCCACGTCGACGGTGTCGCCAGGCTTGCGCCCGAGCACCGCCGACCCGAGCGGCGAGGTCGGCGACACGGTGCCGCCGCCACCGACGGCGCTGACCTCGACCGTCATCGTCTCGCCGCTCTCATCGACGATCTCGACGACCGACCCGACGCCGACCACTCCGCCGGTCGCCTCCTCGACGATCGTCGCGTTGTCGAGCCGGTGGCGGAGCGTGCGGATCCGCGCCTCGAGCAGCCCCTGCTCGTTCTTGGCGGCGTGGTACTCGAAGTTCTCGGAGAGGTCGCCGTACTCGCGGGCCTTCTTGATCGCGGCGACGACCTCGGTGCGCCGTGGGCCCTCGAGCTCCTCGAGCTCGGTCCGCAGCGCCTCTGCCTGCTTCGCCGTGAGTCGTTCGTCCTCTACCACTTCGACCCTCGCCCACGGCGAGAGGTGTAGACGAGTCGCGGGCGGGCCATCGTCATCCCCGACTCCTCGAAGCGGTCCGTGTGCCCCTGGAGGCGCGCCACACGGCTGACGTCGGCTTGCTGGTCGGGCAGGACGAGCGTGATGCCGGTGCCGCCGCGGCCCGCGCGGCCGGTGCGGCCGACGCGGTGGGTGTAGGCGGAGGCCTCCTCGGGCGGGTCGAAGTTGATGACGTGCGTGATGTCCTCGACGTCGAGGCCGCGTGCGGCCACGTCGGTCGCGACGAGCGTCCTGACCTTGCCGGCGTCGAAGCGGGCGAGCGCCCGCTCGCGCTGCTCCTGCGCCTTGTCGCCGTGGATCGCGACGGCGTCGACGTCGTGGCGGCGGAGCTTCTCGACGAGCCGATCGGCGCCTGCCTTCGTCCGGACGAACACGAGCGCGAGGCCCTCGTCGCCGGGGAGCAGATCGATCAACGTCTGAACCTTGTTCTCGGGGGTGACCGCGATGAATTGGTGGTCGACCTCACCGGAGCGGCGCTCCTCGGGCAGATCGGAATCGAAGCGAGCGGCGAAGTGCGTGTACCGGCGTGCGAGCTCGCCGACCTCGCCGTCGAGGGTGGCCGAGAAGAACATCGTCTGGCGGTTCGACCGCAGCAGGCGGACGATCTTGTCGACCTGGGGCTTGAAGCCCATGTCGAGCATCCGGTCGGCCTCGTCGAGGACGAGCACCGAGACGTTGTCGAGTGAGACGAGCCGGCGGTCGACGAGATCCTGGAGACGGCCCGGCGTCGCCACGAGGACGTGGGCATCCTTGGCCGCCTGGGCCTGCTTGCGCAGCGGAACGCCGCCGTAGACCGCGACGACGCGAATCCCGCGGCGCTCGCCGACGAGCTGCATCGCCTCGGTAACCTGAGAGGCGAGCTCGCGGGTCGGGACGAGCACCAGGGCGCCGATGCTGGCTGTAGGGTCGAGGCGCTCGACGATGGGGATCGCGAAGGCAAGGGTCTTGCCGGAGCCGGTCGGGCTCTTGGCGAGGACGTCGCCGCCGCGGAGCGCCTCCGGGATGACGGAGGTCTGGACGGGGAACGGGGCGCTGATGCCTTGCTCGTCGAGGACGGCTGCGATGTCGTCCGAGACTCCGAGCGCGACGAACCCCGTCGCACCCTGGGCAGGCGCAGCGAAAGACTGCTGGATCATGCTCTGTGTTCTCTCCTTGTGTATGTCGGCCGAGATCCGCCGCCGCAAGCCGAAGAGCCAAGGAGACGCAATCTCACTGGAGGACCGGATTGCCCTCCGTGAGACTCACAGTAGCAGGGTGTCCGGCCGTTACTCCTCGGCCTTGTCGAGCCGCTCCTCGATGAGGCGGAGCCGGTGCTCGAGCTGGGCGACGCGCAGATCGAGCTCGTCCCAGTCGTCGCGGGTGATCAGGCCGAGCTCGTAGAACATCGTGTTGACGCGCTGGCGGCTCCCCTCGCCGAAGCGGAGCGCGTCCCCGCGCCAGCGGGTCGTCGCCTCCTCGACCAGGGCACGGAGCTCGTCGAGCTTGGGGCCGACCATGCCGATCAGCCGATCCAGGGGATCGGGCTCACCGTAGACGTCGTTGCCGGGGTCGTCCATCAGCGTGGCCTCCCGTGGGGGCGCGACTGGCGCCGCTGGCGCCGTCTCGCCCGTTTCGCGTCGTCGGACTCGCCGCCCTCGCCGACGCCGACGACCTCTTCGAGCTGCTCGATCGGCCCGGGCTGCGGAGCCGCTTCCGCGGCGGCGAGCTCGGCCTCCTGGATCACGCGTGCGCGCACCTTCTCATCGTAGGCCTCGCCGCGCCGTCCCGCGTACTCCGGGTCCTTCTCGAGGAAGCTCGACAGGAGCGGGGTCGCGATGAAGATCGTCGACACCGCGCCGACGATGATCCCGACCATGATCGCGAACGCGAAGTCCTGCAGCGTGGCGCCGCCGAGGATGAACAGCGCGACGATCGGGAGCAGCGTGATCGTCGAGGTGACGATCGACCGCTTCAACACCTCGGACACCGACACGTTCACGACCGTGGCGATGCTTGCGCGCGGCATCACCCGTAGGTTCTCGCGCACACGGTCGAACACGATGATCGTGTCGTAGACCGAGTAGCCGAGGATGGTCAGCACGGCCGCGACCGTGCCCGAGCTCACCTCACGGCCGGAGAGCGCGTAGACCCCGAGCATGATCGGGATGTCGTTCACGAGCGTTCGGAGGATCGGGACCGCGAATCTCCAGCGGTAGCGGAACGTCACGTAGAGCGCGATCAGCGCGAACGAGACGATGACCGCCAGGATCGCGCCTCTGATGATCTGCCGGCTGAAGCTCGCGGACACGTTCTTCACGCCGAGCGATTCCGCGTGGACCTTCTGTGTGAGCCCGTTCGTGAGCCGGTCCTGCTCGGCGGACTGGAGCTTCTTGATCCGGATCTGGAAGCTCGAGTACGACTCGGCCCCGGTCAGCTTGCCGCGCCCCTGGATGACGGCGTCGCCCGCGCCCGCGGCGGACGCCGTGTTCCGCACCTGGGTCAGCGAGACGGGCTTCGGCGTCGTGAACGCGACCTGGACGCCGCCCTTGAAGTCGATGCCGAGGTTCAGGCCCCGGACGACGAGGAGCAGCACGGAGATGCCGACGGCGACCAGCGAGATGATGAAGTAGAGGCGGCGGCGGGAGACGACGTCGATCCGCTGCCAGCGCGGGATCTCGCTCGCGGTGGCGCCCATGAAGCTCGGGCTCTGCGCGAACTTGAAGCCGGCGAGGATCCCGAGCATCGCGCGGGTCGCCGCGACGGCGGTGAAGAGCGAGACCACCGTGCCGATCAGGAGCATGAGCGCGAAGCCCTTGACCTCGGCCGTGGCGACCGCGAACAGGATGAGCGCGGTGATACAGGTGACGACGTTCGCGTCGACGATCGTGCGGAAGCCCTTCTGGTACCCGGCGGCGATCGCGGCGCGCACCGATCTCCCGGCGCGCGCCTCTTCTTTGATTCGTTCGAAGATGACGACGTTCGCGTCGGCGGCGACTCCGATCGTGAGGATCAGTCCCGCGAAGCCGGGGAGCGTGAGGACGACGCCGAGGAGAAGGATGGCGCCGTACATCAGGGCCGCGTAGATCCCGAGGCCGATGATCGCGACGACGCCGAGGAACCGGTAGAGGATGAGCAGGAAGATCGCGACGACGATCAGCCCTGCGATCGCGGCGTCACGAGCCTGGCGGAGCGAGTCCTTGCCGAGGGTGGCCGAGACGTCGGTGCGCTCGATCGTGACGAACTTGACGGGCAGGGCGCCGGTCTGGAGGACGAGGGCGAGGTCGCTCGCCTCCTTCTGCGACGCGAGGCCGCTGATCTCCGCGCCCGTGCCGGTCGGGTCGATCCCGTCGCCGTACTGGTTGTAGTCGATCGACGGATACGAATAGAGCAGGTTGTCGAGGACGATCGCGAAGCTCTGCCTGACGCCGAGCTGCTGCCCGCGCTGCGCCTCGTTCCGCGTGACCTGGTGGAAGAGCCTGTTGCCGGGCCCCTTGAACTGCATGGTCACGATCGGCGTGCCGTCGGTCGGGCTGACGTCGGCCTGGGTGCCCGAGAGGTTCAGGTCCTTGCCGGTCATCTGTGGGTACGGGCTGCTGGTGTCGCCCGGATAGACGCCGTGCTTGAAGAGGTAGAAGTATTCGACGCCAGGCGGGAGCGTTGCGACGTTCACGCCCGGGCAGGACGTCGCGACGGTCGCGTCGCAGGTGATGACAACCGTGCGGTTCGGAGCCGTCATCACCTGGTAGCCGGCGGGGAAGCCGGGCGTGGTCTTTCCGGGCGCGATCGTCTTGGTGTGAGTCGTCGCCGGCTTGCCCTTCGACGCCTTCGTGTGGACGACGACCGTCCTCGCCTTCTGCGGCTCGAGCTTCTGCACGACGGGGTCGCGCTTCAGCGCCGCAAGTGACTCGTCGGGCCCGGCGATCAGCTTCTTCGTGCGCGAATCGAAGAGGTAGTACGCCGAGGGCTTGCCCTTCTGCCCGCTCTGGACGAGCGCGAGGAGGTTGAAGAGCTTCGTGTATGGATTCGCGATCTGCGCAGGGTTGGCCGCCGACGACGGCCCATACAGCGACGGCGAGAGGTCGTACAGCTCGAGGACGGCGGTCTGGCCGATCACCTTTGCGGCCTGCGTCGGGTCGTGGACGGCAGGAAGCTCGATGTCGATCTGGTTCGTGCCCTGCTTGGTGATCAGCGGCTCGGAGACGCCGAGCTTGTCGACGCGCGTCCGCATGATGGAGATGGCGTTGTCCATCATCTGCGAGGTCACCTGCTGGCCCTTGGTGGGCTGGGCCTGGAGGATGACCTGCGTGCCGCCCTGGATGTCGAGGCCCTCGAGGAGCTTGCGGTGCCCGGGCGAGCCGGGAATGCCGAGGAAAGCAACGCCTGCGAGCGCGGCGACGACGATGAGGAGAAGCGTCAGGTGGGAGCGGCGCGAGGCCAAGCGTCTACCAGGTTAGCTTGGAGTTTGGTCTGTCTCGTTGTAAGGGATTTCTTGTGCTACGGCGGCGACGGCGCGGCGGTCGAGCGTGACGACGACGCCGGGAGCGATTTCGATGCGAAGCTCGCGTTCCCCTGCCTCGCGGACGATCGCGTGCATCCCGCCGGCGGTGATGATCTCGTCGCCTTCGACGACGTCGTCCTGCATCGCGGAGTGGGCGCGCTGGCGGCGACGCCACGGCAGCGCGAGCAGAAGCCACGCGACGGCGGCGAGGACGATGATCACGATCAGGATTCCCATGTGGTGTGCCCCCCACCCCCGTCCTGCAGCCGCTCGAGGGCGTCGCGCTTGTATCGGTCGAAGGCTCCCCGCTCGATAGCCTCACGCGCCCGGCGGGTCAGCTCCAGGACGAAGCGTAGATTGTGGATGGAGAGGAGCCGGAGCCCGAGGAGCTCCTCCTGGTTCACGAGGTGCCGGATGTACGCCCGGCTGAACCCGGCGCAGGCGGGACAGTCGCAGTCGGGGTCGAGCGGGCCCGGGTCGCGGGCGAAGCGGGCATTCCTCAGGTTGAGACGCCCCTCCCAGGTGAGCGCGCTGCCGGTGCGCGCCGTTCGGGTCGGGAGGACGCAGTCGAACATGTCGACGCCGGCCTCGATCGTCTCGAGGATCCCCTCGGGGTCGCCGATCCCCATGAAGTAGCGGGGCTTTTCCGCCGGGAGGAGCGGCGCGAGCCAGTCGGTGGTCTCGAACATCAGCGAGCGGTCCTCGCCGATCGCCAGGCCGCCGATCGCGTTGCCGTCGAAGTCGAGCTCGCCGAGCTCCTCGAGCGATCGTCGGCGCAGCTCACGGTCGGTGCCGCCCTGGACGATCGCGAAGCGAAGCTGTCCCTCTGCGCGAGGAGCGTGGCGCTGGCGGCGGGCCCACTCGCTGGTGCGCCGCACGGCGTCGTCGAGCTCGACCCGCGGCACGCCGGGCGGCGGCACCTGGTCGAGGCACATCGCGATGTCGCTTCCCAGGTTCGCCTGGATCGCGGCGGCGAGCTCCGGCGTCAGCCGCGTCTCGGCGCCGTCGTAGACGTTGCGGAACGTCACGCCGTCGTCGTCGACGCGCGCGATCGTGTCGCGTAGCGAGAACACCTGGAAGCCGCCGGAGTCGGTGAGGATCGGCCGGCTCCAGGCCATGAAGCGGTGCAGGCCGCCGAGCTCCGCGATCGTCTCGTCGCCGGGCCGGAAATGCAGGTGGTAGGTGTTGCCGAGGATGATCTGCGCCCCGAGAGCCTCGAGCTCGGCCGGCGTAAGCGACTTCACCGTGCCCTTCGTCCCAACCGGCATGAACGCCGGCGTCTGCACTTCGCCGTGCGCCGTCGTCAGCACGCCCGCGCGGGCCGCGCCGTCCGTGGCGGTGAGCAGAAAGGTCATGGCACAAGCATCGCGTGTGCGGAGATAGTTCCGGCTTGACGACGGATCAACCGTCCGGAACGGTCACGCTCGTCTTCACGGACATCGAGGGATCGACGAAGCTCCTCGACTCCCTCGGGCCGGAGGAGTACCGGCGGGCGCTCGGCGAGCATCGAGAGGCCCTGCGCAGAGCGTTCGACCGTCACGGCGGCTACGAGGTCGACAACGCCGGCGACGGCTTCTTCGTCGCTTTCCCGACGGCGGCCGACGCGATGCGGGCGGTGAGCGAAACGCTCGGGGCGCTCGAGGGCGGGCCGGTCCGAATCAGGGTGGGCGTCCACACCGGAGAGCCGATCCTCGACCCGCCGAAGTACGTCGGGCTCGACGTTCACCGGGCAGCCCGGATCATGGCGGCGGCGCACGGCGGGCAGGCGCTGCTCTCCCGCACGACCCGAGACCTGCTCGACGAGAGCTTCGAGATCCGTGACCTCGGCGAGCACCGACTCAAGGATCTCTCGGCGCCGCAGCGGCTCTTCCAGCTCGGGATGAGCGAGTTCCCACGGCCGAGGACACTGCACCAGACGAACCTTCCCGTTCCGGCGACCGAGTTCCTCGGTCGCACGCAGGAGCTGGACGAGGTGATCGAGCGGCTGCGAAACGGCGTTCGCCTGCTCACGCTGACCGGTCCCGGCGGCACCGGCAAGACCCGGCTCGCGCTCCAGGCCGCGGCCGAGGCCGCGGACGGCTTCGACGACGGCGTCTGGTGGGTGCCGCTCGCGGCGCTGCGAGACCCCTCGCTCGTGCTTCGCCATACCGCGAAGACGCTGGAGGTGGTCGAGCAGCCGGGCCGGCCGCTCGAGGACGTTCTCGCGGAGATGCTGGGCGGCAAGCGGATGCTCCTGTTGCTCGACAACGCCGAACACCTGCTCCCGGACGCCGCACGGTCGATCGCGGCGCTCCGCGACCTGGCTGGGCCGAAGCTCATCGTGACGAGCCGCGAGCGACTGCAGCTCGCAGGCGAGCACGTCTATTCCGTCCCGCAGCTCTCGGCTCCCGAAGGGCTCGGCCTCTTCACCGCACGCGCCGCCGCCCTCAACCCCGAGTTCATGCCGGTTGCGACGGTGGCGGAGCTCTGCGACCGGCTCGACAACCTCCCGCTCGCACTCGAGCTGGCCGCTGCGCGCACCGCTGTCCTTACGCCCGAGCAGATCCTCGAGCGTCTGGGGAATCGGCTCGAGCTGCTGAAGGGCGGTCGCGACGCGGACCCGCGCCAGCAGACGCTTCGGGCAACCATCGCCTGGTCGTACGACCTCCTCGGCGACGAGGAGCGCGAGCTCTTCTCCCGGTTCGCGGTCTTCGCGGGCGGCACCACGCTCGAGGCCGTCGAGGAGGTCTGCAGCGCCGAGCTCGACACACTCGCCTCGCTCATCGACAAGAGCCTCGTCCGCCGCGACGGCGACCGCTACTGGATGCTCGAGACGATCCGCGAGTACGGGCGCGACCAGCTCGACGAAGCGGATGTCGAAGCGGTCAGCGAACGGCACGGCGCCTTCTACGAGCGGTTCGCCGGCGAGGCAGAGGCCGGTATGCGGGGAAGTGACGCCGCCGCGTGGCTCTCCCGCGTCGAGCAGGAGCTGCCGAACCTGCGTGCTGCAATGTCGCGCGCTCTCGAGCGCGGGCTCGCGTCACGCGCCGCCCGGACTGCGACGCGCGTCGGCCGTTACTGGGAGGCCGGCAGCAGCGCACTCGAAGGACGCGCCTGGCTCGGCCAAGCTCTCGCAGCCGGCTCTCTCTCGGGCTCTGACCGGGCTCGAACGTGCTGCTTGGCAGCGGGCCTAGCGTTCTTCCAGGGCGACATGACAGCCGCCGGCGAGCTTTTCTCCGAGTCGTCGGCGCTCGCGCATACCGAAGGCGATGTCCTCATCGAGGCGATGTCGCTCGCCTGTCTCGGCTGGGTCTTTCGCGAGTCGGGTGAATCGGACGCCGCATCCTCGCCGCTCGCGCGGAGCCGCGCTCTTCTCGCGCAGATCTCTGACCCATGGGAACGCTCGGAAGTCCTACTTCCTCTCTCCGCAGGCGAGCACGGTGGCGGGGTCGGATCGCTGCGTTCCGACACGGAGGAGGCCCTGGCGCTCAAGCGCGAGACGGGCGACGTGCTCAGGATCTCCGACAGCCTGAACAACCTCGGCTGGGATGCTCTCCTGGAGGGCGACTACGAGCGCGCGATCGGCGAGCTCGAGGAAGCGGCGGTGATCGCACGGGAGCTCGGGGACACCTTCCGGCTCCACCTCGCAAGCTGCAACCTCGGACTCGCGGCTGTCTTACAGGAGCGCTACGGCGATGGAGTGGCTCAGCTGCGGGAGTCGTTGGTCCTCTGCCTCCGACGCGGCGACCGCCGGGGCGGCTCGGAAACAGTGCTCGGCCTCGCGGCGGCAACAGCCGGACTTGGGCAAGACGACCTCGCCGTGCGGCTCGACACGGTCCAGAGAATGTTGACGGCCGAGGCCGGGCTCGTGTACCCCGCGATCCTTGCCGACCGTCTCGAGCGCCCACTCGGGCTCGCGCGCCAGCGCCTTGGGCCGGACCGCGTCACAGCGCTGGAAGGCGAGATCCGCGACGCGAGGCTCGAGGTGGCGCTCGAGCTCCTCGACGCTCAGATGACCAGCATCGCGTCGCCGAACGAGTAGAAGCGGTAGCGCTCCTCGATCGCGATCCGGTAGAGGCGTCGGGTCTCGTCGACTCCGGCGAACGCCATCACCAGCGCGAGCAGGGTCGAGCGCGGCAGGTGGAAGTTCGTGAGGAGCGCGTCGACGCGGCGGAACTCGAATCCCGGCGTGATGAACAGGGTCGTGCGGCCCGAGAGGGGCGCGCCGCGCGCGAGCGTCTCGAGCACGCGCACCGTCGTCGTCCCGACCGCGAGCACCCGCCGCGCCGCCCGGATCCGCTCCCACGACCCGGGCGCGACCTCGTAGCGCTCGCCGTGCAGCGGGTGGTCCTCGACCCGGTCGACCGCGAGTGGCCGGAAGGTGTCGAGCCCGACGTGCAGCGTCACCCGCTCGAGGTCGAGCCGTCCCAGTAGCTCCGGCGTGAAGTGGAGGCCCGCGGTCGGCGCCGCCGCCGAGCCCGAGGCCGCCGCATAGACGGTCTGGTAGCGCTCGGGGTCCCCGAGTGGCTCGGTGATGTACGGCGGCAGCGGCGTCGTGCCGGCGGGGTCGCCGTCGAGCCGCAGCCGCCACCGCCCCTCGCCCAGGTGCTCGACCAGCTCCACGGGCCCGTACCTCTCCCCCGCGCGGAGCCGGCGGGTCGGCCTGGCGAGCCCCTCCCACTCCCCGCCTCCGAGCGGCTCGAGCAGCAACACCTCGCCCTTCGGCCGCTCGATCGCGATCCGCGCCGGCACGACGCGGGTGTCGTTGACCACCGACAGCGTCCCCTCCGGAAGCTCATCCGGTAGATCGCGGAACACGTGATGTCGGATCTCGCCGTCATCCCGTGAGTAGACGAGGAGCCGCGAGTCGTCGCGACGGTCGAGTGGACGCTGCGCGATCAGCTCTTTGGGCAATTCGTAGTCGAGCTCGTTTGCATTCATCCGGCATCGACGTTACCGTCGGTAGCCATGGAAGATCGCTACTCACTCCCGCCCGACGTCGCCGCCGCGCTCGACCGCGCGAGGCTCCAGGTCGAGGCGCTCGCCCAGACCGCCGACGAGCTCCAGATCGTCCTTCCGGACGCCGTCGGGAGCGCGCTCCGCGACGGCCTCCGCGAGGAGGCCGCTCCGATCTCGCGCCGGCTCGCCGAGGTCAAGGGCCTCTCGAATCAGATGATCCGGCGCCTCGAGCGCCTCGAGACCGATCTCCTGATCGAGCGCCACGCCCGTGTCGACGACCTTGCACTCCTCGTCGATCTGATCACCGCGCAGTGGAAGGGGATCAACGAGCGTCTCGACCGGATCGAGCGCGCCGTCGATCCCCGCGCCGACGTCGTCCAGCTGAGAGCGCCTGCCGCGGGTTAGCCCGCCGGCAGGGTCAGTTCGAAGCGCGACCCCCGCCCGACCTGGGAATCGAGGCCGATCTCGCCGCCGAGGGCGTGGGAGAGCTCGCGGGCGATCGTGAGGCCGAGGCCGGTGCCGCCGCCGTCGGTCACGAAGGGCCGAAACAGGCGCTCGCGATCCTCGGGCGCGATGCCGGGACCCGTGTCCTCGACCGCCACCCACACGGTCCCGTTCGTCTGCCCGAGCACGAGCGCGATCCTCCCGCCGTCGGGCGTCGCCCGGAACGCGTTCGCGAGCAGGTTGTCGACGATCTGGAGGACGCGGTCGCCGTCGGACACGATGACGGGCCGTTCCCTCAAGGTGACCTCGAACTCGATCGAGCGGGCGCGTGCCTGCTCGGCGAAGGTCTGGTAGGCCCGTTCGACCAGGTGCTCCATCCCGACCTCCTCGTGGTGGACGGTGAATCGGTGAGCGTCGAGACGGGCGAGGTCGAGGATGTCGCCGACGAGCCGCTCGAGGCGCTTGGTCTCGACGGCGACGATCGCGAGCGAGGCCGCCGGATCGTCGACCAGCCCCTCCGCAAGCGCGGACACGTGCCCGCGGATCGCGGTCAGCGGGGTGCGCAGCTCGTGCGAGACCGACATCAGGAAGTTCCGTTCTCGCGCCTCCGACTCCTGGAGACGTGAGGTCATCTCGTCGAACCGCTCCGCGAGGTGGCCGATCTCGCCCGGGGCCCGCAGCGGCAGCGCGACGTCGTAGCTGCCGGCGGCGACCTCGTCGGTTGCCTGCGAAAGCGAGAGGAGCGGATCGACCAGCCGCCGCGACACGTACCACGCGAACGCGAACGCGACGAGGAGCCCGAAGGCCGAAGCAGCCGCCAGCCGCCGCAGGAGCGAGTCGGCGAACTCGTTGATCGCCTCCTTCTGCTTCGCGACGACGATCGCGCCGATCGTGGTCGTCCCCACCTGGACGGGGTTCGCGACCGCGTAGTACGCGCCGTGGCCATGCGGCGGGGTGAAGGTGAAGGTCAGCGTCTTGCCGGAGCTCCAGTCGATCTTCTGCAGGTCGATCCTCGGCAAGCCGGGGTCCTCGCCGGGGAACAGGCTCAAGGGGCCGTCGAAGTAGATGCGGTCGCCGGTTGCCTGCTCGAAGGCCGCGCCCGCGAAGGACGGCGGACGGCGCGAGTCGCCTCGTCGCGCCGCGAAGTCGGCCTTGACCCAGCTCGAATAGAGCTTGGCGACGCTGGCCGACTCGCGCTTCAGCTCCTTCAGCGTCTGGTTGCGCGCGAAGTCACGGAAGAGCTGGATTGCAATGAGCCCCGTGACGAGGCCGGCGATCAGGATGCCCCCGAGGAAGAGGAGCGGCAGGCGGACGCGGAGGGAGTTGAATGACGAGAGCACTGCGGGCCCTCTAGACGGGTCCGGCGTCCCTCTGCATGTCACGCGCCGTCGACACCTTGTAACCGACCCCCCAGACCGTGACGATCGGCGACGCGTCGCCTAGCTTGCGCCGCAGTTGGCGGACGTGGACGTCGACCGTCCTCGTGTCCCCCGCGAAGGTGTACCCCCACACGCGCTCGAGCAGCTGGTCGCGCGTCAGCACGAGCCCGCGGTGGTCGAGAAGCTCCCAGAGAAGATCGAACTCCTTGGGCGCGAGCTGCACCTCTTCGCCGTTGACGGTCGCCTCCCGGCGGCCGGCGTCGACCCGGAGATCCCCGTGGACGATCACCTCGGTCTGGAGCTCGCGGCGCTCGGGAGAGGAACGGCGCAGGATCGACTTGATCCGCGCTACGAGCTCGCGTGGGTTGAACGGCTTCGTCAGGTAATCGTCCGCGCCGACCTCGAGCCCGATGATCTTGTCGACGTCCTCGTCGCGGGCGGTCAGCATCAGGATCGGCACGTCGGATCCCTGGCGCAGCCGCTTGCAGACCTCGATGCCGTCGATGTCAGGGAGCATGAGGTCGAGCACGACGAGCGCAGGCGGGTTGGCTGCCGCCTCGCTGAGCGCATCGGCCCCCGTGGCCGCGGTACGGACGGCATAGCCGGCGTTCCGGAGATACAGGGACACGAACGAGGCGATCGAGCTCTCGTCCTCGACCACGAGAATCGTCGCCGTCGCGGGCGAAGACACTAGGAGGTCGCCTTCGTGCCGAAGGAGTCGCTTGTCGGCACCTTGCCGAGCAGCTGGGTCTTGCCGCCGTTCACCGTGTACGAGCCATCGTCCGGCGAGCCGAGGCCGGTCGCGACGATGCTGCCCTTGCCGACCGCGGAGGCGTCGATCCCGACCCCGATCAGCTCGACCGTGTACCGGCCGGAGGGGATCAGGAACCTGACGTCGGAGCCGGCGAACACGCCGCTCCCCTTCGCGTACTTCGCCTTGTCGCTCGAGACGGCGGGGATCGAGACGCCGTCGTCGGGCTTGTAGTCGAGCACCATCAACGTCCCCGAGTCGAAGTGGCCGTAGATGACCCCGCGCCCCTGCACGAAGATCGTGCCGCTCGCGGAGTCGAGGCTGAGCGAGCCGTCACCGACCGCCGCAGGCGCAGCCAGAGCCGCCGCCGGGACGGCCAGCACCACCATGACGATGAGAAGGATCCTGCGCACAGCTCTTCCGGGTCAATTCTCCCAGCTCCAAGTATGCCGAGGTTCACCAAGGTGTAAGGATTTCCACCCCCCGAGTTACACTCGGTGGGGATGGCGCTCTTCGGTGGCAAGGACTCGAGCTCCAAGCCGGTCGTCCCGTCACGCCGACCGAATCCGGGGCTCCTGCGGCGTGAGCGCCGGGCACTCCTGAGCGCGCGCGAGGAGAGGCTCCGCGACCTCGGCGGCCTCACCGTGGAGATGTACCGCCGGCGCGCCTGGCGCGAGGACCTCCTCCACGAGCGTTGCGCCGAGGTGATCGGGATCGACGCCCGGCTCGCCGAGATCGACGAGCTGCTTCACGGCGGCGAGGGCACCGAGCGCTGCTCGACCTGCGGGGCGGCGGTTCTCGTCGGTTCGCACTTCTGCCCGAACTGTGGGCGGCTGCTCGGCGGAGGCGTCGTCCCGGGCCTCGAGGACACGGTCGTCGAGCCACCTCGCGGCGAGTAGGCGAGGAGATGTCCCGCCGGAGCGTCGCCGCCTACCTGGCCGACAGCACCTGTCCGCGCTGCGGAGCCGGGCGCGCCTCGGACCAGCGGTATTGCGTCGAGTGCGGCCTGCGCCTGCCGTCGGCGACCGGCGGGCTCGCAGCCTGGCGCCGGGGCTGGATGCGGACCTTCGGCTGGTACCCGGGAGACTGGGTCTGGCTCGCGCTCCTCGCCGCAGGTGTGGCCGCCGCAGGCTCGGCGGCGGCGGTCCACCTCGGCCACAAGAAGGTGACGGCGTCGGCGGCCTCGACCTTCGTCGCCGCTGCGCCGCGACTCACCGCTCCCGCCGCCGCCCGTGGCCCGAAGGGTCATACGGCGTGGCCGCCCGGGCTCGACGCCTGGACGGTCGTACTCGTGTCGTCCCCCGTGGAGAAGGGACGTGAGACGGCGCAACATGTGGCCGGCCGTGCCGTCTCGGACGGGCTCCCGCAGGTCGGCGTGCTCGACTCGAGCAGCTTCGGGAGCCTTCATCCGGGCTATTTCGTCGTCTTCAGCGGCGTCTACGGCGCCTCGGATGACGCCCAGGCCGCCCTTCAGACGGTCCGTGCCAGGGGCTTCCGCAGTGCGTATGTCATGCGTGTCGCGCCCTGACGCGACACTTCGACCCTGCTATTTGTTACCAAAAAAGAAAACATTTGTAACAGCCTGGCGAACCATGTAAAGTGGACGAGGACATCGTGCCGGGGGGCCGCATGTCGCCTTCTCACGCCATTCTCACGTAGTCACATAGGAGTCTAGAGACATTGATGGACGAACAGGTCCTGCATATTCAGCACAGCATGTATCAATACTCTCGAGCGATCTACCGTTCGATCAAGGACCTGATCGATCCGTACGTCGACCCGCAGACGCAGCTCGAATATCGCCGGGAGGTGCTCGACGCCTGCGAGGGCACGATGGAGCGGCTGGCGGCAGACCCGCACTATTTCGCCAAGCCGGACCGGACCCTCTTCGCCGACATCCGCCGCTACTTCCCGATCACCGCGCAGGCCAAGGTCGCGTGGTCGGTCAACCAGGGAGTCGGCGCGGCTGTCGAGTACATCGAGGAGCAGATCGAGGCGGGCGCCTTCGAAGGCGGCATCGCCCATTGCCACGCGACGACCCGCAAGGGCAAGCCATGCCAGCGCACGCCGCTGCCCGAGAGGGATTACTGCCCCAGCCATCAACATCTCGATCGGGCAAGAGTCGCGGCCTAGGCTGGCCAAATAGCTGGCGCTATTTGGCTAGTTAAGGCCAACTAGCCGTTTCCGAGCCGCTAGGCTCGGAAAGGCTATGTCACACGACACCGACAAGCTGATACGCCAGCTCTCGCTGGTCGCGTTCCTCATGGCCGAGCTGCGCCCGCTGACGGCGCGCGACATCAAGGGGAACGTCGAGGGCTACCAGGAGATGAGCGACGAGGCGTTCGCGCGGCGCTTCTACTCGGACCGCGCCGAGCTCGTCGGCCTCGGGGTCCCGCTCGACTCGCAGCGGGACGAGTTCACGGGCGAGGAGCTCTACACCCTCCGCTCCGAGCGCTACTTCCTTCCGCCGCTCGACCTCGACGACGACGAGCTCGCAGCGCTTCAGACGTGCCTGTTCCTCCTCGAGGGACGGTTCGCCTACGCGGAGCCGCTCAGGCTCGCGCTCCAGAACCTCGCGCTCGGACGCTCGGGAGGCGTCGGAACCGCTCCGACCGCGACCGCGGTCAGCGTCGAGGTACGCGACCCCGACTACACCCCTGAGCTCCAGGGCCGGCTCGGCAAGCTCGAGGCGGCGATCTCGAAGCAGCGGACGGTGCGGTTCGCCTACTGGTCGATCGCGCGTGACGACGAGCGCGAGCGGACCGTGAACCCGTACGCGCTGCTGCCGGAGAACGGCACCTGGTACGTGATCGGGCTCGATCTCGAGGACAACGTCGTGAAGAGCTTCCGCGTCTCGCGGATCCGCTCGGAGATCCGTTTCGCCACCCGCCGGGAGCGTGACTTCCGCATCCCGGCGAGCTTCGACGTCGAGGAGTTCCGGGGACGCGCAGAGTGGCAGTTCGGCGACATCCAGGGCGAGGCCCGGATCGCCGTTGCCCCGGATACCGCATGGTGGGTGAAGCGGGAATACGCCGGGGCGCGGAACCGCGTCGAGGACGGCGTCTTCATCACCGAGTACGCGTCGCTGCCGATGCTCGCCCGCTGGATCCTGCGCCAGGAGGGCCGCGCCGTCCCGCTCGAGCCCTCCCCGCTCCGACGCCTCGTCACCGAGGGGGTTCGCGCCGCGAGGCGTGCGCACGAAGGACCGCCGCCGACCCCGGCAGCCGAGCGCCACGTCCCCTGGGCGGCCGGCGTCACCGAGCGCCAGGCGGGCCCGGTCGCGCCCGAGCGTTTCGGCGTGCTGCAGTCGCTGCTCGCCTACCTCCTCGCCGCCTGCGGCGAGGATCGCGAGGCACTGATCCCGGCCTCGGAGCTCATCGAGCGTTTCTCGATCGCGCCCGAGGCTCTCGAGGAGCATCTGTCGCTGCTCAACCTCGTCAACTTCGGGGGCGGCTGCTACGCCGTGTACGCGGAGCTGCACGGCGACGAGGTGCACGTCGACAAGGAGCTCTTCGGGGACACATTCCGCCGCGCGCCCCGGCTGACGCCGCTCGAAGCGAGGGCGATCCGGCTTGCGCTCGAGTTCGTCGGCCCGATGATCGCCGCGGGCTCGAGCTCGCCGCTCGACCGCGTCCGGGCCAAGCTCGAGGAGGCGTTCGGCCAGTTCGACCTCGCCCAGACGCCGACTCCGCAGGCCGGAGCCGAGGAGGACCTCGTCGCCACCCTGACCCGTGCGATCGACCGCCGGCGGCTCGTAGAGCTCGAGTACCTGAAGCCCGAGTCGACCGAGGTCGAGACGCGCACGATCGAGCCGTACGGGATCGAGCGGCGCCTGCCCCACTGGTACGTCCACACATGGGACGTCGACCGCGACGCGCCGAGGAGCTACCGGCTCGACCGGACCCGAACGGCGAAGCTGCTGAAGGAGCGGTTCGCGCGACGGGAGGGCTTCGACCGGTCCGAGCTGCGCGAGGCCACGAGCGCCCGGATCTGGTACTCGCCCGTCGTCGGCCGGTGGGAGGTCGAGAAGGGTGCGCGGCCGCTCGTCGACGGCGCAGCGCTCTCCGAGCGTCCCGTCGGCAGCGCAAGCTGGCTCGTCGGCGAGGTGCTCTCGTTCCGCGGCGAAGCGGTGGTGCTGGCGCCGCCCGAGCTGCGGAAGCTCGTAGCCGACGGCGCTCGCGACCTGGAGCGCCGGCTCCGTGAGGCCCGGGCTACCGCCGCGCAGGCAGCTCGAGCGTGAACGTGGCCGTGTCGAAGACCTGGGCGGTGAGGCTCTGCTCGAACGGATGCCTGGCTCCGAGGCTCGAGCGGGCGAGGACGAAGAACGCGACCGAGCCGATCGCGAACGCCGCCGTGGTGATCCACGCCCAGGTCTCCCAGCGGCCGGGTGGATAGTCCGCAACCGCGATCGCGCCCACGATGAACGGCAGCGCGATGAGGCGGACGATCGAGATCCAGCGTTCGAGGAACCTCAGCTGCATCTCGCCTCCAACTGCTCGAGCGCCCAGCGGGCGTGGCCGGCGAGAAGCTCGTCGTCCCCGTCGGCGTACGCCTTCAGCACCGCGCGTGTCTCGGGCTCGTCGGCACCGGCGTTCCCGAGCGCGACGAGCGCGTTTCGCCGGAGCCAGCGCGGATCGTTCCTCGGCACGTAGAGCCGCGCGAGCAGGTCCTCGTCGAGGCGCCTGTCATCGCCGAGCCACGCGAGGAGGTCGACATGGGCGGTGCCGTCCTCGGGCTCCGCCGAGCGGCGCCCTTCGACACCGCGGTTCCACGGGCAGACGTCCTGGCAGATGTCGCAGCCGTAGACCTGCGCGCCGAGCGGCGAGCGGTAGCCCTCGGGGATCTCTCCCTCGACCTGCGTCCAGTAGGACAGGCACTGCGTCGCGTCGAGCACGCCCGGCTCGTCGAGCGCCCCCGTCGGGCACGCGTCGATGCAACGGGTGCACGACCCGCATCCGGCTCGCATCGGCGGGGTCGGCTCGAGCTCCGCCGCCGTCACGAGCGTGCCGAGAACGACCCACGAGCCGTGCCGCTCGGTGATCAGCATCGTGTTCTTGCCGTAGAACCCGACGCCCGACCGGGCGGCGGCCTCGCGGTCGACGTGCTGGTTCGCGTCGACGAGCACTCGGAACGGGGCCCCGAGGACGCGGCCGAGCGCGTCGAGCTTCTCGCGCAGCTCCGCGTACCCGTCGTGCCAGGCGTAGCGGGGCAGCCGCCCCTGGCCCGATGACCGTGGAGGCTCCGGAAGCCAGTAACAGAGCGCCGCCGAGACGACGCTGCGGGCGCCGTCGAGCAGGCGCTCGGGATGGCACGAAACCTCGGGTTGCGACGTGGTGAACTTCAGCGCGCCGAAGAGGCCGCGCTCCCGCCGCTCGCGGATGTCGCGCTCGGTGCTCTCGTACGGCTCCGCCGGGGTAACGCCCACCGCGTCGAGGCCGAGCTCGGCTCCCAGCCGCTGCACCTCGGCCGTGATCATCGGTCTCATTCTTAGCACTAGGATCGGCCCGTGAAGGCGATCCGGATCCACGAGGAGGGTGGTCCCGAGGTTCTCCGTTACGAGGACGTCCCCGATCCCGTGCCGGCGGCCGGCGAGAAGCTGGTCGAGCTCCGGGCGGCGTCGCTCAACCGCCTCGACATCTGGATCCGGAAGGGGCTCCCCTCGGTCCCGAAGCCGAGGATCCTCGGCGCCGACGGCGCCGGCGTCCTCGCGGGGACCGACGAGCGGGTCGTGATCAACCCCGGTCTGACCCACAACGGCCGAGTGGAGATCCTTGGCGAGCACCGGGACGGCACCCACGCCGAGCTCGTCGCGGTGCCGAGAAGCGCCGTTCATCCCATTCCCGAAGGGCTCTCGTTCGAGCAGGCGGCAGCCTTCCCGCTCGTCTTCGAGACCGCCTACCGGATGCTCGTGACCAAGGCGCGGCTCGAGCAGGGCGAATGGGTGCTGATCTGGGGGATCGGCGCCGGGGTCGCGACGGCCGCGCTCGCGATCGCCAGGGCGCTGGGCGGCCGGACGATCGTCACGTCGGGCAGCGACGCGAAGCTCGAGCAGGCTCGCGAGCTCGGCGCCGACGAGACGCTGAACCATTTCACGGACGACGTTCCCGCCCGGGTGCGGGAGATCACCGGCGGCGGCGCCCAGATCGTGTTCGAGCATGTCGGCGAGGCGACCTGGCAGCGTTCTCTCGCCTCCGCAGCCGTCTCGGGCCGGGTCGTGGTCTGCGGGGCGACATCGGGAACCAATCCGCCTGCTGCGCTCAACCGGGTCTGGTGGAAGGAGCTCGCGATCCTCGGGTCGACGATGGGGACGGCCGAGGACTTCCAGGGCGCCTACGACCTCGTCGCCTCAGGCCGCGCCCTTCCCGTGATCGACTCGGTGTTCCCGCTCGCCGAGGCCGCAGCCGCGCACGAGCGGCTCGAGAGCGGCGAGCAGTTCGGCAAGGTCGTGTTGCGGATCCCGGCCTAGGATGCGCGCGGCGCGCTCAGGCATAGTCTCGGAATGAAGCTGCCTCGCGATCTGCCCTTCTACCCGGGCACCTGGATCATCGGGTTTGCGATCCTCGCGCTCTGCTGGATCTACGTCGACGTATGGGTCGCGATCGGCGCGTTCCTCGGCTTCATGGCGCTCCAGGCGGCCGTGGCCGAGGTCTGGGCCGGGTTCCGGACGCGCGCCGCGTCGTAGCCTAGAAGCCCAGGATGAACTTGGCGTCCTCGGACATCCTGTCCGGGGTCCACGGCGGCTCGAAGGTGAGCTCTGACTCGACGTCCTCGACGCCGTCGAGCTCCCGCACGACGCGTTCGATGTCCTCCTGGATCATCGCGCCCGCCGGGCAGCCCATCGACGTGAGCGAGTAGGTGACCTTCACCTTGGGGCCGTCCACCTCGACGTCGTAGAGCAGGCCGAGGTCGACGATGTCCATCCCGAGCTCGGGATCCTCAACCTGGTGGAGCGTCTCTAGGACTTCCTCGCGGGTCGGCACCTGATCAAAGGTAGCTCAGACGATCGGCTCGAGCGAGCCGGCCCGGCTGAGCACCAGGTCCAGGAGGGATGTCGTGGCATGCCCGATGCTCGAGCTCTCGATGACCGGCACGTCGTAGCGGACGGCGCGCTCTACGATCACGTCCTGCAGCGCGCGGATCTCGGAGAGGCCGTCGAGGTACTTCTCGAGCGGCCGCTCGCCGCCCGTCGAAGTGTCGCGGATCACGAAGTGGCTCGCGTGCTCCTCGGCGCTCTCGACCCGGAGCACCGCGTGCACGAGCAGCGCGCCGTCGATCTCGGTCGGGACGAGCCCCGGCACCAGGTGGACGCCTTCGATCGCCATCGACCAGCCCTCGTTGAGCGCCCGCTCGATCGAGGCCTCGACACCCACGAGCACGCTTTGCGTCTGCTCGAGGAAACCCGCCTCCATCTCGCCGGCTTCCCCGCCGGCCTCGAAGCTCGAGACGTGGACGGCCGGCATCTCCGGCGGCGGGAAGTAGGCGCGGATCGTCTGGCGGATGAAGTCCGTCGAGGTGACGCGCGTGATCCCGAGACGGTGCGCAGCCTCGGTCGCGACGGTCGATTTCCCGGTGCCGGTCGCGCCACCGACCAGCAGGAGGATCGGCCGGTCGAGCGCTCGCAGCGTCGCCAGTCCGTGCATCCGCTCCACGACGCGGGCACCCTCGGGCTCGCCGAGCACCTCGCCCGCGACATCCTCGAACCGCTCGAGCTCGACCGCCCGTGCAGCCGTGGCGATCAGGTCGAGCTCGAGGCGCGTTGCGAGCTCGTAGGCCGAGTCGACCGAGACCCCGGCGGCGAGGAGCGCCCGGGCCATCATCCCCTTGGAGTACGGGAGTCCGGCCGGGTCGCCGAGGGGGAGCGGGTCGCGGTAATGCGGCTGCATCAGGCGGGACCACCTCCGGTGCGAGCGCCAGCAGCGCCTCGTCGAGCCCGCGTGCGACCACGTCGTTCCCTGCGAGCACAACGCGGCGCCCGCGGGCGAGCGCGTCCTCGGCGACGATGTCGATCGCGGCGCCCTTCAGCTCCGTCAGATAGGTGTCGGCCTCGAGGGACGAGAGCTCGCGCCGGAGGGCCTCGCGGTCGCCGAGGCTGGACGAGACGTGGACGACGTCGGCGTCGAGATGGCCGGTGCCGGCCGGCCCTGCCGTGAACACCGCCACCCTTCCCTCGAGCGGCTCGAGCGGACGGAGTCTCAGCGTGGCGGATACCGCGCCTTCCGCCTCGCAGCCGACCGCGATGACGAGATCGGAGATGAGCCGCCGATAGGGGTTGAAGTGCGCGCCGAGGTCGTGGCCCGGGCCGACCACGAGCACACGACGGTCGGCCGCGACCGGCGGGATCGCCGTGCCGCTGCCGTCGAAGACGACGACGTCGGCGCGGCGCTCCACGGCGAGGCGCGCACCTTCGTCCACATTCGACACGAACGGCTTCCCGGCGAGCCCGCCGCCGGCACGGCGGCAGCCGATGGTGACGACGCCGGTCACGGCCGCGATCTCGAGGTGGTCGGAGGCGGCGTGGCGGCCGGAGCGTGCGAGGGCGACGAGCTCCTCGATGCCCGGCGGCGCCGCGATCGGCTCGGGCTCGGGCGGTCCGCCACGACCCATCGTCACGACGACGACGTCCCGGTCGCGGGCGAGAAGCCGCGCAAGGTGCGCCGAGACCGCTGTCTTGCCAACTCGCTTTCCGGTTCCGATCACGGCGATCGAGGGCGCATCGACCTCCCGATAGGCAGGGGGGTCGAATCGGAAGTCGGCTCCGATGTATGAGAGCCCGGCAGCAAGCGCGCGGGAGGCCCAGCCGAAGCGGGCGTCGGGCCCGAGCACCGGTTCGTCCGAGAGATCAACGACGGCTTCGGCTGAGCCGAACCCGTCTAGAAGGGGGACTCCGTAGTCGTCGCCACCCCTGAGTTTCTCGCTTCCCCCCACGAGGATCGCTCCGACCCATTCGTATGGGAGGTCGAGGAGGGCGCGCCGAACGACGTCGGCGGAATGCTCGCCATCGATCAGCGCGATCGCTCTCACCGCGGGGCCGTCACCTCGCCTTCGATCCGCGAGGTGTACTTCTCGTATTCCAGCGTCTCGAGGTCGAACTGGATGATCCGCTCCTGCCCGTGGAACGGGTAACGCCGCCAGACGTCGACGTGGGAGCCGTTGACCTCGACGACGTTGTAACAGGGCCGCGTGTTGCCCCTGAGCCGTAGCGACGAGACGGTACCCGTGTTGACCACGAAGAGGTTCTCGAGCCGCCAGGCATAGGGAACATGCTTGTGCCCGGAAAGCACGAGGTTTACACCGGCGCGCTGCAGGCACTCGATCGCGTCGCCCGCGTCGTAGACCACGTTCCGCTCGCGCCCCGTTCCGGGCACCGGAAGAAGATGATGGTGCAGCACGAAGACGCGGAGCCGCGCAGGCGTGGCGAACTCCTCCTGGATCCACGGGTACCGGCCGCGGCCGATCTGGCCGTGGTCGAGGTCGGGCTCGGTCGAATCGACTGCGACGACCGTGACGCCGTCCTTCCGCAGGACCGAGTTCCGCTGCCCGAAGAGCTCCTCGAAATGGACGTATCCGACGTTGCGCGAGTCGTGGTTCCCGGGGATCACGACGAAGGAGTCGCATTCCAGGCGGTCGAGGTACCGCTTCGCCTGCATGTACTCCTCCTTGAAGCCGTACGTGGTCAGGTCGCCGGAGCAAACGACGATGTCGGGCTCGAGCTCGTTGATGTCCGCGATCGCCCGCTCCATGAGATCGGGCACGAAATGCGGATCACCGCAGTGAATGTCGGACAGGTGACCGATCGTGAACCCGTGCTCCATTGCCGAAGTCTAGAGGGAGCACGGCTATCCGACCTCACTGGTACCTTGAACCCAGGTGGCACTGGAAACGCCCCATTTCCAGGCATATCGAGGCGAAGAGACTCCACGCTTCGTGAACGAGGCGGAGTTGGAGTACGCGAAGATCCTCGACTATTACGGCGTGCCCTGGATGTACGAGCCCCACACCTTCGTGCTCGAACGCGCCGAGGACGGGCGCGTGACCGAGGCGTTCACCCCCGACTTCTACCTGCCCGAGCAGGATCTCTACCTCGAGGTCACGGTCATGAAGCAGTCGCTCGTGACCCGAAAGAACCGCAAGCTCCGGAAGCTTCGCAACCTCTACCCCGACGTCCGGATCAAGCTGTTCTACGAGCGCGACTTCGCGCGAATCGCATCGCGCTACGGCCTGCGCAAGGCTTCGTGACGGCCCAGTTAGATCTGCGCATCGGCGAGGTCTACCTCGATCGCTCGGAGATCGCGGCGCGAGTGCGGGAACTGGGCGCCCAGGTCGCGCGCGACTACGCCGGCCGCGAGCCGTTGCTAGTCGGAGCACTGAAGGCCTGCGTGCCATTCGTGACCGACCTCTCGATGGCGATCCCGATCGCCCACGCGCTCGACTTCCTCGAGCTCGCCGGGTACGGGTCGGCCGGCTCGGAGGGGTCGCAGCTCGGAGGCCACGAGCAGATCCGGTTCCTGAAGGACCTCGACGTCGAGATCGGCGGGCGGGACGTGATCATCGTGGACGAGGTCGTCGACACCGGCCTCACGCTCCACTACCTCACCCGAACGCTCGCGCTGCGGAGCCCCGAGACGCTGGTGTGCGCCACGCTTTTCGACCGGCCCTACCGGCGCCTCGTGGACGACCTCCCGATCCGTTATGTCGGGTTCACCGTGCCCGACGAGTTCTTCGCGGGATACGGCTTCGACCTGGACGAGCAGTGGCGCAACCTGCCTGACGTGCACCTCGTCCAGATTTAGCCTCGCCTAACAAGTTTAGTCTAGTCTAAACTTTAGTTATGGCCACAAGGACCTACGCCCCTGCGCAGGAGCTCCCGCCGGGGCTTCGGACCGTCGACGAGGCGATTCACCGCACGCGTTTCCGGATCCTCCCGTTCCTCGGGCCGGCGTTCATCGCCTGCGTCGCCTACATCGACCCGGGAAACTTCGCGACCAACATCGCCGCCGGGTCGAAGTTCGGCTATCTGCTCCTCTGGGTCGTCGTCGCCGCGAGCCTCATGGCGATGGTCATCCAGACGCTTTCGGCGAAGCTCGGGATCGCAACCGGCCGGAACCTGCCCGAGGTCTGCCGCGAGGAGTTCTCGAAGCGCACCTCGGTGCTCCTGTGGATCCAGGCCGAGGTGATCGCGATGGCCACCGACCTGGCCGAGTTCCTCGGCGCCGCGATCGGTTTCAACCTACTGCTCGGGACGAGCCTCGCCGTCTCGACGGTGCTGACGGCGATCGTCGCGTTCGCGCTGCTCGCCCTCCAGAGCTGGGGGTTCCGGCCGTTCGAGGCGGCGATCGCGACCATCGTCGGCGTGATCGGGCTCTGCTACCTGATCGAGATCATCTACGCGAGCCCCGACTTCCGGGCCGCGAGCGCGGGACTCGTGCCCGGGTTCGCCGGGACCGAGTCCGTGCTCCTCGCGGTCGGGATCCTCGGTGCGACGGTGATGCCGCACGTGATCTACCTGCACTCCGCGCTGACGCAGGACCGCATCGTCCCCGAGTCCCCCGAGGACGCGAAGGTGCTGATGCGCTACACGCGGATCGACGTGCTCGGGGCGATGACGATCGCGATGCTGATCAACGCGTCGATGCTCATCATGGCGGCGAGCACCTTCTACAAGAGCGGCTTCACCGACGTCGCGTCGCTCGAGGACGCTCACAAGACCCTCGAGCCGATCCTCGGCGCCACCGCGAGCGCCGTGTTCGCCGTGGCCCTGCTCGGATCGGGCCTGTCGTCGTCGGCCGTCGGCACCTATGCCGGCCAGGTCGTCATGCAGGGATTCGTCCAGCGGCAGATCCCGTTGTGGCTGCGAAGGACGATCACGATGGTCCCGGCGTTCGTCGTCGTCGCACTCGGCGTCAATCCGTCGCGGACGCTCGTCCTCTCACAGGTCGTGCTGTCCTTCGGGATCCCGTTCGCCCTCGTGCCGCTTGTCTGGTTCACCTCGCGCCGCGACCTGATGGGCCCGCTCGTCAACAGCCGCCTCACGACCGCGGTTGCCTGGGCCATTGCTGCTGTGATCGTGTGCCTCAACTTCTTCCTGCTCGCCCAGCTCTTCTTCGGCTGAGCGATCCTCGCTCGCGGCATCGAGTGCCTGGAGCGCGGCGGCCGCGGCGCGGCGGAGCGGGCCGACCGAGGCGCGATAGTCGGCATCGTCGATCTTCCCCGTCCGGTGGTCGAACTCGAGCTCCTTGAGCGCGGCAAGCGCGTGGTCGCGCTCCTCGATCAGGAGCAGGATCTTCTCGGAGCCCGGGTCGTCGATCAGCTCGGGCTCGTTGCTCGAGCGCAGGAACGGCAGCGCCACGATCACCACCGCGGCGATCGCGATGAGCGCCCCCAGGACGAGCTCGATCACGCTCGGGCGAGCGAGAGGCGCGCCACGAGGCGCCGCTGCTCGCGGGCGTCGGGCCACAGCGCGATCAGTGACCCGCCGAGGAAGATGAACCCCGCGACCCAGATCAGGTTGACGAGCGGTTTCACGAACACCTTGAAGTAGACGGTGTTGCCGGAGACCTGGTCGAGGATCACGTAGTAGTCCTCGGCCCGCAGCCAGTTCGTGTGGATGCCGACCTCGTGGGAGACGCCGAGCAACGAGGAGTTCACCGAGCTCGACGTCATCGTGCCGTTCCAGCGGCCGTTGACCTGGAGCAGGGCCTTCGTCTCGACCGACGAGCCGGTCTCGGTGATCGACGGCGTCTTCGTCAGCCCCAGGAACTTCGCGGTATAGCCGGGCATGTGGAAGGACTGGCCCTTGGTCACCTGGAACTCGCGCTGCGTCTGGTAGACGCTCGAGCCGACGATCCCGATCGTCAGGAACACGATCGAGGCGTGGACGACGTAGCCGCCGTACCGGCGCCGGTTGCGCGAGACGAGCTCGAAGAGCGAGCCCGCCGCCTTCGTGCCGCGGACGAACTCGACGACGATCGTCGTGATCACGAACGCGCAGAACGTGTAGGCGATCAGCCCCGGGAGCGAGGAGCCGGCGCCCAGGGCGATCAGGATGACGCCGGTGATGAGCGCGACGCCTATCGGCCAGCGGAGCATCTTCAACAGGCCCCGGCCCGAGGTTCGGCGCCAGGCGACGAGCGGCCCTATGCCCATGAGCAAGAGGAGCGGCAGACCGAAGATGCGCAGGAAGAAGTCGTAGTACGGCCGTCCCATCGTCTGCTGGGTGCCGTTCACGATCTGCGCGATGATCGGCCAGATCTCGCCCCAGAAGATGGCCAGGCACAGCGCGACGAGCAGCAGGTTGTTGTAGAGGAACGTCGCCTCGCGGGAAATCGGAGACTCGAGCTTGGTGCGGGCGCGGAGCAGCGGCAGGCGCCAGAGGATCAGCGCGAGCGAGAAGAGGGTCGTGAAGATCACGAACCCGAGGAACCAGCTCCCGATCGAGCTCTTGGCGAAGCTGTGGATCGACTCGATCACGCCCGAGCGTGTGAGGAAGGTCCCGAACACGGAGAGCTCGAACGCGAGCGCGACGAGCACCATGTTCCAGATGCGGAGCATGCCCTTGCGCTCCTGGATCATCACCGAGTGCAGGAACGCGGTGGCGGCGAGCCACGGCATCAGCGCGGCGTTCTCGACCGGATCCCAGGCGTAGTAGCCGCCCCAGCCGACCTCGACGTAGGCCCAGTGCGCCCCGAGGATCTGCCCGAAGCCGAGGAACATCCACGCGACGAGCGTCCAGCGGCGGGTCGCGACGATCCAGCGCTCGTCGGTGTGGCCCGAGAGCATCGCGCCCGCGGCGAAGGCAAAGGGGATCGAGAGGCCCACGTAGCCGAGGTAGAGCATCGGCGGGTGGGCGACCATGTACGGGTTCTGGAGGCTCGGGACGAGCCCGGCGCCGTCGACCGTGCGCGCCACCGTGGTGAACGGGCTCGCGACGGCGACGAGCATGAAGCTGAAGAACGTCGCGATCCCCGCAATCACGGGCACGACCCAGACGACGATGTCGCGGAGGAGCTTGCGGTTCAGCAGCACGGCCAGAGCGCCGTAGCCGGTCAGGACGAGCAGCCAGAGGAGCAGCGAGCCCTCCTCCCCGCCCCAGAACGCCGTGAGCGAGTAGATCGTGCTCAGGTCGCGGCTCGTGTGAGCCTGAACGTAGGCGTAGGTGAAGTCGTGCGTGACGAGCGCGCGGATGAGCACCGCCGAGGCGATGACGGTGGTGCCGAAGCACGCGATCAGGGCGTAGCGGGCGGAGTCTGCGAGCCGGCGCTGCCGGCTGATCGCCGCGGCGGTGCCGCCGATGAGGGCGTACAGCGCCAGCATGAAGCTGACGACGAGTGCTGCGCGACCGAGGTCAGCCATCGGCCGGGATCAGTTCGTCGACGTGTACTTGCTCGGGCACTTCGTCGTCAGGGCGGTGGCCATGAACGAGCCGCCGACGAGCTTCCCCGTGAGGTTGACGTCGCGGCCGACCTTGAAGAGGTCGGGTACCGAGCCGTGGTACACGATCGGGATGGTCGGGCTCGCGCCGTTGATGTTGTGCAGCTTGAACTGCAGGCCGGTGCTCTGGTGGGAGTCGCCCTTGACCGGGCCGATGACCTTCCCGGTCAGGGACACGGTGTCGGTGCGGCTTTGCAGGTTGCTCGGCTGCAGCGCGGGCGTCGTGCCGCTCAGCGCCGTGTACACGAGGAAGATCGAGAGCACCGCAGCGATCGCGAGCGCCACGACGAGCCTGGCCGGGCTGGTACTGCGTGAGCGGGCCATCACCGCTCAGTCTAGCCGTGTCGCAGGCCGGTCCGAGTGTTAGGAGCTTCGGGAGGGGGCGCTCCGGGACCCGGTAGCCGTGATCGGCGCAAAGCGCGCCGGGGAGCTCCTCCGTCAGCGCGTCGCAGTAGCCCTTCCCATAGGCGGCTCGCATGAACGCGGCGACGACCTCGAGTGACCACTCCTCGATGCCGGCGGCCTCCCGCCAGAGGTCGGTGAGGCGCAGATCGATGTCGAGCTCGAGCAGGTCTATGCGTGACGGGCGTGTGGACATGCCCGCAGGGTAGAAAGCCGGCCGGACGGATCGAGCACTAACCTCCTGCACATGGCACGAAAGCTTCACTTCGGCCCGGCCCGCGTGCCCTCGCGCGAGAGCCCGGATGCCGCGATCGAGGCGCTCCTCGAGCGGAACCTCTCGGCCTGCGAGATCGACTTCGAGGGCGGCTTCTGGATGAGCTACGAGTTCGCCGAGGAGCTGGGCGCGCTCGCGCGCGGCGCGGACGTCGTCCTGTCGGTTCATGCGCCGCTCGCAGGGTTCATGGGGCACGCCGAGCGGGGGAAGAAGCTGAACATGGCGGTCGGCATGCTCGACCACTCGGCCGGGATCGCCAAGGCGGCGGGCGCCGAGGTGGTGGTGTTCCACCCGGGGTTCCTGCTCGGGCGCTCCCGGGAGGATGCGATCGACTCGGTGGTCGAGCAGCTCGGCGAGCTTCGGACGAGGCTCGAGGGGAAGGGCCGAGACGTGCCCTTCGGGGTCGAGGTGATGGGCCGGGTGCGGGACCTCGGGTCGGCCGCCGACGTCGTCGAGATCTCCCGCCGCCTCGGGTGGGTCCGGCCGGTGCTCGACTTCGCCCACATGCACGCGACCTCGGACGGCGCCTTCCTGTCGGTGGAGCCGTTCGCCGAGGCGCTCGGAGCGGTGGACGAGGTTCTGGAGCCGGGGACTCCATTCCACATCCACTTCTCGGACATCCAGTTCGCGAACCGCAACGAGACGAAGCACCTGCCCTACGGCGAGGGCACCCTACGGGCCGAGCCGCTGCGCGACGCGCTCGAGCGGTTCGACCGGCCGGCGACGGTGATCTCGGAGTCTCCCGACGCCGAGTCGACCGAAGCGATCCGGGTGGTGCTCGGCGCGTAGGATCGTGCCGTGGCGATCCGCCAGAGGCTGCTGGAGACACCCGCGGAGCGCGTATCCCCGGAGCTCGCGAAGACCGTGGCGGACTTCTGCGAGCCGATCGAGGTGATCGCGTCGGCATACGTGGGGCTGATCGAGATCACGAGGGGATTCGACCACCCCGAGGAGCACCTCGGAGTCGCGTTCGAGCTGGCCGAGCCACTGGCCGAGACCAAGGAGGGCGACCGCGAGCTGCGCCTCGTCGTCGACCGCTTCTACGACTCCATGCCCGCGGAGGTCCTCGAGGGCGGTGCCAACTTCCTCGAGCCGGGCGGCGTCGCCGCGTGGGCCGAGCAGGCCCAGCGGGTCTTCGAGCGCACCTAGCTAGCATCGAGCCGATGATCGACGCCGGCGCCTTCAAGGCCTACGACGTGCGCGCGCTCTATCCGTCGCAGCTCGACGAGGAGGGTGCCTATGCGGTCGGCCGGGCGTTCGCGGAGCAGTTCGAGCCGCGGCGCGTGGCGATCGGCCGCGACATGCGGCTCTCGTCGCCATCGATGGCCGAGGCCGTGATCAACGGTGTGGCCGACGCGGGGACCGGCGTCGCCGACCTGGGGATGGTTGGGACGGAGATGGTGTACTTCGCGACCGGCGACCTCGGCCTGGACGGCGGGATCATGGTCACGGCATCCCACAACCCGGCCGGCTACACCGGGATGAAGATCGTGCGGCGCGGAGCCCTCCCGGTCGGGAGCGAGTCCGGGCTCGTCGAGATCCGCGACCGGGCGGTGCGCGGCGAGTGGCGGGACGCGCCGGCGCGAGGGACCGTCGAGCCGGTCGACGTGTGGGAGGACTTCGTCGAGCGGGTGCTCAGCTTCGTGGACGTCGATGCAATCGCGCCGCTTCGGATCGTCGTCGACGCCGCGAACGGGATGGCCGGAGTGATGCTGCCGCGGGTGCTCGAGCGGCTGCCGCAGGTCGAGGTCGTGCGCTGCAACTTCGAGCCGGACGGATCGTTCCCGAACCACGAGCCCAACCCGCTTCTTCCCGAGAACCGTGAGTTCATCGTGAAGCGGACGACCGAGGAGGAAGCGGCCTTCGGCGTCGCCTACGACGGGGATGCCGACCGGTGCTTCTTCGTCGACGACACCGGCGAGTTCGTGCCGGGCGACTTCACGACGGCGCTGTTCGCGGGGTCGATGCTCGCGCGGGAGCCAGGTGGGAAGGTGATCTACGACGTACGAGCCTCGTGGGCTGTGCCCGAGGCGATCGAGCGCGCCGGCGGCGAGGGCTTCATCAACCGGGTCGGTCACTCGTTCATCAAGCAGCGGATGCGCGAGATCGGGGCGGTCTTCGCCGGCGAGGTGTCGGCGCACTACTACTTCCGCGATTTCTCGCAGGCGGACTCTGGCGTGATCCCGTTCCTGCTGATGCTCGAGCTCGTCTCTCGTCGCGATCAGTCGCTGAGCGAGATCCTGGCACCGCTCCGAGCGAAGTACTTCCTGACCGGCGAGATCAACACGCCCGTCGCGGACGTGGCGCTGAAGCTCCAGGAGCTGAAGGAACGGTACTCCTCCGAGGGCCGGATCTCCCATCTCGACGGCCTTTCGGTCGACGCCGACGACTGGCACATGAACGTCCGCCCGTCGAACACCGAGCCGCTCCTCCGCCTCAACCTCGAAGCGCTGTCTGAAAAGCGCATGGAGGAGAAGCGCGACGAGGTGCTCGGTCTGATCCGCTCCTGATCAACGACCCGGCCGGCGGACTGGTCCCGAACGAACCACTACGTTGCCCTTAAAAGCAACGGTGTCTGACACCAGTCGTCCCGGCAAGGCGCATGAACACTGGGTCGTTGTCGGAGACATGAACGGTGTCTGACACCAGAGAGGCCCTTCGGGGACATGTCTGGGCGCCGGGGCTCGCCATGTCGGCTTCGGAGACGACCGCTAGGATCGCCGCGTGTTTCAGCCGGGCCATCTCACCGAGCGGAAGCTCCCGTTCCGGTTCGCGGCCTACACGCGGGTCGGGTTCTCCGACACCGACGCGCAAGGCGTCGTCTACTACGGGCGCTACCTCCCCTACTTCGACCTCGCGCGCACCGAGTACCAGCGGAGCCTCGGGCCCGTCGACGGCGCGGCGCGCTCCGAGTTCGTGATGCGTGCTCTGAGCGTCGAGTACGAGGCGCCGGCGCGCTTCGACGACCTGCTCGAGGTGTTCGTCCGCGTTCCTCGCATCGGCCGCACGAGCGTCAGCTACGAGTACGCCGCCTACCGGCTCGACTCCAGAGACGAGGAGACTCTCATGGTCACCGCGACCCAGACCGTCGTGCTGATCGACCACGACGAACGCTGCGCGCTGCCGGTTCCAGACGCCTTACGCGCGGCTCTGTCGGCCTTCGAGCACACGAAGCTGTGAGCGCGCTTGAAGCCGTCCGGGCGGTCGTCGAGGCCGGCGGCGAGCCCGACGACGTCCTGCGCGACGTCGTCGCGACGCTCGTCGGGTCCGGTGCCGCCTCCTGGGCGGCGATCCTCTTCGCCGAGAGCGGCGAGCTCGTGCTCGGCCCGGAAGCGGGCACGCCGGCGGTTACCGGCCGGATCCAGGTGCCGGTCGTCTACGCGGGAGCCCATGTCGCCGACCTCGCCGCCGAGGGCGCCGACCTGGAGCTGCTCGAAGGAATCGCCGCGCTCATCCCGGAGCACTGCCTCGTTGGCTGGGACACCGGCGGCGTCCCCTGGGAGGAGAGCTAGCCGGCTATCAGCTCGGCGTGACGCGGTAGGCGTCGAACACGGCGTCGACCGACCGGAGCGAAGTGAGGAGCGAGCGGAGGGACGCGATGTCGCCAACCTCGGCCGTGTACCAGTTCCGTGCGAGCTGATCCTCGACGACACCGCCGTAGGAGACGATGTTCGCGCCGTGCTCGGCGAACGTCCGGGCGACGTCTTCGAGCAGGCGCGGCCGATCCCACGAGGTCACCGCGATCTGCACCCTGAACGACTTGTTCGTCTCCTCCCCGCTCCACTCGACCGGCGTGAACCGCTCCTCGTTCTTGCGAAGCGCCCGTACGTTCGGGCAATCCCCGCGGTGGATGGTGATGCCCTTGCCCAGCGAGATGTAGCCGACGATCGGGTCGCCGGGTACGGGCGTGCAGCACTTCGCGAGGCGCACGAGCACGTCGTCGACTCCCTCGACGACGACGCCGACCTCGCTCCCGGAGACCGTGCGCCGCGTCTTCGGCGCCCTGACGACGACCGGCGCCTCCTCGGCGACCTGGTCGGTCTTGAGCGCCTGGATGACCTTGTTGACGATGGATCCCGACTGCAGCCGGCCCGACCCGAGCGCGAGGTAGAAGTCCTCGGCCTTCTTGAAGCCGAGATCTCGGATCACCTGCGCGAGCACCGCCGAGTGGCGGAGCTTCGCGTACGGCAGGTTCTGCTGCTTGAGCGCCTGCTCGAGCGACTCCCGGCCCCGCGCCTCCTGATCCTCGCGCGTCTCGCGCGTGAACCACTGCCGGATCTTGTTCCTGGCCCGGGAGCTCTTCGCGACCGCGAGCCAGTCGCGGGAGGGCCCGCGCTCGTGCTTCGAGGTCAGGATCTCGACGCGGTCGCCGTTTTGGAGCCGGTAGTGGAGCGGCACGATCCGTCCGTTCACCTTCGCGCCGACCGTCCGGTGCCCGACGTCGGTGTGCACCGCGTAGGCGAAGTCGATCGGCGTGGAGCCGGCCGGCAGCGTCTTCACCTGGCCCTTCGGCGTGAAGATGTGGACCTCCTCGTCGAAGAGGTCGGTGCGGAACGCCTTCATGAACTCGCCGGAGTCGACCTCGTTCGTGCCGACATCCATCAGCGAGTTCACCCACTTCTGCCACTCGTCATCGTGCCCGTCGGTCCGCCCGCCCTTGTAGATCCAGTGAGCGGCGACGCCGAACTCGGCGGTCTCGTGCATCTCGCGCGTCCGGACCTGGATCTCGAGCGGCCTCCCCTGCGGCCCGATCACGGTCGTGTGGAGGGCGCGGTACCCGTTGAGCTTGGGCATCGCGATGAAGTCCTTGAACCGGCCCGGCATGGGCTTCCAGAGCGAGTGGATCAGCCCGAGCGCGCCGTAGCAGTCCCGGGTCCCCTCGTCGGCGCTGCGCTCGACGATGACGCGCATCGCGGTCAGGTCGTAGATCTCGTTGAACTCCCGGCCCTTGCGGGCCATCTTGTCGTAGATCGAGTAGAAGTGCTTCGCGCGCCCGGAGATCTCCGCCGGGATGTCGACCTTGTCGAGCTCGCTCTGCAAGACCATCGCGGCCTCGCGGACGTGCTCCTCGCGGTCGGCTCGCCGCTCGGCGACCATCTGCTTGATCTCTTCGTACTTGCGCGGATGGAGCGTCCCGAACGCGAGGTCCTCGAGCTCCCACTTGACGGCGTGGATGCCGAGCCGGTGCGCGATCGGCGCGTAGACCTCGAGGGTCTCGCGAGCCTTGCGCACCTGCGTCTGCTTGCCCATGTACTCGATCGTGCGCATGTTGTGGAGGCGGTCCGCCAGCTTGATCAGGATCACGCGGACGTCGCCGGCCATCGCGACCACGAGCTTGCGGTAGTTCTCCGCCTCGGCCTGCTCACGGCTCGAGAACTGGACGCGCGTCAGCTTGGTGACGCCCTCGACGAGCATGGCGACCTTCTCGCCGAACTCGGCCTGGATGTCCTCGATCTCGACGCCCGTGTCCTCGACCGTGTCGTGGAGCAGCGCCGCAGCGATCGTCGCCTCGTCCATTCGCAGCCCGGCGAGGATCTTGGCCACGCCCCACGGATGGTGGATGAACTCCTGACCCGAACGGCGCACCTGGCCTTCGTGGGCCTTGTCCGCGAACTCGAACGCATGAACGATCAGATCCCGGTCGATCGCGCGCGGATAGGACTCGAGCTCGGCCAGGAGCTCGTCGATGAGATCCTGGTGACGCTCGACGACCGCCATCCACCTATTTTACCCGGGTCGGCCACTGTTCCCTCCCCCGACAGGAATGCGCCTCGCCGTGGTGAACCCTTGGGGTCAATGTTCCGGCGCCGCCGCAGCGCATACAGGCTCCGCCTCGCCGCCCGCCTCTTGCTCGCGATCGGGCGCGACGGCCTCTAGGCCGCCTTCGCCAGGGGAGGTGCCTCGTCGTCGAGGAGCTGCCTGAAGGCCTCGGACTCGAGGAGGCTCCTCCACGGCGTGCCGGGCAGGCTCAGGCCGAGCTCGTCGAACACGGCGCGCACCTCCGGCGTCCAGGCGGCCTCCCCTCGCCGCCACTCCTCCGCGAACCAGCCGCGGAGCTCCTCGTAGCGCTCGTCGGTGTCGAAGATGCGCCGGACGACGAGCTGAGGCGCGATCGTCCCGTTCCAGCGGTTCTCCTGAAGGCGAAAAGCGACGTCGTAGTGGCCGATTCGGCGGTAGCGGTCGAGCTGGGAGCCGAGCCCGAAGCCGATCGCGGAGCCTGCGTCGCGGCCCCGGTGACGGACGCGGAATCGCAGGTGCTTCCCGTCACCGACCGTGTCGAGCCGGTCGAGCTCGCAGTCGTCGACGAGCAGCATCACGCCGGGGTTGCCGAGCCCGAACGGGGCGAGCCGGCCGAGCTCCTCGCAGAGCGGGAGCCCGAGCTCCGAGCCTTTGACGATCGCGTCGACCGTGGTGACGGGCCGCAGGTCGTCGTCGGTGAGCTCTACGTCCGCGTGCGCGGCGAAGGCGTCTGCGAACGCGGCAACCTGGTCGGGGCTGATCGCGAGCCCGGCCGCGGCCCGGTGGCCACCGAAACGGCCGAGGTGCTCCGAGCAGGCAGCGAGCGCGCCGTGCAGGTCGAACGACCCGCCGGCCCGGCCCGAGCCCTTCCAGTCACCGCCCGAGGCGGAGCCCGCGATCAGGACGACGGGACGCCCGTACCGCTCGACGAGGCGCGAGGCAACGATGCCGATCACGCCTTCGTGCCAGTCCTCGCCGGCCACGACGTAGCCTCGATGGCGCCGGCGCGGCTCGGGCCAGTCCTCGATCTCGGCGATCGCGGCGCGCAGGATCCGCTCCTCGACTGCCTGACGCTCCCGGTTCAGCGCCTCGAGCTGCTCGGCGAGCGCCGCGGCTTCGCGATCGTCGGGGGTGAGCAGGAGCTCGAGGGCGGCCTCGGGGCGCCCGAGACGGCCCGAAGCGTTGATCCTGGGCGCGAGGCGAAAGCCGATCGCCGACTCGTCGCAGGCGGCCGGATCGACGCCGGCGACCTTCATCAACGCCCGCAGGCCGGGCTTCTGGGTCTGGGCGACACGCCGGAGCCCCGCGAGCGCGAGCGCGCGGCTCTCGTCGACGAGCGGCACGACATCGGCGATCGTCGCGAGCGCGACAACGTCGAGGTGCCGGTCGAGGAAGGGGTGAGCGGAGCCGAGCAGCGCCTCGGCCAGCTTCCACACGACCGCCGTGCCGCACAGTCCCGCGAACGGGTAGTCGCCCTTGAGCGGCGCCACGACGGGACAATCGGGGAACTCGCCGGCGGGCCGGTGATGGTCCGTGACGACGACGTCGAGGCCGAGCCGGCGGGCCTCGGCCACCTCGGCGACCGCGGTGATGCCGCAGTCGACCGTGAGCACCAGCTCGACGCCGTCCTCGGCAAGCCTGGCGATCGTCTGCGTGGCGAGGCCGTAGCCCTCCTCGAACCTCGACGGCAGGTGCCAGACGGGCTCGGCCCCGAGCTCGCGGAGCAGGAAGACGGCGAGGGCCGTCGCGCAGATCCCGTCGGCGTCGTAGTCGCCGTGAACGGCGATCTTCCGGCCGGCGGCGACGGCCGCGCGGATCGTCTCGACCGCATCGCCCATGTCCCCGAGTGCGAGCGGGTCGTGGCCCGGGAGCGCTCCCTCGAGGAACGTGCGGGCCGCGGCCGGATCGACGTACCCGCGTCGGACGAGCACGGCCGCGAGCGTCGAGCTGACCCCGAGCTCGTCGCGGAGAGCGCCGAGATCCTCGGGTGAGCACGGCGCGATCGTCCACGGCGAGGAACCCATCGGACGATCGAGGGTACGGAGCCTCCCGGACGGCGCTACTCCTTTGGCAACTCCACCCCGAGGTAGGTGAGCAGGACGACGACGCCGACGAGCCCGACGGCGCCGATCCAGATCACGCGCTTGTGCTCGAGGTCGCGCACGGAGTCGAGGAACGCCCGGACGAGCAGGATGATCACGGCCGCGATAAGGCCGATGCCGATCACGAAGGCAGGGGCGAGGATGAGCAGCCGCTGCCAGCCCTCAGTCGCGGCGGTCATGCCCGAACCGTATCCTGGGAGTAGACCGATGGCGGACACGAACTACTCCTCCGGCGACGACTACATCGTCGAGTTTCTCGGCTACCGGTTCACCTTCAATGCCTGCGATTTCGAGCAGCGCGTCGTCGCAGCCGCTTCGAAGCTCGGCCTCGTCGAGGCCAACGAGCTCGACGAGGACGAGACCGCCGACCTCGTCGCGCTCGCAGCGCAGGGCGTGATCGACGACCCCGAGTCCCGGCTCGGCCGCTACCTCCAGCGCAACTGGGAGCGCGTGTCGCTCCTCGAGGGGGAGTCGCTCGTCTACTGGCTGCGCAAGCTCGTCTTCCGGGGAGCGTGGCTCGACCACCAGGTCAAGCGCGGGGCGCTCGAGGTGGTCTGGGACGAGCGCGACGCCGAGTTCGCCTACCAGCACCCCGGCGGCCGGCGGCCGCTGCTGGAGCTCGCACCCGTACCGAGCTGGCACGAGCTCCAGTTCCGCGGTTGACCGCTAGGGGTAGCCTCTCCAGGCGCGATGAGACGGGCGGCTCTGCTGATCGGATACCTGGCCGTCCTGCTCGCGCTCGACCACTTCGCCTCCTACCCGGAGCAGCTCGGGCTCGGGCTCGTCACGTGGGCGCTCCTGATCGCCCTCGCCTGGCAGCTGCCGCTGTTCCAGCGCGCGATGGTGGTCGGCGTGGTCTGCTTCGCCACGATCGGCGAGGTGACCGGCTCGCTGATCTGGGGCGTTTACCGCTACCGGCTCCACAACCTGCCGCTGTTCGTCCCGCCCGCGCACGGACTCGTCTACCTGACGGGTATCGCGATCGCCGCCGCGCTCGCACCCCATGCGCGGGCGGTCGTGGTCGCCGCGGCGGCCGCCGCGGCGACCTGGGGGCTGCTCGGCCTCTTCGTCTTGCCCCACCGCGACGTGGCGGGCGCGGTTGGGATCCCACTGCTCCTGCTCTTCCTCTGGCGCTCCCGGAACCGCGCCGTCTACGCGAGCGTCTTCCTGGTCGTCGCTGCGCTCGAGCTGTACGGGACCGCGATCGGCACCTGGCGCTGGGCGGCAGAGCTACCCGGGCTCGGCGTCCCCGACGGGAACCCGCCCTCCGGCGTCGCCTCGGGCTACGTCTGGTTCGATGTGATGGCGCTCCTCGTCGCGCCGCTCGTCGTCTGGCTGCTCAGAACAGCGTCGATGCCTCGCGGGCAGCTCCGACCTGCTCGCGACCCAGCTCGGTGAGGATGCGCCCGCGCGGGGTCCGTTGCAGCAGCCCGAGCTGCAGCAGGTAGGGCTCGTACACGTCTTCGATCGTCTCGGCCTCCTCGCCGAGCGCGACCGCCAGGGTGGAGAGCCCGACGGGCCCGCCGCCGAACTTCACCGCGACCGCTGCGAGCAGCGCGCGGTCGAACCGCTCGAGGCCGGACTGGTCGATCTCGAGGAGCTCGAGAGCCTCGTCGGCAACCGCCGTCGTGATCGCACCGGCGTGCCTGACCTCGGCGACGTCGCGCACGCGGCGAAGGATCCGGTTCGCGATACGCGGCGTGCCGCGAGCCCGCCGGGCGATCTCCTCCGCGGCGTCGGGCTCGATCTCGACCCCGAGGATCCGCGCGCTCCGCCGCACGATCGTCGCGAGCTCCTCGGGCGTGTAGTGGTCCAGGCGGAAGGTGAGCCCGAACCGGTCGCGAAGTGGGGTCGTGAGGAGGCCGGTGCGCGTGGTCGCGCCGATCAGCGTGAACGGCGGCAGGTCGAGCGTGAGCGTCCTCGCCGCCGGCCCCTGACCGACGACGATGTCGAGCCGGAAGTCCTCGAGCGCCGGGTAGAGGATCTCCTCGACGGCGCGGTTCAGCCGATGGATCTCGTCGACGAAGAGCACGTCGCGCGGCTCCAGCGCCGTGAGAATCGCCGCGATGTCGCCCTTGCGCTCGAGCGCAGGCCCGGCCACCTGCCGGATCGAGACGTCGAGCTCACGCCGGATGATCTGCGCGAGCGAGGTCTTCCCGAGGCCCGGCGGCCCGGCGAGGAGGACGTGGTCGAGCGCCTCACCGCGTCCACGTGCCGCGTCGAGCGCGATTCCGAGCTGCTCCTTGATTCGCTCCTGCCCGACGAACTCGGCGAGGGTCGCCGGGCGAAGCGAGCTCTCGAGCTCCTCCTCGCCTTCCTCGTGGAGCACGGGCGCCATGAACCCGTCGCTCATCGGCCAACCTGCGGTTCGACGCTCATGCGGCTCTCTTCAATGCCGCACGCACCTGCTCCTCCATGGGCAGCGACTCGTCGACGTCGGCGAGCGCTCGATCCGCATCTACAACAGACCACCCGAGCTCCACCAGCGCGTCCCGAGCCATCAGCTCCCCACTGGCGGAACCGGCGTAGGCCGGTTCTGCAAGCTTGTCCTTCAGCTCCATGACGACCCGCTGGGCCGTCTTCCGGCCGATGCCCGGAATCGCCTCGAACCGCGCCAGGTCGTCACGGGCGATCGCGCGCCTGAGCTCCGCCGGCGGCGAGCCCGAGACGATCGCGAGCGCCACTTTCGGCCCGATTCCGGACACCCCGAGCAGCAGCTCGAAGAGCTCGCGCTCGTCGCCCGACGCGAACCCGTAGAGCTGGAGGGCGTCCTCGCGGACGTGAAGGTGCGTCTCGACGGTCGCCTCCTCGCCGACGCGGGCGGTCACGCGAGGGGTCGCGGCGAGGAGGTAGCCGACCCCGCCGACATCGAGAACCAGGCCGGCGGGCGTCCGCGCGACGACCGTGCCTCGTAGCCGCGAGATCATGGGCGAACGGTACGGGTGCGCCCGGACGCGGCACGGAGTAGCGGCGGCGCTGTCGCGTGACAGATCGCGACGGCGAGCGCGTCGGCCGCGTGATGGGGCGAGGGCAGCTCATCGAGCCCGAGGATCGCCTTCACCATTCGCTGCACCTGTTCCTTGTCGGCCCGGCCGTAGCCGCTCACCGCTTGCTTCACGCGGCTCGGCGCGTACTCGACGCAGTCGATGGCCGGCCGACGCGGCGGCGACGAGCACCGCGCCGCGTGCTTGCCCGACGGAGAGCGCGATGCGGGCGTCGGCGCCGACGTACGACTCCTCCAGGGCGACGGCATCCGGGGCGTGCAGGCTGATCAGCTCGGAGACCCCCGCGAAGATCGTGAGCAGCCGCTGATCCACGCGCTGCGCCGGCGAAGTTCGCCACCAGCCGTGGCACGTGGCCCTGAGGCGCCCTTCGCTTTCGTGGACGATTCCGTACCCGCAAGCAGCCGTCCCTGGATCGATTCCCAAAACCTTCAACGACCCTGAACCTTCACGGGGAGAGGTTAGGCACGGCCCCGGACGTTCCTTCCGACGAGGGCGGCCGTTTGACGGGCGCCTCGACCGTGGCTGCGACGCGGCGGGTAGAGATTCCCGCCCGCGAGGAGTAGCATCGCCGGTCGAAAGGGGGAGCGGATGGCCGGAGTCGGTTTCGACCGAGTCGGGAAGGTCTACCCGGATGGAACTCGTGCGGTCACTGCGCTGACCCTCGAGATCGCCGACGGCGAGTTCATGGTGCTCGTGGGGCCGTCGGGATGCGGCAAGACGACCGCCCTACGGATGCTCGCCGGGCTCGAGGAGATCTCGGAGGGCGCGATCCGGATCGGACCGCGGATCGTGAACCACGTTCCGGCGCGCGACCGCGACATCGCGATGGTCTTCCAGAGCTACGCGCTCTACCCCCACCTCTCCGTCTACGAGAACATCGCCTTCGGCCTCCGCGTGCAAAAGGTGCCGAAGGGGGAGATAGACAAGCGTGTCCATTCGGCCGCCACGACGCTCGGGCTCGACGAGCTCCTCAAGCGCAAGCCGCGCAATCTGTCCGGGGGGCAGCGACAACGGGTCGCAATGGGCCGCGCGATCGTGCGCGAGCCGTCCGCGTTCCTGATGGACGAGCCGCTCTCGAACCTCGACGCGAAGCTGCGCGTGCAGATGCGCGCCGAGATCTCCCGGCTCCAACGCGAGCTGACGACGACGACCATCTACGTCACGCACGATCAGGTCGAGGCGATGACGATGGGCGACCGCGTCGCCGTGATGCGGAAGGGAATGCTCCAACAGGTGGCACCGCCCCAGGAGCTCTACGACCGGCCCGTCAACCTCTTCGTAGGCGGATTCATCGGCTCCCCGTCGATGAACATGCTCGACGCGACCGTCGCGCGGCGCAACGGCAGCTACGTCCTCGACCTCGGCGGCTCGCAGGAGCTCACGCTCGGCGCCGAGGACGCGGCCCGACACGCGGCTCTCCAGTACTACGACGGCCGGCCTGTGATCCTCGGGATCAGGCCGGAGGGGATGGAGGAGGCGAGCCTGACCCCGGACGCGGCGGCCGGGACCCGTCTCAAGGGGCGAGTCGAGCTGCGCGAGGCACTCGGCTCGGAGCTCGTCGTCCACTTCGCCCTCCCCGAGGGAAGGCTCGCCGACACCGAGGAGACGGCCGAGCTGGCCCGCGAGTCGACCGTCGAGGGCGGGATCGAGACGGAGGGCGCGCTGATCGTCGGGCGCCTCGGCGCCCGGGCACAGGTCGTGGAGGGCGGAGAGGTCGAGGTGGCGGTGGACACCCAGTCTTTGCATTTCTTCGACCCGGAGACAGGACTAGGAATCTACGAGCAGGCTGACCAGAAAGGAGCAACAACGTGAGACGTGGCTGGACGAAGCGAGTCGCCCTGGTGGCGGCAGTCATCCCTCTTGCCGTGCTCGCGGTCTCGACTAGCGGATCGGGCGCGACGAGGCATGCGCAGGCGGTGTCCGGGAGCATCACGTTCGACGGTGTCTGGACGGGGGCCGAGGCCTCGTCGTTCGGGCAGGTGATCGCCGCCTTCAACAAGCAGTACCCGGACGTCAAGGTCAACTACAAGCCGGTCGGCGACAACCTGCCGACGGTGGTGTCGACGGCGGTCGCCGGCGGTAACCCGCCCGACATGGCCGACATCGCCCAGCCGGGTCTCGTGAAGCAGTTCGTCGACAAGGGCGCGCTCAAGCCCATGACCTACGCGAAGGGCGTCTTCTCGGCGAACTTCGCGCCGTCGTGGGTCGCTCTGGGCACGTTCAACAAGAAGGTCTACGGGCTCGTCTTCAAGGCGAGCAACAAGTCCACCGTCTGGTACAACGCCCACGCCTTCAAGAACGCCGGCGTGAACGCGCCGAAGACGTGGCCCCAGCTCGTGTCGGCGGCGAACACGGTCAAGGCGTCCGGGGTCCCGCCGTACTCGATCGGCGGAGCGGACGGGTGGACCCTGACCGACCTGTTCGAGAACATCTACCTCCGGCAGGCCGGGCCGGCGAAGTACGCGTTGCTCACGGCGCACAAGATCAAGTGGACCGATCCGTCGGTCGGCGCGGCGCTGAAGACGATGGCCCAGGTGGTCGGAACGTCCGCCAACATGGCCGGCGGCACGTCGGGCGCCGTCCAGACGGACTTCCCCACCTCGGTGAACAACGTCTTCCAGAACCCGCCCAAGGCGGCGATGGTGCTCGAGGGCGACTTCGTCCCGGGCGTCGCGACGGTCAAGGCGAAGCCGGGCGTCGACTACGGCGAGTTCCCGTTCCCCTCGATCAACGGCTCGCCGAACGCGGTCGTCATCGGCGGCGACACGATCGTCGCGTTCCGCGACACCCCGGCGATCGAGGCGTTCGCGAAGTTCCTCGCGACGCCGCAGGCCGCGGCGGCGTGGGCGAAGAAGGGCGGCTTCGCGACCGGTAACACGAAGATGGCCGTCACCGTCTACCCGGACGCGACGACGCGGGCGACCGCCGGTGCGATCGCCGCGGCGAAGAGCGTCGCCTTCGACATGTCCGACCAGCAGCCCGCCTCGTTCGGGGCGACCGTCGGGCAGGGCGAGTGGGGGCTGTTCCAGCAGTTCCTGCAGAACCCCAGCAACGTCAGCGGCATCCAGCAGAAGCTGGAGTCCGCCGCGACCGCGGCATACAAGAAGGGCAAGTAACGAGCGAATGAGCTCGGGTGCAGTCACGGTGGAGCCGCCTCTCGAGGCGGCTCCCACCGGCCCTTCGGGGCCAGGTCTCCGCCGCTACCTGGCCGGCGGCCTGTTCCTGCTGCCCGCGCTCGTGATCCTCGGGGTGTGGATCGTCTATCCGACGGTCTACACGATCGCACGTAGCTTCTTCGGCCTCAACGGGTTCAACAGGTTCGTCGGGATCGACAACTACAAGACGCTCTTCACGACCTCGACGCTGACGACCGCGATCAAGAACAACCTGATCTGGGTCGCGGTCGTCCCGGCGTTCGTGACGGCGATCGGCCTCATCTTCGCGGTGTTGACCGAGCGTGTCAGCTGGTCGGTCGCGTTCAAGACGATCGTGTTCCTCCCGATGGCGATCTCGGCGTTCGCGACCGGCGTGACCTGGCGGATCATGTACGTGCAGGATCCGAACCTCGGTGCGGTCAACGCGCTCGGGCGCTCGATCGTCCAGGTCTTCAACCCGCCCGGCTCGCTCTCGGATGCGTTCCCCTCGACGGCGAGCGTGACCGGCACGGCGCAGACCGGAATGGTGCTGAAGACGCCGCTCCATCCAGGCGGTGTCGCGCTCCTCGGGCTGACGGGGATCCCGCCCGACCAGGTGCCGACGGCGGCCGCGCAGGCCGTCGAGCCGAAGACGGCGCCGGGCCACATCGCGGGCGTCGTCTGGCGCGACTTCAAGCCCGGCGGCGGGATCCCGGGCAAGGTCGAGAAGGGAGAGGTCGGGCTTCCGGGCGTGACCGTCCAGCTTCGAAACGCCGAGAACAAGGTCGTGAAGACCGCGGCCGCTGCGGACGACGGGTCGTTCGACTTCGGGGTCGTCGCGCCGGGCACCTACCACGCCGGCATCTCGGCGCAGACGTTTGCGAAACCGTGGGGCGGCTTCGCCTGGCTCGGGACGAAGCTGATCACCCCTTCGCTCCTGATCGCGTACATCTGGATCTGGGCGGGCTTCGCCATGGTCGTGATCGCCGCGGGGCTCTCGTCGATGCCTCGAGAGGTGCTCGAGGCAGCGCGAACCGACGGGGCCACGGAGTGGCAGGTGTTCCGGCGGGTGACGGTCCCGCTGCTCGCCCCGGTGCTGTCGGTCGTCTTCATCACGATGATCATCAACGTCCTCAAGGTGTTCGACCTCGTGATCACGCTCGCGCCGGGGTCGTCGCAGAACGCCGCGAACGTGATCGCGCTCGCGATGTGGCGGACGTCGTTCGGCGGCATCAACGACTTCGGTGTCGGCTCGGCAATCGCGGTGTTCCTGTTCGTGCTGGTCGTCCCCATCCTGGCTCTCAACATCAAGCGGTTCAGGGGGGAGCAATGAGCGACATCGTCGTCCCGGACGGCACCGCGATCCCCGAGCTCACGATCCCGAAGCCGAGGCTCTCGGAGCGCGACACCGTGCCGGCCAAGCTCATCCGCTTCACCACGAAGGCGCCCGTCAACATCTTCCTGGTCCTCCTCGGGCTCCTCTGGCTGATCCCGACGCTGGGCCTCTTCATCACCTCGATCCTGCCGGCACAGGCGTTCACGGTGAAGGGCTGGTGGCAGATCTTCACCAAGCCGAGCCTCGCGACCTGGTCCAACTACGACAACGTCCTCCACAACCACGCGATCACGCACTCGCTCTGGATCACGCTGCAGATCGCCGTGGGCAACACGCTGATCGTCGTGGTCGTCGGGTCGCTCGCCGGCTACGCGTTCGCGTGGCTCGAGTTCCCCGGCAGGGACTGGATCTTCCTCGTCGTCATCGGCCTCCTCGTCGTGCCGCTCCAGATGGCGCTGATCCCGATGTTCACGCTCTACAACCACCTGAGCCTGTACGACACGGTGCTCGGGATCGTCCTCTTCCACGTCGCGTTCGGGTTGCCGTTCGCGATCTTCCTGCTCCGGAACTTCTTCTCCGGGATCCCGAAGGACATCATGGAGTCGGCGCGGATCGACGGGGCGTCGGAGTTCCGGATCTTCGCGCGGCTGATCCTGCCGCTCGGCCTCCCCGCGATCGCATCCCTCGCGATCTTCCAGTTCCTCTGGACGTGGAACGACCTGATCGTGGCCCTGACGTTCGGGCAGAACGTCCAGCCGATCACGGTGGCGATCTTCTCCAACCTTCGGCAGTTCGGGGCGAACATCGACCTGATCGCGCCGGCGTCGTTCCTCTCGATGCTCGTGCCGCTGGCCGTGTTCTTCGCGTTCCAGCGCTACTTCGTCCAGGGGCTGCTCGCGGGCTCCGTGAAGTAGGAGGGCCTGTTGCGCGACGTTGCCATCGTCGGCGGCGGTCTCGTGGGGTTCGTCGCGCATGCGACTCTCCGGCGCGGCGGGATCGAGGACGTCACGGTGTTCGATGCCGGAGGGACCGACCCCGCGGCGACGTGGCGTAGGCGGGCGGAGTCGATCAGGCAGCGGCGGATGCGCTCCGAGAGCGACGGGCACTGCCTGCCGGCGAGCTTCCCCGGGCTGGCGGTCCGCTCGGCGTTCCGTCGCGGCAGCCCCTGGCCGCTCGTGCAGAGCCTCTGCGACCGCTACCACCCGACGGTGTCCGAGTTCCTCGACCACGTCGAGGAGCAGCGCGCGAAGACCCGCTGGGACGAGGCGGTCGTCGAGCGGCGCATCGAAAGGGTCCGGCCGGTCGAGGGCGGCTTCGAGCTCGACGACGAGCTTCGGTTCCGCCACGTCCTGCTCGCAACGGGCCATCCCGGGCTGAACGTGCCGGAGGAGCTCGCCGGGCGCCCCGGAGTCGTCCATGCCTACGAGCCGCACGAGTACGCGGGCGACGTGACGGTGGTCGGGTGCGGGATGGCAGCCGCGACCGAGTGGCTGAACGCGCTCGAGGCCGGCGCGCGGGTCACCTCGGTGCGGCGGCGGGAACCCTGCCGGCGGCCGCTCAACGTCCCCCGCTCGCTCTTCTCGAGGCGCGGGCTGACCGGGTACCAGGCAACGACACCGGCGGAGCGCCTTGCTGTCCTCGCCTCGCTGCTCGCCCCCTCCTACCCCGCCGGGCGGTACTGGGACGAGCCGCTCGCGCGGGCCGGGGCCCGGTTCCAGGTCGCTCCGGAAGTGAACGGCTCCGAGCAGGTGATCTGCGCAACCGGGTTCAAGGAGGGTTTCCGGAACGACGCCGTCCTGAGCCCACTGGTCGAGGAGCACGGCCTCGAGACGCACGGCCGGTGGATCGCGCTCGCACCGGACTGCACGGTGCCGGAGCTCACGGGCGATGACCGGACGCTCGGCGTCGCCGGAGTCGGCGCGCAGTGGGCGTACCCGGCCGCGGACACGCTCGTCGGAGCGAAGTACGCGGCGAGGCGGTTCCTGAAGAGGGTGAAGGCGTGTCGTACACGCTGAGAGGGCGGCTCGACTCGCGCCTGCTCTCGGCGCTCGGGCCGGCCGTCGCGGCCGCGGTGCTCGCGCTCGTCCTCCACCGCTGGTGGCCGGTCGAGGTTGCCGCCCTCATGGTCGGCGTCGGCCTCGTCCTCGACATCGTGCTCTACGACCGTGCGCTCGACTACCAGCCCGGTTGGGCCGCCCTGCCGCTCGGGGCCCTCGAACTGGGGATCGTCATGGGGCTCGCGTACCTCACGGACGTGCGCGCGCCCGTCGGCTATGCGATCGCCTTCTTCATCGCGGCCTGGGCGGTCGCGCAGGTTCTCGGGCAGGTCGTCTACCCATGGCTCCGGCTCTCGTACGGCGACGACGGCGGCGAGCTCGGCCGGCCCGGTGCCTCCGCCGGAGCCGCGTTTGCAGGGCTCTTCCTCGCGGCGGGAGCGGTTGCGTTCGCGACGCAGCCGCCGGTGGTGACGCTCGCGGCCGGCGTCCACCAGGGACCGATCGTGATCACGCACTCGGAGGTGCTCAGGGGAGAGCCCGGCGCAGTCGTCCGCGGCGGCATCGTCGTCCGGTCGAGCGACGTCACGATCAAGAACCTCACCGTGCTCGGCGGCGACAACGGGATCGACGTCGAGAGCGCCCGCCGCGTCTCGATCCACGGCGTCCGCGTGGTCGGGGCGCACCTCGACGGGATCCACGTCCGCTTCGCGCAGGTGATGATCCACGACTGCGCGGTCGTCGTCTCGGGCCCGTTCACGCAGGGGATCGACATCTCCTACTCGATGAACGTCGGCATGAGCATGGTCGAGGACTGCGACGTGTCGGGGGGCAGTGAGGGGATCGTGACGCACTCGTCGATGGTGATGGTGAGCGGCAACCGCGTCCACGGGACACGCCTGCGCGGGATCACGATGAGCGAGATGTCGATGGGCGAGGTCTCCGAGAACACCGTCTCGGGAGCGCTCGGGGTGGGCGTCTACTGCGGCGACCACTCGGAGTGCACGATCCGGCGAAACGTCGTGTCCGGCACCCGGTCGGACGGCACCGACAACCTGGCCCAGGCGGGGGTCGGGATCGAGGCGAACTACTACGCCGTGGCAGGGCTCGACGAGAACACGCTCATCGGCAACCCCAGGCCGACCGCCACGTTCGACAACAGCCAATTCAGGGATTTGACGCCTGCCGGCTAGGCAGGCAGTGTTTCGCCCCGTGCCGATCGCGACCGAGCCGATAGGGAGCATCCCGAGGTCTCCCGAGCTCCAGCAGGGAATGCAGGCATTCGCCGCCGGAACCATCTCCGAGGCCGAGATGGATGCGCTCTACGACGAGGCCGTCCGCGACACGGTCGCGCGGTTCGAGGCGACCGGCTCGCCGGTGATCACCGACGGGGAGCAGCGCAAGCCGAGCTTCGTCACCTACCCGATCGCCGGCCTGACCGCGCTCGCGCCCGAGGGAGTGACGATCCCGTTCGCCGACGGCCACACCCGCCGGCTGCCGGTGCTCACCGCCGGCCCGTTCCGCTATGCGACGCACGCGGCCACCTATCTCGACGGCGCCCGTCCCTACACCTCGCGACCGCTCAAGCAGGCCGTGATCTCCGCGTCGGCGCTCAGCCTTCTCTATCCCCAGGACGGCATCGACGGGTACCCGCAGGACGCCTTCATCGCCGACCTTCTCGACCAGGCCGAGATCGACATCCGCGGCTGCTTCGAGGCCGGCGCAGACAGCGTCCAGATCGACTTCACCGAGGGTAGGCTCGCGCTCAAGCTCGACCCGAGCGGCGGCGTGCTGAAGGCGTTCGTCGACCTGAACAACCGGCTGCTCGCGCGTTTCAGCGACGAGGAGCGCGCGCTCATCGGCGTCCACACCTGCCCGGGCGGCGACCACGATTCGACCCACAGCGCCGACATCGACTACACCGAGCTCCTGCCGGAGCTCTTCAGGCTCGACGCGGGGCGCTTCTACCTCCAGCTCGCGAGCGAGCCCGACCGCCCGAAAGTCCTGCAAGCCGTCGCCGACAACTCGGATCCCGGGCAGAGGATCTTCATCGGCGTGACCGACCCGATCGACCCGAGAGTCGAATCGGCCGAGGAGGTGCGCGACCGAGTGCTCGAGGCCGCCCGCTTCATCTCGCTCGACCGGCTCGGGACGACCGACGACTGCGGCTTCTCTCCCTTCGGCGACGACACCTCGACGGGGCGCGACACCGCCTTCTCGAAGATCCAGGCGCGCATCGACGGAACGCGCCTCGCCGAAGTAGAGCTCGGCCTCTAGCTCTACGCCGTGACCGCCTCGAGCACCTGCTCGGGGATGTCGAAGTTCGCGTAGACCTCCTGGACGTCGTCGTCGTCCTCGAGCGCGTCGATCATTCGCATCAGCTGCCTGGCCTTGCCTTCGTCGTCGACCGCCACCGTGTTCTTCGGAAGCAGCGACAGCTCGGCCGACTCGATCGGGAAGCCGGCCTCCTCGATCGCGCTCCGCACGGTCTGGAGGTTCTCGGGCGCGCTCGTGATCTGGAAGACGTCGGAGTCAGCGTCGAGGTCGTCGGCGCCTCCGTCGGCCGCGGCGAGGAAGAGCTCGTCCTCGTCGACCCCGTCGGTCGGAACGAGGACGACCCCGCGCCGCTCGAACTGCCAGGCGACGGCGCCCGTCGTCCCGAGGTTCCCGCCGAACTTGGCGAAGATGTGGCGCACCTCGGACGCGGTGCGATTGCGGTTGTCCGTCAGCGCCTCGACGATCACGGCGACGCCCTCGGGGCCGTAGCCCTCGTAGACGATCGCCTCGAACGCGTCGGCGTCGGCGCCCGAGCCGGAGCCCTTGGCGATCGCGCGCTCGATGTTGTCCTTCGGCATCGAGTAGGACTTCGCCTTCTCGATCGCGTTGGCGAGCGCGAGGTTGTTGTCCGGGTCTCCCCCGCCCTCCTTCGCGGCGACGATGATCGACCGCGCGAGCTTCGAGAACAGCTTGCCGCGCTTCGCGTCGGCGGCGCCCTTCTTGTGCTTGATCGACGACCACTTGCTATGTCCGGACAAGGCGGGCCTCCTCCACGGTCTCGAGGAACATCTCGTGGAGCCGCGTGTCGTCGGTCAGCTCCGGGTGGAACGCGGCGACGAGGAAGCGCCCGTCGCGCGCGAGCACCGGGTGCCCGTCGACCTCGGCGAGCACCTCGACCCCGGGGCCGACCTCGTCGATCCAGGGCGCCCGGATGAACACGGCGCGTAGCGCCTCCCCCTCGCCGGGGAGCTCGAGGTCGGTCTCGAAGGAGGCGACCTGCCGGCCGAAGGCGTTTCGGCGCACGCCGATGTCGACGAGGCCGAGGTGGTCGCGGCCGAGCACGATCATCCCGGCGCACGTTCCGAACACGGGCCCAGGGAAATCGCGTATCGCCTCGTCGAGCCCGTAGAGGTCCATCAGGCGCGTGAACGCGGTCGACTCGCCGCCGGGGATGACGAGGCCGTCCAGCCCGGTCAGCTGGTCTGCCTTGCGCACCTCGACGACGTCGGCGCCGAGGCCGCGCAGCATCGCGACGTGCTCGCGGAAGTTCCCCTGCACGGCAAGCACACCGATTCTGAGCGGCTCCATCGCAGCAAATGGTAGTCAGTGAGCCCGTGAGCGCCGCCGCCGTCCTGCTCGCGCTCGCGTCTGCCGCAGTCTGGGGAACGGCGGACTTCTCGGGCGGGCTCATCTCGAGACGCGTGGCGACGATCCCCGTGACTGTGATCTCGCAGGCGGCCGGCTTCGTCGCGATCCTGATCGCCCTCGACGATCGCCGGCGGCGGGATCGACCGGCACTCGTTCGGGATCGGCATCCTCGCCGGGATCGGGGGCGGGACGGGTCTCGCCGCCTTCTACAAGGCGCTCTCGCTCGGGACGATGAGCATCGTCTCACCGGTGGTGGCGTGCGGTGCCGTCGTCCCGTTCGCCGTCGCGATCGCCACGGGCGAGCGCCCCTCCGGAGTCGCCTTCGCCGGCGCCGGGCTCGCGATCGGCGGGGCGGTGCTTGCGTCGGCCGAGGAGCGCCACGCGACCGAGGCGAATCGAGGCCGGGCCGTCGCGCTCGCCGTTGCGGCGGCCGTCGCGCTCGGGTTGTTCACGTACTTCCTCGGCCTGGGAAGCCGCGAGGGGAGCGCCCTCTCGACGCTGACCGGAGCCCGGGTGGGCTCGCTCGGATTCCTGCTCCTCCTCGCCGCAAGCCGGCGGGAATCGCTCCGGGTCGGGCGTCACTGGATCCTCCCCATCGTCGGGATCGGCCTGCTCGACATGTCGGCCAACGCGTTGTTCGCGTTCGCGAGCCGCCACGGGCTGCTCTCGCTGGTGTCGGTGCTCGGCAGCCTCTACCCGGTGATGACGATCCTGCTCGCCTACCTCGTCCTGCACGAGCGGCTCAGCCGGGTGCAGCTCGCGGGAGTGGCGACGGCTCTCGTCGGAGTCGCCGCGCTGAGCGCCGGATAGGCTTGGGCCGTGGAGTCGCTCGCGGGCAAGCTCCTGATCTCGTCCCCCTCGTTGGTCGATCCGAACTTCCGGCGAACGGTCGTGCTGATGACCCATCACGACGAGGAGGGCGCGGTCGGGCTCGTGCTCTCGCGGCCCTCGGAGCTTCGCATCGCAGACGCGGTGCCTGACCTGACCGACCTGCCGTACGCCGACGAGGTCGTCTACCTCGGCGGCCCGGTTCAGCCCGAGGCCGTGGTGGTTCTCGTCGAGCTCGACGAGCCGCGCGACGACGCAGACCCGATCGTCGGCCGGGTCGCCTACATGCCGCCGGGAGTCGACACGTGGGAGCTCGGCGCGTCCCGCGCCCGCGTTTTCGCCGGGTATTCGGGCTGGGGACCGGGCCAGCTCGAGGCCGAGCTCGAGGAGCCTGCGTGGATCGTCGCGCGCGCCGAGCCGGAGGACGTCTTCGCTCCCGACCCCGACGGGCTCTGGCGCGACGTGCTCCAGCGCAAGGGCGGGATGTACTCGTTGATCGCGACGATGCCCTACGATCCCAGCCGCAACTGATGGCCTCCGATACGGCGTCGGGCGTGAGCGAGCTCCTCCACGAGGTGGCCGAGACCCACCACGTGGTCTACCGGATCACCGACGGCGAGGATCCCGACTGGGCGAGCTTCTACGCGGACTGGCTCCTCGACCACTCCGAGCTGCCCGAGATCCTCGGCGAGCCGCCCGTGCGAAGCCATCTCGTCCACGCGCTCGTGCAGCTCGACCGGGACTTCCTCACCGACCGAGTCGAAGGCCGCTGGGAGGACTGGTACGCCGAGCGGCTCCTCGAGCAGTTCGGCCGCGGCTGACCCGTCCGCCGCGCGGCGTACCCTCGCGCCCGTGGAGACCACGCGGCTCGAGACGTTCGCCGACGGTGTGTTCGCGATCGCGGCGACGCTGCTCATCATCGACGTCACGGTGAACGCCCCCGGCGGCGAGCTCGGCCACGCGATCCTGAAGGCCTGGCCCGAGTACGCGGCCTACGCGGTCTCGTTCATCACGATCGGGATCATGTGGATCAACCACCACGACTGCATGAGGCAGATCGGGGCGATCGACCGGACCTTCCTCACGATCAACCTGGTGCTGCTCATGTGCATCGCGTTCGTCCCGTTCCCGACGAGGTTGATCGCCGACCACTTCCACGACGACGGCCTCCGCGCCGCGGCCCTCACCTACGGGGTCACACTCACGACCACCGCTATCTGCTTCGGCAGCTTCTGGTTCCATGCCGCCCGCGGCAGTCGCCTGCTCGCCCCCGACGCCGACCCGCGTGTCATCTCCGGAATCTCACGCTCCTACCTGCCCGGGGCGCCGATCTACGGAACCGCGACGCTCGTCGCGCTGTGGAGCCCGAAGCTCTCGGTAGTGCTGTTCGGCGCGATCGCCCTCTTCTTCCTGCTCGAGAGCTCGGTCTTCGGACGTTCGGAGCCGGTCGCCTAGGTTGCGACCGCGCCGCGGTTGTGCCGGCGCCAGGTCGCGCCCGCTACGAGGCCGAGGAGAAGCGTCGGAACGATCGTGAGGAAGCGGTAGATCAGGACGGCGGCGACGACGTCGGCGTTGTGGCCGCCGAACCCGACGAGGGCGCCTGTGAGCCCGACCTCGACCACGCCGAGCCCACCCGGCGTGATCGGGAGCGAGCCGAGGAGCCGTGCGAGCGACCAGGCGGCGAACGCCTCGATGAAGGTCACGTCGTCCGCGGACACGCCGCAGACTCGCAGCGACGCGAGCATGACGAGGAACACGGTGAGCTGCCCGGCGAGCGTTGCGACGGTGAGCAGATGCCACCGGCGCCCGAGGAGGTGGACCGTCTCGTTCCGCCAGCGGACGAACCCGGTCCCGTCCCAGGAGACCGGGCCGCGGCGGATCAGCTTCAGGCCCCAGTTCGCGATCCGCGCCGCGAGGTCGCCGACCTTCTTCGCGAGCTCGGGAGTCCACAGCCCCGCGGCGAAAGCCGCGACGGCGACCACGAAGACGACGAGGCCGATCAGCGCGACGGTCTGGAGAAGCCCGTTCTGCTCGTGCTGGATCGTGAGCGCCGCGAGCGCGATGATCGGGAAGCCGAGCATCGCGAACTGGTTCCAGACACCGGTCACCGCGACCGCGATGGTCACCGGGCGCCCCTTGAGCCCCCAACCGCGGAGCATCGCGTACGAGGTCGCGATCCCGACGGCCGCGCCCCCGGGTGCGATGTAGGTGGACGACGTCGAGGCGAGCGTGAGGACCGTCGCCTGACGGTAGCCGAGACCCGGGAGCGCGACCATCCACGGCGGTGCGTAGGTCGCGAGGTTCGCGAGGGTCGTGAGCACGAGGAGACCTATCTCCGGCCACGTGAGGTCCTTGACCACGGCCCAGACGCTCCGGTAGTCGGCGATCCGCGGGAGGATGAAGACGAACGTCCCGACGAGGACCGCGATCCCGACCCCCCCGATCGCGACCCGTTTTTTCACCGAGCTCTTCTTCTTCGGCTTCGGCGCGCTTTCGAGGGAATCAGGCTGCATATCTCGAGACCCACTGGGCCAGGAAGGGCTCGACGATCTCATGCATCCCGTCGGCGCGCCTCCCGACGAGCTCCGCTGCCATCAGCACCTCGTTCGCCCGCTGGACGGAGGACGCCGCGGGGAGCCCGTGTGTGTTCCGGTAGGCCGTCGACTGCACCCGCCCGGGCTCGGCGGCAAGCGCCTGGAGCAGAAGCCGCTGTGCCCGTGAGAGGCCGTCCCAGAGGAGGGTGAAGCGCGCATTCTCCGAGCGTAGAACGACGTCGAGTGCCTTGTCGAGGTCGCCGACCGAGCCCGTGAAGCCTTCCGGGACCTCCTCCCAGAGCGCGTAGGCGAACTCCTGCGTCGCGTACGGGTGCCCGCGCGTGACCCCGAGCAGCGCGTCGATCGCCGCGTCCGACACCCCTCGATCCGTGGTGTCGAACCGCTGCCTGATGAACGACGCGAACAGCTCCGGGGGAATGGGCCCGATCTCCATGACCTTCGCGCTCCGGTAGAACGGCTCGTTTTCGTGATTGAACAACCGGCTCATCATGTCCCTCTTGCTCCCGGCGTAGACGTGAGAGACATCGGGCTGATCCTGGAAGACTGCCCGCATGAGCGCAGGGAGCCGCGGGTCGATGCCGGTCACGTCCTGGAACTCGTCGAAGTAGACGACGATCCGCTTGCGCTGTTCCGCCGCCAGCTCGGCCGGCAGCGCCAGGAGACGCTCGATCGTGTCGTCGATGTCCTCGTCGCCATGGACAGCGGAGAAGCTGAATCCCAGCGAGCCGTCCGCCGGGTCCAGCGTGACGACCGGTTTCACGCGAAGGGAGTCGAAGACCTTCAGCGCCGTCTCCCTCGCCTTGAACATCGGCGAGGCGAGGTCGTCGTGGATCGCGCGTGCCAGATGGGACGCGAACCGCTCCTTCGTCGGGGTCTTCATCAGGTCCACCTCGGCCACGAGCACGCCCTTCCGCACGAGCTCCTGGGAGGCGCGTCGCACCAGAGACGACTTGCCGTAACGGCGAGGCGCGATCAGCGCCACGTTACGGCCGTTCTGCATGTCCGACTCGAGGCTCTTCAGCTCCTCCAGCCGGTCGGTGAAGGCCTCGTCCAGCGCGAGGTCGCCGAAGTAGAAGGGGTTCGGGGTGTACTTCGGGCGAGCCATGCGAACCCACCGTACCATCAGGCGTGACGTTTGTCACGCCAACATGCGTGACGCAGTTCCGCGTGAGCGATCTCCGCGCAAGCGGACTGCTGAAAACAGAGGCGCCTAGCGGATTCGAACCGCTGTAAACGGCTTTGCAGGCCGCTACCTAACCACTCGGCCAAGGCGCCCGGGCGCCCGGATCGTAGCCGTTGACCGGCCGTGGGCTCTGCGTCTCAGGGCGACGAGACCGCGACGTTCAGGCTGATGCCGCCGAGCTCGAACCCGCCCGAGGTGCGCGTGGCGCGGGCCTCGATCTCGGCCCGGACCGCGTCCCGCTCCGAGTCGGGCAGTTCGGCGAGCGCCAGCGCAACCGGGCCGCGCAGCTCGCTCACGAAGAACCAGAGCTCGTCCGCGTCGGCGAACCGGTAGGCGACCGGCATCTCCTCGATCTCTGCCTCGCCGAAGCCGGCGGCGGCGACCAGCGAACGGATCGACTCGGGGTTCCGCCGCGCGGACAGCCGCACCTCGGCCTCCGACCGCGGCTCGAGGTGGCCGCGCTCGACCATCACATCGACGGGCACCGTCATCCACGAGTTCCGCTCGCGCGCCGCCCAGACCGAGAAGACCAGCCGGCCACCACGCCGGAGCACGCGGCGGATCTCCGCGAGCGCGGGCGGCGGGTCGCCCCGGAGGATGTAGCCGAACCGGTTGATCACGCCGTCGACGCTCGCGTCGGGAAGGTCGAGCGCGTCGGCGTCGAGGACGCGGAACTCCGTGTTCGTCACCCCGAGACCCGCGGCGGCCCGTTCGGCGGACTCGACCATCCCCGGCTCGCGGTCGCTCGTGATCAGCCGGCCGCCCGGAAGGAGCGCCGGTGCGGCGAGGAACCCGGTCTCGCCCGTCCCTGCCGCGAGATCGAGCACCACCTCCCCCGGCCGCGGCGCAAGCCTCGCCACCAGCCACTCGCTCACGGACCGCGTCGCGCGCCAGCGCAGCTCCCGCCCTCGCTCCCAGCGCGGCGCCATCGCCTCCCACTGCGAGCCGCTCACCGGAGCCGGCGGAGCGCCTCGACGTCGGCGTCGGACAGCTCCCACGAGCCCGCCGCCGCGTTCGCACGCACCTGCTCCGGAGTCATCGCGCCGGCGATCACCGATGCCACCGCCGGCTGCGCCGCAAGCCCGGCCACCGCCACTTCGAGCAGGCTCCTTCCCCGCTCACGCCCGAACGCCTCGAGCGCCTCGATCCGCTGCCACTGCTCGTCGGAGACGTCGAACCTCCCCGCCAGCCGCGTCCCCGCCGGGATCGGCTCGCCCCGCCGGTACTTCCCCGTGAGCAGCCCGCTCTCGAGCGGGAAGTAGGGGATCACCCCGATCCCGAGCCGCTCGCACACCGGCACGAGCTCCCGCTCAGCCTCGCGGTCGAGCAGCGAGTAGCGGTTCTGAGCGGTCACGAACCGTGCAAAGCCGCGGTCTGCCGACGCAGCGTCCGCCTCCTCGACCTCTGCCGCCGAGAAGTTCGACGAGCCGATGAACCGGACCTTGCCGGCACGGACGAGCTCGTCCATCGCGCCGAGCGTCTCCGCTACGGGCGTGACCCCGTCGGGGCGGTGGTACTGGTAGAGGTCGACGTAATCGACGCCGAGCCGGCGCAGCGACCCGTCGATCGCCTCCCGTACGTACTCGGGGCGGCCCCGCGCCTCCGAGTGGTCGTCCCGCCCTCTCCCCCACCCGAACTTCGTGGCGATGACGGCTCGATCGCGCCGCCCCGCGAGCGCACGGCCCAGGAAGACCTCGCTCTCCCCGTCGCCGTAGCTCTCGGCCGTGTCGAACAGCGTGATCCCGGCGCCGAGCGCCGCATCGACGACCGACCGAGCGGCCGCCTCGTCGAGCCGCGACCCGAAGTTGTTGGTGCCGACCCCGACCACCGAGACCACGAGACCTGGCACGACTGTCCGCTCGCGCACTCGACCGACGCTACCGCTTGCGTGCGACCACGTGGAAGAGATGCCACTGCTTGGTCTTGCCGATCACCGTCGACGCCTCGCCCTCGAACTCCTCGAGCCGCTCGACGTCGAACGGCTCGAGCAGTGCGTCGACCTCTTCCCGCGTCTGGACGACGATCCCCGTCCGCGCCCAGGCGTCGCGGTTGCCGAAGAGCTGGCCGGCGAATCGCCCGCCCGGGACGATCGAGTCGACGATCCGGCCCCACACACCCGGGAACTCCGACGGCGAGCAGAACGGAAGCGCGAAGCTCGCATTCACGAGGTCGCAGGCAGGCCACTCGGCCTGCTCGTACCGCGCCGTGATCGTCTCGAGCCGCCCACCGTCAGCGCCGACGAGCTCGTGAAGCCGACCGATCGCCTCCGCCTCGCGGTCGATCGCGAGCACCCGCCATCCCCGCCTGATGAGCTCGGCCGTGTCCCGCCCGGTGCCTGCACCGAGGTCGACGGCGAACCCCGGCGTGGCGAAGCGCTCAGCCGCCTCGACGAGCGTCGCCCGGGGGTCGACACCCGCGAGCCTGAAGTACCGGCCCCACGGGCGCCACGTCTCGCCGAGGACTCGCAGCCAGTTCCCGTGGGTGATCGACGCGAGCGACGCGTCGTCGTGCCCCGCGACGCGAAGCGCCTCGACGAGCCGCGGCAGCCCCGCCGCAGTGCCGAGCTCGTCCGGCATCTCGGCTCCCTCGAAGTCGGAGCCGAACGCGACGTGCTCGACGCCGATCCGCGACGCGACGTAATCGATGTGCTCGACGATCACCTCGAGGGGGACATCCGTGTCGGGCCTGCCGTCCTCCCGGAGGAACATCGTGGCGAAGTTGATCCCGATCACCCCGCCGGACTCACCGATCGCGTCGATCTGCCTGTCGGTGAGGTTACGGGACGACGCGCACAGGGCGTGCGCGTTCGAGTGCGTCGCGACGATCGGCGCCTGAGTCAGTTCTGCGACATCCCAGAAACCCGCCTCGTCGAGGTGCGAGACGTCGACCATGATCCCGAGGAGGTTGCAGGCATGGACGAGGTCGCGCCCTGAGGCCGTCAACCCGGCGCCGATGTCGGGTGAGGACGGGAAGCGGAACGGCACGCCTTCGCCGAACGCGTTCGGCCGCGACCAGACGATCCCGACCGAGCGCAACCCGCGGTCGTACCAGGACTCGAGGTCGGAGAGGTCGGGCGCGATCGCCTCGGCACCTTCGAAGTGGACGATCGCGTTTACGCGTCCCGGCTCGAGATCCTCGACGCGGCGGACGATCGAGACGTCGAGGCCCTCGAGCGCGGCGAGCTGCCCCTCGACGTCGTGCTGGGCCTTCTCGCGTGGGATCGGCTCGTCCAGCGGCAGCGCATATGGCACCTCGTCCGGACGGTGGAACGCGCCTCTCGATCCAATCGGGGCTATCGCTCGTGATCCGACCGCCGAAAGCGCGAAGAACCCGCCTGCGAACCCGGACTCGCGCGCCGTTGCGAGGTCGATGTGCGCCGGCTCTTGCCCGAGCCAGACGCGCAGCGCGAGGTCGTTGTGCCCGTCCAGGATCACGGGCGGCATCGTACGGACAGGGTGGTAGCCTCGCCGCGTGGCCGCCGAGCACGAGCATCACGAGCACCACGACCACGACCACGACGCACGAGCACGACGAGGAAGAGGCTCCCGACATCTCCGAGTGGAGCTCGAGCGTGAAGAAGACGACCTGTCCGTCGTGCGGCGCTGCCGGCGCGGTCACGCTCGGCGGGGGCATCTTCTGCCCGACGTGCGGCGAGGTGACGACGAACCCGGGTTACACCCCGCCGGACTCGTAGCGCTCAGCACTCGCCGGTCGTCGCGTCCGGCTCGGAGGCGAGGATCCAGTACCGCCCGAGGAGGCGCAGCTTCCAGCCCGCGTCCCTGAACTGGGCAGCCGCGTGCCGGTTCACGCCGTTCGAGATCACGACGTAGAAGAGCCCCTGGAGGTGGGCCGCGCGCACCAGTGGGTCGTCGACCGAGAGGTAGACCACCTTCCGCCCGAAGTCCTTTCCCGCGAGCAGGTATGCGGGCTCGTACGACCCGAGGACGGCGCCGACGCACGCATGCGGCGGCACGAGCCGCTCGAGCCCGGCCTCCGCCTGGGCGACATGGGGCACACCCGCCTCCTGGAGAGCCCGGACCTGCGTCCAGTGCCACGGCGCCGGCCCCGGCCCGGCAAGGCTCTTCGTCCCGTCGTGGATGATCACGAGCCCGCCGACGATCGACGCAGCGACGAGGTACGAGGCGATCTCGGCCCGCCCGCGGAAGAGCCGGCCGAAGAGCGGCGCGGTCAACGCGACCGGGACGAGCAGGAACCTCGTCACGAAGATGTTGAACGCGAGGTACAGCGAGACGAGCACGAAGAAGACCGGGAAGGCAAGCGCCAGGGCGAGCTGCCTGAGATCGTCCCGCCGTCGGGCGAAGTCCCAGATCGTGACCGCCGACACTCCGAGGATCGCCACGGCGCCGATCGGCCCGAAGGCCGAGTAGTCCTCGCTCGCCTTCCGGTTCTGCGGCCCGATGTTGCCGTAGTGCCCACGAACGGGATGCCCCCACTGCCTCGAGGCCCAGGCGACGAGCGACCCGGCGAGCAGGACGAGAAGGGGCGCGAGCAACGGCAACGCGACCCGCCAGCCGTCGTCCACCGCACGGAGCCGCCGCCGGCGCCACGCCCACGCCGCAACTCCAACACCCGCGAGCACGCCGGCCACGGCGAGCAGGTGAATGCGCCTGTCCGAGAGAAACCCGAGATCGAGCGTCTCGTAGAGGAGGTCGACGGCGGCGATCGCGCTCGACGGGTACGAGGGCGAGGTGGTCACATCGATGCCGAACTGCCCCTGGCCGAGGATGAGCCCGGTGTGCTCGTGGTTCAGGACGTACCCCCACATCCCGATCGCGGCGAACCCGGCGAGGCACCCCGAGACCGCCCGGAGCGTGGGACGCGCACCCCGGGCGACCGCGAGCAGCGCGAGCGCCGGCAGCGCGAACGCCGCCGAGAGCTTCACCCCGAGCCCGATCCCGACCGCCGCACCGGCGAGCACCTGCTCGATTCGGGTGTCGCCCAGAAGAAGACAGGCAGCGACGACCGGGAACGACGCCGCGACGAGGTCGTTCTGGGCCGTGGACGACTCGAGCGACATGAGCGAGAACGTGGCCAGAAGAGCCGAGCTGCACGCCGACGCCGCCACGCCGAAGCCAAGTCGCCGCGCGGCGCCGTAGACCGCAACGAGGATCGCGACCTCGGCCAGGTACTGCGGCACGGCAAACACCTGCCCCTTTCCGGTGGCCGCGAACAGAAAGAGGAGCTCCTGCTCGGCGACGGGCTGGCGCGTGTTCAGGATGTCGGTCGGCGCGTTCTGAATCCAGCCGTACCGGTGCCCCTGCAACCAGGCGACGGCCCGCGGGAGGTGGTACCAGAGGCTGTCCCAGTTGTTCGGCGGTACGGTCAGGGCCAGGACGAGCTCGTAACCGAGCAGCACCCCGACCAGCGCCAGAAACAGGACGGTGAGCCTGCTTGCCGCGAGCTCGCGGAGCGATTCACGCGCTCCGCCCAGCGGAAGCGCGGGACGCCCTCGGAGCAGCCAGACGACGACCGAGCCCGCCACGAGAAGCGCGCCCACCAGGCCCACCCCGCCGCGTGTCACCGCATCAGACGGCGAGAGGACGAGCGTCGTCCCCACGATCTCGGCCACGAATGCGAGATAGGCGACGAGGAGCGTCGCGACGAGGCTCGGGATCCGCGCACTCACCGCATAGAGAAGCGCCGCCACGGCCGGCAGCAACACGAGGATGACCCCGATCACGGCGCCGAGTGTCTCACGTCGCAGTTACCACTTCTCAACCCGAGTGACTCGAGACTGCTACCCCTCCGCCGGCCGCGGTCGGGAAGAGTCGGGATGCTCGCTGTGGCAGGCGGGAATTGACGGTGGGCTTCGTTGTCACCGAGCTCAGGAGGGGATTCATGTTGCGTAGACGTACACTGCTCGGCCTGCTCGCGGCCGGGGCGGCAGCCGCTGCAGTGCTTGCGGTCGGGATCGCCGGAGCGGCTCCCCCAGGCCCGCCGCCGGGCCAGGATCACACCAAGACGCCGATCAAGCACCTGGTCGTGATCTTCCAGGAGAACGTCTCCTTCGACCACTACTTCGGCACCTACCCGACCGCAGCGAACACGGACGGCCCGACGTTCTCTGCGCGCCCCGGGACACCTGCCGTCGACGGGCTGCTGCCGGCAACCGACTCTTCGATCCCGACCGGGCTGCAGCACACGGACGACCTGACCGCCACGAACCCGAACTCGGCGCTGCCCCTGCGGCTCGACTCCTCGCCGGACGGTCTTGCCGGAGGCAACGGCGGCCAGGAGACCTGCGACCAGGACCACAACTACAGCGACGAAGAGCAGTCGTTCAACGGCGGAGCGATGGACCAGTTCGTCCAGTCGGTCGGCAAGGCGAGCGGCAAGACGCCCAACGGCGCGGCGAACTGTCAACCGGCGACCGTCATGGACTACTACGACGGCAATTCGACGACGGCGCTCTGGAATTACGCACAGCACTACTCGATGAGCGACAACTCGTTCGATACGACGTTCGGGCCGTCCGCGCCCGGCGCGATCAACCTCGTATCCGGGGACACCGGCGGGGTCGACACGAATCCGCTGCACCAGGCGAAGAGCCCGTCGATCGCCACCTCGACGTCCCCTGATGCAGACCTGACGCCCGACGGTAACAACGGGTATTCGCTGACCAGTGATGCACAGCCATTCTGGGACGACTGCTCCACGCGCGACGCCGTCGCGCTGACCGGCACGAACATCGGCGACGAGCTGAACGCGGCCGGTCTCTCGTGGGGCTGGTTCCAGGGAGGCTTCAGGCCGAGCACGGCGTTCGCCGACGCGATCAAGTCGGCCCAGATCAGCGCCGCGCACCCGAACCAGACGACGGCGCAGTTCTTCCCCGACGAGTTCTCGAGCAGCTTCACCGGCAAGTACCTGCCGCCGGCGAACACATCGTCCAACCTGCCGTCGGGGCTCGGCACCACCGGCGACCAGGCGCTTTGCAACACCTACCACGCGATCGGCGTCGCTCTCGGCGCGACCTCGGCGAGCGACCCGGCCAACCCGAGTGGCGTCAACGTTGCTCCTTCGAATGCGCCTTGGGGCTACAAGGACGACTACATCGCCCACCACGAGCCGTTCCAGTACTACGCCTCGACCGCGAACCCGCACCATCTGTCGGTCGACGACGGCCAGCTTCATGGGCCGAACAGCCTGTCGAGCGTCGGCAGCGACACCCAGTCGTTCAGCGGCGCCTACGGCAACGGTCCGCAGTTCGACACGCCGAACCACAACTACGACACGAGCGACTTCGACGCGCTGGTCGCGGCAATCAACGCGGGCAAGCTCCCGGCGAACGCGCTTCCGGCCGTGACGTTCCTGAAGGCGCCCGGGTACGAGGACGGCCATGCGCAGTACTCGAACCCGCGCGACGAGCAGGCCTTCGTCGTCGACGAGATCAATGCGCTCGAGCAGTCGCCCGACTGGTCGAGCACCGCGGTCATCGTCAACTACGACGACTCCGACGGCTGGTACGACCACGTCTACAGCGGCGTGACGAACCCGTCGACGTCGGTCGCGGACAACCTCACGAACGCGGCGCTGGGGAAGATCCAGACCGGGAACCCGACCTCGGGGAAGTGCGGCAGCGGCGCGCCGCTCGGCGGTCAGCAGGGCCGCTGCGGCTTCAGCTCACGGCTGCCGATGATGCTGATCTCGCCGTGCGCGGCGCCGGATCAGGTCGACCACAACATGAGCGACCAGGCCTCGATCGTGAACTTCATCGAGTACAACTGGGGCCTGCCCTCGATCTCGGGCTCGTTCGATCAGGCCCTGTCGTCGAAGGACAATTCCGAGGGCATCCCGTTCGACCTTGCCGGGCTCTTCGACTTCTCGAACTGCGATGTGCCGGCGGTCCAGCTCGACCCGAAGACCGGCCAGGTCGCGATGTCGAACTCGCACCTCCACGGAGACAACCAGGGCTCCGACTGGGCCAACGGCGACCTGTCCGGGTCGAAGATCGACGGCCAGATCCAGGGAACCTTCGCGAAGGGCGCGAACCTGTCGGGGGCCGACCTCTCCGGCGTCCAGGCGCAGGGCTCGGACTTCTCTTCGGCGAACCTGACCGGCGCGAACCTGCAGCACGCTCAGCTCCAGGGAGCGAACTTCAGCCACGCCGACCTCACGAATGCGAACCTCAGGGACGCGAAGACGTCCGGCGCCTCCTTCACCGGCGCCAAGTGGTCGAACACGACCTGTCCCGACGGCACGAACAGCGACGCCGCCGGCCACACGTGTCAGGGCCACCTCGCCTCGGGCCCACCCGGGCACTGATCGAGACACCGACGGGGCCGCGCCGTTACGGGCGGTGCGGCCCCGTCAGGTCGTCGACGTAGGCGAAGAAGAGAATGAACGTCATTGCGACGAGCCCGAGATCCGCGCCGATCGTCGCGTAGGAGTCGACGCCGAGGACGACGACGTCCGCGACGAGCGCACCGAGCGTCAGCAGCCAGACGATCAAGGCGGCGCGCCGGATCCCCGGCCCGAACCAGCGGTCGTGTTCGACGACGCTGGGGGCGGCGGGCGCGGACACCGGCCCCGGAACGGCCACAGCCACCGCGGGCTCCGGCTCGACCGGAGGATTCGGTTCGGTCTCGATCCGGGGGGTCGGCGCGCGAAGGCGGGCGATGACCTGCTCCGCGCGCCGCGCCCTCAGCCGATGTCCGCCGGCACGGTGGCGCTCACGCTCGACCTCGGCGCTTCGCAACACCGACCCCAGGATGAGCGCTCGGTAGTGCTCACGAAACGGATCCTCGACGATCTCGGGGACGCGCAGCTCGGCCACGCCGATTCATTCTCGCGGCCGGCTCGTTACCCTGCCGTCCGGCCAGGCCGCCGGCGCCGGCGTGCCGAGCGCGGCTACGCAGAGGGGAACGTGACGAACGCCTGCCGGGCGAGCGTCGAGAGGCTCGAGGCCATGACCCCCGAGTCCGAGAGCGTGTAGAGGGTCTGGCCGATCACGATCGCCCGCTCGATCGAAGGCGTCGCGCCGTTGACGGCGTCCTGCGCGATCTGGGTCAGGGAACCGATCCCGCCCGATCGCGAGACGTGGAAGGCGACCGCGCCGTTGAAGGATTGCGAGCTCGTGATCGGGGCCCCGGGCGTCACCACGCCGCCCCCGTAGGTCTGCATCGGCAGCACCGCGAGCCCAGCGGGGGGCCAGTAGAGAAACGCGTGGTGGTCGTAGGTCGCCTGCGTCGAGGAGCCGGCGCCGAGCGTCGTCTTCGAGAGAAGCTTCGGGTTCGCCGCGTCGGAGACGTCGAACAGCTCGACCTGTGCGCCCGTCGGCTCGTTCGTGTCGGGCGACACGTCGACCCCTACCCCGAGCAGGAGCCCGTCGCCGACCGGATGCAGGTAGGCCGAGTACCCCTCGAGCTCGAGCTGCCCGACCACTTTCGGCGCCGTCGGCGCGGACAGGTCGATGGTGTAGAGCGGGTCGACCTGACGGAACGTGACGACATACCCGGTGTCGTCGACGAACCGCACCGAGTAGATCTGCTCACCTTGACCGAGCCCGGAAACCTGCCCCACCGGAGCGAGCACGCCGCCCTTGGACTGGAGAACCGTGACGTAGCTCTGACTCTGCGGCGGCGCGATCGCCTCCACCCCGCCCCACCAGATCGGTCGGCTCGTGCTCGCCACCCGCAGGTACCCGTCGAGCTCGGAGAGCGAGAACTGGTTCAACAGGTAGCCGGGCACCTCGCCGCTCGCGACGAACGTGGTCGTGTCGGGGTTGCTCACGTCGAACTGGTCGATCACGGTCGTCTGCGAGGTCGGAAGCTGCGTGACCGAGAGCGCCGGGCTGACCCACTTCTGCGTCGCGACGTAGAGGTTCTGGGTCGACCCGTAGACGATCTGGGCGTCGGCCATCAGCGAGTCGGAATGCGCGGCGCCGAGGCCCTTGTCGAAGTTCACCGTGACGATCGAGAGCATCCCGAGCCCGGAGAAATCGACCGGGCGGCGGATCGAGTCGCAGCTCGCGACGGGCCGCGTGAAGCGGCGTCCAGTACGGACGTCCCGGAACTGCCAGGTCGGCACCCAGCCCTTCGACGCGCCGGCGAGCTGGGGCTGCAGGATCGCCGACGGAGCCGACGAGATCACGATCCGGGCGCTCGTGCCGGCCTGGCGGGCGTCGACGAACCGGCCGTCGACGGTCATCGTCTGCGTCACCTTCATGTTCGACGGGTCGCTGACGTCGACCTCGGTGAGGGTGGTGGTCGACCCGCCGACGAAGTACGGCGACGACCGGATCGACGCCGGCGCGCCCGCGGCCATGCGGCCCCGGTAGGACCGGGACCCGCGTCTGGCCGGAGATGACGATCACGCGGTTCCCGCGGAGGAGGAGCTGGGCGCCGTAGCCGCCCCCGGCTGCGAGGTCGAGCGATCCCACGAGCTTCGGGCTTGCGCCGCCGGCTGCGATCGCCTGGAGCCTCCCCTGGGCGATCGCGAAGATGGTCGAGCCGTCGGTCTTGGCGATGTCGGGCTCGTCGACCCCCGTTTCCTGGTTGTTCGTGGTCGAGTAGCTCGGCGAGGGAGACGTGTCGGCGCCCCCGGCGGTCGCGGCCGACGCTGCCGGAGCTGCCGTCCCGACGACCCCCTTGGCCGTCCCGCGCGCGGTCGCCGGCGTCCCGGCCAGGGCAACGATCGGCGGCTCCGGGTACCCGTGCGTCACCTTCAGGTGACCTTGGGCGTAGGAGACGAGTGCCGGGCAGGAGTTGAAGCGGTGCAGGCGCACCTGCGCCGCCAAGGGTGCCTTCAGCGCCTCGGCCCCCGCCGGCCAGAGAAGCACCATCCCGACCACTGCTCCGACGAGCAGCCGCACCATGGGGCCAGGGTACCCCTCTCGCTCGAAGGCGCAACCCGTTGCTCGAAGCCGCGTCGTTGTGCGGCTTCTGGCCTCCTCCATCTTCCCGGCGTTGTCGGTCGAGGTTTCAGTTCGGTGACAGTCGGGTGACGCCCCCGGTAGAGCGGAAGCCCGACGTTATAGTCGGCGCCGTTAGCTAGGTCATCCGGAGGAGGGGGAAACATGCACAGAGGCATTCTTGGCGGTACGCGCGGCAATGTGGCCCGCGTCGGGCTCGTGCTCGGAGTGGCCGCTGTTCTCGCAGCCGTCGCGGCGACATCCGGCGCCGGCTCGGTCGGCGCACTTCGTGCAGCCGCAGCACCGAGCTCGTCGTCGTCGTGCCATCTCGGACACGGGGTTCAGCACGTCATCAACATCGTCTTCGACAACGTGCACTTCTCACGCGACAACCCGAACGTGCCGTCGGATCTGGAACAGATGCCGCACCTGCTGAACTTCCTCGAGCAGAACGGCACGGTGTTCTCGAACTCGCACACGCCGATGATCGCGCACACCGCCGACGACAGCCTGTCGATCTACACGGGTCTCTACGGCGACCGCCATGGGCAGCCGCTGTCGAACTCGTTCAAGACCTACAACGGGGACGGTACGACGGACCCGGCGACGTCCTTCACGTACTGGACGTCCCCGATAATCGACACGAAGACCACCCCTCCGTTCGCGAATACGACAGACACGGCTCCATCGATGGTCTACTCCGACCACGTTCCTGCGACAGCGGGCGACACCGGCAAGGTCACGCCCGCACCGTGGGTGCCGTTCACCCGCGCGGGCTGCAGCGTCGGCGACTTCTCGACCGCGAACATGGTGCTCGAGAACGCGGCCGTCGACGTGCCGACGGTCTTCGGCGCGACGTCGCCCGAGGCGATTCAGACCGCCGCCGATCCGGACAGGTTCAAGGACAAGGAGGTCGCCCAGTACGTCGGCGAGGCGATTCACTGCGCCCAGGGTGACTCGATCTGCGCGTCGCAGCCGCGGGTCGTCGACGACAAGCTCGACACGGAGCCGGGCGGCTACAACGGCTACCAGGCGCTCTTCGGCGCGAACTACATCGCCCCGGCGATCGGCGGTGGCGCCAACCAGTCACACAACGGCTACCAGGTGACCGACGCGAACGGCAACCTCGTCGACCTCAACCAGCAGACGCTGACCGAGCCGTTCAGCAACACTCCGGGCTTCCCCGGGTTCAGCCCGACGGCGAGCCAGACCCTGGCCGTGATGGCCGACATGCAAGAGGCCGGCATCCCGGTCACGTACGGCTACATCTCCGACCTGCACGAGCGCAAGGCTGGGACGAGTGGGTGCACGACCGTCCCGGCCGCGAACAACGGCAACCCGCTCGGCCCGGGCGACTCCTGCTACACCACGAACGCCCAGAACTACGACGCTGCTTTCGCGACGTTCTTCCAGCGCCTCGCCGCCGACGGGATCACGCCGAAGAACACGCTGTTCGTGATCAGCGCCGAGGAGAACGACCAGTTCGCGGGCGCCAATGTCGGTCGCGCCACGACGCCGACCCCGGCCGGCTGCAACGGCGTCACGACGCCGTGCAACTACGCCGCGGGACAGATCGGCGAGCTGCAGGCGAACTTCCCTGGTCTCCTCAAGGGGACTATGAGCGAGAGCACGCAGTTCGACATCGAGCCGCAGGGCGCCTCGATCTACGTCAGGAACAATCCCGGTGCGAGCGACCCGGCCGTCCGCCAGCTCGAGCGCGACACGGCGGCGATGACGAACCCGCTCGACGTGTACTCGGGCGTCGCCAACGAGAAGATCGCCGCCTACCAGGCCGGTGCGTTGGAGGAACGCGTGCTGCACATGCAGACCGCGGATCCGAAGCGGCTGCCGACGTACACGCTCTTCCCGAAGCCGGACTACTTCTTCTCCTTCTCGACCAAACCGGGGACGCCCAACGTCAGCATCAACCCCGCGTTCGCCTACGACCACGGCTATTACAGCCCGAACATCGACGTCACCTGGGTCGGCTTCGCGGGCAAAGGGGTGGCGGTGAACGGCGTCGACGGCCCTGATCCGGCCGACGGCAACCAGCCGAGCGACCCGGAGTCGAAGAACACGGTTCCGCAGGCCAGCAAGGTCGGCACGTGGGTCGAAGAGACCGACATCCGGCCGACGATGCTCTCCCTGACCGGGCTGACGGACGACTACCAGTCCGACGGGCACGTGATCACACAGGCTCTGAAGTCGGTGCCCGGACAGCTCAAGGGAACGGAGGATCTCGCAGCCGGCTACGACCAGATCAACTCGAGCGTCGGGGCCTTCGCCACCGACACGTTGCTCGCCGACACGAAGGCGCTCGCGTCCGGCACGAGCGGGAACGACAGCGTCTTCACGACCGAGCAGCAAAAGCTCGGTCAGCTCGCCGACGACCGCGACGCGGCCGCTACGACGATCAAGCAGATGCTGTCGGACGCCGCGGCCGGCAAGAAGCCGAAACACGGCCAGCTCGCGGACGCACTTGCGGAGGTAAGCGACCTGCTCGACCGCGCGCACACGCTCGCAACGAGCACCTAACCGGAGTCGGTGGCGGGGCGCCCCGGCGACAAGCCGGGCTGCCCCGTCACCCTGGCTCACCGGTGTCGTTCCGGAGTCAGCGCATTCGAAGGACGGCGTCGTGGAAGCGCTTCGTGTCGACCACGATCCACCCGCACAGCGCGGCGATCGGCAGCTCGGCGAAGAGCGCCTCGAGCACGGCTCGCCCCAGCTCGTCGCCGCCGGCGGAGGTGACGACGTCGAACCAGGCGTCGCAGAGGAGCATCGTCCCGGTGAGCGCCGCCAGCGGCTGCAGCCACTCCGAGGCGCGGAGCGCGGCGAGGGCGGTCGCCCCGAAGGCGATCGCAAGGAAGACGTCGAACCCGACCCACGCGAGGCGGTAGTGGTGGGCCAGGTGGCGCGTCGGGAGCGTGAACGTCAGCCACAGCGTCCAGGGAACGAGGAGGACGGCGATGAGTCCCAGCATCCCCGCGACGCGCCGGGGAACGAGGGGACGGGCCGGGTCGAGATCGGGAGCCGTCACCTCAGCATGGTGTCAGACGCCGTAACGCCGAGCTCACACGTGACGGCCTGCGGGCCAGGCATCATCCGGGTGTTTGGAACCAGCTGAAAAGCAGCATCGATGCTGAGGCTCGAATCGCATTCGCTCGGGCCCCGCGTCTTCGTTCTCGGGCAGCGCATTCACGAATGGCACCTGGGCCTGCTCGTGATCGCCGGATCGGTCCTCGCCGCGCTCATCGGGGCGATCGAGCCCGGCACAGCGATCGTCGCGTCCATCCTCGGCGCCTGGCTTGTCGTCAAGGACTGGCCCGATCTCACCCGGAATGGCCACGACACGGCTGCGTGGCGTCTCCTCGTCCACCGGCGCACACCACCGCTTCGGCCGGGGCGCCACCTCGACGACATCCCCGCCGTCGCTGCCATCGCGACGGCTGCGGTCGGGCTCGTCGACCTGCTCTCAGCGGTGACGCCGAACGTGCAGTGGCGCGGACGGGAGCTCATGCACCTCGAGCCCCTTTCGGTGATGAAGAACGCCCACGCGCTCGCAGTGCCGACGTCGGTGGCGCTCATCCTGGCCGCGTACTACCTGTACCGGCGCCGGCGGGGCGCCGTCCATCTTGCGGTGGCGCTGCTTCTCGCCCTCACCGCCTTCGACGTCCTGAAAGGCCTCGACATCGAGGAAGCGGCGGTCACCGCGGGGTGCGCGGCGCTCCTCGTCGCGAGCCGCGGGTCGTTCACGGCGCGTCACGAGCCGGGCACCTTTGGCTCCGCGCTCCTCCTCGTGCCGCTCCTCCTCGGGGCCGCGTTCGCGGCGTCGCTGGCGGTGGTCGCAATCGCCGCTCCGGCCGCGACCTCCTCGGCCGCGGTCGTGCGGGAGACCGCCGACCTCTTGCTCTGGCAGCCTGGGCCCTTCGGCTTCCGCGACGAGCTCGCGCGAACCGGCCTCGCGGTCGAGCTGATCTCGACCCTGGCGGTGGTCAGCGCAGCCTGGCTTCTCTTCCGCCCGCTCGCCGCGCCGCGCGACCTCCCCGATCCCGAGCTCCGCCGGACCGCAGCGAACATCGTCGCCGAGCACGGAAGCGACACCCTCTCGTTCTTCAAGCTGCGGGGCGACAAGCACTACCTCTTCAACGCCGACCGCACCGCATTCCTGGGCTACCGGGTCGAGAGCGGCGTGCTGATGATCTCCGGCGACCCGGTCGGAGAGACGGCCGACCTGGCGGAGCTCGTGGGCCGGACGATCCTCTTCGCCGAGGAGCGGTCGCTGCGGATCGCCGCCCTCGGCGTCAGCTCGACGGGCCGCGAGCTGTTCGAGCAGGCCGGTCTGCGTTCGCTCTACCTCGGCGACGAGGCGATCGTCGACACGGCCGCCTTCTCGCTCGATGGACGCGCCGTGCGGAAGGTGCGCCAGTCCGTGACGCGGCTCGAGAAGGCCGGGTACCGCGCGCGGCTCGCCGAGCTCGGCTCGCTCGATCCCAGCGTGCTCCACCAGCTCGATGAGGTTGCCGAGGACTGGCGCGGCGGCGCCGCCGAGCGCGGCTTCAGCATGGCGATGGACTCGCTTCGCAACCCGCACTGCGGAAGGACGCTGGTGCTCCTCGCCGAGCGGGAGGACGGGTCGGTGGGCGGCTTCCTCCAGTTCGTGCCGGCGTTCGGCCGTGATGCGCAGTCGCTCTCGCTGATGCGCCGCGGCGGTGACACGCCGAACGGGACGACGGAGTTCATGATCGCCCGGGCGATCGAGCTCCTCCGCGACCGCGGCGTCCGCGAGGTGTCGCTCAACTTCGCCGCGTTCGCCCGGCTCCTTCGCGAGCCCGAGGGCGTGCTCGAGCGGGCGGCCGGCAGGGCGATCGCACTGGGCGACATGTGGTTCCAGATCGAGCGGCTCTACCGCTTCAACGCCAAGTTCTTCCCGCGCTGGGAGCCGCGTTTCCTCATGTACGAGCGGCGCTTCGGCCTCCCCCGCGCCGGCATCGCCGCGCTCTGGATCGAGGGCCAGCTCCCGAAGCCTGGCCTCCTTCGCCGGGCGGCATGACGCGCGACCGATGAATATTTCGCCTCTCGTTCGTCTACGTTCTCGTCAAGCCGAGACGGAGGTGAAGAGATGACGAAGACCCTGCTCGTGATCGGGACCCGCAAGGGGCTGTTCCTCGCGGAGAGCGCCGACCGCCGGGACTGGGAGGTGAGCGGCCCGTTCTGCGAGAGCTGGCCGGTGTACCAGGCGGTGCACGACGCTTCGACGGACACCATCTACGCTGCCGCCGCGAGCGAATGGCACGGCTCCGCCGTCTGGCGCAGCTCCGACCGCGGGGAGACGTGGGAGCACTCGAGCGAGGGGCTCGCCCACGACGACGACCGCAAGATCTCGAAGGTCGCCAGCATCGCCGCCGCCCATGGGCGCGTGCTCGTCGGCGCCGAGGCCGCGGGGATCTGGGAAAGCACCGACGGCGGCGAGAAGTGGTCGAAGGTCACGACGCTCGAGGGCCAGCCCGGGCGCGAGGAGTGGGACGATCCTGCGAACCAGCCGCCGGGCCACCTCGGTATCTCGGCGCTGATGACGGACCCGGACGACGCCGAGCGCTTCTGGGCGATCGTCCAGGGGGTCGGGTTCTTCGAGACCGCCGACGACGGTAAGACCTGGACGCCGCGGAACCGTGGCCTGCGCGCCGACTGGCCGCGGCCGCACGAGGAGATCGGGTTCTGCGTCCACCGCCTCGTGCGCTCGCCCGCCGATCCCGACCGGCTCTACCAGCAGAACCACGTCGGCATGCACCGGAGCGACGACCTCGGCCACTCGTGGACGGAGATCACCGAGGGCCTGCCGTCGGAGTTCGGCTTCGCCGCCGCCGCGCACCCGCACGACGCAGACAGCTTCTACGTGATCCCGCTCGACCCCCTCCACTCGCGGACGATGCCCGACGGGCAGGCAGCCGTGTGGCGCACGAGCGACGCCGGCTCGACGTGGCGGAAGCTCACGAACGGCCTGCCGCAGCAGAACGCGCACCTGGGCGTTCTCCGCGCAGCGATGACCATCGACGACCACGAGGTGCCGGGCCTCTACTTCGGCACCAGCACCGGCCAGCTCTTCGGGAGCGCCGACGAGGGCGAGAGCTGGAACGAGATCGCGAGCTACCTGCCGGCGATCTGGTCGGTCGAGGTTGCGACGGTGGAGTGAGTGCACCGTGGCCGACGTACGCTTACCGCCGACGCTGACGCCGCTCTTCGCGGGCCTTCCCCGCCGTGTCGAGGTCGACGCGGCCACCCCGGCCGGCGCCATCGACGAGCTCGAACGCCGCTATCCGGGACTACGCGACCGGCTCTGCCACCCCGGCCCGGAGCTCCGTTCCCACATCCGTGTCTACGTCGACGGAGAGCCCGCCGAGCTCGACACGCCGCTCCCGGCGGGATCCCGGCTCGACGTGATCGCCGCGATCAGCGGCGGCTGAGAGAGCCCATTCGCTCTCGCTGGCTAACGTGCCAGCCCTGAGCCGGTCGACCAGCCCCCATGAGATCGTCCTCGTCCGTCACGGCGAGACGGAATGGAGCCGCGCGCGGCGTCACACCGGCCTGACCGACGTCCCACTGACCGAGCAGGGGCGGCGCGAGGCGGTCGCGGTCGGGGCGCGGCTGTCCGTCCGGCGCTTCGCCCTCGTGCTGACCAGCCCGGCCGGGCGCGCGATCGAGACCTGCCGCCTGGCGGGCTTCGGAGCCGAGGCCCGGGTACGTGACGGCCTGCACGAATGGGACTACGGCGAGTACGAGGGGCTCACGACCGTCGAGATCCGGCGGGAACGGCCGGGGTGGACGATCTGGACGGGCGAGGTCCCGGGCGGCGAGACGATCGCAGAGGTGGCGGCGAGGGCCGACGCGGTGCTCGACGAGATCCGCGGCGTCGACGGCGAGACCTGTGTGTTCTCGCACGGGCACTTCCTCCGCGTTCTCGCCGCCCGCTGGCTCGGGCTGGAGCCTGCGGCGGGCGCCCTGCTCTCGCTCGACCCGGCGACCGTCAGCGTGCTCGGACACGAGCACGACCGGGCCGTGATCCGGGAGTGGAACGCCGTATGCGAGCCGGGTCAGGAGGGGGTTAGCCGCACTTCCTGAAACCGGCCGGCCGCCATGCACCGCCCGAGCGGCAGAGGCAGACTGGCCGTATGGTCGGACGCCTGAAAGTGCTGGTCTATCTGGTCGCGGGGATCCCCCTGGGCATCGCGGGCGCGGCCGTCCTCCTCTGCGGCTGGATCGTCGTCGCGCTGCTCGCGATCACCCCGCTCGTCGTGCCCGCGCTCGTCGGCTTCCGCGCCGCCGCAGGCGGTTTCGCCTGGCTGGAGGCGAAGCTGGCGAACGCGCTGCTCGGCACAGACCTCGAGCCGCCGACGCTCTCGCCCGCCACCGGGGGGTTCTGGAGCCGCGCCGAGGGCGTGGCCCGCGACGGGGCGTTCTGGCGCCAGCAGGCCTATCTCCTGCAAGGCTTCGTGCTCAGGGGAGCTCTGGCGATCTGCGAGGCGACGATCCTGGTCGCGGGCGCGATCGCCGTGGCCGTCCCTCTCACCTACCGGTGGAGCACCCCGGAGCTCGGCTCGTGGCACGCCGACTCGCTCGAGCGTGCGCTGCTCTTCTTCCCCGCAGGGATCGCCGCACTCGCACTCGGTGTCTGGCTCCTCGGGCCGCTCGGATCGCTCTCCCGCAGGCTCGCCGAGTCGCTCCTCCGCGGCAACGCGCCGGCCCGGTCCGGCGAGGCGGCCCGCGCAAGCAGGCACCTCGGCCTGAAGGTGGTCGCTGCCGCCGCCGCCGGGGTCGCTGCCGTCGTCGTCGTCGTGTGGGCTGCGACCGGTGCCGGCGAGTTCTGGCCGAAGTGGGTCTTGCTCTCGCTCGGGCTCATCGTCGCCATGCATGGCTGTGTTGTCGCCGTCCTCGACCATGGCCGATGAGGTCAAGAAGCGGGAGCTGACGATCGCGCTTGCCGTCGAGATCGGCGTCGCCACGGCGCTCGCGGTCTTTCTCGTCGGGGTCTGGGCGGCCTCGGGGCTCGGCTACTTCTGGCCGGGCTGGGCGATCCTCGGCCTGAGCATCCCGCTTTTCGCCCACTATCTGTACGTCAGGTGGAGCGGCGGCGCGCAGCGAATCGCAGAGCTCGAGACGACCCGTGCCGGCGCGGTCGACGCGCAGGATGCCGAGCTGCGCCGGATCGAGCGCGACCTCCACGACGGCGCCCAGGCGCGACTGGTGGCGCTCGGGATGAGCCTCGGAATGGCGGAGCAGAAGCTCGGGTCGGATCCGGCAGCGGCTCAGGAGCTTCTCGCCGAGGCACGGCGCGGCGCGCAGGAGGCCCTCGAGGAGCTGCGTGACCTCGCACGAGGCATCCATCCGCCGGTGCTCGCCGACCGCGGGCTCGAAGCGGCGATCTCGGCGCTCGCCCACCGCTCCCCGCTCGACGTGCAGGTGTCGGCCGAGCTCCCCCGCCGCCCGGCTCCGGCGGTCGAGACCGCTGCCTACTTCGTCGTCGCGGAGTCGCTCGCGAACGCCGGGAAGCACGCCGAGGCCGAGACGGTCGACATCTCGCTCCGCGAGCGCGGCGACTCGCTCGTCGTGGCGGTGTCGGACGACGGCCGGGGCGGCGCCGATCCGGCCGGGAGCGGCATCCGCGGGCTCCGGCAGCGGGTCGAAGCGCTGGACGGGAAGCTCGCCGTCACGAGCCCCGCCGGCGGACCGACGCGGGTCGAGGCGGTGATCCCGTGCGCGTGGTGATCGCCGAGGACCTGGTCCTCCTGCGCGAGGGCCTCGTCAGGCTCCTCGGAGAGAACGGGTTCGAGGTGGTCGATTCGGTCGAGGACCGAGACGCCCTCGTCCACGCCGTGCTGCGGGAGCGGCCGGACGTGGCGATCGTCGACATCCGCCTTCCGCCGACGTTTCGCGACGAGGGCTTGCGGGCGGCGATCGAGCTGCGCGGGCTCGTCCCCGACGTCGGCATCCTCATCGTGTCGCAGTACGTGGAGAGCGCCTATGCGGCGGAACTGCTCGCGGCAGGCTCGGGCGGCATTGGCTACCTGTTGAAGGACCGGATCATGGAGGTCGACGAGTTCGTCGACGCCGTCCGCCGCGTCGCAGCCGGCGGAACGGCGCTCGACCCGCAGGTCGTCGCCCAGCTGCTCGCGGGCCGCAAGTCCGGGCCGCTCGACCAGCTGAGCCCGCGCGAGCTCGAGGTGCTCGCGCTCATGGCCGAGGGCCGGTCGAACACCGGGATCGCCGAAGCGCTCGTCGTCACCGTCGGTGCCGTCGAGAAGCACGTCGCCCGGATCTTCACGAAGCTCGACCTGCCCCCGACCGACACCGACAACCGCCGCGTCCTCGCCGTCCTCGCGTACCTGAACGGCGCGTGACTCAGTCCTCGTCGTCGCGCTCCGAGAGCCCTCGCCAGCCCAGGTATGCCACCAGGCTGAACACGACTGCGGCGAACAGGATGAACGCGGTCACCACGACCACCACGATGGTCCAGTTGCTCACGGCACCCATCGTGATAGATGATGCGTAGGTCGTGGGGGACGCTCACAAGAAAAAGGCCCGCAAGCGGAAAAAGAAGCGCAACCGGGAGCAGCTCGAACGCGCCCTCGAGGCGAACGGCCACCACGAGAGCGAGAAGAAGGGCAAGAAGGGAAAGGGTAAGACTTAGGAGTTAGACGTCGAACTTGCAGGTGGTGCGGTAGTACACCTTCAGCTTCGAGATCGCCGGGTCGGCCTTGTTCAGCTTGACCTGGAGCGATGGGTCGAGCGAGCGTCTGGGATCGGCGCGAGTCGGCCTTGCTGACCCGTTCCGAGCCCTCTCCTTCTCGAGCTCCTTCAGCCGCTTCGCGTCGTCGGCCTTCAGCCCTCCGTACTGCAGCCGCCAGCGGTGCAGCGTCTGCTCCGACACCTCGAGCTGCTTGGCGACGAACGCGACCTCGTGGCCCTCCCCGAGCAGCCGGTCGGCCTCACGCAGCTTCCTGATGATCTGCTCCGGCGTATGCCGGCGTCTCGCACGTCCCATCGCTCTGATTGATTGCCCTCCTCGCCCGACATGGGCAGTAAAGACTCTCAATGCGACCGGACCGACCTCAGGGAGTCACCCCAACTGCCTCGACGAGGTCGCGCCAGCGTGCGAACCGAACACATCGTCCCCAAATGAGAGCCTGGTACCGGAGGTCGTCCTTCTCCATGATCCACGGCGCCCGGAGACAGCAGAAGTCGAGGGCGTACTGCACGCCGTACTGCTCGAGCATCACTTCCTCAAGCACCTTCGAGAGCGCGTAGCCGCCGGGGGTAGGCCGTGTGCGGCTGAGTCTCGGTAACAGCGACCGGATGCACCAGTAAACGGTGACGCAGAGAGTGTCGAGGTCGGCGTCCATCGCGGCCTGCTGGTCGACGGGTGATTTCCATCACCGAGTGCGGTCTCTCTTCAGGAACAGGTCGAACAGGCCGCGGGTGGAGAATCGTCCATTCAGGCGGGAACCGCGTTGACCACGATGTTGTCGCGGTAGTGGCCGGCTGCGGTGTCGAAGGGGCCGCCGCAGGTGACGAGCACCAGGTGTGTGTTGCCCTTTTGCGACCAGATCGAGGTTGGCAGTTGGGCCTTCGGCATCGTCTTGACGGACGTGACGCGGTAGGTTCGGGTCTTGCCGTCAGCGGTGGTCAGCTCGACGATCGTTCCGGGACGGGCGTTCTTCAGAGAGAAAAACGCTCCGGCGCCTGCCTTTGCGCTGTCGACGTGGCCGGCGATCACGATTGAGCCGTGCGGGTCGCCGGGCGCGGCGCCGTCTGCCCACCAGGCTGTCCTGTGGATGTCGGAGGAGACGGCGAGGACGCCCTGCTTCAGGTCGATCCCGGTCGCGGCCACCGGAGCGTCGATGCCGAGCGACGCGATCCTGACGTGGGTCGGCGCGTTCGGGCGCGCCGCGTGGACGGCGATGAGCCGGGTGTGGTCGCCGCGGCCCGTGATGATGCCAGGCGCACCGAGTGAAGTCTCGACGGTTTGCGCGCACTCGGTCTCGACCTGGGCCACGTTGTCGTGCCCGACGAGCGTCTCGTGGAAGGTGTAGAAACCGGCCGAGGCGATCTTCACGGGGGGCGAGTGCAGGGTGCCGTCGCCGTGGGCGGTGACCACCGTCTGCGAGTACGGCTTTCCGGAGCAGCTGATCGCCGCGATCGTCGCGAACGGCCCGAAGAGCTGCACCTGGATCGCCGCCTCCGTCTGGCCGAGGCCCGAGACGACGATCTGGTCGGACAGCGACGAGCCAGGGCGGACGACGTCGGTTGAGACCTGCGTCGTCACGGTCGGCTTGCTGGCCGCAAGCGTCGTCTCAGTGGTCTCGCCGCACTTGCCGGCGAACCCGGGGCTCTCCGGCGTGTCGGGGATCGACTCTCGGTAGGTGTAGTAGCCGGCGCGCGCGAGCGTGACAGGGGCGGACTCATAGGTGCCGTCGCCGTTCGCGGTCACGGTGCCCGACCAGAGTGGCGGTCCGACGCAGCCGACCGCGTTCTTGGTCGCGAACGGGCCGAAGAGGTCGAGCTGGACCGTGAGAGTCAGCGCCCCTGCCCCGGTTACGACCACCTGGTCGGAGATCTGGGACCCGGGCTGCGTCACCGCCGCGCTCACGTGCGTGATCACCTTCGGGGTCGCTTGCACGAACGTCGTCTCTGTGTCGTCGCCGCAGGTTCCCTCGGTGCCCTGGACGAGCTGCGTGCTTTCGATCTGCGCCCGGTAGGCGTAGACGCCCGGGACGGTGGGCGTGAAGGAGCCGCTCTTGTACGTGCCGTTGGCGTTCGCCGTCACCGCGCCGGTCCAGACAGGGGGCCCGGCGCACGCGATGCTGCTCCGATTCGCGAACGGCCCGAAGAGGTCGACGGTCACCGTCACGCTCGTGCCTGCGAGGCTGCCCACCTTGACCTGGTCGAAGATCGGCGTCGACGGTGTGACGCTGTCAGAACTGACCGTGGTCGAGAGCGTCGGCTGCGCCTGGACGAAGAACCGTTCCGCGACGTCGTTGCACGGCGTCTCGAGCCCGATGTTGGCCGAGTCACCCGGCACGTTCAGCTGGAACACGTACCAGCCCGTCTCGTCAACGGCGGCGTTCGGCGTCACATACGTGCCGGGCCCGCTTGCCGCGAACGTCCCCTGCCACGCCTTCTTGTTGCAGGAGATGTCCGCCGCCGCCGCGAACGGCCCGTGGATCGTCACGGCCACGGTCGCGTGCCACCCAGTCGTGGCGCCCGTGATGACCACGTGATCGCGGACGACGTGGCCCGCGACCGCCTGCGTCGGCGCCGCGCTCGTGGACACCGCGATCCGCGCCTTCGTCACCTGCTGCTCGAGCGTTCCCGTGACCTCCTGCGAGACGGGACGGATCAGGCGCTGTGCGTTCGGCGCCGCCGCCGTCGTCGTCGGCGCGTAGACCTCAGGCACCGTCGCGGCCTGGTTCGGGGCCGAGACGGCGATCGTGAGACCCGTCGAGGCGGTCGGCTTGAAGGTGATCCGCGCGATGCCCTGCGCGTCGGCTGTGACCGTGCTCGGGACCCCGGCCGCCCCGTCGGCGTGCAAGTGGAGGACGATGCCGGGAACAGCAGCGCCGGTCACCGACAGGACACGGATCGTGGCGTCGGTGCTCTCGCCGGCCTTCAGCGGGCCGGAGAAACCGCCCACGACGTGGTACGGGCCGTGATAGCGGACGGCGTCGGCTTCGACCGTCTTGAAGATCGACGCGACCTGCCCGCCGATTGCCTCCGGGTCGACCTCGCCGGGCCGCGCGTCGCCCATGAGCGAGTGGACATAGAGCATCACGGCCGCCTGCCGGTCGGGGTTCGTGCTCCTCCCGAACGCCCACGTCGCGTACGCGATCTTCTGCCGGTTCACAAGCGGCACGGTGCGACCGGCGCTGTTCTTCAAGGTTCCCGAGGCCTCGAGCGTATAACGGTACTCGGGCGACGGGTACCAGTAGCCGAGATCGACGCAGAAGCCCCGGCCGCCGCCGTTGAGGATGCCCTTGTAGTCCCCGAACCAGCGGATCCCGTACCGGTACGTCTTGTAGAAACCGATACCCGTCGTCCCACACGAGTCGCGCCCCGCGGTCGAGCAAGGATCGTTGCCGTTCGGAGGCTCGCCCGCCCCGGCCTGCCCGACGAACACCAGGAGCAGCACCGTCACGAGAGCCACCACTCCGGCCAAGCGGCAAGACACGGCCGCCAGCCGCCGCGAACGCTCCTCGAGACTCCCCACCAAGGCCGCACTCTAGAGGTTGGCTCGGCGAGCCTCCCTTGATCCGCCCCGTGCAGCGAACCTTCGATGATAAAGAGCCCGCGGAATCGCGCCCCAACGTCGACGAGCGCTGCATGCCTTGCCGAGAACTGGCGCACGTATTGGCGCACAACTCACAAAAAGTCCTGCAAACTGTTGTTCTTCTCTCACCGAGTAAGGCCTGAGACGGGGAAACGGAACAGTTTTTGGGACTCATCTGGGCCTCACGTTGCCCTCACCTCAAACAAAAACCCCCAATTTCCGGGGGTTTTTAGAGCGGATGAAGGGGCTCGAACCCTCGACCTTCTGCATGGCAAGCAGACGCTCTAGCCAACTGAGCTACATCCGCGTGGTTCGCCAGTATAGCCCCGGCGCCCGAGGCTAAACGCCGTCGAGGGCCTCGTTCACGAGACGGTCGGCAAGCTCGTTGCGCTCGCGGGGAACGTGGACGTACTCGACGCGGCCGATGGTGCGGGCGAGCTGGGCGGCCTCCAGGGAGAGGGTGCGGAGCGCGGGGTTCTTCACGCGGTACTCGCCGCGCATCTGCTTGACGAGGAGCTCCGAGTCCGAGCGCACCTCGACCTCGGGGGCGCCGAGCTCGTAGGCGCGAGAGAGCCCGGCAACCAGGCCGCGGTACTCGGCCACGTTGTTGGTCGCCTCGCCGATCGGCTCGCCTTCCGCGGCGAGGATCGTGCCGTCGTCGGCTTCGAGCACGAACCCGAACGCGGCGGGGCCCGGGTTCCCGCGCGAGCCGCCGTCGGTATAGAGCACAACCCTCATACGCGCTCGTAGATGTCGAACGCCGGCTCCTCGTACGGGTGCGCACTGCGAAGGGCTGCGATCACCCTCGCCTGCGCCTGTGCCGGGAAGACGGTCTCGAGACGGAGCTCCGGGACCCGCTCTTCCGCTCCTATCTCGCCGACCGTAGGGCTCGCGCCGGACAGAGCCCGGAACGTCCCGGTCCCCTCCGCGTACCAGGAGCAGCGCTCGTAATGGCCGATCCGACCGGCCCCCGCCGCGAAGAGCGCGTCGCGGACCTGGTCGAGGGCGGCGGGCGGCACGAAGACGACAAGTTTGCGATCCACCGTCGCGCGGACATTACCCCGGTGGAAGCAACGCCACGATTCAAGATCCGCCGGCTTGCCGGCGACCAGAAAGGGGAAGCAGTGAAGACCTTGCTCATTCGCGGTGGGTTGGCGGCCGCGGCGCTCAGCCTCGTGCTGATCGCCGGAGCGGCCGTACAGCCGCAGACAGCATCCGGCATCAGCTACTCCACGCTCAACCCGATCCAGAAGAGGCTCGTCTCCGGGCGCTCTCGCCGAGACGCTCGGCTTCTCGTCGGCCCAGGCGTCGGGGCTCCACGCAGCGGCGACGAAATCGAGCTGCGTCAATCCCACCGGAGGCGGCGACGAGGGCGACGAGGCCGACAACGAGTGCGCGCCGGACGCCCTCAGCCCGGTCTCGCCGGGAAGTGGCGGTGGAGGCGACCCCAACTTCTCGCCCTCAGGTCCGGGAGGATGCTCGGAGAGCCTCGGTGACAACGTCAAGGTCAACCAGGCCTGCGAGAACGTCTCCGACGCCGCCCTGGCCGGTCGCGGCCAGGCGCAGAACGAGGAGGCCGTCGCCATCAACCCGATGGACCCGAGCCAGATGGTCGCGAGCCAGAACGACTACCGCCGCGGCGACGGCAACTGCATCGGCGCATTCACGGGCGACGGCGGTAGGTCCTGGACCGACAGCCTCGTCCCGATGTCGTTCACGTACGGGTCGCCCACCTGGGGTACCGCGCGCCAGTACTGGCAGGCGGGCGGCGACACCTCCGTCGCCTGGGACACCAAGGGCAACGCATACATGAGCTGCCAGATGTTCAACCGCGGTAGCTCCGTGAGCCCCAACCCCGACCAGTCGAGCGCCTTCTACATCTTCCGCTCGACCGGCAACGGAGGCGCCTCGTGGAACTTCCCGGCCGTGCCGACGACCGAGTTCGCCGACACCGCCGGAGCGGGAACCGTCCTGGAGGACAAGGCGTACATGACGGTCGACGACCACGTCGGTAGCCCGTTCCAGGACCGGATCTACGTCACGTGGACCGAGTTCGCCGCCGACGGGTCGGCGTACATCTACGAGGTCCACTCGAGCGACTACGGCAAGACGTTCTCGCACGCGCGCGCTCGTCAGCAAGACCAGCTCGCTCTGCACGGTCACCTTCGGCGCGGGCACGTCCGCAGGGGACGTGCAACGAGAACCAGTTCTCGAACCCGTTCGTCGGCCCCGACGGAGTGCTGTACGTGGCGTATGACAACTTCAACAACTCCGTCACGGGCAAGGACAACCGCAACCAGGTGTTGCTCGCGAAGTCGACCGACGGCGGGGCGACGTTCTCGAATCCGGTCAAGGTCAGCGACTACTACGACTTGCCGGACTGCGCCGCCTACCAGAGCTCGGACCCGGTCCGGGCATGCGTGCCCGAGAAGGGCCCGTCGACGAACTCGGTCTTCCGGGCCACGAACTACCCGGTGGGGAGCGTGAACCCGAAGAACCCGAACCAGGTTGTCGTGACCTTCGGCTCGTACATCAACCAGGACTCGAACGAGTCGAACGGCTGCACGCCGGACGGCTTCTCGCCCTTCGGACAGGACCTCTACATCGGCGCAAAGACACCTGGAGCATGTAACAACGACATCCTGATCAGCGTTTCGACCAACGCCGGCGGGACCTTCACGGGCACGACCGCCGACCCGAGAGACGAGGCGACCGTCAACCCGGATCCGGACCAGGCCACTACCGACCAGTTCTGGCAGTGGCAGGCGTTCAACAACGACGGCAAGTTCGCCGTGGACTACTACGACCGCCAGTACGGCAAGCCGGTCAAGCTGTCGGCGTCCGGGCCGTCGGTCGCCGGCAAGACCAAGCCGCCTGCCGGTGTGCCCTCCGATGAGTACTTCGGCAACTCGGACATCACCCTGTCCGGGAGCAACGACCTGAGCACGTGGGGCACGAGTCGCGTGACCTCGTCGTCGATGCCGCCGCCCACGCAATTCGGCGGTCAGTTCTACGGCGACTACATCGGCATGGACGCGTCGGACAGGGCCGTGCCGATCTGGTCCGACACCAGAGACCCCGAGCTGTTCGACTGCGGGACGACCCCGCCGGCGATCTGCACCGGCTCCTATTCGACCGCGCAGGGGCCGGTGCAGGCAAACGACGAGAACAGCTACGCGGCGGTCGAGAGCATCCCGACCAAGTAGTGGCTGGACGGGCGGGGGCCGCACGTGAGGCCCCCGCCCACCTCGTTACCCAACTCAGTAGGAGGGGACGGGCGAGGCGGGTGACGCGGGGGCATCAGGCGAGGCGGGCGCGCACTGGGCCCGCAACGCGAGCGGCAGCAACACCCGGTCGCCGCGTGTGCCCACGGCGACGATCCGGAGCGAGCAGCGGTCGCCGGTGAGGCTGCCGAGGTTCGCCTTGAAGCTGCCGAGCGGAGTGACCTGGACGACGCGCGTCGTATCGCCGACCTTCACGGTGACGTGTTCACCCGGGTGGAACTTCGAGCCTGTCACGACGAGCGGGCTGCGCGTGACGATGCGCATCGACGGCGCAGCGACTGCCGCGGCCGGGAGGAGAGCCGCGACGGCGAGTGCGACGGGAAGCGACTTCATTGATTGTCGATCTGGGCCCTCTGGAGCCGGCCCGAGTAGTCGACGTAGATCGACTTCCACTCGGTGAAGACGTCGAGCGCGGCCTGCCCCGCTTCGCGATGGCCGTTGCCGGTGTCCTTCGTGCCGCCGAAGGGCAGGTGCACCTCGGCGCCGGTCGTCCCGGCGTTGATGTAGGTGATCCCCGTCTGCAGGTCACGCATCGCGCGGAAGGCACGGTTCACGTCCTGGGTGAAGATCGACGACGAGAGCCCGTAGCGCACCGAGTTCGCTGTCGCGACGGCCTCCTCGAACCCCTTCACCGGGATCAAGGCCGTCGTCGGGCCGAAGATCTCTTCCTGCGCGATCCGCATCCCCGCCTCGACGTCGCCGAACACCGTCGGCCGGTAGAAGAACCCCTGGCCTGCGACTGCCTCACCCCCGGTGAGGAGCTTCGCGCCTTCGTCCTTCCCGATCTCGGTGTAACTCGAGACCTTGTCGAGCGCCGCCTTGTTGATGAGCGGACCCACGTCGGTCGAGTCTTCCCACCCAGGGCCGAGGCGCAAACGCTCGGTCGCCGCGACGAGCCGCTTCGAGAGCTCGCCGTACACCTTCTCGTGGACGATCACGCGCGAGGCGGCGGTGCACCGCTGCCCGGTCGTCCCGAACGCCGACCAGACGATGCCGTTCACGGCGAGGTCGAGGTCGGCGTCGTCCATGACGATGATCGCGTTCTTCCCGCCGAGCTCGAGGTGGACATGCTTGAGGTGGTCGGCCGCCGCCTTGGTGACGGCGACCCCGGTCTCGCGCGAGCCGGTGAAGGTGATCACCGGGACGTCGGGGTGGCGGACGAGCGCCTCTCCCGCTTCCTCGCCGTACCCGTGGACGACGTTGACGACCCCGGGCGGGATGCCGGCCTCGGCGAGGAGCTCGACGAAGGTCTCGGCAAGGTAGGGCGTGTCCTCCGCCGGCTTGAGCACGACGGTGTTCCCGCACACGAGCGCCGGGCAGAGCTTCCAGGACGGGATCGCGATCGGGAAGTTCCACGGCGTGATCGCGCCGACGACCCCGATCGGCATCCGGACGCTCATCATGAACTTGTCCGGAAGCTCGCTCGGCGTGGTCTGGCCGAAGAGGCGCCGCCCCTCGCCGGCCATGTAATAGCTCATGTCGATCGCCTCCTGGACGTCGCCCCCGGCCTCGGCCTTGACCTTCCCCATCTCGCGGGTCATCAGGTCGGTGAGCTCTGCCTTCCGGTCGCGGAGGAGCTCGGCGAGCCGGAAGATGATCTCCCCGCGCCGGGGTGCCGGCACGAGCCGCCACTCCTCGAATGCGACCTTCGCGGCGGCCACCGCGCGATCGACGTCGGCCGGGCCCGACCGGGGGAAGGTCGCGAGCGCCTCGCCGGTCGCGGGCACGAACGACTCGAACCGCTCCCCGCTCTCGGCCTCGACCCACTCGCCCGCGATGAAGTTGTCGAGAGGGGGCACGACCGCCATGCCTTCGATCTTAGAGCGCGAACCCGCAGAGCCGCCTGCTCGTTTGGGAGGGGCACACGTATCGTTGCGGCCGTGGAGGTACAGACCGGACAGGCCGCCACGCTGGGAGCGGACGAGCTTCGCTTGATCGACGCCTACTGGCGCGCCGCGAACTATCTGTCGGTGGGTCAGATCTACCTGCTGTCGAACCCGCTGCTCCGTCACCGCCTCGAGCCGGAGCACGTGAAGCCGCGGCTCCTCGGCCACTGGGGGACGACTCCCGGGCTCAACTTCGTCTACGCCCACATGAACCGCGTGATCCGCAACTGGGACCTGAACGCGATGCTGATCGTCGGCCCCGGGCACGGCGGCCCCGCGGCCGTCGCGAACGCCTACCTCGAAGGCACCTATACGGAGGTCTATCCCGAGATCACCCGCGACGAGAACGGGCTCGCGCACCTCTTCCGGCAGTTCTCCTTCCCCGGCGGCATCCCCTCCCACGTCGCGCCCGAGACGCCCGGCTCTATCCACGAGGGCGGCGAGCTCGGCTACGCCCTCTCCCACGCCTACGGGGCCGCGTTCGACAACCCGGACCTGCTCGTCTGCTGCGTCGTCGGCGACGGTGAGGCCGAGACCGGCCCGCTCGCCACCAGCTGGCACTCGAACAAGTTCCTGAACCCCGTGACCGACGGAGCCGTCCTCCCCATCCTCCATCTGAACGGCTACAAGATTGCGAATCCGACGATCCTCGCCCGGATCGGCGACGGCGAGCTGACCTCGCTGCTCGAGGGCTACGGCCACAGCGTCCACTGGGTCGACGGCTCCGAGCCCGAGGCGATGCACCAGCGGATGGCGGCCGTGCTCGACGAGGTGGTCGAGGAGATCGCGACGATCCACCGCTCTGCGCGCTCGGAGGGCAACACCGCCCGGCCGCGCTGGCCGATGATCGTGCTGCGGTCGCCGAAGGGCTGGACGGGCCCGAAGACGGTCGACGGCCTTCCCACCGAGGGCACGTGGCGCTCCCACCAGGTGCCCTTCGCCGAGGTGCGCACCAATCCGGAGCATCTCGAGCTGCTCGAGTCGTGGCTGAAGAGCTACCGCGCCGACGAGCTCTTCGACGAGCACGGGGCCCTCGTGCCCGAGCTCGCGACGCTGCCGCCGAAGGAGTACCGGCGGATGAGCGCGAATCCGCACACGAACGGAGGCCTCCTCCTCGAGGACCTCGCGCTCCCGGACTTCCGCGACTACGCGGTCCCGGTCTCGAGCCCCGGCACGACCTTCGCGGAGGCGACGCGGGTACTCGGGACGTTCCTTCGGGACGTCGTGAAGACGAATCCCGAGCGGTTCCGGATCTTCGGCCCCGACGAGACCGCCTCGAACCGCCTCCAGGCGGTGCTCGAGGCGACGAACCGCTCCTGGGACGCCGAGATCCTGCCGGGCGACGACCACCTCTCACCCGACGGCCGCGTGATGGAGGTGCTCTCCGAGCACCAGTGCCAGGGCTGGCTCGAGGGCTACCTCCTGACCGGCAGGCACGGCCTCTTCAACTGTTACGAGGCGTTCATCCACATCGTCGACTCGATGTTCAACCAGCACGCGAAGTGGCTGAAGTCGACGGCGGCGATCCCGTGGCGGCGGCCGATCGCGTCGCTCAACTACCTGCTCTCGTCGCACGTCTGGCGCCAGGACCACAACGGCTTCAGCCACCAGGATCCCGGCTTCATCGACCACGTCGTGAACAAGAAGGCGGAGATCATCCGCGTCTACCTGCCGCCGGACGCGAACTGCCTGCTCTCGGTCGGCGACCACTGCCTGCGCAGCCACCACTACGTCAACGTGATCGTCGCGGGGAAGCAGCCGGCTCTCAACTACGTCTCGATCGAGGACGCAGTCCTTCACTGCAACCGCGGGCTCGGCATCTGGGAGTGGGCCTCGAACGACGAAGGCAGCGACCCGGACGTCGTGATGGCCTGCTGCGGCGACGTCCCCACGCTCGAGACGCTGGCCGCCGTCGACATCCTCCGTCGGGAGCTTCCCGACCTGAAGGTGCGCATGATCAACGTCGTCGACCTCATGCGCCTGCAGCCGGAGACGGAGCATCCACACGGCCTGTCCGACAACGACTTCGACACGCTGTTCACGACTGACCGGCCGATCGTCTTCGCCTACCACGGCTACCCCTGGCTCATTCACCGCCTCACCTACCGCCGCACGAACCACGAGAACCTTCACGTGCGGGGCTACAAGGAGGAGGGCACCACCACGACGCCGTTCGACATGGTCATGCTGAACGACCTCGACCGTTTCCACCTCGTGATCGACGTCATCGACCGGGTGCCCGGGCTGGGGTCGAAGGCGGCGCATCTCCGCCAGCACATGGTCGACTCGCGCGTCCGCTGCCGCGCTTACACACGCGAGGCCGGCGAGGACGCGCCCGAGATCCGCGACTGGGCCTGGCCGCACTCCTAGAGTGCGGGTCCTGGTCGTCAACGCCGGGTCGAGCAGCCTCAAGCTCTCGGCCCTGAATGGGGACGAGGCGGTCTGGTCGGAGACCATCGCCTCGCCGCACCGGGCCGACGTCGATGCCGTGCGCGCCGCGATCGCCGGCGCCGGTGCCGGCGAGATCGACGCGGTGGGGCACCGGATCGTCCACGGCGGCAGCGAGTTCGTCGACCCGGTCGTGATCGATGATCGAGTGGTGCGCCGGCTGGAGGCGCTGACCGACCTGGCCCCCCTTCACCAGCCGAAGTCGCTGCACGCACTCGAGACCGTCTCGGCGGTGCTGCCGGGCGTGCCGGCGGTCGCCTGCTTCGACACGGCCTTCCATGCGCGGATTCCCGCTGCGGCGTCCACCTACGCCTTGCCCTCCGAGTGGCGCAAGCGCTGGGATCTCCGGCGGTACGGCTTCCACGGGTTGTCGCACGCCTACGCCTCGGCGCGGGCGGCGGAGCTCGCCGGCCGGCCCGTCGAGGTGCTGCGCATCGTCACGTGCCACCTTGGCGCCGGCGCCTCGCTCGCCGCCGTCGCGGGCGGCGTGTCGGTCGACACCACGATGGGCTTCACCCCACTCGAGGGGCTCGTGATGGCGACACGCTCCGGCTCGGTCGACCCCGGTCTGGTGCTCTGGCTCGAGGAGCACGTCGGCATGCCTCCCTCCGAGCTCGCCTCGACGCTCGAGCATCGTTCCGGCCTGCTTGGCCTGACCGGCGACGCAGACATGCGCGCCGTTCTGACGGCCGAGGAGGCAGGCGACGAGACCGCGCACCTCGCGGTCGAGGTCTATCTCCACCGCCTCCGCGGCTCGATCGGCTCGATGGCGGCTGCGCTCGACGGACTGGACGTGCTCGTGTTCACCGGCGGCGTAGGCGAGCGCTCGGCACCGATTCGAGCCCGGGCCGCTGCCGGGCTCACGTTCCTGGGGGTGGGTCTCGACGAGGCCGCGAACGCCTCAGCCGGCCTCGACGCGGACGTTGGAGCGCCGTCCGCGGCGGTGCGGACGTTCGTCATCGAATCTCGCGAGGACCTCCAGATCGCCCGGGACGTCGCGCGTGTGCTCGCCGCGCCGTGTCGATCCTAGGGCTCTGCGACGTCGGTCGACGGGAAGTCGCCCGCCGGCCGCGCGCGACGCCGGTCGCGAACGACGCGGTGCTCGCGCTCGGCGACCGTTGCCGTGCCGCGGTGCCGTCGGTCGGGACCCTCCCGCCGGTCGACGGTCACGGTGACAGCCGGGTTGTCCGCGTAGTACGTAACGAGGCGGTCGTAGAGATCGGCCTCTAGCTCGCGGGGAACGACGCAGTAGATCACGGCGTCAGTCTACGGCCCGCCCCGGGCGAGCCCAGGTCGAGACTAAGCGGGAGTCAGACCTTCGCGATGTTCGGCACGATCCGGCCGTCCTCGACGACGTCGGCGTTCCAGTCCGTGAAGGTGGGGTCGAGCTCGTCGAGCTCGTGGCCGCGCTCTGCGAGCCGTACGGGCTGGGCCAGGTCCGGCGTGACGCGGTACTGGTACCAGGAGATGTCCCAGGCGACCGTGATCACGATCTCCATGTTCACGCCGGAGAGCGGGACGATCGAGACCTGCGGGGTGCCGAGGCTCTTCGCAATCCCGCCGACGGTGCGGCGGTACTGCGAGCCGTTGAAGTGGTCGGCGGCGTCGACGATCGCGAGCTCACTCTCGGAGAGCCGGCGCAGGATCGGCTCAGTCACGATCGGGGAGGCGGCCGGCTCGCGGGCGCCGAGGAACGAGGCGAGCGAGAACCGGGTGCGCTTCCGTTCCGCCGGGATGGTCGGCGTTACCGGAGAGCCCTCCTTCACCCAGCCGGAATCGACGGCGATCTCCTGGCACAGCGGGCAGACTTCGACGTAGCGCTCGCCGCCATTCGGCGAGAAGCGCATCGTGCGCTCTCCCATCAGCAGCGTGCGCTCGCAGACGGCGCATTGCTTCACCGTGTCGACGCGCGTGACCCTCACTGCGCGAGCCTAGCTAAAAGTCCTGCATGGAGCTCGTTTCGAAACGAGCTCCTACGCCGGGACGGCTTCGCGGTCCTTCTTCGCCGCCTCGATCAGCTTCTGGGCGATGTGCGCCGGGACCTCCTCGTAGCGGAGAAACTCCATGTGGTAGTCGCCGCGGCCTCCGGTCATCGACGTCAGCGACTGCGAGTAGGTCAGCACCTCGGCCATCGGCACCTCGGCCTCGATCGTCGTCATCCCACCCTTCGGTTCCATTCCGTGGAGGCGCCCGCGGCGCGAGTTGAGGTCGCCGTTCACGGCGCCCACGGCATCATCCGGCACGGTTACCTCGAGCGTCATGATCGGCTCGAGCAGCGTCGGCTGGGCCTTCTCGTAGGCGCTCTTGAACGCCATAGAGCCCGCGACCTTGAACGCCATCTCGGACGAGTCGACCGTGTGGTAGGAGCCGTCGACGAGGCTCACTCGGACGCCCTGGATCGGCGCCCCGGCGAGCTCGCCCGACGCCATCGTCTCCTGGATCCCCTTGTCGACGGCCGGCCGGAAGCCTTGCGGTATGACGCCGCCGACGATCTTGTCGACGAACTCGTAGCCCACGTGGCCCTCGAGCGGCTCGATCACGATGTGGCAGTCGCCGAACTGGCCGCGGCCGCCCGTCTGCTTCTTGTAGCGGCCCTGCGCACGGGCCGAGGACTTGATCGTCTCGACGTACGGCACGCGCGGCTGGTGGAGCTCGACCTCGACGCCGAAGCGGCTCTTGAGCCTGGCGACGGCGACCTCGACGTGCACCTGGCTCATCCCCGAGAGCAGCTGCTCCCCGGTCTGGGGATCGCGGCGCAGCTGAAGGGTTGGGTCCTCCTCGTGCAGCCGCCGCAGCGCCTGGGCGACCTTGTCCTCGTCGCCCTTCGTCTTCGGGGTGACGGCAAAGCTCATCACCGGCTCGGGGAACTTCAGCTCGGGCGCCTCGACCTCGTGCTCGGAGTCGGCGAGCAGGTCTCCCGTCTGGACGTCCTTCAGCTTCGCCACCGCGCCGATGTCGCCGTCACCGAATGCGTCGGCCTTGTCGTGCTCCTTCCCCTGCAGGGTCATCAGGCCGCCGAGCCGTTCCTTCGCCTTGTCACGCAGGTTCACGAGCGTCGAGTCGGCGGCGACGGTGCCGCCGTACACCCGGAAGGCGTTGATCCTCCCGGCGAACGGATCGGCGACGGTCTTGAAGACGTATGCGAGGGTTCCACCGTGCGTATCCACGTGCGATCCCTTGCGCGCGGGCGACGGGATCCCCTCGACGAGCAGGTCGAGGAGTGCGTGCGTCCCGAGGTTCTTCGTCGCCACCCCGCAGGCGACCGGGTAGAGCTCGTCCCTGGTCACCGCGGTCTTGAGCGCTGCCGCGACCGCGACCGGGTCGAGCTCCTCGCCGCCCAGGTAGGACTCCATGAGGGCCTCGTCGGTCTCGACGACCGCGTCGAGCAGCTTCTCGCGGTACTCGGCGACGACGCCGGCCATGTCGTCGGGCACGGGTACGGGGTCGCCCTCGCGGGAGCCGCCCGGATCCATGTACGCGCAGTTGTGCAGCAGGTCGACGATGCCGGTCAGCTCGTGCTCGGTGCCGATCGGGAGCTCGATCGCGACGCAGCTCGATGAGAGCTGCTCCTGCACCGACGCGAGCGTCCGGAAGAAGTCGGCGCGCTCGCGGTCGAGCATGTTCACGAAGACGACGCGCGAGAGCTCGAGCTCCTCGGCGCGCGACCAGACACGGGTGGTGTTCACCTCGACGCCCATGACGCCCGAGATCACGACGAGCGCCCCCTCGACGACATTCATGGTCGCGATCGTGTCGGCCTGGAAGCCCGAGTCGCCCGGCGTGTCGATCAGGTTGATCTTGCGTCCCTGCCACTCGAGATGCGCGAGCGACGAGGCGAGGGACATCTGCCGCTTCTGCTCGTCCTCGTCCCAGTCGGTGGTCGTCGTCCCCGCCTCGACGGTGCCGAGGCGGTTGATCGCGCCGGCCTGGAAGAGCATCGCCTCCACGAGTGAGGTCTTGCCCGTCCCGCGGTGGCCGACGACGGCGACGTTGCGGATCTTCCCGGGCTCCTGGGGCATACCTCTCTCCTCCTAGACGTGGGTCAGTCGATCTTGATCAATCCTAGACCGTGTCAGGCAGGCAGAGTGGCGTCCTGCTATGCAGGCAGAGTGGCTCGATGGAGGCGCGAGCGGAGGCGTAAGATCGCCTTCGTGTGGAGCTGGGAGACGCGAGACTCGGTGACCCCGAGCACCTCGCCGATCTCCCGCAGGGTCAGCTCCTCGTAGTAGTACAGCGTGACGACGAGCTTCTCGCGCTCGGGCAGGCGTGAGATCGCCTCGGCGAGCGCCTCACGCATCTCGGTCTCGTCGAGCGCGTCTGCCGGCTTGATGCTCTCGGGATCCTCGAGCGTGTCGAGGAGCGACACCTGGTCACCTTCGCTCGAGGTCGACCAGAGCTCGTCGAGGGCGGCGATCGAGGAGCGCGAGATGTCGACCAGAGACTCCTCGAGCTCTTCACGCGTGATCCCGACCTTCGCCGCGATCTCCTCGTCGGACGGCGCCCGGCCGAGCTGGCTCTCGAGCTCGCGGATCGACCGCTCGATCTCCCGCGCCCGTGAGCGCACCGACCGGGGCACCCAGTCGAGCGTTCGCAACTCGTCGATGATCGAGCCGCGGATGCGGGCGATGGCGTAGGTCTCGAACTTGATGTCGCGGTCGGGGTCGTAGCGGTCGATCGCGCTCATGAGACCGAGCAGCCCGTACGAGACGAGGTCCGCCTCGTCGACGTGCGCCGGTAGGCCGGAGCCGAGCCGCCCCGCCACGTACTTGACGAGAGGCGAGTAGTTGACGATGAGCCGATCTCGAAGCGCCTTGTCGCGGGTGCGCGTGTACTCGAGCCACAGGCTCCGGCTGTCGGTGTCCCGGGCCACCGTGAGAGAATACGATCAACGCCGGACTCTCTTCAGTGCCGACCAGGCGAATTGGCCCATCCAAAGGGCCAGCGCCGCAGACGCGACGGCGATGATCCACTGTCCGTGGTCGGCCGCGGCGAACGCGATCAAGAGGAACGCGGCCGTCAGCACCGAGAACAACACCGGCATCGAGAACCGACCCACGCCCGGATCATGCCGTAGGCGCGGCGTTACAATCGGAGGCGCAACCGAGGGGCGTAGCTCAATTGGCAGAGCACCGGTCTCCAAAACCGGGGGTTGCAGGTTCGAGTCCTGCCGCCCCTGTCCCGATGGTTACCGGAAACCCGCTGGGGAAGCGGGTTTCCGTGTCTCTGAGGCTCCCTCCCGCTCTCCGCTCAACACCGCTCAAAACCGCCTCTGACTGGCGCCGACTGGCGCAAAACTGGCGCATCCGACGGGGCTACACTCGCCCTCGTGGACGGCCCGCCCGACTGGCTGGAACCCTCCCGGCTCGAGCTGCTCGCCGACGACGCCGGCATGAACCCGTGGCGGCTCCGCGAGTGGCTCCGTGACGAGATCGAGCGGCGACGGCACGAGGCAGGAGCGAGACCGGAGTGCTTGACTTCACCCACCGGGCCGCGTCCTGACGGCGCAGAGCCTCTCCCGCTCGCCGCAGACCCGGGAGTGGGATCCGATGCCTCGCCCGCGGCCCGGCCCTAGCCGAGGCCCCTACCAGCCGAGCGCGACTGCGAGCACGGGGATTTAGCTGCGCGAGAGACTCCACCGCCCGTGGAGTCTCTCGCGCAGAGAGCGCGAGCCCCGACAGCCCCCGCTTGCCTCAGGGGAACACCGTTTGCCAGCGAGGCGGGCTCAGGTGCAGGACTCGCACGGATCACGGTACGCCCGGATGGCGGGGCCGCACCTGACCCAAAGGGGGGTCATTCCGATCGACCTCTCACGCACAGTACGGCGGGCCAGGGACGGACATTTCCGTCAGCACCGGGCCGCGTCCTGACGGCACAGGGCTCTCCCGTCTGCCCCCTGCAGACAGCCGGAGCGGCTCTGATGCGTTACCCGCGGCCCGGATCTAGCGCGGCCCCTACCAGCCGAGCGGAACGGATCGGGCCGCTCCTGTTGTACGCAGGAGTGGGGGCACTCCGTCGGAGAACGGAGTACCACGGCCCGATCCTGTCCCGACTCACCTCAACCCGGCAGTAGAACTCATAGGCGAGGCGTACGAACACTAGCCCGACCGCGAGCAACGTCCCGACGAGGCTGATTATTGCGTCGAGGTGGTCGACGCTTCATACTCGCCCCGGCTGCGCCGCGGCCCGGACCAACCGTCTGCCCCCTCGTCGGAGTTGCGTTGCGCCCTCCGGACCGCCTCGCTACCGCCAGGAGGCTCTGAGCTTAAGGGAGGGGCAACCTTCCCGACGCCGCAGCGGGCGGGGCGCTCCTCCCTCCTCGGCCCGGCTCTAATCGAGGCCACTGAAAGGCTCAGGCGGCGAGCCGCCGACAGACCCGCCTCCCTCACCCTGTTGTCTGCTCACCTCGCGAGGGACAGGGGGAGATGAGCCCGCCGCGCGGCCACGAGATCACGGGACACCCCGCAGAGCTCGTTACGCCCGGGTCGGCGAGCCACGCGCGCCGTGGTCACGGTCGCGCTCCTCCGCCCTGGCGTAAGCTGCACCCGCCGTTGCGAACCTCGTCGGGCGTCCATCGTGAGGTGACCCGATAACCTTGCTGCCGCCACCCGGCCCCGGGAAGGGCCAATGGGCGAGCACGGGCACACGAGTACGGTCTTCAAGCGGGCGATCGAGCGTGGGAATGTCGTCGCGGCCGAGCTCGCGCTCCGCGAGGCTGGCCAGGTCGACCTCGGCGACGCGCTCGAGTTCGTCGCGCTCGTCGCGCTCCGCGACCGGGCCCGCTCACGACGGATGTGCGTCCGCTGGCTCGAGCGGTACGTCGGCGAGACCGCCGGCGTCGAGATCGAGACGGTCGCCGGGGTCGCCGGGCTGCTCGCGGCGCTCGGCGGGCCGGACCACCTCCGCGCGGCGTCGGCTCTTCGGGGCATGGCCGAAAGAGCGACTGGCGCTCCGCGGACTTGAGCACGAATAGCCTGGCACCCTGGGTGATCGTCAAGCTGATCCTCTTCGTGTTGCCGCTAGGTCTCGACACGTTTGCGGTGTCGGCGGCGCTGGGGACCCGGCAGCCGTCGGGGCGCGAGCGGCTTCGGATCAGCCTCGTGCTGAGCGGGTTCGAAACGGTGATGCCGCTGATCGGGCTTCTCTTGGGACGCGCGCTCGGCACATTGGTCGGAGCCGCAGCCGACTATCTCGCGATCGCGGTGCTCTTTGCCGTCGGGGTCTTGATGCTCGTTGCCGACGAGGACGAGGAATCGAAAGCCGCGGGTCTGATCAGTGGAAACGGGCTCGCGCTCTTCGCGATCGGACTTTCGATCAGCCTCGACGAGCTCGCGATCGGATTCACCATCGGCCTAGTCGGGGTTTCGATCTGGCTCGCGGTGATCCTGATTGGAACGCAGGCGTTCTTCGCAGCCCAGGTTGGGCTCCGGCTGGGCGGACGCCTGTCGGAGCACGCCCGCGAACGCGCTGAGCGGCTCGCCGGCGCAGCACTAATCGCACTTGCCGTGTTCCTCAGCGTCGAGAAAACGATCTAGCCACATCGCCGAAAGAGCGAGCAGCGCTCCCGCTCGACGCTCGGCGGTCTGACCGTGGGCCGGGCGTGCGCCGGCGCTGGCGGAACATCCGTCCCGGCCCGCTTGTCAGGCCGCAGCGGGTTAGGCTCGTCGCATCGGCTTCGATACGTGGCCCGTGTTCTTGGACCGTGAGGGCGTATGACACGTGCGGTTCGCCTCGCCAAGAACGAGGCAAGGTCCCCAGTCGCCGGGCCGCCTGCTGCGGCGGGGGAACCCCTGGGAGGCGACGGGTCCCCGTTCGCTTCAGGTGGTGAGACGGGCCAGGGTTATGTCGCGGCGCGGAGACATCTCGACGATGGGCTGGCCCCCACCAGGTTCTGGTGGGGGCCAGCGGAACCCCGAAGGCCAGCCTTCAGCCGCGTGACTAGTGATCGCCCGAGTGGCCCTTGTCGTGCTGGCCCTTGTCGTGCTGGCCCTTGTCGTGCTGGCCCTTGTCGTGCTGGCCCTCGTTGTCGTTTTGCCCTTGGTCGTCTGCGTTATGGCTCGAGTGGTGCGCCAGATGGTTCATGTGGGAGACGCACCGACCCTGGTTCTTGAACGACGGGTTGCTGAACGTCTTCCAGCCGTCATGCTTGCAGGCGGCGTTCTTGCCGGCCGTCGGGGGGGTCGAGAGGTTCGACGAGGCGTAGGAGACGTTGTCGATCAGGAACCCGTTCCCGCTGGTCGTGGGAGCGGCGATGACCGAGCCGCCTTCACGGAACAGGAGCGTCTTGGTGACCGGGACAACGTTGTGGTTGCCCGCCTGACCCGGGTCGTAGCGGTAGTAGTTCTCCCAGGTCGTGCCGGTCGCCTTCAGCGCGCCGTCGATGTAGATCTTGACGACGTCGTTGCCGGGACCCGGCACGAACTCGATCGAGAACCTGACCGTGTGCGCGTGGCCGCGGTCGAGCGTAGCGATGTCGTGCTCGTTGAACGTCGCCACCGTCCCGAGCGGGCCGTTGTCGGTGACGTCGTCGAAGAAGACGTGCACGCCGTCGGACTGATCCTCGAACCGCAGGAAGCTCATCCGGCCGCCCGTCCCGTCGTCAGGGCTCACCGTCAGCGCCAGGCCGGGCTGCTGCGTCGCGAGCGTCGTACCGATACTGAAGGTCGCGTCGAAGTGGTTCAGGCCAGTCGACTCCCCGGCGGCGTTCGCAAGCAACGGCGCGAACGTCTGATCGCCGAACGAGCCGCTCACGACCGCGTTCGAGATCCGCAGCGCCTGGGTGCCGAACCCGTACCCCGAAGCCGCCGGGAACGACGACACGGCCGCGACAGCAGCGTCATACGGGCCCGTCTTCGACCAGCCGTTCTGACCGTTGATGTTGCCGACGCTGTACGAAGGCGGCTCGAACGTGATCGGCCCCAGCGAGTCGGCTCCGGCGCCCGCGACGCCGACCAAAGCCAGCACCGCGACCGCTACCAGCAACACAGTCCGTCTCATGCTTCAAACACCCCCGTTGTCGTGGAAGCCTTGCAACGCAATCGATTTCAGGGAGGAGCTAGCCACGAATCGCGATCGCTAACCTCGCTCAACCGAACATTTACGAGCCGAGAATGCTCCGATGACTGGCTGTTAACCCGTGACGGCGACGTGCCGGGGCGGCTTCGCGAACGTCTACGCCGGCCGGACGGATGCCGAACCCGCCACCGCGGCGAGCCCGGTATCGTCCGGGCGATCGCGGGGTACCGGGAGTAAAGAGCGCCCCGGCGCGCCAAAGCCTGCTTCTGACGCGGGCGCTCTCCTGTTCGGGTCTAACCGTTTGGTGCCTTAGTTCGACGAGAGCCAGACGTGATAGGTGATCAGTGCCCGGAGGCGTCCTCGACGGGCGTCAGTGCAGCGCGGCTGTCCTCCCGCACCGTGTAAGAGAACCCGTGTAGCTCCGCGAGGGCATCGAGGCTCTCGATGTGTTCGGCGTTGTGATCCTTGAGGTCAACGAACATCTTGAGCATCGCCTCGCCGCCGTTACGGCCCGCGGGGCGAGCGAGGAACTCTGTCGCGAACCCCGCCCGCACCAGCTCGACCTGCAACGCCTGAAAACGCTCCATCGTGTTCACGACTTCTCCGGTTTACGCCCGCGTCCGGTCCAGCTGGAACCACGCTCGAGCAAGAACGCCACGGTGGCCGGAGCGACGGTGAGCAACAGAAAACCGTCTCGCTGTCCGGTTCGGGACGAACCGCGCCAGAACCAACCCGGTCACAAAGATCCCGACCCGACCCAGGAGCGTGCTGCGCACTATGCCCTCCGGGCGAAGTAGATGATGAGCACGACCAAGAGGACGATCACAAGTAACCCGATCAGCCCATAACCAGTGCCTGCCAGCGCGAGCATTCTCGACCTAGCCTCCTCCGTAGCGTGGGGCGGTTAGTGCCCGAAACCCCCCAGCCCAAAACAAGGCAGGACCGTGAGTACCTTCCGGCCCGAGGAAGGCGCCTCGCGCGAGGCCTGCAGGCTAGCGCGCGGTGGGCTGGCTGGTTGGCTCGAGGAGACACCGCGCGTAAGCCGTCGTTTCGCTACTCGCGCGGGTCAGTGAGATCGGCGTATTCTCCCGCCACTCCGATCTTGGCGACGATCAGATATCCGGGGAAGCGCTCAACGATGCGTTCAACTTCAGCGTTCTCGTGTCCGGGCACGACGAAGAACTGGTCGCTCGCTGCGCGCACACGTTCGTACTCGGGCTTCGTCAAGGGGACTCGGTCGACGCAGCCGCGACTCGAGCACTCGCAGAAAAACTGCTGTTGTCCCCAGCCTGAGGTGGTCTCCTGCTCGGTGAGCTCGTTCGCCTCGCGGAAGAACGTCTCATTCTTGGCGAGGCGAACCGCACGTGGCTCGTCGTCAAAACCGATGAGGCGAGCATACCCTGTGTTGTCCCGAACGCCACGTCAGCGAATCGACACCGAGTATCGCTCGACGACGCCCTCGTCGTGGCGGGTTTGTTCGCCGGGCTTGGCGGCCGTGAACACGGCAAACCGGGCGTGGCGCTTCGCGGCTTATCCAAGAGCGAACGCCTGCATGAGCGTTGAGTCCGGGGCCGTAGGATGGCGCTTGCAATGACTTCCGGATTCGATTACACCGCGCGCGAGCACAGCCTCGAAGGGCCGACGGTCGGCACGTACCACCACGACAACACCAACGGTCTGGCCGGCCCGGAGCCTGGCGACCTCATCAAGCTCGAGGGGGGATTAGTCGGCCGCTGGCGCGTGACAGCCGTGCCGGAAGGCACCGGGGAGGTTGTGGTCGAGCGGGTCGAAGACAACCTCGTCACCCCCCACGGCGACTGACCTAAGTCTCCGCGCACCATCCAGCTCGGCCCACGCCGCCAGCCTCGACGACGGCGGCTTCGATCACGCGGGCGTCGTGCACGGCGAAGACGAGCAGGAGCGAGCTGGCCGCGACCACGAATGCCCAGGTGAACCCATTCGGCTTCAACGCGCCGGTGTGGCGGGTCGAACTCGAGACGCTCAAGGCGGCTCGGCCGACGTCATCGTCACCGAGGAGTCCGTGCGGGAGGAGATCCTTCTCGACCTCAGGGCGATCGGACACGAGAACCCGCTAACGGAGGGGCAGCGGCGTCTCTGGGACGTAGCTCAGTTCCCGATCCTTCCCTAAAGATCTCGGGCGCCGAGTCACAACAAGACCAACCGCGGTGCTGAAGCGTTCACCGAGGATGTCCTCTGAGTTTCAGACCCCGTCCGGCTCCCCAGTCTCCTCACACTCCACACAGATCCATTCACCAGCGCGCTCCTCACGGGCGCTCAGCTCGACCGGAACCATCGTCACGCCACACACGGGACAGATCGGCGGGCGCTCGTCGTCCACGTCCGAAGTATGGTGTCGCGAGTGAGCATCAGGCGTTAGTCGCGTCGCCTGCGCCATACGAGTGTTCCGGGATGACGCCAGAGCGCGCGGACGGCTACCAGTGTGGGCGGCCCGAGACGCGGATAGCATGGGAGCCGCGTCGCGGGGTGAGGCCCCCGATTAACCGCTCGCAGTGAGCCGATGGCCTCTACCAACCGATCCGGAGGTAGAGGCTGATGAGCGAAATCGCGGTTGCGGCAGTCCTTGCAGGCGTAATCCTTCTCGCGTCCACGGTCTCGGTCGAGGTCGGCATCTCGGTCGCGTTGCTCGAGCTGCTCCTCGGCGTCGTGATCGGCAACGCCCTCAACATCGACATCCCAAGCTGGTTGAGCTTCGTCGGCTCGTTCGCAGGGATCGTGCTGACGTTCCTCGCGGGCGCCGAGGTAGACGTACCGCAGCTTCGCCGCGAATGGCAATCGTCGGTGTCGATTGGTCTCGTCAGCTTCTTCGCGCCGTTCGCGGTCGTCGGTCTCCTCTGCTACTACGGACTCGACTGGTCGCGGCGGCAGTCGGAGATCGGCGGACTCGCGCTCTCGACCACCAGTCTCGCGGTCGTCTACGCCGTCCTTGTCGAGACCGGCCTTAACCGTGAGATCGTTGGGAAGCGGTTGATGTCCGCGACGTTCGTCACCGACATCGCGACGGTCGCGGGGCTGACGATCCTCTTCATCAAGCCGACGATCTGGATCCTCCCGTTCGCGCTCGCCTCGATCGTCCTGATCTACGGGCTGCCGAAGTCGGCACCGTGGTTCTTCGCGCGGTACGGCGACCGCGTGATCGAGCCGGAGATCAAGCTCGTGTTCGCATGCCTCTTCCTTCTCTCCTGGTTGGGCGTAAAGGCCAGCTCGCAGGCGGCGCTCCCGGCGTTCATCCTCGGTCTCGTAATGTCGTCGCACTACGCCCGGCACCGCCAGGAGCAGGACAGGATGCGCGTGGTCGCCTTCGCGTTCCTTACCCCGTTCTTCTTCCTGAAGGGCGGCATGAACGTCTCAACCTCCGCCGTATGGGCGAATCTGAGCGTCCTCGCCTTGCTTTTCACCGGGAAGATGGTCCCGAAGCTGATCGGCGTCTACCCGCTCGCCCGGAAGTACACCTCCCCGCACGCCGTCTTCACCACCCTGCTGATGTCGACCGGCCTCACCTTCGGCACCATCACCTCGCTGTACGGCCTTAACGCTGGGATCATCGACCAAACGCAGTTCTCGCTCCTGATCGCGGCCGTAGTCCTCTCGGCGATCGTGCCGACGGCGATCGCCCAGCGCTTCTACAGCCCGACGCGGGTGGAGCAACGCGACGTAACAGCGCCTGTTGCACCAGCCGGTCTGGGGTTGCTCGGTGAAGAAGCCGAGCCTTAGTCGCTACGCCTTCCTGCCCGCCTGGTGCGCTTCGATTCAGGAGCTAGGCTAGGCAAGGCAGACGCACCCTATTTCAGGGGACAGAAAGCCGATCTGCGCGAGCGTTCAGTTGTGACGCCTGATCCGATATCCCCGACGGATTCGTCGCAGAGGCCGGAGAATCCCCAGCTCAACCCCAGAAGCACGACCCGAAAACAAGCCGCGGAAGCAGGATCAGGAATCCGGCGACGTCCGCGAGAGGTCGCGGCAGCCGCCCAGCCGTCGTTGTCAGAGCCGTTCCGGTTGAGCGGCCGTAACGGTACGAGAAGCTTGTGCGGTCGGGCTCTATCCGCGCATTATGAACCGCTGTGAGCCGGCGTCAGGGAGCGGATGTTGGCTTGGGCGAGCGTCCTTGCCTCTGATCAGTAACCGGGCGGCTCGGGCGACTTGCCCCTGGGAAGCGCAGCGATGTAGCGGATCACTCTCGGGTCGGTCACCTTCACCGGGAGTCCTTGCGCGGCGGTGGTCCCCTCGAACCAACTTCCGCACCCTCGCATCGCGGTCTCCACCTCGCCCACCTGATCGGCGCTAGAGGCGCCTGTTGCCCGTCCGCCCTTCGTTTCTGGTCTCACCCGCCGGCTACGGACGCGGTTAGGCAGCGGCCGGCAGGGGCAGCAGGATCCCCCGCCGGCGCGCGCCATCCCTGCGGCACCGGCCGGCTGACAAAGCAGCGCCGCAAGCCTCACCTACTTCCCCTTCGGCCTCGGCGGCGCCGGACTTATCGGCCGCCCCGTGGTCGGGACGCCGGGCGGAGTGCTCGGCCCCGGCGCGTACTTGACCTCGTGCGGCGAAGGCACGAACTTGCCCGTATCAGGATGCTTGTCAGTCATTATCTGCCCCTTTCGTTCGAGTTGGTTAGCGACACCCCCTACGCCGCCTCGACGGCGGCGATCTTCCGTCCCGGCTTCTTCGCGTCCGGGCGCGGCTGCTCAAGCAGCGCCTCCCTGACCTGCTCCGCGATCACCGCCACGTCCGGCACGTCCAGCCTTCCCGCGCGCGCCGCCCGGATCGTCGCGTCACGCTCGCGCAACAGCGCGCCCATGTCGTGCACCTCCTGCACCCGCGCTGCGAGCTCCCCCTCGAGCCGCTCCACCGACCTGAGCGCCTCGTCCCGCACCACGGACGCGTCCGCAAAGCTCGTGCGCGCCTCGTCACGCTCAGTTGCCACCTCGGCGAAGTACTCGTGCGCCACGACCCCCACAACCGGAGCAACCCGACCATGCAACGCCTGCACACCGCCGGGGTGCCGTCGATCAACGTGATCGAGAGCGCCTCCCCGAACGGCCCATCCGTGCCGCTCTGGGTCTGGCAGACCGCGCACCTGCTCGATCCCGGCCGCATCGGCACCGGCACCAACTGAAACGCGTTGCCCGAGTCATCCCACGCCATCCTCCCCTCCTAGACTTTGTTGATTAAGTCCGTGGCCCAGCCCGGGTACGACGCCGCCGGCGACGGCCGCCCTCCCTGCGGCGGCCCGGCCGCCAGCCTCTGATATTTCGCCAGCACCGCCGACTCGTCCCCCGCCTTGTTACCCGCCTCGAACGCCCGCTGCGTCGCGGCCGCGAGCGCCTGCTTCGCCAGCTCCTGCGTCGAGATCCCGAACGTCGAAGCGACCAACTCGAACGCAGCCAGGTCACCGCGCTCGGCCAGATACGCCTGCGCCTGATCCGGCCTGTAGCCCGCCTGCGCGAGCAGCCCCTCCGCCACCCCGCGCACCTGATCGCTCGCCGCCTGCTGGATCCCTTCCACGTCCGGCTCGGCGAGCCCGAGCTCCTCCGCATTGCCGGCGATGATCCGCCCCGCCTCCGCCTCCCCCTCCGCCGCCCGCTGCTGCTCACCAAGGCTCTCCGCCCACTGCCGAAGTGGCTCAAGTTCCGCAAGCCTCTCCTCGAACATGTCCAGCTCGCGCTGCCGCTGGGCCGCCACCTCCCGCTGAACCGCCGCGTCGAACTCCGCCGGATCCCCGCCGTGCTCGAACCCGCCATCACCATCCCAGTCAGGCCCGTACGGGTCGCCCGCCTCGCCGCCAGCGTCGAACCCCGGATCGCCCTGCTCGAACGCCTGCTCGCTCACGAAGTCACATACCGATCCCGGTCAAACCCCGCCTCGATGTCCGTGTCCGTGTTCGCGTAGAGCATCGAGTAGACACGCCGCTGCGTAATCTGATCGAGCGACCACGTCACAAGCCCAGGGACAGGCGCACGCTCCTCGACGGCGGGAACCACACGCGCAACCGTGCGCCCGGAGGGCGGGATCTCAGACACAGAGGAGACGTGACTCCCCGCACGCGTCGACGACTCCCCACTCGCCTCCCTGCCCGGTCGCCGCTGCCAGAAGCCCGGCATGGTCAAGCCGCCTCGACGTCGTCGTCGTCGCCCCAACCCAACGCGATCGCGGCCGCGGTCGCACGTTCCTCGCCGACGTGACGCAGTAGTTCGACGAGTGCGTCGTCGCTGTCGAGCTGCTGCTTGCGCTGCTCGAGCGCCTTCGCCTGGTCGTCGAGCTCGCGCAAGCGTTCGTACATCTCCGCGGTCTGCTCCTCGAGGATCTCCTTGCGCTCCGTCAGATGGCGGACGATCCGGTCCGCGTCGAGCCGGGCGTGCTCGAGCTTGGCCTCGTCGCGGCGCTTCAGCTCGAGCAACTTCGCTTGGGCGGCGCCGTTCTTCGACTCGAGGATCTTCGCCTCGAGGAGCCGTAGCGGCCTCTGCCGACGCGCGACACCGGAGGCGAGACCACCTCGGCGGCCAGCCTCCGCCGGGTCAGGCCCGGTTGGTGCGCCGAACCTGCTCGGCGCAGGCGCGCTCGCGTTCCGCTCGGCTTCCCGGTTCAGCATCGCTTCCCTATCTGTCTTTTGACAATCAGAAGCGTACACTAGACAGCGGACGGAGCCCATCCCGTGGCTGGCGCACGACTGGCGCAGACCACTGCATTTGCAGGGGTTTTCCAGGTCGCACCGGTTGGAGAAGGCGCCGCGCGAGGTTGCCGCATATCGCGACCTCGTCCTCGGTGTCGCGGACCACGTCGCTCAGGACAGTGGCGGCGTCAGGCCTGGCGAAACGGCAGCGATCGGCAAGATTCGGGAGGCGCTCGGGTATCAGTGAGGTTCCGGGTGAGAGCCGGCAGCGCATGCGCCCCACCGTGAGGCTGCCCGGCCGAACACCGACCGCCCCGCGACGTTCGGGAACACGCATATCGCGAGCGCGCGGGTCACGAACCCGTAGGACGCACACGGTTAAATAAGGACCGACGGTTCCCAACTATCCGAACTCGCCGGGCAACGTCTCAGCACCCTGAGCGCTCACAGGATGGGCGATCCTGCTTCCTGCCCCCCTTGATGCAGGTCGCCCATCCTTTTATCACCAGAGTCCTCAGCCCGAAACGGCCTGCAGATGCGTGAGGCCTGACCGGGTCAGCGCCACCGCACCCCCTCCGTCGCGCACCCGGGTCGGTGCGTAGGTGAAGCCGGCGACGAGGACGCTGCCCTTCTGCACCACGGAGTAGGTGACGCCCTCGACGACCGACTGGCCAAGCGCGTCGGTCTGGGTGTAGAAGCCCGCGAAGACCGCGCTCGCAGGCTGCCCGGCGACCTTCCCGGCAGCCTTCACCGCGAGACCGGAGACCACCGGGACCGCCGAGAGCATGTCGGCGCCCGCACCGTCCGGAGTCTTGAAGACGACGAACACGACGCCCGCGTCGGCGTCCGGGCCGTTGACATTCACTCGGACCGCCCCGGTCGCGCCGTTCGAACGCGCCGAGGACGTGACCGGAGCGACCACGACCTTGGCCGACGAGAACGCCGCCGGCAGGGCGGTGTCCGGATAGCCGCTCGTGCGCAGCGCCCGGTATGGGCTCTGCCCGGCACCCGAAGCCGCGACGCTGCCGGCCAGCACAAGAAGGGCTGCGATGCCGACGATCGCCTGCCTCATCTGTCAAGTATCCCGTCCGGGCTCCCGAAGCGCAACGCCGGCGTAGATCGGCGTACACTCGAGAGGTGATGAACCGGTCGTTCCTTCTTCCGTTCGCTACCGCCGTCGCCGCCCTAGCCGCTGCCGCACCTGCGGGCGCGCTGAGCGGAGAAGGCGTCACGACCACGCTCACGGCGCCCCGCCTCGCGACCGTCTCCGCCGGGAAGACAGAGGCGAAGACGCACACCTGTCAGGCGGGCGACACCAAGGACAAGACGAAGGCGCGCTCCGTCATCGTCGGCACCGCGCGCAAGAACGCGGTCGTCGCCTGTGAGCAGCCTCCTCGCTCACAGCTTCTCGGGCAGGGCCTGAAGCAGAGCGCCGCGAACGTCCTCGCCGGGCTCGGCTAGCGACTCAGGGGTTTGCCTGCCACCTGACGGTGAAGCCCGTCCCGTCCGGGAGGAGATCCGACGGGGTCGCGCCCCACCGCCCGGCCGACGAGGCGGGGTCGTTCCGGTCGCCGAAGAAGCGGTGCGCACGCGGGATCAACTGGATCGCGGTGGACGTCCACGTCGGGCTCGAGATCGTTCCCCCGACCCCGTTCCCGGTCGCATAGGTGTTCGTGAACGGGATCGAACGGAACCGGGTCAGCGCCGGCTGCTTGCAGAAGCCGCTGTCGTCGCACAGCGTCGGCGCCTCGACGACCCACTCGGCGGAGGTCAGGTCCAGCTTGGCCATGCTCAGGTGGCGGGTGAACCTGCTCCCGCGCGTCCGGTCGGTCACCTGCACGAGGACGTCGTGCCTGTTCACCTTGACCACCGCTGAAATCGTGTCGCCCGGGTCGATCCTGAGCTTCAGGTTGACCGGATCGGCCGGGACGAGCTCGTACCAGATGTAGTAGCTCGGCCTGCCGTGCTCGTCGCAGTCGGCCTCGGTGCCGATCTGCTCGAGCTCCCGGGAGGTCAGGCTATAGCCGCCGAGACCGACCCACGTCGCGAGCGCCGTCGGGACGCCGCCCTTGCAGACGGCCTTCGGCTGCACCCACTGCCCAGTGACGTCCGTGTAGCTCATGCTCCTGACGGCCGTATTCGCCGTCGATCCCGGGCCGGTCGCGACGTACCCGCCCCAGTTCGAGCTGACGTCGGTCTGGGCGGCGCGGCCCGCGACCCCGGGCGGAACGACCGCGAGGATCGAAACGGCGAGACCGGAGACGGCGGCGAGACTCACCCGGGTGAGGCTCAGCATCGAAACGACTGTAGCACCGCCCCGCGGCCGCCGATAATCGGGATTAGAACTTCGTAAGACTTGGCGCGGCGCACCCTGGCGGGCTCGCCGCGATCGCCGCTACGCTACTGCGCATGGCCTCTGTCACGGCACCGCTTCAAACAACCGGCCAGGCCCTCACCGAGTCACACGCGGTCCTCTCCAAGGAGCTCCGGAGACTGACCCGCGCCGCGACCATCGTGGCGATCTCGACGAGCCCTGTCGCCTTCTACTGGTTCCACCACAACAACGGCTGGAGCATCGGCAAGTCGCTGTTCGTAACGTTTGTCGCCATCGTCGCCTTCCGCGGCCTGGTCGACATCCTCGTCCGCCGCGTCATCCCCTGGCCGAGCCTCTTCGGCACCGACGACGCGCGCCTCCGCGAAGAGGACATCACGAACCGCCGCCGCGCCTGGACCTGGCGCTTCTTCCTCAAGCTCGTCCTGATCATCGGCGGGATCATCACGTTCGTCTACGCGATCCAGGTGATGACGGCCAAGCCGGGCTCGAACCTCTCGTGGCTCGGCACCTCGACGGCGCTCTACACGAAGGTGCACTCCCTGGCCCACAGCCCGACCGCGCTCGTCTACTTCTTCCAGATCTTCTTCCTCTTCTTCGCCAACTTCCTCATCTTCATGGGCCCTCTGCTCCTGATGGGCATCTCGCAGATCCGCGGCTTCGAGCCCGGCGACGCCGAGTGGGGCGTCAAGCTCGACCACGTGCGCGGCCAGGCCGAGGCCAAGGAGGAGATCCGCCGCGTCGTCACGCTGTGGCAGTCCGGCGAGGTATTCGAGGGCGCCGGCGGCAAGCGCGAGCGCGGGCTGCTCTTCCTGGGTGCCCCAGGTACAGGCAAGACGATGATGGCCAAGGCGATCGCCACCGGGTTCAACTCGCCCTTCGTGTCGATCCCCGGCTCGGGCTTCGCGCAGACCTTCATCGGCATCGACGCGGTCATCGTGCGCTTCCTCGCGCGCAAGGCGAAGAAGCTCGCCCGCAAGTGGGGCGGCCAGTGCATCGTCTTCATCGACGAGATCGACGCCGTCGGCATGCGCCGCAACGCGCTGATCGGCCAGGGCCAGGGCGGCAGCTCGATCGTCAACCCGCTCGACATCTGGCAGCAGGAGTACTACGGGCCGATGGGCTCGACGAACCCCAGCGGCGACGTGATCGTCGAATCGGCCGCGTGGCGCGACTACGTGTTCGCCCAGCGCGCACCCGAGCGGCGCAACATCTATCCGCCGTTCGTCCAGAAGATCGGGAACATCGTCAACCAGGGCATCTTCCCCGGCATGGGCGGCATGGGGGGCGGTGGCGGCCTCGCGCTCAACCAGCTGCTCGTCGTGATGGACGGCATCGACAACCCGCCGTTCTTCAAGAGGGTGCTGACGAACAAGACGAACGCGATCCTCGACGCGGTCTACTTCGTGCCGCGCCGGATCGGCAGGGGCTGGGGCATGGCGTTCGGCGTCTGGGTCGCCCTCGGCGGGTCGCTGCTCCTCCTGAACGGCCTGGGCTCGATCACCGGCAATCCGATCCTCTACGGGATGAGCGGCCGGCACTGGATCGTCTGGAGGCTGCTCGCGGTCGCCGGCGAGGTCCTGCTCATCTATCTCGGCGTCGAGTCCTTCCGCGCCGCCAGGAAGGATGGGACGCTGTCCCTCCGGCTCCCGCGGGCGAAGCCGACGGGCGCGCAGATCTACTTCATCGGCGCGACGAACGTCCCCGTGCAGAACCTCGACCCGGCGCTGACGCGGCCGGGCCGCATGGGCCGCCACATCACGTTCCGCACGCCGACGAAGGACGACCGCAAGGACATCTTCGACCTCTACCTCGAGAAGGTCTCGCACGATCCCGACCTCGACAGCGAGGCGCGCCGCGACGAGATGGCCCGCATCACGAGCGGCTACTCGCCGGCGATGATCGACCAGATCTGCTCGATGGCGCTCACGAACGCCCATCATGAAGGCTCACCGTCGTTCACCTGGAAGCACCTCGTGGACGCGATGACAGTGATCGAGTCCGGAACCGCCGTGAACGTCAACTACAACGACACCGATGCGCGCGCTGTCGCGATCCACGAGGCAGGCCACGCTGCCGCCGCTCACGTGTATGTGCCCGAGGTCGAGTCGAGCCGCCTCTCGATCAAGATGCGCGGCAACAGCCTCGGCCACCACCAGTCGTTCGAGAAGGAGGAGCGCTTCGGCGCCTTCCAGAGCCGGATGTTCGGCGAGCTTGTCCACGCCGTCGGAGCCATGGCGGCCGAGCTCGTCTTCTACGGCGAGAACTCGATCGGAGTCGGTGGCGACCTCCAGTCGACCACGCGCACCGCGACCGGTATGGTCGGCGCGGCCGGCATGTCGCCCCTGCCGATCGACCTCAACGGCAAGACGTTCGCCGACGAGACCGAGGAACAGACGCGCGAGCGGGTGATGAAGCGTCTCGAGGACATCGGCATCAGGCTGATGAACCGCACCGCCAGCGGCTGGGAGGCGCTCGCCGATCCGAAGAAGCGCGGCTACGCCGCCCAGTTCATCGGCGAGGCGTTCGTGACCGCCTACAACCTGATCCTCCAGAACAAGAACAAGGTGGAGGCGATCGCGGACAAGATCCTCGAGGAGAAGGAGATCTACGGCGACGACCTCGTCCACCTGCTCAACGCGCAGAGGTTCGAACGCCCGCAGATCGACTGGACCGACGAGAGCGTCTGGCCCCATTTCATGAACTACTCGCGGGACAAGAAGGACGACAAGGACAAGGACGGCCCGCCGGTGGAGTTCAACGCGTGAGCGATGAGACCGGAGCCCCGGACCGCTCCTCGCCGGTTCCCGACACGATCATCAAGCCGACCGGCCGCTACAAGCTGCGCTTCGGGATGATCTACGGCGGCCTTGCCGCCATCGGGATCGCCGCGATCGTCGGGCTCGTCGTCCTCGTCGCGAACCCCGGCTCGAACAGCGGCAGCGTCTCGGCGAAGGGCTGGTCCGACTGGAAGCCCGACAGCGGCACGACGGGTCAGATGGCGACGCAGATCGCCCAGCACGTCGCGCGCGAGTACAAGCTGAACAAGGCCGGCGCGCCGCTACTCGCGGTAGTGGCCGGCCCGCCGCAGGTCACGAGCGGCACCCACAACATCGCCGTGTCGAACATCGCGGTGAAGAGGACCGCGGCGAGCGCGGCGGGCATCGAGGTCGTCCCGTCGGCGAGCACCTGGAAGGAGCAGCTGTGCGGCATCGGCGGGGCGGGCTGCTCGATCCCGACCGGCAAGCCCAGCGAGACCCGCGGGCGGCTCGTCCGCCGCGAGGCCCTCGAGATCGCGCTGTACACGTTCAAGTTCCTGCCGGCGATCAAGTCGATCGTGGCCTTCATGCCGCCTCCGGCCGGCTCGCCGCCCTCGACGCTCCTCTACCTCCACCGTGAGGATCTGACGAAGCAGCTCGACCAGCCGCTCCGCACCACGCTGCCGCTCGAGAAGCCGCCGCTTCCCACCAGCCCCGATGCGAAGGAAGCGGCCACGATCGACAAGCTCACGCTGCCGGCGGTCTACTCGTACAACTACCAGCAGCTCCAGGATGCGAGCGCCCTCCTGGTGCTCAACCCCTTTCAGACCTAGCCCGACGCGTAGCGGGCTATGAACTCGAGGACGCGGTCCCACGCGTCCGCGGAGGCCTCGGCGTACTCGGCGAACTTCCGGTCGAAGAAGCTGTGCGGGGCGCCGTCATAGGTGATGAGCTCGAACGGGACGCCGGCGGCGGTGAGTGCCTCGGCGAAGGCCCGGTTGTCCTCCGCGGTGATGTTCTGGTCGGCTCCGGCCTGGAGCGCGAGGATCGGTGAGGTCATCTCGGCCGCGCGAGCGGTCGGGCCGGGCTGGCCGTTGCGCTCGCCCGTGGATCCGTAAAAGCCGGCCGCGCCGGCGAGCCCGTGGCCGCCGGCCGCGGAGAGCCACGAGTGGCGGCCTCCGAAGCAGAACCCGACCGTGAAGACCGAGGTCACCTCTTGCCTGCGGACGTACGCAACCCCGGCGCCGACGTCGGCCTGAATGCCGGCGGGCGTGGTCTCGGCGACGTGCTCCGGGTACGAGAAGTCGTTGTCGCGCTTGGAGACGCCGGCGGTGCGGCCGAAGTAGTCGATCGCCACGGCCTCGTACCCGCGCTCGGCAAAGCGGAGCGCGAGCTCCTCGTAGAAGTGGTACAGCCCCCGCACGTCCGGGAGGACGACGATCCCGGTCGCGGCAGGCTCGTCGGGATGAGCCGCGAACGCGGCGAGGTTGTTGCCGTCGGCTGCCTCGAGGACGAGATCCTCGTGCGAAACGGCCGCGCCCGCGACCACCGGTATCGGCGGCGAGGAATCGAGGTCGAAGCACATCGGGTCTGAGCTTAGTCACGCGCGCGGTGTCGGACACCGCGTCCCGGAGCTGGAGAGCCAAGCCGAGGCTCGCACGGTGTCCGACATCCGCTTTAGACACCTCTCCGGCCAGAACGCCTAAGGCGGATGTCCGACACGACGAGGGCTCACGCGAGGCTGGCAGCACGCAGGCTGTGTCGGACACCTTCTCTTAAAGGACGACAGTCTCGGGAAAAACGCCGTCGGCGAAGCGGTCGAGGCGGTAGGGCGAGAGGTCGAGCGTCGAAGCGCCGTCGAGGATCTCCTCGGCGATCGCGACCGCGACCGCGGGCGACTGCATGAACCCGTGCCCCGAGAACCCGCAGGCCGCGTACACGCCGTCGCCGACCTTCCCGAGGATCGGGTGCGCGTCGGGCGTCATGTCGTACAGGCCCGCCCACGCGTCGGCAATCGTGAGGCCTGCCGCGTGCGGGAAGCGGCGAGCGAGCCGTGCAAGGCGGTCGTCGAAGACCGACTCGTCGACAGTCGCCTCGAAGGTCCAGCGTGGCTCGGGGTCGGACATCGCGAGCACGAGCCGGTCACCCCGGCGGCGGAAGTGGAAGCCGGTCTCGGTCTCCACCACCATGGGCAGCATCGCGGGCGGCGAGGGCAGGGCCTCGGTCGCGAGGAGCTGGCGGCAGAGCGGCCGGATCGGAAGCTCCACCCCCACCCGCCTCCCGAGGTCCGGCGACCACGGCCCGCACGCGATGACGACCGAATCGGCCTCGCCGAGAATGCTCTCCGCCGGGGTGTGCTCCCGGAGCCGGGCGCCGAGCTCGACCGCGCGGCGGACGAGCTCCTGCGCCACCGCCGGAGGGTCGGCGACGCCGTCCTGCGCACAGAAGACGGCGCCGAGCACGTCGCTCGTCTCGAGACCGGCGACGAACGCCGGGTCGACCCGCTCGACCGGGACTCCGAGCCCGGCCTGCAGCTCCCGGCGCTCATCGAGCTCGGCGAGACCCTCCTCGGTCGTCGCGAGGAACAGGTACCCGACCTGGTGGAAGAACGGCGGCCCGAGCTCGGCGAAGAACGCGATGCTCTCCTGCGCGAGACGCACCTCGGCTGCGGTCGAGAACTGCTGCCGGACCCCTCCCATCGCGCGCGAGGTCGATCCGGATGCGATCGTCCCACGATCGCAGAGGACGACGTCGGCGCCACGCTCCGCCAGGCGGTACGCGATCCCCGCCCCCATCGCCCCGGCGCCGGCGACCAGGATCACGGCAGGTCGAGAGCCTCGAGCTCGGCAGGGGTCAGCGTGCGTAGCGGCGCGCGAACATCCGGCCGGATCGCGAGGCCGCGCCTGGCGGCGACGACCTTCGCCGCGGCCTGGAACGGGAAGCGGTCGAGTGCCGCCCGGAGCCGGTCCGCCCCGAGGGAGCGCTCCTCGGACGGCTCGCGGACGAGCGCCGCCACAACCTCCGGGAAGACCGACGCGAGGCCGGAGACGGCGCCCGCAGCGCCGTTCGCGAGCCCGCGGGCGACCAGCGACTCCGCACCGACGAAGATGTCCAGGCCGTCGAGGAGGTACGGCTCGACGGCCTCCCAGGGCTTGTCCGACACCTTCAGCCCACGCAGGTTCGGCGTGCTCTCGCGCAGCCGCTCGATGACCGAGACGGGTACCTGGTAGCCGCTCCGGGCCGCGAACTCGTACACGTAGAAGGGAAGCGGCGCGCACGCGGCGGCCGCCGCAGCGAAGTGCGCCTCGAGCGCGGCCGCGTCGAGCGGGAAGTACGGCGGGGCGATCACCGCGACCGCGTCGGCTCCGGCCTCGGCCGCATGGGCGGCCAGGGCGGCGGTCTCGGCCGTCGTCTGCGCGCCGCAGTGCACGGCGACCGGCAGCCGCCCGGCGGCTGCGTCGACGTAGAGCTCGACGACTCGACGGCGTTCCGCCTGCGACAGCAGGATCCCCTCCCCCGTCGTCCCCGTCGCCAGGATCCCGTCGACACCTCCGTCCGCGAGCCAGGCGGCGTAGGGAGCGAAGGCGTCCTCGTCGAGCCGGGTTCCGCCGTCCGTGAGCGGCGTCAGTGCGGCGGCGAACGCTCCCCGGATCACGGCCCGAGCATACGGATTCGTTCTAGTCGAGCTCGAGCAAAGCCTCGTACAAGACGACCGACCCCTCCGCGACGAGCTCGGGCAGCTTGGCGAGCCACCCGGCCTTCGAGCTCGCGAAGCCGGGCAGGAACACGACGCCCTTCCTGCTCACGTTCACGCTGTAGTCGCCCATCACGATCCGGTCGTCGAAGCGCAGTTGCGACGGCCGGACCCCGGCGGCCGCCACCGCCCCACCGCCGTCCGAGAACTCGAAGCGCCCCTCCCGCCTCGTCACGTGCACGAGCACCGGAGTGATCCCGTCGTAGGTCAGGCCGGAATCCAGCACAGTCTCACCGCGCTCGACGTCCTCGAGAATCACGAGGCGCCCTCCGCCACGGGTCCGCGCACCGGCTCGGCTGCCTCCTGCTGGACGCCACGGGTGAGGCCCACGAAGCCGACGATCGCCGCGACGGCCATGATCACCGCCATAGCGTAGAGCACCGATTGGATCGCGTAGGCGAAGTCGAGCCGGATGAAGTGCGGGATCGCGGTCGTCGAGGCGCCGCTTCGGGACTGGGCTATCTGCGACGCCTGCGCCGAGGCCTCCGCGTGCGGCACGCCCCTGTCGACGAGCGAGGTGGTTACCCGGGAATGGAGCCGGGTCACGAGCAGGCTCCCGAGGACCGCCAGGCCGAGACTGGCCGCGTAGTTCCGGACGGTCTGGGTGATCCCCGTCGCCTCGCCGAAGGAGAGCCGCGAGGCGCGGTTGACCGCGTCGGTGCTCGACGGCCCGAGCATCAGGCCCATCCCGGCGCCCGTGAGGATGATGAAGCCGACCTCGCCGCCCGAGCTCAGCTTCGTGACCTCCCGAGCCCACAGCCAGAACCCGACGGCCGCAAGGGCGCACCCGACCACCACCGGCCGCTTCGCACCGACGCGGTCGAGCAGCCGGCCCCCGATTTGCGCCGCGACGACGAACCCGAGGAAGAAGTACAGGAGCACGAGGCTCGCCGAGGACGCCGACTTCCCGAGAGCGACCTGCGCGTACTCGCTCGCGAAGAAGAACACCGGGACGAACACGAGGTTCGAGATGAAGAGGATCAGGTTCTCGACGGCGAACGGCTTGATCCGGAAGATCTTCACGTCGATCAGCGGCGAGGGGACCCCCCGCTCGAACAGCACGAATGCGACGAGGAGGAGCGCGCCGACGACGATGCAGGCGATCGTCTTCGGATCGCTCCAGCCCCACGTCCCCGACTGCTGGAAGCCGAAGATGCTGATCGCGACGCCGCTTGCGATCAGCACGAGGCCGCGGTAGTCGATCGGGGCGCGCTTGCTCACCGTGACGGGCTTCGCGATCGCGGTGAGGATGAGGGCGATCGCCGCGACAGGGAGGTTCACCCAGAAGATCGCCCGCCAGGTCCACTGGGTCAGGAACCCGCCGAGCGTCGGCCCGACGGCGGTGAGGCCGCCGGCGATCCCGAAGAACAGCGCGAGCGCCTTGCCGCGCTCGCGGAGCGGGAAGGTCTGGACGACGATCGCAAGCGCGGCCGGGAACATGATCGCGCCGCCGAACCCCTGAAGGGCCCTGAACGCGATCAGCCAGCCCTCCGCAATGCTCCCCTTGGGCGTGAGCCCGCAGAACAGCGAGGCCAGGGCGAAGATGCTGATCCCCAGCGTCACCATCCGCCGGTGCCCGAGCGTGTCGGCGAGCCGTCCGCCGTAGGCGAAGAACGCCGCCAGCGACAACAGGTAGGAGTTGATCGCCCACTGGATCCCGGTGCTCGTGAGCCCGAGCTCACGCTGGATGTTCGGCGCCGCGATCGAGACGATCGTCTGGTCGATGAACATCATCGACACCGCGAAGATCATCGCCGCAAGGACGAGATTCTTCGACCGGCTGCCCGGCGCCGTCACAGCTGCTGGTTCTGGCATGTCACCCCCCGTTTCAGATTTCAGCCGAGGATGATGACCGAGGGAGGCGCGCGCCGCTAGAGGATGTTCTGGAGGTCCATTGCGGCTTTTACGTCGCCCGTGACCTTCACCTTCCCCGTCATGTAGGCGAGCATCGGGTTCTGCTTGTGGTCGGTGATCCGGTCGAAGGTCTCCGCGGACATCGAGAAGACGACGTCCCCGTCGTCTTCGGCGCCTTCGGAGACCGTGAGCTTCCCGTCGTGGAGCACGACCTTCCACCGGCCCTCGCCGGCGATGTCGAAGACGTAGACGTGCTCGATCCCCGCGAGGCGCGAGGGGTCGGCGTTCGACGGGAGCTCCTCGAAGAACGGCTTCGGCCGCATCAGCGGATGCGCTCCACGGGGAAGCCGTTCTCCTCGAGCGCGTCGATCAGCCGCTGGCAGTGCGCCTCGTTTCGCATGACCACGGTGAGGTCGAGGCCGACGTCGCCGACGTCGAGGTGGAAGCCCTCGCGGCGGTGCTCGATCTGGACGATATTGCCGCGCTCGGCCGCGATCAGCTCGCAGACCCGGATCAGCTCGCCCGGGCGGTCGACGAGACGCGTCCTCATGGCCAGGTAGCGCCCCTCGACCGTCATCCCGTGCCGGAGCACCGAGATGAGCGTCGTCGGGTCGATGTTCCCGCCCGACACCACGGCGCAGACCGGGCCCGAGCCGCCGGCCTTGCCGGAGAGAAGCGCCGCCACGCCCACGGCGCCTGCGCCCTCGACAAGGAGCTTCGAGCGCTCGAGCAACAGGGTGATGGCGTCGCTGATCTCGTGATCGCCGACGACGACGAGGTCGTCGAGCAGCCGGTCGAGGATGCTCATCGTGAGCTCGCCGGGCTGCTTCACGGCGATTCCGTCGGCGATCGTGTGCATGTGCCGGTCCACCTCGACCCCGACGAGCCGCACGTCTGGGCGGAGAGCGCGCAGCGCGGTCGCGACCCCGGCAGCAAGCCCGCCGCCGCCGACGGGGATCAGGACGGTGCCGAGGTCTGGGATCTGCTCGGCTAGCTCGAGCCCGATCGTTCCCTGGCCCGCGATCACCTGCTCGTCCTCGAACGCGTGGACGAACGTCGCGCCGGTCTGCTCGACGCGCTCGAGCGCCTCGGCGAGGGCCTCGTCGAAACCGGAGCCCGTGAGCACGACCTCGCCGCCGTAGGTGAGGGTCGGGTCGACCTTGGCCATCGGCGCGTCCTGCGGCATGTAGATCGTCGCCCGGATCCCGAGCTCGCGCGCCGCCCAGGCGACCGCCTGCCCGTGGTTCCCGGCGCTCGCGGCGATCACACCGGCGTTACGTTCGGCGGGCGAGAGCGTCGCCATGCGATTGACGGCGCCTCGGATCTTGAACGAGCCGGTGCGCTGGAGGTTCTCGGCCTTCAGCAGTGCCGGCCGGCCGGTCTCGCGCAGAAGCGACTCCGACGTGTAGACGGGGGTGACGCGCACGTGCGCGTCCACCCGGTCCGAGGCGGCCTGCACGTCAGCGAGTGTCGGAGTCGTTCTCGTCGCCAATTCTGAACACCTTGCGGAGGATCTCGTGCACCGCCGTCAGCGGGTCGAGCTGACGGAGCCGAACCTGGTCGAGGAGCCGCGAGAGCTCCGGGTCGTCCTGCACTGCATTTTCCAGATGTCGGCGGGCCCGTGCGGAGGCGACTGCGTACACCTCGGCCGCGAGGTTGCGGGCGCGCCGGCCTGCGAGCGTCCCTCCGGCCTCGAGCCCCGCCCTGTGAGCGTCGATCGCGGCGAGCAGCTCGTCGACTCCCTCGCCGCGGACAGCCTCGGTCAGCACGATCGGGGGCGGCTCTCCTCCTCCGAGGGTGAGCATCTGCCGCACGTCGGCTTTGGTCGCACTCGCCTGCGGGAAGGTCGCGCTTGTTGATCGCGATCACGTCGGGGATCTCCATGATCCCGGCCTTCAGCGCCTGCACCGCGTCGCCCGAGCCCGGCTGCAGCACCAGCACGACCGTGTCGGACATCGAGAGAATCCCGATCTCGCTCTGGCCGGTCCCGACCGTCTCGATGAAGACGACGTCCTTTCCCGAGGCGTCGAGGAGAAGGGCCGCCTGGAGCGTCGCCTCGGCGAGGCCGCCCTCGTGGCCGCGCGTTCCCATCGAGCGGATGAAGACGCCCGGGTCGAGGAAGTGCTCGGAGAGCCGGATCCGGTCGCCGAGGATGGCGCCGTGGGTGAACGGGCTCGTCGGATCGACCGAGATCACGCCGGCGGTACGGCCGTCCGAACGCACGTTGCCGACGAGCGCCGAGACCAGGGTCGACTTCCCGACGCCCGGCGCTCCAGTGACGCCCACGACATGCGCGCGGCCCGTGTCCGGGAAGAGCAGGCGGACGAGCTCGCGGGCCTCCGGGTCCCCCTGCTCGACGAGCGAGATCGCCTGCGCGAGCGCGCGGGTCTCCCCCGCGCGGACAAGATCGGCCAACTCGGACGCTTTCATGCGCTCTGCGGAGCAGCCGGAGCCAGGTCGACCTCGATGCCCCGGGTGAACCGGACCGCGGCGACGGCCGCGACGAGCGTCATGCCCGCCGCGACGACGTAGGCCCAGCGGGCGCCGTAGGCGTTCGTGAGCGGGCCCGCAACCACGAACGACAGGCCGAGGACGGCGTAGTTCGCGCTCATGATCAGGGTGAACGCACGACCTCGGACCCGGTCGGGCGCACCGCGCTGGACGAGCGTGATGTTGGCGACGACTGCGCCACCGTTGCCGAACCCGGCGAGCACCATCGCCGTGGCACCGGCCCAGACGTTGGGCGCCGCCGCCGTGCAGCCCATCCCGATGGCGAAGATCGCGAGGAAGCGCACGTACGCAGTGCTCAGGTTTCGCTCGATCAGCGGCGCGGCCGCCAGGCCGCCGACGACGAGGCCGACCCCCGAGGCCGCCCAGAGCAGGCCGAAGCCGAAGTCACCGGCCGAGAACGTGACCTTCGCGAGGAACAACTCGGCCACGTTGAAGATCCCGCTCGCAGCCATCACCAGCGACCAGACGACGAGGACGCACCTGAGCGCCCGCGAGTGACGGACGACGGAGTAGCCCTCCACGAGATCGCTCCAGCGGCCGCGGCCAATCGGACGGTCACTTTGCAGCAACGGGCCCGGGATCAACGACACGAGAACTGCCGAGATGCCGAAGGTGACGGCATTCACGACGTAGGCGAGATTCGGGCCCGATGCGGCGACGAGGACGCCGCCGAGCAGCGGCCCGAGCGCGGTCGTCGTCCACTCGACGAGCTGAAGGAGCGCGTTCGCACGTCCGAGCTCGGATGCGGAGACGAGATTCGGGACCCCGGCGAGCACGGCGGGACGGAAGAATGCGTTGCCGATCCCCGCCACGACGGCGAGGACGACGACCTCAGATGCGGAGCCGGCGAAGGGCAGGAGCGCGAAGACCACGAGGCGGCCGAGGTCGGAGGCGATCATCAGCCACTTCCTCGACAGACGATCGACGAGCGGCCCAAGGAAGAGGCCGATGAAAACAGCGGGCAGGATGTTCGCAAGCAGAAGCTCGCCGATCCACCAGGCCGAGTGCGTGCGATCGTAGACGTCGACCTGGAGCGCGATGACTGCCAGCCAGTTGCCGATCCCGGAGGCCGCGGTCGCCAGGAAGAGCAGCCGGAACCGACTGTTCCGGAGGAGCGCGAAGCGGGCGCTGAGCTGCAGGCCGGGCACGGATGAACGTTAGAGGACGGCTCCCACGGAGCCGTCGCGCTGCCGTCAGTCGACTACGACGACCTCGACGTCGGTCTCGCGCTTCACCTCGTCCTCGGTGTCGTCGCCGAGAAGGCGGCCGACGAAGCCGTGGTGGTCGGCGCCGATCATGATCTTCGTGGCGCCGTGATCGCGCGCGGCGTCGACGATGATCCGCCCGGGGTCTCCGTACGCCCACACGAAGATGCCTTCGACGCCCGCTGCATCGACGCGCTTCTCTGCTTCTTCGATGACGGCCTCGAGCTCGTCGCTGGGCTCGAGGGCGACGAGCGGCGTCGGCTCCCGAATCGTCGTGAGGTCGAGGTTCATGCCCGGCGCGCCGGGATCGAACACCTCGAACTCGACCGAGACCACCACGACCTTGCCGCCGGCGCCCTTCACGATCTCGATCGCCCGGTCGAGTGCCCGCCCGGACGCGTCCTTGCCGTCGAACCCGACCACGATCGTCTCGCTCATCCCGCCCGGAGCATCGCAGATCGTGCTAGGTAGAGGAGGCGTGTGGCAGACCTACACACCCGACGGGATGATCTTGACGCTCCGCCGCGAGGAGAACGGGTGGCTCGCGACCTTCCTGCAGCGGCGGGTCGAGGCACCGACCCCCGAGGAGGCCATTCGCGGCGCCCTCGGGGTGGAGAGCCCTTCCGGCGACCCGAAGCTCGAAGAGTGGATCGCCGAGCACGTGGCCGCGCTCGCGGCCGACGCCGGCTAGGGCCGGATGCGGCCGAGTGCCGCGTCCAGGAACTCGAGCTCGTCCGGCGTCCCCACCGAGATGCGAATCGCCGTGGACGCGCCGAAGCCTCCGAGCGGCCGGACGATCACGCCTTCTTCGAGCAGCCGCTCGAAGAACTGCGGTGTGTCCTCTCCGATCTCCACGTACACGAAGTTCGCGACGGCGCCGGGCGCGGGCTCGAGCCCGTGCTTCACGAGGATCCTGGTGAGCTCCTCCAGGCCGCGGCGGTTCGCGACCCGGCGGCTTGTGACCTCGACGCCGTCGTCGAGGCTCGCGAGGGCCGCGACCTGCGCGGTGGTCGAGACGTCGAAGGGCCGCCGCACCTTGGCCATCGCCTCGCACACGTCGAAGGGGCCGACCGCGTACCCGACACGGACCCCGGCGAGGCCGTAGAGCTTCGAGAACGTCCTCAGCACGACGACACGGCGCCCCCCTCGGAAATGCTCGGCGATCGCGTCGGGGTAGTCGGGATCCTCGACGTACTCGAAGTAGGCCTGGTCGACCACCGGGAGGACGTCCTCGGGGACCTGCTGGAGAAACGCGTCCAGCTCCGCGCGGGTGTTCGCCGTCCCGGTCGGGTTGTTCGGGAGGCAGACGTAGACGATCTTCGTCCTCGGACCGATCGCGTCCGCGAGCGCGTCGAGGTCGTAGCGGTGGGCGCGGAGCGGCACCCTGGTTGCAGTCGCCCCCTGCTTGGCGGCGTAGATCACGTAGCTCGGGAACGACGGCCATCCGCAGACGATCTCGTCCCCGGGAGCGAGCACGGCCTGGTTCAGCATGTCGAGGCAGCCGTCGGCACCAGAGCCGACGCAGATCTCCTCGGGCTGGAGGCCGTGGCGGGTCGCGAGAGCGTGGTGGAGGCGGTAGGCGCCTCCGTCCGGATAGCGGTTGAGCTCGGTCTCGGCAGCCTCCATCGCAGCAACGGCGTCCGGGAACGGAGGGAACGGGCCCTCGTTGGACGCGAGCTTCACGACCCGCTCGAGGCCGAGCTCCCGCTGGACGTCCTCGACGGGCGTTCCGGGCTGGTACGGCGTGAGACTCGCGATCTCGGGGCGGAAGAGCGGCTTCGACATACCCTGACGTTACAGCCGCTTGGCCATGAGGATGACGTCCGAGTAGCTACCGTCGGCGCGGGCGTAGTGGCGGCGCCGAACTCCTTCCCGCTCGTAGCCGAGCTTCTCGTACAGCCTGATCGCAGGGTCGTTGTGGGGGAACACGTGGAGCTCGAGCTTCGTCACGCGCGCGCCGCGGGCCCAGTCCTCTGCTGCGTTCATCAACGCCGTTCCGACCCCCTGACGCCGTCGGGCGGCCGCCACCATCAGGCCGAGGTCGGCCACGTGTGCGCTTGCGGGATGAGGGTCGCGCATCAGCGAGAGCCGCCCGACGAGCTCCCCGCCGTCCTGCTCGGCGACGTAGAGAGCCGCGTCGGGATGGCGCTGAAGAGCCCTGATGTACCGCCGCTCGTTGCCCTCGGTTCGCCAGCGGGAGTCGGCGAGGAGCCATCCCTCCGGCTCTCCGGCGACGGCTCTCGCGAGCTCAACGAGCCGGCCGGCGTCGGCGGGCTCGGCCGGTCGTACTCGTGTGCTCATTCGACGATGACGCCGGCTCCGCCTCGCCGAGGGTCCCCCGCGGCTCGAGCCGAGCCGTCCGCGAGCAGCTCGACGGCGGCGGCTCCGCCGAAGAAGAGGTTGCGGCGACGCCAGCGGACGACGTCGTAGCCCAGCGCTGCCAGCAGGTCGAGCTCGGCGGGGTCGATACCCCCCTCGCAGTGGACGTGGGGCTCGTCGACGTGAACGCGAGGAGCGTCGATAGCCGCTTCGACGCCGAGATCGTGTGCGAGAACGTTTGCCACGATCTGCATGATCGCGCCGCGGAGCCGAGCCGAGCCGGCACTGCCGACCACGAGGCGGGGGCTCCCGTCGGGAGCGAGGGCGATCGTCGGGGCCATCATGCTCGTCAGGCGGAGGCCGGCGCGTGGCGCCGCGCCGCCCACGAGGTCCGGCTCGCCGAGCATGTTGTTCAAGTAGATCCCCGTACCCGGGACGATCACCCCGGAACCGGAGCCTGTCGAGGTCGAGACGGCGGCGGCGTTCCCGTCCCCGTCGACGGCGGAGACATGCGTCGTGCCGCCGGGGGAGACAAGCTGCGCGACGCCCGCGTGACGGCGGGAGATTCGGCGCTTGGCCGCGCCGAGCGATGCGGGTGAGAGCAACCGAGTCGCGAGCCCGCCCCGGTGGAGATCGCGGCCGAAGCTGCCTCCGCGCGCGCGATCCTGCTCGCGCATTACGTCCGCCAGCGCTGCGAGCGCCTCGGCGCTTCCCGATGGCCCGCCGGGAAGACGTTGGAGGAGCGCGAGCCCGTAGGCGATGAGGATGCCTCCGGAGGACGGCGGCGGGTTCGAGACGACCTCGTGGCCGCAATAGACGACTCGGACGGGGCGGCGCCAGACGACTCGGTAGGCGGCAAGATCGGCGAGCGTGAGGTCGCCGCCCCCGTCACGCACGGTGGCGACGATCGCCCTGGCGCGGTCGCCTCGATAGACGGCGGCAGCGCCGCGAGCCGCAATCGCCTCGAACGTGTCGGCGAGGTCGGGAAGGCGCAGCGTATCGCCGGCGACGAGCCGGGCACCGGTCGGCGAGCTGTAGATGCGACGGCCCTCGCTCGAGAACCGGATGATCGGGTCGAGGAGCCCGTGGATATGCGCCTGGGGGCGAGACAGCTCGACCCCGCCGCGGGCAAGCTCGACCGCCGGCACGAGGAGCTGGTTCCACGGGAGGCGCCCGTAGGCGCGGTGGACGGCCTCGAGCCCGGCGACTGCACCGGGAACGGCGACCGTGGCCGGCCCGATCAGGAACGGCTGGGTCGTCTCGCTGTCCCCGAACCCGACGTCGACCGCCTCCATCTCCCCTGCTCTCGGGCGCTTGAGCCCGAGGCCGGGCGCCGAGACGAAGAAGTCGGCGAGGCGCGTCGAGCGGTCGCGCGCCCGGTGGACGAGCATGAACCCGCCCGCCGCGGGGCTCGTGAGGAAGCTCTCGCACACGGCGCCCGCGAACGCCGCCGCCACGCACGCGTCGACCGCGTTGCCGCCCTCCTCGAGCGCACGTGCGCCCGCCTGCGCCGTGAGGGGATGGCCCGCGGCAACCGCGCCTCTCATGCGCCGGAGCCTATCCGCGGTGGCCGCGGGCCTCCGTTCCGGAGCGCCGGCGCCGGCACCTCCGCTTTCGAGCCTCGTGCGGCTCGAGCCGTCAGTCGGTGAGGAACGAAGGTGTCTCGAACGGATCGCTGTGACCGGTGACCCCGGCGAGCGACCGCTGCCGCCGCGGCCCACCGAGACCGGTGGCGATCACGGTGATCCAGATCTGGCCGGTGAGCCGGCCGTCGATCGTCGCACCGAAGATGATGTTGGTGTCGTCGGTGGCCGCCGCACGCACTACCTCCGCCGCCTCGTTCACCTCGTAGAGCGAGAGGTCGTCTCCGCCCGCGATCGAGAGCAGGATGCCGCGCGCGCCCGTGATCTCGGTCTCGATGAGCGGGCTGCGCAGGGCGCGCTCGGCCGCCTCGCGGGCGCGGTTCTCGCCGTTCTCGGCGAAGCCGATGCCCATCAGCGCGGAGCCGGCGTCCTTCATGATCGTGCGCACGTCCGCGAAGTCGAGGTTGATCAGTCCGGGGTTCGTGATCAGGTCGCAGATGCCCTGGACGCCCTGGCGGAGCACGTCGTCGGCGATCCGGAACGCGTCGAGCATCGAGGTCGACTTGTCGAGCACCTCGAGCAGCCGGTCGTTCGGGATGACGATGATCGTGTCGCACTCGGCGCGGAGCGCGTCGACGCCGGCGTCCGCTTGCTTGGACCGCCTGCTGCCCTCGAACTTGAACGGGGTCGTGACGATCCCGACCGTGAGCGCGCCGAGCTCGCGCGCGATGCGCGCGACCACGGGAGCCGCACCGGAGCCGGTGCCGCCACCCTCGCCGGCCGTCACGAAGACCATGTCGGAGCCGCGCAGGGCGCGCTTGAGCGCGTCGTAGCTGTCCTCGGCGGCCCGGCGGCCGATCTCGGGGTCGGCGCCCGACCCGAGGCCCTCGGTGATCTCGCTGCCGATGTGGATCTTCGTCGACGTGTCACTCATCTGCAGCTGCTGGATGTCGGTGTTGACCGCGATGAAGTCGACCTGGGTGATGCCCGCGTCGATCATCCGGTCGAGCGCGTTCAGCCCCGCGCCGCCGACGCCCACCACCCGGATGACCGCAAGGTACGACGCGCTGTCGCGCGGGCGTTCGAGACGTGCCGGGTTCTCGGGGAGCGGCTCGAGCCAGCGGGCGACCGGCGGCTCTTCGGCGCGCGGCGCCTCCGGCGCCGGCGGCCGTGTGGGCTCCGGGTCGGGGACCACGGAAAGGATCTCGGTCTGGGCCGGCGGCTCGGGCTTCGGACCGCGTCCGCCGCCGCGCCCCTTGCGATCCTGGGCCGCCTCGGTGGCGCGGAAGAGCTCGGCCAGCGGGCCTTCGCGCATGCTAACGCGCTTTCTCGCCATTGAGCACCTCCTTGGCCAGGTCACGGTAGAGCGCCGCTGCCTCGCCGTCGGGCTCGTAGGCGATGATCGAGGCGCCCCTCACGGGCGCCTCGGCGTAGCGGATCGTCTTCCGGATCCGGGTGTTGAAGACGAGCTTTCCGAAGTTCTCGCGCAGGATCTCGTCGGCCTCGCGCGAGTGGGTGACGCGCTTGTCGAACATCGTCGGGAGGATCCCGACGATCTGGACGTGCGGGTTCAGGTTCTCGCGCACCATCTGCAGCGTGTTCTCGAGCTGCACGAGCCCGCGCAGCGAGAGGTACTCGGTCTGCACCGGGACGATGACCCCCGTTGCCGCGACGAACGCGTTGACCGTCAGCAGCCCGAGCGACGGCGGCGTGTCGATGAGGATGTAGTCGTAGCTCGACTTGACCGGGTCCAGCGCCTTCTGCAGCGCGCGCTCACGACCGATCTGGCTCGCCAGGGCCATGTCGGCGCCGGCAAGGTCGATCGAGGCGACGGCGATATCCACCTCACACCTAGCGATGACGTCGGTGATCGGAGCCCGGTGAACGAGCACGTCGAACATCGACCGCTCGATCGTGTCGGGGTTCATGCCCTGGGACATCGTCAGGTTGCCCTGCGGGTCGAGGTCGATGCAGAGGACGCGGAGCCCCTTCTCGGCAAACGCCACGCCGAGGTTCAGGGTCGTGGTCGTCTTCGCGACCCCGCCTTTCTGGTTCGCGAGCGCGATCACCTGCGTTTTCGCAGGGGCTTTTGCCTTCGCGCCGCGGCGAATGCTAGGACGCGAAAGAAGACGCGCGACGGCCATCTGCCAGTCCCATTCGCCCCACCGAGGCCGGTTCCTTCACCTGTCAGCCGATCTGCGTCTTGGGCATCACCTCCTCGAGCCGAACGACGTCCGCACCGAGCCAGACCGTCGCCGCGCGGGCACGGGCATCGCCCTCCGCGCGAGCCCATTCCTCCGCCTCGACGACGAGCTGCCGGAGCTCGTCGAGCAGCACGCCCGCTGGAGCGTCCGCCCGGTCGAGCTCCTGGATCCGCTCGATTCGCTCCAGCACGGCCTCTGCCTCGTCCATCACCCGACGGTAGCGAGGAATGTGTCACGTGTCCGTGCCAATTCTGTGACGCCATAATGTCCCGCAATGGCAGCCGGCTCCCGGGCGCGGTCGCTCGCCGGCTCGAGGCGAGTCAGGCTGCTCGCCGTCGTCCTCGCGGGCGCGGCATTCCTGCTCCTCGGTTGGCAGGCGGTGACGACGGCAGGCCGTTCGATGCCGCTCGACGCGGGCGAGTACGTCCTGAACGCCCAGTACCTCGACGACCACGGCTGGATCCCCCCGGTCTACGTCAGCTACGAGTACTCGGCGCCGCCGCTTTTCGAGTTCGTGTCGGTCGGGGCCGAGCACGCGGTGCGCGCGCTCCCCTCCCTCCCGCTCGAGCTCCCGTCGAACCTGGCTACACGGCTTCTCTGGCTGGCGCTCGTCCTGGCATCGGCGGCCGCGATCATGTCGTCTCGGCAGACGTGGCGCCGTGTTGGTATGGCGGGCGGCGTGCTGGCGGCTCTCTGGGGCCTCGACGAGGCGCTCTCGCTCGGCCGGAGCGAGCGCTGGTCCGCGGGACAGCTGCTCTCGCTCGGGGCTGCGCTCGGCCTCGTCCTCGTCTCGGCTCTCATCGCGCGCGAGGTCTGGCCCGGTCATCCCGGGCGCGCCCTCGCGACCGCGGGGTTCGTGATGACCTATCCGGCCGTCCTGCGGCTCGGGGCGCTGTTCCACCCGGAGACCACGACTGCGCTTTTCTCCGCACTCGCAGTCCTCGCCGTCGTCCGGGCGGAACGACGCGGCTGGCCCGTCGGGCTCGGACTCGCGACGGGAATCGCGTGCGGTCTCGGGCTCCTGACGCGCCAGAGCGCCCTCGTCGTCTTCGTCTGCGCGCTCGCGACCGCACTCTGGATCGGCCGCCGCAAAGCGGTTCGATTCGCGGTCGCGACCGCCGGGGCGGCGCTGCTCCTGGCGGGGCCGTGGCTCGGGTACGCCGCCTACACGTGGGGGAACCCGTTCCAGGGCAACCTCGAGCGGCCGGGCGGCATGGTCCAGGGAGGCGAGCCGCTGTCGTTCTTCGTCTCGGCTCCGGTCGGCTCGCTTGTCTTGCATCCCTATCGCGAGCGGTTCGCAAACGAGCTACTCCCCCAGTTGCACGCAGACCTCTGGAGCGACTGGTTCGGGGCGTTCCACCACAACTGGAGCAACCCGACGACGCTCGACCGCGTAACCGCGTCCTCGCAGAGCATCTTCGGCTTCGTCGGCGATGCGCTCGCGATCGGCGGGCTCGCCGTGTTCGGGATCCCGGCCGTGATCCGCCTCATCCGCCACCGGCGGGCCGGTGACAGCGACCCGGCGCTCGCGCTGCTCTCGCTCGTGGCAGTGGTCGGGTTCGTGGCGCTCGTCGCGCAGATCCTCCGCTACCCACAACTGGGCGGGAAGGAGATCAAGGCCAGCTACCTGCTCTTCGCCGCGCCGGGCTTCGCGATCTTCTCGGTCGCGAGCTGGCTCGCGCTGGCCCGCCGCCGATCGTGGGTGGGCCCGACGCTGACGGCGGTCGCGGCGCTGTACCTGGTGAGCTACGGGACCCACCTCGCCTCGGCGCTCGGGCAGCGCTACGCCCCCCACGCCGACCTCGCGCCCCGATACGGCTTCTACGACCTTCGCATGGTGGTGCCACCGGTCTCGGGGACACTGCCGATCGGAAAGGCACAGGACGTCGACCTGTCGGTCGCGAACGCCGGCACCGGCACGGCGCTCGGCGTGCGCGTGACGATCCAGCTCAGCCCCGGGATGAAGCTCAACGGGCCGCCGTACACCGAGCGCGGCTCCGGCTGCACCGGCACGACCACGATCGTCTGTGACCTCGACTTCCTGGAGCCGGGGATGACGACGCCTGTCCGCTTTGCGGTCAAGCTGACCGGGCTCGGCGTCACCACGCTCACCGCGTCGGTCGATTCGGCCTTCGGAGCCGACGCGCATCCGGCGGACAACTCCGGGTCGGTCACTTTCCGGGTCGTCATCCCGCCGCCGGGGACGGGCGGTTAGGTCACGCGGCGAGGACGCTCGCCGGCCGCGGCCGAAGCCCGAGCAGCGTCTCGTCCAACGCGTCGACCAGCCCCGGCCTGTCGCCGTGGAGGAGCGTCTCGACGAGGGCCCGTCGAAGCGCGTCGCGGGCGGCCGGTCCTGCATCCTCAGCCTGGAGCTCGCTCGCGAGCGCGATGCGGTCGGTGGACTTCTCCTCGAGCAGAACGGCGCAGCGCATCGAGGCGGCCCAGGCCCCGTCCTCCGCGCCGAGCAATGAGGCGAGGGCATCTCGCACCTGGCCCGACCGGAACGGGTCATCGGCGAACAGCGAGAGCTCCCAGCGGTCGAGCGCCTCGCCGAGCTCGCGGTCGTCGTCGGCGAGCGGCAGTCGTGTGCGCAGGTCGGCGGCCACCCGAGCGCGAACGGCGTCGAGGCGGATCGCCTCCCCGCGCGGCTTGGTGGCGGCGATGGGAAGCAGCGGCGAGATCCGGAGCGGGCGGAAGTCGAGGCGCTCGAAGACGACCGGGCCTGCCGCGATCGCGCCGGCGGTCGCGAGCCGGAGCGCGCTGACGGCATCCGCCAGCTCGGCTGCTGCGTCGGGAGGCTCGCCCTCGCCCGCGTCGAGCTCACGCGTGAGCTCGAGCACGCAGAGCCGGTCGACGTCGCGACCGAACTCGGGCGGCATCAGGCCGAGCGACTCGGGCCAGAGCCCCGACAGCTCGCCGGGCACCGTGTGGCGGACGCCGATCCCGTCGCCGAGATCGACGGCGGATCCGGCCGAGAGCCCGACCAGAGGCGCGATCGCAGCGTAGGAGCGCGCATCGCCGAAGAGCGAGCGCTCGATGTCGGTGTAGGCCGCCTCGAAGGCGTCGTCCTGCCAGTCGAACCCGCCGGATCGCTCGGCGACGGCCGTGAGGGTCGGCAGCAGGATCGTGCGGAAGAGCGCGTCGTCGTCGGTCGCGCCGATCCCGGAGTGGGCGTGCGCGAAGATCGCCGCGGCCGGCTCGCGCCGGAGATCCTCGATCGCGTTTCGCGTGTCGGGGAGCCGCCGCAGCGTCGGTGCCTGCTCGGCGACGAAGGTCCGCACGAGCGGGCGGTACTCGTAGAGCGACGGGCCGTCGCGGGTCGGGTGCTCCTCGAACGCAAACGGCAGCTCGGCACCCCGCTCCGCCGCGAACGCCGCCAGGCAGAACGCACGCAGGGATTGGTACAGGTGCGGTGCCCGGAACGCCACGAGTCCTTCTACGCGGCGGGCCGGCGGTCTCCTACCCCGGATCGGGTCCCGGCTGACACGAGGGGCACCAGTAGGCGGTGCGATTCGCGTCGCCCTGGCCGCGCGCGCGGATCGGCGTCCGGCACCGCGGGCAGGGCCTGCCGGCCTGGCGGTAGACGCGGCGGCGTGGCTCGCCGGTGCCCTCGACCGAGGCGCGCATCAGGCGCCCCGCGGTCTCCAGGGCGATCCGGCGGTCGGGCTCGGGGACGTCGGCGAGACGGCGCCACGGGGAGAGCCGCGCCTCCCAGAGGCTCTCGGAGGCCCAGATGTTCCCGATGCCGGCGACGAGGGTCTGGTCCTGGAGCGTCTCGCCGAGCGTGCGGGTGCCGTCGGCCGCGCGGAGGCGTGCAAGCATGGAGTCGAGGTCCGGAGGCGTGGCGAGGATGTCGGGGCCGAGGCGTGCGAGTGCTCGGGTGTGGAGCTCGAGGACGGGACCGCCCCAGAGGACCGCCTCGAGCTGGGCGCCGCGCAACACGAGCCAGGGGCTGCCAACCGTCTCACCGCGACGCCGCACCGACCAGCGACCGCTCATACGCAGGTGCGAGCGGAGAACGACGCCACCCTCGAAGCGCAGAACCAGGTTCTTCCCGACCGCCTGGACCGACTCGAGTCGCCGGCGGTCGAGGGACGGTGCGACGTTCGCGGCTTGCGCGCGTGGGTGGACGGCTTCCACCTCGAGCGTCTCGCCGACGAGCGGCCGGAGCCTGGCCGCGGCCCGGTGGAGGGTGTCGCCCTCAGGCACTCGAGTAGGAGTACAGGCGCTTCGGCCGCAGCTCGAACCACGCGACCGCCCACTCGGCGCGGGAGCCGAAGCGGGCCTCCCAGGCGTCGAGGAGCCCTTCCGGCGGGCTCGCGGAGACGGTGACGGGACCGTCGGCCACGACGGCGCGGTGGCGGTCCGCCTCGCCGTCCGAGATGACGACCGACACCCACGGCGTTCGCTCGAGGTTCTCGAGGCGGCCGCTCGCCCCGGTCGCGAACCAGAGCACTTCGCCGAACGGGGCGAACGCGACCGGGCGGGCCTGCGGGTGGCCCCGAGCCGTGGTGGTGGCAAGCACGCAGTAACGGCGCTCCTCGAGGAACGCGACGAGGTCTGCTGCTCCGAGTGCCTGCTCGGGCGGCCAGGAGCCGAGGATCCCGCTGCTCGCTCCGCGGTAGCTCGCTTCCTGGATGTCGTGCAGAGTCAAGGGCGCAGAACGGCACGGCGCGGGCCGGCGAGGAACCCGGCCTCGACGAGGAGCGGCATGACGTCGCTCTCCGTGACCGGGCCGCCGTCGAAGCGCTCGACCGCGAGCCGCTTCGCCCCACCGCCGCGAACGTAGGCGACGAGCGCGTCGAGTGCGGGTCGGAGCCACACCTCATCCGGGTCGCGGAGCGGCACGAGCGAGCGCCCGCCGCGCTCCACATAGAGAACAGCCTCGCCGCCGGCGAGCACGACGTGGGCGCCGCCGACTCTCGCCGCCCGCGCGCCGGCCCGCTTCGGCCACGGCAGCGCCGCCCCGTAGGGCTGCGCAGGGTCGGCCGCCGGGAGCACGACCGGCAGGGCGTCCTCCTCTGCCTCGCGAGTCTCGCGGAGCCGTTCGACAGCGCCGCCGAGCGCGAACTGCGCTCCGCCGAGGCCCTCGACGAAGTAGCCGCGGCGGCAGAGCCCCAGCGTCTCGAGCGCGCGCAGCTCCGAGTACACGGCCCCGTACCCGCCCGGGATCCCTTCCGCGCGGACGCCGTCACGCGTCACGATCCCGTGCCGCTCGAGCAGGAGCTCGGCGAGCGCTCGGCGCTCGGGCGTGCCCGCGAAGAGCCGGTCGGTCAGCGACCAGCGGCCCTGCGTGGCGGTAGGTCCGGCTCCGCGCGACCGCGAGAACCGCCGCGGCCGGCGCTCGGGCCTCGGCACGCCGTTTCGCCGCCCGGCTCGGAGCGGCGTCCAGGCGTCGTTCGTGACCTCTCCGGCCCAGACGAGGTCCCAGAGCGCCGGAAGCGCCTCGTCGGGGGCGAGGCGGGTCTCGTCGAGGAGGTCGTGCCAGAACATCGCCCCGGTGAGCGCCCTGCGGATCGCGTCGTGAGCCTCGTCCTCGGGGGCGGAAGCGGCCGGCACCGAGCCCAGCGCCGCAGCGTCATCGCGGAAGTAGACGGCAACCCGGTCGAGCCCCGCTCCGACCCAGACGACCTCGCCGCTCGCGCAGAGCGAGTCGAGCTGCTCGGGCCGGTAGCCCTGCACGCGTCGCGGCAGAAGCTCGCTCTCCCACAGGCCAACAGGCAAGGCAAGGGCCTGCAGCGGAACCAGGGCTTCGCGCAGCGAAGCCCTACGGTCGATCCCGTGCCAGGAAGGCAGGAACCGCGCCAGCCCTGCGGGCTCGACCGGCTCGACCTCCCGGCGAAGCGCCGCGAGCGAGGCGCGACGCAACCGGCGGAGCACATCGGGGTCGCACCACTCACGCTCTGTGCCGCCGGGCCGGAGCTCCCCGCGGACGAGCAGCTCCTCGCGCTCGAGCTCCGCGAGCAGCTCCGCCAGGTCGCGACCGAACCTGTCCCCGGCCTCGGCTGTCGTGAAGGGCCCGCGGCCCTTGGCGTAGCGCACCACGAGCTGCCGCAACGACTCGGGCCCGCCCTCGAGGAACGCCTCGGGTAGCCCTCCCGGAGGCATCACGCCGAGCCCGTCGCGGTAGCGGCCGGCGTCCTCGGCTGCGATCAGCCGCTCCTCGCCCGCGATTCGGACGAGCAGCGCGCGGCGCTCGGCGAGGAGAGGCTGTGCAAGCGCCGGGTCGTATTCCCCGGGCCGCCGGTCGCCGCGGATGCGCAGCTGGTCGTGAAGCTCGTCCGGCGTCCGCGGCGTTCCCTGCAGCTGCCGCTCGACATCGTCGACCGCGTCGGCGTCGAGCAGGTCCCGGAGCTCCTCGCTTCCGAGGAGCTCGCGGAGAAGGTCGCGGTCGAGCGACAGCGCCTGGGCGCGGCGCTCTGCGGGCGGAGTGTCGTCCTCATACATGTACGTGGCGACGTAGTCGAAGAGGAGCGACGAGCTCATCGGCGAGGCGCTCCCCGTCTCGACCTCGACGAGATCGAGGCGCCGCGTCTGGAGCCCGGTGAGCAGCGTCCGCAGGGCAGGAAGGTCGAAGACGTCCTGGAGACACTCGCGGTAGGTCTCGAGCACGACCGGGAACGAGCCGTAGCGCCGTGCGACCTGGAGGAGCGACTGGGCCTTCAGCCGCTGCTGCCAGAGCGGCGTCCGCTGTCCCGGCCGCCGGCGGGGGATGAGCAGGGCCCGCGCTGCGTTCTCGCGGAACCGGGCGCCGAAGAGCGCAGTCTCGCCGAGCTCCCCGACGACGAGGTCCTCGACCTCGCCGGGGTCGAGGACGAGATCCTCCGCGCCGGGCGGGACGTCGGCGTCGGGGAAGTGGATCGCGATGCCGTCGTCCGACCAGATCGACTGCGCATCGAGCCCGAGCGACTCACGGAGCCGCGCCGTGATCGCCATCGCCCAGGGCGCGTGGACGCGTCCGCCGAAAGGCGTGAGGATGCAGACCCGCCAGTCGCCGATCTCGTCTCGGAAGCGCTCGACGACCACGGTTCGGTCGGACGGGACGGCGCCGGTCGCGTCGGCCTGGTCGCGCAGAAAGGCAAGCAGGTTCTTCGCGGCCCGATCGTCCAGCAGGAACTCGTCACGCAGTCTCGCCACGGCCGAGGCGTCGCCGAGCGCCGAGAGCTCCCGGGAGGCAGCGCCGACCTTCTCGCCGAGCTCGTAGGGGCGCCCCACTCCTTCGCCCTTCCAGAACGGCACCGCGCCGGGAAGCCCGGGCGCCGGCGAGACGAGCACCCTGTCGCGCGTGATCTCCTCGATCCGCCAGGTCGACGCGCCGAGCAGGAAGGTCTGGCCCGCGCGGGCCTCGTAGACCATCTCCTCGTCGAGCTCGCCCACGCGGCCGCCGCCGTCGACCAGGAACACGCCGAAGAGTCCCCGGTCGGGGATGGTGCCCGCGTTCGTGACCGCGAGACGGCGCGCGCCGTCTCGGGCCCGGATCGTGCCGCCGCTGCGATCCCAGACGATGCGCGGCCGCAGCTCGGCGAACTCGTCGGACGGGTAGCGGCCCGCGAGCATGTCGAGCACGTTCTCGAGCTGGACGCGCGAGAGGTCGGCGAACGGGTAGGCGCTGCGGACGAGGTCGTGGAGCTCGTCGACCGCGATGTCCTCGTCGGCGGCGATCGCTACGACCTGCTGGGCGACGACGTCGAGCGGGTTCCGTGGGATCTTCGTCTCCTCGATCTCACCGTTCCGCATCGCGCGCGCGACGACGGCGGACTCGAGCAGGTCGGCCCGGAACTTCGGGAAGATCCGGCCCTTCGAGACGGCGCCGAGCTCGTGGCCGGCGCGGCCGATCCGCTGGAGGCCGCGGGCGACGGACTTGGGCGACTCGACCTGGATCACGAGGTCGACAGCCCCCATGTCGATCCCGAGCTCGAGCGACGAGGTCGCGACGAGGCACGGGATCCGGCCGGCCTTCAGATCCTCTTCGATCACGACGCGCTGCTCGCGCGCGAGGCTGCCGTGATGGGCGCGCGCGATCTCGCTGCCCGCGAGCTCGTTGAGCCGCAGCGCGAGCCGCTCGGCGAGGCGGCGGTTGTTGACGAAGACGATCGTCGAGCGGTGCGCCTGCACGAGTGCGAGGAGCTCGGGGTACATCGAGGGCCAGATCGAGGCGATCCCCTGCTCGGCGGTCCCGTCGGTTACCTGGCCCTCCGCGAGAACGGGATGCCCGAGCGCGGCGGTCGAGCCGAGCTCGCGGAGGTCCTCGACCGGGACGACGACCTGGAGGTCGAGCTCCTTGCTCGTGCCTGCGTCGACGAGCTCGATCGGGCGTCCCCCGGAGACGAACCGACCGATCTCCTCCAGCGGCCGCTGGGTGGCCGAGAGCCCGATCCTTTGGATCGGGCTTCCGGCTAGCCGTCGCAGCCGTTCGACCGAGATCGCGAGATGAGCTCCGCGTTTCGTCCCCGCCACCGCGTGCACCTCGTCCAGGATCAGCGTCTCGACGCCGCGGAGGCTCTCGCGCGCGGCGGAGGTGAGCATGAGGAAGAGCGACTCCGGCGTCGTGATCAGGATGTCGGGCGGCTCCTTGACGAGGTCGCGCCTTTCCTTCGGGGGTGTGTCCCCGGTGCGGACGCCGACTCGGAGGCTCGACCCGAGACCGGCGAGCGGGCCGCGGAGGTTCCGCTCGATGTCGTAGTTGAGCGCCTTCAGCGGCGAGACGTAGAGGACGCGCAGCCCCTGCCCCGGGGTCGGGTTCAGGCGGTCGATCGCGTAGAGGAACGCGGTGAGCGTCTTTCCGGAGCCGGTAGGCGCCTGAATGAGGACGTCGCCGCCGGTCGCGATCGCGGGCCAACCCAGAGTCTGGGCGGGCGTCGGGCCGGCGAAGGCGCCCTCGAACCAGGCCCTCGTGACAGGTGAGAAGGCGGCGAGCGGGTCCACCAGCTCAGGGTATCGCCCCCGAGCTGCACGAACAAGTGTTCGCTCAGACGCGGCTGAGGCGCTTGGTCGTCGAGTACGATTGCCGCGTGCCCGACGCGCTCTACTTCACCGAGAACCAGGCCGCGAACGAGCTGATTGCGAAGGATCCGTTCGCGCTGCTGATGGGGTTCGCGATCGACCAGCAGGTGCCGGTGCAGAAGGCATTCTCAGGTCCGCTCGCGCTGAAGGAGCGAGTGGGCACGCTCGACCCGCGCAAGCTCGCGAAGCTCGACCTCGAGCCGGCGTTCCGCGAGAAGCCGGCGATCCACCGGTTCCCGGGCTCGATGGCGGGCCGAGTGCAGGAGCTCGCCGCCGTCGTCGCCGAGGACTACGACGGCGACGCCGCGAAGATCTGGAACGACGCAGCCGACTCCGCCGACCTGAAGAAGCGGCTCGGCTCACTCCCCGGCTTCGGCCCGATGAAGGTGACGGCGCTCTCGTCCGTGCTCGCCTACCGCTTCGGCCTGGACAAGGCGAAGGCCCTCGCCCCGGACCACGCATGTCTGGGCAAGGTCGACTCCCCGCAGGCGCTGGCCGACTACCAGGCCGCCAAGCGAGCCCACAAGGCCGCACTGCGCGCCGGCACGACGGCGTAGGGGCTTTCGGGCGTAAGCACGGTCGCGCAGGCGACCGCCGTCCCCCGCGGCCGCCGATCGCCTAGTGACGCGCGACCGCGAAAAGTGGCCGATGAGTCCAGCGGCTCGGTCACCTGTCAGCGTCGACCACCAATCGGCGCCGAACTTCCGACGTGTTCACGCCGAGAGCGCCCAGCAGCACCGCTGCAGGATCTGGTGGTTGGAGAGTGAGGATCTGGGCCAGCACCTGCTGGGCGGTGACCTGGGTCTTCCGGCGCATGGGCTTGACCGCTTCCTCGAGCACTTTCTTTGCCGCGGGAGTCATGCGGAGGCGATCTTTTTTCATGACGGCTCTGATCGTCGGCGTCTTCGGCACGGCGCGCATCGGCAGTGGCGGAGCGTCGGTGCCGGACCCAATGCCCAGGGCACCCAGGGCTTCCTGATCGAGCGACTCGAGGGCCTGGCGAGCTTGCTGCAGGCTCACGCCCAACACGGCTTCGATCGAGGGATCCTCGAACAAGCCGAGCAAGACGTGATCGGTGCCAATTCGGCGATCACCTCGGCGACGAGCCTCCTCACCGGCCCGCAGATAGATGGTCCAGACGTGAAGCACCTCTGGCGCAAAGGATTCGGTGGTCATGATGACTCCTTGTTGACTGGTGTGCGCGATTGGCGGGGTCACGCCCGTCGCCGATCTGCTGCCACGACCGCCTTTTCCGGCGCCGACGCGCTCGACCTTCAGCCAGGCGATGTAGCGCCAACAGGCGCGAAGTGCCGGGTCCCGGCGAAGTCGATGCGGCGATCCACTCGGCGGGCGCGCATCAACTGGATGTACCGTGTGAAGTTCGCCCCCCGACTCGCGATGACGACGTCTCCCGCTTTCCTGGGCTGAGCGCGAGCAGCGAGCCGCCGCCGACAGCCTCGGCCGACGCGGAGTGCCGCTCGTCCGCGTCTTTCGGGTAGCGATCTCGCGGTGATCGAAGTTGTCGCCTCGGAGTTGGAGGCAGTCTTGGTGTGCGCCATCCTTCGGGACGCTGGAGTCCCCTGCATGCATCGGGTCACGAACCTCGGATCCGGAGCGATGGATGGGCTCACAACCGGCGGGCCACGCGCGATCGTCGTCCGCCCCGAGCACCTCGATCTCGCACGTCGCGTGATCCGTGAGCAGCGCGACGGGCCGCGCCCCGGCTCGGGTAAATCGATCAGCACCGTTTCGACGCCGCCTCTCGCGCACGCTGTCGCGACACGGTCAGCGTAGGCGGGACGGACTACCGGCTCGCCAGCTTTTGCCGAGCCTAGCGCTCGGGGTCTAGTCCGGAACGCTCGCCCAGGCGACCGTCGAAGTCATCTGTCACCTGCTCGCGTCGCACTCCTCTGGCGAGGTGCCAAAGCGGCGCGCGTCGCATCACCGACGCCAGTAACGTGCGCCGAACAGGATGCGAGCGGCTGGGATCACAGCACTCGGCGAGCCCGTCGAGATCTTCGAGGTGGACGAGCTTGCGACGCCTGCCGCAGGCGAGGTCCTCATCGACGTCGTTGCCGCGGGCATCGGCCCCTGGGACGAGCTTGTCAGGATCGGCGGCTGGCAGATCGGCGGCCCGGCTCCGATGGCGCTCGGGACGGAGGCGGCCGGGACGGTCGCAGCGGTCGGCTCCGGCGTGGCCGAGCTGCGCGAGGGCGACGAGGTGATGACACATCCGCTGCCGCTCCGGCGTCACGGGACGTGGGCGGGGAGGGTGCTCGCGCCGGCGGCGACCGTCGCGGCCCGGCCGCCAGAGGCGTCATGGGAAGCCGGCGGAGCGTTTCCCATTCCGGCGCTCACTGCGGCTCAGGCACTCGACGAGGCTCTCGGGATCGAGAGCGGCGGCTGGGTCGTCGTCAACGGAGCCGGTGGAGTTACGGGTGGCCTGCTCGTTCAGCTCGCCGCGGCTCGGGGCGCCCGCGTGATCGCGACCGCGAGCGCGAAGAAGGCCGAGCGCATCCGCGACTACGGCGCGTCGGAGGTGCTCGACTATCACGGCGACTGGCCTGCGCTCGTTCGCGAGATCACCGGCGGCGGCGCGCCCAAGGCCGTCAACGCTGCCCTCAGGCAGGCGGCCACCACGTTGAAGGCGGTTGCTGACGGCGGCCGCCTCGCCACGATCACGGGCGACCCGCCGCGGGAGGAACGGGGCGTCGCCGTAACCGACGTCTACGTCCGGCCCGATGGTCGGCAGCTTTCGGCCCTCGCGGAGCTGCTGGCCCACGGCACCCTTAGCGTGCCGATCGCGTCCGTCCGTCCGCTCGAACAGGCGGCACAAGCGCTGCGCGAGGTAGTCGCGGGAGCGGACGGCGCGATCGTCCTGTCACTCCGAACCTAGCCTGGCCCGCCGATATCTGGCGTCGTCGCGGAACGCTGCCCAAGCACCGCTGGGTCGTCACCAAAGTCGTCAAGCCAACGTCGTAGGCACCTGACGACGCTCAGGGGTTCATTCCGGATCATTGGCCCAGCCCAGTTCTCAGCCGCCTGGGCCGACGGCCGTACGATCGTTTGGAGCGCCACGACGATGAGTTCTTTCTCGCGATCCGTCTTTACAGTGAAGGCCCCTGCGAAACGAAGGAGAGCCCGATGCGGAGCGTATGGGTGGATCTCACTACCGAGGATCGTCGGCCGCTCCGGCCCGACAGTTTGAAGCCGTGCTGATCTATTCGATGGGCGTCTCGGTGGACGGCTTTATCGCCGACCGCGAGGGCGCGTTCGGGTGGAGCGTTCCCAACGAGGAGCAGTTTGCTTTTCACATCGTGCAGACACGCGAGCTGGGGAGCTTTCTGTGCGGCCGCAGGCTCTACGAGACGATGCTGGTGTGGGAGACCGATCTGTCGTTGCGCGACGACGCGGCCGGGGCGGAGTTCGCCGACGTTTGGTGCGCGATCCCGAAGGTCGTCTTCAGCCGCACCCTAGACAGCGTCGAGGGCAACGCCCGGCTCGCCAAGGCTTCCGTGGCCGAGGAGGCCGCAGAGGCACTCGACGCGACAGACAAGGACGTAGGGATCGGCGGCGCCGGCCTCGCCGCGGCAGCGATCGAGCTTGGCCTTGTCGACGAGCTGCGCATGTTCCGCAACCCCCACGTTGTCGGTGGCGGCACGCCGTTCCTTCCACCGGTCACCGAAGACGTCCCGCTGGATCTGATCGAGACCAGGACGTTCGGCTCGCGTGTGATCTACGAGCGCTACCGACGCGTCCGCGATCACTCGGACTGAGGCGCCGCGACGGAACAGCTCGCGGCCGTCGTCTGAACTTTGGTCGGGCGTACTTTCAGAACACTGGCGATCCGAGAGCGTTTCCGCCCGACCGGTAGCTCACTGAGTTGGCATCTAGGATCGCCCTGGATGTCCGTCACGATCGACAGCTCGTTCGCCGGTATCGACTGGGAGCAGGCGAAGGCAGATCTAAAGGCCGACAACTTCGACAATGGTCGCACGGCTGCCGCTCTTCGCCGCTCCTTCAGTCAGTCGCAGCACGTCGCATTCGCGCGCGATGGCGACCGGCTCGTGGGAATGGCGCGGCTGCTCTCCGACGGTGTGTGCAACGCCTACCTGCTCGACGTTTGGACGGCGTCGCCCTACCGTCGACGCGGGATCGGGTCGGCAATGATGGTTCATCTACTCGACCAGGTGCCGGGCCAGCACGTCGGCCTCCAGACGGACGACGCGCAGCCCTTCTACGAGTCGCTCGGCTTCAGGTCGCAGCCCGAGTTCTGGTCGCGTGTCGTCGGCTCCTGGCTCGACAACGACGCGAATAGCTGATCGAGCGCGGTCCGCGTGTCCAGCTCAGAGGTCATCCGTGAACACTCAGCACGCTGGCGCAGGTCTGCGTCAGCGTCCTTTGCCTCGGCCCTGCGAATCATCCCCGTTGGACGACCACGGCGGCGCGGACGGGCCGAGTGGCGTGACGGAGAGCTGGACGCGAGTGGCTAGAGATAGAGGCGCTCCGTAACTGCTGCGGGACGTGCCTGCTCCGCGGTTACGTTGGTATCGAGGTGAGTGGGATCCGGTCGATCTGGTGGTTGCGTGCCGTCGTCGTCACGGTCGTGATCGTCTACTTCGAGCTTCCTTATTCGGTCAGCGGCTGGATCCCGGTCTGGCTGCCGTTCCTGCTCGCGGCCGTGACCGAGGCGCAGTTCTTTCTCTCCGGCTGGCGTTCGACCTCGAGGCGAGAGCGAGTCGATCCCGGGCCGCAGGTGTCGGATCTCGAGGAGCTTGGCCGCGGCTCGTTGCTGAATGTCCCGCTCCGGCAAGGCGGTGAGCTGTGGCTCGAAAGCGGCGAGTTCACCGAGTCTGAAGTTGCCGAGTGGCTGCGCCGGAACGAGGAGCAGCTGGCGGCGCTTCCTGCCGGCCGTTTTGCCGCCGGGCCGCTCCGGCTCGACAGCGATAACGAGATCCGCGCCGTCACCGAGGTTCCGGCGCCACCGGCAGTCGCGCCACGTCGCAGCCGCCTCGGCGTATTGCTGTCGGTCCTGATCGTCGTCGCGGTCGGCGTGTTGCTGTTTACCCGCTCATCCGGCTGGCAGCAGCTGTCGAGGCAGACGCGGGCTGCGGCGCAGGCGCAGTTCTCACGGCTGGCGGCGGGGATCGCCGGTCATCGTGTCACTGTCAGCTGCGACGACCGGCATGTCGGCTACGTGCAAGGGGATGACGGGCTGGCGCAGGTCGGCGGGCGGCAGGCGTGGCTGACGACCGATATCTGCCTGGCGCTGGTGCGGCTGCGCGACGGGAAGCTCGACCCGCAGAGCGAGTCCGCCTCGCACGCGGTCGTGGTGCTCGCGCACGAGTCGTGGCACTTGCGCGGGGTCGCGTCAGAGTCGCTCGCGAACTGCTTCGCCTACCAGTCGGGGGTCGGTATCGCCGAGAAGCTCGGAGTGTCACCTTCGACAGCGGAGGCGATGATGCGGCAGCAGCTGGCCGAAAACGGCGCACTTTACGCCGATGATCCCGCCTACCTGATCCCCTCGGGTTGCAGCGACGGCGGCAAGTATGACCTGCATCCGAACTCGTCACGGTTTCCTTAGCCGAACCGCTCGCGCTCAGTTGGCGCGCAGCTTGTCAGCACGTCCCGAATACTCGCCACGTAACGGCGATAACGCCTGTGGAGGCAGACCTGCCCTGGATCAGGGATGATCGCGAGCCGAAGCATCATCCTGAGGCTGCTCAAACGCAGCCCGGAACGAGGAGGCGCCGTGGCTTTTATGGTCCACCATCTCGAGGTCGACGACTTCGACACCTGGAAATCGTTGTTCGACTCAGATCCGGTCGGCCGCAAGCAGGTGGCAAAGGGCCACGTGATGCTCCGAGGCGTCGACAATCCGAACGAGGTCTTCACACGGGTGGAGTTCGGCTCGGTGGAGGACGCGAACTCATTCCGAGAGCGTCTCCTTGCTTCCGGCGCGCTCGACCAGACGACCGTGTTGACGCCGCCGACGGTCGTGGAGCGCGTCGAGAACATCACCTACTAGCGAGGAGATGTCGATGAAGGCGAAGGGCGGCCGGCTGCCCTTCGCCTCACGGTCATCGGCTCGTCCCGGCGACGGGACGACGTCGATCGTCTGCCAGCGCGGCGAGCAGCACGATCATCGCGATCAGGCGCACGAACGTCACATCGACGGAAGGCCTGGAACAGCGTACGATGAGCCGGCCCGGTCCCGGAGATTCGCGTGATCCGTTCACTAACCGTCCTGCTCGCAGCCCTCGCGCTCGGCGCGTTCGTCCCGTCCGCCTTTGCAGGCGGAACCACGCCGGCGAAGACGGTCCAGATCACCGCAAGCGCAGCGCCGTGGATGGAGCTCGGGAGCCACGTCTCGATCACCGGCTCGGTCAAGCCGAACCCGGCCGGGCTCGACCTCGCGCTCCAGCAGCGGACGGCGGGCGGATGGGCGACGGTGGCGACCAAGACCGTGACCGGCACCAGCTTCGGCTTCCTCGTCAAGCCGAAGGACCCCGGGTCGGCGACCTTCCGGGTCGTGGCGGCGAAGGCCGGCTCGGTCGCGGGCAACTCGGCCCCGATCGTCGTGAGGGTCTACCACTGGAGTTACCTGTCCGACCAGTACACGCGACCGTTCGCGGGCGACCTGATGACCGACCCGAACACGGCGCACGGGGTCTCCTACGACCACGTGATCACGATGGACGCCGGCTGTTACAACGCGTGGAACGGCGACGCGTGGGTCGACTACATCCTGAACAAGCGCTATCAGCTCTTCACCGCGACCGTGGCCCTCAGCGACGCCGCACCGCAGAACTCGACCGCGACGTGGAGCGTCTGGGGCGGCGGGAAGGTACTCGCCTCGGGAAGCCTCGTGAACGGCGCCGTGAACCAGGTCAAGGTGTCGGTGGCGAACATGTACCGGCTCCGCCTGAAGATCAACGTGCCGGACCCGACGGGCGCCGCCGGCTGCAGCTCGAACTTCACCCAGGTCGTCTTCGGCAACCCCGAGATCCTCGGCCCCTAGTCGGAATTGTTCAGCCGCTCCGCAGACATCTACGACACCGTCTACTCGTTCAAGGACTACGCCGCCGAGGCCGAGCGCATCCACGCGCTGATCCAGGAGCGCACGCCGGGCGCCGCCACCCTCCTCGACGTTGCCTGCGGCACCGGCAAGCACCTCGAGCAGCTCGCCCGCTGGTACGAGGTGCAGGGCCTCGACCTGAACGAGGACTTCGTCGCCATCGCCGAGGACCGGCTCGGCGACCGCGCGCACATCCACCTCGCCGACATGACGTCGTTCGACCTGGGTCGGGTCTTCGACGCGGTCACGTGCCTGTTCAGCTCGATCGCGTACGTCCTCACCGAGGAGCGACTCGACGCGGCGCTCGCCGCCATGGCGCGCCACCTCGAGCCCGGCGGGACGCTCGTTCTCGAGCCGTGGATCACACCCGAGAACTGGATGGTGGGCCGTCCCCATCTGCTCACCGTCGACGAGCCCGAGCTGAAGATCGCGCGGACGACAGCGGCGGGCCGCGAAGGAGACGTCTCGATCCTGGAGTTCGACTACCTCGTCGCCACGCCGGAAGGGACGCGGCACTTCACCGAACGGCACGAGGCGGCGCTCTTCACCGACGAGCAGTACCGCCGGGCGTTGGAGCGGGCCGGCCTCTCGGTCGAGCTCGACGAGGAGGGCCTGATCGGGAGGGGCCTGTACCTCGGTCAGGCCGCCTGACGGCGTACCTCGCGAAGCGGCGGCCCGAGCGACTGCCCGCCCCGCAGTACCGGCTCGAACAGATCGCCGACGCGCTGGACGCGGTCCAGGGCGACTGCCATCGAGAAGTCGCGCGGGCGGATGTCCTCGGTCAACTCGTCCCAGTGGAGCGGCGTCGAGACCGGCGCACCGGGCTTCGGCCGTACCGAGTACACCGAGGCGATCGTCTTCCCGTGCCCGTTCTGGCGGTGGTCGACGAGCACCCCCGACCGCTTCTTCTTCAGCCACTCGGTCGTGAGCACGCCAGGGTGCTCGGCCTCGAGCCGTCGCGAGACGAGCTCGGCGAACTCGTAGGTCTCGTCGTAGCCCGAGCGCCGGGTGATCGGGAGGAGCACGTGGATCCCGTCGGCGCCGCTCGTCTTCACGTACGAGGCGAGCCCGAGCTCATCGAGCGCGCCGTGGATCAGGTGGGCCACCCGCACCGCCATCGGGAACCCGTCGGCGGAGTCGGGGGGGTCGAGGTCGAAGAGCACGAAGTCGGGCCGGTCGGGCTTGTCGATCCGCGAGTACCAGGCGTTCATGTCGATGCAGTGCATCTGCACCATCCAGAGGAGCGCATCCTCCGAGTCGACGATGGGGAAGTCGACGAGTCGCGATCCTCCCTCGCGCGGATACGTCCGGAACTGTCGTGTCGGGATCCAGTCGGGCATCCCCTTCGGCGCCTGCTTCTGAAAGAACGCCCCGCCCTCGAGCCCCTCGCGCCAGCGCTTCATCGTGAACGGCCGGTCCCGCAGGTGCGGCAGGATCGTGGGCGCGACCGCCTCGTAGTAGTCGAAGAGGTCGCCCTTCGTGATCCCGTCGTCCGGGAAGAGGACGCGGTCGCGGCTCGAGAGCTTGACCCTCACGAGAAAGGAGTGCCTCGGCCCTCGCGGACCATCTCGCGCGCGATCACGAGCCGCTGGACCTGGTTCGTTCCCTCGTAGATCTGGGTGATCTTCGCGTCCCGCATCATCCGTTCCACCGGGTACTCCTTCATGTACCCGTATCCGCCGAGCACCTGCACCGCGTCGGTGGTCACCGCCATCGCCGTGTCCGAGCAGAAGAGCTTCGTGATCGCCGAGAGCTTTGTCAGCTCCGGCCCGTCGGCGCCCGAGTCGATCAGCGCGCCGCAGCGGTAGAGCAGCCCGCGCGCGGCCTCGCAGCGCGTCTCCATGTCCGCGAGCATCCCGGCGACCAGCTGGTGGCTTGCGATCGGCTCGCCCATCGTCTCGCGCGTCCTCGCGTACTCGAGCGCGTAGTCCGTCGCACCCTCGGCGATCCCGAGCGCCTGCGCGGCGATACCGGGCCGCGAGCGGTCGAGAATCCGCATCGCGAGCCGCCACCCCTCGCCCTCCTCGCCGAGCCGGTTCGCGGCCGGCACGCGGCACCCGGTGAGGAGCACCTCGCCCGTGGTCGAGCCCTTGATCCCCATCTTCGGCTCGATCCGCCCGATCTCGAGGCCCGGCGCGTCCCCCTCGACGACGAACGCGGAGATCCCCTCGTGGCCCGCCCCCGCGTCGGTCTTCGCGAAGACGACGTAGAGCCCGGCCACGCCCGCGTTCGTGATGAACCGCTTCGAGCCGTCGAGAACGTACTGGTCCCCTTCCCGGCGGGCCTCGGAGCGCATCGCCGCCGCGTCCGAGCCCGAGCCCGGCTCGGTCAGCGCATAGGCAGCGAGTGTCTCGCCGGAGGCGATGGCGGGCAGGAACCGCCGCTTCTGCTCCTCGTTCCCGGCGAGCTTCAGGCCGAGCGCCCCGAGCTCCTGCACCGCGAGGATGAGCCCGCTCGTCGCGCAGACCTTCGAGATCTCCTCGACCGAGACGAGTGTCTGCAGCGCGCTCGCCCCGACCCCGCCGAGCTCCTCGTCGGCGAGCGTCCCGAAGATCGCGTTCTCCCGCAACAGCTCGACGACGTCCCACGGGAACTCCGCGGACGAGTCGATCTCGGCGGCCCTCGGCGCGATCCGCTCTCGGGCCAGCGTGCGGACGAGGTCGCGGATCTCGCGCTGCTCGGGCGTCAGGCCATCGTTTGTAAGGCGACCCTGCAGCACGGCTCAAGCCTACTCTGCTGGGTGCCGATATCCGGGTCGTGGCCAATCTGATGCTCGGCGCCGTCGCCCTCGTGGCCTCCGTCTTGGCGCTCCTCGCGGCGCTCGTCTTCGTCACTACGCGCTAGACGGCCCCGGAAAGCCGCCCCAGGCGGCGATTCACGGCCTCGTCGGCCGCAGCGAACGAGCGCCTGGTCGAGCTGACGGCGTCGAGGAACGTGTCCCGCTCGAGCGCGAAGACCTCCGAAGGCACCGTCGTCCGCACGGTCGCGGTACGCGGCACGTCGCGGAGGAGCGCGATCTCCCCGAATCCCTCACCCGGGTCGAGCCGATTCACGAGCCTGCCGTCGATGAACACCTCGGCCGCGCCGCTCCCGAGGATGTAGTAGCGGTCGCCGACGTCGCCCTGCGTGATCACCTCCACTCCCGCCGCGAGGCTCAGGGGACGAAGGTGCATCGCGACCCGTTCGAGGGAGAGCGCCGGAAGCGGAGCGAAGATCGGCAGCTCGCGCAGGAGCGCGACAGCCTCCGCCGGCGCGACCGCCGCGCGATCGACCTGCAGCATTCGCGGCCCGGCGAGGAGCGTCACCACCGGCAGGAAGAGGCCTGTGAGCACGAGCGTCCACCGTGCGCCGAAGGCGTCGACGAGCGGCGGGATCAGGAGCGCGCCGACCGCGACGCTCAGGTAGTAGGTCGTCTCGACCGCGCCGAAGACCCGGGCGAGCACGCTGTCCTCGACCGCGCGCTGAAGCAGGGTGTAGCCGGCGACGTCGACAAGGATGTTCCCGACCCCGATCAAGGCGAAGGCGAACACGGCCACGGCGATCTGCGGCCAGAGCGCAATCAGCAGGAACGGCGCGCCCCAGAGCACGATCCCGACGAGGAACGGCGCCGTCAACCGCCTACGACCGGCGATGCCGACCGCGGCGACCGTGCCGATGACACCGCCGACGCCGACGGACGCGTCGAGCCACCCGACACCGGCGTTGCCGGTGTCGAGCACCTGGATCGCGACGACGACGAGCAGCACGGCGAACGCTCCCGCGACGAGCGTCTGCGCAGTGAAGAGCCCGATGATGACACGGAGATCGCCGTTCCGGGCGATCGTCGTGAAGCCGACCACGATCGCCTGGCCGAAGCCCTCATCGGAGTCCTCGTCGGCCTGACGGTCGACCTTCATGCCCGCGGGCGGCCGGAGGATGACGAGGGTCGAGAGGCCGAAGCAGATCGCGACGAACCAGAACACGGCGGTCGTCGTCGAGACGGCGAGAAGGATGCCGGCGATCGCGGGGCCCAGGAAGAAGCTCGCTCCCTCGATCGTCGAGGAGACGACGTTCGCCGCCGTCAGTTCCTCGGGCCGCTCGACGAGCGACGGGAGGATCGCCACCTGGGCGGGCCGGAAGGGAGTGCCGGCAACAGCGACTCCGATGCTCAGGGCGTAGACGACCCAGTGGTTCGCGCCCGCGAGGAGCGCCGGCGGGATCGCGGCGGACAGCGCAAAACGGCTCGCGTTCGCGAGGAGCATCACCCGCGCGCGTGGAAGGCGATCGCCGAGCACGGAGGCAAACGGCGTCGCGATGGCGGCCGGGACGAGCCGGAGCACGTAGATGAGGCTCACCGCAGAGGCGCCGCCGATGCCGTAGGCGTAGACGGCGATCGCGACCGCGATCGAGACGTGGCCGAGGAGCGAGCCCAGCAACGCGAGCTGAACCCGCAGGAGCGACGGTGTGCGGACGTTGGCGGCGAAAGCCGCGCGCCTGCCGATCTCCTCCGCCACCGCGCCACTATCTCACCCGCCGCGCGGTAGTGTCCCGCGTCGAGGAGTTGGGGGTTATGAAGCAGGCGACACCGTTTCGCGTGGGCCTTGCCGCCGCCGACCCGGCGCGATTGAGTGATCGGGGCCCGGAAGGGGAAGCGCTGCGCCGTGAGCTCCTGTCGCTTGCCCGGGTCGCGGTGATCGAGCCGGGGTACATCACCAAGCGCTTCCTGTACGTCCGCGCGCACACCCTCGGCGTGAAGCTGGTCCTCGTCGGCAACGACGCCGGGTGGGCGCGGACGCTCGTGCACGAGGGCGTAGCGGAGCGCTTCCTCGACGCGGACACCTCGGGCCGGCCCGAGGCCGGCGCGCACGCGATCCTCGAGGCCCTGGGCGACGAGGCCGGACGGCTCGACGGGATCTTCACCCTCTGGGAGGACACGGTGCCGGCGACCGCGAGAGTGGCCGAGGCGCTCGGGCTCCCGGGCATGCCTCCGACCGCTGCGGACGGCGCCCGGAGCAAGCTACGGACGCTCGAGGCCAGCCGCGACGCCGGCCTGCCAACACCGCTCTTCATGCACATCCCGGACGCCTCGACCCTGGCGGCGGCGGCCGAGCACGTCGGGTTCCCGGCGGTGATCAAGCCCGTCTTCGGCGCCGAGGCGCTCGGGTGCCTCCGCGTCGACGATCTCCCGTCGCTCGAGGAGGGCTACGCGCGCGTGTCGGCACTCATCACGCCGGAGCTGAACGCGATCTTCCGCCAGGGGCAAGACCTCCTGCTCGAGGAGTACCTGGACGGCCCCGAGTTCGACGTCGACATCGTCCTCTCGGACGGGGAATGCGTGTTCTCGGCGATCTCCGAGAACTGGCCGACGGAGGAGCCGTACTTCGTCGAGACGGGCATGCACTCGCCGTCCTCGCATCCGGTCGATAGGCAGGACGCGATGGGCGACCTCTGCATCCACACGGCCTACGCACTCGGCTTCCGCGACGGCGTTCTCCACGCGGAGGCGAAAGACACGAGCAACGGCCCGCGGCTCCTCGAGATGAACGCGCGGCTGGCCGGCGGGATCATCGAGGAGATCCACCGGATCGTCACCGGGGTGTCGCTCCTCGAGCAGCAGGTCCTGCTCGCCGTCGGACTTCCCGCGGTCCCCGCTCCGTTCCCCGAGCCCGTCGCGGGCGCCACGCTCATCAGCCTGCACGCCTCGCGGTCGGGCCGGCTTGCGAACACCCATTTCCTCGACCATCTCTCGACAGACCCTTCGGTGATCCAGCAGGACGCGATGGTCGAGGCCGGCGAGCCCGTGACCGCTGCGGCCGACGGGTTCCCGACCGTGATCGCCGAGCTCGCCGTCGCCGGGCCGACCGCAGAGGCCGCAGTGACGGCAGGACTCGCCATGGTCGACGCTCTGGACATACCGTACGAGCCTTGATCCTCGAGAACTGTCTCGTCCGGACGATGGACCCGCAGGTCCCGACCCAGCGAGCGCTCGCGATCGCGGGCGACCGCATCGCGGGCGGCGTAGGCGTCCACGAGACTGCGCTCGCCTCTCCCGACGTCGTCGACCTGGGCGGCCGGGTAGTTCTCCCCGGTTTCACCGACGCCCACGTGCACTTCCCGACCTGGGCGCTCTCGCGTTCCGACGTCTCGCTCGACGGATGCGTGTCGCTCGACGAGGCCCTCGAGCGGATCCGCGTGGGAGGACGGCCGGCAGGCAGCGTCGTCCGCGGCTACGGGTGGCGGAGCGGTGACTGGACGGCTGCCGTAGAGCCGACCGCGGCGCGGCTCGACGAGGTGACCGGAGCGACGCCGGCGGCGATGATCGCGAAGGATTACCACTCGCTCTGGCTCAACTCGGCCGCGCTCGCGCTCGCGGACGGCGACCTCGAGGTCGAGGGCGGCGTCGTCGAGCGGGACGCCTCGGGCGCCCCGACCGGCGTGCTGCGCGAGGAAGCCGCCTGGCGGTTCAAGGAGCGGTATCTCTCGGCGCCGGACGACGCGTACGTCGAGGCGATGCGGGCCGGGCTCAAGGTGGCGGCCTCTCGCGGCGTGACGGCGGTGCACGACAAGGATGGCTGGCTCGGGGCGCTCCGTATGTGGCGGAGGCTCGAGCGCGAAGAGATGCTGACCCTCCGGGTGTGGCAATCGGCGCCCGCCGACCAGGTCGAGGCACTCCGTGCCGTCGGCGCGTCCTCCGGCTTCGGGAGCCCTCTCCTGCGGATCGGCTACCTGAAGGCCTTCATGGACGGCACGCTCGGCTCGCAGACGGCGTTGATGCTCGACGGGTCGGGAGTGCGGATCACAAGCGGCGAGGAGCTGGCCGAGATCGTGCTCGCGGGCGCCGAGGCCGGATTTCCGGTCGCCGTGCACGCGATCGGCGACGGGGCGAACCGCGAGGCCCTCGATGCGTTCGAGCGCACCCGGCCGGTGTGGGAGCCCCTCGGCCTCCGCCATCGCGTCGAGCACGCGCAGCTTCTGTCCGCCGACGACCTGCCGCGGTTCGCCGAGCTCGGGGTCGCATGCTCGGTCCAGTTCTCGCATGCGCCCTCCGACCGGGATCTCGCCGAGCGCTTCTGGGCGGGAAAGCTCGACGGCGCCTACGCGTACCGCTCCCTGATCGAGTCGGGTGCGGTGGTCGCGAACGGCTCCGACGCGCCGATCGAGGAGCTCGACCCGCTGGCCGGGGTCCGGGCAGGCGTCCGCCGCACGATCGACGACCGCGGCGCCTGGCACCGCGAGCAGGCGGTGACCGTGCAGCAGGCGTTCGAGGCGACATGCGTCACGCCGGCGTGGCTGTCGGGCGACGAGCGGCGCCGGGGCCGCCTGATCCCCGGCCACGCAGCCGACCTGGTCGTCCTCGACCGCGATCCCTGGGCCGACCTCGACGCCGAGGTGGTCGCGACCATGGTTGGGGGCCGGTGGGTGCACAACCCTCCGCCCTGGGACTAGGTGCGGTGAGCGCGCGGCCCGAGCAGGTCGAGCGTCCCGTCGCGCCGCTCGAGCTCTTCTTCGATCTCGTGTTCGTCTTCGCCTTCACACAGGTGACGACGCTGCTGTCCCATAGCCCGACGTGGAGGGGACTCGGGCAGGCGTTCTTGATCCTGACCGCGGTGTGGTGGGCCTGGGCGTCGTATGCGTGGCTGACGAACACGATCGACCCCGAGGAAGGGGCCCTACTGGCGGCCTTGCTCGTCGCGACGGGCGCGATGTTCATCGCCGCGCTCGCGGTGCCGGAGGCGTTCGGCGATGAGGGCGTGGTGTTCGGCGTCGCGTTCCTGGTGGTCGGGGCGATGCAGGCGACCCTGTTCGCTCTCTCGTCGCGAGGCGACCCGGATCTCTTCCGCGCGGTGTTGCGCGTCGCTCCGTGGGTCGTCGGGGGCTCCGCGCTGATACTCGTCGCCGGGTTCGTGCATGGGTGGCTCCGACCCGCGCTGTGGGTCGCCGCACTCCTCGTCGGCTTCCTCGGCCCAGGGCTGGCGGCGGTACGCGGATGGCGAATCCACCCCTCGCACTTCGCCGAACGCCACTCCCAGATCGTGATCATCGCGATCGGTGAGTCGCTCGTCGCCATCGGGCTCGGCGCCCAGCGGATCCCGCTCAGCACAGGCGTCCTCATCACGGCGTCGCTCGGGTTCGTCGTCGTCGCGTCCTTCTGGCTCGCGTACTTCGACTTCTTCTCGATCCGCGTACGGAAGCTGCTGTCCGAGCGCACCGGGGACGCACGCACTGCGTTCGCCCGCGACGTCTACACCTACCTTCACCTGCCGATGGTCGTGGGCATCGTCCTGTTCGCGTTCGCGCTGAAGGAGACGCTTCCCCACCGGCACGACGAGCTCAACACCGTCGAGGCGCTCGCTCTCTGTGGCGGGCCGGCGCTCTTCCTCTTCTCCTTCGTAGCGCTGCGATACCGGGCCTCACGGACGCTCAGAGGCGGACGCCTGGTGGCGGCCGTGGCGCTCCTGCTGTTGATCCCCGTCGCGGCCGCGGTGCCCGCAGCCGTCGCGCTCGCGCTGGTCACAGGTGTGTGGGTTGCGCTCCACGCGTATGAGCTCATCTGGTGGCGGGTCGCGCGCGCAGAGGCGCGGATGGAGCGCTTCGAGACGCCGAGCTGAGCTCAGAGGGCGGCGAAGGCCAGAAGCAGCTCGCGCGAGGCGGCGATCCCGAGCGGCACGTGCTCGGCGAGCAGCCGCTCGTTGGGCGAGTGGATGTTCGAGTCCGGCAGCCCGAAGCCGGTGATGATCGTCGAGATGCCCTTCTCGGTGAGCGCCGGCACGATCGGTAATGTGCCGCCGGAGCGGATCAGGGCGGGCCGTGCGCCGACGGCGCGCTCGAAGGCCTCGAGGCCGAGCTGGATCGCCTTCGCGTCGGGCCGGACGAGGCCGGGTGGCGACGAGGACAGGCGCTCGACCTCGAGGGTCGCGCCCTCGGGTGCCGCCTCGTGGAGGAGTCGCACCAGCTGGGCGCCGACCTCGTCGACGTCCTGCCCGGGCGCGATGCGGATCGACAGGTTCGCGTTCGCGACAACCGGAAGCACCGTCTTCTGGAGGTACGGCGAGCCGCAGTCGATGCCGTTCACGTCCAGCGCCGGCTCGACCACGGTGCGAAGGTAGAACTCCTCGGCAGCGCGCAGGTCGGTCGGCTGCGCGCCCTGTGACGCGAGCTCGTGGGAGCCGCCGGGCAGCTCCGCCCACCCGGCGAGCTCGGCCTCGGTCGGCGGGACGATGCCCTTCCGAAGGGGCTCGGCGAGGCGGCCGTCATGCGCGACGACGCCGTCGATCGTCGTTGCCAGTGCGTGAGCCGCGTTCAGCGCGGCGCCGCCGAAGAGACCCGAATGCAGGTCGCGCTCGCCCGTGCGAAGCGTGAGGTGGAAGTAGCAGAGGCCGCGAGTCGAGAGCGTGAACGCCGGCAATCCCCGCCGGATCATGTCGACGTCGAAGATCACGGCGGCGTCCGCCCCGCGCTCGTCGGCGGCGAGGAAGTCGACGATCGAGTGGCCGCCGACCTCCTCCTCGCCGTCGCAGCAGACGCGGACGTTCACCGGCAGCTCGCCCGCCAGCGCCAGCTCGCGGGCGCCGGAGAGCAGTGTGTAGAGCTGGCCCTTGTCGTCGACGGCGCCCCGCGCGTACAGGTAGCCGTCGCGGATCTCCGGCTCGAACGGATCGCTCTCCCAGAGCTCGAGCGGCGCCGGCGGCTGCACGTCGAAGTGGCCGTAGAGCATGACCGTCGGCACATCGCCTCCGTGCGACGCGCGAATCTCGCCGATCGTGAGGGGGTGGCCGTCCCAGTCGACGACCTCCGCCTCGCCGCCCGCGCCGCGAACGAAGTCCGCGACCCACTGGGCGGCGCGCTCGACCTCGCCGGCCTGCGCCGGGTCGGCGCTCACCGATGGGATCCGGAGAAATCCGGCCAGCTCGTCGAACCAGGCGTCCACCGGAGGCGAGTCTAGGCGACGTCGCGGAGCTTTTCCGCGTCGGCCAGGATGCGGAGCTTCTTCAGGGAGTGATTCTCGATCTGGCGGACGCGCTCGCGCGTGACGTTGAACGCACGGCCGACCTCGTCGAGGGTGCACGGAGCCTCGCCGTTCAGCCCGAAGCGGAGCTCGAGGACGCGCCGTTCTCGGTCGCCGAGCTGGGCGAGCGCCTGCGCGAGCGCCTCGTCGCGGAGCTTGAGGCCGGCGACCTGGTCGGGCAGCGGCTCGGTCTCGTCCTCGATGAAGTGGCCGAACTCGGACTCGTCGTCGTCTCCGACGGGCTTCTCGAGCGAGACGGGCGCCTGGGAGGTGCGGCGGATCTGCTCGACCTCCTGGACCGGCATGTCGACCTCGTTCGCGATCTCGGCCGAGGTCGGATCGCGGGAGAGCGACGCGCGGAGCTTCCGCTCGGCGCGGAGGATGCGGTTCAGCTTCTCCACGACGTGGACGGGCATGCGGATCGTGCGACCCTTGTCGGCGAGTGCACGCGCCACCGCCTGCCTGATCCACCAGGTGGCGTAGGTGGAGAACTTGAATCCGCGGCGGTGGTCGAACTTCTCGGCCGCGCGGACAAGGCCGATCGTCCCCTCCTGGATCAGGTCGAGGAACGGGAGCCCCTGGTTGCGGTAGCGCTTGGCAATCGAGACGACCAGGCGGAGGTTCGCCTCGACCATCTCCTGCTTGGCGCGGTGGTCACCCCTCTCGATCCGCTTGGCAAGCTCGACCTCCTGGGCCGCCGTCAACAGGTCGACGCGACCGACGTCCTTGAGGAAGAGCTGGAGCGAGTCCGTCGTGAGCTCGACCTCGTACGGCTCGATCTCCTCGTCGTCGAGCTCCTCCCGGGGCGGCCCCGGTAGATCCTCGTCGACCTCCTCGTCGTCGTCGGACTCCGCTTTCTCGAGCTCTTCCTCGAGATAGGCGGCGCCCGCCTCCTCCTCACCCAATCCAGTTGCTCCCTCGTCGTGCCTCGACCGCGACGGGTGGCTTTCTAACAGCCGCGCCGGACGGCGCTACGAGCCTGAGCCTTGCGAGGCTGCGATGCCGGCGAGGAACTTCGTGGCCGCCTTGCCGATCTCGGTCTTCGGGCCCAGCTTCACGGTCTTCTCGAACTGGGAGATCGCCTGTTGCCCCTGGGCCGTCCAGGCGAGGAGATAGCCGAGGTAGTAGTGGACGATCTGGCTCTTCGGGAAGCGCGCCGAGAGCGGGCCGAGGTTCGAGAATGCCGGTGTCAGGTTGTCCTCGTCGAAGAGGCCGACCGACTTCGCGACGAGCGCGTCGACGTTGCCGGGCTGCTGCCTGGCGGCCCTGGCGAAGAGCCTCTCGGCGGAGACCTGGCGACCCTGCTGTTGGAGGCGGGAGCCCTGCTCGAGGAGCTTGTTCCGCGTCGTCGGGATGAAGACCGGATAGGGCGGCCCGTTGGCCGGCTGGAAGAACTCGGGGTGCAGCAGGTTGTCGGCGCGCCCCTGGATGATCGTGTCGCGGCCGAGCGTCTTGGCCTTCTCGAGCGCGGTCTGCGCGTCGGAGGGGTACCCGGCCCACAGGAGGGCGACACCGCGGTAGTACTGGACGATCGCGCTGCGCTTGCGCGCGGCCGGGCTCTTGCCTCCCGAGTACTGAAGGCCGAGCCGCTGCATCGTGGAGATGCTGCCGTGCGGCCAGTTGCGGAACGCGGTCTCGATCTGCCGGCCCAGGCTGCCGGTGAGGCCCTGCGGTACGGGCGGCTTTCCGCTCGCGGCCTGCGGCTGATGCGGCGTCGTGCGCGTGTCGACCGTGAGGCCGATGACAACTCCGGCCGCGATCAGAGCGGCGACGGCGACGGCGACGTAGGCGGATGTACGAGACTGCAAGGGGACTTCCACGGAAAAGGTAGCCGCAAGGGAATGCGCGGGGCGCTACTATAGTTTTTGAAGGAATGGCGACCTACAGGGAACTTCTCAAGGAAGTAAAGGAGCCGCATCGTCGAGGTCGATGCCCGCGAGGCGCAGGATCTCGAGGGTGCAGCGTGGATCGACGTTCGCGAGCAGGACGAGTGGGACGAGGGCCATCTCCCCGGCGCGGTCCACATCCCGCGCGGGAACCTCGAGTCGCGGATCGAGAACGTGGTGACCGACAAGACCACGCCGGTGGTGCTCTATTGTGCCTCCGCATCGCGCTCGGCGTTCGCCGCCGAGTCGCTGCTCGCGCTCGGCTTCGAGCGGCCGATGTCGCTCGCCGGCGGCTATACGGACTGGAAGCGCAACGGGCTCGAGATCGTCATCCCCAAGCAGCTCTCGCCGGAGAAGCGTGCGCGCTACTCGCGGCACCTCCTGATCCCCGAGATCGGTGAGGCCGGGCAGCTCAGGCTGCTCGACTCGAAGATCCTGCTGATCGGAGCCGGCGGCCTGGGCTCGCCTGCGTCGCTCTACCTCGCAGCGGCAGGCGTCGGCCACCTCGGGATCATCGACGCCGACATCGTCGACGAGTCGAACCTGCAGCGCCAGATCGCGCACTCGCTGAACACCCTCGGCACGCCGAAGGTCGACTCCGCGAGGCGAGCGATCGAGGCGCTGAACCCGGACGTCGAGGTGACGACCTACCGCGAGCGGCTGACGTCGGAGAACATCGACCGGATCCTCGACGACGGGTGGGACATCATCGTCGACGGCGCCGACAACTTCCCCACCCGCTACCTCGTCAACGACGCGTCGGTGTGGCGCGGGATCCCGGTCGTGCACGGGTCGATCTACCGATTCGAGGGCCAGGTCACGGTGTTCAAGCCCCACGAGGGACCTTGCTACCGCTGCCTCTACCCCTCTCCTCCGCCGCCCGAGCTCGCACCGTCGTGCTCGGAGGGCGGCGTGCTCGGCGTGCTGCCGGGCATCGTGGGGACGCTCCAGACCAACGAGGCTCTGAAGCTCGCCGCCGAGATCGGCGAGCCACTCGTCGGCCGGCTGCTCCTGTTCGACGCGCTCACGACCGACTTCACCGAGGTGAAGATCAGGCGCAACCCGGACTGCCCGGTCTGCGGCGAGCACCCGACCGTCACCGAGTACATCGACTACGTCGAGTTCTGCACGCGATGAGCACCCCCGGCGGAGCCGGAAATTGAGTGTGATACGTGTACCACCGGTCCTCCGTAGTGAGGCGGGTGGCGCGCGCGAGGTCGAGGCATCGGGCTCGACCGTACGGGAGCTGCTCGAGGATCTCTCCGAGCGGGTGCCGGAGCTCGGTGCAAAGGTCTACGACGGGTCGGAGATCCAGCCGTACGTGAACGTGTACGTCGACGGCGAGGACGTCCGGACGAGCGGCGGTCTCGACGCGCCCGTGCGCGACGACGCGACGGTCGTCCTCCTGCCTGCCATGGCCGGCGGGAATGGCCGTCGCTAGTTCGCTCCTCGACCTGATCGGGAACACCCCGCTCGTCGAGCTCTCGCGGCTTTCGCCGCCGGGGGTCAAGATCTACGCGAAGCTCGAGGGCCAGAACCCGACCGGCTCGATCAAGGACCGGGTCGCGCTGGCGATGGTCGATGCGGCCGGGCTCGAGCCGGGTGCCGAGCTCCTCGAGCCGACCTCGGGGAACACGGGGATCTCGCTGGCACTTGTCGCAAAGCTGCGCGGGTACGAGCTGACGTGCGTGATGCCGGCGAACGCGACGCCGGAGCGGCGCCTCGTGCTGCAGCTGTACGGCGCCACGATCGTCGACTCGCCGGCGAACGAGGGCTCGAACGGGGCGGTGCGACTCGCGCAAGAGATGGCCGCCGCAGACCCGCGCTACACGATGCTCTTCCAGTACGCGAACGAGTGGAACCCGCGGGCTCACTACGAGGGGACCGGCGCGGAGATCGTGCGCGACCTCCCGCGCGTGGACGCGCTCGTGGCCGGGCTCGGGACGGGTGGGACGCTGATGGGGACAGGCGCGCGGCTGCGGGAGGCGTTCCCGGACGTGGTCGTGGCGGCCGCCGAGCCCTTGCCGGGCGACCCGGTCATGGGGCTGCGGTCGCTCGAGGACGGCTACGTGCCGCCGATCCTCGACGTGTCGAAGCTCGACCGCAAGATCCTCGTGTCGAACGCCGAATCGGTCGCCGCCGTGCACGGCCTGCTCGACCGCGAAGGTATCTTCGCCGGCGTGTCCGCAGGAGCGGTGGTCCACGTCGCCCGGAAGATCGCGGGCGAGCTCCCCGAGGGGTCGGTCGTCGTGGCCGTGCTGGCCGACGGCGGCTGGAAGTACCTCTCCGGCGACTTCTGGAACGCCGAGGACGTCGAGGCATCGATGGAGGAGACGCTCTGGTGGTAGTCCCAACATGAAGATCTCACGCACGATCCGCGAGGAGCTCCATGCGCATGCCCTGGAGGAGGCGCCGAACGAATGCTGCGGCGTGATCGTCCTCCGCGACGGCGTCGCGGAGCGCTACGTCCGCGGCCGGAACCGCCTTGCCTCCCCGTATCGTTACGAGCTCGAGATCGACCCGGACGTGTGGTTCCTCGAGGACGACGGCTACGAGCTCGCCGTCTTCCACTCGCATCCCGAGACCGAGCCGCGCCCCTCCCGCACCGACCGCGAGCTGTCCGGCCTCTGGGCCGGGAAACCGTTTCTGATCTACGGCCTCGAGTTCGGCGAGCTCCGCGCGTGGACGATCACGCGCGACGACGTCGAAGAGTTGCCCCTCGAGGACTAGGCTGGAGGCAGTCCAGGCTAGGCCGAGGCGCGGCGGACGAACGTCGTCGCGCAGACGATGTGCTCGGGCTTGCCGGCGCCGTTGCCGAGACGGCGGACGAGCAGGTCCGCGGCGACGCTCGTCATCGTGTCGAGCGGCTGACGGATCGTCGTGAGCGGCGGGAGGGTGAGCGAGGCGATCGGCGCGTCATCGAACCCGACGACCGCGACATCGTCGGGTACCTTGCGGCCCGCCTCCCGCAGCGCCCGAATCGCGCCGATCGCCATCAGGTCCGACGCCGCGAACACGGCGTCGATCTCGGGCTTGCGCGAGAGCAGCCGGGTCATCTCGCGGTAGCCGCTCTCCTCGAAGAAGTCGCCCTCCCCGACCAGGCCCTTCCGCACGCGCAGCCCAGCGCTCTCGAGCGCATCCCGGTAGCCGTCGAGCCGATCGATCCCGGCGCACATGTTGGCGGGCCCGGCGATCGTGGCGACCGTACGGCGCCCGAGCCCGATCAGATGCTCGACCCCCTGGCGCGCCCCGCCCCGGTTGTCGGCGTCCACGTACGGGAACACCGAGCGCCCTAGCGGCCGCCCGATCAACACCGTCGGCACCCCCGCCTGCTCGAGCTGACTCGGCAGCGGATCGTCCCCGTGGAGCGACATCAGCAGCACGCCGTCAACGTGCTCGGGCCGCAGGTAGCGCAGCGCGCGGTCCCGGTCCTGCTCGTCCTGGAGAACGAGGAGCAGCACGTTCTTGTCGAGCTCGGCGGCCGCGCTCCCCACCCCGCGCACCACCCCGGAGAAGAACGGGTCGGAGAAGAACCGCGCCTCCGGCTCGGCGACCACGAGCGCGACGGCGTCAGTGCGACGCGTGACGAGGCTCCGCGCTGCCTGGTTCGGCGAGTAGCCGAGCTTCGCGATGGCGCGCTCGACGGACTCGCGCGCCGCGGGGCTCACACGCGGCGAGTTGTTGATGACGCGCGAGACGGTCGCGCGCGAGACGCCGGCGACCTCGCCGACCTCCTCGAGCGTCGGCGGGGTCGGCGGCGCCGCCGCCGTGCGCGCATCCCCCCGGCCGGCCATCAGCCCTCCTCTCCCTCGCCGAGCGCATTGCGGCCGATCAGCCGCGAGTACCAGCGCGCGCTCGCCTTCGGGATCCGCTCGAGCGTCTCGTAGTCGATGTAGACGATCCCGAACCGCTTCGAGTAGCCCTCGGACCATTCGAAGTTGTCGAGGAGCGACCACACGAAGTACCCGCGTACGTCCACTCCGGCCTCGAGCGCCCGGTGGAGCGCGTGGAGGTGGCTGTCCAGATAGGCGATCCGTTCGGTATCGCGAACGACGCCGCGTTCGAGCCGGTCGTCGTAGGCGGCGCCGTTCTCGGTGACGATCAGGGGCAGGCCACGGTACTCGGCGCCCAGACGGAGGAGCAGGTTCTCGAACTCCTCGGGGACGACGGGCCAACCCATCGCGGTGTGCTCGCGCTCCTGCGGCACGGCCTCGGTCATCTCGTCGCCCGGCCAGGCCGTCCACCCACCCGGGGCCGGCTCGGAGCGCGCGGCGATCATCGTCGGGCGGTAGAAGTTGACGCCGAGGACGTCGAGCGGCGCCGAGATCACCGCGAGGTCCCCGTCGTGGATGTGCCCGAGGTCGACCCGGGTCGCGAGATGGTCGAGCACGTCGTCGGGGTACCGCCCGCGGAGAACCGGCTCGAGGAAGATGCGGTTGTGCATGCCGTCGGCGAGCGTGGCCGCCGCGACGTCCTCGGGCGAGTCGGATGCGGCCAGATGCGGCTCGACGTTCAGCACGATGCCGATCTCCGATCCCGGCCTGGTCGCCCGGAGCCGGGAGACCGCCAGCCCGTGGGCGAGCATCAGGTGGTGGGCTGCGGCGACCGCCTGCCGGCCGTCGTGGATGCCCGGCGCGTGCCGCCCCATCCCGTAGCCGAGGAAGGAGGCGCACCACGGCTCGTTCAGCGTCAACCAGTTCCGGACCTGATCGCCGAGCGCGTCGAAGACGATGCCGGCGTACTCGCCGAACCTCTGTGCCGTTTCGCGCGCCGGCCACCCACCCGCGTCCTGGAGCTCCTGCGGGAGGTCCCAGTGGAAGAGCGTCGGGTGCGGCTCGATGCCCGCTTCGAGGAGCGCGTCGAAGAGCCGCCGGTAGAAGTCCAGCCCGCGCTCGTTGGCGGGGCCGCGGCCTCCCGGCTGGATGCGCGGCCACGACAATGAGCACCGGTACGCCGAGAGCCCGAGCTCGCGCATGATCGCGACGTCCTCGAGATAGCGGTGATAGTGGTCGGCGGCGACATCCCCCGTCTCGCCGTTCACGACGCGACCCGGCGTGCGGGCGTAGGTGTCCCAGATCGAGACGCCCCGGCCGTCCTCGGACACTGCGCCCTCGATCTGATACGCCGAGGTGGCCGCGCCCCAGAGGAACCCGTCGGGAAAGCGCACGAGCGAGCCTGTCAGCGCGGGGACCGGGATGGTCATCCCTTCACCGCCCCCTGCATGATCCCGCCGATGATCTGCTTCCCGAGCACGAGGAACAGAACGAGCAGCGGCAGGATCGAGATGAACGTGCCCGTGAGCACGAGCGCGTAGTCCTCGACGTACCCGCTCGCGAGCGCCGACACGGCCACCTGCACCGTCGGGTGCTGCGACGAGAGCACGATCAGCGGCCAGAAGAAGTCGTTCCAGGTCATCGTGAACGTGAGCAGCCCGAGCACCGCGGCGACGGGACGCACGGCCGGCAGGATCACGTGCCAGAAGATCCGCCAGGTGTTGCAGCCGTCGACGCGGGCGGAGTCGACCAGCTCGTTCGGCACCGACTGGACGATGTACTGGCGCATCAGGAAGACGCCGAAAGCGGTGACGAGGTTCGGCGCGATCACCGCCTTCAGCTGGTTGACCCAGTGGAAGTGGATCATCTCGATGTACAGCGGGATCACTCCGAGCTGAACCGGCACCATCATCGTCACGACGATCACGATCAGAAGCGCCGAGCTCCCGCGGAAGCTGAGCTTCGCGAAGGCGAAGCCGGCGAGCGCGCTGAAGAAGACGACGGCGACGGTCACCGAGCCCGCAACGATGAACGAGTTGACGAGCGCCGCCCAGAAGTCCACGTTCACCTCGCCCGAGTTGAAGAGCCGTCCGATGTTGTGGAAGAGCTGCGTCCCGGGAGTGAGCACGGGCGGGTAGCTGCTCGCGCTGGCGGTGTCGTGCGAGGCGACGACGAACGACCAGTAGAGCGGGAACAGCGACAGGAGCGCGATCACCGTCAGCGCGATGTAGGACAGCGGTCCCGGCCCGCGGAAGCGCCGGTAGACCTGCGTCTTCTGGCGGCGGTGGCCCAGATTGAGACGACGCAGTCTGGCGGGGACGACGGTCACTAGTCGGCCGACCTGATGCGCCGGATGACCAGGAAGTTGATGAGCGAGATGAACGCGATCAGCAGGAAGAGGCTCCACGCGATCGCCGAGGCGTAGCCGAACTTGAACTCGCTACCGCCGAAGGCCTTCTCGTACAGGTACATCGCGACCGTCTGGTACTGCCTGTCGGAGCCGCCGGTGCCGGCCTGCTTCAGAGGTTGGAAGAGGAACGGCTCCGTGAAGAGCTGCAGCCCGCCGATCGTCGAGATGATGACGGTGAAGATGATCGTCGGCCGCAGCGACGGGATCGTGACGTGGATGAACTGCTGCCACCCACTCGCGCCGTCCACGGCCGCGGCCTCGTAGAGCTCCTCCGGGATGCCCTGCATCGCCGCGAGGTAGATCAGGGCGTTGTAGCCCGTCCAGCGCCAGGTGACCATCACCGAGAGCGCGATCCAGGACGAGAACGTCCCTGCCTCCCAGTCGACCTTCCCGATCCCGACCTCGCTCAGGAGGTAGTTGATGAGCCCGTAGCGGAAGTCGAAGAGCTGCGTGAAGATCAACGCCACGGCGACCAGAGACGTCACCTGAGGCAGCAGCACGGTCATGCGGAAGAACGTCCGCATACGGAGCTGCGTGTTCAGCACGTGCGCGATCCCGAGTGCGAACAGAAGCTGCGGGATCGTGGCGAGCACCCAGATCGCGAGGGTGTTCTCGACCGCGTTCCAGAAGTACGAGTCGTGGATCAGATTCGTGTAGTTCTGGAGCCCGACGAAGTGAGACGTCGGGTCGAGCAGGTTGCGGTCGGTCAGGGAGACCCAGGCCGTGTAGACGAGCGGGAACGCGCCGAAGATCGCGAAGAGGATGAAGAACGGCGCGACGAGGAGGTACGGCGAGAGCTTCGTGTCGAGCCGCGTGGCCTTGTCGCGGAACGAGAGCTCGCTGCGCGCGACAGCCGGCCGGGAAATGTCCATCGCCTTCGCCATAAGTTACCGCCCCCTCGTCCGTGAAGCGATCGCCGGGGCCGGCCGGTGCGGGAACCGGCCGACCCCGTGCGCCCGCTCTCTCGGAGGAGATCAGGTCGCGACGTTCCCGACGTCCTTGAGGAACTGAGCCCAGGACTGGGCGGGTGTCTGCTTCTTCTGCTCGACCCGCTGGATCGCGTTCGAGGACGCAGTCTGGATGTCACCCTGGTGGGGGCCCGTGATCTGCGGCTTCAACTCCTTGACGGAGGACGTGAAGATCTTCCCGACGGGAGCATTGTTGAAGAACGGGTTCTTGAAGTTCGCGATCGCCGGGTTCGCGTAGACCACCGGCTCGCTCGGTAGGTTCCCGGTCTGCTTGAAGACGTACGCCTGCGAGGCCGGGGAGGTCAGGAACTTGATCAGCTGGTAGGCCATGTCGGCGTTCTTCGACTGCTTGGGGATGGCAAGGAACGACCCGCCCCAGCTGCCCCCGCCGCCCGGGACGGCTGCGATGTCCCAGTCGCCCGCGGTCTTCGGAGCCTGTCCCTGGATGTATCCCATCATCCACGCCGGGCAGGTGACCGTTGCGAAGTTACCCTGCTGGAACCCGGTGTTCCACGAGGTCGAGAATGCGGCAAGGCCGGCGGACTCGCCCTTGGCGATGCCGCTCATCGTCGTGTTCCAGGCCTGCTTGACCTGGGGGTTGTTGGCGACGATCACGTTGCCCTTGGCGTCGTAGTAGGCCGGATTCAGCTGCCCGATCATCGCGTTGAAGACGTTCGAGCCCGAGTCGAAGAAGAAGGTTCCCTTCGGCGCCTTGGCCTCGAACTTCTGGCCCGTCTTGATGAAATCGGCCCAGGTCGGCCAGAGCTTCGAGACCGCGTCGCGGCTCGTCGGCAGGCCGGCCGCCTGCATCAGATCACGGCGGTAGCAGATGCCCATGCTTCCGACGTCTGTGCCGAGGCCGATCTGCGCCCCGTTGGGAGCAATCGACTGCGCCCACTTCCACGGAAGCCACTGGCTCTTGAGCTTCGAGGCGCCGTACTGGTTGAGGTCGACGAAGTTCTGCGGCTGCGCCTTGAACTGCGCGATGAAGCCGACCTCGATGGCGACGACGTCGTCGGCGCCGGCGCCGGTCGCAAGGTGCTTCGCGAGGTTGGCGTGGTGGTCCGCGTAGCTTTCGATGTCTTCCTTGATGGTGACGCCCGGGTGGGCCTTCTCGAACTGCTTGTACAGGTCGTGGTAGCCGAAGTCGCCGAACAGATCGACGCGAAGCGTCACGTTTCCATGACTCGTCGCGGACGCTGAGCTCGCAAGGAGCGCGCCCGTAGTCACGAGTGCGACCACAAGGGTCGCCGCGGCCGCTCTACGGGGCCGCCACGGAGTCCTGGTTCTCACTGAGCTCTCCCTTCCTCTTTCCCGATTTCGGGATCTCGCGCCCTCACACCGAGGGCATTTGCCTGATAGTGTGAGAGCGCTCTCACAGTTGCGGAGCATTGCGCATACGGGAGCACTTTGTCAAGAGCTGGTGATAATTCGGTTTCGGAAGACCACTGATCTCGGAGGACAGCTGAATGGCAACCGTCACCTACGACCACGCAACGCGCACCTACCCCAAGTCCGACCGCCCGGCGGTCGACGACCTCTCGCTCGATATCCAGGACGGAGAGTTCCTCGTCCTCGTCGGTCCGTCTGGTTGTGGCAAGTCCACGAGCCTCCGGATGCTGGCGGGGCTCGAGGGGGTCGACTCCGGCTCGGTCTCGATCGGCGACCGCGACGTCACGTTCCTGCCGCCGAAGTCGCGGGACGTGGCGATGGTGTTCCAGAGCTACGCGCTCTACCCGCACATGTCGGTAGCCGACAACATCGGGTTCGCCCTGAAGCTCGCACACCTCCCGAAGGCCGAGATCCGGAGCCGCGTCGCCGAGGCGGCGAAGATGCTCGACCTCGAGGAGTACCTCGACCGCAAGCCGAAGGCGCTCTCGGGCGGCCAACGCCAGCGCGTGGCGATGGGCCGCGCGATCGTCCGCCGGCCGCAGGTCTTCCTGCTCGACGAGCCGCTCTCGAATCTCGACGCGAAGCTCCGCGTCCAGACGCGGACGCAGATCGCCTCGCTCCAGCGGCGGCTCGGGGTCACCACCGTCTACGTCACCCACGACCAGGTGGAGGCGATGACGATGGGGGATCGTGTGGCTGTGCTCGACCGGGGCTTGCTGATGCAGGTCGACACCCCCCACCGGCTGTTCACGCACCCGGCGAACGTGCTCGTCGCGGGCTTCATCGGCTCCCCCGCGATGAACCTCCACGAGACTGCGGTCGACGACGGCCACGCGCTCCTGGCCGGGACGCGTGTCCCGATCCCCCGGGTGCAGGGCGAGCGGATCGTGCTCGGGTTCCGCCCGGAGTCTCTGGTCGTCGCCGCAGACGGCGAGGACGGGTTCGAGGTGACGGTGCAGGCGGTCGAGGAGCTCGGGTCCGACGCCTACGTCCACGGCACCTTCGGCGCCCAGGAGCAGGTCGTCGACCACCCCGACATCATCGCCCGCATCGACCCCGCCGCCGTCCCCACCCGCGGGAGCCGCATCAAGCTCCGCATCAAGCCCGACACGATCCACCTCTTCGACGCGGAGACAGGCGACCGCATCGACACATGACCCGACGCGTCCCGAAGGGACAGGTCTGGTGTCAGACACCGTTCAGATCGCGGACAACGCCCCAGTGTTCATGCGCCTTTGCGGGACGGCTGGTGTCAGGCACCGCACGCCCCGTCCCGCCGGGGCAGGTACCGTCGGGGCATGTCGATTGTGGTGGTCGAGGCGCCCTCGCTGGGCGAAGGATGGCTCGCGGTCTCGCGGGAGATCCTCGAGCGGGGGGACATCGCGAGCTACGACGGGCAGGTGACCAAGGAGTTGGCGTTGCTCACGCTGGCGGTCGAGCGGCCGGACTCGGGCGACCCGGTGATCGCCGAGCTCGGCGACCCCGGCTGGCTCGACTGGATGCACCGCAACTTCTTCGACCACGTCGACGTGCCCGAGCTCGGGAACGCCAAGAGCTACGCCGCGCGGCTCTTCGATTACGCGGGCACCGGGCGGGACCAGATCGCATGGGTCGTCGACCGGCTCCGTGACGACCCTGAGGCCCGTTCGGCCACGATCACGACCTTTCAGCCGCTCACCGACACCTCGTACATCCCGTGCGTGAGCATGCTCGACTTCTGGCTGCGCGAGGGTGCCGCCAACTCGGAAAGACAACTCCAGCTGGTCGTGTACGCGCACTCTCTCGACTTCGGGAAGAAGGCGTACGGGAACCTCGTCGAGCTCGCCCATCTCGCGGAGCACGTCGCAGGCGAGCTCGGCCGCCCGGTCGGCCCGCTCGTCGTACACGCGAAGTCGGCGCACGTCTACGAGCCCGAGTGGGCGGTCATGGCCGAGCTCTACAGCGGTTCCATCGCGCCGGCCTGAACCTGTGAAAAGGTTCAGCCGTGGCTTCGCCCGCGGGGACTGATCAGCCGCCAGCCGGTTCTCGGGCTCCGGCAGCGCCGGCGACGCAGGCCTCGACCCCGGACTGGCGCAGGTGGACGCTGAGGAATTACCTGATCGCATGCCTCGTCGCGCTCGGAGTCGGATCGATCATGATCGCGGGCTGGTCCCTCGCCGTCGGCGGCATCGGCTGGGACGCAGCCACCGATACCGCGGCGGGCCTCCAGGTGCGTGCGATCCCCTCGTCGGATTCGCTCACCCAGGCCTACAACGCGGTCTACCTGAACTCGGAGTTCTACGGGGTCTTCATCCAGCAGTTCGCAGATCTGCTCCACACGGTCTTCACCGGCTCGACGCACCACCTGCAGCAAGACGACTCGGCGACGTACCTGTATCAGGGCGGGATCACGCTGGCGTTGTCGGTCTTCTCCGTCACGGCCCTTGCTCTCGCGGTCGGTCTCGTGTTCCGGTCCGCCCTCGCGGCGGCGTTCGCGTGGTCGCTGACGCTTGCCACGCCCCTGTGGCTCGGGATGTCGCACCTGGACTTCAAGGACGTGCCGGTCGCCGCCGGCCTCAACCTGATCACCGCCGGGCTCGTCTTCAGCATCGTCATCCGGAAACCCAGGAAGGCGACGCTTCTCGGCGTGCTGCTCGTCGGCGCCGGAGCGGCGGTCGCACTCGGGACCCGCCCTGGGAGCTTCTTGCTCCTCGCCGGGTTCCTCGGGCTGACCTGTGGCGCTTTCGGCGCCTGGGCGTGGGCCCGCGGCCGGCCTCGCGCGGTGCTCCCGCCCGCGATCGCGTCGCTGGCGGCGCTGGCGGTTGCCACGGCCTTCGTCTGGGCGACGAACCCGATCGCGCGGATCGACCTCGTGCAGTGGCTGCGCGACGCCAGCAGGAATTCCATCGCCTATCCGTGGGATGGGCCGATCCGGGTCGCGGGCGGCGACGTCCAAAGCGGCCACCTTCCATGGTGGTACGTGCCGGCCTGGCTCGGCGCACAGCTTCCGCTCCTCACCATTGCCACCCTCGTAGTCGGGCTGACCGTGCTCGGCGTCATCGTCCTTCGGCGGCGCGACACCGCAGGCGCAGACAGGTCGATCGCGCTCGTGCCGCTCGTGCTCCAGGGCGTTGTCGTGCCCGTCGGGATCCTCCTGAGCGGAGCCGTCATCTACGACGGCATCCGCCACCTGCTCTTCGCCTTGCCCGCCCTGATAGGGCTCGCGGCCGGGGCGTTAGCACTGGCCGAGCGCCGGTCTGCGCGCGGCTCACGATGGCGAATCGCGCTCCCGCTCCTGGCAGTCGTGACCGTCGCCGCCAGCCTCTTCGACTCGGCCCGCTGGGCGCCGTATGCCTACGCCTACATCAACCCGATCGCAGGTCACAACACCCACAGCCAGTCCTGGGAGCTCGACTACTGGGGCGCGAGCGCCCGGGAGGGCATCGCCCGGCTTCACAAGGCGGGGATCACGTCGGTCTCGGTCCAGCCCGCGCAGACGGTCGGAGTCCCCTTCGGAGCCGCCTCCTACACGGGCACCTTCGGCGAGGGCGCGGGGATCTACGTGTTCTCGAGATGGGGCTTCACCGCCGCGACGTTCGGCTGCAACAAGTTGTTCGAGATCAAGCGGGACGGTCACGAGATCGGGGAGGGCGCGGAATGCCCGCCTCACACGACGACAGCCGGTTACCCGGGCTGAGGCGGCACGTGGGCGGCCGAGCTATGGAGCGCGTCGAGCGCCACCGCCTGACCCATCGCATCCTCGCGTCCCAGCAGCAGCTGCGCCTCGCCGCGGATCGCGTCCGACAGGTTCTCCAGCTCGAGCCGGTAGGAATCGACGGGCTCGAGCTCGATCCGCTCGACCTCTCCCCCGCGCCGCAGCTCGATCACCGGCACGCGGCAGTGCCACGGGTCGTCTGCGAAGAGCGAGCCCTCGCTCCCGATCACCTCGAGCTCGTCCGCCTCGGGCAGTGCCGTGCCGCAGTAGAACTGGGCGAGCACGTCGCCGGGGAACCGCATCATCCCCTCGAAGACCCAGTCGGTGCCGGTCTCGCCGTACCAGGCAAGCGCCGCCAGCGCGTCCGGCTCGCCGCCCAGCAGCCGCGACGCGCTCACGCAGTAGCACCCGACGTCCATCAGCGCGCCGCCCTCGACCTCGGGCCGCAGCCGGATGTTGTCCGCGTCGTAGAGGGAGTAGCCGAACACCGAGCGCACGAGCCGCAGCTCCCCGATCGCCCCCGACTCGACGAGGGACACGATCCGCGCCGTCTGCGGGTTGTGGCGGTACATGAACGCCTCCGAGAGAAACCGGCCCGCGCGCTCCGCCGCGTCGAACGCAGCGACAACCTCGTCGGGATGGCGCGAGAGTGGCTTCTCGCAGAGCACGTGCTTCCCCGCCTCGACCGCCTTGATCGACCACTCGCAGTGCATCGTGTTGGGCAGCGAGATGTAGACGGCCTCGATCGTGTCGTCGGCGAGGAGCTCCTCGTAGGAGCCGTACGCGACCGGGATCTGCCACTTCTGCGCGTACTCCTCGGCGCGCGCCAGATCGCGGCTCGCAACCGCGGCGAGCTCGACCTTCGGCGAGGCATGCGCACCCGGGATCAGCAGTCGGTTGATGTGCGCCGTCGAGATGATCCCCCAGGTGACAGGCTTGTAGGTCATCCCCAGCTGGCCTCCCCGGAACGGGACGCCAGCCCGAGGTTGACGCCGCGCTCGTGCAGCATCCGCGCAACCTCCGCCCCGATCCCGCGGCTCGCCCCTGTGATCACCGCCGTCCTCTCTTCCAGTCCCATGAGCCCTCCCCGTAGTCGAATCGGCGACCGAGGATACGCAGTTACGATCGCCGCGTGCTGTCCCAGGCCGAGATAGTCGCCGCGAGGAGGCGCGCAGCCGAGATCCTTGCCGGCGCCGGCACCGTGCTCACGGCGGAGGAGCGCGAGACGATCGAGATCGCCGACTTCGGGCTCTCCCGCCTCGACGAGATCGGGCTCGAGGTCGTCGTCTACGTGAACACCGACCGCTACTGCGCCAAGGAGCTCGTGCTCTTCCCGCGCCAGACCTGCCCCGAGCACCGGCACCCGCCCTTCGAGGGCACGCCCGGCAAGGAGGAGACGTTCCGCTGCCGCACCGGGGTCGTCTACCTCTACGTCGAGGGCGAGCCCGCGCCGTCACCGGCGGCGAGGCTCGCCGACGCGGACCGAGCGGCGTTCACGGTGTGGCACGAGATCGCACTCCACCCCGGCGAGCAGCACACGATCCCGCCCGACACCCTGCACTGGTTTCAGGCCGGCGATGAAGGCGCGATCGTGAGCGAGTTCTCCTCGACGAGCCGCGACGACCTCGACGTCTGGACGGATCCGCGGATCCGCCGCTCCACCGTCGTCGGCTAGAGAGGGATCGTGAGGCTCTCGATGTCCCGGGGGTACTCGGTGAGCACGTCGATCCCGCCGGGGGTGACCGCGATCGTGTCGGAGTGGCGGAAGCCGCCGACCGTGGGCGAGTAGAGGCCCGGCTCGATCGTGAACACCATCCCCGGCTCGATCGGCGTCGAATCACCGACGTCGAGGAACGGAGCCTCGTGGTTGCGCAGCCCGATCCCGTGGCCCGTGTGCTGGCGCCAGTACTGCAGGAGCCCGTTTTCCTCGAGGTAGCGCATCACCGCCCCGTCGATGTCGGCGCAGGTGGCGCCCGGCCGGAAGGCCTCGAACGCGACCTGCTGCACGGCGACCGTGTGGTCGAACAGGCGGCGCATCTCGTCGGTGGGCGGGCCGATGATCATCGCCCGCTCGAGCTCCGCGTTGTAGCCCCAGATCGGCGCGCTCGTCTCGGTGACGAGGACGTCGCCCGGCTGGAACGCGATGTTGTGCGCGACGGCATGCGCCCAGGAGCTGCGCAGCCCGATCTGGCCGCGATACCCCGCCGAGACGCCGTCGGACGAGCCCTGCTGCCCGACGTCGTCGCCGAGCGCCGCGAAGAGCTCGAGCGTCGCCTCGTGGCCCGCCCGGAGGCTCGCCTCGGTCTCGGTGACGCCGACGCGTGAGTACTCCTGGAGGAGCCGGTGGGCGCGCGAGCACCAGCGGCCGCTCTCGCGGATCAGCTCGAGCTCGCGCTCGCTCTTCCGCCGCATCATGTCCTCGATCACATCCGACAGCGGTTGAACGCGGGCCGAGGTCACCTCGGAGAGCGGCGGGCCCTGGTAGCCGAGGATGCCCGGATAGCCGTCTCCGTCGGCGCCGATCGCCTCGCGGATCCCGAGATCGGCGAGCACCCGGGCGAAGATCGTCATCGGGTGCTCGACCCCCGGGTACTCCGGATAGGACTCGATGCGCTCGAACGTGCTCTCGGCGCGGGTGCGCTCGACCTCGAACTCGGGAACGAACACCGCCGTCTCTCCGCTCGCGCTCTCCGCGAACATGATGGGCCGCTCGTTGGAGAGGAAGACGAAGCCCGTGAAGTAGCGGATGTAGTCCGGCTCGACGAGCACATACCCGCCGAGGCCGCCGTCGCGGACGTGGTCGAGCAGCCGGCCGCGCCGCTCCTCGAGCTCACTTTGCAGGATGCCCGTCACGGCCGAGACGCCAGCCGCGGGTACAGCTCGCCGAAGCGCTCATATCCCTTCGCGTACGCCTGGACCCAGGCGGGCTCCGGGTCGACGCGGCCCTCGACGTGGACGCAGCGGGAGACGGCCTCGCCCGCGTCGGCGAACACACCCTCCTGCACGCCGGCGAGCAGCGCCGCGCCGAAGGCTGCGCCCGCCTCGGACTCCATCCGTTCGAGCGGCAGGTCGAGCACGGAGGCGACGATCCGCAGCCAGAGCTCGCTGCGCGCGCCACCGCCCGACACGCGGCCGACGGTCGGCTGTGCGCCGAGCGCCCGCAGGAGCTCGAGCGAATCCCTCAGGCCGTAGGCGACGCCCTCGAGCACCGCCCGTACGAGCGCGCCGCGGTCGTGCCGAAGGGACAGACCCGTAAAGGCTCCGCGGACGTCGGGGTCGGCGTGCGGCGTCCGCTCGCCCTGGAGATAGGGCGCGAACAGCAGTCCCTCGGCACCCGGCTCCCACCGCCCGGCCTCCTCGTCGAGCTCGCCGTACCCGGCGCCGACGACCTTCCGCAGCCACGCGAACGAGCCCGCGGCCGAGAGCATCACGCCCATCGCGTGCCACGTCCCCGGCACGGCATGGCAGAAGACGTGGACGCGCGCCTCGGGGTCGGGCGCGTAACCGGGAAGCACGGCGAAGACCACACCCGACGTTCCGAGCACGACCGAGGCGGGACCAGGCTCGACGATCCCGACGCCGAGCGCGCCGGCCGCCTGGTCGCCTGCTCCCGCGATCTCGGTCGACTCGAATGACGGCGGCAGCCATTCCATCGGCACCTCGAGGGCGGCGCAGACCTCTTCCGACCAGCGCCGAGCGCCGACGTCGAAGAGCAGCGTCCCCGAGGCGTCCGCGACGTCGATCGCATGCTCGCCCTTCAGCCGGAGTCGGACGTAGTCCTTCGGAAGGAGGATCCGTCGGATCCGGCGGTAGGTCTCGGGCTCGTTCCGGGCGAGCCACAGGAGCTTCGGCGCGGTGAACCCGGTCAGCGCCCGGTTCCCGGTCAGCTCGATCAGCCGGTCGAGGCCGATGCGGCGCTCGATCTCGGCGCACTCGGCGGCAGTGCGCTGGTCGTTCCAGAGGATCGCGGGCCGCAGCACCTCGTCGGCCCCGCCCAGCGCAACGAGCCCGTGCATCTGGCCTGAGAAACCCACCGGCCCGTCGGGCAGTTGCGCCAGCGCGGCCTCCGCGCCCCGCCACCAGTCTTCGGGATCCTGCTCGGCCCAACCGCGCCTCGGCGTGGAGAGCGTGTAGCTCTCCTCCGCCGTCGCGACGATCTCCCCGTCCGGGGTGATCGCGACGGCCTTGACGCCGGTCGTCCCGACGTCGAGGCCGATCAGCACATCGCTCATCCCTCGATCCGAGCGAGCTCGACCAGGTTCCCGAACGGGTCGTGGCAGAAGAACCGCGGGCGTCCCACGAGCGGCGTCGCGTCGCGGGTCGGGGAGCCTGCCGCCTCGAGCCGCTCCCGCAGTCCCTCGAGATCATCGTCGACGACGAGGCAGAAGTGCGCGCGCTCGGGCGGCAGCTCGTCGACGAGCATCAGGTGCAGCTCGAGGTCGCCCCCCGCCCGGTACCAGACGAACCCGGCCGGATCGAGAGCCGGGAGCACATCTCGCTCCTCCAGCCCGAGCAGATCACCGTAGAACGCGCGTGCTCGCTCGGCACCGCCCGTCGGGACCGCGATCGAGACGTGCTGAAGCCTCACCGTCGTTATTGCTCTTTTTGGCCTAGTGCGGCGTACACGAGCTCGTAGGCGCGAACGGCATCCTTCGCCTGCTGAGCCTCTCGAAGCGCCGGCTCGTCGATCCGCGCGGCGACCGAGTCGATGAACCGCCACTGCAGCACCGACCGCTTCACCGCGCCGACCTGGTCCTCGGTATACGGGTACAGGTCGAACCCGAGCCGCTCCCCGTTGTCGCCGTAGCCGGCACGCCGCAGCTCGAGTGCGAGCTCGAGCGTCTCCATGAACGCGGTCGCGCCGACCATGTTGTCGTCGTCGAACGTCCCCCAGCCCGAGTTCGCATGCTGGTGGCCGAGCAGCCCTTCGGCGGCCAGGAGCGCGACGTACTCGCCGAGGTTCTCTCCGTTCATGATCAGGTGCTGCCAGTCCATGTTGACCTGGACGTTGTCGAGGCCCTGCCGGCGCAGCGTGTGGATCACGTGCAGCGTCATCCCGACGTTGCGCATGAAGATCTTCATCGCGGGCTCGGAGTTCTTGTGCTCGAGGAAGATCGTGACGCCGCGCTCCTTCGCCCGCGTCGCGGCCTGGCCGACGCCGTCGATGAAGCGTGCCCACGAGTCCGCGTACGGCGTCTGGAACGGATAGTTGTAGCCCTCGATCCCCGGCCAGATGATGAAGTGCGCGCTCAGCTCGGCGGTGAAGTCGACCCCGTCGAGCGTCCGCCGGATCGCCTCGTCGCGCACCTTGTCGTCGGGCGAGGAGAGGCCGCCCTTCCCGAAGAGCGGGTCGAGGTGCATGCCGCTTGCGACGCAGTAGATGTCGTGCCCGTCGAGCGCCCCGCGCACCACGTCGAGGTTGTCGGGCGAGAGCTCGCCCGGGTAGTGGAACTCGTACCCGTCGATCAGGTCGCCGAGCCCCTCGACGGCGCGGCGCACCTTCGCCTCCATCGACTCGCCGAGCCACTGGGGCTGGTAGCCGCCGGGCACGAACCGCGTCGCCATCGGCCCGAAGGCCCAGATCCCCAAACTGGTTTTCATCGGTACTCGATCCTCTCTTTTTGCCCGCTCTCGGAAGAGCGCTGGATGGCGTCGCAGACCTCCGCGGCGCGGTAGCCGTCGTCGAATGTCGCGCAGTACGGAGCGACTTCACCGTCGCCGGCGATCGCCGAGAGGACGGCCGCATACTCGAGCGTGAACGTGTCCCCCCAGCCGATCAGATGCCCGGGCGGCCACCAGTCGCCGGTGACCCGCTCGATGCGGAAGGGGCCGCCGTCCGAGACGTACAGCTCGTCGAAGTGCTCCAGGTCGTAGGCGATCGACCCCTTCGAGCCGTTGATCTCGAACGTGGGCTGGTTGACCCGGCCGCGCGCGAGGCGTGTCGCCTCGAGCGTGCCGATAGCCCCGTTGGACAGCTCGATCGAGGCTGTGAACGCGTCGTCGACCTCGTGACCGGGGACGTAGGTGCGCACCGTTGCCGCGATCGTCTCGATCTCACCGGCGAGGAAGCGCGCCAGGTCGATGATGTGCGTCCCGAGGTCGCCGATCGCTCCCGTCGCCGCCTGGGCGCGATCGAAGCGCCAGATGCTCGTGTCCGCATCCCAGCCCCACGACTGCAGGTAGCGGGCACGGAAGTGGACGATGTCGCCCACCGCGCCTGCTTCGAGCAGGTCTCGGGCCCGACGGATCGCAGGGACGAACCGGTAGTTGAACCCGCAGGCGTGGACGGTCCCCGCGCCCACGGCAGCCTGCCACATCCGGTACGACTCGGCCGCGTCGAGCCCGAGCGGCTTCTCGCAGAGGACGTGCTTGCCGGCCTCGAGCGCGGCGATCGACGGCTCGGCGTGGATCGAGTTCGGGCCGCCGTTGACGAAGAGCTCGACCCGGTCGTCGGCAACCTGCTCGCGCCAGTCCGAGACCGCCTCCTGCCAGCCGAAGCGCTTGGCGACTTCGTCGAGCGCCTCCCGGTTTCTGCCGGAGATCGAGACGAGCTCCGGCAGGAGCGGCGGATCGAGCTCCCGGACCGCGCGCATCGCACGGGAGTGCGCCTTCCCCATGAAGGCGTAGCCGAGCATGCCGACGCCGATCTCGCGAGCCTCCCCGTTTCCCACGGGCGGCATGTTACGGGCCGGTCGAGAGCCCCGCCGACTCGATCGCGGCGGATGCGAGCGCCGCGTCCTCGGCACCGGGCAAGCCGCTCACGCCGACGGCGCCGACGCGGCGGCCGCCGTCGAAGGCTGCGACTCCGCCCAGGAAGAACGTGAAGAACGGGTCGAAGCTCGCCCGCTCGACCGCATCGTCGCGAACCTTCTCGGCAAGCTCGGCCGTCGAGCGCGCATCGCTGCGGGCGGCCGTGTAGGCCTTGCGCTGAGCGTTCAGCCGCGTGTCCGGGGCCGCACCGTCCATCGTCGCCGCGGCGATGATCTCGCCGTGGTCGTCGGCGACGAACACGGACACCGGGCCCTGAGCCGACGAGACGACGTGGTCGATGATCTGGAGAGCCTGTCCGAGCTGCATCTGCCGCATTCTGGCGGTTAAGATGGAGTCGTGGCCGGCGAGCCGGTAGCGCCCAAACACTCGCTTCGCGTTGCCGGCCGGTCGTATCCGGTGATTCTGCCTTCGCCGAAGGATCCGCGCCTTCACGTCTCGGCGACGTTCCTCATCCTCTACGTGCTGGGGATGACCCAGTTCCACTTCCGGCTCTCGTTCCCGCAGATCTTCGCGTCGATCCTCACGTGCGGGCTGATCGAGCTCGTGATCACGTTCCGGCAGAAGCAGGCGATCATCTGGCCCGCAAGCGCGCTCCTGACGGGGAACGGGATCGCGTTCATCATGCGGATCCCCGGGACGCAGCACGGCGACTGGTGGTCGACCAACGGGCTCTGGATCTACTCGGCGACGGGGGCCGTCGCGATGGCCTCGAAGTACCTGATCAAGTTCCGGGGCCGGCATATCTTCAACCCGTCCAACGTCGCTCTGGTGCTCACCTTCGTGGTGCTGGGCTCGACCCGGGTGGAGCCGCTGCAGTTCTGGTGGGGCCCGATGACGCCGGCGCTCCTGGCCGTGCTGCTCGTGATCGTCGCCGGGGCGCTCGTCGTGCTGAGCCGCGTGGGCATGCTCTCGGTCGCCGTCATCTTCTGGATCACGTTCGCCGGCGCTCTCGGCATCCTCGCCCTGAGCGGCCACGCGTTCTCCGCGAACTGGCACCTCGGCCCGGTGGCCGACTACTACTTCTGGAAGGTGCTCATCCTCTCGCCGGAGGTGTTCATCTTCCTGGCCTTCATGATCACCGACCCGAGGACGGCGCCGGAGACGCCGCGCGGGCGGCGGATCTACGCGCTCTCGATCGGCCTCCTCGGAGCGCTGCTGATCGCGCCGATGCAGACCGAGTACTGGGCGAAGGTCGCGCTGCTTGCCTCGCTGACGATCGTCTGCGCGGCCAGGCCGCTCATCATCCTCGCCCGGGAGGCCCTGCAGCGACGCGAGCAGGCACCGGGAGAGCGGTCGCGCCGCCGCCGCTCGCAGGCAGGCCTCCTCGCCGCCGGCGCCGCGTCATTCGCCGGGCTCATCGTCGTCGCCGGCAGCCCGGCGCGTACGATCTCGGGGCTCACCGGCAGTGCACTCGCCGTCAACGTCCCCGTCACGATCGAGCACACCCCGAACGTCGTGTCGATCACGCCGCAGACGGGGCGCCAGATCGCGGGTGACGCGATCGCGAACCTGAAGCTCGTCGAGACGGCGCTCGGCAAGCGAGACGCGACGCAGGCGGCCGGCGCCGCGACCGGTGCCTACCTCACCGGGCTCCAGGCACAGATCGCCAAGGCGGCTGGAAAGCCGCTCGTCGTCCCCAGTTACCACGTGACCGCCGTCGACCTCAAGCTGCTCCAGGCGGTCGACCAGGCGCCGCCGACGGTCGTCGCGACGCTGGCGGGCCAGGTGACGCCCATCACCTACCGACCCGGGTCGTCGATCCCCCAGAGCGGCGCCACGACGACGTTCAAGCACGTCTTCGACCTTGCCCTGACCGATGGGCGCTTCCGGATCGTCGGCGAGGGAGCGACCACCGCCCTGCCGGCGGCGCCCGCGCCGCACACGTCGTACGCGACTCAGCCGAAGGGAGTCGGCGGCTTCTCCGGGCTCCGTCTCGTGAACGTCGCGCCGAAGGTCGGGCTCGACTTCCAGCAGGGCGCATTCCGGTACTCGATGGCCTACGACCAGCAGGCAATGATGGGCGGCGGGGTCTGCTGGATCGACTACAACGACGACGGCTGGCTCGACCTCTTCGCGGTGAACTCGTACGCCGACGTCGACATCCCCCAGTGGGCAAAGAACGGAGGCCTCCCTCGAAGCGGGCTCTTCCGTAACGACCACGGCAAGTTCGTCGACGTCAGCAAGTCGTCACATGCCGGCATTCGCGTGAAGGGCACCGGCTGCGCCGCCGCCGACCTCAACGGCGACGGCTACCCCGACCTCGTCGTCACGACCGCCACGGGCGCCGAGATCCTCTGGAACGACCGCAACGGCGCCTTCACGGCGCGAGCGCTCGCCGCCCCGTACGGCTGGTACTCCGCCGCCAGCGTCGCGGACGTGAACGGCGACGGCCGGCCCGACGTGTTCCTTGCGGGCTACACGAACATGGCGGGCCAGATCCCCGGCTCGATCGCGGGCTTCCCGACCAACCACGAGGGCGTGCGCGACCTCCTCTACCTCAACGAGGGCGCCGGGAAGTTCAAGGAGGCCGGCGTCCAGGCGGGTCTCGAGTCGTCGCACTTCCGTCACGGCCTCGGCGCGACCTTCACCGACGTGAACGGCGACGGCCGTCCGGATCTGTACGTCGCGAACGACGAGGATCCGAACGACCTCCTGATCAACCTGCCGGGAGGGCCGCTCGGATTCCACTTCGTCGACGAGGCGAAGTCGTACGGAGTGGACGACCGGAACGCCGGGATGGGCGTCGCCGTTGCCGACTTCAACGGCGACGGCCGGCCGGACTTCTTCGTCACGAACTCTCGCGGCCAGCCGCACGCCGGCTACGAGAGCGTGATCCTGAAAAACGGGGAGACCGGCTACCGGAATGTGTCGGCGATGTTCGCCAAGGCGCTCGACCGCAAGGCGACGGTCGGCTGGGGCGACTCGTTCGTCGATCTCGCCAACAACGGCAAGCTCGACCTGATCCTCGCGAACGGCGCGATCCCCGTCACGAGCCTGAAGCAGGACACCGAGCCGGTTCAGGTGCTCCAGGGCCTCGGCGGCGGGAGGTTCACCAACGCGACCGGGATCATCGACCCGAACGGAATGCCGAAGATCATCGGGCGCGGCCTCGCAGCCGCCGACTTCGCCAACGACGGGCGCATGGCCGTCGCGATCAACACGATCGGCGGCCCGCTCGTCCTGCTGCAGAGCACGGGGCCGGTCGGCCACTGGCTCGAGGTGTCGCTGAAGGGCTTCCAGGCGGGCGCCGTCCTCACCGCCACGCTCCCGAACGGCCGCACGCTCGTCCAGGAGCTCCACTCAGGCAGCAGCTACATCTCGTCAGCAGACCCGCGCGCGCACTTCGGGCTCGGCAGCGAGACCAGCGTCGCGAAGCTCACGATCCGGTGGCCGAACGGGAAGGTCTCGCACCTCGCGAACGTGAACGCCGACCGGATCATCACGGTCGCACCGCCCCGTCACTGAACCAAGGGAGCCACTGGGTTGGGACGGCGTGTCGGGCGTAATCACGCTGGCCCAGGCGAGTAAACGGCGGGCGTCAACCGGCGGATCAGGGCATCCAGCCGCCGGAGAGCGGCTCTCCCATGCGCAGCCCGAACCGTTGCAGCAGCTCGGGGATCGTCTCCGGCCGTGACTCGAACCCGTAGCGCTGGACGAGCCGAGCGAACTGCTCGGGACTCGCCTCGAGCGGACCACCCATCGCGGCGAGCTCGCGGAAGTACTGCTCGAAGCCCGCGGGCGAGATGATCTCCAGGATCCGGCACGGCTCATCTCCCGCGTTCCAGAACGTGTGCCATTGGAACCGGACGCCAATGCTGCCAAGGAAGACCTGGTCGCCGCCTGTTGGCCCGACCACCCTCACACCTGCCGCTCCAGCCTGCATCCCGACTCCTTTCCTTGGACCCCGCGGTCGCCAGAACAATAGGGCGCGCGATTCAGCCGAGCCTCGTGACCCCAGGGAGCCTCGATCACGCTGATGGGTCGGTGCAGAATCCGACGAAGCGAGAATCGCGTTGAGCCGCTCCAGGCTTGTCACGGACTCAATGCCAGTCTTGGGTCCGCGTCGGCGTCCGATAGCCGTGCAGACGATCGTTCTTAGTCGAGAGAATCGCCCCGATGGTCAGGGCTCGCCTCGTCGTGCGCTCCTCCCCGCTCGCTGTGGCCGGGTGCGTGTTCGTGATCTATGCCGGCTGGGTCGCCTATGCCCATTTCGGCCTTCACCATCGGATGAGCGACTTCGCCTTCATCGGCACGACGTTCTCGCATCAGAGCAGCGTCAGCCCCGCGATCAACGCCGACCGGCCGCACGCCACCTCGCCGGGGGGCTATGACGGCCAGTACTTCCTCTACCTGGCCCAGGACCCGATCCGGGCGAAGGCCTATATCGACGATCCGCCCTACCGTTACGGGAGGATCGTCTACCCCCTCCTCGCCCGCGCTCTCGCGTTCGGACAGCAAGAGGCGATTCCGTTTGTCCTCGTAGCGATCAACGTGCTCGCGGTCGCGCTCGGCACGTTCGCTCTCGCGACGCTGCTGCGCCGTCACGGGCGGTCCGCGTGGTACGCGCTGATCTTCGCTCTGTATCCCGGGGTCTACGTCGCCGTGCTGCGGGATCTGTCAGAGGCGCTCGCCTACGCGCTCGCCGCCTGCGCAGTCGCCCTCTTCGACCGCGCTCGCCGAGGCGACCTGGTAGCCAGCGCGGCGCTTTTCGCGGTCGCGATCCTGACGCGCGAGACCACCGTCGTCTTCGCGCTCGTGTGCGCAGGACTGTTGGCCGCTCGCGACCGCAGTGTCCGCCGCGCCCTGCCCTTCGCGGCGGGAGCCCTCTTGCCCTACGTCTTCTACCGCGAGGTCCTGCTGCGGGACTGGTTCGGCGGACAACCCGTGACACCCACCGTGTTGTTACCGACAAAGGTGCCGTTCCGCGGCATCGCCTCCTACTACCCCTGGAACAGTGACGCGCTCCGCGAGGTCTACTCGATCGTCCTGCCCGGCGTGCTCTGCCTCGCACTCTCAGCCTGGGCGCTCCTACGCCGGCGCTGGGACATCGGGCTGTGGGCGCTCGCCGCGAACGCGCTCCTGTTCGTCATTCTGCTCCCGGCACCCCCGTACGAAGACATCTACGCGTCCTCGAGAGTCACGACCGGCGTCGTCATGGGATTCGTCATCGCGATCCCGACGCTCAGACAACTGCGGCCGTCGTTCCGCTGGCTGGGCGCGGTCATCGTGCTCGCTTGGATGGCTCCGTGGTGGGTGCTCTACGACGCCTCCTGGTTCCCCTACGGCCGGCAGCCTGGCGGTGCGCGGACGACCCAGTACCTCGGAGTCTCGATCCAGGGCTCGTCGACGACGGCCCTTCCCGGTCAGGAGGTCGATTTCACCATCTGGTCAACAAACGCTGACCCCGTTCGGGGCTACGGCGACGTCGTGCTCAGGATCGAGCTCCCGCCCGGCTTGAAGCTCGTCGGTCCTCCCTACCACGAGCGCGGACCCGGCTGCACCGGCGCAGCGACGATCACCTGCCCCCTCGTCAGCCTCTCACCCAAGATGGGAACGCCCATCAGGTTAGGCGTCCGCCTCGCCAACGGAGCGCCGAAACAGACGCTCACCGCGCTCCTCTCGGCGCAAGGCGCCACCCCCCAGCGAGCTTCCTTCACCATCGTCCCCCGATAGCGACGAGACGCAGCAACGGGCGACCCACGCCCATGGCTTAGAGTCGTATCTGCGTGTTCGACCGCCTGAAGACCGGCCCCGGCGCGACCGTCGTCGGCGCGTTGCTGCTCATCCTCGGCGGGGTCGTGGCCATTGCGGGCGGCGGGCTCTCGGGCACGGTGATCGCCCTCGTCGGGTGCCTGATCGTCGTGCGCGAGCGAGTGAGGCGACGCTAGCGACCGGAGCGAACCTGCAGGCGACGCGCGATCGTGTCGAGCGTGACAGCGGCGAGCAGGATGAGCCCCGTGACGATGTAGATCGTCCCGTTCGTGTACCCAGCCGTGTTGAGGCCGTTCGCGACGGTCGCGATCACCAGTGAGCCGAGAAGCGCGCCGCGGACCTCGCCGCGGCCGCCGAAGAGGCTGACGCCGCCGATGACGGCCGCCGCGATCGCGTTCAGGAGCAGCGTCCCGGGCGGGAACGTGAGCGCGACGGAGTTCACGAATGCAGCGAGCATGATCCCGCCGATCGCGGCGGTTGCGCTCGAGATCACGAAGACGAGCACCCGGATGCGCCCGACGTTGATGCCGGCGCGGCGCGCCGCCTCCGCGTTCCCGCCGACCGCATAGACGTGCCTCCCGAAGGTCGTCCGCTTGGCGAGGAACGTCAGGATGACGAGGAAGACCACCATGATCACGCCGGCCAGCGGGAGCCCGAGGTGCCGGCCCTGGATGGTGCCGTGGTTGCAGATCGCGACGGTGCCGAACGACGCGATCGCGACGCCGGCCAGCTTTGCCACGACCTTGATCCAGTTCTTCGAGGCGGCCGCCCGTCCGTGCGCGTTGCGCAGCGGCAGGAACACGGTGAGCGCATAGAGGCCCGTGATGATCGCCGCGATCAGCCACCCGGCGGTCGTCGAGAAGTAGTAGTTCGCGGTGTAGTTGATCCAGCGGTCCTGGATGATGATCGAGCCCGGGACCTCGAGCCTCCCGAGGATCACGCCCTGCCAGATCAGGTAGCCCGCCAGCGTCACCACGAACGATGGGACGCCGACGTAGGCCACGATCGAGCCCTGGCCGGCGCCGATCAACCCGCAGACGGCGACGGCGATGACGATCGCGATCAGGCCGTTCAACTGGTGCCCGCTCCCGGGTAACTGGAGCTCCGCGACGACGAGGGCGCCGATGCCCGCGACGTAGCCGATCGAGAGGTCGATCTCCCCAAGGAGCAGCACGAAGACGACGCCGTAGGCCAGCATCGTCGTGCCGGCCATCTGGATGATGATGTTCCCGAAGTTGACTGCGGTGAAGAAGTTCGTCGCCTTGAAACCGAAGAAGACGACGATGGCGATCTCGCCGACGACGATCGGGAAGATTCCCAGGTTCCCCTGCCGAAGGTTGGTGGTGGCGCGCTTGACGAGCCCGGGGGCGGCCTCCTCCGCGGCTTCCGGCGCCGGCGGGCCGACGGCCTCGGCGGTGGTCACCCGCTCGCTCCGGCGGTCGCCGGAATTCCGGCGATCTTCGTCGGGACGCCCGCGGTGATCGCGGCGACGACCTCCTGCTGCGACGTCTTCTCGCGCTCGAACACGCCGACGTTCCGCCCGAGCCGGAGGACCGTGATCCGGTTCGCCGTCTCGAAGACGTCGTGGAGGTTGTGGGAGATGATCACCACGCCGAGCCCCTGCTCGCCGAGTCGCCGCACGAGCGCGAGCACCTGCTCGGTCTGCGCAACCCCGAGCGCCGCCGTGGGCTCGTCGAGGATCACGAGCTTGGAGTTCCACTGCACGGCCTTCGCGACCGCGATCGACTGCCGCTGGCCGCCCGAGAGCGTCGCGACGGGCTGACGGATCGACTTGATCGTCGTGACCGCCAGCGACTTCAGCGTCGAAGCCGTGTTCTCCTCCATGGTCGGCTCGTCGAGGATCTGCCAGTGGTTGGCCTCCCGGCCGAGGTACATGTTCTGGACGACGTCGAGGTTGTCGGCGAGCGCGAGATCCTGGTAGACGACCTCGATCCCGAGGCGGGCAGCGTCCTTCGGCCCGTGGATGTGGACCTCGTTGCCCTCGAAGAAGATCTCGCCGCTGTCGGCGGCGTGGGTGCCGGCGACGCATTTCACGAGCGTCGACTTGCCCGCGCCGTTGTCGCCGACGAGCGCCATCACCTCGCCCGCCCTGACCTCGAAGTCCACGTCGGTGAGCGCCTGAACGGAGCCGAACGACTTCGAGATGTCGCGAAGCTCGAGGAGCAGAGTGCTGGAATCGGTCATCTAGGGGCGATAGTAAACCGCAAGAAACGTCCCGGTGGAGGCGCCACGAAGGGCGCCTCCACCGGGATGAGGTTCGATCCGTCTAGCAGTACTGCTTGTAGGTGCCGACGCAGACCTCGCTCTTCTTCAGGAAGCCCTGCGTGAAGAGCTGCGTGTAGTTGGCCTTCGTGATCCACGTGACGGGAAGCGTGATCGTCGCTTCCTTCTTCTTGCCGTTCAGCCGGAACGTGTTGGCCTTGGGCACCGTGCCCTTCAGAAGGGCAACCGCGGCAGCCGCCGTGGCGTTCGCCTCGGTCGGCACGTACTTGTAGACCGTGCCGGACTGCCAGCCGGCGAGGATGTACTGGATGCCCTGAGCCGTTGCGTCCTGCCCGCTCAGCGGGAGGGGCTTCAGGCCCTTGGCCTTCAGATCGGCGATGACCGCGCCCGCGATGTTGTCGTTGGCGGCGATAACGCCGTCGATCTTGTTGTTGGTCTTGACGAGCATCTGCTGGAAGATGGTCGCCGCATTGTTCGCATCCCAGTCGGGGACGAACTGCTGCGGGCCCTTGACGATCGGGCCCTTCGAGAAGAGCGGGTTCAGGACGGCGTCATTGCCGCTCTTGAACCAGAACGCGTTCTGGTCGGTCGGGCCGCCCCAGAGCTCGGCGACCGTTCCACCGTGATACGTGCCGGCCTTCTTCATCGCGGTGAGGACGCCGGTGGCCTGCGCCTCTCCGACCGACTTGCCGTCGAAGGTGACGTAGACCGACGCAGTTCCGCCGAGAACCTGGCGGTCGTAATCGATCGCGTGCCCGCCGGACGACGTGAACAGCTTCTCGATCGCAGCTGCCGAGCCGTTGTCGAGCGCCGTCTCGATGACGACCTTGGCACCGGCCGCCAGGCACGCCTGAGCCTGCGCCTTCTGCTTGGTCGGGTCGTTCAGTGCGTTGTTGATCGACGCAGTCACGCCGGCCTTCTTGAACGCCGCTGTGAACGCGGGCGCGTCGAACTGCACCCAGCGGACCGACGACTTGGTGTCGGGCAGCAGGACGCAGACCTGCACGTTCGCGGAGTGCTTGGCAGCCGCGCCTCCAACAGCGATGACGGCGGCAGCCGTAACGAGCAGCAGACCAGCCGCCCTAAAGATGTTTTTCCTCACGTGCTTCTCCTTCGTTCTTCGTGTCGCGGGTTATCGGTGATCGCTGGCTCCTCACCGAGCGGTCTGCTCGCGCAGCACTCTCGGGCGCCGGGGGGTCATGCAGAAACCTCTCGCAAATATCACGCGGAGTCAAATCGAGACCCTCCGCGTGAGGTCGACCATCACTTCTCCTCCTTGGCTTGCAACCACTCATGGATTGGGACGTTCAACCGGCCACCGTAGTTGCAATGTCATCGTGCAGCGCGGCCAGGCCGGCTGAATGAAGTCGATCGGTGTCGCCGATCACGAGCGCGAGAGCGCCGAGCACCTCGGCACGCTCGCCCAGCACGCCTGCCCTGAGCTCGATCGCAGCCCTAACTGCCGGAAGGGCGTAGCGATCGAGAGCCTCACGGATCCCCGTCATCAGTGGTGCGGCGACGACACCGAGGTCGCCGCCGACGATCACCCCTGCCGGGCTGAGGACATTGCAAAGCCCTGCGACCACCCGGCCGATCTCCCGGCCGGCGTCGTTGACGACTCGAAGCGCGGCGGCGTCGCCCGTATCCAGCAACTCGGCGAGCCCCCGCAAGCCGAGCTCCTGGCCGTGCGTCGGCCGCAGCAGGGAGAGCACCGCGTCGGTCGAGGCCACCGTCTCCAGGCAGCCGCGGTTCCCGCAGCGGCAGACGGCACCGTCCGGTCTCACGCGAACGTGACCGATCTCCCCACCGAGACCTGTTACGCCCCGGTTAAGCCTCCCGTCGATCACGATCCCCGCGCCGACCCCGGACGAGACCATCAGGTAGATCACGTCCGACATCCCGCGGCCGGCCCCGAACGAGACCTCCGCGAGCGCCCCCAGGTTCGCGTCGTTGTCGACCGCGACCTGAAGGTCGAGCCTGCGCGTCAGCTCGTCCAACGCGTTCAACCCTTCCCAGCCGGGCAGAATCACCGTCGACCCCACGGTGCCGTCCCTCGAGACCGGCCCGGCGAGCGCGACGCCGACTCCGACGACGCGTTCCCGCTCGATGCCGGCCTCGGCGAGCACGACCTCGACGAGCTCGGCGGCGGAGTCGAGAGCCTCCTCGGCGGCCCTGTCGACGTCGAGGCCCTCCCACTGCTCGGCGAGCACGGTCGAAGACAGGTCTGCAACCGCGACGCGGAGATGGTGGTGGTCGAAATGGATGCCGACCACGGCGCCGACCGAGGGATCCAGGCGAAGGAGCGTCGGCGGGCGGCCTCTCCCGTGAATCTCGGCGAGAGGCAGCTCGACCACGAGCCCCCGTGCCTGGAGATCGTTCACGAGCGTGGTGACGGTGGTGCGGGAGAGCCCCGTGTGCCGTGCGATCTCGCTGCGGCTGGCGGTCCCCCGTTGCCGCAGGGCATCGATCACACGTAGCCGATTCAGCTCACGCAGAGCCTCCAGCGATCCCGCCGTCGCCATCGGCCCCGGAGTCTGTTCGTTTCCGGCAGTTTTGTCAAGAGCCTGCGATAAATCGGCGGGTTCCTACCCAGATATGCGACGGAGCGCGTGCGTATTGCCGGCGGGAGGTTTCAAAAAGCGTTTGGGCGATTCGGACTCGGGCAACTACCAAGGCGTCAAGCTCGTCGACCCGATCCCACAAGGAGGATCCACGGTGCGCACGCTCCTCGTCCTACTCGCCGGGCTCGCGTTGGCTCCCTCTACGCTCGCCGCGTCCACGCGCCCCCAGGCGTCACTCTCCATGAAACTCTCCTCCTACCGCGTGCTCTACGGGCACGCGATGACCATCTCCGGGAAGCTCAACGGCGACCGCGTCGCCGGCCGAGCGGTTTCGCTCTATGCCTGGCGCTACGGCCGCTCGGCACCGACACGCCTCGCCGTCGTCCGGACCGCGTCCGGCGGTCACTGGAGCTACCAGGCCTCGCCCCGCATCAGGACGACGTACTGGGCGAGCGCCGGGCCCACTGACAGCCGAAAGCTGGTCGTCGGCGTCTCGCCGGCCCTCTCGGTCAAGGTCTTGCCGAGCGGCCACGTCCGCGCTCACGTGAGCGCTGCGCGCTCGCTCTACGGACGGACGGTCGAGCTCCAGCTCCGAAACACGGACGGCAGCTGGACGACGGTCGTCCGCAAGCCGGTCGGGCTCCACTCCACCGCGGTCATCGCGCGGCCGCTCCCGGCCGGGACGATCCGGATCGCCATGAGCGTGAACCAGGCGGGCGCCGGCTACCTCGGTGCCGCGACCCACGCGCTTCGGTACCGGCCTCTCTCGCTCACCATGCATCCGGTCGCGTTCAAGGTGCTCTACGGGCATCGCGTCATGCTCACGGGACGCCTCGTGCGCGGCGGCGCCGGCCGGCACGTCACGATCGTCGCCCGCCCCTACGGGCACAAGGCGGTGCGGGTCGCCACGGTCGTGACACACCGCGGCGGCCGCTTCAGCGTCGAGGTGATGCCGCGGATCATGACCACCTACCAGGCGCGCCTCGGCATCGTCCGCCCGAGCGCCGCGATGACCGTCGGCGTTCGCCCGGTGATGTCCATCTCCGAGCTCTCGAGCGGCTCCCTTCGCACGCATGTGGCGGCGGCGAAGTCGTTCCGCGGCCGCATGGTCAAGCTGCAACGGCGTGTCGGGACGAGCTGGCAGACCGTTGCCAAGCAACCCCTCCGGGCGGGATCGACCGCGACGTTCGCGGTGTCGATGCCGCTGAGGGTCATCCGTGTGGCGATGAGCGTCAACCAGGCGGGCGCCGGCTACCTCGGCACCGCCAGCCATCCCTTCGTCTATCGCGGGGTCTGAGCCCGCGCCTCCCGGCGGGCGGGGCGGCAGCGCTAGCTGTCGTCCCGCTCGTCGGCGACGGGCGGGTGCCGCCAGCCGAACGTGACGGTGAGCCGGTCGATGCGCTGGCCCTCGACGCTGTCGACGTGGAACACGATGCCGTCGTGGGAGACCTCGTCGCCGGGCTCGGCCGACCGCCCGAGCTGCCCGAAGACGAAGCCCGCGATCGTGTGGTAGTCCTCGATCGGCAGGTCGGCGTTGAACTCCTCGTTGAAGTCGTCGATCGAGAAGGTGCCGTCGATGCGGATCGTGTCGTCGTCGACCCGCTCCACCGTCTCGTCCGGGAGGTCGAACTCGTCCTCGATCTCGCCGACGATCTCCTCGAGGACGTCCTCGAGCGTGACGATCCCCTCGACGTCGCCGTACTCGTCGATCACGATCGCCATGTGCTGGTTCGACCGGCGGAACTCGGTGAGCAGCGCGGCGATGTCCTTCGTCTCGGGCACCATCGTCGCGGGCCGTAGGAGCTCCTCGAGGTTCACGCGCATCCCGTCGGGGTCGTGCATGGCGTTGATCAGGTCCCGGATGTGGAGGATCCCGACGATGTCGTCGAGCGAGTCGCGGTAGACCGGGTAGCGCGTGTACGGCGAGTCGAGCACGATCTCGAGCGCCTCGGCGGGCGGCAGGTCGACCGAGAGCGCCACGACCTCCGGCCGGGGGACCATCACGTCCGCGACCTCCTTGTCGGCGAAGTCGAAGACCTTGTAGAGCATCTCCTGCTCCCCGCGCGCGATCTCGCCCTGCTCGGCGGAGCTCGAGAGCAGCATGCGCAGCTCGGCCTCCGAGTGCGCCTCGTGCTCGGCGCCGGGCGGCTCCTGGCCGAGCAGCCCGAGCACGAGCTCGGTCGACCGCTCGAGGAACCAGATGAACGGGCCGAGCACGATGAAGAAGACCCGTGTCGGCCCCGAGAACACGAGCGCCGTTCGCTCCGGATGGCCGAGCGCGATCCCCTTCGGCACGAGCTCGCCGATGACGACGTGCAGGAACGTCAGGATGACGAGGCCGAGGATCACCGCGAGCACCGTCGAGAGCACCGGCTCGAAGATGTGCGCGAAGATCGGCTCGCCGAGAGCACCTATCGCCAGGGAGGTGACGGTGACGCCGAGCTGCATCGCCGCAATGAACCGCGGGGGGTCGCCCGTGATCTTGAGCACGGCCCTCGCGCGTCTGTTCCCCTCGCCGGCCAGCTCCTTGATGCGGGTACGACGGGAAGTGACGAGGCCGTATTCGGCAGCGACAAAACAGCCGTTCAGAAGAATCAGAACGGCCAGGGCCAGCAGCTCTAAGGGGATCGTCATGCCGCTAGGGCCGACGTTCGTTGGGTCGATCGTCCAAGCTTGTGGACATCGTATCCGAGCCGTCGGCGCCCACCTGCGCCGAGGCGAACGTCTGTTCTATAGTTCCGGCGTGAGGGTCGAGTATCGGATCGAGCCCTGCCGCAGTGCGTTGAACCGCGTCTCCGGGATGCCGTTCGACTGGTCGCTCAACCCGTACATGGGCTGTGTGCACCGCTGCACGTTCTGTTACGTGCGCTCGTTCGAGCGGCGCGCCGACCGTCCGTCCGGGCAGGCCTACGGCACCTCTATCCGGGTGAAGGAGAACATCGCCGAGGTGCTGCGCGCCGAGCTCCACCGGCCTTCGTGGCAGGGCGAGAGCATCGCGATCGGTGCGGCGACCGACCCCTATCAGCCCGCCGAGGGGCGCTTCCGGCTCACCCGGGCGTGTATCGAGGTGCTCTCGGAGATGGCAAACCCGTTCGGGCTCATCACCCGCGGCCCGATGATCGTCCGGGATCTCGACGTGCTCGCCGACGCCGCTCGCCGCGCGGAGGTCTCGGTCACCTTCTCGGTGCCGACTCTCGACGTCGAGGTATGGCGGCTCACCGAGCCCGGAACCGCCCCGCCACGGCAGCGCCTCCGTGCCCTCGAGCAGCTCGTCGGCGCGGGAATCAGGGCGTCGGTGGGGATGGCGCCGATCCTGCCCGGCATCTCCGACCGGCCCGACCAGCTCGCCGAGGTCGTGCGCGCGGCACGCGAGGCCGGCGCATGCGGCATCTGGGCGAACGTCCTCTACCTTCAGCCCGGAACGCGCGAGCACTTCCTCGAGAGCCTCGGGCGGGAATGGCCGGAGCTTCTCCCCGAGTACGAGCGCCTGTACGACGGTCGCGCCTATCTCCGCGCCGCCGACACTGCACCCGTGCGCGACGCCGTGCGCGAGCTCTCCCGCGTCCACGGCATCCGCGACCGCCGCGGCCGCCGCCTCGAGCCGCCTCCGCCGGACGTGCAGCTCAGCCTCGCCGTGTGAGAGCGACCGACTCCGCCAATACAATCGCGCCAGGTGCCGGACGAGATCACGACGCTGATCGTCGACGACCACGAGGTCGTGCGAGAAGGGCTTCGCCTCTCGCTGTCGCGCGCGCCGCACATCCGCGTCGTCGGCGAGGCGGCGGACGGCGAGGCGGCGGTCGAGCTCGCGCTCCGGCGCAAGCCCGACGTCGTGATCATGGACGTCCGCATGCCCGGGATGGACGGTCTCGAGGCGACCAGGCAGATCTCGGAGCAGCTTCCGGAGACGAAGGTGCTCATCTTCACCGCCTACTCCGAGCGCTCGCTGCTCGGCCGCGGGTTCGAGTCAGGCGCCAAGGGCTATGTGCTGAAGGAGGCCCCGCACGAGACGCTCGTCCGCGCGATCGAGAAGGTGGCCGCCGGCGACGGCTACGTCGATCCCGCCCTGATGCCGCAGTTCCTCGCGGGCCGCGACCAGAGCGACATGCTCACGCCCCGCGAGCGCGAGATCCTCCAGCTTCTCGCGGACGGGCTCTCGAACGCCGACGTCGCCGAGCGCCTCTTCATCTCGCAGGAGACGGTCAAGAGCCACGTGCGCCACATCCTCACCAAGCTCGAGGCCGACACCCGGACGCAGGCCGTCGCGATCGCCCTTCGCGAAGCAATGATTGACTAGCATCGAGCAGATGGCTGACGGGAACGGGTACACGGGTCGTGGCCACGTCCTCTTCATCTGGTCGCCCTCGGGATACCGGCTCCGCGACGCGGACGGCGACCCGCCGCCGGTCGGAACGGAGCTCGAACAGGACGGCCTCGAGCTCGTCGTGACGAAGGTCGGCCCCTCGCCGCTCCCCGGCGACTCGCGGCTCTGCGCCTACACCACCGGCCGCAGGTAGCTCGTTCAACCGCCGCAGGTAGCTAGTTCGAGACGTCGAACTCGGTCGCGTACTCGTCGACGAGCGGGTTGACCGTCTCCATACCCTGAGGGAACGCGTAGTTGATCTTCACGAACGGCTCCCACTTCTCGGGCAGGGCGTCCTCGGGGAAGATCGCCTCGACCGGGCACTCGGGCTCGCAGGCGCCGCAGTCGATGCACTCCTCGGGGTCGACCACGAGCATCCGGGCGGCCTCGTGGATGCAGTCGACGGGGCAGACGTCGACGCACGAACGGTCCTTGATGTCGATGCACGGCTCCGCGATCACGTAGGTCATCGCGGTTCACTCTACCGGGGCGAGTAGGCCTCCGATCACCTCATCCGACCGCTCGAACAGGGCGGATTTCACGATCACCTGGTCGAATCCGGCGGCGTGGGCCCGCTGGAGCCCGATGGTGTCGGTGTGGTTCGTGAAGCCGAGCAGCGGGCAGTCGGGAAAGTTCTCGGCGACGTCGACCGGATCGACGCGCGCGATGTCGGCGATCACCAGATCCGGCGGATCGATCCCGTCCGCGGTCGAGAAGCGGTGCTCAGGGAGCAGCGCTTCCAGCTTCGCGCGAAGAAAGAGATCGACCCCGACGAGCAGGACCCTCGCCATTGGCGCCGTGAATGCTAACGCAGCCGGGCTACGACGTGTTGAGGCCGACCTTGGCAAAGGCCTGGTAGAGCGCGTACCGCAGCCACCAGTCCTTGTTGAAGAAAAGGAGCAGGCCGAGCGCGATCAGCGTGACGCCGGAGATGATCCTGAGCGCCTGGTAGTGCGACCGCACCCAGCGGAACCAGCGCATGGCGTGGGCGAACGCAACGCCGGCGAGCACGAAGGCGGCGCCGAGTCCGAGCGAGTAGGCGAGAAGGAGGACGACGCCGCGCGCGATGTCGCCGCTCGACCCTGCCAGCACGAGGATGGATGCGAGCACCGTGCCGATGCAGGGGGCGGCGACGACGGCGAAAGCGCCGCCGAGGAGCGCCGCCGAGCCGGTGCGGCGGGCACGCACCGCAAGCCCGGGCGCCATCGCCCGCTCCGGCCAGGGCAGAAGGCCGACGAAGGCGAGGCCGAGAACGATGAGGACGAAACCGGCGATCTCGGTCTGGGTTGCCTTGTCGACGGTGCTCGCGACCGCGGCGGCGCCCGCTCCGAGCAGGACGAACACGGCAGTGAACCCGGCGATGAACGGGATGCTCGCCTTGACCACCCGCCGGCCGGAGCCGGGCTCGCCGAGGTGGTCGACCTCGATCGCCGACACCGCCGAGAGGTAGCCGGGCACCAGCGGCAGCACGCAGGGCGTGACGACGGAGATCAGGCCGGCGAGGAACGCGACCGGGAGCTTCTCAGCCACTTTCCGCCCGATGCGCGGGTCGAGGCCACACTCGTGCCGGGCGGAAAGTGGCTAGGAACCCATCTAGGCTAACTTCGCCCGCCAAACCTCGTCCCCATGTGCCCGATCATTGGGCGAAGTTAGCCATCGAACCGCGCGAGCTCCTCGTCGACCCGGAGCTCCAGGTTTGGCGCGAGCGGCGGCCCTGTGTCGCCGTGCTCGAGCTCGTCGTCGTCCTTGTTCTTGAGCCACGCGCGGGCGCCAACCCCGACGGCAGCGGCGCCGAACACGATCGCGGCGAAGGGCAGGAGCCAGGCCAGCAGGTCGAACCCGCTCGTCTTCGGGGTCGAGAGCACCTGAGGCCCGAGCTCTGCGACGAAGTGGTCGTCGATCTGCTTCTCCGTCCAGCCTGCCTTCAGCTTCGCGCGAATGAACGCCTTCATCTGCTGGGCGAGGGGCGAGCTCGACTCGTCGAGCGGCTCGTGGCAGGTCGTGCAGACGAGCCCGGCCTCGACCTGCGCCTGGGTCGGGTGCTTGCTGTCGTGAGACCGGAAGGCAAGCGCGAGACCGAAGACCAGGGCAACGATCGCCAGTACGGCCGCGAACGGCTTCAAGGTGTCTTCTTACTCACTGGGTCGCGCTCGGCGCGGGCGCGTTCATCGCGGTGCGGATGCCGAGGTCGAGCAACGCCGCCGTGGCCGGGCCGACGATGTGCCCTTGCTGGCCCGACTTGTTCGCCGGAAGCGGGATCACCCGCCCGTGCTTGTCGATGAAGAACGTCTCCGGGTAGCCGGTCACGCCGTAGTGCCCGATCAGCGGACCGTCGTCGGAGATCACCGGGTAGGTGATGCCGAACCGCCGCATGAACTTGGTCGCAGGGCCGCTCAGATCCTGCTCGTCGACCCCCACGAAGACGACGTTCTTGCCGGCCCACCTCTGCGCCACCTCCGCGACGACCGGAGCCTCGCGCGTGCACGGCGGGCAGTACGACTGCCAGAAGTTGAGGACGACCACCTTGCCGCGGAGCGCCGCGAGGCTCACCGAGCCGGCGACGCCGACGCGCGGCCGGGAGAACGGATAGGCCGGGACGATCTGCTGGTTGTCGACCTTGTTCGCGAGCCCCTTCGGGTTGTGCGCCACCTTCCAGACCAGGAGCCCGAGCAGGCCGACGACGACCACCACAGCCGCGATCTGGGCGCCACGATGCATCAGACGATGAACACCGTGGTCCCGATCTTCACGTGGCCGTACAGCCACTCCGCGTCGGGGACCTGCATGCGAATGCATCCGTGGGAGGCGTTCCAACCGATCGAGCTCGGCTCGTCGGTGCCGTGGATTCCGACGCCGGGTGCCGTCAGGCCCATCCAACGCGTGCCGAGCGGGTTGTTCGGACCGGGCGGCACGGGAGAGAGGCCCTTCGCCCACGCGTCCTGCGTCGGCGGGTACCACCACGGGTTCTCCTGCTTCACGACGATGTTGAAGCGGCCCGCCGGCGTCGGGTAGATCGCCTGACCGGTTGCGACCGGGAAGTCGCGCCAGATCTGGTTGTCGTCCCGGAAGAGCGACAGGCGGTTCTTCGCACGGTTGATCAGGATCACGGGCCCGATGCCCGATGCCGTGACCGCGGGCCGCACCGTTCGGGCACGCACGGTAACCGGAAGCCTGGAGTTGCCGGAGAGCGCGCGGGTGAGGCGCTGGAGGAGGTCGGTGCGGTTGAGCGTCACGCCCTTCACGTCGGGGATGACCCGCGGCTTGCCGTCGACCAGCTGCAGCTGTGCGTCGCGCGCGACCTTGTTGAACCGCCGCTCGAGCACGGCGACGGTGGCGCGAAGGGCCGAGCCACGAACCGCGACGACGAGCTTGACGTTCGTCCCGGGAGACGCGGAGCGCGCGTGGCCGACCGCCGGCTTGATGTACGCCGTGGCGAGGCGGGACGGGTGAAGCTCGAGCTTGGTGCCGTTGACCACGAGCGTCAGCGGCTTCTCGAACGCGGCCCTCACCGCGGCGGTGGCCGCGGCAGGCGCGAGCCCTCCGACCCGCACGCCGGCGATGCGGACGCCCGCGGGGACCGAGTGCGCGTGGGCGTTCGCGAGCGCGGGCACGGCTGTAGCCCCCGTCCCCAGCGTCCCTACGAGGACGAAGAGTGCAGCTCTCGAACCCCTGTTCACGGCTTGATCAGTGTAGCCAGGACGCGAAGTGCGATTCCGGGATCGTCGGAAACGATCGCATCGACGCCTGCCGCCGCGAGGCGCTCGATCTCGGGCGGGTCGTTCACCGTCCAGGCAATTATCGCCCCGCCGCGCGAGTGGGTCGCATCCACGAGCGAGCGACCGACGAGCTCGTGGCGCACCGAGAGCACCTGCGCACCCGCCGAGGCCAGGAGCTGCGGCAGGCGCACCCGCATGGCCGGCCGGAGCCCGACCGCGGCCGCGCGGGCGACCGCGCCCGGTACCGGCAGCCGGGCGGCGCCGTAGCGGTCGTACGGGTAGCTGAGCACGCGTGTCAGGCCCGGGTCGGCCTCGGCGAAGCGGCGCAGTGCCTCGGCGCTCGTGGACGACACGATCGCGCGCTCGCCCAGGTCGTGTCGCCGTACGGCGCGAGCGACATCGGGCTCGATGCCGTCGTGCTTGAGGTCGATGTGGACGCCGATCGCCTGTCCCGCGAGGTAGCCCAGGGCGTCGTCGAGCGTCGGAGGATCCTTGGCGGGTTCGGCGCCCGGGTGCGCGAGGACGAGCCCGGCAGCGACGTCGAACTCGACGAAGTCCGCTCCGGAGGCGACCGCGGCTTCGAGCCCGGCGAGTGTGTTCTCCGGCGCGACGGCGGCTGCACCCCGGTGGCCGATCACCAACGGGCGGCGGTCCGGATCGCGCAAAATCACCTGCGCAGACTAAACTTCGTGGATGGCCCGGCCCGCGAGCCGCGTTCGTTCCGCAGACGACGCCACCTCCCCTGACCTCCCCTCGCTCGACCCGAGCGCGATCGAGGAGGCCTACCGCCGGGAACGGGCGCGGCGCCGCGCGAAGAACGCGCATCACAGGCATGCCCGTAACTCCGACGCCCGTTTCTGGGTAATGCTCGCCGTGCTCGCTCTGATCACCGTGATCATCGCGCTCACGGCGTTTCACGAGATCCAGACGAGTTTCGGCGTTTTTCAGTAACGCGGCGTTTCAGACTCAGCGTCCCACGGCCGAGAAGCAGGCCGAGCACGGATCCGGCCAGGACGTCGAGCGGGAAGTGGACGCCGACGTACGCGCGTGAGAACGCGATCAGGGCGGCGAGGACGTAGAGCGGGACGCGGAGTCTCGGGACGTATGAGGCGAGGACGACGGCGCAGGCGAAGCTCGTCATTGCGTGACCGGACGGGAACGAGTGGCTGTGCGGCTTCGCGACGAGCGTGTGGACGTGCGGGCGGTCTCGATGGATCAACGCCTTCAGCACGTCGGTCGAGAGGTGGGCTGCAACATCTGCGACTGCGACCCAGAGCAGCACCTGCCAGCGGCGCGAGGACGCGGCGACCGCGACCGCGATCAGGAGCCACACGGCGCCCCACGAGCCGATGTAGGTCAGCCCGCGAAAGACGGGGTCCAGCTGCGAGAGGCGGTGGCCGACGATCCATGACTCGAGGTGGCGGTCCCACCCGAGCATCGACGCGGTTAGAGGTCTTCTGCTGCGCGGAGCAGGCCGCCGGCTATGACGCCGAGCGCGGCGACGAGAGCGATCCAGAGCCCGATGCCGCGGCTGTCGGCCGGAAGCACCGCGTCCGGGATCGAGATCACGCGGATCAGCACGAAGACGGTTCCGACCGCTCCGAGGCCGAGGACGACGAGGCTCTCGGGGATCGACGACGGCAGGTCGAACCCGTAGGCGCGCAGCGCCACGAGCACGACGATGGCGAGGCCGATGAAGAACACCAGCTTCCCGAGCGTCCCGGTGTGCCAGCCGATGACCGCGAGCTTGACCCCGAGCCCCGAGCCGGAGTACCAGCCCATGAAGCTCGACAGCATCAGCACGAGCCCGGAGACCCAGGTGACCCTGTCACCGGCGGCCCAGATGCCGTCGGTCGCCGGCCGGTAGCCGGCGCTCGGCGGCGGAGGCGACCCGGAGCCTGACGACGGCGGGTCGAGAAAGACGTCGGAACCCTCCACGGCTGGAAGTATGGGCGAAACCTCGGACGATCAGCGGCTGTTCAGGCGGGGACGAGCTGCATCGCCCTGCCGACGAGCTCGTCGGGATCGAACGGCTTGCCGACGAAGCCGCCTGCACCGCGCTCGGCCGCCTCTCCGGCGATGCCCTCGTCGACCTGCCCGCTGTACATGATCACGGGAATCGAACCGTGCCGCTCCTCCAGGCGCCGAAGCAGCGCCCAGCCGTCGGCTCCGGGCACGACCACGTCGAGGAGGACGAGCTCGGGCGCCTGCTCGTCGATCGCCGCGAGCGCAGCGGTGACGTTCTCCGCCTGCCGAACGGAGTAACCCGCCCGCTCGAGACTGAGCCGCAGGAGCTCGCGCAGCGGGGCGTCGTCGTCGACGACCAGGACGAGTGGGCCGCCGCCGCGCCGTCCCGGGCCTGACCGTTCTACGAACGCCTCGAGGTCGCTCCGCCGGAAGCGCCGGTGGCCTCCCGGGGTGTAGAAGGCCGGGACGCGGCCCTGGTCGGACCACTTCCGGATCGTCGACTGCGCGACGCCGAGGAAGCGCGCGGCCTGCCCGAGCGTCAGCCAGTCGGCCTCGATCTGCGGCGCGCGCCGCGTTGCCGGGTGGAAGCTCATGCCGCCTCCAACCTATCCAAACCTGCGCGATCCTTGTGTCACGGGTTGGTGACTGTCACCGTGACCGTGTTGCGCGCGACGGGCACGAGCGGGAGCGGGTGCAGCGTGCGAACGACCGTCTGCGTTCCGCCGGTGGCCGAGTTCTCGTGCAGCGCCTCGCCGAGGCCCATGCCGGCGACGAAGACGGCTACGATCCCGGCGGCTCCGGCGAGGAGCAACGGCCACCGGCGGCGCCTCCGCCGCGGCCGCCGTCTGGGCCTCGCGGGAGTCACGGCGCGTAGTCCGACGCGCGGCGCGAGTAGAGGTCGAACGCGGCGTTGGCAACGGCCGAGAACTCGCCAGGGCTCTCGTCCGGGAACGCGTCGTCGATCGTCTCGAGAACCCACCGGTCCGAGCCGTCGTACACCGCCGCCAGCTCGGCCAGGGTGAAGTTCTGCCCGATGCGGCGGGTGAGCTCGGCGGTGACGGCGTCGACTCGCCTCGCCAGCCCCGGGTAGTCGTTCCCGTTCCGCCGTGCCCGCTCGAGCGCCCGGCGACCCTCCTCCCACTGGTGACGTGCGAGGTCGAGCTCGGTCATCGGCCGATCATAGAGTCGAGCAGCAGCCGTCTCCGGGCCACAGCGGTGCGGCCTCGGCGAGGATCCGGTCCCCCAGGGCGTACCCGGGACGGGCCAGGGCGAACGCAGCGTGAGCGTGGAGGCACTTGAGGCTTCCCGTTCGGGTGGAGCCGGCGACCCCGCCCGTAAGCTCGGGGCGGAGCTCCTGCTGCTCGGCATGGGCGCGGGCGAGGCTCGAGCCGAGCCCGGGATCCCGGCCGGCGGCCTCCGTCCAGCGCTCGACTCCTCCGGCGGCCTCCAACCGGGCGATCTGGGCTGCGAGGTGGCGGCAGCTCAGCCAGAACTGGGTCGGGAACGGCTCGCCGGCCGCGTCGAACGGGGTCTGCTCGACGACGGCGGGCGCGCCGTACGGGCAGCGGACGGCCACGCGGCGGAATGCGCGCGGCGCGCGCCCGAGCTGGCGCTCGACGATGGCGAGGTCGTCCATGAGCCGAACACAGTACGGGTGCGGCTAATGGTGAGACGTGCGCCAGGAAGAGATGCCGCGCACGATGAAGAGCTGCTCGCCCGGCTTGACGAACCCGAGGCGGCGCGCCTCGCGGAGCAGCTCGGGGCCGGTGCCGACCGTCGCGATCCGCAGCTGGAGCTGCTTCTGCTGGGTCTGGAGCCTCGCGACCTCCGACTCGCGCCGGTCGAGGACGGCCTTCGTGTGCTCGTAGCTCCGGATCGGCTTCCAGTAGAGGACGCCGACCAGGACGAGCGCCCCGAGGGCGAGCAGACGAGTCGGGCGCATGCGCACGACTTCGCGGCGCGGTCCGGCGGTCCTTCTATGCGGTGTCGACCTTGATCACGTTGGTCGAGCCGGTCAGGTTGACCGCGGTACCGGCGATCAGGACGACGAGGTCGCCGTGGTCGATGATGCCGGCGTTGCGGGCGGTCTCGATCGCTCGGGCCCAGAGCTCCTCGACGTCGGCGGTGGAGGGCATCAGCAGCGGCAGCACTCCCCATTCGAGCGCCATCTGCTGAACCGCGGTCTGGTGGTGGGAGAGGCCGACGAGCGGGCGGCGCGGCCTCAGGCGGGCGATCTCGGACGCGGTGCGGCCGCTCGCGGTCGCGGCCAGCATCGCGCGGGCGCCGAGTGCCTCGGCGAGGTCGGTGGCGACGTTCGACATCGCGCGGCGGACGTCGCGGGTCAGGGACGCGTCCGGCACCTCGTGCCGGTAGCTCATCGTCGGCTCGACGGCCCTCGCGATGCTGTTCATCGTCCGGACGGCCTCGACCGGATAGGCGCCGGCAGCGGTCTCGGCGCTCATCATCACGGCCGAGGTGCCGTCGAGGATCGCGTTCGCGACGTCACTGGCCTCGGCCCGTGTCGGCTCGGCGTGCTCGACCATCGACTCGAGCATCTGCGTCGCGGTGATCACGGGCTTCCCGGCCTCGAGGGAGCGCGCGATGATCTGCTTCTGCAGCATCGGCACCATCTCGGGCCCGATCTCGACGCCGAGGTCGCCGCGCGCGACCATGACCGAGTCGGCCTCGGCGAGGATGTCGTCGAGCGCGTCGACCGCCTCGGCCTTCTCGATCTTCGCGATCACGTGGGCCTCGGAGCCGTGGCTCGCGATCAGCTCCTTGAGCGCGGCGATGTCGGCCGCCGAACGGACGAACGAGAGCGCGACGTAGTCGACATCGAGACCGAGTGCGAACTCGAGGTCCTTGACGTCCTTCTCCGTGAGCGAGGGGATCGGGATGGCGACCCCGCCCGGAAGGTTGACGCCCTTGTTGGCCTTCACCTCGCCACCGACGACCACGCGGCACTGGACGCGGCCCGACCCGACCGATTCGACGCGAAGACGAATGAGGCCGTCGTCGATCAGGACGTCGTGTCCGGGCTCGAGGACGTCGGCGATGACGGCGGGGGCGACGACCAGATCCCCGGGCTGCGCGACCCGCTCGCCGGCCAGACTGACCTCGCCGCCGGCGACGAGGTAGCGGGGATCGTCGACGCCGGCGACCCTGAGCTTCGGGCCCTGGAGGTCCGCGATCAGCGCGAGGGGGCGACCCAGCTCAGCCTGAACCTCACGCGTCAACGACGCGCGTGCGGCATGCTCGTCGTGGGTGCCGTGCGAGAAGTTGAGCCGGACGGCGTCCATGCCGGCCTCGGCGAGGAGCCGGAGCATGTCGTAGCTGCCCGACGCCGGGCCGATCGTCGCGACGATCTTCGTCCGCCTGAACTCCCGGTTGACCATGTGCCCAGGGTAACGGCGGGCCTAGCGGGGGTAGCGCGGGAAGGCGTTCCAGCCAGGGTACGCGGCGGCCGCGCCGAGCTCCTCGTCGATGCGGAGGAGCCGGTTGTACTTGGCGACGCGATCGGAGCGCGCCGGGGCGCCCGTCTTGATCTGGCCGGCGCCGGTCGCCACCGCGAGATCGGCGATGGTGGTGTCCTCGGTCTCGCCAGAGCGGTGGGAGATGACTGCGGTGTAGCCGGCTCCGTGCGCGAGCCGAATCGCCTCGAGCGTCTCCGTCAGGGTGCCGATCTGGTTGACCTTGATCAGGATCGAGTTGCCGACTCCCTTCTCGATGCCTTCCTTCAGCCTGTCGACGTTGGTGACGAACAGGTCGTCGCCGACGAGTTGGAGCCGTTCGCCGAGGGCGTCGGTCAGGCTCTTCCAGGTGTCCCAGTCGTCCTCGGCAGCCCCGTCCTCGAGAGAAACGATCGGGTACCGGGCGATCAGGTCGCTCCAGAAGGCGGTGAGCTCGGCTCCCTCGAGGGCCCTGCCCTCGAAGCGGTAGGCGCCGTCGCGGTAGACCTCGCTGGTCGCCGGGTCGAGGGCGATCGCGACGATGTCGCGGTGGCCGGCGCGCTCGGCGGCCTCGAGGATCGCCTCGATCGCAGCCTCGCTGGAGGGAAGGTCGGGAGCGAACCCGCCCTCGTCGCCGACCGCGGTCGAGAGCCCGCGCTCGTGCAGGACGGCCTCGAGCGAGTGGTAGACCTCGGACGCAACTTGCATCGCCTCGGCGAAAGTGGACGCCCCGACGGGGACGACCATGAATTCCTGGAGGTCGATCGAGTTGGCGGCGTGAACGCCACCGTTGATCACGTTCAGCATCGGGACTGGGAGCACATGCGCGGCCTCACCCCCGAGATGCCGGTAGAGCGGCTCCCCTGTCTCGGCCGCCGCGGCGCGGGCCGCGGCGAGCGAGAGGCCGAGGATCGCGTTCGCGCCGAGCCGCCCCTTGTTGGGGGTGCCGTCGGCCTGGATCAGAGCGAGGTCGAGCGCGGCCTGGTCGCCCGCATCGAGCCCGGCGACCGCGTCGCGGAGCTCGCCGTTCACGTTGGCGACCGCGCGGGTGACGCCCTTCCCGCCCCATGCGGTGCCGCCGTCACGAAGCTCGACCGCCTCGTGCACGCCGGTCGAGGCACCGGAGGGAACGATCGCCGTGCCCCACGCGCCCGATTCGAGCCGCACGTCGACCTCGACCGTCGGATTCCCCCGCGAATCGAGCACCTGCCGTCCATGTACCTCACTCACGCGACTCATGCGGCCTAGTCAAGCACAGCCACGGCCCGTACCAGGTTACGAAACGGAACCGTCACGTGGACGTGTCCAAACGGGAGGAACTGACCCCAAAAACCCCTGCTCAGCCGCGGCAACAACCAGACATGTCCCGTACCAGGTTACGTAACGCCTATGTGACGCAGCGGTAACGGAGTATCCACAGGCGGCTCTAGCAGGAGCCCTTCGCGAGGTCGAAGTACCTGTCCTGGGCGGCCAGGTCGAGCTCCGTCCACGCCTCGCCGGCGGCGGCTGCGAGACGCTCCGCCTCCTCGACGCGGGACCTGAAGCGCTCTGCGGCAGCGCGGAGCTCGAGCTCGGGATCGACGTTCAGCTTCCTCGCCACGTTGACGCATGCGAACAGCACGTCGCCGAGCTCCTCGGCCACGCGGCGCGGCGGCTCCCCCTCTCCTACAGGCGCCGTAGGGAGCTCCGCGCGAACCTCTTCGAGTTCGTCGTCGAGATCCACGAGCGCGCCCGCCACGTCCGGGTAGTCGAACCCGACCGCCGCGGCACGGCGCTGCACCTTCCGCGCCAGGAGCAGCGCCGGCAGCGTCGCGGGGACGTCATGGAAGACCCCCTCGCGGGCTTCCTGCTCCACCTTGAGCCGCTCCCAGTTCTCGCGCACCCGTTCCGCCGTCCGCGCCTCGGCGTCGCCGAAGACGTGCGGATGCCGCTCGATCAGCTTCGCCGTGACGTTCCTCGCGACAGCCTCGAGGTCGCCCGCGCCCCGCTCCGACAGGAGCAGCGAGAGAAAATACGTCTGGAAGAGCAGGTCGCCGAGCTCGTCGAGCAGCTTCGCGTCGTCTCCGGCGAGCGCCGCGTCGGCGACCTCGTAGGCCTCCTCGACCGTATGCGGGACGATCGTCCGCTCGGTCTGCTCTCGGTCCCAGGGACACTCCCGGCGGAGGCGCTCAGTGAGCTCTTGCAGCTCGACCAGCGCGTCCGCGAGCGTCAAAGGCTAGTGCCTAGGTCGTCGTCTGGTTGGGCGCGGAGATCGTCGCGCACGGGTCGGGCGACGGCGTGTACCCGCTCGAGTACGCGATCTTCCCGCCCGAGCAGTAATTCTTGACGACGTTCTGCATCCACGCAGACGCCACCTGCTGCTGCTGCTGCGATTGCAGCTGCTTCTGGATCCCCGACCGCGCCTTCGACTCGGGGGTCGTCTTCGCCGGCGTGATGTCCGCGACCGGCTTGATCACGAACCAGCCGTACTGCGACGTCTTGACCGGCTTCAGGAGCTGGCCCGTCTTCGCGGTCGAGTCGAACACCGCCTTGTCGAACTCCGGCACGTCTGACCCCTGTGTCGCGGTGAAGTTGCCGCCCTTGTCCTTCGAGCCGGGATCCTGCGAGTACTTCTTCGCGAGCGCGGCGAAGTCGGCGCCGCCCTGGATCTGTTGGTAGATCTGGTTCGCGAGCGACTCCTTGTTCTTACCGACCAGGATCTCCTGCACGGCGCGGGTCGCCGGCTTCTGGTACTGCGTCAGGTTGGCGGCATAGTAGGCGTCGATCGCCTGCTTCGTCGTCTTCGCGTCCTTCGTGATCGACTTGTAGAGGGCCGTCTCGAGCAGCTGTTCCTTGACGAACGAGCGGAACTGCGCGTCGGTGAAGCCCTGCTGCTTCAACCCGGCGAGGTAGCGCTTTTCGCTCCCGCCGTAGTACTTCTTCTTGATCGCGGTCAGCTTCTTCTCGGTCGCGGCGTCGCTGACGGTGAGTCCGAGCTTCTTCGCCTGGAGCGCGAGCTCGGCCTGCTGGACGAGCAGGTTGACGACGTTCGTCCTCACGGCCTGGTACCCGGTCGAGCCCGGCGCGGGCATCTTCTGACCCTGGGCGGCGAGGCTCGCTTTCGCCTCGGCGAGCGCGGCCGCATACATCGCCTGAGTGATGTGCTGCGTCTCGACGACTGCGACGTCGTCTGAGCTCGTCTTCGCTGAGCTGCCGCCTCCGCACCCGGCGAGGGCCAGCATGACCGCGACGAGCGGGAGCGGGATGATGATGCGCAGGCGCTTCATGCGAGGTGTCCACTAAGTAGCACGAGAACCAGTCATGCCGCTGCACGAGCCGCGATCATCGCGTCGACCAGTCGGATCGCACCGTCGAGCTCCTCGCCGCGCAGCGTCACCTCCCGCTGTCCGGTCGAGTACACGGCAGTGTCGACGAGCGAGCGCAGCGCGCGTAGCTCCCCCGAGCCCAGCACGACCGGCCCGACCGAGGCCTTACCGCCGCGGAAGACGAGATAGTCGGCCCCGAGCTGCGCGACCTTCAGCTTTGCGAGCTGGATCGCGAACAGGTTCGAGACCGGCTCGGGAAGAGGCCCATAGCGGTCCTGCGTCGCCTGCTCGAGCTCGCGCAGCTCGTCCTCGTCCTCGACGAGCGCCAACCGCCTGTGCAAGTCGATCTTCAGCGCCTCCGAGGCGATGTAGGCGGCCGGGACGTATGCGTCGACCCGCGCGTCCACCCGCACGGGCCGGGCCGCGAGCCGGCGCGCGCCCTGGAGCTCTGCCACGACCTCGTGGAGCATCTCGACGTACAGCTCGAACCCGAGCGCGGCGACGTGACCCGACTGCTCCGCGCCGAGCAGGTCCCCTGCGCCGCGAATCTCGAGGTCGCGCATCGCGATCGCGAACCCGGCTCCGAGCTCGGTATGGTCGGCGAGCGTCGCGAGCCGAGCGCGGGCCTCCGGAGTGAGCTCGGCCGCCTCTGGATAGAAGAGGTACGCGTGCGCCGGGACGTCGCGGCGGCCGACGCGGCCGCGGATCTGGTACAGCTGGGCGAGCCCGAGCGTATCCGCCCGCTCCACGATGAGCGTGTTCGCCTGAGGGATGTCGAGGCCCGACTCGATGATCGTCGTCGAGACCAGCACGTCCGCGTCCCCGGAGAGGAACGACAGCATCCGGTCCTCGAGCTCTCTCTCCCCCATCTGCCCGTGCGCGACGAGCACCCGGGCCTCCGGGACGAGCTGACGAAGCTTCTCGGCTGCGTCCTCGATCGACTCGACGCGGTTGTGGAGGTAGAACGCCTGTCCATCGCGCGCCAGCTCGCGCTCGAGCGCCTGCACGATCAGCGTCTCGTCGTACTCGCCGACGTGGGTGCGGATCGGCCGGCGGCCCTCGGGCGGCGTCTCGATCACGGAGATGTCGCGGAGCCCGGCGAGGGACATGTGCAAGGTCCGCGGGATCGGGGTCGCGCTCAGCGCCAGCACGTCGACCTCGAGCCGCAACTGTCGCAAGAGCTCCTTCTGCGCGACGCCGAAGCGCTGCTCCTCGTCGACGATCACGAGCCCGAGATCCTTCGGGACGGCGTCCCGCGACAGGATCCGGTGCGTCCCGATCAGCACCTCGACCTTGCCTTCGCCGAAATCGGCGAGCACCTTCTTGACGTCCGCGGGCTTGCGGAACCGCGAGACCATCTCGACACGCACGGGGAAGTCCCGGTAGCGCTCCCGGAAGGTGTTCCAGTGCTGCTGGGCGAGGATCGTGGTCGGCACGAGCATCAGCACCTGCTTCCCGCCGACCGCGACGGTGAACGCGGCGCGCAGCGCCACCTCCGTCTTGCCGTACCCGACGTCGCCACAGACGAGCCGGTCCATCGGCCTCGGCGCCTCGAGATCCTCCTTGACGGCCTCGATCGCGCGGGCCTGATCCTCCGTCTCGCGGTAGGGAAACTCGGTCTCCAGCCGCTCGACCCACTCCTGCTCGACGTCGTAGGAGATCCCCGGCCTCGTCTGGCGCTCGGCGTAGAGCTGGAGCAGCTCGCCGGCGATCTCCCGCAGGTGCTCGCGAGCGCGGGTCTTGAGGTTGTCCCATGCCTTGCCGCCGAGCTTGGAGAGGGTCGGTGCGTGCGAGTCGGCGCCGATGTAGCGGGAGACCTTCCCGATCTGCTCGTGTGGGACGAAAACACGGTCTTCGCCGCGGAAGCCGAGAAGCAGGTAGTCGCGGGTGACTCCTGCGACCTCCTTCGTCTCGAAACCGAGCAGCTGGGCGATCCCGTGGTCCTCATGGACGACGTAGTCGCTCGTGCGGAGATCGGAGAAGCTCGAGAGCGCCCGGCCGGCCGGCGCTGTCGCCCGAGGCGGCCTCCGCCGGAAGACCTGGGTGTCCGGGAGAAGCGCGACCCCGAGGTCGCGCCACACGAATCCCCGCCTCGCGGGTGCGACGGCAAACGTGAGGCCCTCGGGCGTCTCCCCCGGCTCGAGCATCTCGGCCTCGATCCGACGGAGGAGGGCGCGGCGGCGCTCGGCCTCGCCGCGATGCGCGAACGCGACGACGACGTCGAGCCCCTGTCGCACGAGCCCGCCGAGCTCGTTCTCGGCCTCCGAGAGGCCACGCGCCACGAGCGCGGGGCGCTGGGCGTCGAACGAGAACCGTTGGCCCTGCGGGAGCGGATCGAGCTCGGCTGCACCCTCGAGCGGCAGCTCGGGGACGCCCTCGTCGGCCCAGACAGACCTCACCGCGTCGGGCTGCCAGACGAGATCGGGCACCCGGTCGAGGGGCGGCACGAGATCGTCGGGGATCTCGGGCGGCGCCTCCTCGTCATCGGGGAGCCGGATGTCGTCGTCGGTTCGAAGCCGCTCTGCGGCTGGATAGATCGTCGCCTCGGCGACCTCGCGTAAAGCACGTTGGGTGAATGGAGAGAAGGCGCGGATGCTCTCGATCTCGTCTCCGAAGAACTCGACCCGGAACGGCTCGCGGCCGGTGGTGGGGAACACGTCGACGAGCCCGCCTCTCACGGCGATCTGGCCGCGTTCGTCGACTCGATCCACCCGCAAGTACCCGGCGGCGACGAGGCTCTCGGCGAGCCCCTCGATCCCCGGCGACCCGCCTCTCGCGACGAAGATCGGACCGGGCCGCGCGGCCTCGGGAGCCACGAGCTCGGCGACCGCGAGCGCGGAGGCGCAGACGAGGCCGCCGCGGGCGAGCGCGTCGAGCGCCCGTGCACGCTCGCCGACCAGGTGCGGCGGCGGTTCGAGGCCCGATGCGAGGCTCACTCCCCGCGACGGAAGCAGGGCGACGCGGTCCTCGCCGAGGAACCAGCCTGCTGCCTCGGCTGCGTCGCGAGCGTCGGTGTCCTCGGGGAGCAGGACGCAAAGCCCTCGCCCGAGCTCCTCGTGGAGGGCTGCGAGCAGCAGCGGCAGCGCCGGCTCGGCGACGCGAGCACGGGTCGGCAGTGCTTCGGCGAATGCGGGCAGGCGCTCGTCGGCCCGAAGGCGCTCGACGAGGGTGTGGAGGATCGGCAGGTCCATGACGAACGCCCGGAACAGGCGTTCCGGGGGAGGTCATGGTAGCCGTGTTCAGAAGAGCCGCAGGCGCGGCACGCGGATGCGTACCTTGCCGAGAACCTGGCGCGGCGACAGCGGCTGCGGCAGAAGCCTGCGCGCACCGTCGTAGGTGGCCCGGTACCACGGGTCGTTCAGGCTCGTCACCTGCACGTGGGTGCCGGTGTGCGGCGCGTGGATGAACCTGCCGCCACCGACGTACATGCCGACGTGCCCAACGCCATCGAAGAAGACGAGGTCGCCTGGACGGAGCGCGGAGCGCTCCACCCTTCTGCCGAGGCCGAAGTCCGCGTAGGAGCTGTGCGGGAGCCTGAAGCCGAGGTGCGCGTAGACGTATCTCACGAAACCCGAGCAGTCGAAGCCGCCGCTAGGCGAGTCACCGCCGTAGCGGTACGGCACGCCGAGCATCCTGCGCGCATATCGCACCGCGCGGACGCCTGCCGCCTCCGGCCCTCGGAGCCGAGGCACGTGATGGCGGTGCAGGCGCGGCCGGTGCGGCTTGAGCCTCGGGACGCGATGGTCGAGCCTCCATCCAGCCAGGGCCTGCCCCGGGCCGAAGGCCGCGCAGTACGCCAGGGTGAGCACGAGCAGCAGGAGTCGGATCTGTCCGGTCATTGGGGAGGTCCCACGAATCAACCGGCAGCGCAGCGCGTGCCGGGAACGTGTGGGCACGCCCATTGAACCAGACGGATGCCGCCTGGCGCATGCCTCCTTCAGGGGAGTCAGCTCAATTGAAGCGCTGCTGGGTCGCCTCGAGGCCCTCTGCGTCGAGCGCCTCGACCGCGTCCGCGGCTCGAGCGACGAGACCCTCGACGTCCTCGTGAGGCTCGAAGTCGGTGAGCACCCAGTCGGCGAGGGGTCGCCGGTCGCCGCGGGCAGGGCGTCCTACCCCGACGCGGAGGCGCAGGAAGTCCTGGGTGCCGAGCGACTTCGCGACCGACCTGAGGCCGTTGTGCCCGGCGAGCCCGCCACCCATCCTCGCCTGGAGGCGGCCCGACTCGAGATCGCTCTCGTCGTGCACCACGAGGATCGCGTCGGGCTCAACCTTGAAGAACGACGCGGCCGCTGCGACCGACCGGCCGGACTCGTTCATATACGTCTCGGGTGCGAGCAGCGCGACACGGTGGCCATCGATCCGAACCTCGGAGATGCGGCCGTTGAACTTGCTGCGCCACGACCCGCCGTGTCGGCGTGCGAGCTCGTCGACCACCATGTGCCCGACGTTGTGGCGATTCCCGGCGTACTCTCGGCCCGGGTTCCCCAGTCCCACGACCAGCAGGTCGAGCGACGACGCGCGTTCGCCCCGTCTCCAGGGCAGGCGCACGGCGAGTTACTCCTCGGCGTCGGAGTCGCCGCCGCCGTCTTCCTCGGCAGCGGGCTCGGCCGTCTCGCCGGCCGCCTCGGCGGCTTCGCCCTCTTCGCCCTCCTCGGGCTCCTCGGGCTCCTCCTCGCGCGCGAGCTGGACGCTCGCGATGACGACCTCTTCGGGGTCATCCAGGAGCTTGACTCCCTCGGGTACCTCGACCTGCGAAAGGCGCAGGGCGTCGCCGACACCGAGGTCGGAGACGTCAGCCTCGAGATGCTGCGGAACCTCGAGCGGCAGCGCCTCGATCGCGACCTCGGTCGTGACGTGCGTGAGGATCCCGCCCTCGCGGACGCCGATCGGCTCGCCGACGAGCGTCACCTGGACCGATGTCTGGATCGCCTGGTCGAGCCTGACTTCCTGCAGGTCGATGTGGATGATCGTCCCGCGCACCTTGTCGCGCTGGAATTCCTTGAGGATCGCCGAGTGTGCGGAGCCGCCGTCGACCTGGACGTCGAGCACGGCGTGCGAGCCGGCGGCGGTCCCGAGAGCGGCGCGCAACTCGCGCTCGCCGATCGCGAACGCGACGGGCTGCGAGCGACCGTAGAGGATGCCCGGGATCAGCCCCTGCCTGCGCAGGCGGCGCGACTCGGCCGACCCCAGGTGGGTCCGCTCAGAGACAGCGAGCTTGACACGCTCTCCAGCCACGGCGAGGCAGTGTACCGACCGGAGCGCCCCGGGCCGGGTCGGAGGCGGCGCCGCCCAATGTCACGAAACTGGCACGGACACGACACACCTTCCCGGGTAGCCTCGATCGGCATCAGGGGCGGGAGGTGGGTCCCCGGAAGAAACTGTCAGAGAAAGGAAGCGGGCGGCTTGTGCCGCCCGCTTGCGAGAGCGCTCGAACCGGGAATTTGCCTGCCCGGCGGCTCAACCGGGACTCTCCGGGAGGGGACGAGCTACGTCTTGTGCGTCGACTCGTAGATGTAGCGGGAAATGTTGTCGATCGTCTTGATGCCGAGATACTTGTAGGGCTGCATCTGGGTCGTGTACTTGGCGATCTGCGCCTTCGTCATGATCGACGCGCCGCCGTTCGTGATCGCCTTGATCAGTAGGGCCTGCGTCAGCGGCACCTTGTCGAGGTTCGGCCCGATATTGCCCTGGGCGCCCGCCGCCTTCAGCGTGTGGCATGCGGCGCACGTGCTGAGAAACGCGACCTTCCCTGCCTTGCTGTTGCCGACGAGCTTGGGCGTCGTCGCGGATGGGTGGCCGAGCGCGGCCGGCACGAAGAGCGCCGCGGCGAGCCCGAGACCCGCGATCCCGGCCGCGATGGTGCGGCCAGCTTTGGTGCGAAGCATTGAAGACCTCCTGACGGTTTCGTCCCGAGGAGCGGATTCGACTATACGTTCGCCCCGTTCGAAGAACAATGCGGATTTTCTCTTGCGGTCGGATTGCCCGGTCGGTGCGACCATCCATCGGTGTATGGTGTGCCTTACATGTCTGCGACGGCCGATGAACACTTCGAGCTGACCCTCCGCGGGTTTTCCCCGAGCGCGCTGAAGGCAACCGCCGAGCGCGAGTGCCGCAAGCACTTCGGCGAGTGCGCCTGGCGCATCGAGGAGCAAACGTGCATCCCGTGCATGGGCACCCTCGGCGGGCGCGCGCTCCTGTACGAGGCGCGCGTCATCGCGAAGACCGACCTCGAGTAGATTCGAGACCTGCCGCAACGGCAATCTAGGCCCCTACGCTCGGGCTCTTACGTTCGCGACCCGCGGGAGCGCGTGCCGCCACGTGCCGATGGCGATCAGCGAGGCCAGCAAAACGACTGCGAGCGCGAGCATGCCGTGCAGCGCGTGGACCTGCGACGAGTTGCCGAGATCCTTCGCGAGTGAAACCTGAAGGCCCCCGACGACTACCAGCGCAAGGCTGAGCCACACCTCCGTCCACTCACGCCACCAGCCGATCATCGCAGTCAGCAGGACGATGAGCTCGAACAGCACGACGATCTTCCCGAGCGTCATGTGTGCGCCGAGCGCGGTTGCGTTGCCGAACACGTACTCGGCAATCAGGTACACCTGGGCGAACACCAGCGCCACGACCGTCGCAGCGGCTAGAGGATGGAAAACACGCGCGGCTTGCACGATCGGTCTCACGGCCAGCCTCCTGTTCCCACGATTGCCGACAGGGTTACGATCGTTCGAGCCGGGTGCATCCGCCGATTGGCCGACTGCGTGCGAAGTTCACGCAGCCACCGCGCAAGGGTTGCAGCCCGGGTCGAGCTGCCCGCCTACGACGCCGTAGCCGCGCGGCCGCGATCGCCTGGAACTCGGCCTCCATGTGCTCAGCCACGAAGGTCGCCGGTTCGTCGCAGACGCGCTCGGCAGTGACCGGCTTGCGCTCCCGACCGCGACGAACTGGCTGACAGGAACGATCCGCTCGCCCGCTCGATTGGTCGGGTTTCGAACCACCTGGGTCGGGTAAGGATTCAGTGGATGTGACACGGCTTGGCGTTCACTCTGATTCGCACGAGCCTTGGCTGGCAAGGAGTGCCGTGGACCGTGTTGAGGGGATCGACGGTGTCCGCGCAGACCTTCGCCTGGTCGTCATTGAGGTAGGCACCGTGACGAACGCGCCGATGCAGGTTCTATGCGGGACGAGTGGAGAGCGGTCGATCGCTGTGAGGCAGTGGTGGCTCCCCTGGCGTCGGGTGCGCCGGTGGTGGTGCTCATGCTGCGGGGTGGTTCTCCCTAACGACAATCATCTTGTCCATGAGGAGGGACCCGGCGCGCAAGGCAAGCCCGACTGTCGAGGCCAACCTGCCGGTCGAAGCGAGTCCGCCGGTCGAAGCTCCCACAGACGGGGCGCTGGAGACGAGGACGTTCTGATCTTGTCTGGCCGCAGGCGGCGTCAGTAGATCCACCCCCGAGAGACCTGTAACGCGCAATTCTTGGTTGCGCGCTCGCCCCCTTCCGGAGCACGCCGAAGCTCTGGCGCATCGCCGGATTTCGCTGCGTTTGGGATTCTCGCCGATGCGCTTCTGATCGAAGCGCCTGGCGTGGCGTGCGTCACGACCGTCTGGGTGCTCGGTACACCGCGTCGCGCACACCCTACGGGGTTGGCTCGGCTGAGCCGGCGTTCCCGAAGGAGACCCCTATCGGTCTGATCAGAAGAGCTGGTTCTCACCGCCGAAGATCGCGGAGACGGAATCGTCCGCGAAGACGTTCATGATCGTCTCGGCGAGGAGGTTCGAGACCGGCAGCACCGTGAGCTTGTCGGGCCGGCGCAGCGGGTCGATCGGGACGGTGTCGGTGACGACGATGCCCTTGATCCCGTCGTCGGCGGCGAATTCCTCGAGGATGTTCCCGCAGAACACGCCGTGCGTGGCGAAGAGCCAGACCTCGGTCGCACCGTGCTCCTCGAGGGCGCGGACGTTCGCCCTCATCGTCCCGCCCGTCATGATCACGTCGTCACCGATGATCGCGCGCTTGCCGCGGACCCGGCCGGCGATCTCGGTGACGGCGCTCGTGAGCGCAGCGACGTCGGGGGCCGGGCGCGACTTGTGCATGATCGCGAACTCGGACTCGATCATCTCCGCGAATCGCTCCGCCTGCTTGGCCCGCCCCGTATCGGGTGACACCGAGACGATGCCCTCGCCCGAGAGGCCGAGATCGCGGAAGTGGCGCGCGAAGAGCGGCAGCGCAGTCATGTGATCGACCGGGATCGTGAAGAAGCCCTGGATCTGGCCGGCGTGCAGGTCCATCGTCAGGATCCGGTCGGCGCCGGCGACCTGCAGCAGGTCCGCCACGAGGCGCGCCGTGATCGGCTCGCGCGGCTTCGCCTTGCGGTCCTGCCGCGCGTAGGGAAAGAGCGGGATAACCGCGGTGATGCGCTTCGCCGAACCCAGCTTCGCCGCCTGGATCATCTGGAGCAGCTCCATCAGGTTCTGGTCGATCGGGTCGCAGCCCGTCTGCACGAGGAAGACGTCAGAGCCGCGGATCGATTCGTCGTAGCGGACGTAGGTCTCGCCGTTCGCGAACTCGCTCGTCTCGATCGCGCCGAGCTCGACGCCGAGCTGCTCGGCGATCGCCTCGGCGAGCTCGGGGTGCGAGCGCCCGGAGAAGACCATCAGCCGCTTCTGCGGCCCCCGCTCGATCCAGTGCCCGGGCTGCGGCTCGCTCACGGCCGCGAGCTCCGCGTCGTCGAGGCCGGGAAGTACGAGGTCACTCGTCCCGCTGCCGAGCGGCATAGCCCTCCTTGTTCTCCTGGCGCTCGCGGGCCACGGCGAGCGCGTCTGCGGGCACGTCCTTCGTGATCGTCGATCCGGCGGCGACCCATGCTCCGTCTCCCACTTCGACTGGCGCGACGAAGGCATTGTGGATACCGGTCCTGACGTTCCTCCCGATCTTGGTCTTCGCCTTGGGCATGCCGGGCCTGTGCGCTAGGTTCGCGGTGATCGCGCCCGCGCCGATGTTCGTGTCCTCGCCGATCTCGGCGTCTCCGATGTACGACAGGTGCGGCACCTTCGTCCGTGGTCCGATTGTGGCGTTCTTGATCTCCACGAACGTACCCGCCTTCGCATCGGAGTCGAGGACCGTTCCTGGCCGAAGGTAACAGAATGGACCCACGGTCGCGCCGCTCCCGATTCGCGCGTCGGTCGCAACGGTGTTGGAGTGGATCTCGGCGCCCGTCGCCACGGTCGTCGTGCCGCGGAGGACGACGAACGGCTGGATCGTCACGTCCTGCTCGATCGTGACGTCCGGCTCGATCCACGTCGTGGACGGATCTACGATCGTGACACCGGCGAGCATGTGCGCGAGGTTGATCCGGTCGCGAAGGACCGCCGCGGCGTCGGCGAGCTCGGCCCGCGTGTTGACCCCTACCTCGAACGCCTCCGCGGCGATGTGCACCGCGACTTTCCCACCGGACTGGACGAGGAGCCCGATCGCGTCGGTCAGATAGAGCTCGCCCTGGGCGTTCTTCGCCTCGATCCGTTCGAGCGTCGGCCAGAGTGCATCCGCGCGGAACACGTAGATCGAGGAATTCGCCTCGCGCAGCTCGAGCTCCGCGGATGTTGCATCACGCGCCTCGACGATTCGCTCCAGACGCCCGTCGGCCGCGCGCACGAGCCGGCCGTAGTGGCGGGCATCCGCGTACTCGACGCCGAGGACGGTCGCCGCCGCGCCCGCGGCGCGATGGGCGCCGATGAGCTCGCGGAGGTCGTCCGCCGTGAGCAGCACGGCGTCCCCCGCCAGGACGAGGACGTCCCCGTCGCGACCCTCGAGGGTGCCGCGCGCCGCGCGCACTGCGTCCCCGGTACCGAGGGGCTTCTCCTGTACGGCGACCGGGAAACCGTCGAAGTCTCCCTGGGTCTGAGGTGCGGCGACGACGACCACGGGATCGGCGCCGGCGTCAACTGCCGCGGCAAGCACCCAGTCGACCATGCGCCGGCCGAGCACCGGATGCAGGAGCTTCGGGACGGCCGAACGCATCCGGGTGCCGAGCCCGGCGGCCATGACGACTGCTGCGATCGGGGTATCTGTCACTCGGGGCGTGTCGATGGCTGGGGCGCCAGGATTCGAACCTGGGATCGCGGGACCAAAACCCGCTGCCTTACCGCTTGGCTACGCCCCAGAGAACGCATCCATTCTCGCAGACCTCCGCCCGGCACGGTTCGAGCCTACCCAAGCTCGTCGGATGTCAATGGCACTAGCCCGACGGCACGCTTTGCCGTACCATCGCGCGATCACGAAGGGCTGCGGCTGGCGAGAGGCGCAGCGAGGCAAGGCAAATCAGGGGCCGGGCCATGGTCCGGTCGGAAAGGATGGCATGACTCAGCGAAAGCTTCTCCTGCTCGTGGCCGCCGTCGTTGCCGGCGGCGTCGTCGTGGCGGGAGCCGTCGCCGGACGTAGCGCGAGTCCGAACGTAACGACGATCAAGGCGGTGACGAGCCTTCCGAAGATGGTCGTCAACCGCTACGTCCAGGACGGCCTGCGGTGGAACAAGGACACCTACACGGTCAAGTCGGGCGGCACGCTCCACATCGTCAACAACGCGGCCGACGAGGGCCCGCACACGTTCACGACCGTGCTCGCGAAGGACGAACCGAAGAACGGCCTTCAGATGGTCAACTGCAAGATCTGCGAGACGCTGGCAAAAGCACACGGCGCGAATCCGAACTCCGATGCGCCCCCGAAGTACCCCTTCCTCGAGAACGGCGTCGGGCAGAAGACTCCACCGTCGGTCGACCGGCCGGGCGATTCCGGCGTCACGGGCGAGGGGAAGAAGGGCGAGTCGATCGACTTGAAGGTGACGGCGAAGCCCGGGACGAAGCTCAACTTCATGTGCCTGATCCACCCGTGGATGCAGGCCGTGGTCGTAGTCACCTGAGCTTCCGGTCGACGCAACTGCGGTGCGCGAGGACGTGGGCCGGTGCCTGCGTCCTCGCGCTCGTGGTCCTTGTCGCCGCCCCGGCCTGCGGCGGCGAATCCCACGGCTACAAGGGCCACACCATCGACTACTGGGTCGCGGCTGTGCCGGTGTCGTGGAACATCACTCCGAACGGGCGCGACGCGCTCATGGGCATGGAAATCCCGACGGAGAAGTCGGTCCTGCAGACGGTCGTCTACCGCCGCTACGGCCCGAACTGGCGCCGGCCCTTGCCGAACGCGCCGGCCGGCGACGCCGACGGACTCCTGATCCCGGGCCCGCTGATCCAGGCACGTGTCGGCGACCACCTCCGCATCCACTTCAAGAACATGGACACGCTGCATCACGCGCCGCACTCGATGCACTTCCACGGCGTCTCCTACCGGCCGTCCTCGGACGGGGCTTACCTTCCGGGGTTCTCCGGCCGCGACGCCGACGTCCTGCCGGGCCACAGCTACACCTACAGGCTGACGGCCGGGCCCGACTCGGCGGGCGTCTGGCCGTATCACGACCACTCGCCGTCGATGATGGACTCGATCGAGGGCGGCATGTACGGGATGCTCTCGATCCTCGGCGCAGACGAGAAGCCGCCGGACCGCGAGTTCGAAGTGGTGCTCGCGCCGATGGGCAAGAACTTCATGGTGATCGACGGCCGTGCCTTCGTCGGCAACACGCCGGTCTTCCATGCGAAGGTCGGAGACCTCGTGCAGTGGGACGTGATGGCGATGGGCTCCGACTTCCACACGTTCCACGTGCACGGCCACCGCTGGCTCGACGCCGGCGGCGTGCCGCGTGACACGCGCTCGGTCGGGCCGGCCGAGTCGTTTCGCGTGCAATGGCGCGAGGATGCGCCGGGGACATGGCTCTACCATTGCCACGTCGAGGACCACATGACGCGCGGGATGATCGGGATCTACCAGGTGTCTTCGAGGTGAGACGAGTCGCAGTCGCCCTCGCCGCGGCAGCGCTGCTGCTCGTTGTGATGCCGTCGAGCGCCGCCCTCCCGGTCGCGCACATCTATATCCAGTTCGCTGCCTACGGGCCTGAGCAGCTCGATGTCCTCCCGGGGCAGAGGGTGCTGTGGACGAACGTGAGCCCGCGCACCCACACCGTCACCTCGGACGACGGTTTCTTCGACTCCGGCGACGTCGCCAGCGACAGTCGCTTCTCGTTCCAGTTCAACACCCCGGGGGCCTACCGCTACCACTGCACCATCCACGCCGGGATCGTCGGCGAGATCGACGTGCGGAAAGTGATCCTCGACGGCCTGCCGACGGCCGCGGTCCCCGAGGGGACGCCGGTCGAGTTCGACGGCCGCACGGCGACGCCCGGGCAGCCGGTGCTCGTCCAGCAGCGCGGGGCGGGCGGTTCATTCCGGACGGTCGCCCGGGTGAAGGCTGCGCCGAACGGCACCTGGAAGGCGAGGATCGCCGCGCGCACGACCGCCGACTTCCGCGCAGCCTCGGGCTCGTCGGCGAGCGAATCCCGCAGGCTTCTCGTGAGCGAGCGCAAGGTGCACGTCCAGGCGACTCCCTCCGGGCTCGTAGTGACCGTGACCCCGGCGGCGCCCTATGCGCCGTACCTTGTCGAGGTCTACCTCCGTGAGCGCTTCGGCTGGTGGCCGGTCGCGCGCGGCGAGACGAACTACGTCTCCGAGGCGGACGTCCGCATCCGTCACCGACCGTCGCGGGTGCGCATCGTGCTCGTCGACCGGGACGGCTGGACGCCGCTCGCAACGAGCCGCGTCCTGTCGTTGCCGAAGCGCTAGAAGGCTCTACGACTTCTCGCGCTCGGTGAAGAGGATCACGAGCCCGACCGCCGCGGCGACGATGACGGCGCTGACGGCGATCCACTTCGCGATGTGGAGCACGCTCGGGATGAGTACGGCGATCGCCTGAGACGCGGCGAAGATCCACGACAGGTTCCTCGCGGTCGAGGACTCGTACTTGCGGCCCGCGACTGCCCAGAAGCCGATCGCGACGGCGGCGAGGATGTAGACGGCGAGGTGCGGCAGCAGCCCGAGGAGGGTGAGCCCGCCTTCGACGGCGCCGATCCAGATCGTCAGCCGGAGCCGATGCTCGCGAAGGTACCCCCCCGGTTTCGAGCCGCCGCTTCCGCTGCTCTCGAGCGCATTCGCTCCTGACGACATGATGGAAGAAACGCTACCACGCAGGGGCCGCGAGCCAGGTCTCCCCGAGATCCTCGATCGCGGCCGCGGCACCCTCCGCTTCGTCGCGATTGGTGAAGAGACCGTAGACCGCCGGGCCCGCCCCGCTCACGTCGGCGCGGAAGGCGCCGAGGTCGCTGAGCCGCCTCGAGAGCGGCGAGGCGGCGAGATCGTTGGGCGGCAGGGCCGCGAGGTCGGCGGCCTGGCCGGCCGTGGCGATCTCGAGGACGCGGGCCCGTCGCTCCTCGAAGCCGTCGGCGCCGTCGAAGCGGCCGTAGATCTCGCCCGTCGACGGCTTGGTCGCGCCCGCAGGGAGCAGGAGGAGCACGGTGTAGTCCTGCGGAAGGTCGACCGGCGCGAGCGTTGTCCCGGTGCCGGTACCGAGCTGTGGCCCTTCGGTGAGGAAGAAGGCGACGTCGACGCCGAGGCGGCCGCCGATCGCGCGTAGTCGCTCGGGGGGCGGCGGATCGTCAATGAGCTCGCAGGCGAGCCGCAGGGCAGTCGCCGCGTCGGAGCTCCCGCCGCCGAGGCCGGCCGCGACCGGGATGCGCTTCTCGAGGCGGGCGCACCAGCGAGGCTCGACGCCCGCGGCGGCGGCGATCTCGACGAGGGCGGCACGCACGAGCGTATCGTCGGAAAACCCGTCGACGGTCAGCTCCGCGGCGGGTTCGAGTGAAACCGTGTCGGCGAGGTCGATCCGCTGCAGCAGGGTTGCGACCTCGTGCATGCCGTCGGACCGCGTCGGCCCGACGACGAGGGCGAGGTTCACCTTCGCAGGTGCAGGCGCACTGATCATGAAAGCTCCGCGGCGAGCGCGACGAACTCGGGCGGGGTGAGCTCCTCGGCCCGGACGCCGCGAGCGCGGCCGATCGCCTCGAGGGCGGCGGCGGCGCGTTCTCGGGTCGCCGTCCCGGACAGTGCGAGCGAGTTGGCGAGGGTCTTTCGCCGGTGTGCGAACGAGGCTTCGACAAGCCGCTTGACGCGCGGATCGATCCCGGGGCATGTGCGACGGAACGCGACGAGGGCGGAGTCGACGTTGGGTCGGGGCCTGAACACCTCGCGCGAGACCGGATGGAAGCCGGTTCGCTGGGCGGCGAGCTGCACGAGCACAGAGACCGCTCCGTATGCCTTCGTTCGAGGGCTCGCGAAGAAGCGGTCGGCGACCTCGCGCTGCACCATCACGCACCAGAGACCGATCTCCGGATAGCGGTCGAGGCTCTCGACGACGATCGGAGTCGCGACGTTGTAGGGAAGGTTGGCGACGAGCTTCCGCGGAGGCGGGTCGAGCGAGGCCGGATCGAGCGCCAGCGCGTCGCCCCAGTGCAGCGTCGTGTGCGGGATCCCGCGCAGGCCCGGCTCGAGCGAGCGATCGATCTCGACGGCGTGGACCCAGGAGACGCGGTCGGCGAGGTAGCGGGTGAGTACCCCCAGCCCCGGCCCGATCTCCAGGACGACGTCGGTCGCGTCGATCTCGGCCAGTCGCCCGATCACGCCGAGGATGTTCTCGTCGACGAGGAAGTGCTGCCCGAGCTCCTTCTTCGGGACGACGGTCACAGCCCGAATGCCGCGCTCGCGTTGGCGTCGATCTGAGCCTCGAGCGCGCCGAAGTCGTCGCCGCGAACCTCGGCGAGCGTTGCAAGCGTCTGCATGACGAAGGCCGGCTCGTTGCGCCGTCCGCGAACAGGTTGCGGCGCGAGGTACGGGCTGTCGGTCTCAGCGAGCAGGCGGTCGGCCGGCACTCGCGCTGCGGCCTCGCGAAGCTCGGGCGCCTTCGGGTAGGTGACATTGCCCGCGAACGAGACGTACCACCCACGCTCGAGCGCCGGATCGAGAAGTCCCGGCGACGAGAAGCAGTGGAGGATGACCGTGCCGCCGAAGCCGGCGAGCGCCCGCGCGGTGTCATCGTCGGCTGCACGCGTGTGGATCACGACGGGCTTGCCGAGCTCGGCGGCGAGCTCGAGATGCGCGTCGAACAGGCGACGCTGGGCGTCGTGCGGGGCATAGTCGCGGAAGTAGTCGAGCCCGGTCTCGCCGACCGCGACGGCCCTCGGGTCGTCGAAGAGCTCGCGAAACTCTTCCAGCCGGCCGGCCTCGGTGTGGCCGGCCTCGTGCGGATGGATTCCGAGGCTCGCGTACACGCCGTCATTCCAGGCGGCGAGCAGGAGTGCCTCCCGGGCACCTTCCAGCGTCGTCGCGACGGTGACCACGCGCGAGACCCCCGCCGCGCGGGCCCGCTCGAGCACCTCCCCCGCCTCGTCGGGCTCGAGGTGCGCGTGGGTGTCGATCATCCGAGCCCGAGCTCGTCCTCGCCGATCGACGGGTCGAGCTTGCGGAAGAGCGGGCGCGGCTCCCGCAGCGTCTGTCCCGACGGAAGCAGGCTCGGCTCCCACCTGCCGACCCAGGCCGCGTAGTCGCCTGTGAGTACCTGGTGGCTCTCGCCGTCGTCCTCGGTGATCTTCCGGAACTCGAGCGGCCCCGCGAGCCAGCCGTCGTATCCAAGTAGCCCGTGGAGCTCCTGCGAGGTATGAGGCAGGAACGGCGTGAAGATCACCTTGAGGCTGTCGACGGCACGAAGGGCGACGTACAGAACGGTGGCCGCGCGGTCGCGGTCGGTCTTCACGAGCGCCCACGGGGCGGTCTCGCTGACGTACTGGTTGACCTCTGACGAGAGGCGCATCGCCTCCCCCAGGGCCGAGCGGATTCGGCCCCGCTCGATCAGCGAGCCGACGGTCTCGAATCCGCCCGCGATGGTCTCGAGGAGCACCTCGTCGGCGCCGGTGAGGGGCCCTGGCTCCGGAACGACGCCGAAGTTTCTGTGGGCGTTCGTGAGCGTCCGGTTGACGAGGTTGCCCCAGTTCGCGAGGAGCTCATCGTTCGAGCGGCGCACGAACTCCTCCCATGTGAACTCGGTGTCCTGCGTCTCGGGGCTCGCAGCCACGAGGTAGTAGCGCAGCGCGTCGGCGTCGAACCGGTCGAGGAAGTCCCGCACGTAGATCGAGTGTCCCCGGCTCGAGGAGAACTGGCGGCCGTAGTACGTGAGGAACTCGGTCGCGACGACGTTCGTGGGCAAGTGCAGCGGCCCCCGTCCGGCGCCGTACTCCCCGCCCTCCCCGTAGCCGAGGAGCATCGCCGGCCAGATCACCGTGTGGAAGACGATGTTGTCCTTGCCCTGGAAGTAGTAGTGCTCCGCCTCCGGGTTCTGCCACCACTCGCGCCACCGGTCGGGGTCGCCCGTCGCCCTGGCCCACTCGATCGAGGCCGAGAGGTATCCGATGACCGCGTCGAACCAGACGTAGATCCGCTTGTTCTCATCTTCGGCGTATCCGGGAACGGGGATGCGGACTCCCCAGTCGAGGTCTCGCGTGATCGGCCTCTGCTTGAGGTCGTCGAGCAGCGCGAGCGAGAAGTTGCGAACGTTCGGGCGCCAGTCGTCGTGCGACTCGATCCACGTCCTCAGCGCACTCGCAAACTGCGGCAGGTCGAGGAAGAGGTGCTTGGTCTCACGGAACTCGGGCGTGGAGCCGTCGATCCGCGACCTCGGGTTGATCAGGTCGGTCGGGTCGAGCTGGTTCCCGCAGTTGTCGCACTGGTCGCCACGCGCCTCCGGGAAGCCGCAGATCGGGCACGTGCCCTCGATGTAGCGGTCGGGGAGCGTGTGGCCCGTGACGGGGGAGAACGAGACGAGCATCTCGCGCTCGACAATCGCGCCGTGGTCGTACAGCGTCTTGAACAGATCCTGGACGACCCGCTCGTGGTTGCGAGTCGTCGTGCGCGAGAACAGATCGTACGAGAGCCCGAGCCGGCGAAAGTCCTCGCGGAAGGACTCGTTGTAGTAATCGGCCACCTCACGGACGGAGCGCCCTTCCCGGTCGGCGGTGACCATCACCGGTGTGCCGTGCTCGTCCGTCCCGCTCACCATCAGCACGTCGTTGCCCGCGAGCCGGTGATAGCGGGCGAACACGTCCGAGGGAACGCCGAACCCTGCGACGTGTCCCAGGTGCCGATGGCCCGAGGCATACGGCCACGCGGGCGCGACGAGGATCTTCCGGGGCCCGGTCGCCATCGGGGCCAATCATACGAAGGGGTACCGGGGTGGCCCGACGGCGCCTGCCGAGGAGCAGTCCGGCGAGCGCGAGCGCCGGGACGATCGCGGCAAGCCACCGAAACACGGCGGCGCGCGATTGCGCAGCAGGCTCTCGGGCCGCCACCGGCTGTTGCGCACGCACCGGCGGGTGCACGTGCCGGCGAACGGGCACCGGGGCCGGCGGCGCGGCGACCGCGCCGTCGACCGCCGTCACGTCACGGCTGACGGCGTCGATCGGATTCCCGCTGCGGGACTGGAGCCTCGGCGCCGGGGCGGGCGAGGCCACGGACGCCGTCACCACGGTCGTGGCGGCGGGCGCACTGCGAACCTGCCTCGGCAGGGTCTCTTGAGGTGCCTGGTGGACCGCCTCCGGGGCGATGACAGGTGCGCGAGCCGCAGTGCTCGGCGCCTCGACAGTACGGGAAGCACGGGGCTCCGCACTCGGCGTGACCGTCTCCGGCCTCGGCGAAGCAGGGGCCGCGGCCATCGGAGCCGGCGCCGGAGCCGGTGCCGTAGCCGTCACCGGGGCTGGCGGCGTCCGGTGCCGGAGCCGTCACCGGCGCGGGCGTAGCCGCCACCGGAGCCGGTGCAACCGCGGAAGCCGGAGCCGGTGCAACCGCGGAAGCCGGAGCCGGTGCAACCGCGGAAGCCGGAGCCGGTGCAACCGCGGAAGCCGGAGCCGGTGCAACCGCGGAAGCCGGAGCCGGTGCAACCGCGGAAGCCGCGGCCGGTTCGGGGACCGCTGCCGCCGGCTCCACGGGGTCCGGAGCCGGTGGCGACGTCGACGCCGGGCCCACAGGGCTCGGCGCGGCCATCGGAGCCGGAGCCGGAGCCGGTGCCGGAGCCGGTGCCGGAGCCGGAGCCGGAGCCGGAGCCGGAGCCTGAGGGTCGGCCGTCTCCGACGGATCGACGACCACGCTCGGGCTCGGGCCCGGGTCCGCACCACGAGGCGGAAGGAGCGTCGCAGGGTCGACGTATCCCTGGTCCTGGTCGGCATGACGAACACCGAGCTGCACGTAGGCGCCGCTCACCTCGGGATCGCCACTCGGGCCGATCGTCCCGATGCCGTCGCCTTCTGCGACCGTCGCGCCCTTGCTCAGGGAGACCGACCCGAGTTGGGTGAGCGTCACCGACCAGCCGTCGGACGTCAGGATCGTGAGCGACCTTCCGCTCCCCGGCACCGTTCCGGCGAACGTCACCGTGCCGGCGGCGGGCGCTCTGATCGTCTCTCCCGGAGCGCCGCCGACGTCGATTCCGCGGTGCTGTCCCCCCGCGTAGGGACGCGCGGGATCGAACGAGTATCCGAGCAGAACCGGTCCGCTCGCCGGCCACGTCCAGGCGTCGGCAGGGGCCGCGAACGCGAGCGCAGCAACGAGAACGAACAGGAATCGACGCATGAGGCACACCCCCGAGAAAACGACTGTTGTCAGATTGGCTAACCGAGTCCGGAACACCCTAGTGATCGGGCCGGACGTTGTCAATACTGGTTACAGTCTCGTCACAAAGTCGAGCGATAGAGATCGTTGCGCGCGACGCCGGTGAGGCGGGCCACCACCTCTGCAGCCGCCTTCCGGGGCGTCCCCGACGCGACCAGGTCCGCAACCGCCTGCCGCGCCTCGGCCACCACTCCTCGAAGCTCGGCCCCGTCCGGCTCGCCGGGCCCTACAACCAGCGTGATCTCGCCTTTCGGTGCTGCCGCAAAGCGCTCGACCACCGTCTCGACCGGACCTCGAACGACCTCCTCGAAGCGCTTCGTGAGCTCCCGGCACACCGCCACCTCGCGGCCCGGAAGCGCGGCTGCAAGCGACGTGAGCGACGCGGGGAGTCGACGAGGCGACTCGAACGCCACCACCGGCCATGCCACCGCGCGCAGCTCCTCCCAGAGCGCAGTCAGCTCCAGCGGCCGACGCGGCAGGAAGCCGACGAACCCGTACCGCTCTGCCACGAGACCGCTGGCGACGAGCGCCGTCTCGACGGCGGTCGGCCCGGGAAGGACGGTCACGGGCTGCCCCGAGGCGAGAGCAACCCGGACGAGGCGCCCGCCGGGGTCGGAGATCCCGGGCATCCCGGCGTCGGACACGAGCGCCACCAGCTCGCCTGCTTCGAGCCGGGGAAGCACCTGCGCCGTCCGCTCCGCCTCGTTGTGCTCGTGGAAGGAGAGGAGCCGAGCGGTGATCCCGTGGCGATCGAGGAGAAGCCTGGTGTGCCGGGTGTCCTCGCAGAGCACGACGTCGGCCGCGCGAAGCGTCTCGAGCACCCGAAGCGTGACGTCGCCCAGGTTCCCGATCGGCGTTGCGCAGACCGCGAGAGGCACGAACGCTCCTAGCCGAGCGTCTCGAACGCGACCAGCCCGGCCCCGATCACGCCGGCCGAGGGCCCGAGCTCGGCGATCGCGAGCCGTACCTCGCCGGCCGGGGCGAGCGCGTCACGCCTCATAACCTCGCGTGCAGGCCCCAGGAGAAGCCCACCGGCCGCGACGCCGAAGCCTCCGCCGAGAACGACGACGTCCGGATCGAATAGGTTCACGAGGGAGGAGATCGCGGCGCCCAGGTGACGGCCGATCCCTTCGAGCGCAGGATGCCGTTGCTCGACGAGGTCGCGAGCATCCGCATCCGGACCGAGCAGCTCGCGCGCCAGGCGGTCGGCGACGAGCCCCGAGCAGTACGACTCGACGTGCCCTCGGCCCGTACAGGCCCCCTGGCACGGCTCGCCGTCCTCGACGATCACCATGTGCCCCACCTCGGCCCACCCGTGGTAGAGCTGGCCGCCGAGCACGAACCCCCCTCCGACGCCGGTCCCGAGGGTCAGCAGCACCAGGTCGCGCGTCCCTCGCCCGGCCCCGTGCACGAACTCGGCGAGAGTTGCGGCGCTGCCGTCGTTGATCACGCCGACCCTCATCCCGAGTCGATCCTCGAGCACCTCGCGAAGACGGATGTCGTGGAGCCTCGTGTTCACGGAGCCGATCGCCGTCTCGGTCCGCTGGTCGATGCGGGCCGGCACGCCGAGGCCCACGGCCTCGATGCCGGGATCGCGAAGCCCGGAGATCGTGTCGACGAGAGCGTCCAGGAGCTCCTCCTGTGACTCTGACGGCGTCGGCCGCTCGCGGAGCCCGCCGACCGCGCCGGTCTCGTCGAGGATCGCGGCGAGGATCTTCGTCCCTCCGACGTCGACTCCGATGACTCGCCGGGCGTCCACCGGCGGGTACCCTACTCCCCCGGATGGCGCCGAAGGACAAGCCCTATCGCGTCTATCGCGGTGGTCGCGTCAAGGGAAAGGTCCCGGCAGTCCCGTCGAAGACGCGCCCTGCTCCTCGCAAGCCGGTCGCCTCGACAACGCGCTCCCAGCGCTTCGGCTGGCTGCGCCGGATCTCGTGGAAGCAGGTCGTCCTGGTCGCGCTGCTCGGGCTCGTCGTGGTCACGGTCGCCTGGGGCGTCGCGGGCTACCTGTCCTTCTCGAGCGGCGTCTCCGACGCCAACAAGCGCTTCGACCGCGAGCGCGGCGCGAAGGCTGCCCTGGCGCCCAGCAACGGCTTCCTGCTGAGCCACGGCGCCACGATCCTGCTGCTCGGGACCGATAACGCGACCGTCGCCGGCCGGAGCGGCGACCGGCACTCCGACTCGATCATGATCCTGCGAACCGACCCCTCCCACCACCAGCTCTCGTACCTCTCGATCCCGCGCGACCTCCTCGTGCACGTCGACGGGCTCGGGAACGCGAAGATCAACACGGCCTACCAGTCGGGCGGCGCGGCGCTCGCGATCAGGACGGTGAAGGACTTCACAGGTGTCCCGATCGACCACGTCGTGATCGTGGACTTCAACCAGTTCAAGGATCTGATCGACGCCGAGGGCGGCATCACGATCAACGTGCCGGAGACGATCCTCTCGAACCGATTCGACTGCCCCTACCCCACCCGCGCCCGCTGCCTCGAGTGGAAGGGCTGGCGTTTCCACCGAGGCACGCAGCACATGAACGGCGAGCAGGCGCTGATTTACTCTCGTATCCGGGAGAACCAGCTGAACCCGGGCGAGAACGACCTTACGCGTGCCGCGCGGCAGCAGGCGGTCGCCCAGGCGGCCGAGGCGAAGCTCGCGTCCGTGGGCACAGTCGTCGGGCTTCCTCTCGACGGCAACAAGCTGATGAAGCCGCTCGCGACGGACCTCTCCACGTGGCAGCTGATCGAGCTCGGCTGGGTGAAGTTCCGCGCGTCAGGGTCACACACCCTCTACTGCAGGCTCGGGGGCGACGCGACGAGCGTGGGTGGTTCCTCCGTCCTGCTCCCGTCCGAGGACAACCGCAGCGTCCTCGCCATGTGGGCCGGGCTCTCGGCGCCGCAGCCGCCGACGACGACGTTCGGGCCGGGATGCCGCGTCGGGCACCCCCTGCAGTAGGTACTCGGCTACTCGGACGACGAGGACGTCGACGAGGAGGAGGAGCCGCCGTCGGAGCTCGAGCCGGAGCCGGACGAGTCACTCCCGCCGGAGTCACCGCCGCCGGAGTCACCGCCGCCGGAGTCACCGCCGCCCGAGGAATCGGAGCCGGACTCCTTGCCCGATCGCCGGCCGCGGCCGTAGTCGGTGGAGTAGAACCCCGAGCCCTTGTAGTGGACGGCGACCGGAAAGAGGACGCGCTCGAGCGGCGATGCGCCGCACACCTCGCACTTCGTCGGCCCCGGCTCGTTCATGCCGTGGAACACCTCGAGCAGGTGCCCGTTCGGACACTTGTACTCGTAGATCGGCATGGGACGCGGAAGGGTAGCACCGCGCCTCAGCCCGGCTAGCTGGCGCGCTCTCCGGCCTCGGCGTGGTGGCCGTGGGTCTCGAGGAAGCACGGTGCATCCTCGAACGCCGCGAGGCCGGTCGCCGCCCGCACACCCCGGCTCCGCCGCAGCCGGCGGACGGTCGCGATCGTCCCGGCCGCGCCGACGACACCGCCGAGCGCAAACGATCGAAGACGGCTCCGTCGCTTGCGCTCGTCGTCCATGCGACCATCCTACGCATGCGGCTCGTCTCGCTCGGCGACCTGGTCCTCGACGTGGTCGTCGGGCTCACGGGCCCCCTGGTCCCGAACGACGACCGTCCTGCCACGACCCGTGTGGGAGCCGGCGGTCAGGGTGCGAATGTCGCGGCCTGGGCCGCGAATCTCGGCGGCGAGGCACGTTATGTAGGGAAGCGCGGAGCCGATGCCGCCGGGGAGCTGGCGACGCGAGAGCTCGCGTCACACGGCGTCGAGGTGGCCGGCCCGGTCGCGGGCCGCGGCGGCGTCGTGGTCTCGATCGCGTCGGCCGGAAAGCGCTCGATGGCCTCCGACCGCGGCTCGGCGACCGAGCTCGAGCCGGCCGAGCTCGAGCCTTCGTGGTTCGAATGCGACGTCCTCCACCTCTCCGGTTATGCGCTGCTCTCGGAGCCGGCTGCGTCCGCTGCCGAGCGTGCGGTCGCGCTCGCCCGGGCTGCGGGTGCGGCGGTGTCCATTGACCTCTCGACCTGGAGCCTCGTCGACGAGCCTTTTCGCGAGAGAGTCCGGGGGATTGGGCCGGACACCGTCTTTGCCACCGAGCGCGAGCAGGCGGCCTTCGGATCGCTCGACGCCGCGTGGGTGGTCAAGCGCGGCGCCCTCGGCGTTAGGGTGGACGGCGTGGACCACCCCGCTTCCCCGACCGAGATCGTCGATCCGACCGGGGCGGGTGACGCGCTCGCGGCGGGGTTCCTCGTCGGCGGGGTCGAGCTCGGGCTCGAGGCGGCCGCGCGCTGCTGCGCGAAGCTCGGGGCGATGCCATGATTCGCATCGCCGAGGAGGTCGCGGAGGCGCTTCGCTCCGGCAAAGGCGTGGTCGCGCTCGAGACGACGCTCGTCGCACACGGCTTCCCGCCCGGCGAGGGAATCGAGGTCGGTCTCGCCTCCGAGCGGGCCGTCCGCGAGGGCGGGTCCGTGCCGGCCACGATCGGCGTCCTCGACGGCCAGGTCGTCGTCGGGCTCGGCGAAGAGGAGCTCGCGCGGTTCGACTCGTCCGCCCGCAAGGCGGGGCCGCGAGATCTCGCCGCCGCCGCCGTGCAGGGAGCGGTCGCGGCGACGACGGTCGGCGGCACCCTCGTCGGCTGCAGGGCCGCCGGGATACGGCACATGGCGACCGGCGGCCTCGGGGGCGTCCATCGAGGCTGGCCCGACCCGCCCGACGTGTCGGCCGACCTCGACGCGCTCGCCGCTACGCCGGCGCTCGTCGTCTCCTCCGGCGTGAAGTCGCTCCTCGACGTGCCCGCCACCGCCGAGCTCCTGGAGACGCTCGGCGTGCCGGTACTGGGGTTCGGCACCGACGACCTTCCTCTCTTCTACTCGGCCCACGGAGGCCCGCCGGTCTCGGCGCGGATCGAGAGCCCCACCGAGGCGGCCCGGATCGCCGCTGCGCACTGGGAGCTAGGAGGCGGCGGCCTCCTGCTCGGCCGCCCACCCGACGAGAGCCTCGACGACGTGGAGCCGCTGATCGAGGATGCGCTCGAGGCGGCGGCCGCCGCCGGCATCCGGGGCGGCGCGGTGACGCCGTTCGTGCTCGGCCGCCTGCACGCCGAGAGCGGGGGGCGGACGCTCCGCGCGAACCGCGACCTGATCGTGGGGAACGCCCGCCTGGCGGGGGAGATCGCCGCAGCCCGATCTCAGCCCGCCGCGGGCCCCAGCCAGCGCCCGTCCTCCTGGACGAGCGCCCCGTCGGCATAGATCCTGCCGCCGCCTCGGAGGTCCTTGACCATGTCCCAGTGGATGCTGCTCCGGTTCTTGCCTCCGTTCGACGCATAGGAGTTCCCGATTGCGAGGTGGACCGTGCCGTCGATCTTCTCGTCGAAGCCGACGTTCTTCGTGTAGCGCTGGATCCCGGGGTTGCACCCGATCCCGAGCTCGCCGAGCCTCCGCGCACCCGGGTCCGTGTCGAGCATGCGCAGCAGGAACTCCTCCCCCACCTCGGCGCTTGCCTCGACGATCTCGCCTCGCTCGAACCGGAACCGGACTCCCGAGACCTCATGCCCGAGGTAGACGGCGGGAAACTCGCAGAAGCAGACCTCGCCCTCGGCGGAGTCCTCGATCGGCGAGTCAGAACACCTCGCCCCCGGGCATGTTGATGTGCCCGTCCTCGACGAGCCCCATGCGGCCGGCGAGGGAGAGGGTGACGTCCGTCTGTTCCCCGACGATCCGCACCTCGCGGGCGGCGTCGAACACCGCTGCGAGCCGCGCCATCCGCTTCGACTCGGCGTCCCAGTCGAGGAGGACGGCACCGTAGACGAAATCCTGGTACTCCTCGAGTCCCATTCCCGCCTCCTGGGCTGCCGCATTCGTCGGGTACTCGCAGAGCACCCACGGAGCCTCCATGGCCATCTGGCGGCGACGGAGCGGGGCGGCGCGCTCCTGGAGCAGCCGGCGCCGCTCCTCTGAGAGATCGGCGCCCTCCCGGGTGTTCTCGGGCGCCGCGATCGTGATGAACGCGTCGCACTCCTCCCACGCACGCAGAAGCAGCGGAGCCGGCCGCTCGAGGAGGTCGAGCGGTGCCTCGCGGGCGAACGGCCCGCCGACGGCCTCCCAGGCGAGCTGAAGCAGCGGATAGGCCCCGCGTCGGGCGATCTGCTCCTGCACCGACTCGAGCAGCGGGCGCGCCAGCGGCGTCCCGCGGACGAGCACCTGCCAGCCTCGTCGCACGGCCACGGAGCGGTCGACCAGGAGGCGTGCGTACTCGTCGATTCGGGGGTCGCGCATCGGCGCCGATTTCTACCCCTGGTGCAGAGGTGTGACAACCGGCCGAAAGGTCAGTCTTTCGATTCTTAGAAATTCCTGAGGAACTCGTCGATGTCGAGCGCCGGCAGCGTCTCGATCCTGACCGACCCTCTCGCGGCGATCGAGAGCGATGCGCGCGCCATCGTCTCGATGTCGGGCGCCTCGACCACGTTCACGAAGTCGAACTCCCCGAGCGTCGCCCACTGGTGGAGCACCTTGACGCCGAGCTCCTCGATGTCGCGGTTGACCTGAAGGAGCCGCTCAGGATTGGCCTTCAGGGTCTGGACGCCCTGCTGCGTCAGTCTCGAGAGGAGGACGTAGGTCGGCATTTCGCGAGACGTAGTCTTGACGGAGTCTCAGTCAGCGGAGGCGCCGGCTTTGCCGGCGCCGGAGCGGAGAGAGCGTACCCGGGCCGCCTGATCGACGTAGAGGAGCGCGCCGCCGACGAAGAAGAGCGGAGTCAGGACGAGGTCGGCGAGGAACAGGGCCACTCGTGCGCCGCTCCCGCCCTCCGAGTGAAGGAGTGCTTCCAGCGTGATGTCGGCGATGCCGACGACGAGCACGAGGGTCGCCAGCGAGCCGAGGGCGTGGACGTAGTCCGCGAGACCGAGCTCGCGGCCGCGCACGAGCGCCGCACGGAAGCCGAGCCGCTCGACGAGGGACGCAGGCACCGCGAGCCCGATGAACGCGAACCACGCGACCGCCGGGAGGATGTAGAAAGCCCGGAGGACCGGGAACGGCGCGAAGATCAGGAGACCGATCAGGAACGCTCCCACGGTCGGCGGCACGGCGTGGATCCGGGCGCAGGCATAGACATAAGCCGCGACGACGAACGGCGAGGCCGCCCAGAGGATCAGCGCCTGTGTCTCGGCGGTCTCGTGGACGCTGAGCTGGTCGACGACTGCGAGCGGCAGGCCGAGGGGGAGGAACCGCAGGAACTCGTTCCCGTAGCCGCGGATGGTCTCGCCCACGAGTTGGCCGACGGTGCGCTCGGCAGGCGGGAGCGGCGGCGGCAGGTCACGCACGGAGCGCCTCCAGAACCCGCGGGACGGCGTCGGCGAGCGCGTCGAGGGCCTCCTTCACTCGCCAGTCCGTCCTCCCGTCGTCGTAGCGGTTCGAGACGGCGCGAAGCTCGAGCGCCGGGACGCCTGCAAGCGAAGCCGCACGAAGGACGGCGAAGCCTTCCATCGCTTCGACCTCCGTGTGACGGGCCGCGCCGCCCACGCGTCCGGCGGTCCCGATCGGCAGAACGGGTGCCTCGGGAAGCGCCCGCCGGGCGGCCGCGAGCAGCTCCGGATCCGGGGTGGCGCGACCCACGAGCTCGATTCGCGCCTCTTCGGGGGCGAGGTCGCAGTAGATCGCCTCCGAGCCGATCACGATCGTCCCCGGCTCGAGGTCGCGGGCGCCTGCGATGCCGACGTGGAGGATCCCGCCTCGAGGACGCTCGCCGGCGAGGTGGCGAGCCGTGGCCGCGGCGGCCTCGACCGGGCCGACGCCGCAGACGAGCGTGTCGCCGCCCTCGAAGGGAGCGAGCTCGAAGGCCGTGGCGGCGACGAGGAGCACGGTTGGACGGTAGTGCAGCGCGCCCTCGAAGTGTGTCGTCTCCGTACCAACTTCGTAACGGTCGCTTTCGGACACTTGCGCTCCCCGTGTTGCCTCTGTAGTCAGTATTGGCAACCATCGGAGAGGAGAGATACATGGAATCAAGGCAACCGCGATCGACGCGCCTGGGATCGAAGCTTGTTCGGCAGGCCGCCGTCGCGGCCGCTGCGCTCGCGACGGTCGCCGGTGTGGCGTTCGCGCTGCTCGGAGGCGGCGGTAGTGCGGCCGTGGCGAGATCGACTGCTTCGTGCGGGCATTCGGGCACGGTGGCGCCTCGACCGGCCGTGCCGCACCCTCGCCGCGGTGGCAAGGCTGCGGGAGCACGGACAGCCGGGCGCTGAAGGGCCTCCCGGGCAGCGGGGGCCGGGCGGCCGGCGCGGGCATGCCGGGCCGCCTGGCCCCCCCGGGCCTGCGGGGCCGACGGGGCCGATCGGCCCACCCGGGCCTGCGGGCCCCCGAGGGCCTGCCGGAGCGTCCGGAGCGACCGGGCCTGCTGGGCCGCCCGGGCCACCTGGGCCGGAAGGGCCGGCCGGGCCACCGGGGCCCTCCGGCGCCGACGGCGTCCAGGCAAGCCCTGGGACAGCGGGAGTCGACGGCCCGCAGGGAGCGTCGGGAGCGTCGGGCCCGTCGGGCCCGAAGGGTGACCCGGGGGTGGCCGGGCCGCCGGGTGTGCAGGGCATCCCGGGCATTCCGGGCACTCCGGGCATTGCCGGGCCTGTCGGAGCGACCGGGGCGCGGGGCCCTGCCGGCCCCGCAGGGGAGACTGGGCCGGCTGGGCCTCCGGGCGCCAAGGGAGAGGCCGGAACATCGCTGTCGTCACTCGAGGACCTCGCGGGCTCGCGTTGCAACGTCACCGGCTCGCTTCAGGTCGCCTACGACTCCGCGGGCGCGGTGACGCTCACGTGCGCGACCGCGCGGAGTCAGCCGGCAGCCGCGCTCGTTCGCGTGAACGAGGTCCAGACGGGAACCGCGTCGTCGGCGGCCGACGAGTTCGTGGAGATCTCGAACACGGGCGGAACCGCTGACATCGGAGGCTGGAAGGTCGTCTATCGCTCGGCAAGCGGAACGTCCGACACGACGCTCGCAACGATCCCTGTGGGCACGACGCTCGCCGCCGGCGGCTTCTACCTTCTCGGCGGGAGCGGCTACGCAGGCGCGGCGACCGCCGACCAGTCCTTCGCCGCCGGTCTGGCGGGAACGGGCGGGGGCGTCGGCATCCGCGACGACGCGGGCGCCCTCGTCGACAGCGTCGGCTGGGGAACCGCCGCCAACGCCCTCGTCGAGGCGTCACCGGCCCCCGCGCCGCCTGCGACCGCGGCTCCCGGGTCGAGCATCGCCCGGATCCCAGACGGCCACGACACGAACGCCAACGCGGCCGACTTCACCGTGAGCTCGTCCGCGACCCCGAGGGGCGCGAACAAGTGAGCCTCCTTGTGATTGAATCCGGGCGTGGCCTACACGATCCTGCGAGCAGGCGACCAGGCCTGGGAGGAGCGCCCGCCGATCGGCGACGGGGCCGTGCGGCATACGCTCGACGTCACGACGGCAACCGGCATCACGGAGTCACGGGCCCGGATGTGGCGGCTCTTGCCCGGCGCCCGCGGGCGCCGCCACGTGGAACGCGCCCAGGAAGAGGTGTTCCTCGTCGTCTCCGGGACGCTCACGATGCTGCTCGGCGACCCGCCGGAGCAGCTCGAGGTCGCGGCGGGTGAGATCGTCACGGTGTCGCCCGGGACGGGCATCCAGATGCACAACACGGGCGACGCGGACACGGTCGTGTTCGCCTACGGCGCGCCGCCCGTCGGCGGCCAGGTCGACTACCTGGACGACATCTCGCTCCAGGGCGCCCGCACTAGGCCGTGGTCATCGCCGCGGCCCGGGTGAAGACGAGATCCCCATCCTGCGCGTCGACGAGGATGACGTCACCGGGTGCGAACTCGCCCTCGAGCAGGCTCACCGCGAGCGGGTTCTCGAGGAGCCGCTGGATCGACCGCTTGAGCGGCCGGGCGCCGTAGGCCGGATCCCAGCCTGCCTCGGCGATCGCCTGCTTCGCGGCGTCGGTGAGCTCGAGCTCGAGGCCACGGTCGGCGAGCCGGGCGCGCAGCCGCTCGAGCTGGAGCTCGACTATCTCCCCGAGCTGCTCCCGCGAGAGCGGCTTGAACTCGACGATCTCGTCGATCCGGTTCAGGAACTCCGGCCGGAAATGCTCGCGCATCGCCTCGGCGGTGCGGATGTTCGAGGTCATGATCAGGACCGTGTTACGGAAGTCGACCGTGCGGCCCTGACCGTCGGTGAGCCGGCCGTCGTCGAGCACCTGGAGCAGCACGTCGAACACCTCGGAGTGCGCCTTCTCGATCTCGTCGAGGAGGACGACCGTGTACGGCCGCCGCCTGACTGCTTCCGTGAGCTGGCCGCCCTCGTCGTAGCCGATGTAGCCGGGCGGGGCGCCGATGAGCCGGGCGACAGTGTGCCGTTCCTGGTACTCGCTCATGTCGAGACGGACCATCGCGTGCTCGTCGTCGAACATGAACTCGGCGAGCGCGCGGGCGAGCTCGGTCTTCCCGACGCCGGTGGGCCCGAGGAAGACGAACGAGCCGATCGGGCGATTGGGGTCCTGCAGGCCGGTTCGAGCGCGCCGGAGCGCGTTCGCGACCGCGGACACCGCCTCCTCCTGGCCGACGACCCGGCCGTGAAGGCGCTCCTCCATGTGGATCAACTTCTCGGTCTCGCCCTCGAGCAGGCGATCGACGGGGATCCCGGTCCACCGCGCGACGACGACGGCGATGTCGTCCTCGTCGACCTCCTCCTTCACCATGGGGTGCTCGGGCCCCGTCCGCTCGGCGAGCTCGCGCTCGAGCTCGGGGATCTCGCCGTAGCGGATCTCGGCGACCCGCTGGAGGTTGCTCTCGCGCTCGGCGCGCTCGGCCTCCATCCGCAGCTCGTCGAGTCGCCGCGTCGCGTCCTTGATCCGCTCGAGTGCATCCTTCTCCTTCGACCAGCGGGCGGCGAGCCCGTCGCGCTCCTCCTTGGCCTCGGCCAGGGCGCGCTCGACCGGTTCGCGCACCTCCTTCGACTCCTTCGCCATCGCGGCGAGCTCGATCTCGAGCTGCATCACGCGGCGGTTCGCCTCGTCGAGCTGGATCGGCGAGGAGTCGATCTGGATGCGAAGGCTGGATGCGGCCTCGTCGACGAGGTCGATTGCCTTGTCGGGCAGGAACCGATCGGCGATATATCTGTGCGACAGCACAGCAGCGGCGACGAGCGCGGCATCGCGGATCCGCACGCCGTGGTGTGCCTCGTACCGCTCCTTCAGGCCGCGGAGAATCGCGATCGTGTCCTCCACCGACGGCTCGTCGACGAAGACGGGGGCGAAGCGGCGCTCGAGCGCTGCGTCCTTCTCGATGTGCTTGCGGTACTCGTCGAGCGTCGTCGCGCCGATGCAGCGGAGCTCGCCGCGGGCGAGCATCGGCTTCAGCAGGTTCGCGGCGTCGACCGCGCCCTCGGCGGCGCCCGCGCCGACGATCGTATGCAGCTCGTCGATGAACAGGATGACCCTGCCCTCGCTCGACTTGATCTCGGTGAGCACCGCCTTGAGGCGCTCCTCGAACTCGCCGCGGTACTTGGAGCCGGCTAGCAGCGCGCCGATGTCGAGCGACCAGACCTTTCGATCCATGAGCCCCTCGGGCACGTCACCCGCGACGATGCGCTGCGCGAGCCCCTCGGCGATCGCGGTCTTGCCGACCCCGGGCTCTCCGATCAGCACCGGGTTGTTCTTCGTGCGCCGCGAGAGGATCTGGATGACGCGGCGGATCTCCTCGTCGCGGCCGATGACCGGGTCGAGCTTGCCCGCCTCGGCCTCCTCGGTCAGGTCGCGGCCGTACTTCTCGAGCGCCTGGTAGCTCCCCTCCGGGTCCTGCGAAGTGACGCGCTGCCCGCCGCGGACCTTCTTGACCCAGGCCAGGATCTCCTCGCGCGGCACGGGCTCGAGCGCGAGGAAGAGGTGCTCGGTCGAGACGTAATCGTCCTCGAGGCGCGCCTGCTCGGACTCCGCCCGGTCGAGAACCTGCTGCAGCGAGTTCGAGATCCTGGGTTGGACGTTCGCAGCGCCCGTCGCCGCAGGCCGGGCGTCGAGCCTCTGCTCGGCGTCTGCGCGCAGGCCCTGCCAGTCCGCGAAGAGCTCCTGGTCGAGCAGCGCCATCAGCAGGTGCTCGGGGTAGATCTCCGGGTTCCCACGACGCCGCGCCAGCTCCTGCGCCGCCGCGACGGCCTCCTGGCCCTTGACGGTCAGCTTGTTGAAATCCATGCGATCAGCTCCTGGTGGCAGGTGGTTGCGGAGGGCGGTAGACGACGAGGTCGCGGCGGTAAGAGCGGTGAACCTGCTCGATCGCCTCGCGCATCTCCTCCTCCAACCGGTCGATCCGGCGGCGCATGCGCGCGAGCTCGTCCTCGAGATGCAGCACGCGCTCGACGCCGGCGAGATTCAGTCCGATCTCGGTCGTGAGCCGCTGGATGAGCTGCAGCCGCGCGACGTCCGCGTCGGAGTACAGACGGGTGTTGCCGGAAGTCCGCTTCGGGCGCACGAGGCCCTTCTGCTCGTAGATCCGCAGGGTCTGGGGGTGCATGCCGACAAGCTCGGCAGCGACCGAGATCATGTAGCGCGGCCGACCGGAATCGAAGCTGGGACCGAGCTCGCTCATGAGAACAGCCTCTCGCGCGGGTTGGCGTTCGAGGCCTTGTCGAGGTTCTCGAGCGCCTCACGCTCGGCCTTGTTCAGCTTCCCGGGTACCGCGATCTTCAACCGCGCGAGAAGGTCGCCTCGGCCCGAGCCGTTCAGCTTCGGGGCGCCACGGCCCTTGACGCGCAGCATCTTCCCATCCTGGGACCCGGACGGGACCTTCAGCGAGACGCGGCCCTCCGGGGTCGGGATCTCGACCGTCGAGCCCATCGCGGCCTCGCTGAAGGTGACGGGGACGTCGAGCACGAGGTCGTCGCCGCGCCGCTCGTAGAGCTTCGACGACTCGACCCGGGTGACGACGTACAGGTCGCCGGCAGGAGCGCCGCCCCAGCCGGCCTCACCCTTGCCCTTCAGCTTGATCTTCGTCCCGTCCTTGACGCCTGCCGGGATCTTGACCGTGTAGCGCTTCGTGCGCCGCTCGCGGCCCGAGCCGTGGCAGGTCGGGCACGGCGTGTCGACGATCGTGCCGTTGCCGCGACAGACAGGGCACGGCTGCTGCAGGGCGAACAGGCCCTGCGAGGTCGCGACGACGCCCGTGCCGTCGCAGTTCGGGCAGCGCTTGGGAGCCGTCCCCGGCGCCGCACCGGTCCCGTGACACGTGTGGCAGGCAAGCTCGAGCGTGACGGGCACGGTCGTCTGGAGACCCTTGAGCGAGTCCTCGAACGACACGCGCACCTCGACCTCGACGTCCGAGCCGCGCTGGCCGCGCGGCTGCTGAGCCCGGCCGCGACCGCGTCCGCCGCCGAAGAGCCCGCCGAAGATGTCACCCAGGTCGAAGTCCCCGAAGTCGACGTTCGTCGGCCCCGGCCGGCCGTTGGCCGACCCGAACTGGTCATAGGCCTTCCGCTTCTCCGCGTCCGAGAGGACGTCGTACGCCCCCTGGACGTCCTTGAACTTCCGCTCGGCCTCGGCATCACCCGGGTTCTTGTCCGGGTGGTACTGCCGGGCGAGCTTCCGGTAGGCCTTCTTCAGCTCGTCCGGAGATGCGTTCTTGGGGACGCCGAGAGTCTCGTAGTACGACTCCGCCATGCGGTCTGCCTACTCCCCGTCCTGGATCGGGCGCGGCGCCGGCGGGCCCGAGCTGACGACCACCCGCGCCGGGCGCAGGACGAGGTCGCCGAGCTTGAAGCCCTTCTGGATCACCTGGATCACCGTGCCCTCCGGCTCGTCTGAGGTCTGCGTGAGCAGCGCCTCCTGGGTGTGAGGGTCGAAGCGACCGCTCGTGTCGACCTCGACGAGCCCCTCGCGGGCGAGAAGGTCGACCATCGAGCGATGGACGAGGCGGACGCCGTCCGCCACCTTCGTCTCACCGTGCTCGACCGCTGCCTCGACGGCGCGCTCGAGGTCGTCGGCCATTGGAAGCAGTTGCTTGACGATCCGCTCGGAGGCGCGCGCGACGAGCTGCTGCTCCTCGCGCGCGACTCGCTTGCGGTAGTTGTCGAACTCGGCCTTCAGCCGCTGAAGCGCGGCGATGTAGTCGTCCCGCTCTCGCGTCACCGCGGCCAGCTCGTCGACGTCGGAGGGCACCGCCTTTTCGGCGGCGTCCTCCGACTCAACGGACTGCTGGTGCACGAGGGCCTTGCGATACTCCTCCGGAGTCACGAGGTCTTGGCCTCCTCGCCCTCGTCGACGACCTCGTAGTCGGCGTCCTCGATCACCTCGTCGTCGGAGGCGGACGAGCCACCGTCCGACGGCGTCGAGGCCGACGCGGTCGCGTAGATCGCGGAGGCAGCCTCCGTCCACGCCTCCTGCAGCGCGTCGCGCTTGGCGCGGATGTCGGCGATGTCGCTCGACTCGAGCACGCCGCGGAGCTCCATGATCCGACCCTCGACGGTCGAGGCGACCGACGCATCGAGCTTGTCGCGGTGCTCCTTGAGCGACTTCTCGGTCTGGTAGGCGAGCCCCTCCGCCTCGTTGCGGGCGTCGGCGAGCTCACGCAGATTGTGGGCCTCCTCGGCATGCGCCTCGGCGTCCTTGATCATCTTCGCGACCTCGTCCTCCTTCAGGCCCGAGCCGCCCTCGATCTTGATCTGCTGCTCGTTCCCGGTGCCGAGATCCTTGGCCGAGACGTTGATGATCCCGTTCGCGTCGATGTCGAACGCGACCTCGATCTGCGGCACGTTCCGCGGCGCCGGCGGGATTCCGACCAGCTGGAACTTGCCGAGCGTCTTGTTGTAGGCGGCCATCTCGGACTCACCCTGCAGGACGTGCACCTCGACCGAGGGCTGATTGTCCTCGGCGGTCGTGAACGTCTCCGCCTTGCGCGTCGGAATGGTGGTGTTCCGCTCGATCAGCTTGGTCATCACGCCGCCCTTCGTCTCGATGCCGAGCGAGAGGGGGGTGACGTCGAGGAGCAGGATGTCCTTGACCTCGCCCTTCAGCACGCCGCCCTGGATCGCGGCGCCGATGGCGACGACCTCGTCCGGGTTGACGCCCTTGTGGGGCTCCTTGCCGATCAGCTCCTTGACCTTCGCCTGGACGGCCGGCATGCGGGTCATGCCGCCGACGAGCACGACGTGGTCGATCTTCGACGCGTCGAGCCCGGCGTCGGACAGCGCCTGCTTGGTCGGCCCGACGGTGCGCTCGAGCAGGTCGTGAGTGAGCTCCTCGAGCTTCGCCCTTGTGAGCTGCAGGTCGAGGTGCTTCGGGCCCTCGGGGGTCGCGGTGATGAACGGCAGGTTGATCTGCGTCGTCATCGTCGAGGACAGCTCGATCTTGGCCTTCTCGGCCGCCTCGTACAGGCGCTGGAGCGCCATCGGGTCGGCGGCCAGGTCGATGCCCTGGTCGCGCTTGAACTCGGCGACCATCCAGTCGACCACCGCCTTGTCGAAGTTGTCGCCGCCGAGGTGGTTGTCGCCGTTCGTCGACTTCACCTCGAAGACGCCGTCGCCGAGCTCGAGGACCGACACGTCGAAGGTGCCGCCGCCGAGGTCGAAGACGAGAATCGTCTGCTCCGCGCCCTCCTTGTCGAGCCCGTAGGCGAGAGCGGCCGCGGTCGGCTCGTTGATGATGCGCACGACGTTGAGGCCGGCGATCTTGCCGGCGTCCTTGGTCGCCTCGCGCTGGGCGTTGTTGAAGTACGCGGGGACGGTGATCACCGCGTCGTTGACCGGCTCGCCCAGATACGCCTCGGCGTCGGTCTTCAGCTTCTGGAGGATCATCGCGCTGATCTCCGGCGGCGCGTACTCCTTGCCGTCGGCCTCCACGCGGACGTCGTCGTTCGGGCCCTTGACGACCTTGTAGGGGACGATCTTCATCTCCTCCGAGACCTCGTCGAACTTGCGGCCCATGAAGCGCTTGATCGAGAAGATCGTGTTCTGCGGGTTCGTGACCTGCTGCCGGCGGGCGGGGGCACCGACGAGCCGCTGCCCGTCCTTCGTGAACCCGACCACGGACGGCGTCGTCCGGCCGCCCTCGGCGTTCGCGATCACGGTCGGCTCGCCGCCCTCGAGCACCGCCATGCACGAGTTCGTCGTGCCGAGATCGATACCGATGGTCTTCGCCATGCGTGTCTCCTTCTATGGATCCTTTGATGTACTGAGAAAATCTAAGCCTCTTTATAGCAGATCCTGGTTAGCCCGCGGCGAGGCCGATCAGGACGCTTCCCGCAACGATCCCGAGCGCCCCCGCAACCACGCGCCACCCCACCGCCTCGCTGCGTCCGATCACGAGCGCGGCGAGCCCGACCCCCCAGAGCGACTCCGTCGCGATCAGCGGCGAGACGACCGAGACGCGGCCGTGGAAGTACGCCTCGAACAGGCAGATGTAGGAGAAGCCGAACAGCAGGCCGGCCGGGGCGAGCGATCTGACCTCGCGCCGCGACGGGAGTCCTCGTGCCGCGGCGGTCGCGACGAGCATGCCCGCGAGCATCGTCGCCGCCGCGACGGTCTCGGGGCTCCCGTGGGCATGCAGGGAGCGGACGATGTTGTCCCTGATCGCGAACAGCACCGCCGCGCCGAGCGCGCAGAGGATCCCGAACGACCGCAGGTGGACGGGGCGGTCGGGCTCCGCCACCAGGATCGCCCCGCCCGCGACGATTGCGACCGCGCCCACGACGAGCTGGGCCTCCACAGGCTCTCCGAGCAGGGTGAACGCGATCGCGAGCGCGAACAGCGGCGCCGTTCCGACGGTGACGGAGGTCCGCGAGGCACCGACGTCGGCCACCGCGCGCGTGAACAGGATCTGGGACAACCCTGGCGCGAGGATTCCCGCCAGGAAGAACTTCCATGCATCCGCGTAGTCGTGGCGTACGAACGAGGCGAGCAGCGTGATGGTGAACGACGTGACGAGCGTCGCCGCCGCGGCCCGCGAGGCGGTGGCGGAGCCGCGCGAGAGCGCCACCCTGATCGCGACGGTCATGGCCCCGAAGGACGCAGCCGCCGCGAGGGCAAGCAGTACCGCTGTCACGTGGTCTCTACGACTGCTGCAACCTGTGCCTCGTCGCGGCCCGCGAGGACGATGCCGGCCATGATCGCCAGCGAACCCGCCCACGCGGCGGCTCCGAGCCGGTCGCCGGCGAGCCAGTAGCCGAACAGCGCGGCGAAGACCGGCTCGAGCGTGAAGACGAGCGCGGTCCGGGTCGCGGTCGTGACGCGCTGGGCCCAGTTCTGCACGAGGAACGCGAGCGCACTGGCGAAGATGCCGGTCACGAGGAGCGCCCCCCAGACCGTCCATCCGCGCGGCGCCTCGTACGTCGGCACGGCGGCAACGCCGAGCACCGCGAACGCGACCACCATCTCGAACAGCGTGAACCCGAGCGCGTCGTAGCGAGGCGCATACCGTTCCATCAGCACGATCTGTAACGAGTAGACCGCGGCGCCGGCCAGAACGAGCAGGTTGCCGGCGAGCTGACCTGCGTGCACCCCGGCGAGCAGCGCGAGCCCCAATGTCGCGAGCGCTACACCGGCCCAGGTGACGCGCCCGATCCGGGCGTGGAAGCAGGCGAACGCGATCAGCGGCGTCAGCACCACGTACATGCCCGTGACGAAGCCGGCGCTCGAAACGCTCGTGCGCTCGAGACCGAGCGTCTGGAGGGTGTACCCGCCGGCAAGGAGGGCACCTGCGATCGCGGCCGACCCGAGCCCGCGCCGGCCGAGCCCGCCGAGCCTTCCTGCGGCAAACGGCGCCAGGACGAGCGCCGCGATCGCGAACCGGAGAGCGAGAAACGGCATTACGGGATAGACCTCGACGGCGTCCTTCACCTGCACGAAGGTCAGGCCCCACACCGCGGTCACGGCGACGAGGGCCGGCAGCGCCGGTGACGACGTAGTAGTCAGCCTGTGAATACGGGGTGACATCAGGCGGGGCCACACGCTAATCTGTTCGAACATGACGCAGGTTCTGGACGCCTTCGGTCGGCCTCTCCGCGATCTTCGAATCTCAGTCACCGACCGGTGCAACTTCCGTTGCACCTACTGCATGCCGAAGGAGGTCTTCGGTCACGACTACAGGTTCCTCGACCGCAAGGAACTGCTCGACTTCGACGAGATCACCCGGGTCGCGCGCGCGGCGGTCGAGCTCGGCGTCACCAAGCTGCGGCTGACCGGCGGCGAGCCGCTGATCCGGCGCGACGTCGAGGTGCTGATCGGGATGCTGTCCGAGCTCGACGCGGAGATCACGCTGACGACCAACGCGTCGCTCCTGCCGCGCAAAGCGCAGGCCCTCGCCGACGCCGGGCTCGACCGCATCACCGTGAGCCTCGACGCGATGGACGACTCGACCTTCCGGGCGATGAACGACGTCGACTTCCCCGTCGACCGCGTGCTCGAAGGGATCGAGGCGGCGCGCACGGCAGGCTTGCCCGTGAAGGTCAACTGCGTCGTCAAGCGCGGCGTGAACGAGGATCAGATCGTCCCGATGGCACGGTACTTCCGCGAGACGGGCGACACGCTCCGCTTCATCGAGTACATGGACGTGGGCGCCACCAACGGCTGGCGGATGGACGACGTCGTGCCCGCGACCGAGATCGTCGCCACCGTGAACGCTGCGTTTCCGGTACAGCCGGCCGACGCGCAATACCGCGGCGAGGTCGCGAAGCGCTGGCAATACGCCGACGGCAAGGGCGAGGTGGGCATCATCGCCTCGGTCACCCAACCGTTCTGCAGCGACTGCACCCGCTCCCGCATCTCGGCCGAGGGCAAGCTCTACACCTGCCTCTTCGCGGTGCGCGGCCACGACCTGCGGGCCCTGATCCGCAGCGGCGCGACCGACGAGGAGATCAGCGTCCGCCTCGCGGAGATCTGGAAGGTCCGCGGCGACCGCTACTCGGAGCTCCGCTCCGAGGCGACGAACCTCGACGACACCCCGCGCGTCGAGATGTCGTACATCGGCGGCTGAGCCTGCTCTACGACGTGACGATGAAATAGGTCTTCTTCCCGACGAAGGTCGGGTAGTAGAGCCACTGCCCCTTCGACAGCGTGAGCATCACGGTGCGCGTGCCCTCGAAGACGAGGCCGGTCACCGTCGTCGGATCCTTCTTGACCGCCTGGATCGTGAAGCCGCCCTTCATCGAGTGGTCGGCGACCTGGACCGTGTAGCGCCCGGACCTGAGCGACGTGACGGGCTTGCCGTTCACCTTCAGCGTCACGGAGCCTGAAGGCCGACGGCTCCGGCGAGCGTGCCCCGGTAGAGCGCGTGCGAGCTCGAGCCCGACGAGGACGACGTCGTCGCCTTCGTCCCGACGACCGTGGCGTTGCTCGTCGAGCTTCCCGAGCTCGTCGTGTTCGAGCCGGGAAGGCCCGCACCGGTACCGCCGATGCTGCCGCCGCTCGCCGAGGTCTGCAGGAAGAAAAACGGCGCCGAAGCGTTGTCAGCATCGTGGAACCTGTACAGCGAGCTGGGCTGGAAGGTCACGTAGTCGCCGGTTGCGGTCTCCTCCCCGCCGCCCATGTCCTCCTGGAGGGAGACGTTGGGGCCCGTGAGCTGGAAGTTCATGTTCTTGACGTTGGCGCCGTTGTCGAAGATCAGCTCGTAGGTCCCGGGGGGAATCGTGGTGCCGGGGGCGCTCGGGCTGCCGACCGGGGTGCCGTCGGGCAGCGTCACCGCGAAGGCCTGGGTGACGAGGAACGTGACGTAGATCTTCTGGGTGTCCGAGCGCGCTCCGCTACCGGCCGGGACGAAAGCAAGCGCGAGGAGCAGAGCTCCTATCCCCAGGCGCGTCACGGCGGTCCTTGTACCTCTTCTCGTGCAAATTGGGTAGAGCCGGCGATCTGGCCGTACGCCTCGTCTTGTAAACTTCCACTTGTGTCGTCGGTGGTGACAGCAGGGCGGCGCTTCTTGCCGCGCGGGTGGGGAGACCTCGGGCGCCAGCTCGCGATCTGGTTCGGCTTCGCCCTCGTCTACCAGGTGGCGCGCGGGGTGGCGGATCGCGAGCCTGTCGCCAAGGCGTACTCGAACGGCCTCTGGGCCGTCCACATCGAGACGCAGGTCACCCACCGGATGTTCGAGCTGACCTTCGAGCAGTTCGCCGACCAGCGGCACTGGCTCGCGGCCCTGGTCTCGTGGACGTACTGGAACTCGGAGTTCACGGTCGTCGGCCTTGCGCTCCTGTGGGTCTACATTCGTCGGCATGACCACTTCATCAACTTCCGCAACTCGATCCTCCTGGCGAACCTCCTCGGGCTCATCGGGTACGTGTTCCTGCCGATGGCGCCGCCGCGGCTGCTCGGCGTCGGCTTCGTGAACAACCACACCGACGGGGTCGTGCAACTGGCCGCGAACCCGTACGCCGCGATGCCGAGCCTGCACGCTTGCGACTCGCTCATCGTGGGGATCGTCCTCGCGAAGGTGACGAAGCACTGGTGGGCAAAGCTGTTCTGGATCGTCTGGCCCGCCTGGGTCTGGTTCGCGGTGATGGCGACGGGCAACCACTTCTGGCTCGACTGCCTGGCAGGCTCCGCGCTCGCGCTGATCTCGATGAGCGTGGTCTACAAGTGGGACAGGATCCGCAGCTTCCTGTTCGGCCGGGAGACGGAGCGAAGCCCGGCCCGTACGGCCTGACCCGCTGCTACGTTCACTCGGATGAGCCGTCCAACCGAAGGTTGGCCTACAGGAGGCCGTCTTGACGGAGGCGACCCACTCGCACTGTGAGTAAGGCCGCGGCCCTGAAGGACGGGTACACGGCCGGCGCGCGCTCGCTCGCGACCCGCGGCGTCCGTGGCCTCGCCCGGACGCGCGTCACCCCGAACGCGCTCACTGCGACCGGAGTCACCCTCTGCGCCGTCGCGGCCATCCTCGTCTCGCTCGAGCATCACAACGAGATGCTCTTCTACTGGGTCGGAGCCGCCGTCTTCGTCGCGGGGTCGATCCTCGACATCCTCGACGGCGCACTCGCCCGCGCCGGCGGCAAGTCGACGCCGTTCGGTGCGTTCCTCGACTCGACGACCGACCGAGTGAGCGAGGGATTCATGCTCGCCGCGATCGCCTACGTCTTCGCCTACGAGAACAAGGACGTCTTCGTGGTCGTCGCCGTCGCGGCGGTGGCCGGATCCTTCCTCGTCTCCTACACGCGCGCCCGCGCAGAGGCGCTCGGCCTCAAGGGCGACGTCGGGATCGGCTCCCGCGCCGAGCGCGTCGTCGTCATCACCGCCGGTCTCGTGCTCGCGCCCTGGGGCGTGCTGCCGTGGGCGATCGTGCTGCTGACGGCCACCGCCTGGATCACGGTCGTCCAGCGAGTCCTCTCGGTGCGCAAGCAGCTCAACGACAGATAGCACTTCGAGATAGCACTTCTGTGCTATCACTTCTGGCGATGTCCGAGCTTCGCAGCGACGTGCTCGTGCGCATGCCTCCCGACCTCAAGCGCAGCCTCGCGCGCGAGGTCGAGCGGCGGCGCGCGAGCCTGAACGACGTCGCGGTCGCGATCCTGGCCTCACGGTTCGGCGTCGCCTTCACGCCGAGCGGCCGCCGCGGCGCGCCACCGAGCTCGGCCGGCGACGTACTGCTCCGCATGCCCCGCGAGCTCAAGGACCGGCTCACGCGCCGGGCGGCGGAGCGCCACAAGTCCACTCACGACCTCATCGTCGAGACCCTCTCGGACGGGCTCGGCGGGCAGCGAAAGGAAGACATGTCAGAGAAGAACGGCTCCACGAACGGGCGCGCGACCGACAAGGTGCGCGTCGCCATCATCGGCGTCGGGAACTGCGCGAACTCGCTGCTCCAGGGCATCCAGTACTACAAGGACGCTGCCGACGACCAGTTCGTCCCGGGGCTCATGCACGTGAACCTCGGCGGTTACCACGTCTCCGATATCGAGGTCGTGGCAGCATTCGACGTCGTCAAGGGGAAGGTCGGCGTCGACCTCGCCGAGGCGATCTGGGCGCATCCGAACGACACGATCAAGTTCGCGGAGGTCTCGAAGACGGGCGTGACGGTCTCCCGCGGGATGACCCACGACGGGATCGGCAAGTACCTCTCCGAGGTCGTCGAGAAGGCGCCGGGAGAGACCGACGACGTCGTCGGGATCCTCGAGGACCGCAAGGTCGACGTGGTCGTCAACTACCTGCCGGTCGGCTCGGAGATGGCGGCGAAGTGGTACGCCGAGCAGATTCTCGACGCGGGCTGCGCGATGGTGAACTGCATGCCGGTCTTCATCGCGCGTGAGGCGTACTGGCAGCGGCGGTTCGAGCAGGCAGGCGTGCCGATCATCGGCGACGACATCAAGTCGCAGGTCGGCGCCACGATCACCCACCGCGTGCTCACCTCGCTCTTCCGCGAGCGCGGCGTCCACCTCGACAAGACGATGCAGCTGAACGTCGGCGGTAACTCCGACTTCCTGAACATGCTGGAGCGCGACCGGCTCGAGTCGAAGAAGATCTCGAAGACGAATGCGGTCACCTCGATGCTCGACTACGACATCGGCGAGCGCAACGTGCACGTCGGCCCGTCCGACTACGTGCCGTGGCTGACGGACCGGAAGTGGTGCTACATCCGCATGGAGGGCACCGCGTTCGGTGACGTGCCGCTGAACCTCGAGCTCAAGCTCGAGGTGTGGGACTCGCCGAACTCGGCCGGGATCGTGATCGACGCCGTCCGCCTCGCGAAGCTCGCGCTGAACAACGGCATCGCGGGCGCGCTCGAGGGACCGAGCTCCTACCTGATGAAGTCGCCGCCGAAGCAGATCGTCGACGACGAGGCGCAAGAGCTCTCCGAGGAGTTCATCGAGCGCAACCGGCGCAAGGCGCCGAGCAAGGTCGCGGCGAAGAGCTGAGGTCGTCGGGTCGCCGCGTCCACGTTCGGCGCGGCGACCCTGCGCTTCCGGCCGCGTTCAGGAGGGCGTGACGAACGCGCCGTAGTTGGGGTCCAGCGCAGCTGGCGGCAGCGCGGGCAATCCCCGGCCCCCCGACGAAGACCACTCCCGGCGGCGGGCTCACGCCGGGCTCGAGGATGACGATCGACTTCGGTTTGCGTCCGGCGACGACAGCGTCGAACAGTGTGTCGATGTACGCCGTATGGTTGTCGCGTCTGGCGTAGACCGTGCCGCCGTGTGCCAGTGCCGCCTCGACGATCGGGCGAACATCCGCCTCGAAGACGAACCCTCGGTCGGGTCCGTCGTGGGCGAAGACGTGCTGCCAGTTGACGGCCTCGACCGCGAACAGCGCGGCCACCGCCCCGATCGCTGCCATCCGGACCCCTTGCCTCCGAATCCCTCCGAGTGCCTGAAGCGCGGGAATCGCGAGGAGAGAGAGGAACACGGGGAGCGTGAACATCCGGAGGGTCAGGATCGACCCGTCGTCAGCGACGCCGCAACCGGGCTGATGACGACCCCCAAGAGCACGAAGCGCCACCACGGATCGGAGCGACGGCGGAGGATCACGATCACCGCGCCGGCGATAGCGAGCCCCACCTGTGTCCAGAAGAGGCTGCCGTCACCGTGGACGTGATGGCGCATGTTCTGGTCACCGTGTACGAGCCAGTTCCAGAGATTCATGTTCTCGACCCAGTGGACGGCGAAGAGCCAGGCGATGTCCCACCACGCCTGCCCGTGAATCCAGGTGACCGAGTCGTAGCGCCCCTGAAGCGCACCCGGATGGACGAAGGCGTACACGCCCATCGGAACCAGGAGGACGGCGAACGTCGCGGCGACGAGGCGAGAGCTGCCGAGCCCCCGCGCGACTGCGGAAGAGAAGGAGCCCGAGAGCGAGGAGCGGCGCGAAGATGCGCCCTGCCTGGTAGGTGTAGACGATCGCAGCGAGCAGGGTCCCCATCCCGAGCGATTGGGGCGTTCGCCACGTTCGCGAGTGCGCCCGGTAGAGGACGACCAGGAAGGATGCGATGAGGAGCGGCTCGAGCGCGACCTCGAACACGAGGCGGCTGATCTCGAAGAGCCATGGGCTCAACCCCGAGAGCAGCGCGACGGCCAGCGCCACCACTGTGCTTCGGGATACGGCTCGTGCCAGGACGAACAGCACGAGGATCGCCGCGAGCCCGAGTACGGCGCTCAACGTGCGCGCAGCGCCGGTGCTCGGCCCCGTCACCCGGAACACCGCGCCCAGGAGGTACACGTACACCGGGCTCTTGTAGTCCCCGAAGGACTTGATGAAGAGTGGGAAGCGCCCGCCGTACTCGTCCTTGCCGGTGGTCTCGAGCGTGTAGGCGTTGTAGGCGATGGCGCTCTCGTCCCGGTAGAAGCCGGGCGGGTTCTTCGGTGAGACGTGGAGGAAGACGGCAGCGATCGCGAGCAGGGCGCCGGCGGCGAGAAGAGCCTGAGGCGTGACTCGAAGCCGGCTCATGGCGCCGCCGCCGACGCCGCGGCGGGGCGGCCCGAGGGAGAGAGGGCCCGAGCCGGAGCAGACGGCACGGGACGCAACGATAACGAGCCGACCGCCGGTTATCGTTGGCCGGTGAGGCCGACCTTCCCCTGGGCGAAGCCACGGCGGGAGTGGCTCGTGCTCGCACTCGTCGCCGTCTGCGCTCTTGCGCCGGTGAACAGGCTGAACGCGCAGGACAACTCGCGACTATGCCTGAGCCAGGCGCTGGCCCACGGTCACCTCTCGAACGACGGCTGCTTCGGCCTCGACCACGCCCTCTACAAGGGCCACGAGTACAGCGACAAGGCGCCGGGGCTCTCGCTCGTCGAGCTCCCGCTCGTCGAGGCGCTCCGGCTCCCGCCGGCGAACAAGCTCCCGTCTCACTCCTGGAAGGTCTGGGTGATCCGTCTGCTCACGAGCGGGATCGTCTTCCTCGGGCTCGCGCTCGTCGTCGGGCGTGTGGCCGAGGGACTCGCGCCCGGGCGCGGCTCGATGGTGCTCGTGACGTTCGCACTCGGGACGCTGTTCGCGCCGTTCGCGGCGATGAACTTCGACCAGGTACCGGCCGCGGCCCTGGGATTCGGTGCGTTTCTCCTCGCGTGGCGGCGAAAGCCGCTGGCAGCAGGTCTTCTCGCCGGGATCGGCGTCTTCTTCGAGTACGAGGCCGGGGCGGCTCTGATAGTGGTCGGGGTGTATCTCGTCTTCACGACCCGGTCATGGCGTGCCGTCGCCACCTACGCGGCCGGCGCGCTGCCGGGGCTGCTCGCGCTCGCCGGCTACGACTGGGCCGCCTTCGGGGCACCCTGGCGGCTCTCGTACCGGTACGTCGACAACCTGTACCAGCCCGCGCAGGCCGGCGGGCTCTTCGGCATCCACCTTCCGACGTGGTATGCGACGCAGCAGGTCTTTGTCGGGCGGGGCGGACTGCTCGTCGCGACGCCCGTGCTCGTCGCGGCCGCCTGGGGGCTCGGCCTCCTCCGGAACACGCACCGCGCGGAGGTCGCGGTCTGCGTGGCAATGACGGCGATCTTCGTCCTCTTCAACTGCGGCTACTTCCTGCCCTACGGCGGCTCTCCCGGGCCGCGATTCCTCCTCCCGGCGCTGCCGTTCCTCGCCCTGGGACTCGGCCCGGCATTCGCCCGTGCGCGCCGCCCCACGGTTGTCCTCGCGTTCATATCCGTCGCCTCGATGATCGCGATCTCCCTCGACTGGGGCGCACAGACCCCGATGAAGGGAGGGGTCTTCAGCGAGGTCGCGCGCATCCCGTTCCAGGGCGAGTCGTCGCGGTACTTCACCTACCTCGAGCCGACCGCGTTCGGGTGGATCCTCCCAGGTCGCACAGCGGGTGCGGTGCTGACGGCGATCGCCGGGCTCGCCGCGTTCGTCGTCGCGTACCGGACGATGCCGCGCGAGCAGCCGAAGCTCGCCGCCGGCCCTCGCAAGTCGTGGGCCACCGCCCTCGCAGCGGGAGCAGTCGTGCTCGTGGTGGCCGCCGAGGCGAGCGCGGTGTCGGGTTACCCATACGCCGGGCCTCCGCGCGACCTCGCGGTCTCGATCCAGGAGCCCCCGCAGCGCATCTTCCCCGGCCAGGAGGCCGACTTCACGGTTTGGTCGTCGAACTCCTCCGACTACCAGGGGTATGGCACGGTCGTGCTCACGATCGAGCTGCCGCCCGGCGCGAGTGTCGTCGGCCCTCCTGCGTACCAGCGGGGCTCGGGCTGCCTCGTGACGTCGGTGATCACTTGCAAGCTCGACAGCCTGTCGCCGAGGTCGACCACTCCGGTGAGCTTCGGCATCAAGCTGAACAAGCTCGGGACGCAGACGTTGACGGCGTCGCTCATGGCCCAGGGCCTCTCCCGCCCGCGGCAGGCCTCGGTGTCGATCGACAGCGGCTAGGACCCGATGCGGAGCTAGGCTGCGCCCGTGCGGATTTGCCTCGTGACGCCGTTTGCGTGGTCTCAGCCCCACGACGTGAACGAGCATGTCGCGGGCGTAGCCGAGGGCCTGCGGGCGCGTGGGCACGAGGTCGCCGTCCTCGCGCCGTCGACGAGGGCGACCGACCTTCTCGCAGGGCGGCGTGTCGTCCATGGCCACGCCCCGCCTCGCGAGGTCGTCGCGGTCGGGCCGGCGGTCCCGGTATCCCGGCGCTCCCAGATGGGCGTCCCGGTCGGTGTGCGCGCAAACCTACGGCTGGCGCTCGTGCGAGGCGGGTTCGACCTCGTCCACGGTTTCGAGCCGGGCCTGCCCTCGCTCTCGTATCTGGCGCTGCGGGAGACCGACGCGCTGACGGTCGCGACGTTCTGCTCGACCGACAGGCTCGGATATCCACCCGCCCGCTCCCAGCGGGAGAAGCTGCTCGCGCGGACAGACGCGCTGCTTGCCTTCTCAGGCGCAGTTCGGGAGGCCGCGAGCGCGCGCTTCCCGGGCGACTACGAGCTCGTCTCGCCCGGCGTCTCGCTCGACGTGCATGCCCCGGCTCCCAAGCGTGACCTGATCGTCGTCGAGCTGAGGCCGAACGAGCGGCCGGTCGCGCGCGAGATCCTGCGCGCACTTCGCGAGCTACCGGAGTGGGAGGCGGTGCTGCTCCGGACGACGCCGCTCGTCGGGCGCCCCGCGATCCCGCGCGACCTGGCCAGGCGCGTCTCGGTGCGGACGGCCCGCGACGGCGCCTCCCGCGCTGCCCTGTTCGGGCCGACCGCGATCTTCGTCCCGGGGATCCAGGGGCTGTCGCGCGTCCTTCTCGAGGCACGCGCTGCCGGGTGCGCGATCGCGGCCCCGACGGGCCTCGCCGAGCAGCCGGAGCTCGCCGCCGCGGCAGTAGCACGTCTGGCCGACAATTCCGCGCTCAGGGCTCGCGAGCAGGACGCGGCGCGCTCCGGGATCGAGAGCGAGTCGTTCGAGGCGGTCGCGGCTCAGTTGGACGACCTCTACGGGCGCCTCACGCAGAGGAAGAAGCGAGGCCGCCGCACAGCGGATCCGCTCGAGGACCGGCCCTGGATCGTCGCAGACCTCCACATGCACACCTCGTGGTCGTTCGACTGCAAGGTCGATCCGGCGGAGCTCGTCGACCATGCCGTCGCCGAGGGCCTCGGAGCGATCGCCGTCACCGACCACAACGCATTCGGCGGCGCGCTCGAGGCCGCCGACGAGGCGCGCAGCCGCGACCTGGTGGTGATCCCGGGCGAGGAGATCAAGACCGACGACCAAGGCGAGGTGATCGGTCTCTTCCTCGAGCGCGAGATCCCGCGCGGCATGTCCTTTGCAGACACGATTGCGGCGATCCGCGAGCAGAACGGGCTCGTCTATGTCCCCCACCCCTTCGACCGGATGCACACGATCCCCGACCCGGCAACGCTTCACCGCCATCTCGCGGACATCGACGTGTTCGAGGTGTACAACGCCCGGCTCCTGTTCGAGGCGCAGAACGACGAGGCGCTGAGGTTCGCACGGAAGTACGACCTGACGATGGGCGCCGGCTCGGACGCGCACGTGCTGCCCGGGGTCGGTACCGGGGCGCTGCGGATGCGGGCGTTTCGCGACCCGGAGGAGTTCCTGATCTCGCTGCGCAGCGCCGAGATCCTGCGGCGGCCGAAGTCGCTCGCGTACCTCCAGAGCCTCAAGTGGATGGCCCAGGTCAAGGAAAAAGTCCGTTAGGCGAGAAAGGACCTGCTGCGCCGTGTCCGCCGCCGTGACGACAGACGACATCTACAAGCGGTACCTCGACAAGGCGATCAGGGAGATCCTTCGCCTGGAGCACGAGGTCGCAGAAGCGGCCGGCGGAGTGCCTGTCGCCCAGCCGACCGGGCATCCGCTCGGCACGGTGTTCCTGGTCAAGTACGGGCCCCAGCCGCAGGAGCTGCAGGAAGGGGTGGCGTTCCACGGCCGCGCCGGGCATGCGATCAAGCGGTCGCTCGAGCGCCTGCACGTCGACCCGGCCGAGGTCTACGGGACGAACTGCGTCAAGTTCGCCGGGGCCGACGACGACGTGTGCCGCGCCTGGCTCGCGCGCGAGCTGCGGATCGTGCAGCCACGGCTCGTCGTCCTCATGGGCGAGGACGCGCTCGAATTCGTGAACGGCCTCGGCTTTCCGCTGTCGCGGCCGCTCGCGGATACGCTGGGCGAGCTTCAGTCCTTCACCCCGACGATCGAGGCGCTGGTCGTCCCAGACATCGACTCGTCCCTCGACGACCAGCCCGCCAAGACACGCTTTTGGAACTCGTTCAAGTCCGTCGGTCCCTGGTGGGCCGAGCTGCCGCCCTACTGATCCTGCTGGCGGCGCTCTTCGCCTGGTTCGAGGCGGCGCCGCACCTGGATCCGCTCTCGGAGTGGCAGAGCGTCGCGCTCCTGGCGTTCGCCGTGATGCCGGCGATGTTCGGGCTCGTCTACCTCGCCTTGCCTCTGTGCGGTGAGACGCGATGGCTGGTCCCGGGCGCCTTTGGGCTGATCGGCGTCGCGTTCGTCTGCGGAGCATTCGACTGGCAGGTGCCGGAGAACTTCGCCAAGTTCGGCGGGGTCACGTGCCTCGGCTGGCTCTTCCTGCGGGCGTTCGAGGAGCTCTCCTGGGTGGTGATCGTCTCGCTCGCGATCCCGTTCGTCGACGCCTACTCGGTCTGGCGCGGCCCGACGCACACGATCACCGAGCACCACGCGGGCGTGTTCACCTCGTTCTCGGTCGCCTTCCCGGTCCCGGGCGGGAACGCAGCACGGCTCGGGCTGACCGACGTCCTGTTCTTCGCGGTCTTCCTCGGTGCCTCGATGCGGTTCCGATTGCGGCCGTTCCCGACATGGCTCCTCATGGTCGGGGGCCTCGGGCTCACGATCGCGCTCACGACCTACTGGAGCAACGGCGGCCTGCCGGCGCTGCCGGCGATCTCACTCGGCTTCCTGATCGCCAACGCCGACCTGATCTGGCGCCGCGTCGGGCGGCCGGTGATGAGCCGGACGACCTGAGGCTCCGATCGCCGGGAGAACCGGGATCGTTGCCAAGAAAAGCGACGGTGTCTGACACCAGCCGTCCCCGCAAGGCGCATGAACACTGGATCGTTGCTGTAAGAGGCAACGGTGTCTGACACCTGGCACCGCTCTTCGAGCCACGGCGATTCGCGACGTCAGCGCTCGAGCAGGGAGACCGACTCGACGTGAGGCGTGTGCGGGAACATGTCGAGCGGACGCGTTCGGATGAGGCGGTAGCCGTACTCCTCGACGAGGCGCTTCGTGTCGCCTGCGAGCGTCGTTGGGTTGCAGGAGACATAGACGACCCGCGGGGCGGCGATCTCGCCGAGCCGCTTCAACGCCTTGCCGGCCAGCCCCGCCCGCGGGGGGTCGACGACGACGACGTCCGGGTCGCCGGCGCGCTCGCGGAGCTCGCGCAGCACCTGGCCGACGTTGCCTGCGAAGAACGCTGCGTTCCCGATCGAGTTCAGCTCGGCATTCTCGATCGCGCAGGCGACCGACTCCTCGGAGATCTCGACTCCCCACACCGTCAGCGCGTCACGCGCGAGCGAGAGGCCGATCGTGCCGATCCCGCAGTAGAGGTCGTAGACGGTCTCGCCGCCGGTGAGCCCGGCCTCGGCACGCGCCAGCTCGTAGAGCCGCTCTGCCATCCGCGTGTTCGTCTGCAGGAACGCGTTCGGCCGGACGCGGAAGCGCAGGCCGCCGATCTCCTCCTCGATCGCGTCCTCGCCCCACAGGAGCTCCGTCGGAAGGTTCGTCACCTCTGCGGGCGTGTCGTTGACCGTCCACTGGATCGACCTCACCTCTGGGAACTCCGTCAGCACCTCGATCAACCGCTCGCGGTCGAAGCGCTCGCGCTCGTGGGTGACGAGCTGCACCAGGGCCTGCCCGGTGTTCCGGCCCTCGCGGACGATCAGATGCCGGAGGTAGCCCTCACCCGCGGTCTGGTCGTACGCGGCGAGGTGCTCCTCGCGAGCCCAGTCGCGCATCGTGTTCCGGATCCGGTTGCCCAGGTCGGTCGTGAGCCAGCAGCGCTCGATCGCGAGCACCTCGTCCCACCGGCCCGCGCGGTGGAGCCCGAGCTCCGGCCCGTCGGGGCCCGGGGCGAACGAGTACTCCATCTTGTTGCGGTAGCCGAAGATCTCCTCGGCCGCGACGATCGGCTCGAGCGGCGGCTCGACGATCCCCGCGATCCGCCTGAGCGAGTCCTCGACCCAGGCGTGCTTCGCGGCGAGCTGCGCCTCGTAAGCCAGATCCTGGAAGCGGCATCCACCGCACGCGGGGTAATGAGCGCACGGCGCCTCCACGCGCCCGGGCCCCGCCTCGATCACCTCGACGGCGATCGCCTCGGCATGGCGGCGCTGCACCTTCGTGATGCGCGCGCGCACCGTGTCGCCCGGGAGCCCGGCCCGCACGAACACCACGAACCCGTCGAGCCGCGCGACCCCGTTCCCGCCGTAGGCGAGCGAGTCGATCCGGAGCTCGAGCTCCTCGTCGCGTTGCACCGGCGCAGCCATGGCTACTGGAGCACCGTGACGTAGACCGAGCGGGCCCTCGGCCCGTCGAACTCGCACAGGAAGATCGCCTGGTAGCGGCCGAGCGCCGGCGCGCCGGCCCGGAGAGGGATCAGCACCTGTGCTCCCGCGACCGAGGCCCGCCCGTGCGAGGGCCCGTTCGGCCCGTCCGGGTCGTCGTGCCCCCAGCTCCAGCCGTCCTCGACGATCTTCTCGAAGCCGCGCTCGAGGTCCTCGACGAGCACGGGGTCGATCTTCTCGTTGATCGTGATCGCCGCCGTCGTATGCGGCACGTAGACGAGCACGGCCGATCCGCTCTCCCCCGCGATCGCGTCCCGGACCCGCGCCGTGATGTCGATCAGCTGCGTCTTGCGCTCGCTCTGCAGGCTCAGCTCGTGCACGGGCGCCTATCCTAGTGACGCGATGGCGCCAGAGTCCCTCACCAGCCACGAGCTGGACGCCTTCCGCGACGACGCAGACCGCTTCATCGCCGAGCTCGACAACGAGTATTACCTCCACCTCGCCGGCCACAAGGAGACGCTCGAGCTCGAGCAGATCTACGAGCGTCACGAGGAGCTGACGCGGCTCGAAACGGCTCGTCGGCTCGAGGGTGCGCCAACCGAGCTCTGGCGCTTCGCGTGCGAGGGCTATCTCGGTGCTCTGACGCGCGAGCACGCCGAGAAGATCGCCGAGGTCGAGTCCAGCCTCGAGACCATCCTCGACGGCGAGAAGATCCCCTACCGGATGCTCCGCCCTGTCATGTCGAACGAGCCCGATCGCGACCGAAGAGGCCGCCTCGAGCGCGCCCGGCTCGACCTGCTCGACGAGCACTTGAACCCCGTCTACCTCGACGCGGCTCGCATCGACCGCGAGGCCGTCTCGAACCTCGGCTCGCCGAACTACTACGAGCTCTACAAGCGCTTCGGCTTCAAGCTCGACGAGCTCGCGCGGGAGTGCGAGGCGCTCCTCGGCGAGACCGAGGGCCTCTGGGAGACCGAGGGCGACCGCCTCTTCCGCGAGCGCCTCGGAATCGCCCTGGCCGATGCAAGACCAGCCGATGTCTCGCGCCTCTTCCGCGCCCCCGAGCTCGACACCGCCTACCCGGCGGACCGGATGGTCCCGGCACTCGAGGCGACCCTCGCCGACCTCGGTATCGACCTGCGCGCGCAGTCGAACGTCCATCTGGACATCGAGCAGCGGCCCGGAAAGGACCCGCGCGCCTTCTGCTCGCCGATCGAGGTTCCAGGGAAGGTGATGCTCGTGATCCAGCCGATCGGCGGCCACGACGACTGGCGCGCGCTCTTCCACGAGGCCGGGCACACCGAGCACTACGCGAACACCGACGGAGACCTGCCCCTGGAGGCCAGGCGGCTCGGCGACATGGCGGTGACCGAGGGTTGGGCGTCGCTCTTCGAGGGCCTCGTCGACGAGCCGGCCTGGCTGAACCGCCGCCTGGACGTCCCGAACGTGCACGCGATCGTCAACGCCGGCGCGGTCACGAGCCTCTACTTCCTGCGCCGCTACAGCGCGAAGCTCCTGTACGAGATCGAGTTCTTCCAGGCCGCGGACGCGCAGACGATGCGGCCGCGGTATGCGGAGCTCCTCACCGAGGCGCTCAAGATCCCGGCCAACCCGGAGAGCTACCTCGACGACATCGATGGGAGCTTCTACGTCACCGGCTACCTGCGCTCCTGGGCGCTCGAGGCGCAGCTGCGCGACTTCCTGCGCTCCGAGCTCGGGAACGACTGGTTCGCCCGGCGCGACGCGGGCGATCTGCTCCGCGAGCTCTGGTCGCTCGGGCAGGGCCCGACGGCCGACGAGCTCCTCGCCGACGCGACCGGCCAGCGCCTCGAGATGGGCGCCGTCGCGGACCGCATCCGCGAGGGCCTCGCCTTCTGAAAGGGCGACGGTCCGCCGAAGCCGCCGCGTCAGGAGGGCGCGACGGCGGTTTCGCTTTGCTCGCGTCCTTAACACCTCGCGAACAGATTTGTAACCACAGGCAGAATAAAACCTAAGTGTTCTTTTATCAAGCGTGGTATGGTACGGACTATAGGCAGGGACCTGACCAACCATCGTCCACGGATAACGTCTCAAGAGGGGAATCCAAGGACGGCAAGGAGCGTTATTTAAAGCATGAGGACATTGCAGGAGATCAAGAAGGACATCGACCGGCTCTCGGACAGGCGCGCAGAGCTTCTGCGCCGGCTTTCGGAGGGCCACAACCCCGAGCTCAGCGCCGAGCATCGTCAGCTCGACGAGCAGATCGCAGAGCTTTGGGACGAGCAGCGCGCGACGCGTGCCACGATCCGCTTCGGCGACCGCAACCTGATCATTCAGCGGGCCCGCCACGAAGAGCGGCTCTCCCGCGCGGCCTAGAGCCAGAAACGCACTCTAGAGAGCGCCCCCGGAGGAACCCGGGGGCGCCGAAGTGTGGACCCGCGCAGGCCAGGCTCGCATCGCGCCCGTGCCCGGCGATACGGCTACAGTGGCCCCTAAGGGGCGTTAGCTCAGCTGGGAGAGCGCCAGCTTTGCAAGCTGGAGGTCATCGGTTCGATCCCGATACGCTCCATTCATTCCGCCGGACGGGCACGAGCGGCTTTGGCCGCCGAGAAGCCGCTCAAGTCCTGTCCTCCGGGTGCCGAAACCTCCCCCGATGGCTCGATGAACGTCGTGGTCACGGGGATGCCGGAGAAACTGGGCGAGACCCTCCTCCTCCTTCGAAAGGGTCGGCTCGACCAGGCGGGGCTCAACCGGGCCCTGATGGAAGCCAGCCTGAACGGCGAACGGCTCGGCGCCCATCGCGTGAAGAACAACGTCCTGTATGAAGAGGACATCAGCGTCGCGCTGGCCGAGCAGTTTGGGCTCCGGTACGTCGTGATCGACCCGCGTGAGCTCGATCCGGCGCTGGCCTCCCTTCTGCCGGTGGGACGACCGTGGACGAGGTCATCCGCGTCCTCGGCGAGAGCGACTGAGACTCGCACCGTGAGGCCCAGCCGCGGCGCGGCCCGGCGTCGCTTTCTAAGAAACTCGTAAGAATCCCCCCGCGGAGCGCCCCGAGACGGGATCCTGTCGTCTTGTCTGATGAGGTGGGCGCTGCATTGACGGAGGGGGAAGTGGTGACGGCGCAGCCGCGCGCCCGCTCCGGCTGGGCGTGGCTCGCGGGCGGCGACGGCTTCGTGCTCGCCACCGTCCCGAGCGAACGCAGCTTCTTCAACGGCCTCGGGATGTGGGTCGCCGGGATGGCCGCCGTCAGCGGGTTCGCGATGACCGTCGCCGCGAGCCAGTGGTGGTCGACGTCGATCGTGAGCGTGCTCTGGGTGCTGCCGATCTGGGCCGTTCTCTACTGCCTGATCGAGCGGCTCGTCCTGAAGAGCTTCGGCACCAGCTGGAGCTGGAATCTGCTGATCACGATCCCGCGGCTCGTCCTTTCGCTCGCGATCGCGCTCGTCGTCGGGCTGCCGATGGCGCAGATCATCTACAGCGGATCGATCAACGACCAGCTGAGCAAGACGGCAACCGCCCGTGTCCACGCCGCCACGAACCAGATCACGCATCTCTACGACGCCAAGATCGCCGCCGCGCAGAAGGAGATCGCGGCGACCCGGGCCAAGGAGACGGGCCTCCAGCGCCAGGCTACGAACAGCACGTTCCTCGCGCAGTGCGAGGCCGGCTACGCGACCTGCTCGCAGACCCACAAGGTCGGCCGCGGACCCTACTTCAGGCGCGACTCCGCCCGCGCTGCCGCCGCAACGGCGGCGCTGAACGCACAGCGCCCGCAGTTCGAGGCGACGATTGCCGCCGACCGGCGCAAGATCGCGCTCTGGCAAGCGACCGAGACGACGCAGCTTTCGTCGCGGGTCGCCGCGATCAAGGCGGACCGCGACTTCCTCTCGCGCCAAGCGGCGCTCGACCAGGTCGAGAACGCGAATCCGTCCGTGAAGAAGTACGTCGAGTTCTTCCTCGCGTTCCTGATCGCGATCGACCTCATCGCTCTCGTCCTCAAGCTCACCCACCTCTTCAGCACCGGCGGCGCCTACGAACGAAGCGCCGCCGCGCTGCGCGGGATGGACGTCGTCGAGGCGCACCGCCTCGAAGAGCGGGCCCGCGTCCTCACCCGCCGGATCACGCTCGAGGCCCGGGCCGAGGAGGACGCCGACGAGCTGCGGCTCCGCGGCGAGGTCAGCCCGAAGCCCGAGCCCGCAACCGAGGAGCGCACGACTCGACGCTCGCCTCTCGGCGGGCCTGCGACCGCAGGCGAGGGTCCCGGTCAGGCGTAAGCGACGCGAACGCGGCCCAGACCTGCGATCGCGGCGATCCCGACGAGCGGTCCGAGTGCGAGCGGCGCGAGCGCCCAGCGCCACCCGATCTCCCCCGCGAGCCAGGGCGCGAGCCGGATCGACCCCACCGTCACCAGGAACCCGATCGCGAGCTGCGCCGTCAGCGCCGTACCCGTGTAGCGGACGTCCGTCAGCTCCGTCAGCGCCGCCGAGAACTGGGCCGAGTCGGCGATGACGGACACGCCCCAGACGAGCGCAAGCGCGATCACGAGCGCGGGGTAGCCCCCGTAGACGGCGACCGACAGGACGCAGCACGCGCCGCTCACGGCCAGCGCCCCGATGATCAGCGGGCCGCGCCCGATGCGGTCGGCGATGAGCCCGCCCGCCACCGCGCCGGCCGCGCCGGCAATCCCGATCGCCACGAACGAGGCCAGCTCGACGGTGTCGTGCGGCGCCGAGCCGCCGCTCCAGGCGGCCCAGCTCGCCGCGATGAACGCCGGCAGCCAGGCCCAGAGCGCATAGAGCTCCCACATGTGCCCGAAGTACCCGAGGTTGACGCGGCGCTGGGCAGGGTCGTGGAGCATCCGCAGGACGTACGTAGGCTCCAGCCGCGGCGCGGGCTCTGCGTACGGCCCATCGCGGAGGAACACGAGCGCGATCGCGCCGCCCGCGAGCGCGAGCCCGGCCGAGACGAGGAGGAGCGTCTTCCACGAGGGGTTCCCGCTGGCCGCGATCGCGTGCGGCGAGCCCGACCCGAGCGTCAGCCCGCCGACGAGCACCCCGATCGCGAGACCGCGATTGGCCCGGAACCACGACGCCATCAGCTTGATCCCCGGCGGGTAGACGCCCGCGAGCGCCATCCCGGTCAGGAATCGGAGCGGGATCGCGCTCCCCGGCCCGCTTGCGAACGCGACGAAGACGACGGTCGCGCCGGCTCCGAGCACAGACGAGACCGCGATGAGCACGCGGCAGCTGACGAGGTCGGGCAGGTTCAGGGCGGCCGAGAGCACCGCGCCGGCGACGAACCCGAGCTGCACGGCGTTCGTGAGCCACGTCGCCGTTCCCTGGCTCATCCCCCACTCGGCCCGCAGCGACGGCGTGACCGCAGACGTCGCGAACCAGAGGCCGAGCACCAGCACCTGGGTGACTGCGATGAAGACGAGCTGCCGCCACCGCACGAGCGGCAGCCTACTCAGTTGAGAGCGGCGAAGAGGCCGCGCGCGAGCTCGATCGCACCGACGATCGCGAGCGCGTAGACGGCGACCCGCCGCAGGTTCTCCCCGAGCCACGTATTGAACCCGGTGGCGGTACGCCTGGCCCACTCCGGAGCGACGATGAAGCCGACGAGCGGGAGCTCGATCAGGATGAACATCAGCAGGTTGAAGGCGACGATGAGCGCGAACGCCTGCGCGTCGCTGATGTCGAGCTCGGAGATGTTCTTCATCGCGATGAGCGCGAACGGCGCCGGGAGGATGGTCGCGACGATCCCGGCCACGAACGAGAGCGTCGCGCCGCGCTCGACGAGTCCCTCGATCCACTCTTCGCTTCGGCTCTGCTTGCCGGGCTTCGGCTTCGGCTGGAAGCGCTTCGGGCCCTTTCCCTGCATCCCGAGCTGCAGGACGAGCGCGGCGAGCAGGGCGAGCAGTCCGATGATGATGTCGACCCAGCCGTCGGCTGTCGGCTTCGGCCCCTCCGTGAACGAGCTTCCCTGGAGGGCGAACACGATCGCGGTGTCGATGGAGATCGTCGTCAGGAGCCCCCCGAGAAGGAACCAGCCGAGGATCCGCACCGGCCTGCTCGTGTTCAGGGCAATGACCACGACGACGAGCAGGAGCGGCCAGAGAGCGGAGGCCAGCCCGAGGAAGAGGATCTCGAGAATGTCGAGGAACACGGAGCGCCGAGTATGACGGGGGCGGGGGCCGACGGTTCGCCGGGCCCCCTCCCCGGAGCGTGGCTAAACTCGCCAGCCGATGCGCGTCGGAATGCTCACAGGCGGCGGGGACTGCCCCGGGTTGAACGCGGTCATCCGCGCCGTTTGCCGCCGACTCTGGGAGCACGGGCACGAGACCTTCGGTGTGCTGAACGGCTGGCGCGGCATGATCGACGGGAATCTGAAGCCGCTCGGCTTCGACGAGATCTCCGGGATCCTCCACGTCGGGGGCACGATCATCGGCACGTCGCGCACGAACCCGTACAAGATCGACGGCGGTGTCGAGGGGGTCAAGCAGACCTTCGACCAGATCGACGCGCTTGTCGCGATCGGCGGAGAGGACACGCTGGGCGTGGCTTCACGGCTCTTCGCGGAGGAGGGCCTGCCCGTCGTCGGCGTCCCGAAGACGATCGACAACGACCTGAACGGAACCGACTACACGTTCGGTTTCGACACGGCCGTGTACGTGGCGACCGAGGCAATCGACCGCTGCCACTCGACGGCCGAGTCGCACAGCCGGATCATGGTCGTCGAGACGATGGGCCGCCACGCCGGCTGGATCGCGCTGATGAGCGGGATCGCGGGAGGCGCCGATTTCATCTTCATCCCGGAGCAGCCGGTGAACTACGACGATGCCGCGGCCGCCGTCGAGCGGCGCCGGGCGCGCGGGAAGAACTTCTCTGTGATCGTGGCGAGCGAGGGCGCGGAGCTGCCAGGCGTCGAGGACTCGGGCGAGGTCGACGACTTCGGCCACGTCCGCGTCGAGAACCGCGCGGTGGGCGAAACCGTGGCAACGGCGCTCGAGAGCCGCACCGGGATGCAGGCTCGCGCCACGGTCCTCGGCTACGTCCAGCGAGGCGGCTCGCCCACGCCGCGCGACCGGGTCCTCGGCCTGCGCTTCGGGCTCGAGGCAGCAGACCTCGTCCAGGCCGGGAACTGGGGCCAGATGGCCGCCCTCCACGGCGACGACGTCGTCTCGGTGCCGCTCACGGAGGCGACCGCAGAGCTCAAGCTCGTGCCCGACTCCTGGTACGAGACGGCGAAGACGTTCTTCGGCTGAGCCGCTAGGCGCTGCCGCAGGCGTCTGCGTCGACGGCGCAGTCCTTGCCGCGGAGCGGCAGGCGGCCGAGAAGCGAGGCGAGGTGCTCGAGCTCGGAGTCGGAGAAGCGGCCGGTGAAGAGCTCTTCGACCCCGCGCAGGTGCGTGAGGGCGGCGTCCTTGAGCTTGGCGTGACCGGCGTTCGTGAGCTTCGCGTACGAGACGCGCCCGTCGGTGGCGCAGCTGTCCTTCTCGACGTAGCCGCCGCGCTCGAGGCCGTCGAGCAGGCGCGTAATCCCCGAGGCGGTGAGCACGACGCTCTGGGCCAAGTCGACGCGCCGCATCCGCCGGTCCTCGGCACGAGAGAGCAGCAGCAGCACCTCGTAGTCGTTCAGCGTCAGACCGTGCACGTTGAGCAGGTCCGCGTTGAGCTGGCGCGTGATCGCCGAGTGGGCCCGAAGGAACGAGACCCACGATTCGATGCGGCTCGGGACGAAGGTCGAGACGGACATGTACCACCCATTGTAACCCCGTACCCGGGTGAGAGGAGTCGCCGTCTCGCATCGGGCACCCACATGTTCTTATTTGACGGATGAGCGTTCCTGATGTTATAAACCCCACCAAGTTGGTGGACAAAGTGGCAACGACAGGAGGGAACGCCGTGACCGAGACATACGACCGCGCATCGATGCTGCGACGTGGAGCCGCCGCCGGCATCGGGCTCGCCGCCTTTGGCCTGATGCCGAAGCTGGCCGGCGCCCGCAACCTCGACACCACGCTCAGTTTGGTCGTCTACTCGACCCCGAAGCCGCCGATGTCGAAGATCGTCTCGGACTTCCAGGCAACTCCCGCGGGCCAGGGCGTCTCGTTCAACCAGTCCTACGGTGCCTCGACGAGCCAGGCGAAGGCCGTGGTCGCGGGCCTCCCCGCCGACATCGTCTTCCTCTCGACCGGCGACGACGTGAACCTGCTCGTCGACGCGGGCCTCGTCGACGCGAACTGGGACCACCAGGGCTACAGCGGCATCGCCGCCGACACGGTCGTCGTGTTCGCGCTCCGCGACGGCAACCCGAAGAAGATCAAGGGCTGGGAGGACCTGATCAAGCCGGGCGTCGAGGTGATCACGCCCAACCCGTTCAGCTCGGGCTCAGCCAAGTGGAACGTGCTCGCGGCCTACGGCGCGCAGCGCCATCTCGGCAAGACGGACGCCCAGGCGATCGCGTACGTCCAGAAGCTGTTCAAGAACGTCGTCTCCCAGGACACGTCGGGCGCGAACGCGACCAATACGTTCCTGTCCGGGAAGGGCGACGTCCTCATCACCTACGAGAGCGAGGCGATCAACGCCCGCCTCCAGGGCAAGAACATCCAGTACGTCATCCCGCGGCAGACAATGCTGATCGAGCTCCCGATCGCCGTCATGAAGGGGAGCCCCAACAAGGACCTCGCGAACAAGTTCATCCAGTTCGTGAAGACGGAAAAGGAGCAGGAGGTCTTCGGCCAGTTCGGGTTCCGCCCGGTGAACAAGCAGGCGGCTGCGAAGTTCACGAAGCAGTTCCCCGTGCGGCCGGGCCAGTTCAGTGTCAACGACAAGACGATCGGCGGCTGGCGCGCGGCCGACAAGAAGTGGTTCGACCCTTCGAAGGGACTGATGGCTCGGATCGAGCAGTCGGTGGGAGGCCCGTCTGCCTAGCGCGGACACAGTGGCCGCCCCCGGCTACGGGGGGATCGATCTGACCAGAGCGAGGGAGAGGGCCGGAGCGGCCCTCTCCCTCGGCTTCGTCACGACCTTCCTGCTGGTGGTCGTGGCGCTTCCGATCGCGGCGCTCACCTGGGCCGCAGCGAAGAAGGGACGCGGCGGCTTCTGGGACGCGGTCACGAACCCGGAGGCGATGGCGGCGCTCAAGCTGACGCTGGTGGTGGCGGCGATCGCGGCCGCTCTGAACGCGGTGCTCGGGACGATCACCGCGTGGGTGCTCGTTCGCGACGACTTCCGGGGCAAGTCGCGTCGTGAACGCGATCATCGACCTGCCGTTCGCGCTGCCGACGATCGTCGCGGGACTGCTCCTGCTGACGTTCTACGGGCCGCGCTCGCCCGTCGGGAGTCCACCTCGCCTACACGCGCGGCGCGATCCTCGCGGCACTGCTCTTCGTGACGCTCCCGTTCGTCGTGCGGACGGTGCAGCCGGTGCTGATCGAGCTCGACACCGAGATGGAGCAGGCGGCTCGCTCGCTGGGCGCGAGCGAGCTCACGACCTTCCGGCGCATCGTGCTCCCGAACATCCTTCCGGGGATCCTCTCCGGCGTGACGATGGCGTTTGCACGCGCCGTCGGCGAGATCGGCGCGATCGTCCTGATCTCGGGGAACCTGCCGTACAAGACCGAGGTGTCGTCGGTCTTCGTGTTCCTGCGGATCCAGAGCGGTGACCCCGGCGGCGCGGCCGCCGTCGCGGTGGTGCTCCTGACCATCGCGTTCGCCGTGCTTCTGATCCTCGGCGGCGTCCGGAGGTACGCGACCAAGCATGAACGGCCGTAGGCTCGGGCTTCGTGTCGTCGCGCTCGGCTATCTCGCCGTGATCCTCGTGGCGCCGCTCCTGCTCATCGTGTGGCGGACGTTCGCTGACGACGCGTCGGGCGCGTGGGAGGCGCTCTCGAACCCGGAGACGGTGCACGCGTTCAAGGTGACGCTCGAGGCGACGGCGATCGCGGTGCCGCTGAACACGGTGTTCGGGATCCTGTGCGGGCTCGCGATCGTGCGGCGGCGGTTCCCCGGGAAGGGGCTCGTGAACGCGTTCGTCGACCTGCCGCTGGCGATCTCGCCGGTGGTCATCGGGCTCGCGCTGTTCCTGCTCTACGGGCGCACCGGCTGGTTCGGCTCGTGGCTGACGGCGCACGGCTACCAGGTTCTCTTCGCGCTGCCCGCGATCGTGATGGCGACCGTGTTCGTGTCGGTGCCGTTCGTCGCGCGCGAGGTGATCCCGACGCTGCGCGAGATCGGGGACGAGCAGGAGCAGGCGGCGCACACGCTGGGCGCGTCGTCGTGGCAGACGTTCTGGCGGATCACGCTGCCGTCGATCCGGTGGGCGGTCGTCTACGGGGTGGTCTTGACGACCGCGCGGTGCCTCGGCGAGTACGGCGCAGTTGCCGTCGTCTCGGGATCGATCCAGGGGAAGACGGAGACCGCCACCCTGCGCGTGCAGGAGGAGTACGAGAACCTGAACACGGCAGGCGCGTACGGGATCTCGCTCGTCCTCGCCGCGATCGCGGTCACCACGCTGATCCTGATGTCGATCGTGAAGCCACGAGAGGAGCGTCTGTAGTGTCGATCTCTGTTCGCAGCGTCTCGAAGCGATTCGGCGACTTCGCTGCCCTCGACGACGTCTCGATCGAGGTCGAGAGCGGCTCGTTGACGGCGCTCCTCGGGCCGTCGGGGAGCGGCAAGTCGACGCTGCTGCGGGTGATCGCGGGGCTCGAGACCCCGGACTCGGGAACCGTCTCGATCGAGGGGCGCGAGATGACCGGACGGCGGCCGCAGGACCGCGGCGTCGGATTCGTCTTCCAGCACTACGCGGCGTTCAAGCACATGACCGTGTACCAGAACGTCGCGTTCGGGCTCGCGATCCGCAAGCGGCCGAAGGACGAGATCCGGCGGCGCGTCGCCGAGCTGCTCGACCTCGTGCAGCTCGATGGGCTGTCGGGGCGGTATCCGTCGCAGCTCTCGGGCGGGCAGCGGCAGCGAATGGGCCTGGCGCGCGCGCTCGCGGTCGATCCGTCGGTGCTGCTCCTCGACGAGCCGTTCGGCGCGCTCGACGCCCGTGTGCGTACCGAGCTGCGCGCCTGGCTCCGCCGGCTCCACGACGAGACGCACACGACGACGGTCATCGTGACGCACGATCAGGAGGAGGCGATGGAGGTCGCGGACGAGGTCGTCGTCATGCACCGCGGGAAGGTCGAGCAGGTCGCGGGGCCGCGCGAGCTCTACGACCGGCCCGCGAACGAGTTCGTGATGACGTTCGTCGGCCAGGCGAACCGCGTCGGCGACGCCTTCGTCCGGCCACACGACCTCGAGTTGACGCTCGAGCCGAACGGCAGGACCCGCGAGGCGATGATCGAGCGCGTTGTCCACCTGGGCTTCGAGGTGCGGGTCGACCTCGTCCGTGAGGACGGCGAGCGGATCTTCGTACAGCTCACCCGCGACGAGGTGGAGCAGCTGGAGCTCGAACAGGGTCAGATCGTCTTCGTCAGCCCCACCCGCCAGACGACGTTCGGCTAGCCATTCCCGCCGGGGATGGCTAGTGCGGCTGCCAGGCGTCGCGGTCGGCGACGAGCTCGGCGATCTCGGGCGGCAGCTCACCACTCGCAACGTCGGCGAGGGTCACCGACTCGAGGACTCGGCGAAGGCTGGCGCGCACCGCGACCCACACGTCCCGGAGCGGCTCTGCAGTCCCCGAGAACGAAACCTCCTCCGACCGGAGGCCGCGGACGTTCGCGAGGGGGCCGTCGACGGCGCGGATCACCTGCGCAAGGTCGATCTCGTCTGCCGGCCGGGCGAGCCAGTAGCCGCCCTCCGTCCCGCGCTGGCTGCGGACGAGGCCCGCGTTTCGCAGGTCGCCCATGATGTTCTCCAGGAACTTGGCGGGGATCTCCTGGGCCTGGGAGATCCGGTCGGCCTTCACGGGCCCCCCGCCGGCTGCGGCCAGCTCGACCATGGCTCGGATGGCGTAGTCCGATTTCGCCGAGACGCGCACGCAGGAAGTCTGCCGTCAGCTGTAGAGCTGTGCGCCCCAGGCGTCGTGGTAGACGCGCACGAGGTGCTCGACCCGCGAGACGTACGCGCGCGTCTCGGGGTACTGGATCCCGACCCCGGTGGCGCGCCAGCGGTCGACGTTCCCCTGGCCCGCGTTGTACGCCGCGAGCACGAGCCGCAGCGACCGGTACTTCGCGAACAGGTCGTGGAGGTACCACGTCCCATAGCGGATGTTGATCGCCGGGTCGGTGAGGTCACTCACCCGGAACGCCGTCCCGCCCGTCCGAAGGGCGATGCCCCTCGCCGTCGCGGGCGTGATCTGCATCAGCCCGATCGCCCCCGACGCAGACTTCGCCGTCGGGTGGAACTTCGACTCCGAGTAGATCACCGCCGCGAGGAGCGCCGGGTCGATCCCCTCCGCCTTCGCCCGCTCGCGCACGATCGCGGAGTAATGGAGCGGGTAGCGGAGCCGCTCGAACCACGGCGGGCTCGTGTGAATCACCCAGGCCGCGGCCCCGGCGAGCGCCAGGACGACGATCGCAGCGGCGGCGGCAACACGTCTCATCTCGTCAAATCGTCCATCACGGAGCCGACGAACTTGTCGAGCTCCGTCAGCGTTCCCGTGTTCTCGTAGGCGTAATCGGCCCTTGCGACCTTTTCCTCGTCGGGAAGAAAACGCCTCTCGCGCTGGTCCGCGTCGGTGCGCGAGCGCGCGTGACGGTCGTCCTCCGGCGCCGTGATCACGACGACCCGGTCGAAGCGCTCCTCCGCCCCGACCTCGTAGAGGAGCGGGATCTCGGTCACGCAGACCCGGGGCGGCTCGCGGAGGCCGCCGAGCTGCTCACGCCACTGCATGTACTCCAGCGCGACCAGCGGGTGCAGCAGGTTCTCGAGCCATTCGAGCTGGTCGCGATCGTTGAAGACGATCGTCGCGACCGCTCCGCGGTCGAGATGCCCACCCGGGGCGACGACTCCGTTCCCGAACCGCGCGACGATCGCCTCGCGCACCTCGTCGCGCCTGAGCAGCTCGTGGACGATCTCGTCGCTCGAGACCGTCGCAGCGCCGTGGCGCGCGAAGGCGGCCAACGCTTCGCTCTTCCCTGCCCCGATTCCGCCGGTGATCGCGACGGCGACCGGCCGGCTCACTCCTCGTCGGGAGTGTCCGCAGCCGCCGGCTCGTCCTCGGCCAGCTCGGCCTCGGTCTCGGCCAGGACCGGAGCCTCGACAGCCGGCCCAACTTCTTCCTCGGCGGCCTCGAGCGCCTCGGCGTCAGCCTCGGCATCCTCGAGGTCGTCGTAGCCCTCGGGCGTCTCGTCGGCGCGGTCGGAGAGATCGAGGTTCGGGTGCAGATGGACGGACTCGCCGCCGTCGGCACGCGGCTGCACCGGATCGTCCGGCTCCACGCGCTTCAGCGACAGCGAGAGCCGCCGGCGCTCGCCGTCGATCTCGATGATCTTGACGTTGACCGCCTGACCCTGCGAGACGACCTCGCGCGGATTCTCGACGTGGTGCTGCGCGAGCTCGGAGATGTGCACGAGGCCCTCGACGCCCGGGAGGATCTCGACGAACGCACCGAAGGTGACCACCTTCGTGACGCGCCCCTCGACGACGTCGCCCTCGTGGTAATGCTCGAGAACCTGCTGCCACGGGTCGTTCTGGGTCTGCTTGAGGCCCAGCGAGATCCGCTGCCGCTCTCGGTCGATGTCGAGCACCTTGACCTGAACCGTCTGACCGATCTCCAGGATCTCCGACGGGTGGTTGACGTGCGACCACGAGAGCTCGGAGATGTGGATCAGCCCGTCCATGCCGTCGAGGTCGACGAATGCGCCGAAGTCCACGATGTTCGAGATCTGGCCCTCGACGACGGCGCCGGGCTGGAGCCGATCGAGGATCTGCTGCCGCTGCTCCTTGCGCTCCTCCTCGAGCACGGCGCGGCGCGAGAGCACGACGTTGTTGCGCGACCGGTTCAGCTCGATCACCTTGCACCGGAGCTCCTGGCCGAGGAATTCGTCGAGGTCCTGGACGCGGCGGATGTCGACGAGCGACGCCGGCAGGAAGCCGCGCACGCCCAGGTCGAGGATCAGGCCGCCCTTGACGACCTCGATCACGCGGCCGTCGACGGGCTCGCCCGACTCGGCGGCGCGCTCGATGTTCTTCCACGCGAGCTCGAACCGCGCGCGCTTCTTCGACAGGATCAGCCGGCCCTCGGCATCCTCCTTCGTCAGCACGAGCGCGTCGATCTCGTCCCCGACCGAAACCTCGTCCGCGGGGTTGATCGAGCGGCGAATCGAGAGCTCGGCGACCGGGATGACGCCCTCCGACTTGTAGCCGATGTCGACGAGCACTTCGTCCTTGTCGACCCGCACGACCGTCCCGTGGACGACCTCCCCCTCGTTGATCTCGGGGAACGTCGACTCGTAGTCGGGGATCAGATTCCCGTCCGGTCCGGTTACCCAGACCCCGGGCTCTTGCTGCATCAGATCGCTGCTGGCCAAAACGACCAAGGAGTATAGCCAGCCGCTGCAGGTCCGCCGATCGGGGTTACTTCTTCGCCTCCGCCCAGTTCTCGCCAACGCCGACGTCGACGGCAAGCGGCGGATCGAGCTCGTAGGCGCCCACCATCTCGGCGCGCACGAGCTCGCGAACGTGCTTGATCTCGGCCTCGGGCACCTCGAGCAGAAGCTCGTCGTGGACCTGGAGGACGAGCCGCGCGCCGCGGCCCTCGTCCCGGAGCCGCCGGTGGATCCGGATCATCGCGACCTTGATGATGTCGGCGTTCGAGCCCTGCATCGGGAAGTTGACCGCGATCCGCTCGCCGGCCTGACGCAACTGGCGGTTCGAAACGCGAAGCTCGGGCACCGGCCGGCGTCGACCGAGGAGCGTCGTCGCATAGCCGTCGCGCGTCGCCTGCTCGATCGTCCGCGCCAGGAAGTCCTGGACGTGCGGGAAGCGGGCGAGGTAGGCGTCGATGTAGGCCTGCGCCTCCTCCCGCGGGATCTCGAGGTTCTCCGAGAGCCCGTAGGACGAGATGCCGTACACGATCCCGAAGTTGATCATCTTCGCGATCGATCGCTCGCCGGTCGTCAGCGTCGCCGGATCCTTGCCGAGCACCTCGGCGGCGGTGGCGCGGTGAATGTCCTCACCGCGCTCGAATGCCTCCTTCAGCTTCGGCTCTCCGGATAGGTGCGCCAGGATCCGCAGCTCGATCTGGGAGTAGTCGGCAGACATCAGCTTCGAGCCCTCCTCGGCCACGAATGCCGAGCGGATCTCTCGCCCGAGGTCTGTGCGGATCGGGATCGACTGGAGGTTCGGGCTCGTCGTCGAGAGGCGGCCGGTCGAAGCGACCGTCTGGTTGATCGTGGTATGAAGGCGGCCGGTCTTCTCGTCGATCAGGGCAGGCAGCGGGCCGAGGTAGGTGTTGAGCAGCTTCGAGAGCTCGCGCCACTCTTCGATCACCGGGACGACCGGGTGCTCGGCGCGGATCGACCGCAGCACCTTCGCGTCCGTCGAGTAGCCGGTCTTGCCCTTGCGGCCCGCGGTCAGTCCGAGCTGCTCGAAGAGGACCCGCGCGACCTGCTGCGTCGAGCCGATCATGAACTCCTCGCCCGCGAGCTCGTACGCGGTCTCCTCGAGCTCGGTGACGCGCTCGGCAAGGCGGGCGGTGATCTCGCCCATCCGGTAGGTGTCGATCTTCACGCCCGCCTGCTCCATGTCGGCGAGCACGCGGGTCAGCGGAAGCTCGATCTCGCGGTACAGGGCAGTCAGGCTGCGCTCGTCGAGGCGCGCGTGCATCAGCGGCGCGAGCAGACGCGGCAGCTCTGCCGCCACCACAAGGCCGGCTGTCTCTTCGTCGGTCGCCGGGTCGGGAATGAGCTCGATGCCGTACTCGGGGCCAAGGTCGGAGAGCGCGTAGGTCGAGCGGGCCGGCTCGATCAGGTATGCCATGAGCAGCGTGTCGTCGGCGGCGTCGACGCCCGCAGACTTTGCATCGTGCGTCACGAGCTCGCCTTCGGCCTTCGCGGGACGCTCCGCGACGGTCACGCCTTCCGGGGTCGCGACGGCGGCCCTGTCGTCGAGCGCCGCGTAGCCGACCCGGCCCGAGAGGTCGAGCTCGCCCTCGCGCCAGCGGACGGGGACGCCCGAGACCTCCGCGGGCGCCGCGGGGAGCGCCTCGTCGAGCGTGTCGAGACGCGAGAGCAGGGAGCGGAACTCGAACCTGCGGAAGATCTCCTTGAGCTGCGAGCGGTCGGGCGGGGAGAGCACGAGCTCGCCGGGATCGACCCCGAGATCGAGGTCTCGCCGCATCGTGGCGAGCTGCTTCGAGAGCCGAGCCTGGTCGGCATGTTCCGTGATGGAGCGGGAGCGCGCGGGCGAGAGCTCGCCGGCGTGGTCGATCACCGCCTCCAGCGAGCCGAAGCGCGCGATCAGCTCGCCGGCCGTCTTGTCGCCGATCCCCGGGACGCCCGGGATGTTGTCGGAGGTGTCCCCCTTGAGACCGATGAAGTCGGGCACCTGATCCGGGCGGACGCCGTAACGGGCCTCGACACGCTCGGGGGTGTAGACCTGGACGTCGGCGACCCCGCGCGGGGTCATCATCAGCGAGATGTTCTCCGAGCACAGCTGGAACGCGTCGCGATCGGTGGAGACGACGCACGTGCGCAGCCCCTCGGCGTCGGCGTGCGTCGCGAGCGTGGCGATGACGTCGTCCGCCTCCCAGCCCTCGAACTCGAGGTTCTGGTAGCCGAACGCCTCGACGATCGGCCGGAAGCTCGGGAACTGCTCGCGCAGCAGCTCAGGCATCGGGCGGCGACCTTCCTTGTAGACCACGTCGGCGGCCTCGGCGAGCTCGGTCCTGTGCACGGGCCGCGAGTCCCACGCCACCGCCACCGCCTTCGGGCGGTAGTCGGAGAGGAGCTTGAACAACATGTTCGTGAACCCGAGCAGGGCGCCGGTCGGCATCCCCTCGGACGTGGCGAGCTCCTCGGGCAACGCGAAGAAGGCGCGGTAGGCGAGGTTGTTGCCGTCGACGAGGAAGATGTCGGCGTCGCGTACCGGAGCGTCGTCGAGCTCCAGCTCCTCGCCGGTCAGGGTCTTCGGTGACACTGCGCCGATGGTAGTGCAGCGCATCCCGCTCCTGTCCGGAACGCGAATCGCCGTCGTCGACGTCCCCGAGGGTGGCACGGTGCTGAGGCCGCCGCCGCCGGCCGACGTCCTCGGCGACGTCGCTGCGGCAACCCGCGAGGCGCTGCGCTTCCCGCTGGCCGGGGGGCCGCTCGCCTCGCTCGTGACGCCGGGAGGCACGGCCACCGTCGTCGTCGAGATGCCTCACCTGCCTGTCCCGTCGGCCGCCGCCGACCCACGGCAGGAGGCCATTGCGGCGACGGTCGAGGAGCTCGAGCGGCTCGGGGTCGCGCAGGTGACGATCCTCGTCGCGGGCGGCCTGCGCCGGCGCCCCTCGCCGCGCGAGATCGGCCTGCTCGTGCCACCGGAGTTCCGCCGCCGCTTCCGCGGGAGGCTGATCGTCTACGACGTGGAGGACGACTCGCTCACGCAGGTCGGCGAGGCGGCCGGGCTACCTCTCAGGATCTCCCCCGCGCTCGTGGAAACCGATCTCGTCGTCACCGTCACGGCCGCCGAGACCGTCCTGCACGGCGGCCCCTCGGCGCTGCTCGGCGCGTGCTCGCGCGAGGTGCAGCGAGCGTCCGGAGCCGCCTCGCTCCTCGAAACGTCCTCGTCCCAGGGTTGGACGCTCGCGCTCGAGCTCGAGCGCCAACTCGCGGCGCGCGTGCCGGTCTACGGCGTCTCGCTCGTCCTCAACCTCCCGCACGTGTTCGGCGGCTACCCCTACGAGGAGCAGATCCTCGAGCGCCTTGCCCGCTCGAAGGCGCGCCGCGCGCTCGGCCTGCTGCCGTCGGGCCTGCGACTGAGCATCGTCGAGCGCGTCCCGCGCGAGCTGACGGCGGCAGCCGCGCTCGGCGGAACCCCGTCGGCGGCGCACACCGAGGCGCTGCTGCGGGCGATCGAGCTGAAGGGCGCCAGGCTCGACGAGCCGCTCGACGCGATCGTGATCGGCATCCCACCGACCACGCCCTTCCTGCCTCGGGCGCTGCCGAACCCGGTCTCCGCCGCCTACCTCGGCCTCGGGCTCGCGCTGCGGCTCTGGCGAAACACGTTCCCGGTAAAGCCGGGCGGGACGGCGATCCTTCTCCACGACTTCGCGCGGCGCTTTCCCGCGCCCACGCAGCTCCCCTACCGCGCGCTCTTCGCCGACCAGCGAACAGCCCGCGACCGCGACGCCCTTCGCGAGGCAGAGCGCGACGCGCTCGCCGACGCCCGCGCGATCGCCGAGTACCGGGCCGGACGCGCCGTGCACCCGCTCGAGCCGTTTGTCTCCTGGAGCGCCTGCGACGCGGCGATCAGCCGGCTCGGCCCCGTTCTGGTGGCCGGCTGCCGGGACGCGCACGCAGCACGCCAGCTCGGGTTCGTGCCCGTGCACAACGTCGGAGCGGCGCTCGCGATGGCCCGCGGCCGCGGCGCCGAGCGGATCGGCTTCCTGCTGACGCCGCCGTACTACCCGCTCGTCGTCGAGTCGGGCGCACGGTAGGTGAGGACGTGCACCGGCTCGATCGTGACGAGGCCCTCCGAGACCATCTCGTCGAGGAGCGGCACGAGCGCGCAGCGCGCGAGCGCGCCGAATGCGCCTGCGACGGCGATGGCGATCACGGCACGCACGGCGGCGACATACAGCCCGGGGCTGCCGGGAGCCCGCTTAACACTCGCTTAGCCAAGCCGTAACCCGGGCCTGCGGAACGTCCGGTGAACGTGCGCGCTCCCCTCGAATGACGCCGTGGAGATCCGACATCGTCAGGTGGCCAAGCTGGCTCGGCGCGCTCGCCGCCGCGGCGATCTCACTCCTCTGCGCGGCCTCCGCCGGCGCTGGAACTCCAGCCGGGCCCTCTACCGGGACCGGGCGTCTCAACGTCGTCTTCATCGTGAGCGACGACGAGAACGTCTCCGGAAGCGCCGTCATGGCCGACGTCCACCGGCTCCTCGCCCGGCACGGCGTCACCTTCGACGACTTCCGGGTGACGACGTCGGAGTGCGGGCCTTCGCGGGCCAGCATCCTGACCGGCCTGTACTCGCACCACTCCGGGGTGCTCGACAACTTCGGCCCCCACAGCTATCCCGCGTTCGACGAGAGCTCCGACCTCGCCGTCTGGCTTCACCAGGCGGGCTACTCGACCGCGCTCGTGGGCAAGTACCTCAACGACTACACCCTCGACGGGCACCACGTGGTCCCGCCGGGCTGGACCGACTGGCAGGCCATCGACAGCGTTCCCGAGGAGCGCTACTACGACTACACCCTGAACGAGAACGGCCGCCGCGTCCGCTACGGCGGCAAGCCGGCGGACTACTCGACGACGGTGCTGACCGGAAAGGCGGTGTCGTTCCTGAAGTCCGTCCGCAACCCGTTCTTCCTGTACTTCGCACCGGTCGCGCCGCACCTCCCAGCCGTGCCTGCTCCGGCCGACGTCGGGCGGTTCGACAAGCTCGCGCCGTTCTCGTCGCCGTCGATGGACCAGCCCTCGGTGTCAGACGAGCCGTGGGCTCGCTGGCACGATCGCGCGATCACGGCGGCCGGCCTGTCCTACATCCAGGACGTCCGCCGCCACCAGCTCGAGGCGCTCCAGGCCGTCGATCGCGGCGTGGCCCGGATCGTGTCGACGCTCGCCCACCGCCGTCTCCTCGACCGGACCGTGATCTTCTACACGAGCGACAACGGGTTCCTCTGGGGCGAGCACAGGCTCGGCGGAAAGATCTGGCCGTATGAGGAATCGACCCGCGTCCCGCTGGTCGTGCGGACGCCGTGGGCGCACGGAGCCACGGTCTCCCACGCGGCGGTGCTGAACATCGACTTCGCCTCGACGATCAGCGAGCTGGCCGGGATCGTGCCCGGCGGACCGCAGGACGGCGACAGCTTCGTCCCGCTGCTGCACGGCGAGAAGGTTCGCTGGCGGCACGATTACCTGATCGAGTACCTCGGGAAGAACAAGCTCGACGACGGCGGCCCGCCGCCGTATGTCGCGATCCACACGCCTCGATACCTGTACGTCGAGTACCGATACCGCCACTGGCGCGAGCTCTACGACCTCCGAACAGGATCCGTGGGAGCTCCGGAACGTGGTCGACGAGCCCGTCTACCGGGGCGTCGTCGCCGTTCTGTCGGAACGGTTGAAGGACCTCTTGAACGACCCTGCACACGCGGCTCCGGAGCGCGAGGCGCTCGCCCGGACGTGAGCCTTTCCCGGCGCGCGCTGCTACAGACTGCCGCGGGCGCGGCGTTCGCCGGGCCGCTGGCGCGCGCCGCGTCGGCGTTCGAGCTCGGCCGCTCTCAGGACACCCACCACTTCGTCTCGGAGCCGGCCCTCGAGCCGCCGAAGGTGCAGGTGCTCCGCCGTGAGCAGGGCACGGCACCCGGGCTGCTGTTCATCACGCCGTCCTCCGGGCCGGGGCGGCGCGGCGTGCTCGTCGTCGACGACACCGGCGAGCCGATCTGGTTCCGGCAGACGCCGCTGCACGTCGCCACGACGAACCTCCGTGCCGGCCTCTACCACGGCCGTCCGGTCCTCTCCTGGTGGGAGGGCACGACGAAGCACGGGCTCGGCGACGGCGACCACGTGATCGTCGACAGCAGCTACCGCGAGATCGCGCGCTTCCCGGCCGGCGGGGGGATGGCCGCAGACCTCCACGAGCTGATCCTGACCCCACAGGGAACGGCTCTCGTGACCGCCTGGGACATCAAGAAGAACGTGGTCGAGGGCATCGTCCAGGAGCTCGAGATCCCGAGCGCCCGGGTGCTCTTCGAGTGGCGAAGCCTCGACCACGTCCCCACCAGCGAGACCTACCAGGGCCGGGGGCCGCGGTTCGACTACTTCCACATCAACTCGATCGACATCCACCCGTCGGGCGACCTGCTCGTGTCGGCGCGCAACACCTGGGCCGTGTACCGGATCTCGCGGCCGAGCGGGAAGGTGGTCTGGCGGCTCGGCGGCAAGAAGAGCGACTTCGCGATCGCGAAGGGCGCGCACTTCTCCTGGCAGCACGACGCCCGCGCGCTCGGCGCGACAGGGCTCACGCTGTTCGACAACGCCGACGCCCCGCAGGAGGAGCCGCAGACGCGCGGCCTCGTGCTCGCGCTCGACGAGACGAAGCGGCGGGCGACGCTTGTCCGCGCCTACACGCACAAGCCGTCGGTCCTTGCGCACATGTTCGGGAGCGTCCAGAAGCAGGGGAACGGCAACGTCCTCGTCGGCTGGGGAGCGAGCCCCCTTTTCACCGAGTACTCGTCCGCCGGACGGGTGCTCTTCGACGCCACGCTGCCGCACGGGGGGCAGAGCTACCGCGCGCTCCGGTTCCCGTGGGTGGGGCACCCGGCGGCGAAGCCTGCGCTCGCCGCCAAGGACGGGCGGCTCTACGCGAGCTGGAACGGGACGACAGAGACGAGATCCTGGCGGGTGCTCGCGGGCGCGTCTGCAGGGGCACTCGCTGCGTCGACCACCGTACCGCGACGTGGCTTCGAGACCGCGATTGCGGCGCCCGCGAAGGCGAAGTACGCCGCTGTCGTCGCGCTCGACGCGGGCGGAAGGCTCCTCGCGACGTCTGACACCGTGCGGCTCTAGCCCTCGCCGAGGTAGGTCTTGCGGACCTGCTCGTTCGTCTTGAGCGCCTCGGCGGAGTCGGCGAGCACGATGTTCCCGGTTTCCATGACGTAGCCGCGGTTGGCGTGGTCGAGCGCCATCAGCGCGTTCTGCTCGACGAGGAGGATCGAGGTGCCCTGCTCGTTGATCGTCTTCACGATCTCGAAGATCCGCTCGACGAAGATCGGCGCGAGGCCGAGCGACGGCTCGTCGAGAAGCAGGAGCTTGGGGCGGGCCATGAGCGCGCGGCCCATGGCGCACATCTGCTGCTCGCCGCCCGACATCGTCCCGGCCTTCTGGGTGCGGCGCTCCTTGAGGCGCGGGAAGAGCTCGAAGACGCGCTCCATGTCCTCGCGGATCCCGTCCTTGTCGGAGCGCTGGAAGGCGCCCATCTCGAGGTTCTCGGTCACGGTCATGCGCGGGAAGAGCCGCCGCCCCTCCGGCGACTGGGAGATGCCGCGCTTCACGATCTCGTGGGCTGGAGTCTGCGTGATGTCGCGGCCCTCGAAGTGGATCGAGCCCTGCCGCGGCTGCTGCAAGCCGTTGATCGAGCGGAGCGTCGTCGACTTGCCCGCCCCGTTCGCACCGAGGAGCGTCACGATCTCGCCCTGGTTCACGATGATCGAGATCCCCTTGAGCGCATGGATCGAGCCGTAGAACGTATGGACGTCCTTGAGCTCGAGGATCGGCGTCGCGGTGTTCCCGTTCGTGCTCACGCCAGCCCCTGCCGCTTCATGTCCTCGACCGCGGCCTTGCCGAGGTAGGCCTCGATCACGCGCTCGTTCGCCTGTACCTCCCTCGGGGTTCCCTCGGCGATCTTCTCGCCGTAGTCGAGCACCGACACCCGGTCGGAGATCCCCATCACGACCCGCATGTCGTGCTCGATCATGAGCACGGTCAGCTTGCTCTCGTCGCGCAGCCGCCGGACGAACGCGGTGAAGTCGGCCGACTCCTGCGGGTTCATCCCGGCGGTCGGCTCGTCGAGGAGCAGGAGCTGCGGCTCGGTCGCGAGGGCGCGAGCCACCTCGAGGCGGCGCTGGTCGCCGTAGGGCAGGTCGCCGGCGGGCTCGTCCTCGTGCCGCTTCAGCCCCGCGAAGCGGATCAGCTCCCGCGCGCGCTCCCGGGCCTGCTCCTCCTCGCGCTTGACGCCCCTCGTCCGGAGGATCGAGTTGAACATGTTCGCCCTGAGGCGCGAGTGCATCCCGACCAGCACGTTCTCGAGCGTCGTCATGTTCGAGAACAGCCGGATGTTCTGGAAGGTGCGCCCTACCCCCCTCGCCGTGACCGCGTGAGGCGGCTTGCCGGTGACGTCCTCGCCCAGGAAGACGACGCGCCCTGCGGTCGGCTTGTAGACCCCGGTCAGCATGTTGAAGAACGTCGTCTTGCCGGCGCCGTTCGGGCCGATCAGCGACACGACCTTCCCGCGCGGGACCGTGAAGTCGACGTCGTTCACGGCGACGAGGCCGCCGAACTCCTTGCGAAGCTTCTCGGCGACGAGGATGTCCTCGTCGGCCATCAGGCGCCCTCGTGCTGGAGGTCGTACAGCGGCTGGTCGTGCGGGTCGACCTCGTGCAGCTCGCGGGCGCGGCGCTTCGACGGGATGAGGCCTTCCGGTCGCAGCAACATCACGAGCACGATGATCAGCCCGTAGATCCCGGAGGCGTAGAGCGGGACGTCGATGTGGGGGTGGTGGCTTCCGACGTGGATGTTCGCGTTGATCCAGGCGCCGATGTTCCCGAGCCCGAACTTGTTCAGGTACGCGAGGAACGCGGCGCCTGCGAGGACACCCCACACGTTCCCGAGGCCGCCGAGGATCACCATGCAGAGAACGAACACCGAGATGTTGAAGTAGAAGTCCTGGTAGAAGACGCCGCTCTTCTGCGAGCCGTAGTAGGCACCTGCGACCCCGCCGAAGAACGCACCGCCGGCGTACGCCCACGTCTTCGTGCGCATCAGGGGGATGCCCATCGCGGCGGCGGCGGTCTCGTCCTCGCGGATCGCGATCCACGCGCGGCCGAGCCGCGACACCCGCAGCCGTAGCGAGCAGAAGACGGTGAACGCGAGCAGGATGATCGCGGTCCAGAAGAACACGTCGTAGCTCGTGATCTGGTGGCTGAAGATCGTGCGCTTGCAGCAGGTCAGGTAGCTGTCGGGCAGGAACCCGCCGGTGATCTTGGAGAGCGCGTGCCCGAAGCCGGGAGTGTCGGTCGGCGTGATCCCGTTGGCTCCGTTGGTGAGGTTGAAGCCGTGGAGGTTGTCGCCGTTGCGGGCGATCTGCGGCAGGATCTCGCCGAAGCCGAGGGTCACGATTGCCAGGTAGTCGCCGCGGAGCCGGAGCGTCGGGAGGCCGATCAGGATGCCGAAGGCGGCCGTGATGATGCCCGCGATCGCGAGAACGAGGAAGATCGAGAGGTGGATGCCGCCGGTCCCGGTCGGCACCCCGACGCCACCGAAGTTGAAGCTGGTCTTCGGCACCACTGTGCCCGGGCAGTTGTCGATCCCGAACTTCGGGTTCGAGCACTTCTGGCCCGCGAACTGCCCCGAGGCGAACCAGCCCGTCGTGTAGGCGCCGATTGCGTAGAAGGCGACGTACCCGAGGTCGAGGAGGCCCGCGTAGCCGACGACGATGTTCAGGCCGACGGCCATCATCATGAAGACGATCATGTAGATGCCCGTCGGGACGTCCGGGAAGGAGCCGAACACCGGGATCTGGAAGAGCCGGGCGACGAAGAACGGGTAGGCGATCGCGATGAAGACGAGCGCGACCGGCAGCGCCCAGCTGCGGCGGCGCTCCGGGATCCAGGTGAGCGCGAAGCAGATGGCCAGCACCGCCGGGATCGACCCGTTGGCGGAGCCGGCGAGCCAGGCGATCAGGAAGATCGCGACGATCCCGGCCTCGGTGGCGAGCCGCCACGGGAAGCGGCGGCATCCGCCGGCACCAGAGGACGGTGAAGAGGACGGCGAGACCGTAGCCGAGGGCGTGGTCGAGGACGAAGCCGAAGATGGTGACGAGGAGCTCGACACCGATCGTGATCGCCCAGCGCTGGTGCTCGGGGAGCGCGCCCCACCGCGCCCGCATCTGGTTGCGGAAGCCGACCTGCTCCGCCGCTGCTGCCACTAACCGCCCTCCGGGGTCCGCTCCCCGAGCAGTCCTTCGGGCCTGAAGACGAGGATGAGGATGAGGATGGTGAACACGATCGACTGCGTCCAGTCGGAACCCGGGCGCGTTCCACAGCAGCCCCTCGTTGTAGGCCTGGATCAGGCCGATCAGGAGCGCGCCGAGCACGGCGCCGGGCAGGTTGCCGATGCCGCCGAGCACCGCCGAGGTGAACGCGATCAGACCGAGGGTGAAGCCCTGGTCGTAGCGGACGACGGTCTGGGTGAGCGCGTAGACGAGCCCGGCGGCGCCGGCGAGCGAGCCGGCGAGCAGGAACGTGAACGAGATCGTCCGGTTGACGTCGATCCCCATGATCGCGCTCGCCTCCATGTCCTGTGCGGTCGCGCGCATCGCCTTTCCCTGCTTGGTCTGCCGAACGAGGTAGGTGAGGCCGGCGAGGACCGGCACGGTGAGGAGCACCGCGATCGGCGTCGTCCACGGCACTCCGACGCCGCCGACCGTGAACGCGTTCCCGCTCGGCAGGACGTCGGGGAAGTTCGCGTACTCCGGCCCCTTCCAGATGAGGGCGATGGTCTCGATGATGAAGCTGACCCCGATCGCGGTGATCAGCGGTGCAACTCGCGGGGCGTGTCGCAACGGGCGGTAGGCCACGAACTCGATGGTCGCGTTGATCACGGCGCAGAGGATCGCCGAGAGGATCAGGATCAGGATGATCAGCGGCCAGAGCCCCGCCTGGCCCGCCTGGATCCCGAACCACGAGGCGAAGGTGATCGAGAACATCCCGCCGAGCATGAACACGTCGCCGTGTGCGAAGTTGATCAGCTCGAGGATGCCGTAGACGAGCGTGTACCCGAGCGCGACGAGCGCGTAGATGCACCCGTTCGTGATCCCGATCAGCGTCACCTCGAAGAACTGGCTGGGCGACTTGAAGAAGTTGATGACGAGCCAGATCGCCACCAGCGCGACCAACGCGAGGGCGATCAGGTTCACCACGCTGATACGGGCCGCATAGCGATTCAGGGCGGGCGTCGATGCGTTCGCGGCCACGAGTTGCGCAGTATCCCCCCGAGACCAGGGGATTTCAAGAGGCACCCGATCGAGGAAGTGGCAGACTTCAGATCGGTCCAAGCCGAAGTGGCGGAACTGGCAGACGCGGCGGCCTCAAAAGCCGCTGTCCCTCGGGACGTGTGGGTTCGAGTCCCACCTTCGGCACTCGCCTGTAGGGTTCGTGGCGTGCTGCCCGTCATCATCTTCGCCGCGATCGCGATCCCGCTCCTGATCGTGGCATTCCTCGGGGTCAAGCGGTCACGCGCCTCGGTCGAGCACGATGCCGAGGTTCAAGAGGGCAGCCGCGCGGAAATGGAGCGCGAATTCGCGGCCGCCGATGCTTACGAGGAGCAGTGGCGCGCCGAGCAGCACGGTAAAAAGCACGAATCGTCTTCGTAGGAGACGCCCGCTAAGCTCAGGGAATGAGCTACACGGACACCACTCTCGAGCAGACCCAGTCGCGCGACCAGACTCGCGCGCTGTTCGGGCAGACGATGGGGCTCGTCGCGATCACGTCGGCCGTTTTCGCGCTCGGCGCCTACCTCGGGCGCGACATGTCGTACCGTTGGGGCTGGGTCTGGTTCATCGCTGCGTTCGCGACTCTCTTCGGGATCCAGTTCGCCGTTCGCTCCTCGGAGCAGCTCGCGATCTTCTTCCTGTTCGGGTTCGGTCTGCTCATGGGGCTCGCAGTCGCCCCCACGATCGCCTATTACGCCTCGACCGACCCGCAGGCGGTCTGGCAGGCAGGCGGGGCGACGGCGCTCTTCATCGCGGGCTTCGGGGCGGCGGGGTACGCAACCCGACGAGACCTATCCGGGCTCGCGCGAGCGTGCTTCTGGGCGTTAATCGCGCTGATCGTGTTCGGGTTCATCACGATCTTCGTGAACATCCCGAACGGCGCGCTGATCTACTCGATCCTCGGTCTCGTCATCTTCGCCGGCTTCACGCTCGTCGACTTCCAGCGGCTCCGCAAGACGAAGGACATCCGCGCGGCGCCCCTGCTCGCGGCGTCGATCTTCCTCGACGTGCTGAACGTCTTCCTGCTGTTCCTGCAGCTCTTCGGCCGGCGCTAACCCAGCCGCGCCCGGACTCGGCGGATCACCTCGTCGGTGAACTCCGATGAGGTCGCGTTGCCGCCGAGATCGGCGGTCTTGACGCCCGCGGCCACCGATGCGAGCGTTGCCTCGCGGAGGGCACGGCCGGCCGCGCGCCCGCTGTCGTCTGACACCTGCGAGAGGAGCGAGGCAGCCGCGAGGATCATCGCCATCGGGTTCGCGATGTTCTTTCCCGCCAGTGCCGGCGCGGTGCCGTGGGCGGCCTCCGCCATCAGCGCGGTCGGCTCGAGGTCGGTGCCCTCGAAGGCGACGAGCAGCGACTCGGAGCCGGCGATCGAGCCGTAGAGCGGCAGGACGAGGTCGGAGAGGATGTCGCCGTCGCGGTTGAGGGCCGGGATCACGAGCGGCTCCGCAGCGGCGGCGATAAGGAGGGCGAAGGTTGCGTCGATGAGCTGCGGCTCGTAGGCGACGTCGGGATGGCGCTCGTGGGCGGCGTCCATCTCCTCCTTGAGCATCCCCTCGTACGTCGGCGAGACGGTGTATTTCGGGCCTCCGAAGACCTTCGCGCCGGTGCGGGCGGCGTGCCGGAACGAGAACTCGGCGACGGCGCGGCAAACCGACCGCTCGATCCGCTCGGTGCGGAACGCGACCTCGCTCTCGCCTTTGCCCTCCCGCCATTCCGTGGCGCCGTAGGCCTCGCCGACCGCCATCCGCACGACGGCGATCGGGGCGTGGACGCCGCCGAGCGGGACGACGCCGGGGATACGGCGGCCGGTTCGGACGATGACCTTGCCGCCGATCTCCTCGCGGAGAATCAGGTTCGGCGAGCCGACGTCGTCGCGTCCCTCGGGCGTGACGGTCGCTGCCTTCAGCCCCAGCCCGTTGCGCCTGATCGCAGCCGCCGCGTCGTAGACGACGGCGTTCGCGGTCGCGCGGCGGTTGGCCAGGGAGAGGTCGTAGCGGGGAAGTTCCAGCTCGAAACCGGTGACATCGGATGCGAGCACTCTCAGGGCCTCCTCGAGAAGCTCCTGGCCGGTGTCGTCGCCCTCCAGCACCGCGATGGCCTTCAACTCCACAGGGCCAGCCTAGACACCCGACAAGGCAAGAGCGGCCCCGGTGGGGGCCGCTCTCACCTCCTGGAGGAGGATCGTGCCGCTCTCGCCGGCCGGAGCCGGCGAGAGCGAATATCAGCAGTCCTCGAACGAGTCGTCGCTCGAGGCGGCGGTGTCAGACGTCGAGGCCTGGTCGACACTGCCGACGGCCGCGATCTGCGAGCCGAGCTCTACGGTTTCGGAGTTGCTGGCCGGCGAGGCGTCCGACGGAGCCGCGGACGGGTCGGAGGGGGTCTGGCTGGAGCCGGCCGTCGAGCAGGGCTCGCCCCAGTTCTGGCAGAGCTGGGCGTCGGTGCAGTTGACCATGTAGGCCTCGCACCATTCGGTCTCGTCGGGCGTGGAGGTGACGGAAGGCCCGCTGTAGCCGGGGACGTAAATGTAGATCGTCGGCCTCGGCGTCGGCTTCGTCGTCTTCGTGGTGGCCTTGACGGCCTTCTTCGCCTTCGTGGCCTTGTGGTGCTGGACGGACGCGTGGTTCGGGTTGCTCGTTGCCGCGCTGGCAAACGGCGCTCCGAACGCGATCGCCGCCCCTGCCACCATCATGAACATCGAGATCTTCACGTCGTGCTCCTCCAATCGGGGCGACCGCACGATGCGATCGCAGTGGAAGGAGCGCGACCCGCCTCCGGAAATACATCGAGTTTCTTGGGAGCTCGAGCGACGAGAAGAGGGGCTCGAACCCTAGGGTTCGAACCCCAGGGTTCTAAGCATGTGTAGGGCGGTCGACCCAGGCCGGCACGTCCGGCAGCATCCCCGCCGTGTCGCGAGACCCCAAAAACTTGGCTCTGGCAGCAGGAATGCCGGCGCGGAGGAATCGCTCGTACCGGTCCCGGGCCTTGACGGGGGTTGAGCCGAAGATCCGAAGGAAGTCGGTTCGAGCAAGGAATCCGGGTGGACGGGCGCGCCCGAGATGGGCTCTGCAGCTACTCCATGCCCACTCTTCTGGGCTCTGCCGCATCCCGGCTGCGACTGGGTTTAGCTCGATGTAGCGGGCGGTGACGAGAAGCTGGCCGTCGGTACTGACCAGCTTGCTCCAGAAGCGACTGCGAAACAGATTGCCGCGTGCCCCGTGCTTGTGGTTGCGCCATCGCGCGTAGCCGCCGATCAGTTCCTGCATCGCTTTGGAGACGTTCCCCTGCCCAACGCGGATGAGCAGGTGGACGTGCGTGTCCATGCAGCAGAACGCGAGAACGATCACGTCGTACTTCGCGGCGACGATCGCAAGACGGCGCTGCAGTTCCCGCCGCTCGTTGTCATCGGAAACGATCGGCTGCCCGAAGTTCCCTTTGAAGATGAGGTGGTAGAGAGCGTTGTCGTCCCAGGCACGAAGCGGGTGCGGCATCTCCCGAATCGTAGCCAATATCGACAACGCGGCAAGTCGCTCTTCCGGACATGCCCGATCCGACCCAGGGAAGGAACAACCGGTGTCAGACGCCAGACGGAGTGGCAGTGTCAGCCGGGAATCGCCAAACGGGCGACGAGCACGACCAGCGCGAGCGGGCGCATCAGAGCTCGGCGAGCGGGAAGCTCCGGTGCCGCCTGGGCGGCACGAGGTAGTTCTGGCGGTGCGTGGTCGTCAGGATCGAGTTGAACCCCTGCGCGCGATCGCTCGGCGGGATCCCGAGCGAGCCGCCTGGGAGCACGCCGTCCATCGCGAGACGATTTCGTTCGAAGTCGTCGCTCGAGGGGTTGAAGACGAGGAAGTGGATCCCGGCGACTGGGCCCTCCTCGATCACGTTGGGCTCGTCCGAGAACGCGAACGGGTTGTCGAGCGTGTTGAAGTCGGCGCGGATCGGGATCGCGGTGCCTTTGGTGTAAACGATCCCATCGGGGCCGGTGACGTCTGACACCAGCCGGGAGGTCGCCTGGATCGACGCGCTGTGCCCGATCCTGCCGCTCGCGCGGTACTGGTGACGGACGTCGGCGGCGGTCGAGGCCTGCTCTGGTCCCATCGGGACGACCTGGGTGCCCGCCGGAACGTCCAGCCCGGGCTTGAACGCGGTCGTCACGCGCTCGTCGAAGGCGAAGTTCACGTACCACGACTCGAGGTCCTCGCTCACGTGCGACAGGTGCATGTGCGTGCCTTCCCGGAAGTAGCCCGAGTCCCTGAGGTCGACGAGCCCGAGCGTCTCGAAGTTCGCGATCTTCCCCGGCCCGAAGGCCGCCTTCTGCGTCGAGGTGAACCCGAGGAACAGCTCCGAGCCCGCCGGGATCAGCTCGGCTCCGGGAACCCCTGCGGCGATCGCCATCTGCCGGGGCAGCGAGGGCCCGCCCTCGAGCGAGCCTCCGGCGAAGCCCCGCCGCAGGCTCGTCACCCGGAAGAGCCCGCTCGAGCGCAGGCGGTCGATCGCGTCATCGATGTGCGCACGGTCGTCCGATCGCACGAGGATCGCTACGTCGTTCGCCTCGAGGACCGTGTCGAGGCGGGTCGCTCGGGAACCGGCGTGCGTCGAGGAGAGCCGGCTTCTTCGCGCGGGTGTCGATCGGCAGGTGCGCCCGCGCGGCACCCGGGACGAACCGATCGAAATACGGGATCCCCCAGGCGACCGTGACGCCGAGCCCCGCAGGAGTCGGCTCGTAGTCGTGGTCGAGCCTCGCGAGAACGTCCTCGAGCGTGGCCTGGGCGTCCTTCAATCCGGGCCGATCCGTCGAGAGCCGCGCCGTCATCACCTCGTGGTGGAGCGGCGGCACGAGCACCTCGACGTCGTTCTGGGTCACGACCTTGACGCCCTGGAGCAGGTGTTGCTCGGGAAGCTCAGACGCTGCAGGTGCCGGCCGTGACGGCGGCGAGGAGGCGAGCTGGTCGACGAGCTCGTAGATCCCCACCGCTCCGAGCGCGCCCGCGGCGGCCCCCGCTATGACCTGGCGCCGGGTAGGGCTCACGTCGAGCGCGAGGGCGCGATCAGCACCAGCGAGTTCAGCTCGTGCTTGAGATACGCCATGACCTTCTTGAAGTTCAGCGGCGGCGCGAGGTGCTCCGAGAGCGTGTAGAGGCCGCCGTGGTGATGCCAGGCGAGGAGGAGATGCCAGGCGTCCGCATCCTGGTTGACGGTGAACACCGTCGCCTTGATCCCGTTCGAGGACACGTGGCCGCGCGGCCCGGCGAAACAGGGGATCCAGGTCTTGTCGTTGATCCCGCCGAGGCACTTCGGGATCGCAGTGCGCCCCGGGTAGCCGCGCAGGATCATGTGCAGCTCTCCCGAGATGTTCGGCGTGTCGGTGTCCTGCCAGATGAAGCTCTCCAGGTAGCTCCGGTCCTTGCTGACCGAGTCGATGTTGTTCGACTGCCCGCCGATCTGCGAGGTCAGCGGGTCGGGGAGCCACCCCGGGCAATAGACGTCGGCGCCGATCCGGTTCGCGAGCGCGCGCCACCCCGCCGGATGCGCGCAGGTCACCTTCACCGGCGCAGCGGAAGTGGTGGTCGTCGCAGCCGAGCGAGAGCTTCCTCCGCATCCGGCCACGAGCAACGAAAAACCCGCGAGGAGCACACCAGATACGTAGAGCGCCTTCACGCGCCCTCCATGGTAGAGACTGTCAGTGTGAAGGTGCAGGGGTCGGCCACCGGAGCGCACTGGTGGCGCTCGCCTCACTGGAGGAAGGCGCCGTTCGTCCTTTGGCGGCATCGAAGCGCGCTGGCGGCCGTGGCGGCGGCCGGCCTGCTCGTGTCGCTCGCGGCCTCTTCCGGTCCGCTCGTGACGACCGCGGCCGCGAGCTCCGCGCTGAAGGACGAGCTCTCCGACCTCACGCCCTTCGCAACGGGCGTGCAGATAACCGGCCTCAGCCGCACGAACGGACGGCTCGCGCCGACGCTTCGGGCGGCGAACGCCCGCGAGCGAGCCGTTCGCGCCCTCGGCAGCCGCCTGGGGCTGGATCGGCCCGTGTTCACCGCGGAGACCGCCCGTCCGCTGACCGTGACGACGAGCGGCGGCGACGTTCCCCTCAACCTGTTGGCGCGAACGGACGTCCTCGACCACGTGCAGATCCTCCGGCGGACGAGCGGCCCGGGGGTCTGGGTGTCAGACGCCACGGCGCGTATCGCCCACCTCGCCCCGGGCGGGACCCTGCGACTCCGGTTCTCCGAGCATGGCGTCGGCGACAAGTCGATAGCCCTGCGGGTCAAGGGCGTCTACCGCGCGCTCGACGCGACCACGCCCGGCCCGTACTGGGTGCACTTCCAGCGCGAGATCGTCCCGCCCGGCGTCGACCCGCCGCCGCCGGTGCGCTACGTCCTTGCCGACCGCGACGAGCTGTACCGCATCGTCCAGAAGCTCAGCACTCGCCGGACGGTCAAGGCTCAAGGGCAGGTGTTTCGCTTCGCCGACGGCCCGCCCGTCACGACGATGGCGGAGCTGGCGGTTGACCCGCACGGCCTGACGATCGCACGCGCCCGCTCGCTGACGCGGAGCTTCTCGCGGCTGCGACAGGAGCTCCGTGCGTCCGCGCTCGGGCGCACGCTCGCCTGCACCGGCCCGAGTCCGATCACCTTCATCCAGCCCGGCGACAGCAATCCCCCACGCTGCCGGGTCGCGAGCTCCCTCGCCTCTGCGGTCGCGATCGCCGACCGGAACGTAAGCGAGATCTCCCCGGTGATGACGCTGCTCTCGGGCGCGGCAACCGCGATCGCACTCGCGTTCGCGGGGGCGGCCGGTGTCTTTCTCGTCCGGCGACGCGCCGCGGAGTCGGCTCTCCTCTACGCCCGAGGTGAGCGCACTTCGACCTTCGCGCTGCGCACGGCGCTGGAGCTCGTGCTGCCGCTCGCCGTCGGGGCGGCGATCGGGTTCGGGCTGGCGCTTGCGGCGACCGGGGTGCTCGCCCCGTCCGGCTCGGTCGACGCCGGCACGGTTGACGCCGCGCTTCGAAACGGCACGGTCGCAGCACTGGCCGCGCTCCTCCTTGCCGCGCTCGCGGCGACGCTCGCGTTCCTGCGCCAGTTCGACTCCGGCACCAGACCTCATCGTTGGCTGGCGCGGATCCCGTGGGAGCTCCCGGTACTCGCGGTAGCCGGGTGGCTTCTCTATGACCTGCTCTCCGGCGGCGGATTGGCGGGACAGGCGAGCGGCGCCGGACATCCGACTCTCGCGGTCTTCGTCTTCCCGCTCCTGCTCGTCGCGGGCGTGGCCGGGCTCGTCGTGCGCGTGCTTCGTCCCCTGCTGCGTCTGAGCGGGAACCGGGCGGCGGCCCTTCCCACGGCGGTGTTCCTCGCCGTCCGGCGGCTTGCAGCGGCGGGCGCAGTGCTCACCGCGCTCCTGGTCGTCACCGCCGTCGCATTCGGCTCCTACTTCTACTCGGAGGCTGTCGCCTCGTCCCTCTCGACAGGCGTGTCCGAGAAGGCGTACGTCGCCTACGGCGGAGACGCACAGGGGCTGATCTCAGGTTCGGCGGCCCTACCGCGGAGCTTCCCGTATCCGCTGACGAGACTCGACTACGGGAACCAGGCTGCCGTGGTCGGTGGGCCCGACGGCACCTACGCAGACGTGTTCGCGGTCGACGGCTCGACGCTCGGCTCGGTGATTCGCTGGTATCCGAGCTGGGGCGCGGATCCGAGGTCGGTCCTGCCGGGTCTCGCGCATGTGACCGGCGGGCGGCTGCCGGTGGTGGTGTCAGACGTCGTTCCCGCGGCGACGCAGGCGATCTGGCTTCAGGGAGTGCGAGTTCCGGTGCGAGTCGTGGCGCGGGTGCACGATTTCCCGGGCATGAGCGAAGGCGTCCCGATGGTCGTCGCCGACCGCACCGCCCTGCTTGCGATCGCGCGGAAGTCGAGCCTGTACGACCCGCTGAACGACCCACCGACGTACGTCTGGGCGAAGGGCCCTCCGGCTTCGGTCGCCCGGGCGCTCGCGGCGCCGCCGCTCGAGGCGTCGTTCGTCAGCAGCGTCGACGCGTTCAGGAAGCAGCCCGACGTGCTGGCGGCAACACGCGCGTTCTCGTACATGCGGCTCATGGCCGTCGCGTCCGGCGTGCTCGTGTTCCTCGGCCTCGTGCTGTACCTCGGATCGAGGCAGCGCTCGCAGGCGGTCGCGTCGTCCGTTGCCGCGCGCATGGGGCTTCGGCGCCGAACGGAGATCCTGTCGCTTGCGCTCGAGCTCGGGGCGATCACGCTCGTCGCAGCCGTGGTCGGCGGGGTCGTCGCCGTCGCGGCGGCAAGCCCTGTCGTCGGCCACATCGACCCGTTGCCGTCCTACCCCCCTGGGCCGGCGCTGACGATCCCGGTGGCCGCGATCCTCGGCAGCGCCGTGGCTCTCGTCGCGATCGCGATCGCGGCGGGGGCGTTCACGAGCTGGGCGTCGCGGCGCACGAACATGGCGGAGGCTCTCCGTGTCATCTGACGCCGTCGTTGCCTGCCGCGGCCTCTCCAAGACCTACGTGACGTCGTCGGGAGGTATCGAAGCGCTCCACTCGGTGGACGCCGACTTCGCCGCCGAACAGGTGACCGCGATCGTCGGCGCCTCCGGAAGCGGCAAGTCGACGCTGCTCCGCGCGGTCGCCGGCCTCGACCGCCCGACCGGCGGCTCGGTCGTTGCAGCCGGCCGCGAGCTCACGGAAGCGGCCGCCCGCGAGCTTCGCCGCCACCGCGCCGAGGTCGTCACGTACGTCAGCCAGAAGCCGGCGGACAACTTCATCCCCCACCTCACGCTCGCCGAGCACGCCACGGACGAGCCCGAGACCGCACGCCGCCTCCTCGCCGACGTCGGGCTTGCACACCGCCTCGACTCGCTGCCGATCGAGCTCTCGGGCGGAGAGCAGGCGCGCGCCGCGTTCGCGCTCGCCGTCGGACGAGGGACGCCGCTCGTGGTCGTCGACGAGCCGACGGCCGAGCTCGACGGGGAGTCCGCGCATCTCCTGCTCGAGGCGGTGCGAAGCTACGCCGCTGCGGGCGTCGCGTTCGTCATCGCCACCCACGACCCGGACGTGACCGCGATCGCCGACTCGGTTCTCCGCCTCGAGCGAGGCCGGGTGGTGACCGAGGCCGACGCGATCCCGGCCGACCGGCCGGCTCCCCGGAGCCTGGAGGACGCGCCGGTCGTGATGGAGGCGCGAGCAGTCACGAAATCGTTCGCGTACGGCGGCGGCGACGTGCACGCGGTGTCAGACGTCACGCTCGGGCTGCGGCGCGGCGAGCTCGGCGTCCTCCTCGGCCGGTCGGGCTCCGGCAAGTCGACGCTGCTCACGCTGCTCGCCGGCTGGCAGCAGCCCGACGCCGGTGAGATCGTGCCCTCAGGCCCGGCGGCGTGGACATGGTCGGAGCTCGGCTACCTGCCGCAGCGGTTCGGGCTCGTCCCCGAGCTGACCGTACGCGAGAACGTCGAGCTCCCGGCCCGCCTCGCAGGCCGCCGCGAGGAGCTCGCCGGGCGCACCGACGAGCTCCTTCGCGACCTCGGCCTCGACGAGCTCGCCGGCCGCCGGCCGCCCGAGACCTCGATCGGCCAGCAGCAGCGCACCGCCCTGGCCCGCGCGCTCGTCCTCCGCCCCACCGTGCTGATCGCCGACGAGCCGTCCTCCCACCAGGACGCCGGCTGGCACGACGCGGTGTGGGCGCTCCTCGCCCGGGCCGCCAACGAAGGCACCGCGTGCCTCGCTGCAACCCACGAGCCGGAGGCCGCGACCTACGCGACGAGCGTCTGGGAGATCGCAGAGGGCGTGCTCGCCGCGCCGCGCTAGACGTCGGGCGGGAGCTCGCCCACGAGCGGGCCGACGCTGCCCGGAGCGACGAGTACGGCGTCGAACCCGGCGCGCTCGAGCTTCAGCACTTCGTCGCGGTCGCCGACGTCGACGTCGGCGATCGCGAGCTTCCCCGCCGGTACGTCGGGGAGCAGCTCGAGAGCAAGCTCCAGCGGGTCGCTCTCGTCGTCCTCGGGCGCCGGCGAGATGAGGAAGATCTCGGGGTCGTGCTCCTCGAGTGCCGCCTCGAGCTCCTCCTCGTCGCGAACCTCCATCACCGTCTCCAGGCCGTTTGCGACGACTTCCCAATCGTCGGGCCGGATCGCGACCGCGTCGCAGTCGATTGGAGAGTCGGACGCGAGCCAGAGCAGCGGCAGGGTCGTCGAGCTCCGGATCCCGTCGATCTTCCGGTCGACCGCGAGCGCCTTGGCCCCCTCCTCCTGCGCGGCACGCGCAGCGTCCGCGTCCCCCACACGGACGATGATGGCGATCCCGTCTCCCTCCGAGATCCGCTGACTCAGGCGTCGAGTACGTTGCACCTGCTCGCGCAAGCCTACTCGATCAGCATCCCGTCGAACGCCGGCTGCCAGCCGTCTGCGTCCCCGAGCCGAACGAGCTCGTCGTGGGAGAGCTTGTCCATCTCCTCGACGTGCGACAGCAGCGTTCGGCGCGCACCGAGGACGCGGGCCATCTCGAGCGCCTGCGGGTAGCGGGTCTTCTTGACCGGCGGCCTGCAGAACTCCTCCGGAATGAGCCGCTCGCCGGTGTAGGGGTGGTGCTCGAAGACGCCAATCGGAAGGACGGCGACGTCGAGCGGCCCGAGGTCGGGCGGTGACCACCCATGCGTCTCGTCCATTGCGACGAGCACCCGCGAGCCGTCTCCCTCGAACAGGAACGCGTGCGCGTTCTCCGCGTCGAGCGGGATCGGGGTCATCTGATAGTCGCCTATCGAGAACGGGACGCCGCCGGCGACCTGGACGACCTTCACCGTCCCCTGCCGCTCCATGAAGCGAAACTGGTCGGCCAGGCCGTAGTTCGCCTCGAAGTCGGCCCAGACCCGCTCGGGGACGTACAGCGGCGTCGTCTCGAAGCTGGGCGGCCAGGAGCGGAAGTCGAAGTTCCGCGACTCCCAGACCCGGCGCCCCGCGGTGTGATCCGGATGCCAGTGGGAGTAGAGCCCCGCCGCGATACGTCTGACACCGGAGCGGTTCAGCTGCGACTTCGACTCCTCCGGTGTGTCGATCAGGACGTCGGGCCCGTGGACGAAGACGCTCGGGCCCGTGCGCTCGTACGGCCTGCCCTTCTCGCGCGCCTCGACGCAGACGCGGCACGAGCAGCCCGGCCGCGGAATCGTGACCGCCCCGCCCGAGCCGAGGATCTCGACCCTCACGTGCCGATCGGGTGCCAGACGGTCTTCAGCTCGAGGAAGGCCGAGATCTCGTACAGGCTCTGCGAGTCGGCGGCGCCGGCGACGACCCGCTTGACGTTGTCGGCCGCTGCCACTTCGAGGTCCGCCCGAAGGCCGTCGGCACCGGTCACGTCGATCGCGTTGACGTCCATGTGCGAGGCGAGCCAGGGAGCGATCTCGGCCCGGCGGCCGGTGAGCAGGTTGACGACCCCGCCCGGGAGATCGCTCGTAGCGAGCACCTCGGCGAGCTCGATGGCGGCCAGGGGACGCCCTTCCGAGACGACGGCCACGACGGCGTTCCCGCCGACGACCGCCGGGGCGATGCGCGAAACGAGGCCGAGGAGAGGGGGCTCCTCCGGTGCGACGACGGCGACGACGCCGGTCGGCTCGGGAACGGTGAAGTTGAAGTACGGGCCGGACACCGGGTTCGCCGCGCCGAGCACCTGCGCAAGCTTGTCGGCGAAGCCCGCGTACCAGACCCAGCGATCGATCGCCCGCTCGACCTCGTCGCGGCCGGTCGTGAGCTCGGCGAACTCGGCGGCGCGCGCCTCCATCATCTCGGCGACGCGGTAGAGAACCTGCCCGCGGTTGTAGGCGGTCGCCCCGGCCCACTTCGGCTGGGCTGCGCGCGCCGCGACGACCGCGTCGCGCGCGTCCTTCCGCGACGCCCGGGCGACGTTCTGCCCCTCTGCCTCGTACGTGCGCCCGGACTCCGACCGCGGGAAGGCGCCGCCGATGTAGAGCTTGTAGGTCTTCTTGACGGGCAGCCTCGCCATCTCACGTGCAGGATACGGCGCCGAACGGTGTCAGACGCCAACGTGCCGCCGAGGCCTCAGTGGTGTCAGACGTCGCGCGGGCCGACGCTGCCGTAGCGCGTATCCTCCGCCCGTAGGGCTTCTTGGCAGGTCCTGACCGAACGAGCCCGCAAAGGGGCCGACGCACAAGGACAGGTTCGTGCTGAAGGCGGGCGAAGACGGAAAGATCCACGATCACTGCTGGTTCTGCGGCGGTGAGCTGACCGCCGACATGCGAGACCCCGCGTCTACCGTCGCCGTCGTCGCCATCGAGCCGTTGGGCGAAGGAGTCGCGCCGCTCCACGGTGTCTGCCACGCCGACTGCGCCACGCGAGCCAAGGGCTCGCTGAGTGCCGACGGGTTCGGCTTCTAGAGCACCCGCGCCATCAGGATGTCGTCGACGTAGCGCCCGTCGAGGAAGAACTCATCCCGCAGCACGCCCTCGACCACGAAGCCGGCCGACTCGTAGAGACGGCGGGCGCGCTCGTTCGGCGAGAACACCCGAAGTGTCAGACGTCGCGCGCCCCGGGCCCGAGCCTCGGCGATCGCGGCGTCGATCAGGGCACGGCCGATGCCGCGACCCTGCCGGGCCGGGTCGACGGCGACCCCGTTGACGGTGAGAACGTGATCGCTCGACCGAAACCTGCTCCCCCTGTTCAGGCGGAGGTAGCCCGCGACCTCGCCGTCCACCACGGCCACGAGGACATCCTCCGGAGCCGTCCGCTCGTTGAAGAACGGCTCTGCCTCGTCGAGGGGGCCGGGGCTCGAGAACGGCGTCCACGCCGCACGGTCGAGGATCGCCAGCGGTTCCTGGTCGGCGGCCCTCGCCGCTCTGATCTCAAGCACCGTTCTCGAAGGAGAGATACGGCTCGAGGCCGTGGCGGCCTCCCTCGCGCCCGAACCCGGATTCCTTGTAGCCCCCGAAGGGACTGCCGGGGTCGAACCGGTTGAACGTGTTCGCCCAGACGACGCCGGCGCGCAGGCGCTCGGCCATCCAGAGGATCCGCGACCCCTTCTCAGTCCACACGCCGGCGGACAGCCCGTAGGGCGTGTTGTTCGCCTTCTCCAGGGCCTCCTCCGGCGTCCGGAACGTGAGCACGCTCAAGACCGGCCCGAAGATCTCCTCCTGCGCGATCCGGTAGCTCTGCGCGACGTTCGTGAACACCGTCGGCGCGAACCAGTAGCCCTTCTCCGGAAGCCGACAGGGCGGCTGGTAGACCTCCGCGCCCTCCGCGGTTCCGGACGCGACGAGCTCCTCGATCCGCTCGAGCTGCGCGCGCGAGTTGATCGCGCCGACGTCCGTGTTCTTGTCGAGCGGGTCGCCGACGCGCAACGTCGCCATGCGCCGCTTCAGCTTGTCGACGGCCGGCTCCGCGATCGACTCCTGCACGAACAATCGAGACCCCGCGCAACAGACGTGCCCCTGGTTGAAGTAGATGCCGTTGACGATCCCCTCAACAGCCTGGTCGAGCGCGGCGTCGTCGAAGACGATGTTGGCGGCCTTGCCGCCGAGCTCGAGCGTCAGCTTCTTGCCCGACCCGGCCAGCCGGCGCTGGATCGCCTTTCCCACCTCGGTCGAGCCGGTGAACGCGATCTTGTCGACGTCGGCCTCGACGATGGCAGCGCCCGTGCGCCCGTCGCCCGTGACGATGTTCACGACGCCGGTCGGGAGCTCCGCCTGGCGGATCACGTCGCAGAAGAGGAGCGCGGTGAGCGGCGTCGTCTCCGCCGGCTTCAGCACAACCGTGTTCCCGGCCGCGAGCGCGGGCGCGAGCTTCCACGCCAGCATCAGCAGCGGGAAGTTCCAGGGAATGATCTGGCCGGCGACTCCGAGCGGCCGAGGTGACCGGTTCGGGAACGCGTACTCGAGCTTGTCCGCCCAGCCTGCGTAGTAGAAGAAGTGCGCCGCGGCGAGCGGCAGGTCGACGTCGCGAGACTCCTTGATCGGCTTGCCGCCGTTCAGCGACTCGAGCACGGCGAACTCCCGCGACCGCTCCTGCAGGATCCGCGCGATCCGGAAGAGGTACTTCGCCCGGTCGGCGCCCGGAAGCGCGGACCAGTCGCCGAAGGCCTCTCGCGCGGTCGCCACCGCGAGCCGGACGTCCTCCGGCCCGGCCTGTGCGACCTGAGCGAGCGGCTCCTCATCCCGCGGCGAGATCGTCGTGAACGACTCGCCCGCCACCGGCTCGACCCACTCCCCGCCGATGAAGAGCCCGTACCGATCCTCGAGGTGGACGATGTCGCGCGACTCAGGCGCCGGCGCGTAGTCCCACCCTGCCGGTACCGGCGTGCGCGACTCCTTCCTTGCGACATCAGTCATTCGTGAAGTAGTCCTTCGACTGGTAGGCGCCGGTCTTCTCCTTGCGGATCTGCATGAGGATGTCGTTCACGAGGGACGACGCCCCGAGGCGATAGAGGTCGGGCGTCAACCACTCGGGCCCGAGCGTCTCGTGCACCTGCACGAGGTACTGGACGGCCTGCTTGGAGGCACGGATCCCGCCCGCGGCCTTCATTCCGACGCGGCGGCCGGTCTCCTCGTAGACGTCGCGGATCGCCTCGAGCATCACCAGCTGGACCGGAAGCGTCGCCGCCACGGGGAGCTTGCCCGTCGAGGTCTTGATGAAATCGGCCCCGGCGGCCATCGCGAGGAGCGAGGCGCGGCGGACGTTGTCGTAGGTACCGAGCTCGGCCGTCTCGAGGATCACCTTGAGGTGTGCGTCTCCGCAAGCCTCCTTCACGCGGACGATCTCGTCGTAGACCAGGGCGTAGCGGCCGGAGAGGAACGCGCCGCGGTCGATGACCATGTCGACCTCGTCGGCGCCGAGCGCAACGGCGTCCTCGACCTCCCGGATCTTCACGTCGAGCGGGCTCTGACCGGACGGGAAGGCGGTCGCCACCGAGGCGACCTTGACGCTCGTCCCCGTAAGCCGCTCGACCGCGGTTGGGACGAGGTTCGGATAGACGCAGACCGCCGCGACCGAAGGAATGCTCGCGTCGGTCGGATCGGGCCGCACGGCCTTGGAGCACAGCGCAGCCACCTTCCCCGGCGTGTCCTGTCCCTCGAGCGTCGTCAGGTCGCAGCAGCGGATCGCGAGGTCGAGCGCCCAGAGCTTCGACTCCTTCTTGATGCTGCGTTTCGCGAGCGCCGCGGCCCGCTCCTCGACGCCCACCTGGTCGATCGCGCCGATACGCGGCAGCCGCTGCTTGAGTGGCAGCTCGAAACCCGACGGAAGGGCTGGTGCCTGGGCCATGCGAGCGAGTGTAGCCCCGCCTCGGGTACTGTCAGCGGCGTGAGGCGGGCAGTTGCAGCACTTGCGGCAACGGGAGCCCTGGTGCTCCTCGTCGGGGGCTGCGGCGGGAAGTCGCAACCCGAGCTGACCAAGGCCGAGTACGTCTCGCAGATGACGACGATCGGGAGGCAGCTCTCGACGTCCATCAACAGCGTCGCCCAGGTCTCCAAGCCGAAGGACGCCGCCGCCGCTCTCACCAAGGTGCAGGACGACCTGTCGAGCGCTGCCGACCAGATGAAGAAGATCAATCCTCCGGCTGACATCAAGGACGAGCACGAGAAGCTGACGAAGGCCGTGTCCGACTTCGCCGACCAGCTCGGGCCGATCATCGACAAGTTGAACAGCGGGAACCTCGCAGCTCTCGGGTCTGTGACGACGCTTCAGGCGTTCAAGGACCTCCAGACCGCCGCGAACGCGATCACCAAGGCCGGCTACAAGATCAACGGTTAGGGCTAGAGCCCGAGCCGTTCGAGCATCGTCTCGTTGCGACGCCATTTCGGCGACGCCTTGACCTGCAGCTGCAGGTAGATCTTGTACCCGAGGAGCTTCTCGATCCCAGGACGGGCCTGGCGCCCGATCTCGCGAACCATCGAGCCACCTTTCCCGATCATGATCTGCTTCTGGCTCTCCGTCTCGGTGTAGAGCCGTACGTGGACGTGGCCATCCTCGATCTCGACCACCTCGGCCGTGAGCGCGTGCGGCACCTCCTCCCGGGTGACCCGGAGCGCCTGCTCGCGGACGAGCTCGGCGATGCGAGCCTCGAGGGGCATATCGGTCACCTCGCCGTCCGGGTAGAGAAGCGGCCCCTCGGGCAGAAGCGAGACGAGGTCGGAGCGAAGCTCGCCGATGCCGTCGCCGGTCCTCGCGCTGACCGGGTGCAGCGCGTGAAAGTCGCCGAGGCTCGCAGCCGTGTTCATCTGGTCGGCGATGTGGCCGGGCTTCAGCCGGTCGACCTTGTTCAGTGCGATCACGACCGGGCTGCCGAGCTCGAACACGCTCCGCGCGACGTACCGGTCGCCCGCGCCGATCCGCTCGCGCGCGTTGAGGACGAGCACCGCGACGTCGAGGTCGTCGGCCATCGTCTCCTCGATCCGGCTCTGCATCCGCTCGGTGAGCGGGTCGATCGGCTTCTGCCAGCCGGGAAGGTCGACGAGGACGAGCTGGGCGTCCTCCTGCGTCCAGACGCCGCGGATCCGGTGGCGCGTCGTGTGCGGCACCTGCGAGACGATCGCGATCTTCTCGCCGGTCAGCGCGTTCGCGAGGGTCGACTTGCCGACGTTGGGCCGGCCGGCGAGCGCCGCGAAGCCGGACCTCATTCGGGCAGGTTCCAGGTGTCGGGGAGCAGGTCGGCGATCGTGGCGGTGGCGATGGTGCCGTCCTCGCGGCGATAGCTGATCTCTTCGATCCGGAACTCGTGCAGCCACTGGCGGCAGCCGCCGCAGGGCGACGCGGTGATGCCGATCGCGACGAGGTCGCGCGGCTTGTATCCGGCCGTGACCGCATTCCCGATCGCGGTCTTCTCGGCGCACATGCCGAGCGGGTAGGCAGCGTTCTCGACGTTCACCCCGGCGAACTCCCGGCCGTCGCGTGTGCGCACGACCGCCCCGACGAGGTAGCTGGAATACGGGGCATAGGCGGCCTTCGCAGCCGCCTCGGCCTTCTCGACGAGTTCGACGCTCAATTGCCGACCTTCGGTTGGACGCTCATGCCGACAGTGTGCCCTCAGGTGAGCTGGAAGAGAGCGAGCGCCATCAGCGCGCCGAGGAGCCCGCCGAGAACGACCTCGAGCGAGGAGTGAACACCTGACTCGACGCGGGTCTGCGCGACGAGAAGCGCGAGGACGAACGCGATGGTGGAGACGAGAAAGCGGTGGCTCGGCCCCGCGACGTAGGTGATCGCGATCCAGGCGGCGAAGGCGATGGCGGCGTGCCCCGACGGGAGCCCGCCGCGCAACGGCGTACCGCGCCCCGTCCATGCCTTGATCCCGATGACGACGATGACGGTGACCACGAGGGCGACGATCGTGAGCTTCGCGGGCGCGTTGATCACCTTGTCGACCAGGCGTGCGCTCCTCGTCGCGGTCTTACCGGAGAAGACGAGGTACCCGACCGCGACCGCGTTGATCGCTGCGATCAGGACGGCCCCGGCCGCGATGTCCTTCGCGAGCTTGGCCATCGGGTCGAACGAGGTCGTCGCGACGTCGATCGCGCCCTCGAGCGCGGTGTTGATCATCTCGGCGATCAGCACGAACGCGATCGCGAGCAGGAGCGAGATCAGTTCGAGCTTGGTGACGTCGGCGACGATCGCCGCCACCAGGACGACGGCGGCGATCGCGAAGTGGATCCTCATGTTCCGGTGCGTGCGGAGCACGTGGATGATCCCTTCGAACGCGTAGTTGAACGAATCGAGCAGGCTCCCCGGCCGCTGGCTCATGGGCCGAGCTCCCGCTCGCGCCGCTCCATCTCCTCGCCGTGGTCGTAACCGAGCAGGTGGAGCAGGCCGTGCGTCAGCGGCGCGCGCCAGGCCTCGCCGACGACCGCGGGACAGAGGACGACGTCGCCGAGCGCCCGCGGCAGACCCTCGGGGAGCTCGTCCCGGCCGTCGATCGGGAACGAGAGGACGTCGGTCGCCTCGTCGATCCCGAGGTGCTCGCGCTTCAACGCCCGCATCTCGTCCCGCCCGACAAACGCGATCCCGAGCTCGCCGTCGTCGACCCCGTCGGCCCGGAGCACCCGGCACGCGAGCTCGACCGCGGCGCCCTCGTCCACCGCCTCGCCGCTTCTGTTGTCGACCTCGACGGTGAGCACCGCTACTACGTATCGCGCCCGGTGCCGGTCTCCTCCGCGTGCTCGCGATAGGCCTCCACGATCCGCTGGACGAGCTTGTGGCGGACGACGTCGCGGTGGTCGAAGCGCACGAACTCGATCCCGTCGATCTTGTCGAGGATCCGCTGCACCTGGATCAGCCCCGACGGCTGGTCGCGCGGCAGGTCGACCTGCGTCACGTCGCCGGTGACGACCACCTTCGAGCCGAACCCGAGGCGGGTGAGGAACATCTGCATCTGCTCGGGTGAGGTGTTCTGCGCCTCGTCGAGGATGATGAAGCTGTCGTTGAGGGTCCGGCCTCGCATGAAGGCCAGCGGTGCAACCTCGATCGTGCCGCGCTCCATGTAGGTGTTCGCGCGCTCCGGGTCGAGCATGTCGTAGAGCGCGTCGAAGAGCGGCCGCAGGTACGGATCGACCTTGGCGAGCATGTCGCCTGGTAGGAACCCGAGCCGCTCGCCCGCCTCCACCGCCGGTCGCGTCAGGATGATCCGCGCCACCTGGCGCTCCTGGAGGGCCGCCACCGCGAGCGCCATCGCGAGATAGGTCTTGCCGGTCCCGGCCGGCCCGATGCCGAAGGTGACGGTCTTCGCGCGGATCGCGTCGACGTAGGCCTTCTGCGTCACCGTCTTCGGCGCGATCTGCTTGCCGCGGTGGCGCCAGACGACATCCTCGAACACCTCGCGGACGTCGTGGTTCGACTCGATGGCGCCGAGCACCGCGTCGACGGTCTGCGCGCCGATCTGGTGGCCGCCCTCGATCAGCTCGACGATCTCGTCGATCACCTCCCGCGCCTCGTCGACCTTCGGCTCGTCGCCGTCGAGGGTCAGCTGGTTCCCGCGCAGCCGGATCGTGCACCCGAGCCGGTCGCGCAATGCATCGAGGACGCCGTCCCCCATCCCCGCCAACTCGGCGGCGACGGCGTTCGAGACGTCGAGGGTTTCCTGCACGGGATCAGTGTAGGTCGGTCAGTTCGCCAGGCCCGCCAGCAGGTCTTCCGCCGTGGCGACCAGCGCGGTCGAGCCCTTGCGGGCGGCGACTTCTCTCGCGCGCTCGAGCATGGCGCGGGCTGCGTCGAGGCGACCTGCGGCGAGGAGAATCTCGCCGCAGTGCAGGCGCGTGTCCTGCTGCATGGTCAGGTACTCGTTCGCGTCGACGAGGTCGACCGCGCGGAGCGCCAGTTCGCATGCCCGCTCATCCTCCCCGCGACCGAGCGCAACGAACGCACGGCCCACGTCGACCTGCGAAACCGTCACCCAGTCGTCCGGCGTGCCGATCGCGAGTGCTTCGTCGAGCACCGCCTCGGCCTCGTCGAGCTTGCCCCGGCGGGCGAGAACCTCACCGAGGCACCCGCCGAGCGTTGACCGAACGCCGCGCTCGCCCATCTCGCCGAGCGCGTCCCATCCCTCGCGCAGCACAGCCTCGGCGCGACCGAGCTCTCCGGCGAACAGCTCGCATTGATAGCCGTACCAGAGCGCCTGAAGAGCGGCCACCAGAACCTGGCCTTGCTCTCGCAGTTCGCGGACATTCTCCTCGTAGATCTGTCGGGCGTCGTCGTATCGACCCTGCGACGAGGCGGCGAATCCTCGAACCGGCCCCAGGTGGGCGCCGCTCCAGCGCATCTCGTCGAGCTCTCGCTCGACCTCGGGCCACGGCATGTCGCCGTGGAGCATCGCGACCGCACGGAGTCGCAACGCGTCCATCTCGAGCTGGAGGTCTCCCGAGCTCCGCGCATGCTCGACCGCCCGCGAGGCGGCGTCGAGACCCTCTCCAAGGCGGCCGGTCCAGTACAACCCCCAGCCGAGCGCGAGATAACCGGCGGCGAGCGTCTGGTCACTCGCTTCCGCCTCGACCAGGGAAAGCCTGTCCCGGACGTCACGCTCGAGCTCGTAGCCGGACCTCGCCTCACCGTGACCCTGGACGTAACTCTTGTAGAAGAAGGCGTGCGCCGCGGTGTCTGGATCGGCACGCTCGATTGCTTCGTCGAACGCGGCGAATGCCTCGTCGAAGCGTCCGAGCGCGTGGAGCACCCGCCCCAACACCGGCAGCAGCGCGAGCCGGCGGGCATCGACAGGGTCGAGCAGCGCCGTCGCCCGCCGTAACAAGGTCGCAGCGGCGTTGTAGTCGAGGCGCTCACCCGCCCGAACCCCTCCGGCGGCAAGGTGCTCGGCAGCGCGCCCCCGAAGGTCCGCCGACGGCCGGCCGAGCTCGGCTCGGTAGACCGCCGACTGCTCGAGGTGGTAGCCGAGGATCTCGTCGAGCTCGACCAGTCCGGGAGCATGCTCCTCGAGCCACGCTGCAAACCGCTCGTGCAGCTCGGCCCGTTCGGACTTCGGCAGCGCGTCGTAGGCGGCGTCGCGGATCAGCAGGTGCCGGAAGCGGAAGGCGTCGTCTCCCGGCAGCATCCCGCGACTCGGTCGGACGAGCTCCTTGCGGACGAGCCCGAGCAGTCGCGACGGGACATCGGGATCGTCGGGTGCCAGTGCCGCGACCGCGCTTCGGTGGAACACCTGCCCCTCGACGGCGCCACGTTCGAGCGCGGCGCGCTCGCCGGCCGGCAGCTGGTCGAGCCTCGCAGCGAGGAGCGCCTGGATGGTCGAAGGCACGCTCACCTCGCCGGGAGACTCCTCGACCATCGCGAGCATCTGTTCCACGAAGAGCGGATTGCCCTCCGCTGCGGCACGGATGCGGTCACGGAGCTCGTCGTCCAGGCTGCCGCCGGCGAGAAGCTCGTCGATCAACTCGTCGGTCTCGGTTGCGGACAAAGGCTCGAGGAGCACCGCCGTCGCGTTCAGCTTCCCACCGCCCCAGCCGGCGCGCAGCTCGAGCAGCTCGGGCCGCGCGAGGCAGAGCAGCAGGATCGGCGCGTCGCGGGACCAGTCGGCGACGTGCTCGATCAGGTCGAGGAAGGTCGGCTCGGCCCACTGGAGATCGTCGAAGAGGACGGCGAGCGGCCGCTCGGAGGCCGTCGCCTCGAAGAGCTTTCGCACCGACACGGCGATCTCGTCCGCCGGGGCCTGCCCATCGCCGAGGAGCGCGGCGATGCCGGGACTGGGGGCTTCGCCGCCGGCGAGCACCTGCTTCACGACCTCGACGACGGGCCAGTACGTGATCCCGTCCCCGTACGGAAGACAGCGTCCGTGTGCGACCGTCGCGTCGAGGCCCGCGAGGAACTCCGCGGTGAGGCGCGACTTCCCGACTCCGGCGGTGCCGAGGATGGTGAACAGCGAGCAGGCCTGCTCCGAGCGGCTCCGCTCCCAGGCGTCGGCGAGCATCCGGCGCTCACGGTCGCGGCCGACGAGAGGCGCATCCTGGCGGCGCGCGACGGCGACGTCCCCCGTGACCGCCACGAGCCGATACGCGGTGAGCGGCTCCGTCTTCCCCTTCGCCTCGATCGGCGGCAGGAGCTCGGCCTCGACCGCCCCTCGGACGAGCCGGTAGGTCGATTCGCCGAGAAGCACATCGCCCGAGTCGGCGGCTTGCTCGAGGCGGGCGGCCACGTTGACCGCGTCGCCGGTGACGAGCTTGTCGGCGCTGCCGGTCACGACCTCGCCCGTGTTGACGCCGATTCGCACGTCGATGTCGACGGCGTTGCGCAACTCCTCGGCCGCGCGCACGGCGCGCAAGGCGTCGTCCTCGCGGACGGTCGGGACCCCGAATACGGCCATGACTGCGTCGCCGATGAACTTCTCGAGTGTGCCGCCGTGCCTCTCGATCGCCGTCTTCGCGACCTCGAAGTAGGCGTTCATCACCGCGCGAAGCGCCTCGGGGTCGAGGCGCTCGCCGAGCGCCGTCGAGCCGGCGACGTCGCAGAAGAGGACGGTCACGACCTTGCGCTGCTCACGCGGCGCCGGGGCGGCGGCGAGCAGCGCGCCGCACGAGTCGCAGAAGCGTGCTCCTTCCCGGTTCTCGGCGCCGCAGCTCGGGCAGACCACGGAGCGACCCTATCGCAGCACTTCGGCGCGGAACGCGACCGCGACGTACGGAAGCTCGAACTGCTCCGGGAGGCCGGAGACGAGCTCGGAGACGCCGCGATCGATCTCGCGGCGATCGTCCTCTTCGGCCACGAGGTAGCGCGACCGCGTGCGCACCACGTCGAGCAGGGTGTCAGACGTCATCGGCACCGAGTGGCGGAACTCGGCCCGCTCGGCGCGGCGGTAGAGCGGCCCGAACTGGCGTCCCGCGCGGGCGTGGACCGCTGCGCTCGTCGCTGCGCCTCCGCCGAGGATGCGCGTCAGCTCCGCGACCCACTCCACGGACTCGTCCCGGACGTTCCAGATCGGCGCGAAGACCCCGTCGTCGGCGAGCACTCGGGCGATCTCGGCGCGCGCGTCATGGTTGTCGAACCAGTGGAAGGACTGCGCGGCGACGACGGCGCCGGTGGCGCGATCGGGAAGCGGGATTCGCTCCGCGGAGCCGTCGAGCACGACGATGGTGTCAGACGTCGCGAGCTGCGCTCGCATTTGGGGATCCGGCTCGATCGCGGTCACGCGATGGCCGAGCGAGGCGACGAGACGGCTGAAGATCCCGGTGCCGGCGCCGAGATCGACGACGTCGCGCGCCGTCTGGCCGAGCATCCAGCCGACGGCGTCCGGCGGGTAGCCGGGACGGGCGCGATCGTAGAGCTCGGCCGCCGCGCCGAACGAGCGGGCGCGGCGCTCGAGGTCGCGGCCCTCCACGTCAGGCGAGCTTCTCGCGCACGAGCTGGCTGACGGCGCTCCCGTCCGCCCGGCCGGCGATCTGCGGCATCACGTCGGCCATCACGCGGCCCATGTCTCGGATCGAGGTGGCCTTGTTCTCCGCGATCGCGTCGTCGACGATCCGCTCGAGGTCCTCCTCGGTCAGCTGCGCAGGCATGTACTCCTCGAGGATCGCGAGCTCGTTCTCCTCCTTCGCCGCCTGCTGGTCACGGCCGGCCGCGTGGAATGCCTCGGCGGCCTCGATCCGCCGCTTCCGCTCGCGCTGGAGCACCTGGAGCTCCTCGTCGTCGGACAGCGGCCGCTGGAGGTCCTTCTCGGCCGAGCGCAGGCTCGCGAGGATGAGCCGGAGCGCGTCGCGCCGATCGGCGTCGCGGGCCAGGGTGGCCTGCTTGACGTCCTCTTCGATCCGGGCGATGAGGCTCATAGCTCCGTCACCTCGGTCGAGTCGGGAAGCGCCTCACCTTGCACGTGCTTGTGGCCGAGGATGTGCCAGTGCAGGTGGAAGACCGTCTGGCCGGCAGTGGGCCCGACGTTGACCTGGACCTTGTAGTCCTCGAGTCCGGCCTCACGAGCGGTGTCTGCGATGAACTCGAGCATCCGGTGAGTCTCACCCTCGTCGAGCTCGCCCACGTCGCGGAAGGTGTCGACGTGGTGCTCGGGGATGACGAGGAGGTGGACGGGCGCCTGGGGGTTGATGTCGCTGATCGCGACGAAGCCCTTCGTGGCCGCGACGTGGTCGCCGTCGCGGTAGAGCTTGCAGAACAGGCAGTCGTCACGCTGCGTGGCCAACGATTCCCTCCTCGGTCACACGCTCGGCGCGGACGCGGACGAGCTCGCCGACCGGCGCGTCGACGAGAAACGGCGTGTAGTCGTCGCCGTAGCCGCGTCCCGGGCGGTCGACGAGCACGACGTCCTGGGCGCCGAGCTTCGCCTCCCAGCGGCGCTGCTCGAGCTCGCGCGACAGCGCGCGAAGCCGCGCGCCCCGTTCCTTCTTCACGGGCGGGGGGACGGGGTCCTCGGCCGCCGTCGCGGTACCGGGCCGCGGCGAGTAGGGGAACACGTGGACACGGCTGATGCCCGCGGCCTCGATCGTGGCGAGCGTCCGTCCGAACGCCTCGGCGTCCTCGGCCGGGTGGCCGACGATGACGTCGGTCGTCAGATTGAGCTCCGCCGCGAGCGCCTCGAGACGCCGGAGGTAGGTGGCGGTCGTGTAGCGGCGGCGCATCGCCCGGAGCACGCCGTCGTCGCCGGACTGGAGCGGGACGTGCAGGTGCCGGGAGACGGTCGGCGTCTCGCGCAGCGCGGCGGCGAGATCGGCATCGACGTGGTTGATCTCGATCGAGGACAGCCGCAGGCGGTCGAGGCCCGGAGTCGCCCCTGCCTCACGCACGAGGCGCGGCAGGTCGTAGCCGGCGCTCCGGTCGCGGAAGCAGCCGAGGTTGATGCCGGTGAGGACGACCTCGCGGTGGCCCTGCTCGACGCGGCGGCCGACTTCGGCCAGGACGGCGGCGGCGCTGCGGCTTCGGGAGGCGCCGCGGACGAGCGGGATGACGCAGAAGCCGCACGAGAACGAGCAGCCGTCCTGGATCTTCACGAACGCGCGCACACGGTCGAGGCGGGCGTCGGCCTGGACGCAGCCGATCGACCCGACGTCGCCTGCGACGAACGCCGCCGTCTCCTCGGCGCGCCGGGGGACGACGGTGACGTTGGCCGGAAGGCCTGAGGGGTCGAGGTTCGCCGCGCAGCCTGTGAGGTAGACGCGTGCGTGGGTCCGCGCCGCGCGCGCGGCTGCCTTGCGGCTCTTCGCCGCGGCCTCGTTGGTGACGCAGCAGCCGTTCACCACGGCGACGTCCGCCGTGCCGGCGGCCTCCGCGTGGCCCTCGGCGAGCAGCCGCTCGCGGATCTCGTGGGCGTCCACGTGCGAGACCTTGCAGCCTAGGAATTCGACGCTGAACCGCATTGCTACGGGGATCGTACTGGCCTCCGCGCGTGGCGGAGCGCCACCGCGGCACCCGTGACGACGACGGTGGTCCCGGCTGCGAGGAGGAACGGGGCAGCGATTCCGGACCGCGTCGCGAGGACGCCGGCGACCGCCGAGCCGACGGCCGAGCCCGCTGCCTCGCCGGTCGTCACCCAGGTGAGCGCCTCGGCGCCGCCGCCCGGGACGATGACGTCGAGGGATTCGAAGAGCGAGACCGTCGCCGGTCCGAACGCGAGCCCCGCAAGAAACAACACGACGCCGAGCCGGGCCGCGTTGCCGGCGACCGCTGCCGGAGCAAGGAGCACCCCGAAGGCGAGCACCGCGAAGAGGTAGCGGTCGAGCGGCGCCGCCTTCCAGTGTCGGGTGCCGTACCAGAGAGCGCCGCTGACGCTACCGGCGGCGAAAAGCGCGAGGAGCGTGCCTGCGAGCGACGCCTGGTCCCACTGGGTGGCTGCGGCGGGCACGGCGACGATCACGACGCCCTGCCCTCCGCCGAACACGACGGACACGGCGAGCAGGCCGATGAGCGCGCGCGTCTCGCGGAGGCGCGGCATGGGCGCGGGCTTCGCGTCGTGGTCGAGCCCCTCGCGCGCGGGCAGGGACAGGAACGCACCGGCGACGGGAAGCGCGCCGCAGATGATCGCACCCGGCCACGACGAGATGAGGAAGAGCGCCGAGGCGAGAACGGGGCCGACGATCTGTCCGACGTCGTACAGGAGGGAGGTCACGGCGTAGCCGCGGCGGACGAGGACGGGGTCGACGATCTGGGCCCAGACCGGCCGCGCCGAGGCGAAGATCGGCGGCGCGCTGACCCCCGAGCACCCTGCAAACAACACGAGCACCCAGGCGGGAGCTCCGGCGTGCGCGGCGACGTCCAGCGCTACGAGGGCCGCTGCGTAGCCGAGCGCCAGGGCCGGGAGCCAGTGCCGGACGCCGCGGCGGTCGATGAGCCGTCCGCGAAGCGGAGCGGTCGAGGCGGCGAAGAGCGCGAAAGCCGCGACCGCGAAGCCGGCCTCACGATAGGAGCCAGTCGCGCCCTCGACCGTCAGCAGGACGGTCAGGGAGTACATCCCGTACCCGAGCGTCGTGACGACGAGTGCGTAGACGAGTCGGCGTGCGGGTCGCTGGCCGAGGAGCGCTGCGTAGCTGGCCGTCACGGTCGGCCTAAGGTACGTGGGTGAACGGTCTCGCCGACCCGCCTCGGAGCGTGCACTCGGAGCGGATGCTCATCCGCTGCTACACGCCCGACGATGCGCCGCTCGTGAAGGACGCGGTGGATTCGAGCCTCGACCATCTGCGTACGTTCATGGACTGGGCGTGGGGCGCGCCGGAGCCGGTTGGCGCGACTCGAAAGCGGATGCGCGCGTTCCGCGACGCGTTCCGCCACGGCGACGACTGGATCTACGGGCTCTTCACACCGGACGGCTCGGAGCTCGTCGGCGGCGCCGGCCTGCATCGCCGCGTCGGCCCGGAGGCGCTCGAGATCGGCTACTGGATCCGCGCGAGCCGAGTGCGCCAGGGACTCGCGACGGAGGCGGCTGCGGCGCTCACGCGTCTTGCGTTCGAGTGTTGCGGCGCGATCCGGGTCGAGATCCACGTCGACCCTCAGAACACGGCGAGCCTGGCCGTGGCCGACCGGCTCGGCTATCTCCGCGAGGCGACGCTTCGAAAGCGCCTGCCCCCGATCAGGCCCGGCGAGCCGCGCCGCGACGAGGTCGTCTTCTCGCTTCTCGACGAGGAGTACCCGGCCTCGCCGTCCGCGCGCTTCGCGGTCAGCGGCCTTTCCTGAAGAGGTCGCCCGCCCAACCGTCGCGCTCGAGCCGGCGGACGGGGTTGAGCCCGGGGAGCTCCGGGCGGTCGACGGACAGGTACCCGGCGGTGATGAGCCGGTCGGCGTCGATCACCGAGGCAACGGCCTGGACGAGCTCGAGCGAGATGTTGGCGACGGCGAGCCCGGCGGCCGGAAGGCCCGGGCCGCGAGCGTCGGCCGTGCGCGCGTCGATCTCGACGTCGTTCGCCTGGGCGTTTTCCCGTGCGACCTCGACCGCGACCTCGTCGACGTCGACGGCGGTCACGGGCGCGAAGCCCAGCTTGGCGGCTGCGATGGAGATGACTCCCGAGCCGCATCCGACGTCGAGGATGCTGCTCGGCGGCTCGTCGAGAAGCAGCTCGAGTGCGAGTCGGGTCGAGGGATGCGCGCCGGTTCCGAAGGCTCGGCCGGGGTCGATCACGACCGCGATGGCGCCGGCCGGCGGCTCCTCCCAGGGCGGGCCGACCCAGAGCGGGCCGATCTCGATGCCGTGGTGGAACTCGCGCCACCGGTCCTCCCAGCCCTCGTCGACTGCGGTGACGAGCGCGTCCGGGTAGGCCGCGAGGACCCGCTCTGCTGCTGGCCCGTAGGCGGCGAGCTCGACGCCGTCGGCCGCGTCGGCTTCCTCGAACCCGTCGGGCGCAAGCTCGACGAATCGGGCCCTGAGCTCCTCGGCCTCGTCGGCGGACGCGGTGACTGCGGCGCGGATCAGTTGAAGATGTTCCGGAGCTTCTCGAAGAATCCGTGGTGGTGGTCGTCGTAGGTCTCGTCGTCCGAGAGCTCCTCGAACTCCTCCAACAGACGCCGCTGCTCGACGGTGATCTTGCGTGGGACCGTGACGTTCACGAGGACGCGGTGGTCGCCGCGGCCGAAGCCCTGAAGCACCGGCATCCCCTTCCCGCGCAGCACGCGAGTCTCGCCCGGCTGGGTGCCGGAGTCGAACTCGAGCTCCTCGGTGCCGTCGATGGTCTCGACCTCGAGCTTCGTCCCGAGCGCAGCCTCGACGACTGTGAGGTTGACCTGGGAGAAGACGTCGTTTCCCTCGCGGACGAAGCGCTCGTCATCGAGGACGCGCACCTGGATGTAGGCGTCCCCCGAGCGGGCGCCGAGGCCGCCGGCGTGACCCTCGCCCGTGAGGCGGATGCGCTGCCCGTCATGAATGCCCTCCGGGATCTCGACTTCCAGCCGACGCGTCTCGACGGTGCGCCCCGAGCCCTGGCAGGCCTCGCAGTACTGCTCGATGCGCCGGCCGGCGCCGTTGCAGTCCGGGCAGGCCGTCTGCCGGATGAACTCGCCGAGGATCCCCCGCGATACCTGCTGCAGCAGCCCGGTTCCACCGCAGCGGGCACACGGCACCGGGGTCGAGCCGGGTGCCGCGCCGTCGCCGTGGCAGGTGCTGCACGTGACGGCCGTCTCGATCGGCACGGTCACCTTCTTGCCGTGGGCGGCCTCGACGAGGGTGATCTCGACCTCGGCGAGAAGGTCGGCGCCGCGAGCCGCCGCGCGTCCACGCCGGCCGCCGGCGCCGAAGAGGTCGTCGCCGAAGAACGCCGAGAAGAGGTCGCCGAAGGTGTTGATGTCGAAGTTCGTCGGCTGGAAGCCGCCCGAGCGCAGGCCGGCGTGGCCGTAGCGGTCGTAGAGCTGCCGCGTCTCGGGATTCGACAGCGCCTCGTAGGCCTCGGTCGCCTCGCGGAACCGCGCCTCGGCGTCGGGGTACTCGGACACGTCCGGATGCAGTTCGCGCGCAAGCCGGCGGAACGCCTTCTTGATCTCCTGCTCGCTCGCCTCGCGCGAGACGCCGAGCACTTCGTAGTAGTCGCGCTGCGTGGTCGACATGGGGCTTCGTATCGTGCCAGCAGCGGTGGCGCTCGCCACGGAGCGCCTCGGTTACTCGTCGGCGTAGACCTCTTCGACGAACCGGGAAAGCTCGTGAGCGGCCGCGCGCACGGCGCGCAGGGCCTTCTCGTAGTCCATCCGGAGGGGGCCCAGAAGGCTGACGGTCCCGAGTGGCTTCGTCGCCGAGCCGTACGTCGCGCCCACGAGCGCCAGCGAGTGCAGCCCGGACTGCTCGAGCTCGTCCCCGACGCGGACGAACGACCGGCGCATCCCGAGCGAGTTCGCGAGGACGTCGAGGAGCGCGGCGCGCTTCTCGAGGGCGTCGATGAGGCTCCGGTAGGCGCCGATCTCCTCCGTGCGGAGGTCGTCGAGCAGGTCGGCGGCCCCGCCGACGTAGAGCTCGCGCTCGTCACCGAGCCCGTCGAACGCCCCCCGGACGATCGCCAGGAACGCCCGCTCTCGCGCGGACACGCTCGGCTCGTCGAACGCCCGGGTGAGGAGGCGGGAGCGCAGGCGAAGCCCCGTGACGCGCTCGCGAAGGTATTCGCCCGCCCAGCCGACGAGCCCCGGGTCGAGCGCCTCGGGAAACGCGTAGCGCTGCTTGGCGACCTCGCCGGTCGACGTGATGACGACGACCACCACGGCGTTCGGCTGCAGCTGGAGGACGTCCACATGCCGGACCGTCGCCGCCTCGAGCGGAGGCGCCGACACGAGCGCGAGCAGCCGCGTCACCTGCGCGAGGATCTCGGTCGTCGCCTGGAGCGCCTCGTCGACCTCGGCCCGTGCGGTCGGCAGCTCGAGCGGGAACGCCGAGGGTCGCGGCTCCTGCCGCGCGAGCAGGACGTCGACGTACACCCGGTAGCCGGCCTCGGTCGGCACGCGCCCTGCGGAGGTGTGCGGGTGAGTCAGCAGCCCGAGCCGCTCGAGCTCCGCCAGCTCTGCCCGGACCGTCGAGCTGGAGACGTCGAAGCCCGCACGCTCCACGAGGGCTCTCGAGCCGACCGGGAGGCTCGTGGCGACGTACTCCTCGACGACCCGCGACAGGATCCCCAGCTGACGCTCCGACAGCTCCGCGCGCGCGTTCATGGCCCAGGCCATGGTAGGCGAGTAGCGGTGCGGGCCGGTCAGGCGAGCAGAGAAGCTGTCACGCCGTCCCCGAGGAACCGCCCTCGGGTCGTGAGCACGACACCCTCGCCCCGGCGCTCCGCGAGCCCGAGTCTTTCGAGCCGGGCCAGGCGCTCGAGGTCGAGTATCCGTCCGCCGGAGTCGACGTGGACGGGCTCGTCGAGCCGCAGCCCGAGCATGACGCGCTCGGTCTCGCGCACCTCGGCAGGCAGCTCCTCGAGCTCCCGGGGCGGCGTGCTTCCGGCCCCGAGTGCGTCGACGTAGCCGCGGACCGACGGGAGGTTCCGCCAGCGCCGATTCTCGATTGTGCTGACAGCGCCCACGCCGAGCCCGAGGTAGTCGTGCCCGAGCCAGTAGCCGAGGTTGTGTCGCGCGCGGAGGTCACGCGGCCCGACCCGCGCGAAGTTCGCCGTCTCGTACCAGCGGTACCCCGCGTCGGTCAGCGTCTCGACGACGGTCTCGAAGTAGGACTCCATCGACTCGGCCTGCCGCTCGAGCTCGGCTCCGTGGGTGTGCGTGAAGCGCGTGCCAGGCTTCGCTTCCAGCTCGTACGCGGAGATGTGGTCGGGCTCGAGAGACAGGGCATCGGCGAGGTCGCTTCGAAGGTCGGCGGTGCTCTGGCCGGGGATCCCGTAGATGAGGTCGAGCGAGATGTTGTCGAATCCGGCATCACGTAGACGGTAGACGGCGCGCCGGACGTCGTCAGGACCGGCAACCCGGTCGAGCACGCCAAGAAGCGCGGGCTGGAAGCTCTGGGCGCCGAGCGACACGCGGTTCACGCCACCGTCGAGGAGCCGTCGGGCAGCCTCGTCGGTCACGGTCTCGGGATTCGCCTCGACCGTCACCTCGTCGCCCGGCGGGAAGGGCCTCGAGCAGCCGCTCCAGGGCGGCGGGCTCGGTGAAGGTCGGCGTGCCTCCGCCGAGGAACACCGTCTCGAGCTCGGCCGCGAGCAGCCCGCGTTCGAGCTCGAGCTCGGCGATCAGCGCCTCAACGTATCCCCCGTGCTCCGCCGCCTCGCCCGACAGCCGTCACGAAGTCGCAGTAGCCGCAGCGGTGCGCACAGAACGGCAGGTGGATGTAGAGGTGACGTGCGCCGCCGCCCTTCATCAGTCGACCCACTCGTGCACGACCACGGCGTGCGTCCAGTCGAGGCTCGGGAAGAGCTCGCGCTCACGGTCCTCGACCGCCGGGTAGAAGCACCAGGCCGGCTCCCGATCGGCCACGAGCGGCGAGTCGTCGCGCCTCACCACGGGCCCGAGTCGCTCCCGCAACAGCTCGACGAGCTCGGAGGCCGGCGGCGACTCGCGCGTCGTGAGGACGAGCTCGTAGGTATCGCCGTTCGGGACGAGCTGGCCGACGAGCACGTCTCTGATCCCGACAAGCGCGTCGTGCACCGCGATTGCCCAGCTCTCGCGCAGGGGAGGGGGCGCCACTACTTCTTCCCGTCGTTCAGGTTGAGCACTGCCAGGAAGGCCTCCTGGGGGACCTCGACCCCGCCGACCTGCTTCATCCGCTTCTTCCCCTCCTTCTGCTTCTCGAGGAGCTTGCGCTTGCGGCTGATGTCGCCGCCGTAGCACTTCGCGATCACGTCCTTGCGCTTCGCCTTCACGGTCTCCCGGGCGATCACGCGGGAGCCGATCGCGGCCTGGATCGCGACGTCGAACATCTGCCGCGGGATCTCCTCGCGCAGCCGGTCGACCAGAGCGCGCCCCCGCTCGTAGGCGGCGTCGCGGTGCACGACGAGGGACAGCGCGTCCACCGGGTCGCCACCGACGAGCACGTCCACCCGCACGAGCGATCCCGGCCGGAAGCCGATGTAGTCGTAGTCGAAGCTCGCGTATCCGCGCGTCCGCGACTTGAGCGCGTCGTAGAAGTCGAGGACGATCTCGGCGAGCGGCAGCTCGAAGGTCAGGAGCGCGCGATCCTCCGCCAGGTACTCGAGGTGGTCGAAGCGGCCGCGGCGGTCGTTGCACAGCTCCATCACGGCCCCGACGTAATCCTTCGGGACGATGATCTGTGCCTTGATGTACGGCTCCTCGATCTCCTCGACGGCATCGGGCATGTCCGACGGGGTGTGCACCTCCTTCCACTCGTCCGAGTTCTGCGCCCGGACGCGGTAGGCGACCGTCGGCGCCGTCACGAGGAGGTCGAGGTCGAACTCGCGCTCGAGGCGCTCTCGCACGATCTCCATGTGCAGCAGCCCGAGGAACCCGCACCGGAACCCGAACCCGAGCGCCTGCGAGGTCTCGGGCTCGTAGAAGAGGGCGGCGTCGTTCAGCTTCAGCTTCTCGAGCGCATCTCGAAGCTCCGGGTAGTCGTCGGAGTCCGTCGGGAAGAGCCCCGCGAAGACCATCGGCTTCACGTCCTTGTAGCCGGGCAGAGGCCCGGCCGCAGGCCGCTTCTCCGTCGTCAACGTGTCGCCGACCCGCAGCTCCGACACCTCCTTGAGCCCGGTGATCACGTAGCCGACCTCGCCGGCCGTCAGCGCCTTCAGAGGGGTCATCGCGGGCGTCATCGCGCCGATCTCCTGTGCCTCGAAGCGGGTGCCGAGAGCCATCGAGCGCAGGTCCTCGCGCGGGTGGAACGCCCCGTCGACGACTCGCACGAACGCGAGGACGCCGCGGTACTGGTCGTATGACGAGTCGAAGATCAGCGCCCGTGCCGGGGCGGCCGGGTCGCCCGCCGGCGGCGGGATCCGCTCGACGACGGCATCGAGCACCTCCTCGACCCCGACGCCGGTCTTCGCCGAGATCCGGAGCACCCGGGCCGGGTCGTCGCCGAGCAGTTCCGCGAGCTGGATTGCGACCCCGTCGGGGTCGGCCTGCGGGAGGTCGATCTTGTTGACCACGGGGATGATCTCGAGGTTCGCCTCGATGGCGAGGTACGCGTTCGCGAGCGTCTGTGCCTCGATCCCCTGGGCCGCGTCGACAACGAGAAGCGCCCCCTCGCACGCCTGGAGCGAGCGGGAAACCTCGTAGGTGAAATCGACGTGGCCGGGGGTGTCGATCAGGTTCAGCTCGTGTTCCTTCCACGCAACCCTCACCGCCTGGGCCTTGATCGTGATCCCCCGCTCGCGCTCGAGGTCCATCGAGTCGAGCACCTGCGCGCGCATGTCGCGCTCGGCCACGGCGTGCGTGAGCTCGAGGATGCGGTCTGCGAGCGTCGACTTGCCGTGGTCGATGTGCGCGATGATCGAGAAATTGCGGATGTGAGCCGAGTCCATGGGCGCCCGGCGATGGTAGCCGCGGGCCCCTGCGATCCCGTGTCCGGCCTGCTCTTCCGAGTTTTTGCCTCGCAGTCGTAAACTTCTACGCTGACCCTGACTCAACCAACAGGGGGCGTTCCTGATCGAGCTCCCTGGCCCCTCCCGGGCGAACCGCCGAGGCGGCGGGACCAACAAGGAGGCCGAAGTGGCCCGCCTCGCACACGTCTCACACCTGCGGGACTGGATCCTGCACGAGGCCTGTCTCACGCACCATCGAAGCGTCGGGTGCCCCGTTCATCGTCGTCTCCGGGTCGCACGCGCAGCGGATGGCGACGGCCACGGCGGCGGTCGACGCCCTCGTCGCGGGAGCGGCGAGGCGTCACGCTAGGGTGCCTGCATGGCTGACGATCTCACGGGCCTCGTGGCGCTCGTCACGGGCGGCGGGCGAGGCATCGGGCTGAACGTCGCGCGCGAGCTCGCCGCCGCCGGAGCCAGGGTCGCGATCACCGGGCGCACCGCGGCACAGGTCGAGACCGCCGCCCGCGAGCTTGGCGCGATCCCGGTCGTCGGGGACGTCAGCGTGGAGGCGGACGTCGACCGGATGGTCGGGGAGACCGAGCGCGCGTACGGCGTGATCGACCTCCTCGTCGCAAACGCCGGGATCGGCGGCGAGGACGATTCGACCGCCTCGAGCCACCCCGCCGAGTGGTGGCACGTGTTCGAGGTCAACGTCTTCGGGACCTACCTCTGCTGCCGGGCCGTCCTCCCGGAGATGCTCGAGCGCGGCGAGGGCCGCATCGTGATCGTCGGAAGCGGCGCGTCGTACCTGCCGGTGCGCGGCAGCGGGCTCGGAGGGAACTACGGGGCGAGCAAGGCCGCGGTCGGGCGGTTCGCCGAGTACCTCGCGGCGGAAGTCGGCCCGCGGGGCGTGCAGGTCTTCCTGATCAGCCCCGGGCTCGTCCAGACCGACATGACGTCACCGACGTTCGGCGATGACGCGCCGTGGACGCCCCCGGAGCTCGCGCCCCAGCTGATCCGCGTTCTCGCATCGGGCCGCGCGGACCGGCTCGCCGGGCGTTACATCCACGCCGAGCACGACGACATCGAAGACCTGATCGGCCGCGCCGACGAGATCTCGCGCGACGACCTGAACGCAATCCGCATCCGGCGCTAGTCGGCCCGCCCGCCCCGAGGGCTATCCAGAGGTAAGGCGCCTGACCTGACGAAGGTCGTCGACGAGGCCGTCGAACGCTTCCTCCTGGTCCTCCGCGCGAAGCACGGCGGACGGATGGATCGTCGCGAGCACGAGCTCGGCGAGGTCGGACTCGAGCGGCTTCCCCCGGCTCCGGGTGACCCGGAAGTCGCGCCCGAGAAGGCTCTGCGAAGCAGTCGCCCCCAAGAGGACGAGCGCCCTCGGGCGCACGAGTGCGAGCTCCGCTTCGAGCCAGGGCAGGCATGCCACCTGCTCCGTCCACGACGGCTTGTCGTGGATCCGTCGCGGGCCGCGCTCCTTCCACTTGAAGTGCTTGACCGCGTTGGTCACGTACGCCTTCTCCCGGGCGATCCCAGCCCCGGCGAGGGCGCGGTCGAGCACGCGCCCGGCCGGGCCGACGAACGGCTCACCGACCTTGTCCTCCTGATCGCCGGGCTGCTCGCCCACGAGCATCAGCTCCGCCGGGACCGGGCCTCGCCCGAAGACCGCCTGGGTCGCTCGCTCGTACAGCGGGCAGCCACGGCACCGTTGCACCGCCGCTTCGAGAGAAGGAAGCGTCGGCCGCTCGGGGAGGAACGGCAGAGCAGTCGGATACACGTTGCGGCTCGGCATGTGACGGACATTCCACGTTTCCGCTGAGGCGACACCGGAAACAGGGTCCCCATGCCGTCGAGACCGCTCTGGAACGGCACGCTGTCGTTCGGCCTGGTCACAGTGCCCGTACGGCTCTATCCGGCGATCGCCGAGCACAAGCTGCAGTTCCACCTGATTCACGAGCCGGACGAGAGCCCGATCGGCTACCAGAAGATCTGCAAGCTCGAGGACAAGCCCGTGCCCGACGAGGAGATCGTCAAGGCGTTCGAGATCCGGAAGGGCGAGCTCGTGCACCTGACCGACGAGGACTTCGAGGCCGCACGAGCGGGCGGCGGCCACAGCATGGACATCACCGACTTCGTGCCGTACGCCGACATCGACCCGATCTTGTTCGCACACGCCTACTACGTTGGGCCAGGCGAGGGCGGCGACCACGTCTACGCACTACTGGCGCGGGCGATGGAGGACTCGAACCTGGCGGCAGTGGTCAAGTTCGTGCTGCGCGACCGCCAGCACCTCGGCGCCCTTCGCGCCGCAGACGGCCTCATCGTCCTCGAGCAGCTCCACTTCGCCGATGAGGCGCGACCGGTCGGGGAGATCAAGCCGAAGGGGCAGCGCGTCTCGAAGCAGGAGCTCGAGATGGCGTCGAAGCTGATCGACTACTACTCGGGGCCGTGGAAGCCCGCGAAGTACAAGGACACCTACCGCGACGAGCTGCGCGCGGCGATCGAGGCGAAGGAGCGCGGCGGCGACGTCGCCGAGGCCCGGGTGCCCGCGTCCGAGGCGCCACCCGACCTCATGGAGGCGCTGCGGCAGAGCGTCGAGTCGGCCGGGGCCGGGTCGCATCGCCGCAAGCGCGCGGCACGTTAGCCATCAGGACCGTGGGCGAGTACTCAGGCGTCGCGCTCGCGGCTTCGAACTAGCCCGCGCAGCACGCCGAGCTCCTCGACGCGGAAGATGCGGCACAGGCCGAGGTACGCGGCGACCGCGACGACGAGCGCTGCTCCCAGCGAGACCAGCTGCCCCGGGAACGACCGGCCGAGGCTCGAGTCGAGCGGTTCCCACACGAGGTAGGCGAGCCCGGCGACGACCGCCGAGGCAGCTGCGACACGGGCGACGGCCGACAGCGTCCGGCGACCGTCGAGTGAGCCGATCCGGCGCCGCATCACGTAGAGCATCGCCGCGGCGCCCGCCATGTTGACGACGGCGGTCGCGAGCGGGATCCCCCAGGTTCCGAAGCGGTAGAACGAGGCGTCGAGGATCGCGTTCAGGCCGAGGTCGCCGAGCGCGATCGTCGTCGGGATCCAGTTCAGCTGCAGGCTGAAGAAGCCGCGGCCGAAGAGCAGCATGATCCCGTTGAAGAAAAGGCCCGCGGTGAATGCCGCGAGGCAGTCGGCGACGATCGGGGTCTGGTACGGAGCCCACTGCCCGCGCTGGAAGAGGATCCGGATGATGGGCTCGGCCAGAACGGCTGTGACCGCCGAAGCCGGGATGAGCAGGAACGCAAGCTGCCGCAAGCCGCTCGAGATCGTCGTGCGGAAGCCGGCAAGGTCGCCGCGGGCCGCGAGGCGCGAAAGGGTCGGGAAGAGCACGGTCGTGATCGCGACCGCGAAGACCCCCTGCGGGAGCATGTAGACGAGGAACGACTTCTGGATCGCGGTCGGAGCGAGGATCCCGTTCACGAGCCGCGACGCGAAGACCTGGTCGATCACGGCGTTCACGTTGATCAGGCCGAGTCCCAGCGTGACCGGGACCATCAGCACGAACGTCCTCTTCACCATCGGGTCGCGCCAGTCGATGAGGACGCGGAGGCGCTCCTCGCCGTGCTCGAGCGTGCGCAACCACGGGAACGGGAGGAGCGTCTGGATCACCGTTGCGACCAGAATCGAGGCTGCATAGATGTAGAGCTCGGCGTTCATCGACGTGGCCTGCGGGACGCCGAGGACAAGCCCGACGATGATCGCGACGTTCCACACGATCGGCGAGAGCGCCGGGATCGTGAAGTGGTTGTACGTGTTGAGGATCCCGACGACGATCCCGGAGACGCCGAGCAGGGACACGATCGGGAACAGCACCTGCGAGAGGCCGACGGCGAGCCCGCGGTCGTGCCCGGGGTTGCCGAAGATGCCGATCACGTACGGCGCGATCAAGATGAAGAAGGCCGAGATCGCGGTCAGGCCGAGAAGCATCAGCCAGAAGAGCGTCGAGGCGACCCGCCAGGCGCGCTTTCGCTCGCCTTTCTCGATCAGCTCGCTGAAAACGGGGACGAACGCAGACGAGAGCGCGGCGTCAGCGACGAGAGCCCGGAGCAGGTTCGGGATCTGGAACGCGATCGTGAACGCGTTGATCTTCCCGGCGGCGCCGAAGTAATAGGAAGCGACCACCTCGCGGACGACACCGAAGACCCGCGAGATCGCAGTGAGCAGGGCGAAAATCGCCGTCGACCGCGCGATCCGCCTCCGGCTCGGGAGCGGGACCGCGGAGGTTTGCACGTCCGTCACGCAACCTGACGATACGCGCCGACGCGGTCGCGACGTACGAGTTGCTACCATCGAATCGCCCGCAGGAAGCGGGCGTTTTCACGCCATGGCAAACATCAAGCAACAGAAGAAGCGCATCCGGATCGCGGCCGACGAACGGCTCGAGAATCTCCGCTACCGCTCCACGATCAAGACGCTGACCAAGCGGCTCGCCGTAGCGGTCGAAGACGGCGACGCGGACACCGTAGCGACCGAGCACCGCACGCTCGTGCGGTGGATCGACAAGGCCGTCTCGCGCGGCGCGCTTCACCGCAACACGGGGGCGCGCAAGAAGTCGCAGGCCGCCCGGCTCGTCTCGCCGGAGAGCTAGCTTCCCGTGTCCGCGAGGACGCCGTCGATGAACGCGCTCTTCGCCTCCGTGTAGCCGTCACGGTCCGCGCCGTAACGGGCGGTGAGCTGACGCTTGAGCCGGGAGTACGACGCGACTCGGCCGGGTGCCTGCGAAGGTGGTCACGGAGGCGGACATGAGCTGCAGGCACCGGGCTTCCCTCGGCGAAGACATGGAGCCCACGTGCTCGGCCCGCGCCGGAACGTCCCCGAGCGCCGCGGTCGCGCGGTCAACGAAGGCGCTCGAATTCCCGCGGCCAGGCAGGGTCGTACTCGACGATGACGACCCGGTCGGGCGCAGGCGCTACTGCGTGATCTCGATCAGCGCCCGTTCGAGCTCCAGGTCGGACGGGAGGCGCGACCCGCCCTTCAGCGCGTGGTCGAGGTCTGCGAGCCGGACGGTGACGTCGCGGAGCTCGTCGGGGTCGTAGTTCCTGGCCTGTGCGTAGAGCTTGCCGACGTAGTACGGATGGCGCTTGATCGTGACAGCCGCGTCCTTGGCCGCGATTCCCCGGGCGTCGAAGCCCTGGGCGCGGCGGACGCTCGCGACGTGGCCGGTGAGAATGCCGACGATCCGCGGAATCGTTCGCGAGCGCGGCTCGCCCGAGCGCTCGAGCAGCCCTTCGGATGCGCGGAGGACGGCCTCGACGTCGCGGGCGCCCCACGCGTCGGTGAGCGCGAAGTTCGTCGTCTCGGCGCGCGCGGCGACGAGCCGCTCGACGTCGCCGGCAGTGACCGGATCGCCGGCCGCCCAGGTCGAGATCTTGTCGATCTCCGAGGAGAGGTCATAGACGTCGTCGCCGACCAGCTCGAGGAGGGCGCGGCACGCCTCGGGCTCGGCCTTCGTCCCGTGGAGCCCGAACTGCTCGGAGATCCAGCGCTGGAGCGCTTTCTGCGGCACGTCCCAGAGCAGGAGCTCGCCCTTGGCGCCGGAGACGGCCTTCGCGAGCGGCGCGTCCTTCTTGACCTCACCGCCGACGAGCGCAAGCGTGGTCGCCGGCGCGGGTGAGCGGAGGTAGTCGGCGACCTCCTTCGCGTCGGGCGCCTTCCATTCCTCGACGCGCTCGACGACGATCAGCCGGCCCTCGCCGGCGAAGAGGCCGAGCGCGTTGCACGCAGCGACCGCGTCGGCCCCGGTGAGCTCGGATGCGTGGTGGATCTCGACCGCATCGAGCCCGAACCGGCGGCGGAGCCGTTCGACGGCGCGGTCGATCTTCGGGCGGTCGGTTCCGGCGATCAGATAGGCCGGTTTGAGCTCGTCCGCCATCGCAGCCAAGCATAGGTCGTGCCGAGGAGCACGGAGACGAGCAGCGCGAGCCCCTGCCACGTCCGGACCTCGGCGAACGGGAGCGACCCGATCGCCCGCGCGCAGAACGCGATGTAGGCGGCCGTCCAGCCGTTCACGAACGCCAGGACCGCCGCTCCGCCGGGCGCGACCAGACTGAGGCCCGCCGTTGCGAAGGCGAGACCGAGGAGCACCGGCATCGCCGGTTCCGCGAGAGCGTTTGCCGGGACGCCGAGGAGCGGCAGGTAGCCGAACTCGAGCCACAAGATCGGCGCGGTGACGACGCCGCAGCCGAGCGATACCGCTACCCCGAGGCGGACGCTGCTCGGAATCGGCCACGTCTCGAGCCGACGGGCGATCCGCGGGACCACCGTGAAGATGGCCACGACCGCGGCGAAGGAGAGCTGAAAGCCAGGGTCGTACACCTCGTACGGGTTCCAGGCGAGCAGCGCCACACCGCCGAGCAGCAGCGCCTGCCACGCGTCCCGCAACCGCCCGGTCAGCCACGCCAGCGAAGCGAGCGCCCCGGCGATCCCCGCCCGGATCACCGAGGCCTGGGGGCCGACCGCCAGCACGTACGCGCCGATCGATGCGAGCGCGCCGATCTCTCCGACCCACCTGCTCACGCCGAGAAGCCACGCGAGAAGCAAGCGCACCGGCCGCGACCAGCACGACGTTCTGGCCCGACACCGCCAAGATGTGGAACAAACCCGACGCCTGGAAGTCCTGTTTCAACCCCGGTGAGAGCTGTGAGCCGTCGCCGAGGACGATTCCTTCGAGGACCGCGCGCCGCTCTCCCCCGACCCCGGGGGCAATCGAGCGTTCGAGCCATGTGCGGAGCCGGTCGGCCAGCCCGGCCAGGCCGCCGCGCTTGCCGGTCTGCGTCCACTCGTCGACGCGCAGGACGACATGGACGCCGCGGTGGCGGAGCCAGGTGCGCTCGTCGAACCCGTTCTCGGGCCCCTTCGGCAACTGCACGACGACGAGAGCGTCGAGGATCGACCCCTGCGGCGGCGAACGGCCCGCGTGTAGCTCGAGCTGCACCGGCTCGTCGACACCACGCCCGCGGAACGAGCGGACGCGCCCCGGAGCCCGGATTGAAAACCGCCCGACGCTTGGCTGTGCGGTCACCACCACGACGGCACGCCCGGCCTCCCCCACCTGCGCCAGCAGGTCGCTCCGGTCGAGCGAGTCGAGCCGGTGGCTACCCCACCACCAGCCGAGGAGAAAGAGCAGGGCCAAGAGACACCCCAGCCGAGGCGCCGGCTCACGTGCCACAACGAAACCGAGCCCGGCCACGAGCGACGCGTACAACGCGACCGCATGAAGCCGGCCCCCGTTGGCAAGCGCGATCCCGAGCGCAAGCGCAAGGGCGATCAGGTGCGCCGGTGCCGGCCGGGCGATCATGACGGGATGACCAGCCCACGGAGGTTCTCGATTCGGGCGGCCCCGATGCCCGGGATGGCATCCAGGTCGTCGACCGAGGTGAACGGCCCGTGCTCGGTTCGATAGTCGACGATCTTCTGGGCGGTGACCGGCCCGACCCCGGGAAGGGCGTCGAGCTGCTCGACCGTCGCCGAGTTGAGATCGACCGGGGCCGAGGCCGACGGCGAGGCGCCCGGCGCCCCGCCGGACCCGGCTCCGCCCGGGCCGGCGGAAGGAACGAGCACCTGCTCGCCGTCGGCGAGCGGTGCCGCGAGGTTCACCGAGGCGGCCGCCGCGTGGCGGCCCATCCCGCCTGCCCGCGCGACGGCGTCGGCGATGCGCGCGCCCTTCGGGAGCCGGTACAGACCCGGCCGGCGCACCGCCCCCGCGACATCGATCACGAGCACCGACGGCGCCGTGGCCGCAGGAGCAACGGGCGTGGTCAGCGCGGGAGCAGTCGTGGAAACGGAAGCCCCCGTCCCGCTACCGCCGCCGAACAGGCGGGCAGCGACGAGCACCGCCGTCAGCGCAAGGAGGGTGAGCGCGATCGCCTGCGGCCGCGTGAGCGTGAACGAGGGCATGACCAAACGTTGCCGGAAAAGGCATCACGTGTCCGTGCCAACTTCGTGACGGTTCGTCCACAGGCGCCGCCTGCGCCGCGCGACTAGACGACGAAGTTCACGAGCTTGTCGGGCACGACGATCGCCCGGGGCTCCTTGCCGTCCAGGTGCGCCTGCACCCGCTCGGACGACCGCGCGCGCGCGATCAGCTCGTCGTCGGGCAGCCCGGCCGGCACCTGGAGCCGGTCGCGCACCTTCCCGTTCACCTGGCAGACGAGCTCGATCGTGTCGCGGACGAGCAGCGACTCGTCGGCGACCGGCCACGGCTCGGCCCACAAGCGCGAATGCCCGAGCCGTTCCCACAGCTCCTCTCCCGCGTGCGGCGCATACGGCTGGATCAGCGACACCGCGGTCTCGACCGCAAACCGTGCGGCGGGGTCGCCCGGGTCCGCGGAGATCGCGTTCACGAGCTCCATCACCGCCGCAACCGGCGTGTTGAACACGAACCGCCGCTCGATGTCGTCGGTCACCTTGTGGATCGTCCCGTGCGCCTTCCGTGTGAGAGGCGTGACGGGCACCTCGGCCGGTGCCTCGCGCTCCATGACCTCCCCGGCGACACGCCAGAGCCGGGTCAGGAAACGCCACATCCCCTCGACGCCCTTGTCCTGCCACTCTTTGTCCTGATCCGCCGGCCCCATGAAGAGGATGTAGAGGCGCAGCGAATCCGCCCCGTAGCGGTCGACGAGCTCGTCGGGCGAGACGACGTTCCCCTTCGACTTCGACATCTTGTGGCCGAAGCGGTAGATCATCCCCTGGTTGAACAACCGCGCGAACGGCTCGTCGAACCCCAGGAGATCCATGTCGTGCAGAGCCTTGGTGAAGAAGCGCGCGTACATCAGGTGCAGGATCGCGTGCTCGATCCCGCCGATGTACTGGTTGACCGGCAGCCAGTAGTCGACGATGTCGCGCTCGAACGGCCCGGCCGAGTCGTGGGGCGTCGTGTAGCGCAGGAAGTACCAGGACGAGTCGACGAACGTGTCCATCGTGTCGGTCTCGCGCATCGCCTGACCGCCGCACGACGGGCAGGTGACGTTGACCCAGTCCTCGGCGGCGGCCAGCGGCGAGCGGCCCTTCGGCAGGTAGTCGGCGACCTCGGGCAAGAGCACGGGGAGATCCGCCTCGGGCACCGGCACGATCCCGCAGGCGCCGCAGTGGATCATCGGGATCGGGCAGCCCCAGTACCGCTGCCGCGAGAGCAGCCAGTCGCGCAGCCGGTAGTTGACGGCGGCGTGGCCGAGACCGCGCTCCGTAAGCGCCGCGACGATCACCTTCTTCGCCTCCGGCGACGACAGCCCCGTGTAGGCCCCGGAGTTGACGAGCACCTCGTTGTCGGAATGAGCGACGTAGGCGGTGCCCTCCTCGACCTCACCGTCCGCCGGTGCCACGACCTGCACGATCGGCAGGTCGAAGTTCCGTGCGAACGCGAAGTCGCGCTCGTCGTGAGCCGGGACGGCCATGATCGCGCCGGTGCCGTAGTCCATCAGGACGTAATCGGCGACCCAGATCGGGATGCGCGCGTCGTTCACCGGATTGACCGCGTAGAAGCCGGTGAAGACACCGGTCTTCTCCTCCCCGGCGGCACGCTCCTCGCTCTTCTTCGCCGCGGCGTGCCGCGCATAGGTCCGGAGCGCCTCGCCGTCGGGCGAGAGATCGGCGAGCCTCTCGACGAGCGGATGCTCCGGTGCGAGCACGAAGAACGTCGCGCCGAAGAGCGTGTCCGGCCGGGTCGTGAAGACCGGCACGTCCTCTGAAAGCTCCCCGACCCGGAACGTGACCTCGGCGCCCTCCGACCGGCCGATCCAGTTTCGCTGCATCGTCAGGACGCGCTCTGGCCAGTCCAGCTCGGCCATGTCGTCGAGCAGGCGGTCGGAGAAGTCGGTGATCTTGAACATCCACTGCTCGAGGTTCCGCGACTCGACCTCCCAGCCGCACCGTTCGCAGTGACCGTCGATCACCTGCTCGTTCGCGAGCACGGTCTGGTCGTTCGGGCACCACTTGACGGGCGCGGCCTTGCGATAGGCGAGCCCCTGCTCGAACAGCTTCAGGAACAGCCACTGTGTCCAGCGGTAGTACTCGGGCTCGTGGGTCGAGACCTCGCGCGTCCAGTCGATCGACCAGCCCATGCGCCGGATCTGCTCGCGGATCGCCGCGATGTTCCGCTCGGTCACCTCACGCGGATGGCCGCCCTCGCGGATCGCGGCGTTCTCGGCCGGCAGGCCGAACGCGTCGTAACCCATCGGCCGCAGCACCGAGTAGCCGTTGCGGCGCTTGAGATGGGACACGACGTCGCCGAGCGTGTAGTTGAGGACATGCCCCATGTGCAGCTCGCCCGACGGGTACGGGAGCATCTCGAGCACGTACGCCTTCCGGCCGGTCGCGTTGGCGGGGTCGGCCGGATTCGGCGTGACGAAGGCGCCGGCCTCGTCCCACGCCTTCTGCCACTTACGCTCGATTGCTTGAGGGTCGTAGCTGTCCAAATTCCGTCCTTGAATACGAAAAAGCCTCCCGCTGTGCGAGAGGCCCGTAGGAAGCCGACGCGGCGCACGCCGCGGTCGCTTCCTCTAGTCACATAAGGCTCGAGTTCACCTGCCCGGAGTGTAGCGTTGCCCGCCCCTGCCCGCCGCACAGCGCGCGCGAATCCCGTGTCCACGTGCCCCCAAGGGGCGCACGGGCCCCTGCATTCACGCTAGCGAGGATCCTGTGACGTGTCCGTGACGGAATCGGAGCGTCTTCTCCACAGGCAGAATCGGCCCGTGCAAACGCTCCTCCCGGATACCGCGCGCATCGACGGCGGCGTGCTGTCCCTCGGCGGGATCGCCGCGTCCGAGCTCGTCCGCGAGTACGGCAGCCCTCTCGTCGTGTACGACGCCGAGACGCTCCGCGCCGCAGCCCGCGCCTACCGCGAGGCCGCGCCCGCAGCAGTCGTCGTCTACGGCGCGAAGGCCTTTCCGAACGTGGCCGTCATGCGGATCCTCTTCGAGGAGGGGATCGGCGCCGACGTCTCCACGCTCGGCGAGCTCCGGTTCGCCGAGGCGGCCGGGATCCCGGGCGAGAGCATGGTCGTCCACGGCAACAACAAGTCCGACGAGGAGCTCGCCGCGGCGGCAGCCGTCGGCGCACTCGTCGTGCTCGACTCGCTCGAGGAGATCGACCGCGCGCGAGCCGCCGGAGTGCGCCACACCCTGATCCGGGTCACGCCCGGAATCGAGGCCGATACCCACGAGAAGATCCGCACCGGCCATGTCGGGTCCAAATTCGGGGTCACGCCGGAGGAAGCGCTCGAGGCGGTGCGCCGCGATCCCGGCATCGTCGGCCTTCACGTCCACATCGGCTCCCAGCTCCGCGACCTCGGGGCCGCTCGCACGACGGTCGAGTGGATCGCCTCCTTCGCGGGGCGAGCGCACCAGGAGAGCGGATGGCAGCTCCGCACCCTCGACCTCGGAGGCGGCCTCGGCGTCGCGGCGACACCCGACGAGCCCGAGATCTCGATCCAGCAGTTCACCGCGGGGCTTCTCGCCGAGCTCGACCGCGCCGTGGCGCAGGAGGGGATCCAGAAGCCTGCGGTCATCCTCGAGCCCGGGCGCTCGCTCACGGCGCGCGCCGGCGTGACGCTGTACACGGTCGGCTCGGTCAAGACATCCGGAGACTCGACCGTCTACGTCGCGGTCGACGGCGGGATGTCCGACAACCCACGCCCGGCGCTCTACGGCGCCCGCTACACGGCGCTCATCGCCGACCGCGCCGCCGAGCCGCCGCTCCGCGCCTACACCGTCGTCGGCAAGCACTGCGAGTCGGGCGACCTCCTGATCGAGTCGGTCGAGCTCCCCGAGCCGCGACGCGGCGACATTCTCGCCGTCCCGGCGACCGGCGCCTACACCCTCGCGATGAGCTCGACCTACAACGCCGTCCCACGCCCGGCGGCGATCCTCATCGGGGACGGCGAGGTCACCGTCATCCGGCGACGCGAGACGATCGGCGACCTGCTCGCGCTCGAGCCCCACTAGAGCAATGACCTGGAACGGAATCGATCGGCGAACGGGTGCCGACCGGAGGCGACCTGCATCACCCGCCGACCCTTCGGCGCTGCCGGATTGCGTCGTCGGCTGACAGAGTTCCGGCATGGAAGCCCTGATCCGCCGCGGCCGGCCCGGCGACGGCGAGGCGATCGCGCGAATCCACCGCGAGAGCTCCGCCTATTACGCCGACCAGGCGCCCGGGCTCTTCAACCGCCCCGACGAAGAGGGCCTCGCCGAGTTCCTCGAGCCCGGCCCGGGCGACAACACCGAGACGAGCCTCCTGCTCGTCGCCGAGGTCGACGGCGAAGTCGTCGGCTCGCTGTACGCCACGCTCCTCGCGCCGGACGAGACGGCGAGCTTCCAGTCGCCGTCCGACCTCGCCGAGACACGGCTCTTCGTAGACGCGCTGGCGGTGCTCCAGGAGCACTGGCGCCGGGGCATCGCCACGGCGCTCGTCGACGCCGCCGAGGGCTGGGGACGGGAACGAGGGGCGACGGTCGCGCTCTGCGACACCTGGCACGAGAGCCCCGTCTCCCTCCCCTTCTGGGAAGGACGCATGGGCTACGCGCGCCGCTCGGTCAGGATGCGCAAGCGCCTCGACGCCTGACTACCTTCTCACGACCATCTCGGCAGGCGTCTCGCCGAGGAACGCCGCCTTGCCGGCGATCGCCGTCTCGACGATCTGCTTCACCTGGGCCAGCACGCGCACTGCGGGATCACCGGGCCCTGAGGCAGACCACGGCGGCACCCGTTCGCGTAATAGAGTGGTAGAGGGCAGCGATGGAGACCGATCACGAGCTCATCGGCAAGGTCGGTAATTGCACGGGCGCGATCGAGCCGGGGGAAATGGGCGAGGTGATGGTCCCGATTCGCGGCGGGTGGGAGAGCTTCTACGCCTATGGATCTGACGCAGACGAGGCGATCCCCGAAGGATCACAGGTTCTCGTGCTGGAGCGGAAGGCGCCCCGCACGGTCATCGTCAGCCGTTACTGAGTGGGGAAAGGGGCTGCAATGTTCCTCTTCAAGGTCGCCGAGCCGAACGAGGCGCTCATCATCTCGGGTGCGCGCGCCCACCAGGGTGCCGAGCAAGAGCAGACCGGGCTCGGGTTCAAGATCGTCGTCGGCAAGGGCGCGTTCTACATCCCGGGGTTCCAGACCGTCCGGCGCCTGTCGCTCGACATCCACGAGGCCGAGCTGGACCTCGACTGCGTCACCACGCAGGGCATTCAGGTGGGCATCAAGGCGGTCGTGATCTACAAGATCGCCGACGACTTCCAGTCGATTGCCAACGCAGCCCGCCGCTTCCTCGACCAGGAAGAGCAGATGGACGTGAAGGTGCACAACGTCTTCGCCGGGCATCTCCGCTCGATCGTCGGCACGATGACCATCGAGGACATGATCCGGAACCGCGACGTCCTCACCAAGGCGACGCGTGAGAGCTCGGCGATCGAGATGCAGCGGCTCGGGCTCACGATCGACTCGCTGCAGATCCAGGAGATCGACGACACGAGCGGCTACATCGAGAACCTCGCGGCGCCCGAGTCGGCGCGCGTCGCGAAGGAGGCGAGGATCGCCCAGGCGGCGGCCGATCGCGAGGCAACCGAGCGCGAGCAAGAAGCCGAGGCGCTGAAGGTGGCGGCACGCAGTCAGTCGCAGATCAAGCAGGCGCAGGCGAACGCGGACGCCCAGCGCGCGCAGTCCGAAGCCGAGCAGGCCGGGCCCCTCGCCGCGGCGACTGCGAAGCAGCAGGTCGTCGTGCAGGAGACGAAGGTGGCGCAGCTCGAGTCCGAGCGCACCGAGCAGCAGCTGCAGGTCGAGGTGCGGAAGCCGGCCGACGCAGAGGCGTACAAGACCCGCACCATCGCCGAGGCCCAGCGCGACGCCACGATCTCGCAGGCAGAGGCGAGGGCGCGCGAGGTCGAGCTGTCGGCGAACGCCGACGCGAAGCGCGTGAAGCTCGAGGCCGAGGCGAACGCGACCCGCGTCAAGCAGACCGGCGAGGCAGAAGGCGCCGCCACCCGGGCGCGCGGGCTCGCGGAGGGAGAGGCGGTCAAGGCGAAGGGGCTCGCCGAGGCCGAGTCGATCAAGGCGCGCGCGGCAGCCCTCGCTCAGAACCAGGACGCGGTGATCGGCCAGCAGATTGCCGAGCAGCTTCCGCAGATCGTCGCCGAGGCGGCGAAGGCGTTCGGCAACATCGGCCAGCTCACGGTGCTCAACGGCGCAGAGGGGATCGGTCAGCTCTTCTCGCAGGTCCTGGGGATGGGCGCCGCGTCGATCCCGATGCTCCGGAGCATCGTCGACCAGGTCGCGCCCGAAAACGGCCGGGTCGACGAGCAGCCGCCACCGCCACCGGTGCGGGCGGTGCGAACGAGGAGCGAGAAGCACGACGCCTGAGCGGGCCGCTACGGTGGTCGGGTGCTCCGATGCCGGTTGACGCGGAGCCTGGCGCTCGTCGTGGCGGTGGGCGCGATCGGCACGGGGATCGCGTCGGGGGCAGCACGGGTGGTCGGCGGCTCTTCGACCCAGATCCAGGCAGTGCCGTGGGCAGTGTTCGTCCAATCGACGATCGGCAACGTCCGGCTGTCGTGCACGGGTTCGGTCGTCGACGCGTCGCATGTTCTCACCGCCGCTCACTGTGTGTTCGACGAGTCCGGCCGGCAGGCGTCGTCGTCGGCCGTGACTGTCCGCGCCGGGATCTCGAACAGCTCGAGCCCGCTTCCGACGGACGCCGAGCAGGACCGGACGGCAAGCCTCATCCGCGTCCACCCGGGCTATGTCCCGTCGCAGCGCAACCATCCCGACGACGTTGCGGTGATCGCGCTTTCGAGCCCGCTCGACCTGAGCGGCCCCGCGGTACAGGCGGTAGCGCTTCCCACCCCTGGAATCGAGTACCCGGCCGGCGCGAAGGTCGATCTCGCCGGCTTCGGGCAGCAAACGGCGGGCGTCCAGTCAGCCGGGCCCCTCTTCTCGATGACCTCCACGGTCGACCCGCAGGGAGTCTGCAGCCCCGACGGCGTGCAGAAAGGTCTCACGCCGTACAACGGGATCACGCTCTGCGCGTCGTCTCCCTCCTCCGCGCTCTGCAACGGCGACAGCGGGAGCGGGCTCGTCACCTCGACGGTCCCGCCGGTGCTGATCGGCGTCGCGAGCAGCACGATCAGCTGCGACGCGGGTAGCCGGGGCGTCTACACCTACACCGGTGCGCCGGAGATCCTGCAGTTCGTGCAGGGCTCCGACACGCCGCCGACCGCCCCGCGGCTGACGAGTGACACGTTCCTTCACGTCAACTGGGATCCGCCACTGGTCGTCGGGAACACTCTGACCTGCTCGACCGGCGGGTGGGACGGGGCCGCCCAGCAGTACACCTATGCGTTCGTCGACAACTCCGACGGCCGGGTGCTCTCGAGCGGGCCGACCGGCACCTACCTGCTCCCGGCCGACAGTGTCGGGAAGCAGATCATCTGTGACGTCGCAGTCTCGAACGACGGAGGCAGCAACCTCGCCGAGACGACGCCGACAGCCGCAGTCAAGCCGGCCCCGAAGTTCGCGATCCTGCGGGTCAAGCCGCTCAGCGGGACTCGCGGCGAGGGCGTCAGCCTGCACGTCTCCCTGCGGACACCGCTGGGCCTGTGGGGGCGCTACTCCGTTTGCATCACCCCGCCGAAGTCGGTCGGCGGCAGGCTCTGCCACTCGGTTAGCAACCCCGACGGCCGATCGGGGATCTTCCCGTTCGATTTCAACTTCCGGATCAGGCCGACCGCGCCGGTCGGCAGGACGCGCATCGGGATCAGCGCGATTGCCGGCCGCTCTCACGCGACCGGCGGCGCGCCGCTCACGATCTCGAAGAGCTGAGCCCGACCGGCCGCACGAGGCGGCTCGGGCGCTCGAGCCGTGCCTCGTTCACATGCGGATTCCACGGCTCGGCGAGTGGCTGGGCGCCGAAGGAGCGCGCGACCTGGCCGGGCGGCGGCTCGCCGTAGAGCGTCGTCCGCTGACGCGGGACCCGGCCGGCCGAGCGGATCAGCGCCTCCATCCGTTCCGGCGGCATCTCCTGCCCCCATCCGGCGCCCGCAGCGCGTGAGATCGACTCGTTCATGAGCGTGCCGCCGAGGTCGTTGACGCCGGCGCGGAGCGCCTCCGCCACTCCACGGGGGCCGGCCTTCACCCACGACACCTGGATGTTCTGGATCCAGGGGTGGAGCGCGAGCCGGCCGACGGCGTGCATGAGCAGCACCTCGCCGAAGGTCGGCCCCGGGCGGGCGCGCCCCTTCAGGTAGATCGGCGCCTCCATGTGCACGAACGGGAGCGGCACGAACTCGGTGAACCCGCCCGTCTCGCGCTGCAACTCGCGGACGGCCAGCAGGTGACGTGCCCAGGCGCGGGGCCCATCGACGTGGCCGAACATGACCGTGTTGTTCGAGCGCAGTCCGAGCTCGTGGGCGGTGCGGTGCACCTCGAGCCACTGCGAGCTCGTGATCTTGTCGGGGCAGATCACCGCGCGCACCTCGTCGTCGAGGACCTCCGCTGCCGTGCCCGGAAGCGAAGCGAGCCCCTCGTCTCGCAGCCGCTCGAGGTAGTCGCGCAGCGGCGCGCCGAGCGTCGCGGCGCCCTGCCAGATCTCGAGCGCGCTGAACGCGTGCACGTGGAGCTCCGGCACGGCGTCCTTGATCGCGCGGACGACCGAGGCGTAGTAGTCGCCGTCGAACGAGGGGTGGATGCCGCCCTGGAGGCAGACCTCGGTGGCGCCGCGATCCCACGCCTCGATGCACCGGCGGACGATCTCCTCGTGCGGGACGAGGTAGGGCTCTCCGCGGAGGTTCGCCGCGAGCTTCCCTTTCGAGAAGGCGCAGAAGCCGCAGCGGAAGTAGCAGACGTTCGTGTACTGGATGTTCCGCGTGACGACGTAGGTGACCTCGTCGCCGTTGACCTCGCGCCGCAGCGCGTCAGCCGCGGCAAGGACCCGCTGGCGCTCCTCGCCGCGCGCGCGGAAGAGGCGCACGATCTCGTCCTCGCCGAGCTCGTCACCTCCGGCGCAAGGGAGCACGTCGCGGCGCACGACGAACGGGATCTCGCCGGTCTCGCCGGGTGACCAGGGATCCTCGCGCGCGAGGCCGAGCGAGTCCGAGGCGCGGAGCACGCGGGGCAGGACGGCGGGGTCGATCCACTCCGGGCCGATGTGACCGGGATAGACGGTGAGCCGTGGCGCGAGCTCGAGGCCCCGGCTCTCGGTCGCGGCGCGGAGCAACTCCAGCTCGGGCCACGGCGCCTCGGGGTTCACGTGGTCGATCGTCACCGGCGACACGCCGCCCCAGTCGTCGATGCCCGCGTCGAGGAGGCGTGCGAAGTCGTCGGTCAGGTTCGGCGGCGCCTGCACGGCGACCTCCGCGGGCAGGATCAGCCGGGCTGCTGCGATCGTCCAGAGGAGCTCCTCGAGCGTCGGCTCCGGCGCATGCGCCATCCGCGTGCCGGGCTTGGCGCGGAAGTTCTGGACGATGACCTCCTGTACCTGCGGGCCGGCGGCCGCGATCGCGCGTATCGCGTCGAGACGCTCCTCGCGCGTCTCGCCGATGCCGATCAGGATCCCCGTCGTGAACGGCACCTTCGCCTCACCCGCGAGCCGGAGCGTCTCGAGCCGCGCAGCCGGCGCCTTGTCGGGAGAGCCGAAATGGGGGCCGCCGCGCTCCGACAACCGCACGGAGGTCGTCTCCAACATGAGCCCCATCGACGCCGCGACCGGTCGCAGCGCGTCGAAGTCGGCCGCGCTGAGGACACCCGGGTTGAGGTGCGGCAGCAGCGAGGTCTGTTCGAGCACGGCGCGCGCGGCCTCGGCGAGGTACTCGAGGGTCGTCGCGAACCCGAGCGCAGCGAGCTCCTCCCGGGCTGCGCGGTAGCGGAGCTCCGGCTTGTCGCCGAGCGTGAACAGCGCCTCGCGGCACCCTGACCGCTCACCCGCGCGGGCGACCTCGAGTACCTCCTCGATGCTCATGTAGGCGCGCTCCCCACGTCGCGGCGGCCGGGCGAACGTGCAGTAGTGGCACACGTCGCGGCACAGCTTCGTCAGGGGGATGAAGACCTTCGGGCTGTAGGTGACGAGCCGGCCGGTTCGCGCCTCCCGCGCCGCCCGCGCCTCGGCCATGAGCTCCTCGAGCGGGCGGCCGAGCACGTCCACGGACGCAGGCTACATACGGGACTGGAGCGCGAGAACGTCGGCGACGAACGGCTTGGTCATCTTGTAGAGCCCGAACTTTCGCACGGCTGCCTCGCCCTGGTACCAGGCGCCGAGGGCGAGCTGCGTATCGCCGTCGAACCTGGCGAGCAGGTGGCGGAGGTAGAGGATCCCGACCTCGATGTCGCCGTCGACCGTGTTGCGGGACCTGGCGGCCGAGGAGGACCTGCTCGACGAACTCGCGCGTCACGGGCATGACCTGCATCACTCCGCGCGCGCCGACCGGCGAGACGACGCCCGGCTGGTACCCCGACTCCATCCACGCGAGCGCACGGACGAGGTCGGGCGAGACGCCGAGCCTGCTCGCCCAGGCGGTGAGGCGCGCCTGCACGTCGGACGGGGTCGCCGTCAGTGCCGCGGCCTGCGGAACGTCGAGGTGCGTCCCGATCAGGAGAACCGCGGCCGGGTCGACCTTGTTCGCACGGGCAAGGCGCTGGACGGTCGTGCCGAACCGCGCGGCGAGCGCGGTCAGCGAGTCGCCGGGCCGGACGACGTAGACCGGCCGGCGCGCAGCCCGGGGCGAATGATCCCTGAGCGCGAGCGCGGCGAGAGTCTGAGGCCCCGCGACGCCGTCTGCGGCGAGCCCGTGCCGGCGCTGGAACGCCCGGACCGCCGTGACGAGGCGCGGGCCGAAGTAGCCGTCGAGCGCACCGCGATACTCGCCGGCCTGCAGGAGCAGGAACTCGAGCACCGAGACGTCGAGGCCGAAATCACCCGGAGCGATCGGCCTCGACCCGAAGCTCGGGCGGCCGAGCGGCCCGAGCGAGTCGCGGGTGCGGGGGCCGATCCTCCCGGTCGCCGGGAGCCCGGCTCGCTTCTGGGCCTTCACGACCGCGGCGCGCGTCTGCGGCCCGACGACCCCGTCGATCCGGCCGCAGTAGAGCCCGTTCGCGCGCAGCGCGACCTGTACGCCCGCCTGTTGCGGGGTGGCGACGGCTGGGCCGGCCCAGACGAGAGCACCGGCCGCGAGCCCAAATCCGAGGACCCCCCTCGCTCGCACGGCCTGTACGAGTTCGCACAGGCCGCGCGCAATCCTGCTCCTAGCTGACCTTGATGAGCCCCTTCATGCCGGCCGCGGCGTGGCCGGGAACCGTGCAGAGGTACTCGTATGTGCCCGAGCGCAGGAAGGTCACCCTGAGCGTGTTCGACTGGCCAGGAGTTACGAGTGGGGTGCTCCGCCCGGTGCAGGTGTTCGCCTTGAGGTTGCCCTTGTTGCTGGAGCAGACCTTGAAGTCGTGCGGAAGGTTGCCGCCGTTCGTGACCTTGAACGACGCGATCCCCTTCTTGAGCGCCGACTTCGAGAGCTTGAACTTGAACTCGGCCGCCTTCGTGACCGTCACGCTCACGTTCTGGACGAGCGTTGCGTGGCCCGACTTCGCGGGCGCCGGAAGCACGAACAGGAGCGCGAAGATCGCCCCCGCTCCGATCGATACGAGAAACCTGCGTTGGATGCTCACGGAGCCTTCCTTTCGTCGTGGCCTGGCAACAGCGACCGTACCCACTCGGCGACGCTTCTAGTCCAGGTCACGCGGGTCGGTGACGGGCGCCTCGCAGGTGAACCGCTCACAGACATACACCGCCGGCATGCCGTCGACGAGCGTCTTCCCCTCGAGGAGCGGCACGTCGTCGGCCGGGCCGAACACGATCACCGCGCGGGGATCCCAGCGGCGAAGGGCCTTGCGAGCGACGTCGCTCGACGGCGGGCCGACGATCGCGATCTCGCGCCTCGGCGAGAGGTAGAGGTCGACGCCGACGAGCCCCCAGCCGAAGGACGAGCCCGCGTTCTGGAGCCCGCCGAGCGTGAGCTTGAACACGCCAAGGGCCTTCTCCTCCAGCTCGTCGTCGCCGTAGATCCGCGAGAGCCGGAGCAGGACGTAGGCGAGCATCGAGTTTCCGCTCGGCGCCGGTGAGTCGTCGAACACCTTCCGGCGCACGACGAGCTCCTCCCCGTCGCTCGGGGTCTGGAAGAAGCCGCCGTTCTTCGGGTCGTGGAAGAGGTCGATCGCGAGCCGCGCCAGCCGGTTCGCCTCCTCGAGCCAGCGGATCTCCCCGGTCGCCGCGTGCAGCTCGAGCAGGCCGCCCGCGACGTCGGCGTAGTCCTCGAGGTAGCCCGTGCCCTTCGCGACCCCTTCGCGCCAGGTCCGGTGCAGCCGCCCGCGGTCGTCCGACATCGGGCCGAGCAGGAACTCGCCGAGCGCGCGTGCCGCGTCGACCCAGTCCGCCCGGTCGAGCACCCGCCCGCACTCGGCGAGCGCCGCGAGCGCGAGCCCGTTCCAGGACGCGACCGCCTTGTCGTCGCGCTCCGGCTTCGGCCGCGCCTCGCGCTTCTCGAAGAGCTCGGCCCGCGTGGCCTCGTCGAGCTCGCCGCGGAGGATGAACCGCCCTCCTTCGAACGCGTGGAGCATCGTGTCCGGGATCCCGTCGGAGCGTGTCCACGTGAACGTCAGCCCCTCCTTGCCGTCGGTGTCGGCGTCCTGAGACGACGCGAAGCCGCCGCTCTCGAGCAGCAACTCCCGCAGCATGTAGCCGAGCGTCTGCTCGACGACCTGCCGGTAGTGCGCCTTCCCGATCGTCTGCCAGCCGTGGAGATAGGTGACGGCGAGCTGGGCGTTGTCGTACAGCATCTTCTCGAAGTGCGGCACGAGCCATTTCTGGTCGACCGAGTAGCGGTGGAAGCCGCCGCCGACCAGGTCGTACATGCCGCCTGCCGCCATCGCGTCGAGTGTCCGTTCAGGCATCCGTGGCACCCCGCGGCGCATGAGGAACTCGAGCGCCGGCGAGGCCGGGAACTTCGGTGCCGCCCCCCACCCGCCCCACTGCCAGTCGAAGGAGTAGGTCAGGCTCTCGATCGCCTGCCTGACGAGGTCCTCGTCTACCGGCGCGTCGATCGGCTCGGCCGCGGCGGTGTTGCGCATGAACTCCGTGAGCGAATCCGCAGTCTTCGCCAGATCGTCGCGCCGGCCGCGCCAGGCGCCGGCGACCGTCTCGAGGATGTCCGGGAAGCTCCGCAGGCCGTTCCGCGGCACCGGGGGCAGGTAGGTCGCCGCCCAGAACGGCCGCCCGTCGGGGAAGAGGAACAGGCTGAGGGGCCAGCCGCCGGACCGGTTGATCGCAACGGCCGCCTCCATGTAGAGCGCGTCGACGTCTGGCCGCTCCTCCCGGTCGACCTTCACGTTGACGAAGTTCTCGTTCATGAGCTCCGCGGTGGCGGGGTTCTCGAACGACTCCCGCTCCATCACGTGGCACCAGTGGCAGGCCGAGTAGCCCACCGAGAGGAAGATCGGCTTGTCCTCGGCCTTGGCGCGCTCGAGCGCCTCCTCGCCCCACGGATACCAGTCGACCGGGTTCCCGGCGTGCTGCAGGAGATAGGGGCTCGTCTCGTCGGCCAGCCGGTTCATGCCGAAAAAGCTAGAGCAACTCGGAGGCGTACCGCCGGAAGATCTCGGCGTAGCTCTCGCCAGAGCCGGAGTGCAGCGCCTCGACGAGCGCGGCGGTGCGCGGGCGCATCACGAGCACGTACCGCGCCTCGGTGTCGCCGCCGTTCCAGTAGGCATGCGGCGTCCCCTTCGGCACGAGCACCGCCGCCCCGGGGCCGGCGGTCACGAGCTCGTCCCCCACCCGGAACCCGAGTGTCCCCTCGAGCACGACCCACGCCTCGTCGTCGTCGTGATGGACGTGAAGGCCGGCAATCGGGCGCTCCGCAGAGGTGTCGGGTGCGGCGCGCCACTCGACGACGACGAAGTCCTCGCCCTCGAGCCGGTTGCCGTGGAGAGGCGGCGCCTCCATGGTGGGATTTCATCACGCCGGGCTCCGTCCGACGCCCTCGTCATGCTCGCCGAGGTGGGCATCGACTACGCACGCCGCGGGGTCGCCGAGTTCATCGGGACCTTCGCGCTGATCTTCATCGGGGCGACGGCCTCGATCTACAACGATCAGACCGTGGCGGCGTTCGGCAACGGCCTCGTGATCGCGGTCATGGTCTCTGCCTTCGCGGGGATCTCCGGCGGTCACTTCAACCCGGCCGTGACGATGGGGTTCTTCGTCACACGCCGCATCTCCGTGTCACACGCGTTCTTCTACTGGTTCGTCCAGTTCGGCGCGGCCGCCCTCGCGGCGTTGCTCCTCAGGTGGATCCTCCCGAGCCAGGTCAAGGCGGCCCACTACGGCGCTCCGAGCGTCAACGCCGTGATCGATCCCGGTAAGGCAGTCACGATCGAGGCGGTCTGCACCTTCTTCCTCGTGATCGTCGTCTTCGCGACGGCTGTCGACGCCAAGGGCGCGTTCGAGAAGATCGCGGGCCTCGCGATCGGGTTGACGATCGTGTTCGGCGTCCTGATGGCCGGCCCGCTCACGGGCGGCGCGCTCAACCCGGCCCGGGCGTTCGGCCCCGAGCTCGTCAGCGGCTACTGGACGAACGCCTGGGTGTGGTACGTCGGGCCGCTCGCCGGCGGCGCCCTCGCGGCGATCCTCTACGAGGTGCTGTACCTGAACCGGCACGAAGACGCCGAAGAGCGTCAGGCCACGCCCGAGCCTGCCGGCGACGAGCCGGCGACCGGCACCGGGAACTGACGCACCGGCACAGCCCTTTCGCTAGGTTCCGCCCGGATGGTCTTCGGACTTTCGACGTCACACGAGATCGGCCTCGCCGTGACCGGCGCGATCTTCATCACCTTCGCGCTCCTGTCGTCGTTCGTCTTCCCGCACTTCAACCCGAACTTCCCCGGGAAGAAGGGCCTGCGCTGGTACATCCCGCTCTGCTTCGTGTTCTTCATCGCGATGCTGAGCGCTGTCCTGTACTTCGGGCAGGAGCAGAAGGTCGCCGAGGCGACGCCGGGTCACCCTGCATCGAGCGGTAACGCCGCGAACGGCAAGGCCCTCTTCACGAGCTCCGGCTGCGCCGCCTGCCACACGTTCACCCCGGCAGGCTCGAAGGGGACCATCGGCCCCAATCTCGATGCGCTCTCCGACTACGCGAACAAGGCGGGCGTCCCGCTCGAGGACTTCACCACCGAGGCGATCATCCACCCGCCCGCGAAGTACGTGCCGCCGGGGTTCGCGAACACGATGCCGACGACCTTCGGCCAGACGCTGAGCACCTCGCAGATCGCCGATCTCGTCGCGTTCCTCGACAGCGGCCCGTAAGGAAGGCGAGGCAGGCTCGGGTACGATTTGGGGCGCCAGGGAGAAGTGGCCGAGTGGCTGAAGGCGGCGCCCTGCTAAGGCGTTATGGGGGTATAAACCTCCATCGAGGGTTCGAATCCCTCCTTCTCCGTGTAAGGCAAGGATTCCAACGTCTTCGCCGCTATTTGCGGCGGTCGGTAGTTGTCGTGCGGGGCAATTGACGACAAGACCAAATCACGCGGTCCCGGGAAAAACCCTTTGCGCGCATCCAGCACGTCGGAGCGGCTCTCACCGTCCTCGAACGATGAACTCGCTTCTTCAACGGCGCTGGTCGGCGTCATGCCGGTAGAAGTCGACCGGCGTCGCGGCAAGAGGCGTGTTGCCGAGGATGAGGTCGGCTGCCTTCTCGGCCACCATCATCACGGGTGCGTAGATGTTGCCGTTCGTCACGTAGGGAAAGACTGATGCATCGACGACGCGGAGCCCCTCGATGCCGTGAACTGCCATCGTGTCCGGATCGACGACCGAGAGCTCGTCGACGCCCATCCGGCACGTGCACGACGGATGGAGCGCAGTCTCGGCGTCTCGGGCGACCCAGTCGAGGATCTGCTCGTCAGTCTCGACCACCGCCCCCGGTGAGATCTCTCCGCCGTCCAGGTGCTCGAACGCGGGCCGGCCGAGGATGTCCCGGGCGCAGCGGATCGCCTCGACCCACTCTCGCCGATCCTGGTCGGTGGAGAGATAGTTGAATCGGAGTGCCGGGTGGACGTGCGGGTCACCCGAGACGATCTTGACTGAGCCACGAGCGTCGGAGTACATCGGGCCGACGTGGACCTGGTAGCCGTGGCCGCCCGACGGCGAGGAGCCGTCGTAGCGGATGGCGAGTGGGAGGAAGTGGAACATCAGGTTCGGGTAGGAAACGGCGTCATTGCTGCGCACGAAGCCACCAGACTCGAAGTGATTCGTCGCGGCGGGGCCCGATCGGAAGGCCAGCCACTCGAGGCCGATGCGCGGCCGGTTCCGCTTCTCGAGCGCCGGCTGCATCGACACCGGCCGCGTGGCGGCGTGCTGGACGTACACCTCGAGGTGATCCTGCAGGTTCTCGCCGACACCCGGCAGATCGTGCACGGCAGGCACCCCGACCGCCTCGAGCTCGGCCGCGTTCCCCACACCCGAGAGCTCGAGGAGCTGCGGCGAATTGAACGCCCCGCCGCAGAGGATCACCTCGCGGGCACGAGCGATGCGTGCCCGGCCCCGCTCGACCACCTCGACGCCGGTGGCGCGGCTGTGCTCGATAATCACCCGCGTCACGAATGCGCGGCAACGCACCTCGAGGTTCGGCCTGCCGCGGGCCGGCCGGAGGTACGAACGCGTCGCGTTGACGCGTCGCCCGTGGTGAATCGTGCGATCGAAGCGGGCAAAGCCTTCCTGACGACGCCCGTTGACATCGTCGGTGAGCTGGTAGCCCGCCTGCTGGATTGCGTCGAAGAACGCGGCCTCGAGCGGCCCGGCCGCGGCGCCGCGTTCGAGCAGGATAGGGCCGCTCCTGCCGCGGTACTCGTCGGCGCCCGTCAGGCAACTCTCCATCCGCTTGAAGTAAGGCAGGCAATGCGCATAGCCCCAGCGCTCGAGCCCGCGGTCGGCCGCCCAGCGCTCGTAGTCGAGTGCGTTCCCGCGCTGGAAGATCATCCCGTTGATGCTGCTCGAGCCGCCAAGCAGCTTCCCCCGCGCGTGGTAGATGCGCCGGCCGCCGAGGAACGACTCCGGCTCGGAGCGATACATCCAGTCGTAGCGGGGATTGCCGATCGGGAACGCGAGCGCCGCCGGCATCTGCACGTAGAGGTCCCAGAAGCGATCGGGACGGCCTGCCTCGAGCACGAGGACGCGGGTGTTCCCGTCGGCGCTCAGGCGGTTCGCGAGCACACAGCCCGCCGATCCCCCGCCCACGATGACGAAGTCGTAGATCACGCCCGTCCCTCGACGGAAACCGCTCCTCGTGCGCGAGGTCGACGGCGCGCGCCTCATGTCAGGACGATGGTCTGAAGTTCGGTGAACGTCTCCATCGGAGCTGCACCGCCGACGCGGCCGAGCCCGCTGGAGCTTCCCGCCCGGCCTCCGAACGGCAGGTGGCTCTCCCAGTAGTTCGAGGACTCGTTCACGTTCACCCAGCCCGTGCGGGCGGCGTCGGCGAAGCGTAGGCCGCGAGCGAGGTCCCGCGTGAAGATGGAGGCCAGCAGGCCGTACGGCGACGCGTTCGTCAGCTCGATCGCCTCGTCGAGCGACTGGATCTCGACGATCGGGGCGATCGGGCCGAACGTCTCCTCGCGCGCGACGAGCGAGTCCGCCGGCACGCCGTCGAGGATCGTCGCCTGCCAGTAGAGATCTGTCGGATAGCCGGGGGCACGCCGGCCCCCGGCGATGACCGAGGCGCCCCGGTCGACCGCGTCGGCGACGTGCTCGTCCATCTTCTTCGCGACGGGCGCGTTGTTCACCGGCCCGAGCGTCGTGCTCTCGGCAAACGGATCGCCGAGCCGCACCCGCTCGGCAACGAGGCGCACGAGCAACTCGACGAACTCCTCGCGCACATCGCGATGCACGAGCAGCCTCTCCCCCGCCGTGCAGCTCTGACCGGCGCAGAGGAAGCAGGCGGACACCGCGGCCTCGGCGGCGGCCTGGAGATCCGCATCCTCGAGCACGACGAGCGGCCCGTTGCCGCCGAGCTCGAGCACGCAGGCCTTCCCGGCGGCCGCAACGGCAACCTCGTGGCCGGTCGCGGTCGAGCCGATGAAACCGACCGCCTGCGTCCCGGGGTTGCGGGCGAACTCGTCGCCGACAACCGGGCCCGGACCGGTGACCAGGTTGAACACGCCCGCCGGCAGATCGGCCTCCGCGACGCATTCAGCCAGTGCGACCGCAGCGGCGGACGTGGTGGGCGCGGGCGTCCACACGACGGAGTTCCCGCAAGCGAGAGCGGGGGCAATCAGCTCTGCAGGCATCGTGTAGGGCCAGTTCCACGGCGTGATCACGCCGACGACGCCGCGCGGGCGCCGAACGAGCAGCACCCGCTTGCCCGGCGAGACGGAGCTCGGCAGCCGGCCCTCGAGCCGCTTGCCGTCCTCGGCCGCTGTGCGCCAGTACGACACGAGCTCGTCGACCTCGTCATAGGACTCGGCGTGGAGCGGCTTGCCCTGGTCGAGTGTGAGCACGTGTGCGAGCCCGTCGCGACGCTCCTCGATCACATCCGCGACGCGATGCAGTGCGACCGCCCGCTCGAACGTGGTCGCGCTCGCCCAGCCGCCTGCCGCCCGTCCCGCGGCGTCGATCGCCCTGCGGGCGTCGTCGCGACTGCCCTGCGGGAGCTCGCCGATCGCCGCGCCGGTCGCGGGCGAGAACGCGGTGAACGTCTCACCCGAGGCCGCATCGACCCAGGCTCCGTCGACGAGCATCTGCATCGCGATGCTCAGTCGCCGAGCTCGGTGCGCCGCCGGTCGACGTAGGCCTTCAGCTCCGCCTTCAGCTCGGGCTCGAGCTCCGGCTCGACGTACTCCTCGAGCGTGCGCTTGTAGATCTCGGTCGCGCGGGCGGCGGCGTCCTTGCCCCCGTCGCGCACCCAGCGCTCGTAGTTCGAGGTCGAGGAGAGGAGCGGCCGGTAGAAGCAGTCGCGGAAGCGCTCGAGCGTATGCGCGGCGCCGAGGAAGTGGCCGCCGGCACCGACCTCCTCGTGAGCGGAGAAGGCGAGCGCCTCCTCGGTCACCTCGAGGGGCGTGAACTCCGTCTCGAGCATCCTCAGGATCTCGATGTCGACGATGAACTTCTCGAAGCAGGAGACGAGGCCCGACTCGAGCCAGCCGGCGGCGTGCATCACGTAGTTCGCGCCGGCGAGCATCGTCGGCAGCATGGTCATCATCGCCTCGTAGGAGGCCTGGGCATCGACCGTCTGGCTCGAGGTGAGCCCGCCGCCCGAGCGCCAGGGCAACCCGAAGTGACGTGCGATCTGCCCGGTGCAGAGCAGTCCGATCGCCGACTCGGGCGTGCCGAAGCTCGGCGAGCCCGACTGCATGTCGGTGTTCGAGAGGAAGGAGCCGAACACGACCGGGCAGCCGGGACGGATCAACTGAGTGAGCGCGATCCCGGCGATCGCCTCCGCCATCTGCTGGGCGAGGGATGCCGGAACCGAGACCGGCGACATCGCCCCCATGAGCAGGAACGGCGTGACGATCACCGGCTGGTTTGCCCGCACGTACTCGAACAGCGCAGCGAGCATCCGGTCGTCGTAGCGGAGCGGCGAGTTGACGTTGATCAGCGAGATCACGCACGGCGTCTCCTCGATCGACTGCCGCCCGAAGACCATCTCCGCCATCGCGATCGTGTCGGCGGCGTTCGGGCCCGAGGTGACCGAGCCCATGAACGGCTTGTCCGACAGCGACAGCAGGTTGAAGACCATGTCGAGGTGACGCGAGTCGAGCGGCACGTCGTTGGGCTCGCAGATCGTGCCGCCGACCGAGTCGAGTTGCGGGAAGGCCTGGGCGAGCCGCGCGAGGTTCTGGAAGTCCGCGAGGGTCGCGTCGCGGCGCTCGAGCCCGTCGCGGATGAACGGGCAGCCGTAGACAGGCGAGAAGACCATGTGGTCGCCGCCGATGTGCATGCTCCGCTCCGGGTTGCGTGCCTGCGAGGTCGAACTCCCGCGGCGCCTTCGCGACCTGCTCGAGCAGGAAGTCGGGGTCGAGCTTGACGCGCTGCTCGGAGACGTCCTGCCCCGCCAGGCGGAAGAGCTCGAGGGCCTCGTCGCTCAGGAACTCGACGCCGAGCTCGGAGACGATTCGCCGCCATCCCGCCGTCGAGCGTCGCGACCGCCTCCTCGGAGAGGATCTCGTACCTCGGCATCCGGTTGATCAGCACGTCGCCTCCTGAGCGTCGAGGAGCCTTTCGAGGGCGGCCTCGAGCCCGCCCTCGCCCGTCTCGCGCACCTCGAGCGGAAGGTCGAGCAGCGCTGCTGCCCGCTCGGCCTGCACCCGAAGCCCCGCGGTCGGATTCTGCGCGAGCCAGACGACCCGCCGTGTAATGACGGAAGTAGTCGTCGCGCAGCTCCGGGTGCCGGTCGAGCCCGAGACCGCCGACGACGACGCGGTCGAAGCTTCGCACGAGGAAGTCCGTCAGGTAGTAGGTGCCCGGATCGTCGTCCGTCGCGCCTTCCGCGTAGAGCTCGTAGCAGTGCGCGCCCTCGAGCACGGCGCAGCCCGTCGAGCGCGCCGCGCGTGCCGCAGTCGGCGTACGGCGACAACGACATCGCCGCCGGCCCGCCGCCCGATCGACCGCCGCCCTGATCCGTTCGGGACGATTGTGGAGCTCCGGCGGCAGCGAAGCGGACCTCGAGGTCCCAGCCGCGGCGCCTCGCGATCGCGTTGACATGGAAGCGCGAGCGCCCCGCAGGTGACGACGACCCGGGTCATTGCGGAAACGCGAGCTGGTCGATGAACAGGTCGTTGAAGTCGGTGCGGCCCGAGAGCTCGACGTAGCGCACCGCGTCGAGCACCGCCTGGCCCGCGGCGCGTTCGGTGACCGACAGCGCCGCGATCTTCGCCCCCTCCCCGGCCACGTTCCCGGCCGACACGATCCGCATCAGCGGCAGCCTCGGCACGAGCCCGATACGGATCGCGCTCGCCGGCGAGAGATACGTCCCGAACGAGCCGGCGAGCAGCACTTGCGAGACGTCCTCGGGGGCAACACCGAGCTCACGGCAGAGGATCGTCCAGCCGGTGGCGATCGAGGCCTTCGCGAACTGAAGCTCGCGCACGTCACGCTGCGAGAGATAGACCTCGTCGTGGAGGTAGAAGACCTTCTCCTCGCCGATCTTGCGCAGCCGCTCCGAGGAGCCTTCGACGAATCGCCCCGAGTGGTCGAGGATCCCGACCCGAACGAGCTCGGAAACGGCGTCGACGAGCCCCGACCCGCAGAGACCCACGGGCTCGACGTCGCCGATCACGCTCAGCTCGACGTCACCGTCCTTGATCTTGACTCCCTCGACGCGCCGTCGGCGGCCCGCATCCCGCAGCGGATCTGCGCCGCCTCGAACGCAGGTCCCGCGGGCGCCGCCGTCGCCAGCGTCTCGGCGGAGGAGCCGAGCACGATCTCGGAGTTCGTGCCGACGTCGATGAACAGGCGCACGCGCCGGTCGAGGGTCAGCCCGGTCGCGAGGATGCCGGCGACGATGTCCGGGCCGACGTAGGCGCCGAGCGCCGGGAACGTCACCGCCGGCGCCCGTGGATGCACGTGCACTCCGAACTCGGCCGCAGTCGCCTCCGGCAGCGTGCGCGACGCGATCGTGAACGGCGCCATCGACAGCGGCTCGGGGTCGATCCCGAGCGCGAGCTGGAGCATCGTCACGTTGCCCGCGACCACGATCTCGTACACCTCGAGCGAGTCGACGGCCGCCTCGCCACAGACCTCCGCGGCCAGCTCGGCGAGCGTCTCGTGAGCCAGCCCGCGCAGTGTTCCGAGGGCCTCGGGGTCCATCATCACCGCCGAGATCCGCGTGATCACGTCGTGCGCCGAACGGCTGCTGCCTGTTCAGCATCGAGCAGACCGCCGCCGGCTGCCCGGTCTCGAGATCGAGCAGGTTCGCGACCACCGTCGTCGTGCCGAGGTCGAACGCGAGTGCGAACCGCCGCGTCGAGGTATCGCCGGGCTCGACGGCTATGAGCAGGTCGTCGCAGAGCACGGCCGTCACCTTCCAGTCGCTGCGGCGAAGCGTCCCGCCGAGCTCACGGAGCAGGTCGAGCGGCACGCGCAGGCTCGACGTCGTCCATTACAGCGAGCACCCGCTCGAGGTCGGAGGCCTGATCTTCAGTGTCGGCTCGGTGAGCTCGAGATAGCGCTTCTGCACGGCCTACCGAAGGATCGCGTGCCGCCGACGCCGACGAGAGTCGCCTTCGGCCGCGTCTCCAGCAGCGGGACCGAGACCTGCACGTCCTTCGCGCGCCTGCGCGCGGCAGGCGAGCCGCCACCCGGCGCGCAGCTCGTCGGGCTCGAACGCACGTGGATCAACGGCGAGAGCGGCGCGTGCCGGAGACGACGCGCACCTTGCATTTCTTGCACGTGCCGTGGCCACCGCAGGTCAAGTAGATCGCGACGCCGTTCCAGCTCGCCGCATCGAAGAGCGTCGTGCCCGCCGGGACGCGCGCCTCCTTCGTGGCGCCGGCCTGTCGAAGGTGAGCCGTACGCGTTCCCGGATGAGGCTGGGGAGGTCGAGGATCGGTTCGAGGAGGCTCACGCGAGCTCGGCCGCCTGCCTCGCGCGATGGCGGGCTATCCAGTGGGCGCCCCATTCGTCGCGCCCGAGCAGGAAGTCCGTCGCCCGTACCGCCTCGACGGTCTCGTTGCGGCGG